>DATLXN010000020.1:0-190532 GCA_035575715.1 Vicinamibacterales bacterium | reverse complement strand
CCCGCGACTTTGCCACGTTGCTCGAGAACGTGATGCACAAAATGCTGCAGGCGGCGTACGGCATCACGCCCGACACCTGGTCGCGCTTCTGCGCCCAAGGTACCGTCAGCGACTTCCGCGCGCATGCGCGCTACCGGATGGGCACCTTCGGTGCGCTCGATGCCGTCAACGAGTCTGGTGAATTCAAGCGCAAGGCGATCACCGACGCCAGCAAGGAAACCATCACCGCCGGGACCAAGGGCAACATCATCAATGTCTCGCGCCAGATGATCGTCAATGACGACATGGGCGCGTTCGCGAGCCTGCTCTCGAAGCTGGGTCGCGCCGCCAAGCTCTCGGTCGAGATCGACGTGTATGCGCTGCTGGCGCAGAACGGCGGCCTCGGTCCCACGATGGGCGACGGCGTGGTGTTGTTCAACGCCGCGCACAACAACATCAGTGCCGGCGCAGCCCTCTCGGCCGCCGCGATCGACAGCGACCGCGTCCAGATGGCGCAACAGAAGGACAAGGACAGCAACGACTTCATTGATCTGCGTCCGGCGATTCTGCTCGTGCCCGTCGGGCTGGGCGGTTCGGCGCGCATCATCAATCAGTCGCAGTACGACCCCGACACGATCGCCAACAAACCCTCGATGAAACCGAACGCGGTCGTCGGTCTGTTCAGCGATGTGGTCGACACGCCCCGGCTCACCGGCACCCGCCGGTACCTGTTCGCCGACAAGAACGTCGCCCCGACCATCGAGGTCGCGTTCCTCGAAGGCCAAACCGAACCCGTCCTCGAGACCAAAGACGGGTGGGACGTCGACGGCGCGGAGATGAAGGTCCGCTACGACTACGCGGTGGGCGCGGTCGACTTCCGCGGCGCGGTCACCAACGCCGGCGTCTAGGCCTCGTAACGCCCGACAGCACACGAGTTCGCCACGAGGGCGGTACCGGGAGGCCAATTCCTCCCGGCCGCCCTTAAGGCGTCAGAAGAGGCCACGGCGGGCCCTAACGCCGCAAGGAGCAGCAGCACATGAAGACCTACATTCAGCCAGGCAAGACGCTCGAGTTCACCGCTCCGGCCGGCGGCGTGGTCTCTGGCACCGGAGTCAAGATCGGCGACCTCCTGGTCATCGCGCTGGTGAACGCCGCCGCGGGAGCGAAGTTCAACGGCCTGCGTCAAGGCGTGGTCGAACATGCGAAGTTGTTCGCCGAGGCCTGGACCGAAGGTCAGCAGGTCAACTGGGACAACATCAACAAGCGGTTCACGACCGTGAGCACCGGCAACTTCAAAGCGGGCGTGGCGGCTGCCGCGGCAGCGAACCCGTCGAGCACCGGTCAGGTGGTCTTGCACGGGGGCAACCTCGGCGCCGCGCTGGCGTAAAGGTGAGCCATCGATGGACTTGTGGCCGCTCCGCACGTTGGCGCTCGAGCTGATCCTCGGCGCGCACGGCGTAGCGGCCACAGTCACCAGGCCGGCACCGGACAACACGCCGATTACCACGACGGTGATCTGGCACTCCAAGCCGGCCGACGAACAGCAGCCGACGGGTGTCGAGTTGTTTAGCAAAGTCGGCCCGCGGCGCGTGATGGTCATCCCGCGAGCCACCGTCGCGACCTTGCCGCGAGGGACGTCCATCTCGGCGCCCGAGCGCGGTGGAGGAACGGCCGTCAACTGGACTGTCGACAACAGCGACCACGTGGAAGCCGACTGCTGGCACGCGATCGTGAGACGCGCATGATTGACACACAAATCACGCTGACCGACGTGCTCGCGGAGTTTCAGTCGTATCCGCGAAACATCACGCGGGCGGTGGTGCGAGCGGCCAATCGCGCGATCAAGTCTGCGCGCACCCACATGGTGCGGGAGATCGCAGCGGACCTCGGCCTGAAGTCTGGCGACGTGCGTGACGCGATGAAGATGCGCGAGGCGACGTTTTTTAATCCTGAAGCGCGCCTGGCGACCAATCTCGCGCGCATTCCGCTGATCAAGTTTGGGGCCCGGGGCCCGGAGCCCTCGCGCGGCCGCGGCCGTGGCGTGACATACAAGTTGGGTGGATCGCGGAACCGTGTGGAGCACGGTTTCATCGCGACGATGGGCGGACACCGCGGCGTCTTCGCGCGGGTCGGCAAACAGCGCCTGCCGGTCAGCGAGCTCCACGGTCCGTCGTTGGGTCGCGTCTTCGCGAAGTTTCGACCGGGCGGTATCGAGAAGGCGCAGGAGGCCTTCGCGAAGAACTTCGACCACGAGCTCGCATACGCGAGGACGCATGCCGGAACCGATTGAGTTCCGGGCCGTGCAGAACCTCCAGGCCGCGCTCGCGGGTATTTCGACTGGCGGGGGCTATCACTACACCGTGCAAGCCTCGGCGGTGAAACTCGATCCCAACCACAAGGTTGAGGACCTCGTCGCTCCGAACGGACCGCGGCCCTTCGTGTTGGTGGACCTCGGCGACGAGAAATGGGAATACGCGCCGGGCAAGCAAATTCGACGTCTGACGCTGCCGGTTACGGTGTGGTGGGTGAGCGACACGACACCGACCGATGACAACAGTTTGTTGCAGACCTACTTTCGCGGGTGCGCAGACATCGAGCAGGCGATCGCCCAGGACATCAGCCGTGGCGGGCTCTGCACCGACACACGCATCGTGAAGCGCGGGCTCAATCGCATCGGCGAAGGATCGCAAGTCTGGGCGGGTGTCGAACTCGAGCTGTGGTTCCACCGGCCGTATGGCCAACCGAATTGAGGAGTGACCGATGAAGTTGATGCGTTGCATCGTTGATGAGGGTGGGACGGTCAACGTCCAGGGCGCCACCTTCGGTCGCACGTTCGGCCGCGGCGCAGTCGTGGATTTTACCGAGAAGGCCGATGCCAAGACCGGCCTCACCTGGCGCGACGCCATCGGGAAGCCTTACGCACATCTCTTCGAGCCGGTCGTCGATACCGCGCTGGCCAAGAAATCCGCGGCGTCACGCGACGTCGCCACCGAATAACGCGTCGACTGAGGGAGACGAGCGATGTCACATACCTATCAAATCGGACGCGTCGGTCGACTGTATGGCGCACAAGAAGCGTCCTACGGCGCGTCGGCGGCGCTGGCGGCCACGGACGCTGTGCGTCACCTGGGCCTGAAGTTCAATCAGAACCCGCGCAACCGGGTGAACTCTCCGGAGCGTCACGCGCACCCGTCCCAGATCTACCGCTTCAACCGTCGCAAGACAGCCGACTGGATGGTCAACGGGATCCTCTACCCGTCCGGCACGCTCAACACCGTGCCCGACGTGGACTTCATGCTCGAGGCCTTCTTCGGGTCGAAGACGAACGTCACGCTGGCGACCACGATTGCTGTTGGCGGCGCCGGTACGACGACAGCCGACACGCTGACCTCGGCAGCCGGCCTAGCCGTTGGTGACGCCATCGCCATCACGCACCAGGATGGCAACATCTACGTTCGGTTCATCACCGCGGTCAACACTGGCACCGGTGTCACCACCTGGGCCCCCGCGCTGCCGTCAGCGCTGACCGATGGCCAAGCAGTGAAGGGCTGCCTGACCTACAAACTGACGACGGCCCTGCTCGCGACGGCGTCGTTGAACTGGGCGCACTACCTGACCTCGCACAGCTATGAGATGAACGGCTGCGCGCCCGAGTCGCTCAAGATCATGGTTGACGCGAACAACGAGATCATGTTCGAGGCGTCGGGCCCGGCACAGAAGCGCACGCGCAACGCGCAGACGGATCCGGCGACCTTCACCACGGCAGGCACGACGCCACCGTCCGGACTTACCGGTTACCTGCGCGTCGACGGCAGCGCCGAGGAATTCCTGAAGGCCTCCTTCGAGCTCAAGAACGGCCTCAAGCTCGATAACGTCGCGTTCGGCACCGCGCAGGCGCAGGCGATGTATCGCGCCGGCAAGCGGTCCGTCACCGCGGCGCTCGACACGATGGTGTCGAACGACGTGACCATCCTCGACGCCGCCGAGGCGAGCAACGACGTGGCCGCCATGGTGCAGTGCGGGTTTACCCAGGGCAGCATCTGGGCGATGTATGCACCGAAGCTCGAGCTCGACACACCCGACGACCCGAACAACGAAGAAGAAATGCAGCATGCCTATAAGGGCATCTGCAAAGGCACGAGCGGCAACGACGAGTTCTACCTGGCGGTCGCCTAGACCGCCAGGTCCCCGCACACCGCGTTCGCCGGCGGTCGCCCCCTCGCAATGTCTGGCCTTCGGGGGTGGCCGCTCCTCTCGCGAGCGATTGAACAGCCCGGCGTTTACACGGTTCCGCGCACCACGTGCGCAGGAGGTTCAATGGCTTTGCGTCTGTCGTCCACTTACAACACCACGATCGTGATCGACGGGGAGGTCATCCCGATCAAGATCGCGCGACTCAACCCGCAACAAGCGATCGACTTTAACCGGGACTTCGCGCGCATGGGCCGTGCAAATGATTCCGCGAAGGCGCCCGTGCCCGAAGGCGAGCTCGGCGACGCGCGGCAAGCACGTGAGCAGCGCGCGGAGGAAGACGAGCGGTCGGCCAAGACCTTCGTCGTCGAGGCCATTTCTCAGTACGTCGCGATCGAGCCAGGCCACATTGTCGAAGACGACAGCCCGGAATCCATCACGAAAGGCGCCGACCTGGTGCGGTTGTTCGGCGCTCGCGACGCGATGCTGTCCGAACTCCTGATGATCATCTTCATGGAGAACAAGCTCGACGCCGAGCAGAAGGCCAACTGGCGCACGCGCCTCGCGCCCTTTGTGCCGACTCCCGTGGCCGTCGCGGACCGCATGATGGCGATCGCGAAGGTCACCGACACGGACACCGTTGTCGATCTGGGCTGCGGGTCCGGCCGGCTCTGTATCGCTGCGGCGCAACGCGGCGCGACGGCGATCGGATACGACATTGATGCCGATCGCATTGCCGAGGCCAACGAAGCCGCGCGCGCCGCCGGCGTGACCGATCGCTGCACCTTCATTCAACAGGACGCGTTGACGGCCGATCTTCGGTCCGCCACCGTCGTCAGCCTCTACCTGCTGGCTGGCGCCAACGCCAAACTGCGGCCGGTGCTGCTGTCGCAACTCCCGGCTGGCGCACGCGTGGTCTCGCACGCCTTCGCGATGGGCGGCAACTGGATCGCGGACGTCAGCGAACTCGTGCCGCTCGGCGAGGGCGAGCAGCTCGATCACACCGGCCAGCGCTGGGTCTACTTGTATTCGGTCGACCGGTGGCGGAAGGCGCACCAGGGGTGATCGATGTCCTTCAGGGCTCACCGGGCGTCGCAGCAGACGGTCGCGATCGACGGCGAAGTGGTCCGCCTCGAGGTCGCGCGCGTGACGGTGCACGAGCTCGCGCAGCTGGCGCGCCTGGTGTCGCCGCGTGGCTCGCGGGCGCCGTCGGCGTCTCTGCGGGCAGTGTTGCATCTCGCACGCGTCGCGGCGATCGACGCGCATGTGACGGCGCCGAGCGGCGACGTCCTGATCGACGAGGTCGTCATGGTCGATGGCCTTGGCACGCTGCTCGGTGGACGCGAGGACTTGGTAACCCGGTTATTCAGCGCGGTGCTCGATGCGCAGCAGCTGTCGTCGGCCGAACGGGACGCCCTGGTCACGGCGACACGGTTTTCGCTCTGGCTCGACGAGGCGCGGGCCAACAAGGTCGGCTCGTCGTGGCTCGAGACCGGGACCAATTGCCAGACATGCCACGAGCTGCAGCTCTGTGCGAGACGCGGCTGCGACGGGTCCACAAAGAAACGTGTCGTATGGCACCACGGGCCGCTGGTGCTCAAGACCTGCCCGGTGCTCAGTTTCACTCCCGAGATCGAAAACGCGTTGCGGGTCTTCTATTGGACGCACGAGGTCACGACACATCCCAACGGCGCGGTGCGGTGGCAGCGCACGTCGTTGCCGGCCGCCGGCGGGCTCGACGAACAGAACGCGTGGCTGATGAGCGCGCTCGGCTGCGTGCATCAGACGCACCTCGAGGTGATGCACGAGCAACACAAGGGGGGCGCCCGTGAGTGAACGCGAAGTCGAGCTCGTACTCCGGGCCCGAAACGTCACCGAGGAAGCGTTTAAGCAGGTCCAGCGCGCGCTCAAGGACCTCGATAACGACGTTCAGGGTAGCAGCGACCGCGCGAAAGGCGCAGGCTCGGGCGTCCAATCGTTTCTCGGCAACGTCGGGTCGTCATTCGCCGGCATGGGCCTCACGATCGGCGCGGTCACCGGCGCCGTCGGGGCGCTGGCCGCAGGCGTCGTCGCGCTGGGCATTCGCGGCGCCGATGTCGCGGACATCCGTGGGTCGTTTGACACGCTCAACAAGACGATCGGCAACGACTCCGTCAAGGTGCTCGGCACACTGAAGAAGGCGTTCGCCGGTACGGTCACGGACTTCGACCTGATGCAAATAGCCAACGTGGCGCTCAGCCAAAAACTGAAGCTGACCGACGCGGACTTTGGGCTGCTCGGGAAATCTGCGCGTGTCCTCGCCGACCGGACCGGTGGCGATGCGAAGACGGCGTTCGAGACGCTGACGCAGGTCATGGCCACGGGGAAGGACATGGCGCTGAAAACCGTCGGCGTCAACATCGACGGCGCGCAGGCGATGTATGACTACGGCAAGTCGATCGGCAAGACCGTCGCGGACATGAATGAGGCCGAGAAGACCGACGCCAAGGGCATCGCGATCAAACGGGAGCTGCAGCGGGTCCTGAAGGAATCGGGCGAAGCGCAGTTCGATTTTGCGGACGCGGTCGCGGCATCGAAGGCGATGGTCGGGAATTTCAAGGACAAGCTGTCCGAAGCGATCGCGACCAGTCCGGCGGTCAACGCGATGCTGGGCTCGATCGCGACCGGGCTGGAGTCGGCATTCGGTGCGGATTCGGCCGGCCTCGTGAACACACTGACCGGTTACGTCAACAGCTTCGCGCTGATGCTCGTCGACGCCGCCAAGTTCGGCGTCAATACAGCCGGCTTTATCAACGTCGCATTCTCTGGGCTGAAGCTGGTGTTCGCGGCAGTCGGTGTCGCAATCACGGGGCTGCTCGAAGGTCTGGTCAAAGGCATGGGCCTCGTGATCGGCGCGGCCGAGAAGATTCCAGGCATCGGCGACAAATTCAAAGGCATGGGCGACTCGGTGCGCGACGCTGGCGCGCAGCTGGGCGGCATGAAGCAATCCTTCATCGACCAGACAAAAGAAGCCTGGACGGGCGTCACGGCGACGGGCGAGTTCCAGAAAAAAATCGACGGCATGACCGGCAGCCTGGACAAGGTCCGCGGCGAGATGGTCAAGGCGATGCATGCGACGAAGGATAAAAAGGTCGAGATCGAGAGCAGCGGAAAGACGCTCGAGGATTACGAAAAGAAGTCCGACAAGCTGTCGAAGTCCGAAATCAAAGCACTGAAGGACCGCCAGGCCGAATGGAAAAAGCTCAACGACGCGATTGTCGACCTGGGCAAAAACAATATCTCTGTCCACGAAGCGCTCGAGAAGGGCCTCTTCGGTCCGTTCGAGAAGAGCGTCACGGAATCGATCGGCCTGACCAAAGAAATGGAGAAGGAGCTCGCGAAGATGGGCGCCGACTCCATGCCGCTCGGCGAGGCGCTGTCGAAAGGGCTCTTCGGTCCCATCACGAAGGAGCTGACGGCGCTGCCGCCCAAGATGAAGGGCGGGATGACCACCGCGATGGAAGGTCTCGGTCCGGTCATCCTGAGCGCGGTGCAGGGAGGCGGCAACGTGGCCGTGGCCGCCGGCACGCATCTCGGCCAAGAACTCGGCAAGGGTGTGGTCACGAAGTTCGGGAGCAAGATTCTCGGGGCGCTCGGCCCGACGCTCGGTGGCGCCTTCAACGCGATGATCCCGGGCATCGGCGCGCTGATCGGGCCGCTCGCCGGTGCGATCGGCGGAAAGCTGAAAAGCCTATTCGGGATCGGCGTCAACGACGAGATTAAGAAATACAACGCCGAGATCGACAAGGTGCGCGGCACGCTGCTCCTGACCCACGGCACGCTCGAGCAGCTGGACGCCAAGGCAAAGGCGCTGGGCATGTCGTTCAAGAACGAGTGGGGCCACCAGGGTAAGGCCGGCCTCGATCAGTTCAACGCCTTCATCAGCGAATTCGACAAGAAGATGGCGGACGTGAACGTGGAGTTCGGTGCGTTATTCACGACCGCCGCGTCCTCTGGGCGCACCATCCCTGACGCGCTGCGGCCCGCCATCGAGCATCTCATCGAGATCGGCGTGCTTTCGAAGGACAACGCGTTGCTGTTCAAGAAAATGGGCGACGACGGCGAGGTCGACTTCAAAAAGATGGAGGATGCGGCGAAGCGCTACGGCGTCGACCTGGCGGACCTCGGCCCGAAGTTCCACAGCAGTAAGCTGCACGACGCCGCAAAAACGATCTGGGACGATTTCCAGCTCTTGACCGGCAGCGGCGCCTCCGTCGGCGGTGTGCTGGTAGGCATGCAAGACGAGATCAGCAAGTTGGTCAGCGATTCGCTGGCCTTCGGCGGTGCCATACCCGAGAACTTCAAGCCACTCATCGCAAACCTGATGGCGAGCGAGAAGGGCATCGTCGTCAACGGCGAGAAGCTGACCGACATGAGCAAGCTTCAGTTCGGTCCGCCGATCGTCGACGGCTTCCAAAAGATTGTCGACAAAATCGAGGAGCTGATCGGAAAGATCACCGGCCCCTTAGCAACGGCCGCCAACAACGCGCCGAAAGTCCGCGTCGACGTCGAATACAACGACCCCGGGTTCTCGCCGCGGGGTCCTCGAGCAAACGGCGGCGACGGCGACGGCGGCGGCGAAGGCTTTGCGGCGGGCGGCATCGTCAACGCGCCGCTCACCGGACAACGCGTGACCGTCCATGGTCGCGAGGCGATCGTGCCGCTCGACAAGCCCTCAGTGATCGGCTCCCGGCTGGTCCGCGAAATTATCGCGGTGGCCAATCGCAACGGGTCTGACGAGCGCCGATTCGATCAGCTCGAACAGTCGATGAGCGGGCTCGCGGCGGCGATGCGCACGATGCCGGAAACGATCGTCCGCGGCATGCGTGACGGCCAGCTGCAGTTAGGGACGGTGCGCTGATGGCCTGGGTGCTGCCAACCCACACCATCGAAGCCGAGTTGAACGGCGTTGGCGGCGGCTGGACCGACCTGACCGCCGACACGACGAGCGACAGGTATCGATTGTCGTACGGCATCAAGACCCATCGGCCCGAGGTGCGCGTCGCCGAGTCCGGCACGTTGGCGTTTCAGATGCGGAATGACGAGGCCAACAGCGGCGCCCTGCTCGGCTATTACTCGCCGTTCCACGCCATGAAGCGCCCCGGCTGGGGGTTCGGCATCCCTGTGCGTCTAAAGCAGGTCTATGGCGCCGACACGCGGTATTGGATGGGCCGACTCGACCAGATCATCCCTGAGCCCGGGCAATTCGAAAGCCGCCGTGTCGCGTGCGTCGCCGTCGACTTTATGAACGAGGCGGCCCGGGCGAATGCGCCGACGCCGATCCAGGTGAATAAGCGCAGCGACCAGGTGTTCTCCGCGGTGCTGGCCAACATGACCGAACAGCCGGCGCTGACCAGCATCGAAGCGGGACGCGACGTCTACGTCTACGCGCTCGATAACGTCAGCCAGGACACCAAGGTCATGGCGATCTGGGCGGACCTAGCCAAGAGCGAACTCGGGATCATCGCCTGCGTCCGCGATGCCACGGTGGGTCAGACGTTGAAGTTCGAGGCGCGCACGACGCGCACACTCGTGACGTCAGTCCTATGCACGCTGGACAACACGATGCACGGCCTGGAGTTCCCGGGCGGCCGCTCGGATATTCTGAACGTGTTCCGCGTGAAGGCCTTCCCCCGGACCATCGGCGTGGGCATCATTATCGCGAAGATCGACGCGCCGATCGAGCAAGCCATCAACCCAGGCGAAACGCGGACGCTGTTTTTCGACTACACCGACCCGGTCCAGCGCGATACCAAGATCGGCGCGACCAATCAGATCGCACCGGTGGCGACAACCGATTACCTGATGAATGCGGCGGCCGACGGGTCGGGGGCGAACCTGACCTCGTCGTTCAGCGTCGTCGCGTCGTTCTTCTCGTCGTCCGTGATGCTGGCCATTACGAACAACGGCACCATTCCAGGTCGCGTGCGGACACTGCAGGTCCGCGGGGACGGTATCTACGCGCTGAACCCCGTCACGGCCGAAGCGTCCGACGCCACCAGTAAGGCGACATACGGCGCGAACGTCACCAGCATCGAGATGATTTACCAGAGCAACGCGCTCGTCGCCTCTGACGCGTCGCTGTATCTGAAGGAAGTGTTCAAGGACCCGCTCGCCAATGTGCGCGCAGTCCGGTTCCTCGCGAACCAGTCGGCCGTATTGCTGACGGCCGCGCTGACCGGTGACATCAGCGCGCGCGTGCGCCTCGCCGAGACAGTCGCCGGGCTCACGGTGGCGACGGAGTACTTCATTAACGGCATCGAATTCGGCGTCTCCGAAACAGAGACCCTTGACGTGACCTGGTGGCTCGCGCCGGCGAGCACCACCGTGTACTGGCAGCTTGGCACGGCGGGCGCCGGCGAGCTCGGTGTGAGTACGAGGTTGTCCTACTGATGCGCCCCTACCTCACGATTGGCCGGCCGCGTCACGAGTTCGGGACGCAGTGCGCGACCGTGGAGGCCTACCGCGGTCTGATGATCCAACAGCTGTTGGACGGCCGCGCGGCATTCCCCGACCGCAACTGGGGCACGCCACATGCCGGCGACCACGCGCACTTGTCGGGGCCTCTTATTAGCCATGGCGTGTGGAAGGTCAAGTGTCCGTGCGGCGATGAGTATCCGATTTACGACCCCGAGTGGGAAGCCGCCTGCTGCTTCTCGTGCGGAGCGATGTATCAGGATGTCGCGCCGCCGGCGCGGTGGCGCGACATCGAACGGGTGCTCTTGTGTCGGCGCCACATGCATCAACGGAATTACGCGCCACCGGAAACCTACGAAACGTTGTGCGCGGAGAACCTCGCGCACGCAGACGGGATCTTCTAAATGGCCTATGGTGCGCCATCGACGCGGACGACCGGGACGCTCATTACGGCGGCGATCTGGAACCAGGACGTCGTCGCCAATCCGGCGGCGCTCTACGCAGGCGCCTTGGCGTTACCGAGCCAGGCCGCGCGCGACTTCCTCTTTGCGACCAGTGCCACCCAGCTCGGGCGCGTCGCCGCGGGCACGGCTGGACAAGCGCTCCTGACAAAGGGCGCCGGCGCGGACCCGGTCTTAGGCTTCCCGAACGTCCGCACGTTGACGTCCATCAGCGCCGCCTACACGGCGCTGACGACCGACGACATTATTGCGGTGACCGCCGGCACGTTCACGCTGTCGTTGTATGCGGCGGCCGGGAACAGCGGCCGTGCACTGACCATCAAGAACATCGGCGGCGGAGTGGTGACGGTGGACGCCAATGGTGCGGAAACCATCGACGGCGCGACGACGCTGGGGCTGTTGCAGTACGCATCGGCGACGATGTTTTGCGACGGAAGCAATTGGCACACGCTTCCCGATCCGTTCCGTGTCGCACAGATCGCGACGTTCAGCTACAGCACGCAGATCAGCAGCGCCTCTGCGATACTCGTAGACACGGGTCTCACCGGGACGATCACGCTGAAGTCGACGGCCAATAAGGTCATTGTCCTGGCCTTCCAGGCCGGGTGTGGGAAGGACACCAACAACACGGCACTACGGTTGGTCCTGTTGCGCGACGGCGTCTCCCTCCACGAGTTCGAGCGCTCCGGCGCGCAGAACGGCGGCACCTCGCAGAACTATATCGGCACCTGTGCCACTGTCGCCATCGATACATCTGGCGGTACCGGCGTGCGTACCTACAAGACGCAGCTCGCGTCGACGGCTGGTCTCCCCAACACCTACGTGCAGTCGAGCGGTTCTGTCAGCACGCTACTGCTGATCGAGGTATCCCCATGACGCCACACGAACGGATCGTTCGAGTCATTCATTGGAAGCGGCCCGGTGCGGCGTTCGCGCTCGCCGGTGACCAGGTCCAGCCATACACCGCGGCCAACGGCGATGCCTGCGCCGGGCTGCAGTGGCATTCGCCCGAGATCCCGCAGCCGTCGGCCGGCGACATCGCGCTGTGGTTGACGGAGTACGCCGCGGTTGAAGGTGATCTCCACGCGTCGGCCGACGTGGACGTGAAAGCGCTGCTGGCCATCGCCTACGCGACCGTGCACCAGGCCACCGGCGCGGCGCCGTCCGCGCTCGAACGTCAACAACTGCTGAACAAGGCGATTGCCTACCGAAAGGCGATGGCGAGCTCATGATCGAGCAGTTCGCTCCGTGGTTCGCGTTAATAGGTGGCCCGCCGGCCTTCTACCACGCCTTTAAGTTTGTGCGCGGGTGGCATCGGCGCGGCTCCACGTTTGTCACGGCGATCAACGTCGGCTTGGGTCAGATCGAAGTGCTGAACGCGCGCCACGAGGTGAACTCCGGGCGTCTGTTCAAGATCGAGCAACAGCTCGAAAGCAACGGCGGGAAAAGTCTGCGCGATGCCATCAATCGCATCGATCCAAAAGTCAATCGCACGCTGGCGACACACACCGCGATCATCAACGTTCTTGATCATCCGATGTTTTTTACGGACAGCAACGGGGAACTGGTTTACACCAACCGGTCCTTTCAGTGGCTCATTGGCTATTCGAAAGCGGACCTGATTGGCCGCGGCTGGCTGACGGCGGTGAAAGAGTCCGATCGCGACCGCGTAGCCGACGGCTGGTTCCGTGCGGTCAAAGACAAGCGCATCTTCAGCACCGAGATGACGTTCTGCTACGGCGCGTCCGGCGATGAAAGGAAAGAGGGCCACGAGATCCGCGTGCGGCTCAGCGCCGATCCGATGCGCGACGACACCGGCGACGTGGCCGGCTGGCTCGGCGCCGTCGAAATGCGCGAGGCGAGAACGATGAACTAACAACGAGGTTGTCTCAGCTAGTTCGCCGGTGTGGTGGCCACCCGCCGGCGGATGACACGCGCTCCGCTTTGGCGCGCTGAGACCAACAACAAAAGCGATCGGGACCTGAAGCGGCCCCGTAGTTCGCGCAACCACTGCGCGTCTGCGGGGCCGTTGTTGTTGTTGGCCACGAACTCGGACTGGAAAGGATATTCGCCATGACCCGCGTGCTCCTGATTGCGCTACTCACCGCCAACGTCGGCTGTGCGCCCTCTGTAATCGAGATGGCGAGCAAGATCCCCCACCATCAAGCGACGTACGAGCCGACCGAGGGCGACTCGATGCAGCGCGCGCTTGATGAACTGCTGACGCGCGTGCGGTCGTGGGGCTTCGAAGTGACCTATGTCGAAGGGTTGGCGCTGCCGTCAGGGCACCCGATCTTTGGACGCATTGACAGCGTGGCGCATCAGATCGAATTGCGCACACCGATGCCGGTGAATGCGACGTTCGAGGTATTAGCCCACGAGCTCGGGCACCTGTTCGGCCCACCAGCCCTCGACCGCGCCACCGGTCAGGTGTTCGCTGAACTCGTCGGCGTGGGGATCGCCGCGCACTATGGCTACTCGTCGAAGCGGCCAGCGGCGACCTACCTCGCAGCGTTCAAGCACACCTTCCCGAGTGTGGCCTACCTGCAAGCCGATATCGATTTCGCCGTGAAAGCCGCGACGGGGCAGGTCCCCGTTCGCATTCCGTAAAGCGGAGACAACCATGTTGACTCACCTCCACCAATTCGCGATTCCGGCTGCCTATGCCGTGTTGCCGCCAGCGATGGCGTCCCCGCGCGCGACGGCGATGCTGCTGGCTATCGCGCTGCAGGAATCGCGATGTCGCCATCGGCGGCAGATGGGCGGCGGACCGGCGCGCGGTCTCTACCAGTTCGAGCGCAACGGCGGGACGGCTGGCGTCATTGTGCATCCCACGACCCGGCCGATCATCGGTGCCGCGCTGCAGGCGCTTTGCTACCCGGTGTTTCTCGATGCGTGTTTCAGCGCGATCGAGCACAACGACGTGCTGGCCAGCGCGTTCGCGCGGTGCCTGCTGTGGACGGACCCCGCGCCATTGCCCGGCGCGGATGACCCGGCGGCGGGATGGGCGCTCTACCTGCGCACCTGGAGGCCGGGGAGGCCACACGAAACCACGTGGCGCGACCATTTCCAGTCGGCGTGGCAAGTCGTCGACTCACCAATCATGGAAAGGAATTAATGATGAAGAAAACCGCTCAATTGGCGTTACTGGTGTTTGCGTTCGCGGCCTCGTCGTCGCTCGCCTGGGCGCAGGTGCCGAACCGCGAATCGGATGTCCACGCCTGCGCCGCAAAGTATCCCGAGGCCTTCGCCTGCGCGCATTCCGGACGACCCTGCTCGACCGACTTTGTCATCCTCTGCGCGCGCGATCTCGGCGACGGGTGGGGTGTCAACGGCAAGCGGGGAAACCCGCGTGACCTCAGCCAAGACATCCTAGCGTTTCGCGACGGTGGGACCGCGGTCGACGTCACCCGCGGCAACGCGCCGATGGAGATCGTCGATATCTGCGGTGGCTGCGGCGCACCCGGTCAGCGCGTGGTCTGGAGTCCAGGACCAGGCGGCCCTGGCGATCGCGGCGCGTGGGTCGATCCGTTCAGCGTGCAGCCATCGAGCGGCGCCGGCGGGCCCGGGCCGGCACCGTTTCCGAGCGCCGGATGGGAGGCGCGACATAGCGACGTCCTGATGCGACTCGCCGCGCAAGGCGTCAATCACAACGGATTGAGCACCCGCCGCGCAGCCGAGCAGTTCGCGTTCTCATTTCCTGGCGAAGGCTGGGGGATGAAGAGCGCCGATCCGTCTCGGCCGGCGAGTCACGATGTCCTCGCACGGCAACTCAATGGCTCACTAGTGGGCTACCGGATCGTCCCGCCCGCGCGCAATCCGCCGCTGTTCAATTTGACCGGCCAGCACTTTATTCCTGTCGCACCGGTGAATCACGTAGGGGACGTGCCGTCAGGCCCTTCTCCCGTGCCGGTACCGCCATTGCCAATCCCGACACCGGTGCCGCCTGCGACCGCGCACGGCGACGTGCTCCAGGCCATCGCGCAACTGCGCACGTTAGTCACCGAGCTGCATCAGAAGATGGACCGACAGGATCTGGCGTTACGTGACGCGGTGGCGACGGCCGAAATGGCGGCACAGAGCGCCGCGGCAGCGGCCGGTACCCAACAGGACACGCGCAACCGCATCGAGGATGTGCTCACCGCCGTCGATCTCGCGCGCCAGGCCCTGGAGAATCCGCCGACCTACTCGGGGCCGGCGAAGTTCTCGGGCACGCTGACATTGAGGCCCAAGCGATGAAGTGGTCCGATGGCGGGAGCACCTGGTGGCAGCGGATGCGCTGCAAGCTGCTCGGTCACGATCCGCAGAAGTCGTCACACCCGCGCGTCGCGTTCGAATGCGGCCGCTGTTTCGATTACGTCGCACAAAGGGATCTCCCGAAGTGATCCTCGCGTTGTTGCTGGCGCTCATCGCGGGCCGCACCTACCACACGGTGCCCATCGAGAAGATGGCGACGACGAGTCGCACGCACGTCTGCGTGACGGCGACGGTGGTCTACCGGCGCAAGCAACAGGACGGCGACTGGCATCTCACGATCGCGAAGACGGTCAAGGGCGTCGAGCACAAGGTCGTCGTCGAGATTATCCCGCTCATTCCTCTCGAGGCCCCGCGCGTCGGCCAAGTCGTCAAGGCGTGCGGCATCAGCCGGATCGACCGCGGTCACGGCGGGTGGGCTGAAATCCACCCCGCCGAGTCGATCACCGTGGTTGGGAAGAAGGGCGACGTCTCAGATGTGCTTCCAGGTGGCCCTGGTCACGATCAGGAACATCGCCCTGTAGGTGACACCGAAGCGCCTACCCAATCCCGTGATGTTCGTATAGCCACCTTCGTACAGCTAGCGTGCCTCTCGAACGAGCGACGGAGTCAGCTTCGCGATGGTGATTGTCTCGCCTCTGGCTTGGCGCCCTTTTTCGACGGCGTCGCGTCGGTTACCGAGAGACGTTTCGACAAACAGATGATCCGGACGCACACACCTGCGGTTGTCACAGCGATGGCACACCTGAAAACCAGCAGGTATCTCGCCGTTGACCAGCGACCACGCAATGCGATGCGCTTTTCTGGACTTGCCGTCGTGCTTCACGATCCCGTAACCGCCGCGGTCGATCTGTCCGAGCCAGATCCAGCAACCAACAGACGTTTTTCTGACTCTGCTCCAGAACCTCTTGGCAACTGGTATTGCGACGAATCGGCCCGTAGCCGTGTCTTGCAGGGGTGTCATTAACTATGGATTTTACCAACGGATCACCAAGCGACGTACGTCAAAACCGGCTACGCGCTGGCGATGTTCTGCTCTATTCCGGAAAGGGCTTTATCGCCCGGGCGATTCAGATCAAGACCTTCAGCCGGATCAATCACATCGAGGTGTACGACGGCGCCGGCAAGTCCGTTGCGTCCCGGGATGGTCTCGGCGTCGATCGCTACGACTACCGGGCGCTGAACCTTGCCCGGGTGCTCCGACCGCGCGACGGCTTCAATATCGAAGCGGCCCGGGCGTGGTTTCGCACCGTGCAAGGTCAGCCCTATGACTGGATCGGCCTGTTTGCGTTCTTCAACGCGAAGCGCCAGGGCGCGGAGAACTGGAAGATGTTTTGTTCCGAGTTCGCCGTGCGTTTCATGCGCGCCGGCGGCGTCGAGCCATTCACGAAAGACACCGACGCCGACTCAGTCGCACCAGGCGAATTCGCGAAGTCGGGCGCCTTCACCCGGGTGTGGGACATCAACGATCGCCCGGAGGCCGCATGAACGAACAAGCGCCTGGCATTCTGAAATCCGGACTCGATCAAATCGACCGCGATTTGGCGGCGCTTCCGAAAGGAAAGAGCGTCGCCGTGATCGCCACCGTCGACGAGCGCGGCGTGCGCGTGGCCGGCACCGCCGCCCTGGACGCGCAAGGTCAGTGGCAACTGTCGACGGAGCTGGAGAAACGCCGCCGGGAGAAGGGCCTTCGATGGCATGCCACCGTCGCATGGAGCCGGTAGATGTGCACGGGCGGGACCGCGGCGCTCGAGCGCGCGCTCCTCGAGTGGCTGCAGAACTGTGACCGTATGGATAAACCCGACTGCCCGAATTGCGACTCCGCCCAACGGCCGGAGCTGCTCGCGTACAACGGCGCGGCCCCGTATCGCGTGTGGGTCTATCTCTGTAAGTGCTGCTCGAGGACGTGGGTGGTCAAGGAAGCCGAGATTCAGCGGATGGGCCGTTGATGCGCTGACGCAGCTGGGCGCCGGTCGCTAGAACTCGATCCACTCGGCCCGAGAGACGGGTGGCCGGGGTCGTTCAGCGCTTCTTATTGCTGACGGTCGCGAGAGATTCTTACGGCGTGGGCTCGAATGCAGCGCCACCAGTAACCAGTCGCGATATTTGCTTGCGAGCCGCTACGCCAGCAACCGCTGCAAGCAGTGACGCAAAGACAATTACACCTCTGGTCACTAACTCGGACGCGGCGCGGGGAAAGTCTGACTGAATAAGTGACATAACGGACAGTTCACGTACATCCCGCACACTTGAGCCCAGAAACGACAGCGTCGCGGCGTTCGACGCGGGCACAATCCATCCGAGCAAGAACACATTAAGGATGGCGGCCAGCAGGCCGACGCGAAGGCTTGCCGCCACTGACATCCCGTTCGATGCGATGCCGAGCAGGAACAGCGCGACCGGCATAGAGATCGCAATCGTGCCAGGCAGGTACAGAGCGATTGCCCGCAAGGCGCCCGCGGCACCGTCTACTTCTAGAGCCAGTGCCAGCCGGCCCCAATACAAGAGCAATGCAATCGAGCTGAAAATCAATGTCATAACAACGAACGCCCTCCAAACTCCAGCTTGGACGACGGCTCGGTCGTTAATGTCGCGTAACTTGCCGTTTGGGCTCATGGACGTTCTCCTGTAGTGAATGATACGTTAATAAGGCGGAACGACGCTTCTAACCGAACGGTAGCGCGAAGAGCCGAGGCAGCATGCGTTCCTGTTGTGAAGCGGCACACATGGCTGCCCGGCTCTCCGTATCGAGACGGTGGGTTCTTAGGGTCTGCAGTTGCCGGTACATGCCTCCGCTGTCCACCAACCGCAGCCAGAGGACGTCATAGTGCAACGCTCCTCGGGCTGGACACAGGTCATCGTGGGAGAGGTCGGGTAGGGTGAACACCAATCGTCAATCTGCGAGCAGGTGCACGTAGTAGCAAACGTCTCGAACTGTGCGCTGATCTCGCGGGAGGTTTCGATAACCCACTCCACGGCGGTCGCCTGAGCTGAGACGAGATTGGCTCCCGCAACCGTCTGGTCGCCAACATACACCCCGAGTTCGTATGCGCCTCCTTTACCGAACAGGTCGATCGCTTGCATTTTGAAATGGTTGCGATTTGATCGTTCCTGTTCAACGTTCGCGAACACCGTCGGTTCTAGATACGCGTAACTTTCTTCGAGGTACTGCAACTGCGCTCCGCTGAGCGTGTTCCGGTGCTGACCGACATACCGGCTCAAATGCGTTCGCCAGAACTCGCTCTTCTGGTCATCAGTGAGGCGCTCGAACAGATAGGGCCGAAAGCTTGGCGGAAACGCGCGAATGCCGTCAAGGGTAGTGGGCAATTGGCTCGCATGGACTCTTACGAATTCGACGGCTCGCTCACACGCTGGCCGGGCGTCCGCGATGACACCCGCCATCTCGGCAACGCCGAGATACGCGACCAAGCAAAAAGCGACGGCGGCAATTGTTCTACGGGGTTTGTGCACTTTGTTTCTCCATTTCTACAACGTCAATAGGTCAACGAGATGCCGCCCAACTTAGCACCCCCAGCAGCCATGGACACGGCAAAACCGCTGTGAAAAAAATATAGTTTGCGGTCGCACTCGAAGCGGGGAAATCGAAACAACGCGTCCGTCTACTAGGGCTTGCGTGCGCTCGCTTTTTCCGCACAAGTCCCCGCAGCGCTGCTAATAAAAGTTCCACAGCGTTCGTTAGAAATTGGGCGGGGACACCCGCTTTGCTTGAGGAAAACTGGAGCCGGCAAGCGGGCTCGAACCGCTGACCTGCTGATTACGAATCAGCTGCTCTACCAACTGAGCTACGCCGGCTTGGTGAGGAACATAAATCTTAGCACGGCAGCCTCGGCATAGGCCCGCTCCAGCCATTCCATCGCCTCGTCGACCTCGCCAAGCGGTGCGTGAATCTGCGCGAACCTCGTGGTCGGAACCTTCTCGGCGATCAGAACCCGCTCGACATCACCGTGCCGTACGCGGCGATCACCGGCATCGAGTACGGCCAGAAGGCCGGCCGCCGCGTCGGCATGGCGATCATGATCAGCCCGCTGGCGCTGTTTTCGAAGAAACGCAATCACTTCATGACGCTGACCTACAAGGACGCCGCCGGCAAAGAACAGGCGGCGGTGCTCGAACTTGGTAAGGACATCATCCGCACCACGCTGACGATCGTCCAGACCCGTTCCGGCAAGGAGATGGAATACCAAGACGAAGAGGCGCGTAAGGCCGGCCGCGGACTGACTTTGCGTAATTGAGACGTCACAGCGCGGACATCTCTGTTACCCTTGCGCTCGAAAAGGAGCGTTATGCGCACCCGTTATCTCCTGGTTAGCCTGTTTACCCTGTGTCTTGTCACACCGTCGTTATCCCGCGCCCAGGAAACCACTGGCACCATTGTTGGCAAGGCTACCGACCAGACCGATGGCGTCCTACCCGGGGTTGCCGTGGTGGCTCGACACCAACAGACCGGCCTCACCAAGGAAGCCACCACGGCGGAGGACGGCGGTTTCGCGATTTCGTACCTGCCGATCGGCACGTATGACGTCACGTTCACATTGTCAGGGTTCAAGACGCACAGCGCTCGGGCCGTCGAACTGCACGTCAACGACAGGGTGCAAGTGGATGGATCGCTCGCGGTCGGCGAGTTGGCGGAGGTCGTCGAAGTGGTCGGGGCCACCTCGCTGATTCAGACAACCTCGGCAGTGCAGAACCTGATGGGCGCGACACAGGTCGGCGAGCTTCCGCTCAACAATCGCAATTTCGTGCAGCTCGCCACCCTGGTGCCCGGCGTGAGCTCGTCGCTGCCCGATGAAGTCGGCATCGGTCTGGCGAGCACCGTCAGCCTGTCGATCGGCGGCAATCGGCGCAACTCCGTGAACTGGCTCGTCGACGGGGCGTCGATTGTGGACACCGGATCGAACGTCACGCTGCTGGCCACGCCCACCCTCGACTCGTCGAGGAGTTCAAGATCATCACCAGCGGCTACAACGCCGAATGGCCACGCAGCGGCGGCGGCATCATCAACGTCATCACCAAGTCGGGCAGCAATGTGTTTCGCGGCAGCGGCTACGAGTACTATCGGGACGACAAGTTCAACGAGAATAGTTTTTTCCGGAAGCAGAGCTCGGCGCCGCTGATCCGCGACAACCCGGTGCCGCTGGACTACAACAATTTCGGCTACACGTTGGGTGGCCCGGTGGTGAAGGACCGCGTGTTTTTCTTCTGGTCCCAGGAGTGGCGGAAGATCAGCAAGCCATCCGATGCGTCAGCGCTGGTGCCTGATCCGGCGTGGCTGACCGACCCGTTGAATGCGAACTACGTCGCCCCGGCGGACCGCGATCCGAATGCCGTTCGCCTGCTGCAAGCCTGGCCTGCGCCGAATACCGGAGCGGGCAGTTTCCTGCACTCCATTCCGAACCGGCAAAACACCCGTCAGGAAGTGATCCGAGTCGACTGGCAACTGAACGACCGCTCGCGGCTGACCGGACGATACACCCACGATTTATCCAAGACCACCGAAGTCGGCGGGCTCTTTTTCAATACCGCAGTGCCCGACGTGGCGACGTCACTGACTGACGTCCCTGGTCAGATTTTCGTGGCGCAGTTGACGAGCACGATCCGGTCGAACCTTCTGAACGAAGCATCGATTCAATTCTCGAGTAACGCCATCTCCTCGCAGTATGGCGACAACGCGCGCAACACACGCACTTCCTACGGCATCACCATTCCGGAGCTGTTTCCGGAGAACCGGAATGGCCTGATTCCGTTCATACAACTGCCGGGTATCCTCTCCGCCATCGGCGCGAACCAGTTATTCGACAACGATTACAAGAATCTGAGCTTCACCGACAACCTCTCCTGGCAGCGTGGCAGCCACTCGTACAAGGCGGGAATGTTGGTGACGTTCGAACAGAAGAACGAGATTTCCGGCAGCGGCACCCAAGGGAGCTTCAGCTTCCGTGCGGGAGGCGGGTTCACCGCCTTCCAGCACTTCCTGCGAGGCAACCGGGACGGCAGCTGCGGCACCAACTGCGAGTACACCGAACCGGCGATCGAGGTGGATGCGAATATTCGCGTCAATCGCAACGAGTTTTTCGTCCAGGATGCGTGGCGCTTCGCGCCGAACGTGACGCTCGAGTACGGTGTGCGCTACGCGCTCTATCCGCCGGTCAAAGACGCCAATGACATCCTGACCAACTTCGATCCGACGCTGTATAGCGCAGCGCGGGCGGCACAGGTCAACGCGGCCGGACTGGTGGTCGTCGGGACCGGCGATCCGCTCAACGGCATTGTCGTCGCGGGGCAGAATTCCCGTCATGGACGCGCGATTTACAGCACCGACAAGAACAATCTCCAGCCGCGCGTCGGCCTGTCATGGGACCTGTTCTCGAACGGTAAAACAATCGCGCGCGGCGCCTACGGGGTGTATTACGACCAGGTGCTTACCGGGATCTTTCTGCAGAACGCGTTTGTTAATCCGCCGTTCGTCTCAACGCCGTTGGTGTTGAATCCGCAATTGTCGAACCCGGGGGCCGGATCGGCCGCGACCCGGCCCGTGCAGAGCTTGATCGCCACCAGTGATACGTTCGAAACACCGCGTATTCAGCAGTGGAACGTCGGCATCCAGCGCGAACTCTACAAGCGAGGCATGATCGACATCGGCTATCTCGGCTCGGCCGGCGACAATCTGATTCAGCCTGTCGATATCAACCAGGCCCAGGTCCAGGACGTCGTGCGGATCGGTGTCGTCAATCAGGCGCGGCCGTATCAGGGCTACGGCGGCATTAATCTCCGGCAGACGACCGCCAGGTCGCGCTACAACGGCCTGCTGGCGAGCTTCCGTCATGACCATGGGCGGGCCGGGTTGCTCAGCGTCGCCTACACGTTGAGTCGCACCAAGACCGATGCGACGAATGATCGCGACGCGGTCGACCTGCCCCAGAACCCACTCGACTTGGCCGCGGAGTATGCCATCGCGCGGAGCGATCGCACCCATGTGTTGACGTTCAACTACGTGTATGAACTGCCGTTCTTCCGGGAAGGGAACGGCCTGGCGCGGGCCACATTGGGCGGGTGGCAGGTGGCCGGCATCACGCAGATGTGGTCCGGTCCACCGATCTCGCGAGTGGTGAACGGCAGCACCAACGGCAACCGCCGCGGCATTCGTGTCAATCAGCAAGGCGACCCCTTGGCCGGGTTGCCAGCGAACGTTCCTGGCGGCGTCTATTGGTTCAACCCGGCCGCGTTTGCCTCACCCGCTGACGGTACCTACGGCACCACGGGTCGCGCGATCTTCCGCTTACCCGGAGTGCATCAGTGGGACATTACACTTTCGAAGAACTGGTACGCCGCTCAAGGCCTGCGCCTGCAGTTCCGCGCGGACTTCATCAACGCATTCAACAAGACGCAATTCGATCCGGGGACGATCCAGAACACCTGCACGTCCGCTGCTGATCTCACGTGCACTTCCGCAGGTCGATTTGGCCAGCTGACAGGCACGCGCGCGCCACGTGAGATTCAGTTCGGGTTCCGTGTGATGTGGCGTTGATCGCTAGACGTGCGGTGTGCTGAATGCCGGGCGCCAGGCGCCGGGTGCGGTGACCGAGCCGAACGGCGAGGTCCTGCCGGCGCGCGAAGCGCCGCCGGTCCCGCCGCCAAGCGGTCGTGCCCGCCCGCAGGGCGGGTCCCACGCGCCGCGGTCGTGCCCGTCGGGTCCTGTGTTAACTGGCCCGGGCGGCGACCAATAAAAACTGACCTTCGCGATCGATCCAGTGCTGCGCCGGCGTAAAGCCGGCGCGGCGCAACATCGCTTCGAAGGTGCGGATCTCGTACTTGTAGGAGCTCTCGGTCCAGATCGACTCGCCGGCGCGCAAGTCAAACGCAACGCCCGCCTTCGGAATCTCGACGCTCTGCCGGCCATCACTGATGAGATGCATCTCGACGCGTGACTGCGCGCTGTTCCACAAGGCGCGATGCGCGAAGCGCGAGATGTCGAACGTCGCAGCCAGCTCGCGATTGAGGTGGACGAGCAGGTTTTTATTGAACGCCGCTGTCACGCCGAGCGGATCGTCGTAGGCCAGGACCAAATCGCGTTCCGGCTTGACCAGGTCGGCGCCAATCACCAACGCATCGTCTGCGCGCAGCGATGACCGAATGGTTTCGAGGAACGACGTCGCGCCGGGCGGGTCAAAATTACCGATGTTGGATCCCAGGAAGATGACCGCTACGGGCCGATCATCGGCGCGGCTGGAGACGGCGCGCGCGAGCCCGTCTTCGTAACGATAGGCGTGCGGGGCGACGGTCAGGTGGCGGCCCTCACTGATCAATCGCGTCGCCGCAGACAGCGCCGAGGGCGAGACGTCGACGAGGTCGACATGGGTGATGCCATGCGGGTGGTCAAGCGGCCCGAGCAACAGATCCAGCTTGTCGCCATTGCCGGGACCCAACTCGATGACCCGCGCCGGGCGTCCGGCGGCGTCGAGAATTGCCGTGCGGCACTCGCCAATCAATCGGCGCTCGGCCCGCGTGACCGGGTACCACGGCAGATGGCAGATCGCGTCGAAGAGGGCCGAGCCGAGCGTGTCGTAGAGCGCCCGCGACGGCAGCTGGCGCGGTGTCTGCGTCAGGTAGTAACCGACTTCCGCCGCCAGCGTCTCTGCGGCGTTGAGCGTTGTCGGGCCGGTGATCACAGATCCTCGCGCACGGTGCGGAACGTGGCGTAGACGTAGGGATAGCGCGGCCGGAACCAGTTGCGGAACGTTGGCCGCAGCAACTCCTGCGCGGTCGCAGGGGAGCCGCCCTTCATCACGTAATGTGATTCGTCGAAAAAATCAGCGGAGTATTCGGGATACGACGCACTCGCGGCAAAGCCGGGAAACGGCCGGAAGATCGACGAGGTCCACTCCCAGCCGTTGCCCACGAGATCGTCGATGCCCCATGCCGAGCGGCCGCGCGGGTGGCTGCCGACCGGTTGCGGATCCCATGTGGTGAAATCGAAGACGCCGTGCGCGGCGGTCGGCGCGTCATTGCCCCACGGAAACCGGCGCGCGTCGCCGGTGGGCGAGCCGAATGCTGCGCGGTCGAACTCGGCCTCGGTCGGCAGGCGGCGCCGGCGCCACCGCGCATAGGCGCTCGCTTCCGCGTAACTGACATAGACCGGCCACTCCGGCGGGAGCGGGAAGCGCTCGAACATGCCGCGCCATTGCCACGACTCGCCGTCGCGTTCCCAGAACGCCGGGTGCAGTACGCGGTGTTCCTGGAGCCACTGCCAATCGTCCGAGGTCCACAATTCGCTACGGCGGTAGCCGCCGTCATTGACGAAGGCGAGGAAGTCGGCGTTGGTGACGTTGCGCCGATCGATCGCAAAACTCTCGACCGCGAGGTCGACTGAGCCAAACTCGTTGTCCCACCCGAACGGGATCTCGCCGCGCGTGGCGCCGAGGCGAGCGGCACCCGCCGGGACCATGACTTCGTCGTGCGTGTTGCCGCCACCGGTGCCGGGCAAGGTGCCAGTGCCGGTGCCGACGACCCGGTAATAATCCGGCCTCCGCTTTTGTTCGAATGGCAGACGATGCCACATGTAGAGCAGGGTTTCCTGATGCATCGCTTCGTGTTCGAGGATCGTGAACACGGCGTCGGACCGATCGAGAAGTGGATCACCGGTCACTTCAAGGTCGGCATGAGCCAGTGCGTCAAGGACCAACGCATCGGCCGCGGCGACGAACTCCTTGACTCGTCCGCGCTCGGGCCAGGCGAAGGGTTTGCCCGACGCATCGGAGGCCTCGTCCGGATCGATGCCGCGGGCGAACAGGCGCTCCAGGTGCTCATCGAGGCCGGGGCGGTGCAGGGCTTTCTTCACCAACGTGTTTAAGCTGAATGCGGGGAGGTGGCCCTCGTAGAACACGATCGGGTGGCGCAGTGAGATCGGTTGCGCGTAATACGCTTCGTCGGTCAGCAGGTCGAACAGTTGCGCTGTGCGCACACGATTCTTTTGGTACCACTGAATGGCCGCCGCCCGGGCGATTGCGGTGCTGCTGGTCGTCACATCCACAGATTACTCAGATTACGCAGACGGGAGAATGGACAAAGAAAAGGCGGAAAGAAGAACCATCTTCCTTCCGCCTTGGAGTTCGCCGCTCAGAGCGTGTTAGCCGCCGAAGCGGAAGGTCACGCCAATCGTTCCGCGCCAGAAGTCAAAGTCCTCGAGGTCGAAATCGTCGCCGCCGTCGTCGCCCTTTTGCAGGCCACGGAAATACCGGACGTCGCCACGCAGGCCGACATTGTCAGAGAAGAAGAAATGCGCGCCGCCGCCGATGTTTAAGCCCAGCTCATTGGTGCTCAAGTCGTCGAACAGGCTGCCACCGTCCACGTTGGTGCGGAGCAGGCCAATGCCTCCCGAACCATAGGGACGGAAGCTCTTGCCAGTCGTCCCGCCAATGGGCGCGCCGACGATCAGGTTGCCCATTAACGTCGTGACGTTGTTGTCGCCGAAATCGAAATTGCCCTGGCCAGCGGTGTCCCCAAAGAAGTTCGGCGTGACGCCGAGGTCTGCTTCGAATCCAATGATCCCGGCGCCCATCCAGGCCGCGCTGCCACCAAAAGTGACGCGCTTCTCGAAGTTGTCTTCGAAGTCGCCCACGTCACCGAAGTTTGCGTTGCCGCCGAACGTCACACCGACGTACGGGGTCAACAGCCAATCCGCGGATGCGGGGGTCGCCGCACCGAAGAGTCCGAGCGCTATTACTACTGCACGTAGGCCGTTCGCCATTGATGAGGTCATTACAAAGGACTCCTTGTCCAATCTACGTCCCGAACTGCCGGGACAGGTACTACGTCCAGAACTGCCGGGACAGGTATATGACGCCGACACGGGCCCGAAGGATTCGTCCCTACCGAGCGAGGCGCCTCTCCCATCCTTGCATCGACGATGCCAACTCGAACGCCAGACTGCACGGAATTTAGGCACGGTTATTGGACTATCACTCCGTGTTGGCCGGTTCCACTAACGCGGGGTAGTCGTAATGAAGCAATCATTCTGGCTCGTCACTTTTCTACTCGCCGCACTCCCAAGCCCCAGCTTTGCGCAAGAGCTGGCGTCCGTAACTCTCGCGCCCGACGCGATCGTCGCGCCCAACGGCGCGTCGTTTGTCATCGAATCGCGCGCCGCGCAACGTCGGATTCGCAAAGCGAGCACCCTTGTTTCCTCGAATGCGGCGGTGCCCTCGCGGTTGGAGGGGCTGAACGCCTCCCAGATCGCTCTACTGGAAAAGCTCAATCGCATCGACGGTCCGCGTCTAAAACGTCTCAACGCCGTGGTCATGCCAGCGGCGTGGTCAGACGATGAGCTGGTGTTCAGTCCGTTCCCGCAGGAATATCGCTGGGCAGCCTCAACAGCGCAGACCATCGTGGTCGACCAGGCGGCGCAGGCCTTCGGCGCATATGAGTTCGGCCAACTCGTGCGTTGGGGTCCAGTCAGCACGGGTGAAGGCGGCAAGACACCCGCCGGCCTGTTCGAAATGTCGTGGCGCTCACGGGGTCACACCAGCTCGGTCGACCCCTCCTGGTACCTCGAGTGGTACTTCAACTTCATTCCGACCCGGGGGATTGCCTTTCATCAATATTCGCTGCCCGGTCGCGCCGGCAGCCACGGCTGCGTGCGTTTGCTGCAGCGCGACGCTGAGTGGCTCTACAACTGGGGACACGACGGTACGGATGCCGAGGCGACCACCGTCATCGTTCAAGGCTGTCCGGATGCCTCAAAACCCTGGCAGTCTGCCGACTTCCTGCGCACCGGCATCTCGCTGCAGGAGTCGCCCTCGCCGACGATGATCGAATGCACCGGGTCTTCGGGCGCCGCCGCATCGTCCTCTCGTAAGACGGTGCGGTAGGTCGTTTCTGATACGATGAAATGTTACCAGGGGCGGCATCGGCCGCGCCTGTAGCACTCAGTCAGCGAACTACCATGCAGCCGGCCGCGCCCGAGTCAGGCGCCATCGTCGTCCGCGGCGCCCGCACCCACAACCTGAAGAATGTTGACGTCAGTTTGCCGACCGGCAAACTGATTGTGATCACCGGGGTCAGCGGGTCGGGGAAGTCGTCTCTCGCGTTCGATACCGTCTACGCCGAAGGTCAGCGGCGGTATGTCGAGTCGCTGTCGGCGTATGCGCGCCAGTTCCTCGAGCGCATGGAAAAGCCCGATGTCGACAGCATCGAGGGTATCTGCCCGTCGATCGCCATCCGCCAGAAAAATAGCGTTCGCAATCCGCGGTCGACGGTCGGCACGGTCACCGAAATCCACGATTACATGCGGCTGCTGTTTGCGCGCGTGGGGCGGACGTTCTGCCGGCAGTGCGGGCAGGAAGTTATTCGCGAGACCGCGGAAGTGGTCGCCACGCAGCTTCTGGGACTGGCCGCTGGGACGCGATTGATTGTCGGGTTCGAATTGCCGATCGTCGAAATGTCCGCCGACGCATCAGTCGAGCGATCCGCGGAGGATGAAGACGACGCGGATGACGGAGCAGGTGCGGTGTCCGCGCCACGCGCGGGCTCGGTCAATGCAATCCGAACCACGCTCGACGGCCTGCGGCGGAAAGGGTTTGGCCGTTTATTGGTCGGTGGGCAGGCGGTCGGGCTCGAGGAGGTCGACGTCGCATTGCTCGCCGATCAGCCCTCGCTTCAGGTGGTGATCGATCGCATTCGCCTTGAAGGCGATATCCGGGCGCGGCTGACCGATGCGATCGAGATGGCGTATCGCGAAGGCGGCGGTGCGGGGTGGGCCTACGAGATGGCCGAGCCACCTGTCGTCCACGTCTTCTCCGAGCGCTTTGAGTGCCGGGGCTGCCACATTACCTACGAAGATCCGCAGCCACGCCTGTTTTCGTTCAACAACCCGTTTGGTGCGTGCCCCACCTGCCATGGCTTTGGCAACATCATCGAGCTCGACATGGACCTGGTCATACCGGACCAGGCGAAGTCGGTGAATCAAGGCGCGATCGAGCCGTGGACCAAACCGCACTATCGATCGTATCTCGCCGAGCTGAAGCGAGCGGCCAAGCTGCGCGGCGTCCGGCTGGATGTCGCATGGAGCGCGCTCTCCGAGACCGAACGGCACTTCATTGTCGAAGGCGACGGCGACCCTTCGACAAGCTCAGGGTCGTCCCGAGCGAAGTCGAGGGACGATTACTTCGAGGGCATCCGTGGGTTTTTCCGCTGGTTGGAGCGGAAGAAATACAAAGTCCACGTCCGCGTCTTTCTCAGCCGCTACCGGGGATATTTGACTTGTCCGGACTGCAACGGCACGCGACTGCGCCGGGAGGCGCGCGCCGTCCGGGTCGGCGGCCTGACGATCGATCGCGTGTCGGCGCAGACGGTCCGCGACGCGCAAGTGTTTTTCCGCGCCTTACAGCTGACCGAGAAGGAAGCGACGATTGCCGACAAAGTGCTGAATGAGATTCAGCGCCGGCTTGGTTTTCTGTCTGATGTCGGTCTCGACTACCTGACGCTCGACCGGCTGTCCTCGACCCTGTCCGGTGGCGAAGCGCAACGGATCAATCTCGCCACCTCGCTGGGATCCGCACTGGTTGGCACACTCTACGTGCTCGATGAGCCGTCGATCGGCCTGCATCCCCGCGATAATCAGCGGCTGATCGCCATCCTGCGACAGCTCCGCGACCAGGGCAATACGGTGCTGGTCGTCGAGCACGACGCCGACATGATCACCGTTGCCGACCACATCATCGATATGGGCCTCGGCGCGGGCGAGCACGGGGGCCGCGTCATCTTTGCCGGGCCGCTCGAGGAACTGATGCGTGAGCCGCGGTCGTTGACCGCCAAGTACTTGCGTGGCGAGCTGGGCATTCAGGTCCCGGCCACGCGGCGGCGCGGATCGCCGCAGCGGATCAAGTTGTTTGGCGCGACCGAGCACAACCTCAAGAACGTCGACATCCAGGTGCCGCTCAATACCTTGACCGTGGTGACCGGCATCAGCGGTTCCGGGAAGTCGACGCTGGTGCATGATGTCCTGTACGCCGCGATGAAGCGGGCCAAGGGCGACTGGGACCGCAAAGTCGGCGGTCACGCGCGACTCGAGGGTCACGAGCTGGTCAGCGACGTGGTGCTGGTCGATCAGCAACCGATCGGCCGGACGCCGCGCTCGAACCCGGTCACCTATCTCAAGGCGTTCGACCCGATCCGCGAGTTGTTTGCGTCGACCAAGGACGCCAAGTCGCGTGGCCTGACGGCCAGCCATTTTTCGTTCAACGTGCCGGGTGGACGCTGCGAAGCGTGCCAGGGCGAAGGCGAAGTGCGCGTCGAAATGCAGTTTCTCGCGGACGTGTTCGTGCCGTGTGAGCACTGCGACGGCCGCCGCTTCAAGACTCAGGTGCTCGAGGTCAAGTACAAGAACAAGTCGATCACCCAGGTGCTCGAGATGACCGTGCGTGAGGCGCTCACGTTTTTCAACGGGTCGCCGAAAGTGTTGCGCAGGTTGCAAGTGCTCGACGAGATCGGCCTGGGCTACCTGCGGCTCGGCCAGCCGGCCACGACGCTGTCTGGCGGCGAAGCGCAACGCATCAAGATCGCCGCGCACCTGACGTCGAATAGCGGAGAACGGCTTCTCTATATCCTGGACGAACCGACCACCGGCCTGCATTTCGACGACATCGCCAAGCTGCTGGCGGCGTTTCGCAAGCTGCTCGAGGCCGGCCACACGCTGGTCGTCATCGAGCACAACCTGGACGTGATCAAGGTGGCCGACTGGCTGATCGACCTGGGGCCCGAAGGCGGCGAAGACGGCGGCACGGTGATCGCGATGGGCACGCCGGAACAGGTGGCGCAGATGCCCGGCTCACACACCGGACGCTACCTTCAGGAGATCCTCGCCGCCGGCAGCAGACGAATTGGGTGATTGGTGATCAATGATCCTCCGTCAAACGTTCTATGCGCGGCCGACGCTCGACGTTGCGCGCGAACTCCTCGGCAAGGTCCTGGTCCACCGCACGCCGGACGGCACCGCCTCCGGCCGCATCGTCGAAGTCGAGGCCTACATCGGCGAAGACGATCCGGCCTGTCATGCGGCGCCGGGTCGGACCACGCGCAATGTGCCGCTCTACGGCCCGCCCGGGATGTCCTACGTTTATCTTAATTACGGACTGCATTATCTGGTCAACGCGGTGACTGAAGCCGATGGGTGGCCCGCGGCGGTGTTGATTCGCGCACTCGAACCGCTCGAGGGAATCGAGTTGATGCGGGCACGCCGGTCACGCGCCAAATGGCGGAGCGGGAAGCCGATCCCCGCCGATCACCAGCTCTGTCGCGGACCGGGAAATCTCACGGCGGCGTTGGGGATCTCGCTAGCGCAGAACTTGCTGCCTTTGACCAGGCGTCCCTTGACCATCGAGGACCGCGGCGACCGCGTGGTCGATGTCGAATGGAGCCCGCGCATCGGGATCCGGCTGGGCACGGATCGACTGTGGCGCTGCACCGTGCCTGGCAGCCTGGCGGTGTCGGGCCCGCGGGCGCGCGGCTAGCGCTATTGATAATGGAGCTGCAGCACCGACGCGGAGCCAACCAGCGGCCGCGACACCACGAACAGGTGATCGAAGTCGGTATCGCGAACCGTCACGGCGACACCACTGAGTGCTTTCACGAGGTCGGGGACGGTGTTGGAATGGCCGATGACCAAGGCGGTGCCCTGATGCTGCTGAAGTGCCGCAATCAATGCCGCGGTGTCGGCGGCTGGTAGCACGATCGGCGTGAGACCCAGCGCCTTGGCTACTGGCGCGGCCGTTTGCTGAGTCCGCTTCAATGGCGTGACATAGATCGCCGTCACCTTTGCGTCGCGAAGCATCGTGGCTAACGACGCGGCGCGTGCATGGCCGGCGGCCGAGAGGTCGGGATCGCTGACCGGGGCGCCGGCGTCAGCACGCTCGGCATGACGCACGACAACGAACGTCGCCTGCGCGTGCACGGTTGTCGCCACGGCGAACATGATCAAACCCGCGGTGATGGCTGCTCGAACCTGCTGCATTCGGACAGGGTACAGGAAAAAGGGCCTGCCCCTTTTCCTTCGTGTTTGCGGCACGGATTGCCGAGATGTTGCAGAAATTGCGAAAAATCTGTCGGAAAAGGGGCAGGCCCTTTAATCTGTGTGCATGCGCGCGATTTGTTTAGCGGTGGTTCTCATCGGCATCGCTGCGGAGTGGAACCTGGCGGCGGACACCTATCCGCGGCAACCAGGCGTCGACGCGGTCCACTATCGATTCCGCATCGTGCTGAATGACGCCCTCGATCGGATCGACGCCGAGGCCGACGTCACGGTCCGTGTTGAGCCGATGGCGCGCGAAGTGGCGCTCGACCTGGTCAGCGCCATTGACGGCAAAGGAATGACGGTCGGCGCGGTAACGCGGGCGGGGACGCCGGTGCAGTTTGTCCATGACACCAACCGCCTCCGCCTGCCGCTGCCAGGCGATCGCGGGTCGGCGACGGACGTCACCTTTACCGTCAGCTACGCCGGGGTCCCGCTTGATGGTCTGCTGCCATTCACCAATATCCACGGTGACAAGGTGATGTTCAGTGAGGGGTGGCCCAACCGCGCGCGCCACTGGCTGCCGATGATCGATCACCCTTCTGACAAGGCCACTGGCGAGATGATCGTCACGGCGCCGGCGCAGTATCAGGTGGCATCCAACGGCGTCCTGGTCGAAGAAGTCGATCTCGACCACGCACGGCGCCGGACGCATTGGCGGCAGTTGGTGCCGATTGCGTCGTGGCTGTTTGCTGTCGGTGTCGCGCGATTTGATGTGCATCACGCGGGGTTGGTACACGGCGTGCCGCTGCAAACATGGACCTTTCCACAGGACCGACTCGCCGGGCGGCAGTTATTTGAAGAGACCTCGCGTCGCGCGCTGGATTTTTTCAGCCGGCGCGTCGGTCCCTATCCTTACGACAAACTGGCGAACGTGCAGGCCTCAGGCTTTGGCGGCGGGATGGAGAACGCCACAGTCATCTTTTACGGAGAGAAAGCGGTCGCCGCCGGGCGTGGGCCGGTGGTCCATGAGATCGCGCATCAATGGTTTGGCAACTCGGTCACCGAACGCGACTGGGATGAGGTGTGGCTCAGCGAAGGCTTCGCGACTTATCTCGCGTTGTTGTTTACCGAACACGACAAAGGTCGCGACGCCTTCGTCGCAGCCCTGAGGCGGGATCGTGACGCGATTATTGCCGCCACCACCAAGCGCCCTGACGCGCCGGTCATTCACCGGAACATCGACGACCTAACGGGGCTGCTCAGTCCGTTGGTGTATGAAAAGGCCGGCTGGGTGTTGCACATGCTGCGCGGTGAAGTCGGCGACGACATGTTCTGGACGGGACTGCGGGAGTATTACCGCCGTTACCGGGATGCCAATGCCTCAACCGATGAGTTCCGTGCGGTGATGGAACGCGCGAGTGGGAAAGACCTGCAGTGGTTCTTCAGCCAATGGCTGACTCGCGGCGGCATCCCGCGCCTGGAGACGTCCTGGCAGTACGATCAGCACCGCCAGGGAGTCGAGGTGACGGTCGCGCAGGTTCAGCCCGGCCCGCTATACCGATTGCACGTGGACCTGGGCGTCGAGGCGCCTGACGGTAACGCGCTAGGCACGTCGCGTCTGGAGATCACCGGGGCTTGGGCGACCCACTTTATTGCGGTAGCCGCACCTCCAGCAGCCGTCCGAGTTGATGGTGCCACCTGGCTGCTGGCGGACCTACGGGCAAGTCACGTAGGCAAGTAGGCAGGCGGCCCGCCGTTTTATGTGCGTTCTGCCTCGCTGCGCAGCGCCGTCCACAGCGCTTCGACATGCTGTCGCTCCGTTTGTTCCGCCCCGATCGAGACGCGGACCATCCACCGATCGTCGAGGACTGCGGGTGTCACATAGGCCCTCCCCGATCGATTGACCCGTTCCGCCCATTCCAGTGTGTGCCGGTTCAACCATTCGCCGACGATGCCCGCCGGCTCGTGACGGATGCACACCGTTTGCAGGGACACTGGCGCCAACACGTGCCAATCGGGCGCAGCCTTCACTTGTTCGGCGAGCCACTGCGCATTCGCCATGTCGCGGCGTAATCGCGCCTGGAGACCTGCCACGCCCTGCTCGCGAATCAGGAACCACAGCTTCAGCGCGCGGAACCGCCGGCCGAGCGGGAGACCCCAGTCGCGATAATTCTTGACGCGTCCATCGGCCGAGGTCTGCAGGTAACTGGGATTGGTCGACATCACGCGGACCAGGTGCTCGGTGTCGCGCAGGAAATAGACGGTGCAGTCGAACGCCGCGCCAAGCCACTTGTGCGGGTTGATGACGATCGAATCGGCGGCGTCAACGCCCTCCCACATCCAGCGGCATTCGGGGAGCACCATCGCCGACCCGGCCATCGCGGCGTCGACATGAAGCCACAGACCGTGCCGCCGCGCGATGTCGGCCACTCGCTTGACCGGATCGTACGCTGTCGTCGTCGTCGTGCCGACCGTGGCGACGATCGCGCACGGGCGTCGGCCCCGCGCAATATCCTCGTTGACCATCGCCTCGAGCGACTCGGCGTCCATCGCAAACGATGTGTCGTAGGGGACGAGGCGGACGTTGTCGCGGCCGAACCCGGCGAGCAGCGCGGCCTTGTCGACCGAACTGTGGCTATGGCGCGAGGCATAAACGGTCAGCGGCTGTGCCTCCGCTTGCATCCCACCGCGACTGGCGCTGAGGCCGGTCGTTCGTTCGCGCGCGCAGAGCAGCGCGATCAAGGTGCTGGTCGACGCGGTGTCCTGAATGACACCGTGCCACCCGTCGGGCAGGCCAACCATCTGCCGTAACCAGTCGGTGACGACCTCTTCGAGTTCGGTGAGCGCTGGGCTCGACTGCCACGCCAGGCCGAGCACGCCGAGCCCTGTGCTGACATAGTCGCCGAGGACGCTCGCCAGCGTCCCGTTGCACGGAAAGTAGCCAAAGAAACTCGGGTGCTGCCAGTGCGTCAGGCCCGGCATGATCACGCGATCCAGATCAGCGAGGATGGCGTCGAATGATTCCGGCTGCCGCGGCGGCGAATCGGGCAGCACACCTTTGATGTCACCCGGCGCGGTGCGCGCCATGACCGGCCGTTCGCTCACCCGGGCACGGTAATCGGCGATGAAGTCGACGATGGCATAGCCGGCCTTGCGAAACTCCTCTGGATCCATCTACTGGTCCCCGATCGGTGATCCCTGATCCCCGATCCCTGATCCCTGAGTGACCGTAATGTCCAGCCGCGGCGATGGCAGTTTGATTCCTTCGCGATCGAGCGCGTATTTGATCCGACGACGCAACTCGCGGCCCACTTCCCATTGCTTGAGCGGAACCGTCTTGATTCGGAACTTGAGCGTCACCGACGAATCCTTGAAGTCGTCCACACCCATCACCTCCAGCGGTTCGAGAATGGAGGGGGCAAAGGCCGGTTCCGCCGCGAGTGTGGCGCCCACACCACGCACCAACGTGACAATCTGATCCGTGTCGGCGTCGTAATCGACGCCGAGGTCAACGACGTAGTACGAGTAGTCCTTGGTTCGATTCGCGAGCGTCTTGATTTCCCCGTTGGGAATGACGTGGACGGTGCCTTCCATGTCGCGCAACACGATGGTGCGCAGATTGATCTGCTCGACCAGCCCGCCAGTGCCGTTGACCATTGCCACATCGCCGACGCGAACCTGATCTTCGACGATCAGGAAGAAGCCGGTAATCACGTCGCGCACCAGGGTCTGCGCGCCGAAGCCGATGGCCAGGCCGACAATGCCGGCGCCGGTCAACACCGGCGTGATGTCGACGTCGAGTTCGCGCAACACGATCAGCACCGCGGTGGTCCAAATCACGATCGACAGCGCACGGCGTGCAACACCGGCGATGGTGTGAGCCCGTTTGCGTCGTTCCAACGCGTCAAATCCGGTGCCCACCGCCAAGTCGCGCTCGGCTCGCACGATGACTGCAGCCAGGATCCGGACGATGGCGAAGGCAAGCAGCAGCAGTGCGGCAATGCGCACGCCGGTCACGGCCGCCCAGCGTCCCAGCTCCTCAGAGTGCAACCCCACGCGCATCTCGACACCGGCGAGATCCAGTGCCGGAAAGGCGAAGACGGCAAAAGCGACAAGGAACGAGACGAAGCGGACGATCCGGATGGTGCCGCGCGCGAGCGGTTCGGTCATCGTGTGCTCCTGGCCCACCGCGTGGAGCAGCCGACGCGCGAGGCGGCTTGCGACCAGAGCCACTGCACCGGCGAGCGTGGCGGCGAGCGCCAGCGCGAGAGTGATGTCGAGAAGATTGGCGGGGAGCGACGCCGGGTTACCGTCCACGCGGCGCAACGGGGCGTTGGCCCTGTCGTTCGACAGGCACTTTGAAGGTCTGGCGGCGGCCGTCGCGCAACACTTCGATCGTCGCAGTGCTGCCTATCGGTGCGTCGGAGATGGCTTTGAGCAGGGTCGCCGTGTCGCCGATCCGCTGGCCGTTCACCGACAGAATAATGTCGTATTGCTGAATGCCGGCCCGCGCCGCCGCGCCACGTCGCAAGTCCATGACCACGATGCCGTCGGCCGACGGGGCGCCGAGTTGTTGGGCCACGTGCGTCGTGAGCGGAGCGACTTCGAGGTAGCCAATCGAGCCGCGGCGGACCTCTTTATATTTGAGCAGCTCGTCGACGATGTGCCGGACCAGGTTGCTCGGCACCGCGAAGCCGATGCCCTGATAGCCGCCAGTCTGGGTGAAAATCGCGGTATTGATCCCGATCAATTCGCCGCGCGCATTGACCAGCGCACCGCCCGAGTTGCCTGGGTTAATCGCGGCGTCGGTCTGAATAAAGTCTTCGTAGGTCGAGATGCCGACATTGCTGCGGCCAAGCGCGCTGACGATGCCGAGCGACACCGATTGACTGAGTTGATACGGATTGCCGATCGCCATCACCCATTCAGCGACTTTCAACCTGGATGAATCACCCCACGGGATGACTGGCAGGTTGGTCGCCTCCACCTTGAGTAGCGCGAGGTCGGTCCAGCTGTCGACGCCGACAATTCGCGCCGTCAGTTCTCGTTTGTCTGCGAGTGAGACGGTGACCGTTTCAATGGTGCCCTGGCCGAGCACGTGGTTGTTGGTGACGACCAGGCCGTCGGACGACACGACCACGCCTGAGCCGAGGCTGGAGTCGTAGCGATCCCTCGACCCGAACATCGCATCGTCCCCAAAGAACTGCAGAAGTGGATCGTTGAAGAAGGGCGACCTGCGCTGGCGCACGACCTGGATCGACGAGATGTTGGCAACCGCTCGGACCGTGGCCTCGGCGACGCGCGTGAAATCTGGACCGGGCGCTGCTGTCGCGGTCACCGCCGCGGCGCGCTGCTCGGCGACGGCCGGAACGGTCTCGGCTGACGGTCCCGACTGCGCCTCGACACTCGAATCTGTACGCATCCGGCCGGTCAGCACAATGCCGGCAGCGAGGCCACTGGCGACGAGGACTAATGCGAGGAGAGCGCGTTTCAGCATGGGGATTCCGGCGATGGATTACGGATAACCCGCTCTGCGTAATCCCCTAACCGACGTCGACGCGGCGGGGCGCTTGATCGGCGGTCTTGGGGATGACGATGGTCAAGACGCCATCGCGGAGGTCGGCAGCGATCGCCTCGGTCTCGACCGCACGGGGCAGCGCAAAGCTGCGGGAAAACTCGCCGTGGCCGCGCTCGACCTGGTGATACTGCTCGCACGGGACGCGGGCATCGCGACGGCCTTGCAGCGTAATCCGTCCATCCTGCACGTCGATGCGCACGCTGTCGCGCGACAAGCCGGGCAACTCCGCGGTCACGATGAAGGCGTCAGCGGTTTCACACAAATCGACCGCCGGTGCCCAGCCCTGCTGGCCTGACGATGAGAGTCGTTCCAACCGGTGTTGGATGGCGAGCAGATCGCGAAGCGGATCCCAGCGGGCGAAAGCCACAAGCGATGGTAACACTCTAGGCAGGTAGGCAGGTGGGCGCGTAGGCGGGTGAGCAGGTAGGCAGGTAAGCGGGTAGGCAGGTAAGCGGGTAAGCAGGTAAGCAGGTTGCGCGAATGCCCCACCCGCCGACCTGCCCACCAGCCCACCTGCCAAAAAGAGCTACCATTTAGTGTTCTACCGCTTTCCGAAGAGGCACTCTTGAATGGCTGACACGCTGCTCGCGACACGACTGAAGAAGGGGATGATCATCAAGCTCGACAACGAGCTGTGGCGCATCCACGATTTGATGCACGTCACCCCTGGCAACCTGCGCGGGTTTGTCCGGGTCAAGGCCCGCAACATTCGCAATCAGGCGATGTCCGAACAGAAGCTGCGCTCGGAGGATGTGATCGAACGCGCCGTGCTCGATGAAAAGGAGATGCAATTCCTTTACAACGACAGCGAGGGCTATCACTTCATGGACACCGAGACCTACGAGCAGATCCACATGACCGCGGAGTCACTCGGGGACTCGGTCGGGTTTCTCAAGAGCGAGATGACCATTCGGGTCGAGTTCTACGGTGAGGAGCCGGTCGGCGTCGAACTCCCGCAAACCGTTGACCTGAAAGTGGTCGAAACGGTCCCCTCGATCAAAGGCTCCACCGCCACCAACCAGATGAAGCCCGCCACACTCGAGACCGGCGTCGTCGTCCAGGTGCCGCCCTTTATCGACGAAGGCGACGTCGTGCGCGTCAACACTGAGACCGGCGAATACCAGGCGCGGGCTTAAAGGGACTCGCTTTCGCTCGCAGGACGCGCTCCGCGCGCAGGACGCACTGCCGCTTCGCGGCGTGGGCAGGAGCGGCGACCGTTCGGTCGCGCGGCGAGGCCAACGGCCGAGCTCCTGCGGCGCGCGTGAGCGCCGCCCGTCCTGCCGGCCCCCGGAGGGCCGCCGGTCGCGAGGCGCCGAAGGCACCGAGTCCTGTAATAATCGTCACATGGATGTAGTCCGGACCCCTCAGGCGGGGTGGATTGAGGTCATCGTCGGCAGCATGTTCAGCGGGAAGAGCGAAGAGCTCATCCGCCGGCTCCGGCGTGCACAGATTGCCCGGCAGCGGGTTCAGATTTTCAAGCCGTCCATCGACACGCGCTACGCGCATGACCACATCGTGTCGCACAGCGAACTGCGCATTCCGTCTGAGCAGGCGACCGGTGCGGACGATCTGGTGTCTAAGGTCAAAGAGGACACCGAAGTGGTCGGCATCGACGAAGGACAATTTTTTGACGCGGGCCTGCCGGCGGCCTGCGCGGCCCTGGCCAACAAAGGCGTACGGGTCATCGTCGCGGGGCTCGATCAGGATTACCTCGGCAAGCCGTTCGAGCCGATGCCGCAGCTGCTCGCCGTTGCTGAATACATCACCAAGACGCGGGCGATCTGCATGGTCTGCGGCAATCCCGCCAATCACACGCAGCGCCTGGTGCACAACACCGACCGCGTGTTGCTTGGGGCGATGGGCACCTACGAGGCGCGTTGCCGCCACTGCTTCGACCCCAACCTCGCTGCGGCCACGCCCACCGAAACGACGAGCGCGGAGCGCTAATGTCGATCGCCGCCGTGCTCCCGCAGGTCCTGCTGGTGCTTGGTGTCGGGTTTTTCATCGCCAACGTCCGCCTCGGCCTCGAGCTCTGGCGTTGGTGGCAACGGCGGCCGTCTGCGCTGATTACTTGGCCGGCGAAAAAGCCGCCGCAGTTCGGCCTCAGCTTGTTTCTCGGGGTGGTGCTGGGTCTGCTCGTTATCCTCAAGGCCTACCTTGCGCACCTGGCGTTGCGCGTGCCCGGCCAAGCGGTACCGCTCGGCGATTGGTTGAGTGCGTTTGCAGCCAACACTGTCGGCGAACTGATGATGTTTGTTTACTTTGGATACATGCTGCCGCTCTCGACCCGGATCACCCGCGGTTTGTACGCCGAGGGTATCTGGCTGGATACCGGGTTCATGCGCTACGACCAGATCGGCGGCATCACCTGGCGCGAAGGCGACAACCCGACGCTGATCGTCATCTCGCGGCTCAAAACGTTGGCCAGGCGCCTCGAAGTCCCAGGCCGCGCCCTTGGGGAGGTGCGCCGCTTGCTGCGTGACAAAATCCAAGCGCACGACATCCCGATTGATGAAGGCCCCGGGCTGCATCTCGGCGCACGTGATGCACGGGATGTGGTCTAGCCGGTGGCCGGTGGCCGGTGGCCGGTGGTCGGTAGCCGGTGGCCGGTAGCCGGTAGTCGGTAGTCGGTGGCCGGTGGCCGGCTACCGGTTCCTACAGACATCCAGCGAGTGCCCGATAGAAGGAGCAACTATGCCGCCGCGCCCTACGTGGAAGGGCTATTTGAAGGTCAGTCTCGTCAACATTCCGGTGAAGGTGTATCCCGCCACCGAATCCAGCGCGACGATCTCCTTCAATCAGCTACACGCCGAATGTCAGACCCGCATCAATCAGAAGAAGTGGTGCTCGAAGTGCGAGCGTGAGATCACGTCAGCCGAAGTGGTCAAAGGCTACGAGTTCGAGAAAGGCCGCTGGGTCGTGATGTCCGAAGAAGACATCGCCAAGGTCCGGACCGAGTCGACCAAGGTCATCAACCTGCTGCAGTTCGCCAGTCAGGACGACATCGACCCGATGTACGTCGATCGCGCCTATTACCTGGTGCCTGACGGCCCACTGGCGACCGACGCCTACGCGGTGATGCGTGACGGCATGGTCGGCAAGATCGGGGTCGGCAAAGTTGCGATCCACGGGCGTGAATACCTCGTGGCTGTCAAGCCGCACAAACAGGGGTTGGTGATGTACACGCTGCATCACGCCGCGGAGATCCGGACCATCGATCAGATCGATGAGTTACGCGAAGTGCGTGGCAAGGTCGGGCCGGCCGAAATGAAACTGGCGAAGCAGGTCATCGAAAGCTTCGAAGGCGACCTTAATCTCGCCGACTACAAGGACGAATACCAGGAAGGACTGCAGCAGATTATCGACGCCAAGATTGCGGGCGAGGAATTCGTCGCGCAGGAAGAGGAGGCGCCGCCCAAGGTCGTCGACCTGATGGAAGCGCTCCGTCGCAGTCTCGATCAGGTCAGTAGCGGCAAGAAGAAAACGGCGAAGGTGGACGACGACGCCGTCGCTAAGAGTACCAAGAAACAGGTCGTAGCAAAAGGTGCTGCGAAAAAGCGAAAGGCGTCGTAGTGGCGACCAAAGCGGTCTGGGGCACTCTATCGCAGCACGAAGTCCAGCAAGCCAAGGCCCGAGGCCGTGGGGTCGCGGATCCAGTCCGGCGGCACCAGCCACACGAACGCGAGGATGACGATGACCCAGATGTCGTAGGCGACAGTCGCCCGCTCGTCACGCCAGAAGAACGCGCGACGGAGCCACCCCAGGGGCCCTGAGGTCGACGGCATTGGCAACCGGTTCAGCGTCAGGTAGGTGTAATAAATCCGGTTGGCCACGGTTGCGATCGACAGCACCAGAATCACCCACAACACCCCGGCCATCCGGTCGGTGAACGCGCCAATCATGAACAGCACGATCCGTTCAGGGCGCTCCATGAATCCGACCTTGCACTTCTCGATCAGCGACTCGGCGCGCGCCCGTGCGTAACTGGTCATGATTGAGAAAATCAGCGTCAGCGTCGCCACCAGCACATATCCCTCGCGACCGAGCGACGAATAGAGCCAGATTAGTCCGGTAAACAACGCCAGGTCTGAGAAGCGGTCGAGGGTCGAGTCCCAGAACGCGCCAAATTCAGACTGTTTGCCGGAGATGTGGGCGACCTTGCCGTCGATAAAGTCGAAGATGTTGGCGATAATCATGATCACGCCGGCCAGGACAAAGCGATCCATTGCTAAGGCCCAGGCGGCGACGATATTGATGAGCACCCCAATCAGTGTCAGCACATTGGGGTGGACGCCGAGCGCGACGCTGGCGGCGATGATGCCGCGCAGCGGGAGCATACAGATGGCGCCAATCGCGCCTGTAAAAGTCATCGCTTAGAATATAGAGAAGGTTCCCGCCGACCGTAAGCAAAAAGCGAGTCCTGCCGCGCAGCGGCCTGCAGCGTCAGCAACCCAATGGCGATTCACGACCTCAAGGAGCAGATGTCGAGGCTGCCGCATCAGCCCGGGGTCTATATCTATACCAATGCGGCGGGGGAGACGCTCTACGTCGGTAAAGCGCGCTCCTTGCGGGACCGTGTACGCAGTTACCTCGGCGCCTATGGGACCAGCCCGCGCCATGACGCCCTGCTCGACGAAGCGGCAAAAGTCGAAGTGATCGTCACCGACTCGGTGGTCGAGGCGCTCGCCCTCGAGAGCAACCTGATCAAGCAGCGCTACCCGCGCTACAACATCCTGCTGCGTGACGATAAGAATTACCCCTACCTGCAGTTGACCACGACCGAGGCCTTTCCGCGCGTGATCGTCGCCCGCCAGGTGGAGAAGGGCGGTGACTATTTCGCCGGTCCATTCCTGCCTGCCAAGTTGGCGCGGCGGACGATGGGGCTGACGCACAAGATGTTTGGTATTCGGTCGTGCAACGAGGTCATCACCGGCTTTCGCGCGCGGCCCTGCCTTGAATACGACATCGGCCGCTGCCTGGCCCCCTGCGTGCTGAAGATTTGCACGGAGGAGCGTTATGCCGTCGCGGTCGCCGACACGCGATTATTTCTCGAAGGCCGGAACGCCGAGTTATCGAACCAACTGCGTGACCGCATGGAGCGCGCTGCTGAAGACGAGCGGTTCGAGGAAGCGGCACAACTGCGTGATGCGATCCGCACCGTCGATGCGGTGCGCGAGCGGCAGCAGAAAATGGCCACCGCCGGCCTCAACGACCGCGACGTGATCGGCGTCAAGCTGGGGACGCAGGGCGCGGTGGTGCAGGTCTTTGTCTTTCGCGGCGGCCGCGTGATCGAGCGGTTCGAACTCCAGACCGGTGGCGAGGGCGAAGGCGCGGCGGTGCCCGGCTCAGAATCCGAACTGCTCGAGATTGCCATCCAGCAGCTTTACACCGATGCAGTGCCACCGCCGGAAGTGCATGCGGCAATCGAGCCGGAAGACCGGGATGTGCTCGACGCGTGGCTCTCGGCACGGGCCGAACGCAAAGTTCGCATTCTGGTCCCACAGCGCGGCGACAAGAAGGAGATGGTCGAACTCGCGCAGCGCAACGCGGCGTTTGCCTATCGCACGCGATTCGACACCGAGGCGACCGCGCAATACGACGCGCTCGACATGCTCAAGGGCATCCTCAAGCTGCCGGCGCTGCCGCGGCGGATCGAGTGTTTCGATATCTCGACGAACCAAGGTGCCGAAACGGTCGCGTCGATGGTGGTCTGCGAAGACGGCCGGATGAAAAAGGGCGAATATCGCAAATACCGAGTACGCAGCGCAGAAACAGAAAATGGGCCTGCCCCTTTTCTCGACGACTTCGCCGCGATGAAGCAGGTGGTCGGGCGCCGATACCGCAAGATTATCGAGAGCGGCGGGCCGTTCCCTGACTTGATTCTGATCGATGGCGGCAAGGGTCAGCTCAACGCCGCCTACGCAGCGCTCGAAGAGATCGGCCTGGCCAACCTTGTCGCGCTCGGGCTGGCGAAGAGGGAAGAACTGGTCTTCGTCCGCCACAGCGAACTCCCGATAGCCATGGACCCGCACGGCGCGGCGCTCCGCTTACTCCAGCGCATTCGTGACGAAGCGCATCGGTTTGCCGTCACCTTTCACCGCCAGGCCCGTTCGATGCGCGACCTTCGCTCGGAGCTCGACGTGGTGCCGGGCATTGGCCCGCGGCGCCGCAAGGTGCTGCTGACCCAGTTTGGCAGCCTGGCCGGCGTCCGGCGCGCCTCGCGTGAAGATCTGACGCGCGTCGTCGGGGCGAAGGCCGCCGGCGCGATCATCGAGTACTTTACGCACCACACGTGATGGGCGATCTCGACCTCCCCCGCGGTCGGCGCGACGCCTTGGGCCGCGCCGCGCTCGACTGGGTGCAACGGTATTTCGACGAAGGGGCGGCCGGTCCGCTTTATCCGCAGGTGACGGCGGCCGGACTGAACGCGCAAATCGCGGAGACATTACCCGAGGCGCCGCAGGACGCCCAGGCCGTCCTGGCACAGTTCGCCGATCTGGCGACCCTCGGCCGCAAGAACGGCCACCCGCGGATGTTCGGCTACGTGCAATCCTCCGCCGCCTTCGCCGGCGTGATTGGCGATTTCCTCGCGTCGGCTCTCAACCAGAACCTGACCTCGTGGCGATCGTCGCCGTCGGCGACCACGATCGAACTGCAGGTGATCGACTGGGTGAAGGCGCTTGTCGGGTTCGCGCCGACCGGTGGCGGGTTGCTGGTCAGCGGCGGATCGATGGCCAACTTCGCGGCGCTCGCCGCCGCCGTGCGCGCCAGTAGCGGCGTCGATGTCAATCAGCATGGGGTCGGCGCCTTGCCTGGCGCACCACGCATCTACACCTCCGCGATGACCCACATGTCGATCGGCAAATCGGCGGCGCTGCTCGGCATCGGCCGCGACGCCATCCGCACCGTGCCAGTCGACGCGAACTTCCGTGTCCGCGTCGACGCGCTCCGCGAAATGCTCCGCGCCGATCGAGCGGCTGGCGATCTCCCGGTCTGCGTGGTCGGGAATGCGGGAGAGGTCAATACCGGGGCGATCGATCCACTCGACGATCTGGCGACGCTGTGCGCGGACGAGAAGGTGTGGTTTCACATCGACGGCGCCTACGGTGGGTTTGCGGCAGGTGTGCCGGCGCTCGGCGACGCGATGCGTGGCCGAAGCCGCGCCGACTCGATGTCGCTCGACCCCCACAAGTGGCTGTTCGCGCCGGTCGACGTCGGCTGCCTGCTGGTGCGCGACATCGACCACCTGCGCCGGACTTTCAGTCACGGCGCCGCGTACATCGACGTGATTGCCGGGCGCGGCATGTCGGACTTTGCGTTCTGGGACTATGGTCCTGAGCTGACCCGCCGCTTCCGGGCACTGAAGCTGTGGTTCATCTTCAAATGCCACGGCGCCGCCGCGTTGCGCGACGCCATGTCCGGCAATATCGCCGTCGCACAAGAACTTGCCGCTGCGATCGATGCCAGCCCCGACTTCAAGCGGCTCGCGCCGGTGCCATTGAGCATCGTCTGCTTCCGCTATCTGCCGCCGGGGATGACCGACCCGGAGGCGATCAACGCGTTCAACAAACAGTTAATGGTCGCCGTGCAGCTCGACGGCGACTCCTATCTCTCCAATGCGATGCTGGGTTCGACCTTCGCGCTGCGCGCCTGTATTGTCAACTTCCGCACCAGCCCCGACGATGTGGAACGGTTGCTGGCCACGATTCGTCGGATCGCAACCGGCATGCTACGCTCCTAGACGCTTGGCTGGCCTCGATTTCACACAAATCCTCTCGGCCTTCGTGATCCTCATCGCCTCGCTGACTTTTCACGAAGCGGCGCACGCGTGGACGGCGAATTACCTCGGCGACCCGACCGCGCGACAGCTGGGACGGTTGTCACTCAATCCTGCCGTGCATATCGATGTCATCGGCACGCTGGTCTTCCCACTCATCGCGTTGCTGACCGGGGTGCCGCTGATCGGCTGGGCCAAGCCGGTGCCGGTCGACATGCGCAACCTGCGCCATCCGCGTCGCGACTTTGCCATCGTCGCGCTGGCCGGTCCGATCAGTAATCTGATCCTGGCCACGGCGGGGGCGATCGTCTTTCACGCGACGCTCGACAGCGAGTCCGGCGTCGCCGTCAGTGAACTGTTGTCGCGCGGGTTGATCTTATTTGTCCTGGTCAATGTGCTGCTGGCGGTGTTCAACATGATTCCGATCCCACCGCTGGACGGGGGGAACGTGCTGATGGGCGTGTTGCCGGAATCGGCGGCGGCGACCATCGACCGGTTGCGCCCGTATGGCTTTATCATGCTCTACGTGCTGATGCTGACGGGTCTGCTGTCGACACTGACCATGCCGATCCGTGACCTCATTCTTGGCTGGTTGCTTTAGCGCGCAACAAGAGATGTTGCGCAACACATTGTGTTGCGTTAAGGTAAGGGCATGTCTCCTGCTGCCGCAACGCTGAGCCAGGCCAAACTGCGCCATCTGACCGACGCCCTCGGCGGGCAGAGCGAGGTCGCGCGAATCCTGCACGTCGACCGTTCGCGGATCACGCGGTGGCTGTCCAACGAAGCGCCCGATCCGCAGAACCAGGCCAAGCTCGACGCCCTCGAGTTCGTGATTGCCCGGCTCCTGCAACATTTCTATCCCGAGACGGCGCGCAAATGGCTGCTGGGCATCAATGCGCATCTCGGCGACCGCCGGCCGATCGACTTGATCGCCAGCAACCGCGTCGCCGAAGTCATCGCGGCAATTGAACAGGACGAATTGGGCTCGTACGCCTAGTGTCGCGTGTCGCGGTTCCTGGACGCTAGGTGGAGCTGTTTCGCGTCTTCCACTGGGATGGCACATCCCAGGGCGGTGAGGGCGGAGGGCCGTTATTCGTCCCGCGCATCCATCAAGGGGCCGGCCGTCACGACGCTCCGGATCGTTACGCCGCGTGGTACGCCACCAGGCAGGCGGTCGGCGCAATTGCCGAACGTATCCAGCACCTGCGCGGGCAAGCGCTCACGAATGCCGATTGTCGTCGGATGGGACGGGTCAGCCTGGCGATCGTTGGATTGCGTCTCGACACGAGTCTGGCAGTGGTCGATCTGGACCATCCGCGTCAGCTGATCAAACGCCATCTGCGGCCCTCTCGGGTCGCCACCCGTCGTCGTCGCGAGACGCAGGCGATCGCGCGCCGTATCTTCGATGAGGGCGCTGCGGGGATGTCGTGGTGGTCGACCTTGGATGCGGACTGGACCAACGTGACGCTCTTTTACGAGCGCGTCGTCAAGCACGTGGCAATCAGCACCCCGCCCCGCAAACTGACCATCGAAATGCCCGAAGTCGCCGAGGCGGCGGATCATCTCGGCGTCCAGATCAGCAGATAGCCTCGTACAATAGGCCGCACCTGTGGCAGAGATAACCAAGCGCGTAGTTTCGGGCATGCGCCCCACTGGACGCCTTCACCTGGGACACCTGGTGGGAGCGCTTCATAACTGGGAAAAGCTCCAATCGCAGTTCGATTGTTTTTATTTCGTCGCCGACTGGCATGCGTTGACCAGCGGCTACGCCGATACGACCGATGTGGTGCCGAGCGCGTTCGACAACGTCGCGGATTGGATTGGCGCCGGCATCGACCCCGAGCGCAGCACACTGTTTGTGCAGTCGATGGTCCCCGAACACGCCGAGCTTTATTTGCTGTTGCAGATGGTGATTCCGGTTCCGTGGCTGGAACGGGTGCCGACCTACAAGGAACAGATCGAGCAGTTGTCCGAGAAGGATCTGTCGAGTATTGGCTTTCTTGGCTACCCGTTGCTCCAGACGGCCGACGTGGTGATCTACAACGCTCAGGTGGTGCCGGTGGGTGAGGACCAGGTGCCGCATCTCGAGCTATCGCGTGAGGTCGTGCGGCGGTTCCACAACTATTACGGCGAGGTGTTTGTCGAACCGCAGGCACTGCTGACACCGACCCCGCGCTTGCCGGGTCTCGACAACCGCAAGATGAGCAAGAGCTACGGCAACACCATCGACCTCGCGGACGATCCTGAAACGGTAAAGAAGAAGATCCGTCAGATGTATACGGATCCCAAGCGCGTGCGCGCTGACATCGCTGGCACAGTCGAAGGCAACCCGGTCTTCATCTACCATGATGCGTTCAATCCGAACCGCGACGAGGTCGACGATCTGAAGGCGCGCTACCGTGAAGGCACCGTCGGCGACGTCGAAGTCAAAACGAAACTGTCGACTGCCGTGAACGACATGCTGGCGCCGATTCGGGCGCGCCGCGAGGCAGCGATCGCCCGGCCTGGTTACATTCGCGACGTGCTGATCGAGGGCTCGCGTAAAGCCCGCGTCGTGGCGCAAGAAACGATGGACCGGGTACGCGGCGCGGTGCGGTTGAAATACTAGGGATCAGGGATCAGGGATCAGGGATCAGGGATCAGGGGAACGAATGAGTGATACGCCCGACAAGACGGGCTCGCACAGCAGCGAAGGGTTTGAGTCGCAGCTCGAAGACATCCGCATTACGCTGAAGTCCTTCGAAGGCCCGCTCGATCTGTTAGTGCACCTGATCAAGAAACACCAGATCAACGTCTACGACATCCCAATTGCGCTGGTGACCAAGCAGTACCTCGAGTATCTCGACTTGATGCAGGAACTGAATCTCGATGTCGCCAGCGAGTTTCTGGTCATGGCGGCGACGCTGATTCATATCAAGAGCCGGATGTTGTTGCCGCGGCCTGATCCAAATCAGGCGGACGATGCCGAGGACGATCCGCGCGACACGTTGGTGCAGCGCCTGCTGGAGCATCAGAAGTTCAAGGCGGCTGCCGAACTGCTGCACGACCGCGAGACGCTGCGCAGTGCGCAGTGGACCCGCCCTGACTCGCGCATCGAAGCGCTGGCCGGGGACGATTACGAGCCCGAACTCGAAGTCGACCTGTTCAGCCTGCTGGCGGCGTTTCGTTCCGTGCTGGAGCGTGCGCGCGAACGTCCGCCGGTGCCGTTACCACCGGAGCAGGTGTCGATCGAAAGCCGCATCGAACAACTGCTGGCGCGCTTGTCGGAAACCGACGCCTGTGGGTTTGAAGATCTGTTCGAAGATGCCGCCACGCGCGGCGACATGGTCGTCACGTTCCTGGCACTGCTCGAAATGATCCGGCTGAAATTGATCCGTGTCTTCCAGTCGGGGCAAATGAGCCCGATTCGTATTTACAAGCGAGCGCGCCCGAAAGACGCGCCGTACGCCGACGCCACTGAAGGACCGACAGAATGAGCGAAGAGCACACAGACGGGGCAGACATCGCGGGGGGTGCGGAGCCGGGCGTGTCTGATCAGCAGACCAACCGGACCAGCCAAGCCGACCAGGCCGACCAGCCGGCCGAAATGGCCCCGCGGCTCGACACCCGCCAGCTGAAGTCGATCATCGAAGCACTGGTCTTTGCGTCCCCGGAACCGCTGACGCCGAAGATGTTGTTCAAGCTGCTCAGCGACGAACCGAAAGAAGACGTGCTGGCGGCGGTGCAGGAACTGCAGCAGGACTACGACACGCGCGGCGGCCTGCACCTGGCCGAAGTCGCGGGTGGCTATCAAATCACGACGCGGCCGGAGTTCCATGACTGGGTGCGCCGCTTGTTTCACGAGCGGACCACCCAGAAACTGTCGGTGCAGTCGCTGGAGACGCTGGCGGTGATCGCCTACAAGCAACCGATTACCGCCGCCGAGATCGGCGAGATTCGCGGCGTCAACACATCGGGGGTGCTGTCGACACTGATGGAGCGTCACCTGATTAAGATCGTTGGCCGCAAGAACGTGATCGGCCGGCCGTTCCTCTATGGCACGACCAAGGAATTTCTGATTCGTTTCGGACTCAAGGATCTCAACGACCTGCCCAGGGTGGAAGACATGGCCGCGGCGCTCGGCTTCGATGCGCCGGCCATCCTGATGGAGCGCATGGTGCCCGAGGAAATGCTGCCGCTCGACGAGGAAACGCCGCCGCCCGCCGGCGAGTGATGGCGCCAGGCATCGACGCGATCAGCGGCCATCATTTTTATGCGCCGCTCCTCGGCGCGCATTCGGTGGTCGTCGACCTTGGCGCCTGCGAAGCGGCGTTTGCCAATGCGATCAGCACCCGCTGGGGTGCGCGGGTATTCGCGGTTGAAGCCAACCCGGCCAATTACGCCGAGATGCACGTGACGGCGCGGGTCTCAAAGCATCATGCCGGCATCGCCGACCACACCGGGCGCGCGACCTTGTACGTCGCCCCCAATCGCGACGGTCATAGCCTCGATCCCCGCCACCGTGACGTCGGCTCGCTTGCCGCCATCGAGATCCCGACCACGACCTTGTTCGACTTCATGCAAGCCCAGGGGATTGCACATATCGACCTGCTCAAAGTCGATATCGAGGGCGCTGAGGTCGCGCTGTTCGAAAGCCTGCCCGACCAGGCCCTGCGCAGCATCGACCAGGTGACCGTGGAATTTCACGACTTCATCGACTCGCTGGCGATCACCGGGGCGGTCAGGGCGATCAAGAAGCGCATGACCCGGCTCGGCTTCTGGACCCTGGTCTATGCGCGCCCGAACGTCGACGTGTTGTTCGTGAATAAGCGCGCCGTGCGCCACGGCGCCTGGCGTCTGCATGCCCATCACGCGGCGCTGGCGCTCTCCAATCGGTGGCTGACGGCGCGGCATGCGGCCGGGCGGGTGATCCGCAGCCGCCGGGCCGCTGACATCTAAAGCGCGGCGTTCTTCAGTTTGTCGACTTCGGCCGGCGTCAGTTCGCGCCAATACCCTGGGCGCAGGTCGCCGAGACGAATCGGGCCCATGCGGATGCGGATCAGTTTACGTACGGTGTGTCCGACCGCCGCACACATCCGTCGCACCTGCCGGTTTTTGCCTTCGCGCAGCGTAATCGTCAGCTTCGACGTCGCATTGCGCCCTCGCCCGATCACCCCGCCGTGCCGGACTTCGGCAGGCGCCGTCCGCGCTCCCTCGAGGATCACCCCGCTCCGCAACTGGTCCAATGTCTCCTCGTCGGGTTCGCCGACGACGATGGCGTCGTAGACGCGTGCGACTTGATGACGAGGGTGCATCAGACGGGCGGCGAGGTCGCCGTCGCTGGTCAGCAACAGGAGGCCTTCGCTGTCGTAGTCCAGCCGGCCGACAGGGTAGACGTATTCCTTGACTGCAGTCAGCAGATCCATCACCGTCTTGCGGCCCTCTGGATCTTTGCGGGTCGTCACGTAGCCCTTCGGCTTATTGAGCAGGATGTAGCGTTGCCGCTGATCGAATCGCAGGCGACGGCCGTCCACCTTGATTTCGTCCTTCGTCGGATCGGCCTTGCTGCCTAACGTGCGGATGTACTCACCGTTGACCGAGACGCGTCCCTGAAGAATGAGCTCCTCGGACGCGCGGCGCGACGCAACGCCGGCGGTCGACAACAGCTTTTGCAGGCGTTCGCCTTCGCGGGCTGGTATCTTGCCCCCCTTGGCGGCGCGTCCAGTCCTGGCGGTTGGTGCGGTCTTCGTTTTCATCGGGACATCAAGCTCCGCCAGAAGCCGACCAGACGCCACACTTCGATGGCAGCGGCGCTCTTATCGACTTCGGCATGGGTAATCAGACCACTCAAGACGGCGTGGACGTCGGTCTTGCCGCGCAAATGATTGGTCAGCAGAACGGTTTCCACCGACGGAATCACGTTGTCTTCTGCGCCGTGGAGCAGGAAGACGTCGGCAGCGGGCGGCGGCGCCTGTTCGGGCGACAACGCCGCAACGGCTTCCGGTTCGTGGATGGCTTCGACGACCGGCAAGAGCACCGGCCCAAGTTTGTCGACGGCGCGGTCGTTGACGTGGGTCATCAGCGTGCGCGAAGGCTCGGGGAGCTGCGCCGCGAATGCGCGAGCGCGACCAAACTCGGCTTCGGCGCGCGGCTTGTCGATCATGTCCAGTGAAGACGCGGTGAGAAAAATCAGGATGCCGTTGCGGAGCGGTTCGACCTGATCGGCGGGCACAATGCGATCGGCCAGACTGAGCAGCACCACCGCCACGCCGTAGTCGTGCGGCGGTTTGATTGACACGTGCTCGGCGCCGGCAACGTCGCGGGTGGCTTCGCCGAGCGGGGGCATCGCTGGCGCGTTGCCCGAGCAGAGATAGCGCATCACGCGCGGCAAGTCGCCATGCCCGCCGAAAGACATGACGAAGTTGACTTTGTCGCGTAGCTCGGGGCGGCCGGCGGCGACGATCGACAGACCACCCGAGAAACTGATCCCAAGCATGCCGATCTTGCCGTCGGGCTGCTGCGACGCCAGCCACTTCGCGGCATCTTCGATAATGTCGGTCGAGCGCGGGGTAATTTGAAAGCGCTGCAGGTCGGGCGTGGCCACGGTGAGGACGGCGAAGCCGCTCGCGGCAAGGTCCTCGGCCATGCCGACGAGGCGTGCTTCGCGAATGCCGTCCATGTGCACGCCTGGCACCAGAGTCACGGCGCGGCGTGCGCTACCGCTCGCGGGCCGATACATCCGCGCGTCCACCGGACCATGACGGGTCGGCACCTGGGTCACCGGATCGGCGACAAACTCCATGGCGCGCGCGCTGGCAATCTGCCCCGCCGGGCCGCCCATGCCGGCCGCCCGCGCGATAAACGCCAGCGCGTCGACATAGGGGAGGGCGATGAAACCGGCAATCGCCAGCACCACCACCAGCACCAGCGCGACGCGAACGACTCTGCGCATTATTGTGGATGTTACACTGACCAAAAACCACGAATTCCACAGATCACACAGAGCAACCGCGAGATTTAATCAGACCCTCTATGTAATCGGCGCAATCTGCCCAATCTGTGTAATCTGTGGTCCTGTGTTGAGTTTGTGTGGCAAATAAATCACTCGTAATCGCGATCGACGGGCCGTCTGGTGCGGGGAAGGGCACGCTGGCCCGTGCCGTCGCGACCGCTCTCAACTACAAACATGTCGACACCGGAGCGATGTACCGCGCGCTGGCGTGGAAGGCGGTGCATGATCAGCTGCCGCTCGATGATGAAGCGAGGCTGACCGCACTGGCCGAGGGCGCCGCGCTGACCTCCGAAGGCGGCTCCGTCGTGATCGACGGACACGATGTCACCCGCGCGATTCGCACTCCTGAAATCGACAAGGCCGCCGCCGCGGTGGCGCGACTGCCACGAGTCCGCGATGTCCTGGTCGCGCGTCAGCGCGCACTCGGCAGCAAACGCGCCGTAGTCATGGAAGGCCGCGACATCGGCACCGTGGTCTTTCCTGATGCGGAGGTGAAGGTCTACCTCGACGCGTCGGCCGAGGAACGCGCCAAACGCCGGGCCAGCGATCCGGCGCACACCGGCGGGCAGCAGGGCAGCCTGGCCGGCGTGCAAAGCGACCTCCAGGCCCGCGATCAATCGGACAGCACCCGGCCGGTTGCGCCACTCACGCTCGCGCCCGATGCGACCTATATCGACACCACCGGCGTGCCAATCGAGCAAGTGGTGGAGAGGGTGATGGGGATGGTGCGGGAAAAGCTGGCAGGGCGTTAGGACGAAAGACGAAAGACGAAACGTCGATTTTCTTCTTTCGTCTTTTTTCTTTCGTCTTATCTATTAGTCCGACTCCTCGAAGTCTTCCTTCGATGCGGGATCCAACTCCCAGCGATTCTTGTCCCGCGCGACGATTTCGTCGCCGCCCTGCAGCTCCTCATCGTCCTCATAGGTGACGCCGAGCGATTTTCCGATGTCCTCGACGACGCCCTGGTCGGGTGTGGGGTTGTTGCCGCCTGGCGCTTCGTCGCCAGTTGTCTCGGCATCTTCCCAGTTGGCATCGACGTCGCCGCCGGTGAACGCCGGGCCCGTCGAAGGGTGGTCGTGCAGCTTCTGGTTGAACTCGGCGCGGCCACTCCGTGCGGCGGACGCGGAGCGGTCCAGGTCGAGCGACGAGGGCGGGCCCTTGACGAGGTCGGCCTCGGCGTCGGCCGCGCGACGCCGCGGCCGATCGAGAGTGGGTGGACGGCGAGTGGTCACCGCCGCGACGGCCTTCCGGGTCGAAGGCGCAGTGCGCGTGACCGCGACCTTCCTGGCCGGCGCCTTCTTCAGCGCCGGTTTCCGGGGTGCGGCCTGCTTCGGCGCCGACTTCTTGGGCGCGTGCCGCGACGCGGTCGTCCGGGGCGCAGCTTTTCTGGCCGCGACGCGAGCGGCCGGGCGTGACTTCGCTGCCGGGCGTCGGGAGCCTGCTTTCCGCGCCGGGGCTTTCTTAGCGGTGCGTTTCACCGCCCTCGGTGCCTTCTTCTTCGTCGCCGGTCGCGCCGACTTCTTTGCCTTCTTCTTGGCCATGGCCGAATCCTTTACCGCCCAACCTTGACAGTGAGCGCTAAGTAACGTAACGTCTATTGGTTACGCGCGCGTCCGATTTCGTTCCTGTTGAACGCGATCACGTGAACTAACAATCCGCGGGGTGCCGGCCCCCGCTCACCAATGCCCGGCAAAATCGATTAGCAGGAGGACGCGCACCGCAATGCAAGACGAGCAAAACACGGCTGTTGAGCCGACGGGCGTTCCGGCCCGGGTTAGACAACCGTCGGGTCGGCAGACGCTGAAAACCACCAATCCCTGGTCCCAGGGAGATTCCGATGTCGATCAGCAAGAATTCGCCCGCATCTTGGATCTGTACGACAACAGCTTCCGGAATATAGCAGAAGGCGAAGTCGTCAAGGGCACTGTTCTCAAGGTCACCGACACTGAAATTGTCGTCGACGTGGGTTACAAGTCCGAGGGCATCATTCCGGTCGACGAGTTCCTCGACGAAACCGGTCAGGTAACGGTTCAGCCGGGTGACACGGTCGACGTGCTGCTCGAACGCACCGAAGACCGTGAAGGTCACATCGTCCTCTCGCGCGAAAAAGCCGAGAAGATGAAAATCTGGGACGAGGTCGAACGCGCCTTCGCCGAAAAGAAGGTCGTCATCGGCCGCGTCATCGAACGGATCAAGGGCGGCCTCGCGGTCGACATCGGGGTCCGCGCCTTCCTGCCAGGCAGCCAGATCGACGTGCGTCCGGTGCGCAACCTCGATGCGCTGAAGGGGCAAGAGCTCCGCATGCGCGTGATCAAGGTGAACAAGAAGCGCGGCAACATCGTGCTGTCCCGCAAAGTTCTCCTCGAAGAAGAAAACGCCGAGAAGAAGAAGACGACGCTCGAAACGCTCGCCGAAGGCAAAGTGCTGCGCGGGGTGGTCAAGAACATCACCGACTACGGGGCGTTCATTGATCTCGGCGGCATCGACGGCCTGTTGCACATCACGGACATGTCGTGGGGCCGGGTCGGCCATCCGTCAGAACTCTTCAAGGTCAACGACGAAATCGACGTCGTCGTGCTCAAGTACGACGCGGGCACCGAACGGGTCTCGCTCGGTCACAAGCAGCTCATTCAGGATCCCTGGATGACCGCGATGGACCGTTACCCGGCGGGCGCGCGGATGTCTGGCAAAGTGGTCAGCCTGACCGACTACGGCGCCTTCATCGAGCTCGAACCTGGTGTCGAAGGGTTGATCCACGTCAGCGAAATGTCGTGGAGCAAGCGCGTCAAGCACCCCTCGAAGATCCTCAATGTCGGCGACAGCGTCGACGCGATGGTCCTCGGCGTGGATCCGGCGGCGCGCCGCATCTCGCTCGGCCTCAAGCAGGTCGAAAGCAATCCGTGGCACGAGCTGGTCGGCAAGTATCCAGTCGGGACGAAGATCACCGGCAAGGTCCGCAACCTGACCGAGTTTGGCGCGTTTGTCGAAGTCGAAGAAGACATCGACGGCCTGATCCATATCTCGGACATGTCGTGGAGCAAGCGGATCAAGCACCCGAGCGAAGTCCTCAAAAAGGGCGACGTGGTCGAGGCGATGGTCCTCAGTATCGACGCCGAAAATCAGCGCCTGTCACTGGGGCTGAAGCAGCTGGCGACCGATATCTGGGAAGACTTCTTTGCACGCCGTAAGGTCGGCGACACCATTGAAGGCAAGATCGTCCGGATGACCAACTTTGGCGCCTTTGTCGAACTCGACGAGGGCATCGAAGGGCTGATTCACGTCAGCGAATTCGACGAAGCGAGCGGCGGCGAGAAGATCAACCTCGAAGTGGGTGCAACCACGCCGATGAAGATCATCAAGCTGAGCCCGGCAGATCGCAAGATCGGCCTGAGCATCCGCGCGATGAAGTCGGACGAGATTCGCACGGAGTGGGCAGAGTATTCGTCGGCGCAGGGCGAAGGTGGCGCCACGCTCGGGGAACACTTCAAGTTCAACAAGTAACTGACGGGGATCAGGGCCTAATCCCTGATCCCTGATCCCTGATCCCTGTTATGACCAAAGCCGAGCTTGTCGAAGAGGTCTCGCGCGTATCGGACCTGACGAAGAAGCACTCCGAAGCGATCGTCGACACGGTGTTCCAGAGCATCATCGATGCCCTGCATCGCGGCGAAAAGATCGAGCTGCGCGGCTTTGGCAGCTTTCGTCTCCGCAAGCGCGAGCCCCGCAAGGGTCGCAATCCCAAGACCGGCGATAAAGTCGACGTGCCGCCCAAGCGCGTGCCCTACTTCAAGCCCGGTAAAGAACTCAAAGACCTCATCAACAAAGACGAAGAGGGGGCGGCCTCGCTGGCCCCGGACTCGGCGGCCTCCTAGTAAGTTTCCAGTTACCAGCTCAAAAAGGCAGCCGGGTGGTTGCGCTGTTCGGGATGTCCTTTGAACTGGCAGCTGGTAACTGGTAACTTCGTCGTGCAATGGAGCGCCTATGGTCGCCCTGGAGGCATTCCTACGTGACGCGCACTGCTGAAGACGGCGGTTGCGTGTTTTGCGATGCGCTTCAGCATGACGCCGGGCGGGCGCTGGTCGTCGATGAGGGTCCGACCTGCTTCGTGATCCTCAACCTGTATCCCTATAACGCCGGCCACTTGATGATCGTCCCGCGCCGCCACGTCGGGACCCTGGCGGCGGTCGATTCAACGGAGTTGGCCGAACTAGGGGTGTTGACGCGTCGCGCGGAGATGGCGCTGACCGAGGCCTATCAACCGCAGGGGATCAATGTCGGCATGAATCTCGGCCGACCCGCGGGCGCTGGTGTCCTCGACCATCTGCATGTCCATCTGGTGCCGCGGTGGACCGGCGACACCAATTTCATGTCGGTCGTCGGCAATGTGCGCGTGCTGCCGGAAGAACTGCCTCGTACGGCCGAACGTCTTCGGCCCATCTTTCACAAGTTGTCCGCTGTATGACATTCGAATTGTCGTCTGATCAACAGGCCGTGCGCGACCGTGCGCACGCGCTCGCCGCGACCCTCCTGAATCAGGCGGCCGCCATCGATCGCAGCACGACCCTTGCTGCCGGGGTCGGACAACAGATCGCAGATCTGGTGAGCGACGATGCGCTGAGTAATGTGCTGATGGTCGAGGCGATTGCCGCCGCCAGCGGCGCTGCGGCGCTCAGCGTGATCACGACCTCGCCAGAGGCGTCGCCGCTGGGCCTGTCGGGGTTGAAGGGCGCGTCGACGATCGACGACGGATTACGGGCGCAACTGCTGCTGGCCGCCGCCGCCGTGGGACTGGGCCAGGCCGCGCTGGATGTGGCGCTGGCCGAACTGCGTCATGCCGCCGCCAACCCGGGCAGCCACGAGGAGAAGCCGCATTGGGTCGTCGCCGATGCCGCGACCGAATTGGCTGCCGCACGGCTCCTCACCTACAAAGCCGCCGCGACATCAAGCGACGCTGACACCGCGCTTGCCCGGCTGATGGCCTCGTCAGCGGCACAGCGGACGATCGATGCGGCGTTGCGCATTGCCGGCCCGTCAGGGTTACAAGAGGGGAACGTGCTCGAACGTCTCGCCCGAGACATCCGCGCGATCGGCCTGGTCGCCGGCACGGAAGAGCGGCAACGCGCGGTTGCCGCCGAGGAACTGCTGCCCATGTAGGGCGGCATTGGCCAGCCCTGAAGCGGCGCTCAAGTCCCGCGCTACGAGGCCCTTATTGCAGCAGGTGCTTGGCGATCGTCATCAATTGCATGTTCGACGTGCCCTCGTAGATCTGCCCGATCTTGGCGTCGCGGAACAGTTTTTCGACCGGGTAATCGCGGACGAAGCCGTAGCCGCCGTACAAATTGACCGCCATCGAGGCGACGCGTTCGGCAACTTCCGACGTCAGGATTTTGCACATTGCGGCTTCATGCAGAAACGGCAACCCGGCGTCCCGCAAGCGCGCCGAGTTGTAGACCATCAGCCGGGCGGCTTCGACGTCGATCGCCATGCGCGCCAGTTGGAACTGCACGCCCTGGAAGTCGGCGATGGCCTTGCCGAACTGCTTTCGCTCTTTGGTATAGCGGATGGTGTGGTCAAGCGCTCCTTGCGCGAGCCCGAGCATCTGCGCGCCGATGCCGATGCGGCCTTCGTTGAGCGTTTCGATCGCCACCTTGTAGCCTTTGCCGACGTCACCAAGGACCGCGTCACGCCCGACCAGACAATCTTCGAAGACCAATTCGCAGGTGCTGCTGGCGCGGATGCCCAGCTTGTCTTCTTTCTTGCCGACGGTGAACCCCGGCGCGCCACGCTCGACGAGGAACGCGGTGATGCCGAGGTAGCCGGCTTCCGGATTGAGATTGGCAAACACGATGAACAGGTCGGCTTCGTTGCCGTTGGTGATCCACAGCTTGCGGCCGGTGATCATGTAGCCTTCGGCCACCTCGATGGCGCGCGTCTGCAGCGCGAAGGCATCGCTCCCTGAGCCGGCCTCGGACAGGCAGTAGGCGCCGATCGTCTGCGACGCCAGCTTCGGTAAATACCGCTGCTTCACTTCGTCGTTGCCCCATTGAACGACAGCGTTGATCACCAGCGTGTTCTGGACATCGGCGAGGACGCCGATCGACGGGTCGACACGGGAGAGGGCCTCGACGGCGAGCACCGAGTGAAAGAACGAGGCGCCAGCTCCGCCGTAGCTTTCGGGAATCTCGATGCCCATCAGGCCCATCTCGAACAATTTGTCGATCAAGGTGCGAGGAATCTGGGCGTGTTCGTCCATTTCGCGGACCAGTGGCCGAATTTCGCGGTCAGCAAACTCGTACACGCTGTCGCGAAAAATCACTTCGTCTTCGGCCAGGCGCGTCAGGGCGAGACTGGACGACGAGTGGTCGAGCGTCGGTTGGGTCATGAAAACCTCGGAAAGAGGAAGGAAAATCGGATGTTATCATGCCGATAGGAAGGTCGCGAGATGCCCCACGCACGAATCAGTCACGCTGCAGTCGCACTGGTGTGTGCGGTGTTGGGAGCATCGCTGGCGGGCCAGCAACAGCCGCCGACAGCTCCGCCGCCCGCGCAAGAACAGCCCCCGGCGCCCCCCGGCCAGCAGCCAGTATTCCGAACCGGCATCAACTTCGTCCGCGTCGACGCCATCGTCACCGACAAACAAGGCACGCCAATCATCGACCTCAAGCAAACCGATTTCGAAGTCCTCGAAGACGGCAAGCCACAAACCCTGGAAACCTTCCGCGTCGTCAAAGTCGACACCACGGCCCCCAACGAAACGCGTGCGGCGATTCGCACGCGCGCTGACGAAGAGCGCGCCGCCGCCGACGATAACGCCCGCATCTTTGTGTTCTTTCTCGATGACTACCATGTGCGCCTCGGCAACAGCATGGCGTCGCGCAAGCCGTTGATTCAGTTTGTTCAGAACAATCTCGGTCCCAACGATCTCGTCGCCGTGATGCTGCCGCTGTCACCGCTCGAGTCGGTGTCGCTGACGCGGGACCATCAAGCGGTGATTCGGATGCTGGAAAAGTTCGAAGGCCGCAAGTTCAATTACGAACCACGCAACGATCTCGAGCAGCGCTACGCGCTGTATCCAGCGGAGACAGTCGAGCGCATTCGCCGGCAGGTGTCGCTCAGCGCACTGGAAGGACTGGCGATCAAACTGGGCGCGCTGCGCGAAGGCCGCAAAGCGGTGATCGTGGTCAGCGAAGGCTACACCACGATTCTGCCGCCACAACTGCGCGATCCGGTCGCGAGCATGCCCGGCATGGGCAATCCGGCGCGCCGCAACCCGACCCTCGGCGAGAACAGCATTAACGAAGAGCGTGCCGACATGTCGGGTCAGCTGGACGTGCAGCGCGAGATGCAGGAGGTGTTCAGCGCCGCCAATCGCAGCAACACCGCACTGTACACCGTCGATCCGCGCGGCTTGGCGACCGGCGAATTTGATATCAATGAGAACGTCGGGATGCAGCGGAGCAGTGCGTCGCTGCGGCAGACACAGGACACGCTACGAGTCCTTGCCGACGAAACCGATGGTCGCGCGATCGTCAATCGCAACGACCTGGCGCGGGCGATGAAACAGATCGTCGTCGATTCGAGCGCCTACTACCTGCTTGGCTACAACTCATCGCAAGCGCCGCAGGACGGCAAGTTTCATGAGATCAAAGTGCGGGTCAAGCGCCCGGGCGCGCAGGTCCGCGCGCGCAAAGGCTACTGGGCGCTGACGCCTGTCGAGACTGCACGTGCGGCGGCCGCATCGACGCCGAAAGCTGGTCCGCCGCCCGCCGTCAACAAAGCCCTGTCGTCGATCGCCGAACCGTCGCGTGGCCGGTTCGTCCGCACCTGGGTGGGCACGTCCAGGGGTGAAGCGGGGAAGACCAAGGTGACATTCGTCTGGGAACCGCTACCTGCGCAGCCAGGTCTGCGACGGGAAAACGCCACCTCGGTGGCACTGATTGCCGCCTCGCCGGATGGCGAGACGTTGTTCCGCGGCCAGGTGCCCGCTGCCGGATCAACGGGCACGTCGGTGACCTTTGACGTGCCGCCTGGGCGCGTCCAATTGCGGATGTCGGTCAACGGTGCCGCCGGCGCCTTGGATAGCGACGATCGCGAAGTGATCGTGCCGGACCTCACCGCCGCCGAACTGAGTGTGGCGACGCCCCGGGTGTTCGTCGCGCGCAACGCCCTCGAGTTACGCACGCTCAACGGCGACGTCAACGCGATGCCGACTGCCGGCCGTGAATTCAGGCGTACCGACCGTCTGATCATCAGAACCGAGATCTACGCGCCAGGCACTGCGTCAGCCGTCGTGACGTCGCGATTGCTGAATAAGCAGGGGCAACGGTTGGCCGATGTCCCGGTGACCGCGCCGGCGGGATCGGCGCAGCCGCATGTCATCGACTTGCCGCTCGCAGCGTTAGCGCCGGGCGAATATCTGTTGGAACTCAATGCCGCGAGCGCCGGACAACCGCCGGCGCAATCGCTCGTCGCGTTTCGAATTGTCGGATGAGGGACCGCACGAGGCACGGAAGCACAGCACCGCGGAAGCACTGTTCAACAAAAAACTTCTGTGGTTCCGTGATTCCGCGAATCGTCCGTCTCAAGCATACATGCCGCGCAGTTTAGTCACCGTCGCGACGCGGTTGATCGCGACGATGTAGGCGGCGATGCGCATATCGACGTTGTAGTTCTGCGCCGTCTCGAGTACCGCATTGAACGCCTGACACATTTTCTGTTCGAGCCGTTCATTGACTTCGGTCTCGAGCCAGAAGTAGCCGTGACGGTCCTGCACCCACTCGAAGTACGACACGGTGACGCCGCCGGCGTTGGCGAGAATATCCGGCACCACGAAGACGCCGCGCTCGTGCAACGCTTTGTGCGCATCGGGCGTGGTCGGGCCGTTCGCGCCTTCCACCACCAATTTCGCCTTGATCTCGCCGGCGTTCGCCGCGGTGATTTGTTCCTCGAGCGCCGCCGGGATCAGCACGTCGACATCGAGCTTGAACAGTTGCTCGTTGGTGATCGCCTCCGCACCGGGAAAGCCCTCAACGCTGCGCGTCTCGCCGGCATAGGCGATCAGTTTCTTGATGTCGAGACCCTTTTTGTTGTAGACCCCGGCTTTCCAGTCGGTGACGGCGATCACTCTGGCGCCGACCTCGGTCAGCAAGTCAGCGGCCACCGAGCCGACGTTGCCGAAGCCCTGCACCGCAACTGTGGCGCCCTTCAGGGAGAAGCCAAGATGCTTGGCCGATTCGCGCGTGATGATCATCACGCCACGTCCGGTCGCTTCCCGGCGCCCCAGCGAGCCGCCCATCGCGACCGGCTTGCCGGTGACGACGGCGGTGGAGGTATGGCCAACGTGCATGGAGTAAGTGTCCATGAACCACGCCATGATCTGTTCGTTGGTATTCACATCCGGTGCGGGCACGTCTTTCTCCGGACCGATCGCGTCGATAATCTCTGCGGTGTAGCGGCGGGTCAGTGACTCGAGCTCGCGCTTCGACATCGTCGTCGGATCGCAGATCACGCCGCCCTTCCCGCCGCCAAATGGCAACTGCGCCACGGCGCACTTCCACGTCATCCACGCCGCCAGCGCGGCCACTTCGTCGAGCGTGACGCTGGGGTGGAACCGGATCCCGCCCTTCGCCGGCCCGAGCGTAACGTTATATTGGACGCGGTAGCCGGTGAAGACTTCAATCGAGCCGTTGTCCATCTGGACTGGACACGACACGATGATCTGGCGCTTCGGTTTGGTCAGAATCTTCCAGATTCCCGGATCCAGATCGAGGATGCGCGCCGCGCCCTCGAACTCCCGCAGCATCGCTCCGAATACACCATGCTCTGAAACCATAGCCGCCCAGTTTACTCAATCTTCGCTGTAGAGCGCGCTCCGCGCGGCAGGACTGGCGGCGCTTCGCGCGCCAGCGGGACCGCATCGCTTCGCTCGCGGCAGGAGGCTCGCTGTTCGGCTCGCCCACAGTCTGCTCACCTTCACCCGGATGCTGCCGAGCCGCACGGCGAGGCTCCTGCCGCGAGGAAAGCGATGCGGTCCCCGCCGCCAGTCCTGCTCGACCGAAGGGAGAGTCCTATAATGAACAAGCATGAGCGTCATCGTAGAGACGGCGAAGCAGAAGTGGGAACGCGAGGTTCTCGAGCCTACCCTGAAGAAATCTCCGGAACGCCAGGGCCCCTTCACCACGATCTCGGGCCGGCCGATCGAACGGCTGTATTCGCCTGAAGACGTCAGCGCGATTGATTACGACCGTCAAGTCGGCAATCCCGGCGAGTTCCCGTATGTCCGCGGCATACACCCGACCGGCTATCGCGGCAAGTTGTGGACGATGCGGCAGTTTGCCGGGTTTGGCACGCCCGAGGAGACCAATCAGCGCTACAAAGATCTGATCGCGGCGGGCGGCACTGGTTTATCGGTCGCCTTCGACCTGCCGACGTTGATGGGGCGCGACCCCGATCATGAGCTGTGTCTTGGCGAAGTCGGCAAGTGCGGCGTCAACATCACCTCGCTGGCCGACATGGAGCGGTTGTTCGACGGCATTTCGCTGGCGGACATCACGACGTCGATGACCATCAACTCGCCGGCGCCGATGATCTTCGCGATGTATTTGGTCGTCGCGGAAAAGCAGGGCGCCGACTGGCAGCGCATCTCCGGCACCATTCAGAACGACATCCTGAAGGAGTTCATTGCGCAAAAGGAATACATTTTCCCGCCGCGTCCGTCGATGCGGCTGATCACCGACATCTTTGCCTTCTGCACCGAACAGGTGCCGAAGTGGAACACAATCTCGGTCAGCGGATATCACATCCGGGAGGCCGGTTCGACCGCGTTGCAGGAACTCGCGTTCACACTGCGCGACGGCCTCGAATATGTTCAGTACGGGATTGACGCCGGCCTGGATGTCGACGAATTCGTGCCGCGCATCTCGTTCTTCTTCAACTCGCACAGTGACTTCTTCGAGGAGATCGCCAAGTATCGGGCGGCGCGGAAGTTGTGGGCCGAAGCGATGCGAGATCGGTTCGGTGCGAAGAATCCGCGCTCGTGGCAACTTCGCTTCCATACCCAGACTGCCGGCGTGTCGCTCACCGCTCAGCAGCCCTATAACAACGTTGTTCGCACGGCGTTGCAGGCGCTGGCCGCGGTGCTCGGCGGAACCAATTCGCTGCACACCAACTCCCTGGACGAAGCGCTCGCATTGCCGACCAAGGAAACCGCGACCATCGCGCTGCGGACGCAGCAGATCATCGCCCACGAAAGCGGTGTCACCAACATCGTCGATCCGTTGGGTGGCTCGTATTTCGTCGAGCGGCTGACCGGTGAGATGGAAGAAGGCACGCTGAACTACTGGGAGACGATCGATCGCATGGGCGGCATGGTCGAGGCGATCGAATTGGGGTATCCGCAGAAGGAAATCGCCGAGTCGTCGTATCAGTTCCAGACCGCCGTCGAACGCCGCGACAAGGTGATCGTCGGCGTCAATGACTTCATCCAGGAAGATGAAAAGCGCATCTCGATCCTCTATATCGACGATACCGCCGCCGACCGGCAGTTGTCGCGTCTCGAGGAACTCAAGAAGACCCGCAACAGCGCGGCAGTGACCCGCACGCTCGATGCCTTGCGCGCAACGGCGCGCGGGACCGCCAATACGATGCCGGCGATTCTCGACTGCGTGCGCGCTTACGCGACGGTTGGCGAGATGTGCGACGCGCTGCGTGAGGTGTGGGGCGAGTATGAGGAAGTGCCGATTATCTAGCGCCGAGCGCTGAGAGCGGAGAGCTGCTGTTCATGAGTCAGAAGATTCGAGTCGTTATTGCCAAGCCGGGCCTCGACGGGCATGACCGCGGGGCCAAGGTCATCGCGCGTGCGCTGCGCGATGCAGGAATGGAAGTCATTTACACCGGCCTGCGACAGACACCCGAGCAGATTGTCAGCGCAGCTTTGCAGGAAGACGCCGACGTGATCGGATTGTCGATCCTGTCCGGTGCGCACATGCACATCTGCCCGAGGGTGATGGAACTGCTCAATGAAAAAGGATTGTCCGACGTCATGGTCGTGATTGGCGGCATCATTCCGGATGTTGATATCGCCAAACTGAACGCGATCGGTGTGCGCGGCATCTTCCTGCCCGGCACGCCGATGCGGCAGATCGTCGACTTCATCAACCACAACGCGCGGGCGCGGGTCGCCTAGCGAGAGGCTGGCCGGTCGCGATGGATCATACGCTGCTGCTTGCGGACGACAGCATCACCATTCAGCGGGTGGTCGAGCTGACCTTTGTCGAACAGGGGGTCCGGGTGGTGGCCGTCGGAGATGGCGAGGAAGCCACCCGCCGCCTGCGCCAAGAGCCGCCCGATATCGTTCTCGCCGCGATCAACCTGCCGACGGTCGATGGCTACGAGGTGGCGGCGTTCATGCAATCACGTAAAGAACTGCGCCACGTGCCGATTCTGCTGATGAGCGGCGCCTTCGACTCCATTGACGAGGCCCGCGTGCGAGAATCAGGAGCAGCGGGTGTCCTGGTTAAACCTTTTGAGCCGCAACTTGTGATCAATCGCGTCAAAGAGCTTCTCGGAATTACGGCGAAGCCGGCCGCCCGCCCGGTCGGTGGTGCGCCGCCGCTGTCGGGCCGTCCCGTGACGAGCGACGACCCGCCACGTGCCGCGCGCCCGCCAATGCATGAGCCAGCCTCGTTTGCACCGTCGCCCCCGCCGGCACCTGTGACGGAAGTTGCGACGGCGGAAGTTACGCCGGCCATCGAGCGCCCCGATGAACCCGACCGGAGCACCGAGGTCGCGACGCCTGATTGGGACCACTTGCGCAAACAACAGGGGTCCGGACAGGCCGCGCCGACCGTCGAGGCGGACGCCGGCGGCAGTGAAGATTATTTCGAGCAACTCGACGCCGCCTTCGACACGCTCGATGCGCAACTGTCGCGCGGCCGAGGCAGTCCGGCATCGCGGAGCAGCGGTCCGCTGCTGCTGCCACGGATGCCGGCGGCGATCGATCCGGGGCGTCGCCCTTCGGCCCTGGGGAACCAAGCGCGCATCAGTGAAGCGAAGCCGGAGAAACCGGTGTTCGAGGTCGACTCGGATTGGTTTGGTTCCGCAGAAGCGGCGGCGAATGCAGCCGACGCCGCAAGCGTACACGACAGCGAAGGCGCGGAAACCGCCGCCTCAGCCGAGATAGAAGCGTCTCAGGTCGACGTCACTGCGGAACGTGTCGACCTGGCGCCGCTCTACGAAGCGCCCACCGCCGACGCGATTTCGAGCTTCGACTACCTGACTCCACCCGTGCAGGCGGACCCGGAATCGGCACCCTGGGCCGCGGCACCATCGGCACCTGCACCATGGGCACCGGCACCTGTCGCCTCCTGGGCACCGGCACCTGTCGCACCCGCACCCGTCGCACCCGCCCCTGCTGCCTCTTGGGTACCCGCACCCGTCACAGCTGCGGCCCCGGCCCCTTCGGCCGTATCGGCCTACGGTTCCAACGAATCCGCCGTGGCCGATGCGTTTGCCGCTTTGTTGGCCGAGGAGCAGGGCGAACCGCTGCCGGTGCTACCCGAGGACCCCAACGCCGCGTTCGATCTGAGCGAGGCGGCTATTGACCGCATCGCAGCGCGCGTCGTCGATCGGCTCACTCACGGCGTCATGGGCGAAACGGTGATGCGTGTGGTCAGCGAGGTCTCGGAGCGACTGGTGCGCGACGAGATCGTCAGAATTCGCTCGCTGGGCACCCAGCCGCCAGAGTAGACCGCTCGCTCACGGTGGGACCGCTCGCTTCGCTCACGGTGGGACTCCTCGCTCCGCTCGGAGTGGGACCGGCCGTTCGGCCGGTAGGGGCTCGCCTTCGTCTCGCTACCGCATCGGGGTCCGACCGGCCGCAGGCCGGTCCTGCTAACATCATTCACTTATGACGGTGCCAGAAAAGCCAGTCCTCGAAGGCCTGGAAGCGAAGTGGACTGCCCGCTGGGAAGCCGACGGCACCTATCGATTCGACCGGTCGCGCCCGCGCGACGAGGTCTACGCGATCGACACGCCACCGCCGACGGTGAGCGGGTCGCTGCACGTCGGCCACGTATTTTCCTACACCCACACCGACGTCATCGCGCGTTTTCAACGGATGCGCGGCATGGCCGTGTTCTATCCGATGGGGTGGGATGACAATGGCTTACCCACCGAGCGGCGCGTGCAGAACTACTACGGCGTGCGCTGCGACCCTTCGTTGCCGTACGATCACGCGTTCGAGCCACCCGATAAACCAGGCAAGCAACCGATTTCGGTATCGCGCCCGAACTTCATCGAGCTGTGCGTTCGTTTAACGGTCGAAGACGAAAAAGTATTCGAGCATCTGTGGCGTTACCTGGGGCTATCGATTGACTGGTCGATGACCTACGCCACAATTGCCAAACCCGCGCAACGCATTTCGCAGCTGATGTTCCTGCGTCTGCTGCAGCGCAATCTGGCATATCAGGTCGAAGCGCCAACGCTGTGGGACGTCGATTTCAAGACTGCCGTCGCGCAGGCGGAACTGGAAGATCGCGAACAGCCCGGCGCCTACCATCGGCTGCAGTTTCACAAGCCGGGCGGCGGCACGGTAGAGATTGAAACGACGCGCCCTGAACTACTCCCGGCCTGCGTCGCGTTGGTCGCGCACCCCGACGATGAGCGCTACAAGCCGCTGTTTGGCACCGACGTGGTCACGCCGATCTTCGGCGCGCGGGTCCCGGTGAAGGCGCATCCGCTTGCCGATCCAGAAAAGGGCAGCGGCATCGCGATGATCTGCACCTTTGGCGACGTCACGGACGTGGTGTGGTGGCGTGAGCTCAAGTTGCCAGTGCGCGCGATTATTCAACCCAACGGCACACTCGGCGCCGTGCCGTGGGGTGCACCTGGGTGGGAATCCATCGATGCGCCACGTGCGCAGGTGGCCTACGATCAGCTGGCAGGGCTGTCGGCCAAGAAGGCTCAGACGGCGATCGCGGAGCTGCTCAAGCAGAGCGGGGACTTGCGTGGCGACACCAGGCCGATCACCCATAACGTCAAGTTTTACGAGAAAGGCGATCGCCCGCTCGAGATCGTCACCAGCCGGCAGTGGTTTATCAAGACCCTGGACTTCCGCGAACAACTGCTCGAACGCGGACGCGAACTGCAATGGCATCCTTCGTACATGCGCGGGCGCTACGAAAGTTGGGTGAACGGGCTGAACGGCGACTGGTGCATCAGCCGCCAGCGCTTCTTCGGCGTGCCCTTTCCGGTGTGGTACCCGCTGCGCGCCGACGGCAGCATCGATTACGAGCACCAGCTGTATCCCGACGAATCGCGCTTGCCCATTGATCCGTCAACCGATCTTCCCGACGGCTATTCCGCGGCGCAGCGCGGCCAGCCGAACGGATTCATCGGCGATCCCGACATCATGGATACCTGGGCCACATCATCGGTGTCGCCACAGATCGTGACCGGCTGGGAACGTGATCCCGCGTTGTTCGCGCGCACCTTTCCAATGGATTTGCGGCCGCAGGCCCACGACATTATTCGGACCTGGCTGTTCTCGACGGTGCTGCGCAGCCATCTCGAGAACCAATCGCTGCCGTGGAAACACGCGGCGATTTCCGGTTGGGTGCTCGACCCCGACCGCAAGAAGATGTCCAAGTCCAAGGGCAACGTCGTCACGCCGCTCGCGAATCTCGAGGAGTACGGCTCGGACGGTGTCCGCTACTGGGCGGCTCGCGGCGGCCCGGGCGTCGACACGGCCTTTGACGTAGGTCAGATGAAAGTCGGCCGGCGTTTGGCGATGAAGGTGTTGAACGCCTCGAAGTTTGCGCTCACCGGCGGCGTCGCGGCTGGCAACGTGACCCACCCGCTCGACCGCAGCATGCTGCTGCAACTGGCGGCGCTGGTCGACGATGCGACCGAGTCACTGAACGAGTATGAGTACACCCGGGTCCTCGATCGCACAGAAGCTTTCTTCTGGAGCTTCTGCGATAACTACCTCGAGCTGGTGAAGTCGCGGCGTTACGGTGACATGGGCGAAGCGGGCGCCGCGTCGGCCAACCGCGCCTTGCAGGCCTCGCTCTCGGTGCTGCTGCGACTCTTTGCACCGTACCTGCCATTCGTGACCGAAGAAGTGTGGTCGTGGTCGCACGACGGATCGATTCACGGTGCGCCGTGGCCTTCATCGGCGGAATTGGCCGGGATTGCCGGGATTGCCGGGACCGACACCACCAGTGCCGGGTGTCTGGCGGCTGCGATCGATGTCCTGGGGGAGGTGCGCCGGACCAAATCGGAAGCGAAACGTCCATTGAAGGCGATGATCTCGCGCGCGGTGGTGCGGGATACGCCCGAACGGCTTGCCCAGCTCGAGGGCGCGCGTGCCGATGTTGCCGCGGCCGCGAATATTCACGCGCTGTTGTTTGAACCGGCCGACGCCTTCGCTGTCTCGGTGGAGTTCGCCGAGGTTGAAGCCGTCACCGCCGACCCTCCCGCTTGATGACCGGACCTGCGCTCACCTTCGAGTCCTATCGCGACCTGGTCGCGCGCGCGCTCCGCGAGGATGTCGGCGCCGGCGATGTCACGTCGGCACTGACCATTGACCGCGATCAACAGGCGCGCGGCATTCTGCTCGCGAAGACGCCACTGGTGGTCGCGGGCCTCGACGTGGCGGCAGAAGTCTTCCGGCAATGCGACCCTGCTGCCGCCTTCTCCATTCACCACCCCGACGGCGCGGCGTGCGACGCAGGCTTGGTGATCGCCGAGGTCACCGGCCGCGCCCAGGCCCTGCTCACGGCCGAGCGTACGGCGCTGAATTTCCTGCAGCGGCTGAGCGGGATCGCGACCGAAACACAACGTTACGTCGCTGCCGCAAGCGGACGCATTACGGTGCTCGACACGCGAAAGACGATGCCGACCTTTCGCGATCTCGAGAAATACGCAGTCCGCTGCGGCGGCGGGACCAACCATCGGCAGCGCCTCGATGACGGCGTGCTGATCAAGGACAACCACAAACGGCTGGCCGGCGGTATTACCGGTGTGCTGGCGCGCGCGCGCACGGCAACGCTGCCAGTTGAAGTCGAAGTGGAAACACTCGCCGAACTCGACGAGGCGCTGGCAGCCGGCGCCGCACGCGTGCTGGTCGATAATTTTTCTCTCGCTGATCAGCACGAAGCCGTACGCCGCTGTCGCGGCCGCGCGACAGTGGAAATCTCAGGCGGCGTCACGCTGGAGCGCCTCCCCGCGATTGCCGCCACCGGTGCAGACTTTGTCTCCGTCGGCGCGCTGACCCATTCGGTCCGCGCCGCCGACATCAGCTTCGAACTCGAACCATCGTAAGCCGATGCGTCTCGACGTGCGGCACCTGGCGTCGGTCGGCTCGACGATGGACCTTGCGGCCGACGCAGTGGCGCGCGGCGAGCCGGAAGGCATCGTGTTCGTCGCCGACCAACAGACGGCGGGACGGGGCCGCCGCGGCCGCCCGTGGAGCTCGCCGCCGGGCGCGGGGCTCTACCTCTCGTTCCTGCTCCGGCCGGCGTACACCGACCACGCCATGCAGGCGATACCCCTGATCACGCTGGCCACTGGCGTGGCCGTGCGTCAAGCGGTCCATCACGCGTCTGGACTGGCCTGCGACTTGAAATGGCCGAACGACGTCATAGTCGGTCGACGTAAGCTGGCCGGGATTCTTGCCGAAGGCCTCGGCATCGGCACACCGGCGCAGGCCGTCACGCTGGGCATCGGCGTCAATATCCTCAATGCCGCCCATCCGGGTGATGTGGCGGATCGAGCGACGTCGCTCGAAGCCGAACTGGGGCGTCTGGTCGACCGTCAAGAGCTGCTCGATGCACTGCTCGCTGCCATTCCAGAGACCTATGCGCGACTGATGGGCGGCGAAGCGGGTGATATTCTGCGCCAGTGGCGCGAGGCTGCGCCGGGGGCCGAAGGCGCTGACGTGGAATGGGATGCCGTCGCCGGCGCTCGCCGCGGCCGAACCGCCGGTCTCGACGACACGGGCGCATTGCTGGTCCGGTGCGGGCACGAGATCGAGCGAGTGGTGGCGGGGGAATTACGGTGGATGTAAGAATGACGGACCGATCATGCTGCTAGCGATCGACGTCGGCAACACCAATATCGTCCTGGGCGTCTTTCGCCGCGCTGACTGGAACTTGGTCCACAGTTGGCGCATTGCCACGCTGCGCGAGCGCACCGCCGACGAACTGGGCATTCTGGTCACCAATCTGTGCGCGCATCACGGCGTCAGGCCGGACGACATCACCGGCGTGGTGATGGCCTCGGTGGTCCCGCCGCTGACCGGGACGATGGTCGCGATGGTCACCAATTATTTCGGACGCACGCCGCTCAATATCGAGCCGGCAGTCAACTGCGGGATGCCGATCCTATACGAGAATCCGGCTGAAGTCGGGGCCGATCGCGTGGTCAACGGCATTGCGGCGTACGAGGATTACGGCAAAGCCGACCGGCGGCCGGTGATCGTGGTCGATTTTGGCACCGCGACCACGTTCGATGCGATTTCGGCCAAAGGCGAGTATCTGGGCGGCGTGATTTGCCCGGGTCCTCAGATCTCGGCGGACGCGCTATTTCAGCGCGCCGCGAAACTACCGCGCATCGATGTGCGTAAGCCGGCCCAGGTGATCGGTCGGACGACGGTCAGCTCGATGCAGTCCGGTTTGTTTTGGGGCTACGTCGACATGGTCGAAGGGCTGGTGCGGCGCATGCGGCTCGAACTGGGCGGTAATCCGGTGGTGGTGGCCACCGGCGGCCTCGCGGTGCTGGTCGCCCCGGAAACGGGTTTGATCGAGCACGTGGACGCGGAGCTGACGCTCCGCGGCCTGCGCATTGTCTGGGAACGAAATCAGTGATCGAGCCGGATGGCTACTGTCGAGAAATCGAAGCGTATCTGTGCCGCAAGAATGACGGCCACTTGATCCGGATCACCGGCCCGGCCTTTGAACAAGTCACCGGCTGGGCGCATGAGGGCATCCCAGTCAAAGTTGCCTGCAGCGGCATCGATCGCTACTTCGAGCGGTATTACCGCAAAGGCCCGCGCCGGCGGCCGGTGCGCATTGAGTTCTGCGAGGCGGATGTGCTCGACGCGTTCGACACCTGGCGCCGCGCGGTCGGAGTGTCCCATCCGGCAGCGACGGCGACGACAGCGGCCGGCGATCACGCGGTCGAACAGACGCACGGTCGGAAACGCGGATCGCTGAGCACACACGTTGAACGCACAATGGCGCGGCTGACCACCCTGCGCGCGAGTTCGCAGCAGGCCGCGCCGTTCGAGGCCGTGCTCGATCGCGTGACGCGTGACCTGGACGTGCTCCAGCTCGAGGCGACCCGCGCTCGCGGCGACGCCCGCGACGCGCTGCTCGAACGGCTGGCGGGGCTCGATCGCGCGTTGATGGATCACGTCATGGAATCAATCGACCACGGCGTGCGGGCCGACGCACAACGTGACGCGAAGGACACCTTGAGTCCGTTCCGCGGACGGATGACCGCGGACGCCTACCGCCAGGCGGAGCAAGCGGCGGTGGAGAAACATGTGCGCGACCACTTCGGTTTGCCAGTCATTGCGTTCGACCGGTCATGACACCTGGACAACGACTCACACTGACCGTGGAAAAGCCGGCGGCGGGCGGCCGGATGATCGCGCGCCATGACGGCGCCATCGTGTTGGTGTCGGCGGCGATCCCGGGTGAGGTCGTCGAAGCGGCAGTGGAGAAGTTCCAGCGCGGCACGATCTGGGCCCGGACCATGCGGGTCGTCGAGGCGTCCCCCGATCGGGTCGAGGCAGGTCGCGATGGGTCGTGCGGCGGCAACGTCTTCGCGCATGTCGCCTATCCACGCCAGTTGACACTCAAAGCGGAGATTATTCGAGACGCGCTGACCCGGATTGGCCGGATCGCGCCGCCCGAGACGGTGCCGATCACCGGTTCGCCGACTGACGGGTACCGGATGCGCGCGCGCCTGCACGTGGATCGCGGCGCGATCGGGTTCTATAAAGAGGGGACGCACATCTTGTGCGACCCCGCGCTGACGCGCCAGTTGCTACCGGCCACCACCACAGCGCTCCTGGATCTCGAGGCGGCACTGGAAGAGTTACCGAAGCTGCAGGTGCTCGACGTCGAAGTCGCGGAGAATTGCGCCGCAGATCAGCGCGCGATCCATCTAGTACTCGAGCCGAATGCCAACGGCGGGCAACTCGCGTCGCTGCCGCAGATCGAGGGCGTCTCCGGGATCTCGTATGGCTACGACCTCGCACCGCGCGCCGAGACGGTCTGGGGGTCGCCAGAGGTGACCGATACGATCCGAGTCACCGACCCGGCGTCGGCGTTCGACCTTACCCTGACCCGGCACGCGCGGTCGTTTTTTCAGGGCAACCGCTTCCTGCTCGCCGACTTGGTGTCTGCCGCCGTCGCAGCGGTGCCGGCCGGCCGGATCCTCGATCTCTACGCTGGGGTCGGGCTGTTTTCGACAGCGCTCGCGGCTCGCGGCGATTGTGACGTCATCGCTGTTGAAGGCGATCGCCCCGCCGCCGATGATCTTGCCGCGAACGCGGCACGCGCCGCAGGCAAGGTGAGCGTGCGACATCAGGCGGTCGAGACGTATCTTGTGGTCGAGCCGCCGACCGGCATCGAGACGTTGGTCGTCGACCCGCCGCGCACCGGCATGAGCAAAGAGGCGGTCGCGGGCGTCATCGCCCTTGGTGCCCGGCGCATCGTCTACATCTCGTGCGATGTCGCGACGTTCGCCCGTGATACGCGCACGCTGATCGACGCCGGCTACGCGCTGAGTGAACTGCGCGGTTTCGATCTCTTTCCCAATACGGCGCACGTCGAAAGTCTGGCAGTCTTCGAACACGCGTGACCGGCGGCTGCATCGCATAGCTGATAGCCTTACCGGCATGCCGTACTTCGCACTGCTCTACGAGACCATCGATGATTACGTGGCGCAGCGGGCGCAGTTTCGCTCGCTGCATCTCGAGCGTGCGCGCGAGTCGCATGCACGTGGCGAACTGTTACTGGCCGGCGCGTTCAGCGATCCGGTTGACGGGGCGCTGCTGGTGTTCCGTGCGCCTGACCAGGCGACGGTGGAGGAGTTTGCCCGCCACGATCCCTACGTGATCAACGGCCTGATCAAAAAATGGCAGGTGCGCGCCTGGAACGTGGTGCTCGGGAACGACCCGGTCGGTGAGCCCGGCCCGCCGCCCCCGGCACCTGCCGGGCGTTGATTATTTCTTCACCGTCTGTGCCGCTTCAAGGAACGCTTCGAACATCGGCCGAAACTCGCCGGTGCGCCAGAAGTTTTCCGGGTGCCACTGCACCGCGACACGAAAGACGTCGCCAGGTTGCTCGATCGCTTCGATCACGCCGTCCGGCGCGGTGCCGCTCACTTCCCATCCGGGCGCGACCGTTTTGATCGCCTGATGATGCCGGCTGTTGACCTGGCACGTCTCGCCTTCGAGCTTTTCGGCCATCATCGAGGCCAAGCGCGTGCCCTTGGCCACCCACACTTCATGAGCGATCGTAAACCGCGGGTCGGTCGCCGGCGTCGCGTGTTCCGCGGCACCATTGACCATCGATGGAATGTCCTGAAGCAGGGTGCCGCCGAGCGCCACATTCAATACCTGCATGCCACGGCAGATGGCAAAGATCGGGAGCTTTGCTTCCATCGCCGCTTTAATCAGCGCCACTTCGTAGGCGTCGCGTCCAGCTTCGGACGCATGGAACGTCGCGTGCGGCGCTTCGCCGTACAGCGACGGGTCGACGTCGCCGCCGCCGGTCAGCATCAGGCCATGTGAACGCCGGATGACGTCGGCAGGCTTGTCGCGTTCCATGTCGAGGTCGACACATTCGCCGCCGGTGCGCTTCACCGCTTCGTGATAATCGGACATCGCGCGGCACGGGGCGATCGCAATTAGGGTCATATCAGAGCCTACTTTACATGCGCGTTGGAATTTCGACGCCCATTAGATCGAGGACGCGGGTTAATTGCTGACGAAAATAGGCCACCGCCGCCGCGCGCCAGCGTTTCACGTCCGCGCGCTCTTCGTTGAGGATCGGGGCCTTGTGGTAAAAGCCGTTGAACATCTGCGCAAGGCCCAGGCCGTATTTGGCAAGGACCGCAAACTCAAGCGAACGCACCACTTGCTCGACGACATCGTCCAGCCGCGAGGCTTCCAGAACCAGGTTCCATAGATCGTGATCGCCGTCGGACCCATCCAGTGCATCGGGCGGTGTCGCCGTCAATGCCGCCAGCACCGCCTGCTCACTGACGCCTTCACGGTCGAATAGCTTCTGGAAAATATTGTTCGCGCGGACCACCGCATACTGCAGGTATGGGCCGCTTTCGCCCTCGAAGCTGACCGCCTCGTCAATGTCAAAGGCAATCACCTTGGTGCGCGAATACTTGATCATGAAGTAGCGAACCGCCGCAATCCCGATTTGCTCGGCGATTTGTCGTCGCTCGCCTTCGGGTAACCCGGCGTTGCGCCGCTCGACCTCGGCCGAGGCCTTGGTGAAAAGCCGATCGATCAGATCGTCGGCCTTGACGCCCAGTCCTTTGCGTCCGGACACTTCGACAAATGGCCGCTTGACGTCATCCGGCTCGCCCGGCGGGGCATAGCCGAGCTCGCGCGCCGTGGCATGCGACAGTGCGACCATCTCGTAGGAGAAGTGGGTCAAGCGATCGGCTTCGGCAGGGTGCCCGACGGCGGTCAGCGCCTGCTTGAGTAGTTTTTGCAGATAGGACTGGCGGACGTCGATGACGTTATAAGTCGCCTTCGCCGCACCAAATGGCGGGTGCGACGCCTCGGCGTGTTCCGGACGGCTGGTTGTCGCCCACACCGTGCCGCCGTCGATCCGGGTCGCGAACTTGCGATAGGAGAAGTCCCGGCCCAGGATGCCGCACTTCCAGAACTGGTAGGCCATGTCTTTGCCGACATAGGTCACCGTCCCGTTCGAGCGGACGATCACTTTCTCGCGTTCTTCGCCTTCTTCGTCACCGGCCTCGGTGGCTTCGCCAGGCGGTGACGCGGCGTCTTCAATGGGCATCACCCAGCAGCCGGCCAGCCGTCCTTCTGTTTGCAAATAGACCGCGCCGGTCTCTTTCAGCACCTCGAACGCTCGCGCCCAGAACTGCAAACGCAGGATGTCGCCTTCCCAGGTCAGCAGGTGGTAGTCGATGTTGAGCCGAGCCATGGTCTTGAGATGGCAGGCGACGATGCGTTCGGCGACGAAGTGTGCGATGTCGGCAGTGGGGTTGACGCCGTGCTCGATGTCATGGAGCGTCGCGCTGCGAATCTTCAGGCGCTCCTTATCCTCATCGTACCAGCCGGTGACGCGCGCGTAGAGATCCCAACAGTAGTAATCGAAACGGGTCGAGTCGGCAATCGTCTCGACCCCGGCGCGGTCGAGGCCTTGCAGCTGCTGAAATCCGACAACCACGTCGGCGACCTGTACGCCGGTGTCGTCAATGTAGTTCTGCACTTCGACCGGCGTGCCGCGAAAGCCGAGGACGCGTACCAACGTGTCACCGAGCGCCGAGTTACGCAGGTGCCCGATGTGCGCGGCCTTATTCGGATTGATCGCGGTGTGCTCGACGATGGTCTTCCCGCCGGTGGCCACCGGCGACGGCGGAGCGTGACCGACGCCGAGCCGTTGCAGGAGAAACGTCCTGCGGTCGATAAACACGTTGAGATAGCCGTTGGCTGCGGCTTCGACCCTGGCGATTCCTTCGAGTGGGCCGAGGGCGCCGGCAATGTCCTGAGCGATGACCCGCGGCGCTTTGCGCAGCGTGCGTGCCAACTCGAATGCGACCGGCGTGCCCAGGTCGCCCATCGCCCGATTGGGGGGCGATTCAATCGGGATCGCGAGTGACGGGTCGCGCAGATCGTAGAGTTCGGCGAGCACCGCGCGGACGCGGCTCCTGACTCGGTCGTGCAGGGGAAGAATCATGATCGGAAGGAAGCCGGCTACGAACGGGCCTGCGCGACATGCGCGGCGTGGCGATAGTCGTCGGGAGTGTTCACATTCATCAGCAGCATGCCGCTCGGATCCAGTCGCCTCAGGTCGTCAGCCGATAGTTCACGCACGCGCATGTCGCTGAGCGCGTCAGTGACACGAAGCCTGCCATGCGCAATCCGTTGCTTGATCGCCCCCGCCACCGTGCGTCGATAGGCGGCGCACAACGGGTGCCAGCGGCCGTCGATCCGCGGCACAACGGCGTCGTGTCCGGCACCCATCGTATCCAATTGCCTCAATAATTGTGCGCTGATGAACGGTAAATCGCCCGCCAGCACGAGGACGGTTGAAGAGGTCGCCAGCAGCAACGCTGAATAGAGCCCGCCCAAAGCCCCGGCGCCGTCGATGACGTCTGGAAAGTGCCGCAGGCCAGCGATCGCCGGCGCCGGCCATCGGCCGATCATTAAAATCTCTGTGCTGCCGGCATCGCGAATCGCGGCAAGTTGGCGCTCGATGATCGTCTCAGCACCGATCGCGAGCGCCGGTTTGAGCCGACCGCCCAGTCGCCGAGCTTGGCCGCCAACGAGAATTGTCGCGGTGGCGTTCATCAACTTAAAGGGCACCCCGCACAGGCCTTGGCACCCGGCACAGCGCAGATTAGTGTTACGGTATCAGAACTTAACCCCCAGCCCATGGTCGATGCCGGAATCGGACGCTTACTAATCGCCAGTCTTCATCAGGGAATCGCCGATGTGATCCCCGCGCGACTCCCGTTTTATGAAAACTGGCTCACCCCGCCTGGACTGCGGGACGGCAAGTTTGGATTGGCACCCTTGCACGCGGTGCTGAGTTTTCTGCGCCTTGAGGGCCAGTCCTCGTACGACCAGATCATGGGGCGGGCCGGCCAGTATTCCGCTGATTGGGCCTATACCGAGTTGTCCTCCCTGTCGCGGACGATCGTGCGGAGCCTGCCGGCGGTCCTGCGCGCGCGGATGGCGCTCTTTCTCAGTGGTCGGCTGATCAAACAGACCTTCAGGGGATCGCGAGCGAGCGTCCGCCTCAAAAAAGGGCATGGCACGATGGACATCCGCGCGTCGATCTTCTGCGCGCTCCGAGAGACCGCGGCATTTCCGATGTGTGGGTTTTATTCGGCCGCGGTCGCACATTTCCTGCAGCGGTTCGACCTTGATGCCGACGTCCAGGTCAGCCAGTGCAAGGCCTCGGGCGGCAAAGCGTGCACGATGGCGGTGACCATTCGCGGCGAACGCGTGGAGCAACCGACGGCCGAAGCGGCGTAAATGCGTTTCCTGGCCGCCCTCGCCGCGACCGTGCTATCGCTGGCTGCGCCGTCATCCTCCTCCGCGCAGGCGGTCGCCGGTGAGACGTTGGTGATGCCGTTTGTCAATCGGCAGACCGACCCCAAGCTCTATTGGCTCGGCGAGGGCTCCGCGGTCTTGCTCTCCGAGTTGATCGAACGCTACGGCGGCGTTGCGGTCCCTCGCGAGGAACGCCTCAGTGCATTCGCTGGCCTGCAACTGCCGCCGGCGGCCGCGCTCAGCCACGCCACGGTGATCAAGGTCGGTTACTTCGTGGGCGCCGCCGATGTCATCGTCGGCTCGTACGAGCTCGTTGGAGAGCACTTAACGGTGCGGGCGCGGGTGATCCGGCTCGAGGCCGGCCGCCTCACCCCTGAAGTCATCGAACGCGGAACCCTCGCCGACTTGTTCGGCGTCTACGATCGCACCGCGCGCCGACTCCGTGAAGGCGCGACGGCGGCGCCACCGGCAGGGATGGGCACGTTACTCGCAACGCTGCAGGGGTTCGAGGCGTATGTCAAAGGCGTGGTCGCCGAGGTGCCTGCGACGCAGCGCGCGTTTCTGGAGCAGGCGGGCAAGGCGGCGCCTGCCGACGATCGCGTTCGGCTGGCGCTGTGGCGGGTGCACACCGACGCCGGCGATCACGCGCTGGCGTTCGAATCAGTGACGATGGCCAGCCGCAGCGGTCCGCATGCGCGCGTGGCGCGGTATCTGTCAGCGTTGTCGCTGATCGACCTCAAGCGATATGAGGAGGCGTTCGGCATACTCAAGGCGCTGCAGAGCGAGGCCGGCTCGGCCGAAGTGCTGAACGCGATTGGCATCGTGCAGCTGCGTCGTGGCTCGACGCCGCAAACCGGACGCGCGGCGTATTACTTCAGCCAGGCGTCACAAACGGATCCGACCGACGCCGATTATTTTTTCAACCTGGGATACGCCTACTGGACCGATAAGGATGCGCCGGCCGCGATCTACTGGTTGCGCGAAGCGGTGCGTCGCAATCCCGCCGATGGCGACGCGCACTTCATCCTTGCCGCGGCATTGCAGCAAACCGGCGCACCCGCAGAAGCGGCGCGCGAGCGCGAACTGGCGCAGCGCTTGTCATCCAGTTACGACAATGCGCGGCAGGTCAACGGCGATCCGGTCCCGCGCGGGCTCGAGCGCGTCAAGGAGCATCTCGAACGCCCCAGCAGCCGCGTCGATTCGATCATCACGGCGACCGGACAACGCGATCAGGCGGAGCTGGCGGCGTTCCATCTCGCGGCGGGCCGCCGGGCGTTTGGGCGCGATGCAGATCGCGAAGCCGAGCAGGAATTGCGGCGCGCGCTCTATCTGTCCCCGTACCTGTCCGACGCTCATCTCTTACTCGGTCGCATCCATCTGCGGACCGGACGCACGCCCGAAGCGATCCAGGCGTTCAAGATCGCGCTGTGGAGCGAGGAGACGGTGGCCGGTCGTCTCGCGCTGGCCGAGGCCTATCTGCAAGGGCAGAATCCGGCCGCTGCCAAGGAAGAGGTGGAGCGCGCCTTGGTGATCGATCCGGGATCGGTCGAAGCGCGTGCGCTGCGGGAGAAGCTGACCAAGGCGCCCAAGGGTGCCTCCATGCTAAGATCAACCTTAGAATCAGCGACTTAGCATAGATGGCGACGACTACCAGCGACGAAGGTTTTCACGAAATTCAGCTGAACGGGAAACAGCTCGTATTCCTGTTCATGGCGGTGACTGTCGTCTCGGTGGTCATTTTCCTGTGCGGCGTCCTGGTGGGGCGGGGAGTTCGTGGCGACGCCGCCACGGGCGAGACGATGGCCGCCGAGCAATCCGAGCCGATTGGCGCCGATGTACCGGCCGTCGCGGCGGCTCCATCAGGTGCCGGGTCGGCGACCGCGAATGAAGATTTGAGTTATCCCGATCGGCTCGCCAAGAGTGAAATGCCGCGCGAGCAATTGCGCGAAACGCCGCCGCCGGCACCAACACCAGCACCAGCACCAGCTGCTCCGCCCGCCGCACCTGCGCCCACGACCAACGCACCAGTGACACCCGCCGAACCGGTTGGCGCCGGCTTCGCGATCCAACTCGCCGCCCTGAGCCAGCGCGATGAAGCGCAGGGCATTGCTCGTCGGCTGACCGGCAAAGGCTACCCGGCCTATGTGTTGGCGCCCGACGCCGGCGCGCCGGCGGTGTTCCGCGTCCGCGTCGGTAAGTTTAAAGATCGCCGCGAGGCTGAAACGGTCAAGACGCGGCTCGAAAAAGAAGAGCAGTTCAAACCCTGGATCGTGCGCTAGCCCTCGTCTCGGGAGTGCTGCTTGCACTCTCGTTTCCGAAATACGGCCACCCGGCAGTGGCATTCATTGCACTGACGCCGCTGTACATCGCGCTCTCCGGTTGGACCGGCGACGCGCGTGACTGCCGCGGCGTCTCCACCCGTCGCGGCTTCTTGCTCGGCCTGCTGACCGGCTTCATTCACTACATGGGCACGGTCTACTGGACCAGTGCGACCGTGGCCACCTTTGGCGGCCTGTCCTGGATGATCGCGATCCCGGTTGCCGCCTTGCTGGCGCTCTACATGGCGCTGTTCGTGGCGGCGTCATCGGCGGCCAGCGCGGTGCTGATTCGCCGCTTCGGCGCCGGCGGTGTCATGCTCGCGCCGGCAACGTGGGTCGCGGCCGAATATGCGCGCGCCTACTTGTTCGGCGGCTTCCCGTGGGTCCCTCTGGGTAATGCCGTCGTGACCTTGCTCCCGATCGCACAGCTCGCGAGCTTGACCGGCGTTTACGGCCTCTCGTGGTTGCTGGCGACCGTGCACGCCTGTTTCGCGATCACCGCGATCAGCGGTGGCCGGCGTCGGGTGATTGCGGCGGCCACGGCGGTAACTCTACTCACGGTGACCTCGGTGTGGGGCGCGGCGCGACTCGGCGAGAGCCGGTTGACGCACGAGGGCTCGGCGATTACGGTTGGCCTGATCCAAGCCAACATTCCGCAGACGGAGAAATGGGATCCGGCGCGGGCCACGGCGATCTTTGAACGGTACTTGGGGATGAGCCGTGACGCGGTCGCGAAGGGCGCGCAGTTCGTGTTGTGGCCCGAGTCGGCGACGCCGTTTTACTTCGATGAAGATCCGGTCAACGCCGATCACGTCCGGCGGCTGGTGAGCGAACTGCAGACGCCGCTGCTGTTTGGCACCGACGAGATCGAACGCGGCGACCAGGCGAAGTATTTTAATTCCGCGTTTATGCTCGACCGCGCCGGCGCGACCGCCGCCGTCTACCGCAAGATGTATCTCGTCCCGTTCGGTGAATACGTGCCGTTCGGTTGGCTGCTGACCTTTGTCGGGCCGCTCGTCGACGCGGTGTCGGCATTTTCGCCCGGCCTGCGCGTCACCATGATGCCGGTCGAAGGCCACATGATCAGCACGGCGATTTGCTATGAGGTCGTGTATCCGCACCTGATTCGCGAGGGCGTCTTACGCGGCAGCGAGCTGCTGACGACCATTACCAATGACGCGTGGTACGGGGAAACGTCGGCGCCGTTTCAGCACTTCGAGCTGGCCGCGATGCGCTCGATCGAGCAGGGGCGTTATCTGGCCCGCGCCGCCAACACCGGCATCAGCGGCATTGTTGACCCCTACGGCCGCGTGCTCGCGCGGACGCCGCTGTTCGAGACCACCACGGTGATCGGGCAGGTGCGCTTCATTCAGGAGCGCACCGTGTATGCGACAATTGGCGATCTTGCGGCGCAACTGGCCGTGCTGCTGACGCTTGTTGGCCTGGCCTTGGCGAAATGGAAACGTCCCGGAGGTTCGCGTGTCGCTCGAATTTGAAGACTTGGTTCGTCGCTCCGAAGGCCTGGTGAAACGCGCCAGAGACCTCCGGAGCTATCTTTGACGCCGCCAACCCCGCAACCGAACTGACCGCGATTGAATCGCGCGTATCCGCAGCCGACTTCTGGAAAGATCAAGCGGACGCCCAGAAAATATTGCAGCGCCGCCGGCGACTGACTGAAGAAGTCGAGCTGCGCGATTCGCTGGTGCGCAAGCTTGACGATCTCAGCGTACTGCTCGAATGGGGCACACAAGGTGAGGATGTCAGCGTCGACCTGCAACGCGCCCTGACCGTCCTCGATAGCGAAGTCGAGGCTGCCGAAGTGCGTAAAATGCTCGGCGGCGCGCACGATGGCGCCAATGCCATTGTGACCGTGCATCCCGGGGCCGGCGGTACCGAATCCCAGGACTGGGCTGAGATGCTGCTCCGGATGTACCTGAAGTGGGCCGAGCGGCGCGGCTTCAAACGCGAAGTGCTCGACTATCAGCCCGGCGAGGAAGCCGGCGTGAAGAGCGCGACGATCATGCTCAATGGCGAGTACGCGTTCGGGTTGATGGCCGCCGAGGCTGGTGTCCATCGCCTGGTGCGGATTTCGCCGTTCGATCAGGCGGCTCGCCGCCATACCTCGTTTGCGTCGGTCTATGTCTGGCCCGAGATCGAGGAAGACAACGACATCGAGATCGCCGACAAGGACCTCCGCATCGACACCTTCCGATCGAGCGGCGCGGGCGGACAACACGTTAACGTTACCGACTCGGCGGTGCGAATCACCCACCTTCCGACCGGCATCGTCACCTCCTGTCAGAACGAACGCTCGCAGCATAAGAATCGCGACGTCGCGATGAAGGTGCTCCGGGCCAAACTCTACGACCTCAAGATGAAGGAACAGATGGCCAATCTCGAGAAGATTGGCGGCACCAAAAAGGACATTGCGTTTGGCAGCCAGATTCGCAGTTACGTGCTGCAGCCGTATCAGATGATCAAGGACCACCGCACCAAACACCAGGTCGGTGACGTGCAGCGCGTGCTCGACGGCGACATCGACGCGTTCATCAAGACCTATCTGATGCAAAAGTCGTCCGGCACGCTGGGGACGGCGCTCGACACCGACGACGAGTAGCCGACTGATGGCATGAGCCGACGAAGATGGCCGCGTGGGGCCGCGAATTTCAGTGTACCGGTGCCGGCCGAGGGAAGCGCGGCCGCGGCGGCCATCTCGCTCGCCGAGCGCACGACGGTGATCACCTTCCGCCAGGCGGTGCAGTTGCCTGGGCTCCAACTCGCAGCCGGCACCTACATCTTTGAGCGGGCAAAGCCGTTAGGCCCGGCCTTGGTGGTGCGGGTGTTCAGCCGCGATCGCCGGATCGCACACTTCACTGGCTTTACCACCTTCGCCGATCGGCCCCGCGGCATGCCGCTTACGTGGTTGTCAGTGTCGGGGAGGCCCGGCCCAATGAGCCGCCGCCGATTACTGCGTGGTGGCCGATTGGCGAACGAACCGGTCACGAGTTCATCTACTCCCATCGCTAGCAGGAGTGTGATCAGTGGGCGCCGCTGACAATTAACACCGTGGCGACGACCGCGGCTGCGATTCCCACCTGCTGCAGGGCGGACAAGCGCTCCTGCAGCACGAACCTGGCGAGCACGACGGTGCTCGCCGGGTAGAGCGAGGCCAGCGTCGCGACGATGCTCAATGGGCCGTTCTGCACCGCGAATAAATACAGCGCGTTCGCCAACATGTCGAGCGCGCCGCCGCCAATCGCGGTGGCCATCACCGGCCTCGGCACCAGCAACGGCTGCCGCGTGGCCACGGCAAGGATGCCGAACAGTCCGACCGAGACGATGCGCGCGGGAATCAGTGGCCACAGGCCGGCGCTGGGCGCGGTGCGCGCGAGGCTGACCAGGAAACATCCAATCGCGAGGCCCGACGCAAGTGCTAACTGAATGCCGAGACGGGACTGCGGCGCCGGCGGACCGGCGGCGTCACCGTCATCGCGTCGTTCTTGACCCAACAGCACAATGGCGATGCCCGCGACTGCGATGCCGACTGTGGTGAGCCAACCGAGGCGCTCACCCAGGAGCAGGCCGAAAGTCACCGGCACCGCCGCGGCGCAGACCGCGGTAACCGGGGCGACCACGCTCATCGGGCCGATCGCCAACGCGCGGTACAGCAACGCGACACCGCTGCCGCCGAATAATCCCGCGGCGGCGCCCCAGGCCATGTCACGGCTGCTGACCATTGCCGGTGGTAACCAGGGAATCACCGCCAATAACAACACGACCCCTGCGGCCTGGGACACCACAACCGCCGCGATCGTGGTCGCGCGCCGCGCCGCGACGCCACCGAGGAAATCGGCCGCGCCGTAGGCGACAGCCGACAGCAACGCGATCAGCGATGCCATTGAGACCGGTTATTGTGGCGGCGGTGGCGGAGCGGGGGTTGGCGCCTTGTTCGGCTGGGTGCCGGTGATAAACGCCTCATTGATCGCTGCGCCTTCGTCGGCCGACGGATCACCGGTCGCGCGATCAACAGGCACAAAGATGATGTTGCCGGGCGGCTCGAACTGCGGCGGCTTGTCACGGTTGCCGCGCTTCTCGATGTAGGTCTTCATGAAATCGATCCAGATCGGCAGCGCCGTAACCCCGCCGGTTTCGCCATGCCCAATCGGCTTCTTTTCGTCGTAGCCGACCCAGACGCCGACCGTGATCAACGGGTCGAAACCGATGAACCACGCATCGGTGTAGTCATCGACGGTGCCGGTCTTGCCGGCCATTGGCCAATCAAGTTTCGCCGCCGCCGCCGCAGTACCCCGCTGGACCACCCCGCGTAGCAGGTTGGTCATGACGAATGCCGTGTCGGCGCGAATCGCATCGCGCGGCGCCGGCCGCGTTTCTTCGAGCACATTGCCTTCGCGGTCGAGCACGGCCATGACTTGATACGGCTGGAGGCGGATTCCTTGATTCGGGAAGGCGGTGTAGGCGCTGGTGATCTCGAGCAGGCTGCCCTCGGCGGCGCCGAGCGCGGTCGATAGATACGGCGGGAAATCGCGCGGGAAGCCAAAGCGCTTGGCGTACGCGATCACCTGGCGTGGGCCGAGCATCTCCATCACCCGGACCGCGGGAATGTTGCGCGAGGTTTCCAGCGCGTGCCGCAGCGTCACCGGCCCTTCATAGCGCCCGTCATAGTTCCCGGGCGTGTAGGCCGGCTGGCCGGCGCCCGCGTTGAACGCGGCCGGGGAGTCGTTGAGAATCGAGGTCGGTGTCAGCCCGCGATCGATCGCCGCGGTGTAGAGAATCGGCTTGAACGTCGAACCCAGCTGGCGCATGGCCTGCGTGGCGCGATTGAACTTGCTGCGCGCGAAGCTGAATCCGCCGACCATCGCCAGGATTTGCCCGGTGCGGTTATCAAGGGCGACCAGCGCGCCTTCGAGTAGCGGCGGCTGCTCGAGCGTGACGGTCGCCTTGCCGGCGTCGTCAAGTTTCGCGATGCCGACTTCAACGAGGTCACCGGTCTTGAACAAGTCAGCGGGGTGGGCCCGTCGCGTCCACTGAAATGACGGCCGCGTCAACTCGGCGGTGTAGGTGCCGAAGCGCACCCGCGCGGCGGCGCCGCGACCTTGGCGCGGATCCACCGCAATGACGACCGCGGGCACGATGTCCCCGGCAACTATCGCCCGTGACCAGCGTTCGTGTTTGAACGTCTCGAGCTGGTGACCTTCAGTGAGCACGTTGCGCACGGGCTTTCGCCACGCCCCACGCCGGCGCGCAACCTGACGCAGGCCATGGTCGAGCGCACGATTGGCGGCGCGCTGCAGCTCCGCGTCGAGTGACGTCCGCACCGTCAAGCCATCTTCGTAGAGCGCCTTTGCGCCGTACTTGGCTTCAACATATTTGCGAACTTCTTCAATGAAATACGGACCGATGCTGGTTTCCTGCGCCGGCTCGCGGTGCGTGACGATCGGCTTCTGCTTGGTGCTGTCGGCGATCTCTCTGGGAATGTAGCCCTCGGTGGCCATCCGATCGAGCGCGTAATTGCGTCGACGCAGCGCCGCGTCCATATTGACGAACGGACTCTGGCGGACGTTGCCCTGAATAATCCCGGCAATCATCGCGGATTCCTCCAGCGATAATTCAGAGACATGCTTCCCGAAATACAGCTGTGACGCGGCTTCAACGCCGTAGGCGCCGTGCCCCCAGTAGATCTGGTTGCAGTACATCGTGAAAATTTCTTCTTTGGTGTAGCGCTTTTCGATCTGCATCGAGACCAACGCCTCTTTCACCTTACGCTCCCAGGTCCGGTCGAAGCCGATCTCGCTGGGGAATAGATTGCGCGCGAGCTGTTGGGTGACGGTGCTGCCGCCGGGGGTATTGCCCGTCTTCACCAGATCGCTGACCAGCGCCAGGATCATCCGCGAAATGCTCAACCCGGCATGATCGAAGAAGCCATCGTCTTCCGCCGAGACAATCGCGTTGCGGAGATGGTCGGGAATCTGGGTATAGGCGACGACCGAGCGGCGCTCGACGGCAAAGTCGCCGATCACCGCGCCGTCGCGGCCGAGCACGCGGGTGATCGTGTTGGGCGCGTAGTTGTCGAGTTCGGAGATCAGCGGCAAATCGTCGGCGTAGGCGAACAGCACGCCGCTCAACGTGCCGAACAGGGCAGCGACGACGAACAGCGCCACGATGCTGGCCTGACGAGCGACTTTGATGACGTAACGCATGGGTGGACTCGTGAATCTAGTGATCTGGTGATCACGAGATCACCAGATCAGCAGATCACCACATCATTATGCCGGCGGCCGTCGCACGGCGCCGCCACCGGACGGGCGGGCGTGTCCCGAGGCCGGCACCGAGGCGGCGGGCGGTGACGCTGGAGGCGGTGCTTGAGCCGCAGGCGGCGGTGACGATTCGCGTGACGGGCGCCGCGCGTCGCCGCGTCGGGAGTTATCGTTGTCCGCTGGGCGTGAGGGCGGGCCCTCGGCTTGCCGCTCGCGGGCAGCTGGCGGCGCGTACTCCGGGGCGTCGCCGCGACTGCGTCCGTTCGGGCGCGGTTGCGCGTCCGAAGGTGCCGGTGCAGAAGAAGGTGGTGGTAACTGGCCCTGAGCCGGTGCCGGTGCATAAGACGGTGCCCGTACCGGTGCGTCGGCGCGACGCGACGGTGAACCTGACGGTGCCGCGTCGGCCGGCCGTTCGACGACCGGGGCATCGGGACGGCGCACGTAACCCGGACGTGGTGCGACCACTTCATCGCGTCGTCTGTTGCCGGTCGGCCGCGGCGTGTCACCGCGCGGCATGGCCGCCGTCGGGGCCGACAAGGTGCCCCGCGGCACGGCGCCGCCGATCGGTGAGGAAGGCGCGGTATGCACGACCATCGCGCGACGGGTGCCTTCGTCCAGGCGATCGCCGTCGACGGCATGGCTCCGGACCGGCCGGCGCGGGCCGAAGTGATCGCGCGGGACCACGGTCCACGAGCGCCAGGGGTTGTGATCCGGCCAATAGGCCGGATGATCACCGCGCCCGAAATCAATTGCCGGACGGCCATCCCACCCAAGCGGCGACCAGCTCACATATCCAGGAAGCGATCCCCAACTGACCCATGCCGGGGCCCAGGCATTCGCTGGAATCCAAAACCAGAAGCTGCCGTTGAAGCCCCACCGGCCGTAGTGGTGCGTCGGCCAGGCCCAGCGGTCGCGGCCATGCCAGGTCCAACCGTATCGGGTGTGTCCCCACGACCCGTCGTAATACGGACGCCAGGTCGTGGCGACCGACGGAAACCAGACGTAGCCATGCGGGGTCAGGTAGTCCCATCGCCCGTACTGATCAAAGACGGCCGCATAGGGCCGCAACTCGTACGGTAGCTGCGCCGACGATCGCGCCGCCGTGAACCCGTGCGTTCGATCATTGGCCCACGACGCGAAAGCGTCGAAGCGCGCGGAATTGAACGACTGCACGTGTGTGCGCGCGCCGGCGCCGCTAATCCACGCCATTTCTCCAGCGCGAATGCGTACCCGCTGCTGGGCATCATCGATCTCGGCCGACCCGCGCGCCACGGTGACTTCGAGATGCTGCCGTCGCTCGTCGGTCGTCACACCGTATTCGCCGCTCGAATCGAAACGAACGGAGCCGCCCGGCGTGTCCATGACATATGGGCGGGCGGCCGACGACGACATTCGGAACACCACGCGTCCGGTGAGCACGCGCAGGCGCTCCGGGCCGAGCAACTCGACCTCCGCGTCGTGATCGAGGTGGAGCACGCTGCCGTCGCCGAACACGATCTCGGCGCGGCCGTTGCGGGTCCGCACGAGGTCGCCGTCGACCAGCAACAGTGGCGGGTCGGCGCGTTCGGTGACTCCTTCGTGTACGACGTCAACCAGACCTTCGGCGAAGGCGAGGTTGGCGGGAGCGGTGTAGGTCGAACCGGTAGTGTCTTGCGCCGACGCAGACACGGCCATCAAGCAGCACGCAACAAGTGCCACTGACAGGCGAGGCGGCCGGATGAGCATGGCAAATCCTTCGAAAGGCTGGCCCTTTCATTATAGCGGGTCGGGCCGGATATGTAGCTGGGCCAGTGTCAAGGTCGCGTTGGATCAGATTGACACTAGCTGACTCAGATTTCATACTAAGCGCATGAGCAAAATCATCGGGATCGACTTGGGTACCACCAACTCCGTAGTGGCCGTCATGGAAGGCGATCAGCCGACGGTCATCCAGAACGCGGAGGGGAGCCGGCTGACCCCGTCGGTCGTGGCCTTCAGTAAGACCGGCGAGCGGTTGGTCGGCCAGGTCGCCAAGCGACAGGCCGTCACCAACCCGGAAAACACCATTTTTTCAATCAAGCGCTTCATGGGCCGTCGCTTCGACGAGGTCAATGAAGAAATGAAGATGGTGCCGTACGAAGTGCTGCGCGCCTCAAACGGCGACGTGCGAGTCAAAGCCAACGCCGACGAACATGCGCCGCCACAGCTGTCCGCGATGATCCTGCAGAAACTCAAGCAGGCCGCCGAGGATTATCTGGGTCAGTCGGTGACCAAAGCCGTGATCACTGTGCCGGCTTACTTCAACGACGCCCAGCGGCAAGCGACCAAAGAGGCGGGCAGCATCGCGGGTCTCGAAGTCATGCGCATCGTCAACGAACCGACGGCTGCGGCGCTGGCCTATGGGCTGGACAAGAAGAAGGACGAAACGATCGCCGTCTATGACTTTGGCGGCGGCACGTTCGACATCTCGATCCTCGAAGTTGGCGAAGGCGTGGTGGAGGTCAAGTCGACCAATGGCGACACCCATCTGGGCGGCGACAATCTCGATCAGCGGATCATCGAGTGGATCATCACCGAGTTCCGCAATAGCGATGGCATCGATCTCAGCAAGGACCGGATGGCGTTGCAGCGCCTGCGCGAGGCCGCTGAGAAAGCCAAGATGGAACTCTCGTCGGTGATGGAAACCGAGCTCAATTTGCCGTTCATTACCGCTGACGCCAGCGGCCCGAAGCACCTGGCGATGAAGCTGACGCGGGCCAAGTTCGAATCGCTGGTAGAGGAACTGCTGCAAAAGACGGTGGGCCCGACCAAGCAGGCGTTGAGCGATGCCGGCGTGGACCCCTCGAAGATTGATGAAGTGGTCCTGGTTGGCGGCTCGACCCGCATCCCACGCGTGCAAGCCATCGTCAAGGAACTGTTCGGCAAAGAACCGCACAAGGGCGTCAACCCGGATGAAGTGGTTGCCATCGGCGCGGCGATTCAGGCCGGCGTGCTCGCCGGTGAAGTCAAGGATCTGCTGCTGCTCGACGTGACGCCGCTGTCACTCGGCATCGAAACACTCGGCGGGGTGTTGACCACGTTGATCCCGCGCAACACGACGATTCCGACGCGCAAGAGTGAAACGTTCTCCACCGCGGCCGATAACCAGACCAGCGTCGAAGTGCACGTGCTGCAGGGCGAACGCCCGCTCGCGCGCGACAACCGCACGCTTGGTCGATTCCATTTGGTTGGCCTGCCGCCGGCGCCGCGTGGCGTGCCGCAGATTGAAGTGACCTTTGACATCGACGCCAACGGCATCGTCAACGTATCGGCGAAGGATCTTGGGACGCAAAAGGAACAGAAGATCACCATTACCGCGTCCTCGGGTCTCAGCAAGGACGAAGTCGAGCGGATGATGCGCGAGGCGGAATCGCATGCTGAGGACGACAAGAAGCGACGTGATGACATCGAATCGCGGAACAAGGCCGACCAGGCTGTCTACACCGCCGAGCGCATGTTGCGCGACACCGGTGACAAGGTCAGTGCCGCCGATCGCGGCGCGATCGAGTCGGCGATTGCCGATTTGAAGAAGGCGATCGAGGGCGGCGAAGCCGCGTCGATGAACCGTGCGATGGACGCGCTCACCGCGGCGCAACACAAAGCGGCCGAGGCGCTCTACAAGCAGCAGAGCAGCGGTGATTCGCCGGGGAGTGACGGTGCCTCCGGCCCAGACGGTGCCGGGCCGGGCGGCGGCAGCCAGCCACCCGACGGCGACGTGATCGACGCGGAAGTGGTTGAGGAGGAGAAGAAGTAAGTGCTACGTGCCGAGTGCGAGGTGCGACGTGCGAAGTGCTGAGTGCTAAGTGGATCTGTACATCGTCCTAGGCGTGCAACGGGAGGCGTCGACCGCTGATATCAAGCGGGCGTATCGACGCCTCGCGCGGCGCTTTCATCCGGACATCAATCCGGGTGACGGCGAGGCTGATGCCCGCTTCAGACAGATTCTCGAAGCGTACGAAACGCTGACCGATCCGGATCGGCGGCGGCGCTACGACTCGGGCAAACTGGGGCCGCAGATGGACGAGGCCGGGGCATTTGGCTTTGCCGGGTTTGATTTTTCAGGCGCGGCTGGCGGGCATCGCGCGACTACCTTTGGCGATCTCTTCGAAGACGTGTTTACGCGCCGCGCCGAACGCGAGCGGCCGAACGAGCCCGATCGCGGAGCCGACCTTCATCTCAAGGCCAGCCTGACCTTTGACGAGGCGTGGCATGGCACGGAGTGGCCGGTTGCCCTCACCCGCCAGGAGGCCTGCCGGTCGTGCGCCGGCTCCGGCTATCACCGCACAGTGGAATCGCGCTGCGTCTCGTGCGAGGGATCCGGGTCGGTCCGTTCAGTGCGCGGCCACATGGTGTTTTCGAAGAACTGCCCGCACTGCGGCGGCAGCGGCCGGTTGCGGCAATTGGTCTGCGAAACCTGTCAGGGCCAGGGCGTCGAAGCGCGCGCCGAGTCCGTGTCGGTCCGTATTCCGGCCGGGGTCGACAACGGTGCGCGCGTGCGGGTGCCAGCGAAAGGCCATGCCGGCGTGCGCGGCGGCGCACCGGGTGACTTGTTCATCGATGTCGACGTGCAACCGCATCCGGTGTTTCAGCGGATCGGCGACGATCTGCATTTTGTCGTGCCGATCGCGATTCATGAGGCGGCGCTCGGCGCCAAGGTCGATGTCGCGACGCCGGATGGCCCGACGCGTCTGCGCATTCCGCCCGGCACGCAGTCCGGACAACGCTTCCGCTTACGCGAACGCGGTGTGCCGTCGCCGCGCGGTGGCCTCCGCGGCGACATGGTCATCGAAGTGCGTCTGATGCTGCCGAGACTGCTCGATGAGCGATCGAAGGAACTATTGCGCGAGTTCGGCCGGATCAACGGCGAGTCGGTCCGTGCCGACGGGTACTCCGAATAACCATGGCCAAGCGATCCGGCAAGGCGTATTACATGATCAGCGCGGTGGCGCAGAAGTACAACATCCACCCGCAGACGCTGCGCCTTTATGAACGGGAAGGCTTGCTCAAGCCGTCGCGCACCGAAGGCAACACCCGCCTCTACTCGGAAGAAGACCTCGAGCAACTCGAGACCATCCTGTCGCTGACCCGCGATCTCGGCGTCAACCTGGCCGGCGTTGAAATTATTCTCAACATGCGCCGCAAGATGGAGAGCATGCAGGCCGAGGTGAATGAGTTCATGGAGTATGTCAAGCGTGAACTCGCGCGCGGCATCGACGACTGGGAGCAGCGGCTCGGCACCGCCCTCGTGAAGTCGTCACCGACAGATTTAGTACGTGCGACGCCGCCATCGGGGTTGAGCGACGATGATCAAGACGATGACGAGGGCGAACGACCAAGACACAAAACGAAAAACTAAAAAAACAAAAAAGCAAAAGAAAAAAATAAAACGAGAGTGGTAACATTCGCTCCCGTGAGACGTCTCGAGTCACTTGCAGCGGAATCACCAACACTGCAAACCTACCTTCGAGAGATCGCCAAGTTCCCCCGCCTCGACCGCGACCAAGAACGCGAACTCGCGCAGCGGAGCCGTCAACTGCAAGACGATCAGGCGCTCGCGAAGCTGGTCGAAGCGAACTTGCGCTTCGTGGTGACCTACGCGAAACGTTACCGGCGCCTCGGGGTGCCGTTCCTCGAACTGATTCACGAAGGCAATCTCGGATTGATCGAAGCGGCGCGACGCTTCAATCCCGAGCGCGACGATAAATTTATCCGCTACGCCGTGTGGTGGGTCCGTCAGGCGATGATGCACCTGCTGTCCGAGTCAGCGCCGGCCGACGCCTTGCCGACCAAGGTCTCCGGCGCGACGTGGCGATTCGGCCGCCAGGTGGCGGCGCTCCAAGCCGAGCTCGAGCACACACCGTCGACGCAGGACATTAGCGACGGGCTCGAGATTTCTGAAGAAGACGCGCAGACGTTGATGCGTGCGCATGCCGAAGACGTGTCGCTGAGCGATCGGCTGTGGACTCACGGCGCCGGCGGCGACGGGGCCGACCTCGCCGACACGCTGGAGAATGCTGTCACACATGAGATCGAAGACGACCTGACGCGCGACGCGCTCGTCCACGACCTCGAGGTGGCCATGGAAGAGCTCGAGCCTAAAGAACGTCAGGTGATGCGTCTGCGATACGGACTTCACGACGATGAACCCTGGTCGTTGCAGCAAATCGGCGAACGCATGCGCCTGTCGCGCGACCGCATTCGCCAGATCGAAACGCGCGCGATGCAAAAACTCCGCCGCCGCAAGAACATGCGGAGCTATCTCAATTAGGACCCTTCGGGTGGGGAAGAATTCTGACGCGCTGATGACGACCGACCACTGACCACTGACGACCGACCACCGACGACCGACGACCGACGACCGACGACCGACGACTGGACGACTGGACGACTGACGACCGAAATGTGCCCGCTCTGTAACGACACCCACTGGAAATCGATTGACGTCGACGGCGTCGAGCGCGTCGTGCGCTGCGACTGCTGGCGCGGCGACGTGGTGGCGCGGCTGCTGAGTGACGCGCGCATCCCGCCGCGTTTTACCCGCGCCGACCTCAGCAACTTCGAACACGACATGAATACCCAGCGCCACGCCTGGCAAAAGGCCAACGCCTTTGTCGAGGCGTTCCCGGTGGTTGAACGCGGCCTGGTGCTGTTTGGGCCGCATGGGGTCGGCAAAACCCACCTCGCGATTGGCATCCTCAAAGCCTGCGTCCGGACCAAAGGTGCGCGTGGCTACTTCTTCGAGACGCGCGAGTTGCTCCGCCTCGTGCGTGATACCTATAACCGGTCGGTCGAAGAGACCGAGATGGAAATTCTCAAGCCGCTGCTCGAGGCGGACCTGCTGGTCCTTGACGACCTCGGCGCCGAGCGGACGTCGGAATGGGTGCAGGAAACGCTTGGCCTGGTCGTCAACACGCGCTACAACGCGCGACGGCCGACCATCTTCACCAGCAATCTGGTCGACCTCCCGGATAACACCGACCCGCGCTCGTTCATCTTTCAGCTCGGCGCGCGCACGCGCTCACGCCTGATCGAAATGTGCGATTGGGTCGAGATCCAAGGCGCGGATATTCGTGAAGTAGGGCCGCACGCCTCGCCTGATGACATCGCGAAGTGGAAGTCGACCTCGCCGGCGTCCCCCGAGAACGTCGATAAAGCTGCCAAGCTGCCGCCACGCGCCCGCACCCAGGCCCGCGCACAGCTCAGGCCTGCTCGCGGCGACGGCGAGCTAAAGTGGACAGGTGGCAAGGCCGGTTCCTGACCCGCTCGGACTGTACGTCCACATTCCGTTCTGCGCGGCCATCTGTAATTACTGCAATTTCAACCGCGGCTTGCTCGACGAGCCGGCCAAAGCCCGTTACGTTGACGCTATCGTCCGCGAACTCACGGCGTCCGCCGAGCCGCTGACCCCTGCGGACACGTTATATTTCGGCGGCGGTACGCCCTCGCTGCTGGCCAGTGAAGAGGTGGCCCGGATCATCACCGCTGCGCGCCAGTCGTTCGCGCTCGCGGAGGACAGTGAGATCACCCTCGAAGCCAATCCCGAGACGATCACACCGGCGTTGCTCAGCGGCTACCGCGCGGCGGGTGTGACGCGGCTTAGTTACGGCGTCCAGTCGTTTCGCGACGAGGAGTTGAAGCGACTCGGCCGGCTCCATTCGGCGGCGACTGCGCGTGCGGCGGTGCGCACAGCCCGTGCGGCAGGGTTCGACAACATCAGCATTGATCTGATGATGTGGCTTCCAGAGCAGCGCCTCGACCAGTGGCTCGAGTCAGTGGATGCGCTGATCGAGATTGCCCCCGAGCACGCGTCGTTGTACCTGCTCGAGTTGTATCCAAACGCGCCGCTCAAAGAAGACATGGCGCGCGCCGGCTGGTCCTTGGCGCCGGATGACGACGCGGCCGAGATGTATGAAGCCGCTCTCGATCGGCTCGAGGCCTCAGGTTACCGTCACTACGAGATCTCGAATGTCGCCCGACCCGGCCGGGAAGCCCGTCATAACGTCAAATATTGGAGGGACGGTGAGTGGCTGGCGTTCGGGTGCGGCGCTCATGCCACTCGCAATGGAGTCCGCTGGCGCAACGTTCCTGCTACCATGGACTATATCCAGCGCGTGACCGAGGGACGGTCAGTGATTGCCGAGCGTCGCGTGATGGACAGGGAAGAGCGGACAGAAGAAGCGCTGTTTACCGGCCTTCGGCTGGTCGCCGGCCTTGATCTGGCAGTTGTCGGCGCACGTTACGGGATCGATGTGTGGGCTCGCTACGGAAACGAGTTGACCCGCTTCGTCGATGCCGGCCTCTTAATTCACGAGCCGGGACACCGGCTTGCGCTCACCCGGTCCGGGATGCTGATGGCCAACGAGGTCATGCAGGTTTTCATCGGGCCGATTCGTACGGTAAAGTAACGACCTTTCGTTCCCAGGAGGCTCCTCAGATGCTCGCAGGTTTTCAGGTTTTCGTGTCGGGTGTGGCGCTCGTCGCTGTGACACTCATCGGTGCATCAACGGCCGCCGCTCAGGAGCCGGCAGCGGCCCCGGCCGAACCAGCCAAGCCGGTGCTCACCATCAATAGCGACGCGGCAATCATCACGCTGTTGATCAAGCCGGATAAGGTGGCCGACTTCGAACTCGTGCTCTCCAAGCTGAAAGAAGCGCTCAACAAGAGCGACAAGCCGGAACGCAAGCAACAGGCCGCGGGTTGGAAGGTCTTCAAGTCGTCACAGATGGCGCAGGGTAGCGCGGTCTACATCATGCGCATCGACCCGGTCATCAAGGGGCAGGAGTACGACATCAGCCGCTTGATCGCCGAGGTGTTCCCGGTTGAAGTCCAGGAACTCTTCGCCAAGTACAAGGAGGCGTTCGCCGGTCGCGCGATCACCGAATTGACCCCGTTCATGACGATGCAGCAGCAGTAACACGCTGTCGAAAAATCCGTGATCTCGAGGACGCGTGTCCTCGAGATCACATTCCCCCGCCGTGATCCGTTAGTCCAGTGACCCGCCTCCTCATCGTTCTTCTCGTCGTGCTGGGAGCCAGCCGTCAGCTGCCGTCGTCCTCCGCGCAGGTGCCGTCCAATGCAGCGCCGGGCGCGCCGCGCGCAATTGGCAATGAATCGCCGGAGGGCCCACTCCCACCGACCGCCCCCGATCCGGCCGCGGTCACCTTTACTTCTGAACTCGGCGTGTTACTGGTTGCGGTCAAGCCGGCCGCGGTGGCTGACTTTGAAGCCGTGATCGTGGCGCTCCAGGAAGTCTTTTCAAAAGCCGAGGATGAAGAGACGCGCGCCATTGCCAAGTCGTGGCGGGTTTACAAGGCGGCAGACGGCGACGTCAAGACGGCGGCACTGTACGTGTATCTGCTGCAGCCGCCGCTGCCGACCGCCGATTATCGGCCGTCGTTATGGTTGGATAAACTGATGGCCGGTGCACCGGCCGAATTGCTCGCCAAGTACCGCGACTCGTTCGCCGCGCCGCCGGCCAAGCTGGGACTAGTGGAGTTCGCAAACATGTCGATTGCGCCGGTGCCGAAGCCGACCAACGCCTCACCGTCTGCGCCGAGTAACGGCGCGCCACCCAAACCGCAACCTCGATAACGTGCCGGATGCGGCAGGTCAGCGATCAGAACGAAATGTTCGCGCCCGCGTAGAACCGCTGATACGTCTTGTGCAGTGGCTCGCCCTGCAGCCGGAAGATGCGGTAATCGAGCCGTAGCTTCAGCGGGCCGGCCAGCCCGATCTTGGCGCCGCCGCCCAGGTTGGTGCCGTAGTGCGTCTCTTGCCGCGTCAATAGGCGCTCGCGGTAGACGCTCCCGCCAACCGTTCCGTAAAACTGCATGCCCGACACTTTGACCGGCGTCTGCACCAGGAGGTTGCCCGACCCGGTTTGAAGGCCCGGCAACCCTTCCAGAGAGTCCTCGATGGTGTTGGCATATTCCAACTCAAAGGCCACCACGAGCAGGCCCAGGCCGAAGGCCGCACCGCGAAGCAGGCGATTTTCGGGAGTCGGCGTGATCCCGACAAAGGCCGTGATGTCGGCGGCTGCCGGACGCGGCAACGCAAGCACTGCCAGGGTGAACGCGGCGATCGCAAGGGGGCGTCTCATGAACGCATGGTAACGCGGGTTGGCTGCACACCGGGTTCGCGATAAGGTAGAGCCATGTCACGACTCCTTCTTCTTGTTGCACTGTGTGTCAGCCTGCCGGTCGGCCTGTGGGCCGATGTCCTGATCTTGCGCGATGGCACGCGGGTCCAGGGTGAGTTGCTGTCGATCCGAAATGGCGTCATCGAGTTCGAAGAAAGTCGCGGCCGCGGTCGCACGCTCCGACTGGATCGCGAGGAAGTAGCGCGGATTGAATTCGATTCCGAGGCGACCGACGATCGCTCCTTCGCCGGTGGTGGATCGGGCGGTTCCGGCGGTCGTCCGTCGGGGATGCGGGAGCGCCAGGTGACGGTCAACGCCAACGTCGGGTGGACCGACACCGGCATCGATGTCCGCGCCGGGCAGACGGTGTATTTCGAGTCGACCGGCCAGGTTCGCTGGGGCCGCGACCGCCGCGATGGACCGGCCGGCGAGAACAATTCACCGCAAAACCCGAACCGGCCGATCCCCAATCGACCCGCCGCGGCGCTCATCGGCCGGGTCGGCGACAGCGCCGGCGATGCGTTCTTCATCGGCGAAGAGCAGGGCGCGATTCGCATTCGCTCCGGGGGTCGTCTGTTCCTCGGTGTGAATGACGATGTGCTGGACGACAACACCGGGAACTTTCGCGTCGTCGTGCACTATTAACGTGAGGTGATAGTCTTTCAGAAGAATGGATTTTCGCCTGACCGAAGACCAGGCGCTGCTTCGTCGCAGCGTTCGCGAATTCGCCGAAACCGAAATCAAGCCGCACATTCGAGAGTGGGACGAGGCGCAGCACTTTCCCGCGGAACTGATGCCCAAACTCGCCGACCTGGGATTGATGGGCATCCAGTTCGACCCGGCCTACGGCGGCGCCGGCATGTCGGCCGTGGACTATTGCGTGTGCATCGAAGAGTTAGCCCGCGTCGACCCGAGTGTGTCGCTGTCGGTGGCAGCGCACAACGGTCTCGGCGCCGCACATATCTCGATGTTCGGCACCGAGGAACAGAAGCAGAGGTTTTTGACGCCGCTGGCGCGCGGCGAGAAGCTTGCGGCGTGGGGGCTGACCGAGCCTAACTCCGGCAGCGATGCGGCGGCGATGCGCACCACCGCGATCCGCGACGGCGACGGGTGGGTGTTGAATGGCAGCAAGATGTTCATCACCCATGGCACCTCCGGCCACACCATCGTGGTGATGGCGGTGACCGAAAAAAGCAAAGGCAACAAGGGCATCTCGGCGTTCATCGTCGAACGCGGCACGCCCGGATTGTCTGCCGGCAAGAAAGAAGACAAGCTGGGCATGCGGGCCAGCGAAACCACCGAAGTCATCTTTCAGAATTGCCGTATCCCCGCCTTGCAATTGATCGGCGACGAGGGGCAAGGGTTTATTCAAACGCTGCAAGTACTGGATGCCGGTCGCATCGGCATTGCCGCCTTGGCGGTCGGCTTGGCGCAAGGTGCCTACGAAGCGGCGCGCGGCTATGCGTTCGAGCGCAAACAATTTGGCCGCGCCATCGGCACGTTCCAATCGATTCGCTGGAAGCTGGTTGATAACGCCGCACGCGTCGAAGCGGCCCGGCTGCTGACCTATCGCGCGGCATGGATGAAAGATCAGGGCCAGCGGATGACGCTCGAATCGGCGATGGCCAAGTTGTATAGCAGCGAAATCGCGATGCGCGCGTCCGAGGACTGCGTACAGATTCACGGCGGCTACGGCTTTGTGAAAGATTACCCCGCCGAGAAGTTCTTCCGTGACGTCAAGCTGACCACGATCGGGGAGGGGACCAGCGAAGTGCAGCGTCTGGTCATCGCCCGCCAACTCCTCGCCCAATCCCGCCCGTGACAGCCGCCGCCCTGGCCGAGCGCGTCCTCACGGGCGACATCCGTGCGATCGCGCGGGCCATTTCATTGATTGAGGACGAAGCGGAGATTGCCGCCGATTTAATCCGCGCGATCTTTCCGCATACCGGCCGGTCGTATCTGGTCGGGGTCACCGGTCCGCCCGGGGCAGGCAAGAGCACCTTGGTCGATCGCTTGACGGCGGAGACCCGTCGGCACGGCGAGACGCTCGGCGTGATCGCGGTCGATCCGACCAGTCCGTTTACGGGCGGCGCAATTCTTGGCGACCGCGTGCGGATGCAGGCGCATGCCGCGGATGAGGGCGTGTTCATCCGCAGCATGGCGACGCGCGGTCAGCTCGGGGGCCTGGCGCGGGCGACGACCGACGTGGCGCTGGTCCTGGACGCCGCGGGCAAGACGCTGGTGATTATCGAAACCGTGGGCGTTGGCCAGGACGAAGTCGACATCGTCCGCAGTGCCGACATTTCGATCGTCATCCTGGTCCCCGGCACGGGCGACGAAGTGCAGGCGCTCAAGGCCGGTATCATGGAGATTGCGGATATCTTCGTGGTCAATAAGGCCGATCGTGACGGCGCCGATCGCACAGTGACATCAATCGAATCCAACCTGGCGCTGCAGATGTATGGGGAAGGTGAGTGGCGTCCGCCGATCCTCAAGACCGAAGCGACGACTGGACGGGGGATCCCGGAACTGTGGGAGACGATCAAGGCATTCCGCAGCCACTCCGAGGCGAATCGGGCCGGCCGGCTCAAGAGCCGCAACGAATTCCGCATGCGCGAACTGCTGACGCACAAGTTTCTCGAGCATCTGGACCGCCAGGTGTTCACGCCGGGCGAACTACAGGGTGTCCTCGATCGCATTGCTGCGCGTGAGGTCGATCCCTACACCGCCGCCGGCGACATTCTGAAGCGGGCGCTGAAATGAAGGCCCGCCTCGATCACATCGGCATCGCGGTCAAAGATCTCGATGCGGCGCTGGCGTTTTATCGGGATGCGTTGGGCCTTGAGATCGAAGCGCCGGAGGAAGTCGAATCACAGCGCGTCCGCGCGCACTTCATTCCGGTTGGTGAGCCGAAGCTCGAATTACTGGAGGCCACCGCTCCCGATTCGCCGATTGCCAGGTATATCGAGAAGCGGGGCCCCGGCATTCACCACATCACGTTACGGGTCGATGATCTCGACGCCACGCTGCACCGCCTCAAACAGCAAGGGGTCCGGCTGATCGACGAAGTGGCACGGCCCGGCGCCGAACACTCGATGATTGCCTTCGTCCATCCCGCGGGCACACACGGCGTCCTCGTCGAGTTGAAACAGTCGTTGCCGCAACCCGAGGTCGAGAGCCGGTCACGGTCGTGGCTGCCGGCGCGGCATCAACTGGGCGGTCTCGAGCTGATCACTCTCACCGACGGCTTGTTGCGGCTCGACGGCGGCGCGATGTTCGGCGTCGTCCCGCGCCCGTTGTGGGAGCAGCGCATTGCTCCCGATGACCGCAACCGCATCACGCTGGCGATGCGACCGCTGGTCGTGCGCGGCGAACAGACACTGATCATCGACGCGGGCTGCGGCGACAAGATGGACGCGAAGAGCGCGGAGATTTACGCCCTTGATCGGCGCTATCACCTCGACCACGCATTGGCCGACGCCGGATTGACTGCGGCCGATATCGACATCGTGCTCGCCAGCCATCTCCACTTCGATCATGCCGGCGGCTTCACCGCGACGTCGGCCGGCGGCACGGTGGTGCCGCGCTTTCCCAATGCGCGCTACGTCGTGCATCGCGGCGAGTGGCACGACGCGACGCACCCACATGCACGCAATCGCGCCAGCTATCTGCAAGAGAACTTCGTCCCCCTGCAGAGCGCGGGTGTCCTCGATCTCGTCGACGATGGGGCTGAGGTGATGCCGGGGGTGACCATCCGGCGCTCCGGCGGCCATACCCAGCATCATCAGGTGGTGATGATTGAATCACAGGGGGAGACCGCGGTGTTTGCCGCCGACATGATACCGACCTCTGCCCACGCCCCCGATGCGTGGATCATGGGCTACGACCTCTACCCGATGGAGACGCTCGCCTTCAAGCGCACGTTCACGCGCGAAGCGATCGAGCGTGACTACTTACTGTTCTTCGAACACGATCCATTCATGGCCGCCGGCCGACTACGTGACCATGCCGGCAAGCGCGTGGTCGAACCGGTTTTCTGACCCGACGGTGCGCGGAATCACAGAACCACGGAATGAATAATCTAAACTTCTGTGCTTGGGGTGTGTCGTCGAACGGGTTGCTCTAATACGACGCTGCACGCCAGCACGGAAGTAAGGAATGAACAGGGATATGTGATGTCAGCAACCATCGGAATCATTGGCGGCAGCGGCCTCTACGATATGACCGAACTCACCGACCGCGAGCAGCGCGTGGTCGGGACACCGTTCGGCACGCCGTCCGGGCCGTACACGCTCGCGACTCTGCGCGGGAAACGCGTCGCCTTTCTCGCCCGCCACGGCGAGGGACATCGATTGATGCCGTCGGAGTTGAATTACCGCGCCAACATCTTTGGCTTCAAGCTCCTCGGGGTCGAGGCGATCATTTCCGCGAGCGCCGTTGGCAGCCTCCGCGAGGAGCTCAAGCCGCTCGACCTGGTGTTCCCCAATCAGTTCATTGATCGCACGTTCGCGCGGCAGAGCACGTTCTTCGGCGGCGGGTTAGTCGCGCACGTCGGCTTCGCGCAGCCGTTTTGTGAGCCATTGCGCTCAATGACCGCCGCATGCGCGGTGGACAGCGGTGCCACGGTCCATAGCGGCGGCACCTACGTCTGTATGGAGGGCCCGCAGTTTTCAACACTGGCCGAGTCCAACCTGTATCGCGGATGGGGCGCCTCGGTGATTGGGATGACCAATCTGCAGGAAGCCAAACTGGCACGCGAGGCGGAGATTTGTTACACCACGATGGCGCTGGTGACCGACTACGACTGCTGGCATCCGGATCACGACAGTGTCACGGTCGAGATGGTCATCCAGAACCTGACGCAGAACGCCCAGACCGCGCAGCAGGTGATCGCGTCCGCGGTCGAACGCTATGCCGGACGCGGCGGCTGCCACTGCGCCAGCGCGCTCGCGGCGGCGATCATTACGCGGCGTGATGCCATCCCTGATTCAATCAAACGCGACCTCGCTCCTCTGATCGGAAAGTACATTCAATGACACTTGTCGTCACCGGCTCGATCGCGTTTGACTATCTGATGTCGTTCCCCGGGCAGTTTACCGAGCACTTCCTGCCCGAACACATGCACCGGGTCAGCCTGAGCTTTCTCGTCGACACGATGGACAAGCGGCGTGGCGGGTGCGCTCCGAACATCGCCTATACGCTGGCGTTGCTCGGCGAGACGCCGATCTTGATGGCCACCGCCGGACAAGACTTCGGCGACTACGGCACGTGGCTGGCCGCCGCGGGGATTGACACCTCGCAGGTCAAGCTGGTCGCCGACAAATTTTGCGCGTCGTTTTTTTGCAGCACCGATCAGGCGAACAACCAGATCGCGTCGTTCTACACCGGCGCGATGGCCAACGCCGGCGAGTTGTCGTTCCGCACCGTCGCGGGACTGAAAGACGATGGCTTGGTGATCATTGCCCCGAATGACCCGGGGGCGATGGTGCAATACGCCGAGGAATGCAGCACGCTGGGTATTCGCTATATCTGGGACCCCGGTCAACAGTGCGCGCGCATGGACGGGAGCCAGCTTGCCGACGGCGTCAAAGGCGCATTCATGGTGATCGTCAACGATTACGAATTCGAGTTGCTGCGCCAGAAGACCGGTATGAGCGAAGAGGATATCCAGCAGGGTGTCGAGGTGCTGGTTATTACCCGCGGCGAGAACGGTAGCACGGTGCTCAATCAGGGCACCCGCATCGACGTTCCCGCCGTGACGCCCGATCGGATTGCAGATCCGACCGGCGTAGGTGACGCATTCCGCGGCGGTTTTATGAAGGGATTAGCCGACGGCGCGTCTTATGAGGTGTGCGCACGCATGGGCAGCGTCGCCGCCACCTATGCACTGGAACATCTGGGCGGCACCAGTCACGCGTACAGCCGCGCGGCGTTCGCCGCCCGTTACGAAAAGCACTTCGGGCCGCTCCGCTAGCGCGCGAGTGGCCAGTGGCCAGTTGCCAGTTCAAAGAGCGTCATGCTTGCCGCCGTCAGACGCTTGCCGCCGCGCGAGCCCTGGCGGCGGCGACGATGCGGCTGTACTTCGCCTGCATCAGTAGTCACTCGGTCTGCAGCAACCGAACCTGGGCGTCGATCCGCTCCGCGATCTTGCGAATGGAGACGTTGCGATCAGTATCCAAATGGGTGGAATTGATGAGCTCTGCACGGTACGACGCTTGCTCTGTCTCGAGCATCTGCCCGGCACCCGGACAGCAGGAGTAGGGCTGACATGGGACGGTGGGCAACGGTTGGAATCGCGATAGTGGTGTTACTTGCGGCGCAGACTCAGGGGCAGGCCCAAAGTCCGAGCTTTAAGAGCGTGACTGAGCTGGTCAACCTTAATGTGACCGTTTTCAATCAGGCAGCGCAGCATGTCGCGGGACTGACCCAAGACCAGTTCCAGGTGTTTGAAGACGGCGTTCCGCAGTCGGTGCAGTTCTTTGCGCCGGGCGATCTGCCGCTCGATGTCGTCGTCTTGCTCGACACCAGCGCCAGCATGGCCGGCGCCATGCCGCTCGTGCAGCAGGCGGCGACCCGATTTGCCCACGCTCTGCGCCCCGTTGACCGAGCCACGGTGATGGGCATTTCAAACGGCCTGCGCATTCTGCACCGTTGACCTCTGATATGGCCGCGGTGAAGGCCGCAATCAACGCCACGAAAGCGGGTGGGCGCACACCTCTATATGCGTCGATCTATACAGCGCTGAACGAACTCGAAAAAATCCGCCGCAGCGATCCCTCGGTGCTGCGCCGGCAGGCAATCGTGGTCATGTCTGATGGGCAGGATACGGCGAGCGGTTTTAAATTTGATGACCTGATGGCGAGCGTGCGACGGCAGGGTGTGCCGATTTACACCATCGCGGCGCGCCCGTCCAAGACGGTCAGAGCGCAACGCGAATCGGCGTTTGGTGAGAGGACTCACGAGCAGGATTACGAGTTGCGCACGTTGGCCGCGGAAACAGGCGCGCGCGCCTTCTTCCCAGTGGCAGTCAACGAGCTGGCTGGTGTGTATAGCGAGATTGCCAACGAGTTGGCTCACCAGTATTCCCTGGGCTACGAGTCGACGAATCGCACCCGTACAGGCACGTTCCGCCGGATCGCGTTGCGCGTGGTCGCGCCGGGCGTCAAGTGGCGGACTCGGGCCGGCTACTTAAGCAAGTAAGCAATAACCACCCTAGGAAGTAAAGTGCAACGCATGCCTCGCGGCTTGCGTCTGCTCATCGTCGCTGTGATTAGCGCTGTAGCGTTGTCGGCACTAGTGAGCGCGCCGTTGGCTGCGTCGACGCCGAATCCAGTGCTGCACCACGCCGCGGTCGGGATTTATGCCGCCGGGTCGTTTGTCTGTCACCAACGATCGGACCGATCCTTTTATATTCACAACGCCAAGTTACCAGTCTGCGCTCGTTGTTTCGGCTTGTACGCCAGCGGTCTGCTTGGCGTCCTCGCGTGGATCGTGCTGGCGGGCGCTCGCCAACAGCCCGCGACGCGCGTGACTCGACTGCAACCGACGACGTGGCGGTGGTTGCTGATTGCCGGAGCGGCGCCGACCCTGGTGTCCGTGGCGACGGCGTCGGTGGGGTGGTGGGATCCGCCCAATCTCCTGCGCGCGCTGCTCGCCGTGCCACTGGGTGTGGTCGTCGGCATGATCGTCACGGCCGTGGCCGCCGGCGACCTGAGGTAAACTCACCCGGTGCGGGCCACCGCCGTAGAACGGACGCAGTCCACGAATCCCACGCTCATTTCCATCGTCGCCTGGATGCTCCCTGGCGCGGGGCATTTGTGGCAGGGACGCGTTCAAAAAGGCGTGACTTTTGTCGTCACGTTACCGGTGATGTTCGCGCTCGGCCTGTGGTTAGACGGTCGCCTGTTTCCGTTTGAACCGTCGCAACCGTTGGTCGCGCTGGCCGCCTTTGCCAGCCTTGGCAACGGCATTCCATTCGTCATCGCGAAGTTGCTCGGCTTCGGCCAGGGCGTCGTGACGGCGGCGTCGTACGAGTACGGCAACACCTTCCTCATTGTGGCCGGGTTACTGAACATGCTGGTCGTCCTCGACGCGTATGACATCGCGCTGGGGCGCAAATAGCACGTGACCAGCCACCTCGGCCTGTTGGTCCTGTTTGCGGTGTTCGTGTCGATCGTGTTCGCGGCGTTGATGCGTGACGAGCCTCGCGAACAACTGCGCTTCGGCGCGCGTCTGTTGGCAGGGTTTGTCGGTGCGGCGCTCGTCCTCTCGTGGCTGATGTATCCCCTCCCGCTCTAAGCTCGCCGTTCTTCCTGTGGGCGCCGGTCGTGATCTACATGGCCGGTATTTTCGTCGTCTCGGGCCTCTCTAACCCGCCGATGCCGAGCCACGTCCCGGATGTCTCGCTGCACGGTGCCGCGTATTTCGGTCTGACGGTGCTGCTGGTCCGCGCCCTGGTCCGCGGACGTTGGCTGGCGATCACGGCGTCCACATTGCTGGCCGCGTGGTTGATTGCCGTCCTCTACGGTGCGAGCGACGAGTGGCACCAGAGCTTTGTCCCCTCCAGGCACGCCGATCTCGTCGACCTGCAAGCCGACGCAATCGGCGCCTTCGCCGGAGCAATTGCCGCGAAAGCGTGGGGTATAATTCGACGTTTATGAGCGTCGAAACTCTGCTCGTCGAACGAGATGGCGCAGTTGCCGTGGTCACCGTCAATCGGCCCAAGGTGCTGAATGCGCTGAACACCCAGACCATCAATGATCTCGCGATGGTGATGCACGAACTGAAGCATGACGATGCGGTGCGCGCCATCGTCTTGACCGGGTCGGGCGAGAAGGCGTTTGTGGCCGGCGCCGACATCAACGAACTCGCCGTGCTGTCTCCTGCACAAGGGCAGCAGCACGGACGCCATGGTCAAGCGGTCTTCGATGCCATTGAGCATCTCGGCAAGCCGGTGATTGCCGCAATCAACGGATTTGCGTTGGGCGGCGGCTGCGAGCTGGCCATGGCGTGCACCATCCGCATCGCCGCGGACACCGCACGTCTGGGCCAACCTGAAATCAATTTGGGCATCATCCCTGGATTTGCCGGCAGTCAACGGCTGCCGCGGCTGGTGGGTAAAGGCATCGCGCTCGAGATCCTGCTCACCGGCGACATGATTTCGGCAACTCGCGCGCATCAGATCGGGTTAGTCAACCGGGTGGTGCCGGCCGCCGACCTGATGACCGAAGCAAAGAAGCTCGCTGCCGTGCTGGCCGCAAAAGCGCCGCTCGCTGCGCGCTACATCCTCGAGGCCGTCAACCATGGCTTCGAGATGTCGCAGGCCGATGCGCAATTTCTTGAAGCGTCGCTGTTCGGCCTGGTCGCGTCGAGCGACGACATGAAGGAAGGCACCAAAGCATTTCTCGACAAGCGGCCTGCCTCGTGGCAGGGACGCTAATCGGTGTCAATCGCCGCGATGCGTATTGCCATCGTCGTCTCGCGCTTTCATAACTTCGTCACTGATCGTTTGTTAGCTGGCGCGCAACAAGCGCTGCGTGAACAAGGATTTGGCGACGAGGATATCGACGTGCTGCGCGTGCCGGGTGCCTTCGAGGTGCCGATCGCGGCGCAACGGGCCGCGGAAACCGGTCGCGTCGGTGCGGTGGTCTGCCTGGGGTGTCTGATCAAGGGGGCCACGCCGCACTTCGAGTACATCGCCTCGGCCTGTGCGCACGGCATCACCGCCGCGGCGGCGGCGACGGGCATTCCAATGGCCTTTGGCGTGCTGACGACCAACTCGGTAGAGGAAGCGCTCGAACGCGCCGCACCGGGTGACGGCAACAAGGGTCGCGAGGCGGCACTGGCTGCGTTAGAAATGGCCCGGCTGTTTACGACACTTGGCGATCCGCAGATATGACCAGCCAGGGCGAGCGGTGGGAAGGTCGGCGCCGCTCGCGCGAGGCGGCGTTGCGAATGCTGTATCAAACAGAGGTCGGACAGTCGTCGGTCATCGAAGTCACCCACATCCACGGCGCGATCGGCGGCGACGATGCGATCGAACTTGATGACACGGAGCGCGCTTTTGCCGTGGCTCTAGCGCAGGGCGCCTGGCAGGATCGCGATGTCCTGGACGGCTACATTGGCGACGCCGCGCGGAATTGGCGCGTCGAGCGACTCGCCGTGGTCGATCGGCTGCTGCTCCGCTTGGCGGTGCACGAACTGGTGTCGCACCAGGGGACACCGCCCCGCGTCGTGATTGACGAGGCAATCGAGCTCGCTCGCGAGTACAGCGGTGACGAAGCGGCGAAATTCGTCAATGGTGTCCTTGACGGGGTATTCAAACGATTGAAGGACGAAGGAAAGGTCATCGAGTAGTGTCGAGCGAAGCGAATCAGACCGATCAGCGGAAGGCCAACCTCGAGGCGATCACGCAACTCGGGATCCGTCCCTATCCCAATCGCTTCCAATCGTCGGACACCGTCACCGCCCTGGTCGAGGCGCACGGCACGCGCGCAAAAGAGGAACTTGAAGGGACCCGCGTCGAGACCACAACGGCCGGCCGGATCATCAGCATTCGCAGCTTTGGCAAGGCCAGCTTCTTCGTCTTGTCAGATGGCCGCAGCCGCATTCAGGTCTACGTCCGGCAAGACGCACTGAACGAGCGTGACTATGCGCTCTCCAAGTTGCTCGATTACGGCGATCACATCGGTGTGTCGGGGCATCTGTTTCGGACCAAGACCAACGAGCTGTCGGTGTGGGCCGCGCGCCTCGAGTTTCTCGCCAAGTGCTTCATCCCACTGCCGGAGAAGTGGCACGGGCTGCAGGATGTCGAGATCCGTTATCGCCAGCGCTACCTCGATCTGGTGGTGAATCCCGATGTGCGTCGCGTGTTCGAGATTCGCAGCCGCACGATCAGCGCCATCCGGGACTTCCTGGTCGGCCACGGTTTTCTCGAAGTCGAAACCCCGATGATGCAGCCGATTGCCGGCGGCGCCCTGGCGCGGCCCTTCATCACCCATCACAACGCGCTCGACATGAAGCTCTATTTGCGCATCGCGCCGGAGCTGTATCTGAAGCGGTTAGTGGTCGGCGGCATCGAGCGGGTCTTCGAAATCAATCGGAACTTCCGCAACGAGGGGATCGGCTATCGCTGGAATCCCGAGTTCACGATGCTCGAGTTTTATTGGGCCTACGCCGACTACAACGACCTGATGGACCTGTCCGAGCAATTGTTGTCGTATGCGGTGCAGAAGGCCGTCGGTCAACTCGAAGTCACCTGGGGCGAGCAGACCATTTCGTTTGTGGCGCCGTTCCAGCGCAAGACTTTCCGCAGCCTTGTCGTCAGCGCGGCGCACACCCAGGGCGTCACCGTGGAGGAGTCCGCGCTCCGCGACGCCACGACGGTCACCGACCTTGCCAGGCAGCTCGGCGTGGAGGTGCAAAAAGGCTGGGGGCCCGGCAAGATCACCACCGAGATTTTCGAGAAGTTCGTGGAAGACTCGTTAGTCCAGCCGACGTTTGTCTACGACTATCCGACTGAAGTATCACCACTGTCGAAGCAGCGGGCTGACGATCCGGATACCGTCGAACGATTCGAGCTCTACGCCGGCGGCATGGAGATCGCCAACGCCTTCAGTGAACTGAACGACCCGGCGGAGCAGCGGCGCCGCTTCGAAGCCCAGCTCGCGGATCGCGCGCGCGGCGACCAGGAAGCGCATGAGATGGACGAGGATTACATTCGCGCACTCGAGTACGGCCTGCCGCCGACTGGCGGCGAGGGCATTGGTATCGATCGCCTGGTCATGTTGTTGACCAATTCGCCGACGATCCGCGATGTCATCCTGTTTCCGTTGATGCGGCCACGCAGCGGTGACGACGCCGTGATGGCCGCGATACCGGCACTGGCACCAGGCACAGGTTCTAGCCCCGGGACCGGCACCACATAATGCCCTTCGAACTGCAGATCGCCTTGCGTTACCTGTTGGCCAAGCGGCGACAGGTGTTCATTTCGGTGATCTCGCTGGTCTCGACATTCGGCGTGACCGTCGGCGTCATGGCGCTGGTCATCGCCCTCGCGATCATGACCGGGCTGCAGCAGGAGCTGCGCGACCGTATTCTCGGCGCGATGGCGCACGTCTATGTCTGGAAGACCGGCGGTATCGAAGACTACCGCGCCGAAGCGTCGCGGCTGAAACAATTGCCGGGGGTGACGGGTGCCGCGCCGGCGGTGCTCGGCAAGGCCCTGGCGTCGAGCGAACGCGGCGACAACGCGTTCATCACGCTCAAAGGCATCGATCCGGTGCTCGAGCGCGAGGTGACCGAGATTGCCGGGTCGATGACCGCCGGCGGCCTCGATAACATCATCCCGACGGACCAAGACGCGCTGCCGGGCATTGTGCTCGGCGACGACCTCGCCAATGCGATGGGCGCCGCTCTCGGCGACACTGTCACGTTGATCACCCCGCAGGGGCCGTTGACGCCGATGGGGATGGTGCCTCGGCAACGGCGGTTCCAGGTGGTCGGCACATTCCGGCTTGGCCTGTTGGAATTCGACTCGGCCTACGGGTTCGTCTCGATCGAGAACGCCAATCGGTTGCTCGGTACGACGCAGGTCGACCACATTGAGTTGCGCGTCACCGACATCTACGACGCGCCGGCGGTCGCCGACGACATTTCGGGCGCGATGGGATCGCAATACGTCGCCACCGACTGGTCGGACATGAATCGGTCGCTCTATTCCGCGCTCTATCTCGAGAAGATCGCGATGGGCATCGGTATCGGCCTGATCGTCGGCGTCGCCGCGCTCAACATCGTGGCGTCACTGATCCTGCTGGTGATGGAAAAGACGCGCGACATCGCGATTCTCAAGACGATGGGCGCGTCGTCGCGCAGCGTGATGCTGATCTTCCTGATCCAGGGATTGGTGATTGGCACGCTGGGAACGCTGGTCGGCGCGTCGCTCGGCGCCGGCATTTCCCACTTGATGGATCGCTACCGCGTGATCGGCATCCCCGGCGACGTCTATCAGGTCACCTATCTGCCATTCCGCGTCTTGCCCTGGGACCTGTTACTGATCGTCGTTGGCGCGGTGGTCGTCTGCTTTTTCGCCACACTCTATCCATCGCGCCAAGCCGCCAAACTCGATCCGGCGCAAGCGTTGCGCTATGAATAAGCTCCATTCAACGAGTCCTTCATGGCCTTTGTAGAGGCGCGCGGCCTCAACAAGTCCTACCTGGTGGCCACCAACCGGCTCCACGTGATCCGCGACCTTGACCTCGCGGTCGAAAAGGGCGAAATGGTCGCTGTGATGGGCGCCTCCGGGGTAGGGAAGAGCACCTTGCTCCACGTGCTGGGCGGGCTGGATCGGCCGGATTCCGGGCAAGTGAAAGTCGGCGATGTCGACGTGGCCACCGTCACCGACGCCGAGTTGGTGGCCTTTCGGAACCGTCACGTCGGGTTCGTCTTTCAGTTTCATCATCTGCTCCCGGAGTTCACCGCGATCGAGAACGCCGAGATGCCGATGCGGATTGCCCGCATGAAGGTCGCCGAGGCGCGGCCGCGCGCCGACGTTCTGCTGCGCCGAGTGGGCTTGGGCGAGCGTCTTGATCACCGGCCTGGGATGCTCTCGGGTGGCGAGCAACAGCGCGTCGCGGTCGCCCGCGCCCTGGTGATGCAGCCATCGTTGCTGCTCGCCGACGAGCCGACCGGTGACCTCGACGAGACCACCGCCGACTCCTTGCACGCGCTGCTGCGCGAGATGCACGCCGAGTTTGGCCTCACTGCGATCATTGCCACGCACAATCCCCGCCTGGCGCAACAGTGCGATCGCATCCTCCGGCTCGAAGGCGGGGCATTGCGCCCAGTGCAGCTGTAGCTAATAATCCGCGCCTGTGATCGGCAAGGCGCTAACCCGGGACCGGCCTGAGTGTGCCATTCGCGTCTCGACTGCCCTATTTCGGAACATTTCAATCTAACTCATTTATACTCAGCAACTTAATAGTCAATAAACGCCTCGTTTACGTGATATCTGCGCTGCAATGGCGCACTGTTGCATATGCGTCATTACCTCGGTCGCACGACCGATCTCCAGCCCCTGCAATAACTTACCTCGCTTCCCGCCCTTTGCCCGAGGGTGGCGTAGGATTTGCGAGCGTTTAAGCGCTTCTGTGTCCTCTAAAAGACCATCGATTGGCTGCTGATAAGTTCCAATGCCCAACAAACGAACTCCCTCCATCCTGCTTCCCATTTGTGCGCTTGCTATCGTCGTTGGTCTGCACACGGTCGCCGTCACGGCGCGGCAAGCGCCTCGGGCGCTCGTCTCGATGGACTTGATTGCACAGTTGCGGCGCGCACCGCATGCCCCGGCGCGCGTGATTCTGCAGGGCGACGTCGCCCGGATCCGCGCGGCGGCGGCGCGCCACGGCGTCCCGATCGAGCAGACGCTCGACCGCTTCGTCGTCGTCAACGCCACCGCCAAGCAGGTCGCAGCGCTGCAGCAGGAATCGGCCATCGCCGCGCTGGTTCGCGACGTGCCGGTGGTCAGCACGATGACGGTGTCAGATCAAACGATGGCCGCCGACCAGGCTCGGGCCGGCACGTCAGGCGGCTTACTCGGTCTTGGCGCGATCGCCGGGGTGACCGGGCGCGGCGTCGGCGTCGCCGTTGTCGATTCGGGCATCTCCGCACACAAGGCGCTGACCAACAAGGTCGTCGCCGCGGCGAGCTTTCTTCTCAATGACCCGAGCGTTGCCGATGAGTTCGGCCATGGCACCCATATCGCGGGCATTATCGCCGGCGTCACGACATCGACGACGCGAGTCACGTCGTCGTACAGCAACGGAGTCGCTCCCGGCGCACATCTGATTAACGTTCGCGTGCTCGGCGCCGATGGCACGGGCCTGACCAGTGGCGTGGTTGCCGGCCTCGACTGGATCATCGCCAACCGCACGCGTTACAACATTCGCGTCGTCAACGTCTCGCTCGGCCACGCGGTGCAAGGGCCGTGTGCCCTCGACCCGCTGTGCTCGTCGGTGCAGCGCGTCGTCGAGTCGGGCGTGGTGGTCATCGCTTCCGCCGGCAACCGCGGCAAGACCGCGACGGGACAGTCGGTGCTCGGCGGCATCACCTCGCCCGGGAATTCGCCGTATGCGTTGACGGTCGGCGCGTTGAACACTTGGGGCACTGTTGCGCGCTCGGACGATACGGTGACCACCTACAGTTCGCGTGGGCCGACGGCGTTTGACTTCGTCGTCAAACCCGATCTCGTCGCCCCCGGCAACAAGATCGTGTCGCTCGAGGCCTCCGGCGGGTTCATCGCACGCAACTATTCGAACCTGCACGTGGCGGGCAGCGGCAACAACGCCTATTCGGCGATGAGCGGCACCAGTATGGCCGCCGGAATGATCAGCGGCGGCGTGGCGCTGCTGCTCGAAGCGACACCGACCTTGACGCCGGCACGCGTCAAGGCGGTGCTGCAAACCACGTCGTCGTTCATGCCCAATGACGGCTTGATGGCGTCTGGTGCGGGGAACGTCAATCTGTGGTCGGCGCGGCGATCAGGCGGCAACACGCTGTCGTCGCTGTTGCCCACGAGCGTGATTGGCAACCTGCTGGTCACGCCGAGTGGCGCGATGTTCTGGGACTCGGGCACGCTGGCGGACCGCATCTATCACGGCACCGGGATCCGTCTGCTCGGCGTCCTGGAATCGGTGCTCGGCTTGCTGAATCCAGCACAGCTCGCCTGGGGTCAACTGCATCTGCTCGGATTGAGTAATCCGATTGCGTCGCTTCCGCCGAATCAAATTATCTGGGGCACGCGGCTCTACGACGCGCAAGGGCAACAGATCATCTGGGCCGATCAAATCATCTGGGCCGATCAGGTTTATGACTCGGAAGGCCAGCAGATTATCTGGGCTGATTCGGACATGGACGAAGGCCAGCAGATTATCTGGGCGGACACGGTGATCAAGGGCGAGTCGCGCTAGCTGAATATGTCCGCGACGCCGACCCCTCGACGACCCCCATCGCGCGCGTTGATCGCATTCACGACGCCGATCATTGCGATTGGCGCGCTGGTGGTGGTCTATTCCGCTGCGGCCTTGCCGTCGACGGCATACCCGGTCGGTTGGATTTCGCTGGGCGTGCTGGCGCTGCTGGCCGCGACGTTTGCGCTCAAGGTTCCGGGCGTATCGGCGCATCTCTCGATTTCCGATACGTTCTTTTTTACGTCGGTGCTGCTGTTTGGACCGGCGCCGGCGACAGTGGCGATCGCACTGGACAGCCTGGTGATGACCTGGCGCCGCCGTCATCGCCGCCTTCACCTGTTGTTCAACCCGACGAGTTCGGCATTGTCGTTGTGGGCCGGCGCGCAGTTGTATTACGCGTTGTCGGGCGCCTCGCCGTTGACCGACACGCGTGGGGCGCTTGGCGCGTCGATCATTCTGCCGCTCGCCGCGATGGCCTGCGTCTACTTTTTGCTGAACTCGGGAATGACCGCTGTTGCGCTGAGCCTGGACAAGCGCATCCCGGCCATCACGCTGTGGCGCGACCACTTCGCGATCATCTCGCTGAACTATTTTGCCGCCGCCTCGGCGTCGTTTTTCCTGATCGTGCTGATTCGCTACGCCGGCCTTACGGCAATCGCCGCCGTCATGCCACTGATCTGCATCTGCTACCTGGCGATGCGCTCGTGGCTGGGTCGAGTCGAAGACGCGCAAAAGCACGTCACCAAGATCAACGGTCTCTATCTGTCGACGATCGACGCCTTCTCGACGGCGATTGAAGCCAAGGACGGTGTCACCAGCGATCACATCCACCGCGTCCAGGCCTACGCGCTGGGTTTGGCACGGGCGCTGGGCATCACCGACGCGGACACGCTGCAAGCGATCGAAGCGGCGGCGCTCTTACACGATACCGGCAAGCTCGCGGTGCCGGAGCACATTCTCAATAAGCCAGGCAAACTGACCGTCGACGAGTTCGAGACGATGAAGCTGCACGTCGAGGTCGGCGCCGACATCCTGTCGTCGATCGAATTCCCGTATCCGGTCGTGCCGATCGTTCGTGCCCATCACGAGAATTGGGACGGCACCGGCTATCCGGCGCAGTTGCGCGGCGAAGACATTCCCATCGGCGCCCGCATCTTGTCGGTGGTCGACTGCTTTGACGCGCTGACCTCGGACCGCCCGTATCGGAAGGCGATGACCGAAGACGCCGCGTTGCAGATCGTCATCGAGCGACGCGGCACGATGTACGACCCGGCTGTTGTCGACACGTTCCTGCGTGTGCATCGCGCGATTGCGCCCGCCGCCGCGCTACAGCCCGGCGTGCAACACGCCGTCAGCCGCATTCGCCGAGCGGTGCGTACTGCGGCGCCGGTGGAGCGGGCGGCCGAGCCCGCCGATACCTCGATTGACGGGTCGGAGGAGATGTTGGCGTTTGTCAGCCTGGCGCGCGTCGCGTCACGAACGTCGACGGTCGGCGACATCGGGTCACTCGCGTGGGGCCACTTGCGACAGTTGGCGCCGGGGGCGACGCTGGCGATCTACACCATCGACGCCGCACGCGCGTCGATCGCAGCGGCCTACACCGCAGGCCCGGCGGCGGCGCAACTGGCCGGCCATGCGATGGGCGTCGGCGAGCGCGTTAGCGGGTGGGTCGCGGCAAACGGCCGCGCGATGGAAAACGCGCAAGCCGAACTCGACTTGCCGAACACCGCCGATCGGGCGCTTCAGTTTATGGTCGCGGTGCCGCTTGTCGCCAACGGCGGCGTCGTCGCGGTCATGACGCTGTACGCCGCAGAAGCCTTCGCCGAAGAACGTTGCCGGCGCCTCGAACTGATTGCCCCGCATTTCGCGACAGCGATGGCCGCAGGGTTGGCCGACAGCGACAGCCGCACCGTCACGACCGACGCGTCGCGCGCCCCGGCCGCCCGCCACGAACTCCGCGTCGTCTCGCGCAGCTAAGCGCGCTGGAGAATTCGCGCGCCTGCCGGTAGGATCAGCGCATGCGTATGCTGCTCCTGACCATCCTTCTCGCGCTGGTGATGCCGCTGGCGGTCCGCGCGCAGTCGCTGTTCATCCTGCAAGGCGAGCGCGCCGCCGAAGGCTCGGTGGGGTGGTCGGTCGGTCCGTTCTCGAATGGTGTCGAAACGCATGCTGGCGCGTCGCTCGATGGGCGCTGGGATGTCGGCTTCGGCTACAACCGCTACAACGTTGACTTGGGCGGGCAAGACGACAGCACCTTTACGGAATGGACGCCATTTGTCCGCTACTTTTTGTTCAAGGAAGACGACGACGGCACCCCGGTGAGCTTCGCCGTGCAAGCGCAGTACTTCTACGACGACTTCGGGGCCGACGATGGGGGCTGGTATGTGTTGGGTGGTGGCCAGATTTATAAGAAGCTCGAGTTGAGGCCGGAGTTGGCGTTGTATCCTTTCGTCGGATTTTCGGTGGCAGGGGAGTCGTACTCCTTCGGCGGGGCGTCCGCGGAGCGCGCGGTCTACCTGACTCGCCAGTTCGGGGTCCACGGGCAGGTCACCTTTGGCGACAACACCTGGCTGCGAGTCACCGCCGAGGAGCACAGTTTCCGCAGAGAGACGTATCGCGCGGCGCGCATCGCGCTGGTTCGCCGGTTTTAGTCTGCCGTGCGGGGTCCGGCGGTCGGCCCGGCAACGGCTCCCGCGGATTTGCTCCGGCGGAGGTAAAACCTACAGTGGCATGAACTTAGCGTGATCGGCTGATCCCGAACCGTCGCCTGATGCCGTATAATGGAACGAAAGCTCGGGTCGTTGTCCCGCGGTTTTCTTCATGAAATAAGGCGCCTGGATGTTCGAGCGGTACACGGAAAGAGCGAGGCGGGTGTTGTTTTTTGCCCGCTACGAAGCGAGCCAGCTCGGGAGTATCTCGATCGAGACGGAGCATCTGCTCCTCGGCCTGATCCGCGAAGGCAAGGGCCTGACCAGCCGTATTTTCGCGCGCTCCCACCTCTCCCTCGAGAACATTCGCAAAGAAATCGAAGGCCGCACGGTGTTTCGCGAGAAGGTGTCGACCTCGGTCGAAATCCCGTTCAGCGCCGAGACCAAACGGGTCCTGCAGTTTGCCGCGGAAGAAGCCGATCGGCTGCTGCACAACTACATCGGCACCGAGCACCTGCTGCTCGGGATCCTTCGCGAAGAGCGATCGGTCGCGGCGACCATTCTGATGGAAAAAGGCATGCGCCTGCATCAGGTTCGCGAGGACATCGTCCAGTTGCTCAATGAGAAGACGACCCTGACCCGGGTCAAAGAGACGCCGCTGCTCGCCGAGTTCAGTCGCGACCTGACCGAAGCGGCGATGAAGAACCAGCTCGATCCGCTGGTCGGCCGCAGCTACGAGCTCGAACGGGTGCAGCAGGTGCTGTGCCGCCGCACCAAGAACAATGCGGTACTGATCGGCGAGCCCGGCGTCGGCAAGACAGCCATTGTCGAAGGCCTCGCGCAAAAGATTGTCTACGGGGACGTGCCGCACTTCCTGGCCGACAAGCGCATCCTGGCGCTCGACATCTCGCTGATTGTGGCCGGCACCAAGTATCGCGGCCAGTTCGAAGAACGCCTCAAGGCGATCATGAAAGAACTGACCGACAACCACAACATCATCGTGTTCATCGACGAGCTGCACACGCTGGTCGGCGCCGGGTCGGCCGAAGGATCGCTCGATGCGGCCAACATCCTCAAGCCGGCGCTGTCGCGCGGTGAGATCCGCTGCATCGGCGCAACCACGCCTGCGGAGTATCGCAAGTACATCGAAAAGGATCGCTCGCTCGAACGCCGCTTCCAGGCGATCAAGGTCGACCCGCCGTCCGAGCGCGAGACGATCGAGATCCTGATGGGGATCAAGGACCGCTACGAGACGTTCCATCACGTCGAATACACGCGCGATTCGATCGAAGCCGCGGTCTACCAGTCGAGCCGCTACATTACCGATCGCTTCTTGCCGGACAAGGCGATCGACCTGGTTGACGAAGCCGGTGCCCGCGCCAAGTTGCGCGAAGCCGGTTACAGCGACGAATTCGGCGAGATCAACAAGAGCATCCGCGTCGCCGTCGAGCAGATGGAGAGCGCGGTCACGGCCAAAGATTTCGACAAGGCGCAGTTCTATCGCGAGCAGGAACAGGTCGCGCGGGAAAATCTGCAGTTCGTCCGCGAAAAGTTTGACGTCCGCTCCAACGCGCGTCGGGTCGTCGTCGGCAAGAGCGAGATCGACGACGTGGTGTCGAAGTGGACCGGCGTGCCGCTGTCGTCGATTAATCAGGACGAAGGCGACAAGCTGCTGCGCATGGAGGCTGAGCTCCATCGCCGCGTGATCAGCCAGGAGAAAGCGATCTCCGCGGTGTCGCGTGCGATTCGCCGTTCACGGGCCGGGTTGAAAAATCCGAACCGCCCGGTCGGGAGCTTCATGTTCCTCGGACCGACTGGCGTCGGCAAAACCGAACTGGCGCGCGCCCTCGCACAGTTCTTGTTTGGGAGTGAGGGCGCGCTGATTCGCTTCGACATGTCGGAATACATGGAGAAGCACTCGGTCTCCAAGTTGATCGGTTCGCCTCCGGGATACGTCGGCCACGAGGAAGGTGGTCAGCTCACCGAGAAGGTCAAGCGCAATCCGTATTCGGTCGTGTTACTCGACGAAATTGAGAAAGCGCACCCGGATATTTTCAACATCCTGCTCCAGGTGTTTGAAGACGGCCACCTGACCGACGGCTTGGGTAATCGCGTCAACTTCAAGAACGCGATCATGATCATGACTTCGAACATTGGCGCCCGCTTCATCCAGAAGAAGGCATCGATGGGCTTTCAGTCCAACGACTCCGGCGAGCTGCAGAAGAACGTCCAAGAGATGGTCCTTGGCGAGGTCAAGCGCACCTTCAATCCCGAGTTTGTCAATCGTGTCGACGAACTCATCGTCTTCGAAGCGCTGTCCGACGATGACCTGCGGCTGATCCTGGCGCTGCTGCTCGAACAGCTCAATGCCAACCTGACCGACCGGCGCATGCTGGTGGTGCTCACCCAGGACGTCTCGGATTGGATCATCGACATCACCTGTAAGGACCGGTCGTACGGCGCCCGGCCGTTGCGGCGCGCGATCCAGCGATATATCGAAGACCCGCTTGCCGAAGAGCTGATTCGCGGGCATCTGCTGGGCGGCGAGGTCGAGGTCTACATGGAAAACGGCCAATTGGCTTATCGACCCGCCGGCGAGCCGGTGGCGGCAGGCCGCCGCCTGTCCACTAACGTCTGAGTCATCAGGCCACGGAGCGGGCCCAGGAATCAGGCCCCAGGCCTCAGTTCCTGCTAAACTTAGTGGTTTGTTGACCTGTCCCGATCTGAACGGGGCCTGGGCCTGAGGCCTGAGGCCTGATGATTATGAAATTCAAGTTTTTAGGTGTGGTCGGCGCGGCCCTCTTAGCGCTCGGACTTTGGACCGGGCCTGCACAGGCAGCTCAGACGCCGGGCCAGCCGGCGGTCAATTCGGCGCAACCCGCCGTCACCCAGACTCTTCGTCAGCCGCCCGCCGGCAGCGGGCCGCTGGTCCGCTTCATTGAATTGCGCTTCGAGCCCGTCAACGAATCGTTGATCGAGCCGCAGACCTATCTCTATTACATCCAGACCCAGCCAAGCCGATCGGCCGACGGGGTGTGGGTGCCATTTACGGAAGAGACCGAGCGCCTCCTGCTCGACGATTTCAAGCGCCTGTGGGCGACCAGCTTCCTCGACAATTTGCGCATTGAAGTCCTTGACGCCCCGTATGACAACGGCGTCCTGGGCAAGCGGATCATCTTTCACATGGAAGAACGGCCGCGCGTGAAGATCGTCGAGTACAACCCGTCGGATAAGGTCGATCGCACCAAGATCGACGAGAAGATGAAGGAGGCCGGCGTCGCGCTGCGTCTCGATTCCTTCCTCGACCAGTCCACCGTTCGCCGGGTTGAAGGCATCTTGCGTAACCTGATGGCGGAAAAAGGCCATCAGTTCGCCGAGGTCAAATCGCGCGTCGAAGAGCTACCCGGCGGGCCGAAACTGGCAAAAGTGATTTTCGATATCACCGAAGGTCCCAAGGTCAAAGTCCGCGACATCGAGTTCGTCGGCAACGAAGAAGTCAGCGACGGCAGTCTCAAGCGCCGGATGAAAGAAACCAAGGAACACTGGTTCCTGTCCTTCATCACCGGGCGCGGCACGTATCAGGAAACGAAGTTCGAAGAAGACGCCGAAAAAGTCGAAGAGTATTACCGCGAGAAGGGCTACATCCAGGCCCGCGTCGGTGCGCCCGAAATCAAGACCATGGAGGATTCGGCGGACAAGGAAACGCGCTGGGTGCAACTGCGCGTGCCGGTCACCGAAGGGCCGCGCTACAAGGTCGGCCAGGTTACCTTCGAAGGCAACACGGTGGTCAAAACCGAGTTCCTGCAGCCGCTCTTCAAGCTGAAGCCGGGCGAGTACTACTCGGAGAAGAGCGTCCGCAAAGGGTTCGAAAAAGCGCGCGAAATTTACGGCGGCGGCGGCTACTTCGAATTCACCGGTTTCCCCGATATGAAATTCGAGGAGCCGGCGGAAGGCCCGGTCGCCGGCCCAGCCGAGCCCACCGTCAACGTGACGATGCGGCTGACCGAGGGCGAACAGTACTTCGTCAATCGTATTACCTTCACTGGTAACAACACTACCCGCGACAATGTGATTCGTCGCGAGTTGCGGCTCGTCGAAGGCGGCGTGTTCAGCACTGAAGCGCTGAAGTACAGCATTCGCCGGCTGAATCAGCTTGGCTATTTCCAGAACCTCGAGCAGTCGCCCAATGCGGTCGACGTCCAGAAGACCGTCAACTCGAAGAACGAAGTTGACGTCACGCTGAAGCTGGAAGAGCAGAACCGCAATCAGTTGACTTTCGGCGCCGGCGTATCGCAGTTCGAAGGCTTTTTCGGACAGCTCTCGTTTCAGACTTCGAATTTCCTCGGCCGTGGTGAGTCGCTGACCTTGTCGCTCCAGGCCGGCTCACGCGCTGAGAATTATCAGCTCGCTTTCACTGAGCCATTCCTGTTCGACCGCAACATCACCGGCGGCGTGGACATTTACAAGCGCAAGCTGCAGTACATCAACCAGTTCACGCAGGAATCGACCGGCGGCAACATGCTGATGGGATTCCCGGTCGCCGACTTTTCGCGGCTGTTCGTGACCTATAGCTACGAAGGCACGCAGGTCAGCGGCCTGAATGAAGCGTTCTTCGATTCCAGCTGCTTCTTCCGCGAAGGCGGTTGCCGAGAGATCTCGCTCGACGATCCATCGCAACTCACCCCCGACCTGCTCAACGTGTTGCGGAGCAATCCGTTTCTCGTCGACTCCCTGCTGATCGGTCAGCGCGGGAAGCGGACGATCAGCAAGCTGGCGCCGAGCTACGTCTTCAACACCATCGACAATCCAATCTTCCCAAGCACCGGCCGCCGCTTGTCGCTGTCGGCGGACTTTGCCGGTCTGGGGGGCAATACCAATTTCGTCAAGCCGCGCGCCGAGGCGGTCGGGTTCTTCCGTCACACCACCCGCACCTCGTTCGGCTTCCGCGGGCAGTTCGAATACATCCGACCCTACGGGTCAACGACGATTCTGCCGATTTTCGAGCGCTTGTTCCTTGGCGGTGAATACAGCATCCGCGGGTTCGACATCCGCTCGATTGGCCCGCGCGACACCAACACCCAGCTCGTGCTCGGCGGCAATAAGAGCCTGCTGGTCAACGCCGAATATCTGATCACGATCGCTGGACCGGTTCGACTGGTGCTGTTCGCCGACGCCGGACAGGTCCGCAATATCGGCCAGTCATTCACGTGGAAGGAAGACGTCCTCCGATTCGTCCCCCCGCCGTCACCGGTGCTGTTTGACCCGCTGGCGACCACGCGCATCACAGTTCCAGGCGCGCCGGAAGCCACCACCGAAGTCACCGGCCAAACCCACGCGTTCAAGATGTCGACCGGCGCGGAGATTCGCTTCTTCATGCCGGTGCTTAACGTGCCGTTCCGCCTGATCTTCGCGCACAACCCGAGCCGCCTCGGCGTGCTCGACAACAACTTCCAGCCGGCCAAGCGCTTCACCTTTCGGTTTGCCGTCGGCACCACCTTCTAAAGCACGGAAGCACGGAAAACAACAGCGCGGAAACGCGGAAACACGGAAACACGGAACGACTGATGTATCGATTGATTCAACTGACAGTGTGCGCGGCCATTGTGCTCTTGGTCGCCGCGTGCGGAAAAGAAGAGACACCGACCAGCCCGACGCCGGCCACGCCGACGACGATCACCGAAGTGTTCTCGGGGACGATCAATCGCAACGGGGCGGCGACGCACGCGTTTTCTTCGCAAGCGAGCGGCAATCTGACCGCGACACTGACCACCCTGTCGCCGGATAGCACGCTAGTGGTCGGCCTGAGCATCGGCACGCTCAACCTTACCGGCGTCTGTTCCATCGTCTTGGCCAAGGACAATGCGACTCAGTCGACGGCCGTCAATGGCGGGGTGTCGTCACTGGCGACCTTGTGCGTGCGCATTTACGACGTCGGCAATATCACCGAGCCGGTGAGTTACGTCATCACGGTTGTGCATCCCTAACGTAAACTGGTTCCCCCTTCACGAACGATTGAAAGGACTGACTGTAATGAACGCTTTTGTCTTCGGCGTGGCCGCCGCAGTGATGCTGGCCGGCGCGCCTACTTTTGCTCAGACTCCGGCCCCGGCGCCAGCTCAGCCCACGGCACCGACCGCCAAGCCAGCCCCCGCTCCTGCCCAGGCCGTCCCGGCCCCGCCAGCCAAGCCGTTTCCAGAGGGCGCCAGATTCGCCTACGTAGTCCTGCAGCGCGTCGCCAACGAATCGGCGGACGGCAAGGCCGCGTCGGCTCGCATCCAGGCGCTGCAGCAGAAGCGCGCCGCCGAGCTGAATGACAAGAACAAGCAGCTGCAGGGTCTGCAGGCCAAGCTCGAGAAGGAAGGGTCGGTCATGAGCGCAACCGCGCAGGCCGATTTGCAGAAGCAGGCCGAGCGCATCAACACCGACGTGCAGCGCTTTACCCAGGATGCGCAACAGGAGATCCAGGACCTGCAGACGCAACTGCAACAGCAGTTCGAAAGCCGCGTCACCCCGGTGCTGGCTCAGGTCGGCGCCGAGAAGGGTCTGCACTTCATTTTCAACGGACCTGACTCCGGTCTGGTGTGGGCTGATCCGAGCCTCGATATTTCGCTCGACGTGATCAAAAAGCTCGATTCAACACCGTCGGCGCCCGCGACGACGAAGCCGCCCGTCAAATAAGTTGCCAGTTGCCAGTGGTCAGTTCAAAGGGCACCGCGCCACTTTGAACTGGCTACTGATAACTGGAAACTTTCAGCTTATTCTGTAGCTGTCCCGTGTCCATTCCCCGCACTCTCGACCGCCTGTCGTCGCGTTATCCCTCGCTGCTGGTTGACGATATCGCCGAACACGAGCCGGGCCGCCGCATTGTCGCGGTCAAGAACGTGACGGTCAACGAAGAATTTTTCCAGGGACATTTTCCCGGCGCTCCGGTCATGCCGGGTGTGCTGATGATTGAGTCGTTGACCCAGGTCGCGACGCTGCTCATTCCGACCGGCCGCGTGTCGCTGCGTGGGGTCGAGAACGCGAAGTTTCGCAAGCAGGTGGTACCCGGTGACCGGCTGCGTCTCGAAGTGGAGCTGGGACGGCAACGCGGGTCGATTGTGCGCACCAAGGCGTCGGCGACCGTCGAAGGCCAGATGGTGGCCGAGGCCGAACTGGTGCTGTCGGTCGATCATGACGAAGCGCAGGTCGATCCGAGCGCACACGTGCATCCGTCAGCGCGTCTCGGCGCCGGCACGATTGTCGGTCCGCATGCCGTGATTGGCCAACATGTCGTCCTCGGCAAACGCTGCAAGGTGGGCGCGTCAGCCATCGTCGACGGCCACACCACGGTTGGTGACGAAACCGAGTTCTTCCCGTTTGCATCGATCGGGTTGCCGCCGCAGGACCTGAAGTATCGCGGCGAGCCGACCACCCTCGAGATCGGCAAGCGCAACATCTTCCGCGAGTTTGTCACCATCCATCGCGGCACCGCCGGCGGTGGCGGCCGCACGACGATCGGCGACCGTAATCTGTTCATGGCTTACGTGCACGTGGCCCACGATTGTCACGTCGGCAACGAAATCATCTTCGGACCCGGTGCGACCCTCGGCGGGCACGTCTCGGTCGACGACTTTGCGGCGGTCAGCGCCTACTCCGGGGTCCATCAGTTTTGCCGCGTCGGACGTCACGCCTTCATTGGCGGTTACTCGGTGGTGACCAAGGACGCGCTGCCGTTTGCCAAAACGGTGGGCGCGCGTGCACTGTGCCGCGTGTATGGCCTCAACACCATCGGATTGCAACGGCGCGGCTTCGACGAAGCCACGCTGGCCAAACTGAAGCGCGCCTATCGCTACCTGCTGCAATCACGGCTCAATGCGACGCAGGCGCTCGAGAAGATCGAGACCGACCCGACGCTGTCCTGCCCGGAAGTCGACTACCTGGTGACCTTTATCCGCACCGCGTCACGCGGCGCCATTCTGAAGCGCGGAAAGGCGACTGACGAAGAAGCGGGCGAGTAGCGCGCGATGAGGCTCGGGCTAATCGCGGGTAATGGTCGCTTTCCGTTTCTGATGCTGGACGCCGCTCGCGCTCTCGGCTACGACGTCACCGTGCTGGCGTTCAAGGAAGAAGCCTCCGCCGAGCTCGAGCAAGCCGCTGCAAAAATGCCCGCCGTGGGGTTCCATTGGGTCTCGCTTGGTCACCTCGGGACCAGCCTGCGCATCTTGAATGAGTCAGGCGTCACACACGCGGTGATGGCCGGTCAGGTCAAGCACACCAGGATTTTCAGCGGCGTGGTTCCAGATCTGACGATGATGTCGTTACTGGCGCGATTGCCATTTCGCAACACCGACTCGCTGATTTCCGCGGCCGCAAATCTCCTCCGTGACAACGGCATTGAGTTGATCGATTCGACCGCGCTGCTGTCGCCGCTGCTGGCGAGCGCCGGTGTCCTGACGACGCGCAGCCCGGATGAGGACCAGGAGAAAGACCTCGCGTTTGGGTATCGCATGGCGGACACCATTGCCGGTCTCGATATCGGCCAGACCATTGCGGTGAAGCATCAGGCGGTAGTTGCCGTCGAAGCGATGGAAGGCACGGACGAAGTGATCGGTCGCGCCGGCGAGCTTGCCGGTCTTGGCTGCACCATCGTCAAAGTGGCCAAACCAAAACAGGACATGCGCTTCGATGTGCCGGTGGTTGGTCTTGCGACGATCCAGGCGATGCGCCGCACGGGCGCGGCGACCCTCTCGATCGACGCCGGCAAGACACTGATTTTCGACCGCGATCGCTTCTTCGTGTCGGCCAATGAAGCAGGCATCGCGGTGGTCGGGCGCCCGGCAGACCCCAGGCCCCAGGGATCAGGGCCCAGCGATCAAAGTACAGGGCCGAGATGAGGATTGCCGTTATCGGCGTGGGTCATCTCGGCCGTCATCACGCGCGCATTCTCGCGGAGCTGCCCAGCGCTGACCTGATCGGGGTCGCCGACGTCAATTTCGGGCGCGCTCAGGAGATTGCATCAGCCCGCCACACCACCGCATTCGCCGACTGGCGCGAATTGCTTGGCCGCGTGGACGCCGTCACCATCGCCGCACCCACCGAAGCGCACACCGAGATCGCGGCCGCCTTCCTCGAGCACGGCGTGCACGTCCTGGTCGAGAAGCCGATGACCGCGACTACCGCCGAGGCCGACCGGTTGCTGCAGATTGCCGCGGCGCGCGGCGCCACGCTGGCTGTCGGCCACACCGAGCGATTCAATCCGGCGGTGGCGTATGTCAAGCCGCTGGTCGATGAGCCCCGATTCATCGAAGTGCACCGACTCGGCACGTTTCCCGAACGCAGTCTCGATATCGACGTCGTCTTCGACCTGATGATTCACGATCTCGATGTCGTGCTCGATATCGTTGGTGAAGAAGTCATCGGCATCGAAGCGGTCGGTGTGCCGGTGCTGACGCCACGGATCGATATCGCGAATGTGCGTTTGCGATTTGCCAACGGCTGCATTGCCAATTTGACCGCCAGCCGGATCAGCCGCGATCGCGTCCGTAAGATCCGGTTCTTTCAGCGCGACGCCTACGTGTCGATCGATTACGCCGCCCAGGAGGTCGAGATGTGGCGACTGGTCCCGAAGGCGGGGCAGATGCCCGGCATTGAGGGCGGCAGAATAGAGATTGCCCACGAGGAACCGCTTAAACGTGAGCTCGAGGATTTTGTCGACGCCATTCGCGACGGCCGGCCGCCCGTGGTGACCGGACAACAGGGCCGCGCGGCGCTGGCGCTGGCCGAGCGGATAGTGGAGCGTATGGAGATAGCCACGTGATTGACCTCGAGGACAGCCTGGCGACCGACATCTTGAGCCTCGGCATGCAGGCTGACGAAGCGCGTCGCGCCCTGGGTGGAGATGTCGTCACCTACATGCGCGTGCATGTCGTGACCGTCGCGGACCTGACCCGTGGCTTGACCGTGCCCGATGAGGCGGCAGAGGTGAGACTCTACGAACTGCCGTCAACATTGGCCGAGGCAGTGGCTGCGATCGGTGCGTTGCGCAGCGCTGCCGGTGCGCGTCGTGTTGCGGCATTCTCGATGGCGCAGCTCGAGGAACGTGCGCAAACGGGATGGGGCAGTGTGCCTGAAGTGATCCGGCAGTTAGCGGCGGCCGGGCTCTCCGACGTCGCCGAACTGCCGGCCGATCGTGTCGCGGATCTTTTGCGCTCAGTCCAGCTTCTGACCGACGCCGGTCTGCCGCCGCAGCGGGTCACGGTCTCGCACCCGCTCGGCGACGACCGGCTGCCGTTGCTCGGTGTGGTCCGCGCCGCGGTCGCGCGCTATCCGTCGCTCCGCCGATTTGCGCCGCTGCCGCGTATCGCGCCTGTTGATAAGCCGACGACGGGCTATGACGACGTGCGGATGGTGGCGATGGCGAGGCTGGCATTTTCAGAGCCGCAGCCGGGTCGAGCGTCGATCTCGATCGAAGTCGACTGGAGTCTCTACGGTCCGAAACTTGCGCAGGTCGCACTGACCTTTGGTGCCGACCATCTCGACGCCGTCGCTGCGACGTCTGACACGGCGCTGGGGCATCGCCGTTCGACGGTCGAAGATGTTGAGCGAAACATCCGGGCCGCGGGCTTCGTCCCGCAGGAGTATCGGCCGAAGGCATGAGTCTCGTTCGGCTCGGTGCGGTGTCCTATCTCAACACGAAGCCGCTGGTGCAGGGTCTCGACCAGCGCAGCGACCTGTTCTCGCTTCGCTTCGATGTGCCGGCGCGATGCGCGGCCTTATTGCACCAGGGCCATGTCGACCTTGGCCTCATCCCGGCGATTGAGTATCTGCACGGCGACTATCGGATCGTGCCCGGAGTCGCTATTGCCTCGAATGGGCCGATCGCGTCGGTCGCGCTGTTCAGTTCAGTGCCGGTCGACCAGGTGAGGACCCTCGCGCTTGATACCAGCTCGCGCACGTCGGTGGCGCTGACCCGGGTGCTGTGCGCGACACGCTGGCAGATCGCGCCGGCGTTTGTGCCGGCCGAACCGGACCTGCCCGCCATGCTGGCACGTGCCGATGCGGCGCTGATTATTGGCGACCCAGCCCTGGTGATCGATGCCGAGGCGCAGGGCGTCATCAAGACCGACCTGGGCAGCGAGTGGCAGGCGATGACCGGACTGCCGTTTGTCTACGCGATGTGGTGCGGCCGAGAAGGAGTAGCTCAGGCTGAGCACATCAACGAACTCAACGCCGCGCGCGACCGAGGGGTCGCCGACCTGGGAGCCATCGCCCGGTCCGAGAGTCGTGGCGACCGCGAGACAGAAGCGCGAATGCTGCCGTATCTGCGTGATAATCTCAAATATCACCTCGGCGACGCGGAAGTTGCCGGGTTACGTCGCTTTCACGAACTCGCGGCCGAGCATGGCGTCGCGCGGGGCCTGCGCGACCTCCGCTTTTTCCACAAAGGGGTCGGGCCTGTTTGAAGGTTCTGCGCCGCGCCCCAGCGCCCAACTGCAATAGCTGCCACGGTCTATGACGTTACAGACGCTGCAACAGCGGATCGAGGACGGCGGCCGGATTAACCCGGCTGAGGCGCTCTTCCTTTATAACCAGGCCCCGACCTATTGGCTCGGCCGGATGGCCGACATGGTTCGCGCCCGCAAGCACCCCGAACCGGTCGTGACCTACATCATCGACCGCAACGTCAACTACACCAACGTCTGCGTGGCGCGGTGTAACTTCTGCGCGTTCTATCGCGAAGTCGGGCACGCGGAAGGTTACGTGCTCGGGTTCGACGAGATCTTCAGGAAGATCGACGAGACGATTGCCGTCGGCGGCGTCCAGCTGCTGCTGCAGGGCGGCCACAACCCCGACTTGCCGCTTCAGTGGTACGAGGATTTGTTCGGCGCGGTGAAGGCGCGTTATCCCGAGTTCAAGCTTCACGCCCTCTCGCCGCCCGAAGTCATCCATCTCTCGCGCATGTCGAAGCTGCCGGTGCCGGAGGTGATCGATCGTCTGATCGCCGCGGGTCTCGACAGCATCCCTGGCGGCGGTGCCGAGATTCTGGTCGACCGCGTCCGCAAGCTGCTCAACTGCTACGGCAAGGCCTCTGCGGATGAATGGCTCGACGTGATGCGCCACGCGCACCGCGCCGGTCTGCGCACGACGGCGACGATGATGTACGGCACGGTGGAGACGGTTGAAGAGCGCCTCGAGCATATGTTCCGGTTGCGCGAGGTGCAGGACGAAACCGGCGGCTTCACCGCGTTTATCACCTGGAGCTACCAACCCGAGCACACCGAACGGGGCGGCCGCGAAGCGACTGGTATCGAATACCTCCGAACGCTGGCGCTGGCACGTCTGATTCTGGATAACTTCGACAACCTGCAAGCATCATGGGTGACCCAGGGCGGCAAAGTCGGTCAGCTCAGTCTGGCGTTCGGTGCGAATGACATGGGCAGCGTGATGATCGAGGAAAACGTCGTCCGGGCCGCTGGAGCGAGCTACTGCATGGACGAAGTCGAAATCGTCCGCAACGTGGAAGACGCCGGCTTCGTCGCCAAGCGCCGCAACATGCATTACGACATTCTCGGCGATCCGATGTTCCGCTTGCGCGACGTGCCGCGCATGCTCGAATTGGCGACCGCCCGGGTCGACGGCGACACGTCGGTGCCCGCCGAACTGATGAATTATCCCGCACGCAGCGCCGCCGGCAAGCGGCTGCGCCAAACCACTTAAGTCCGCCTCAATGAGCACCATTTTTCGGGCCGCCTGGGTGTGCCCGGTGGCCCAGGCGCCTGTGCGCGACGGATGGGTGGAGGTTGAAGACGGCCGTATTACACGCGTCGGCGGCGAGCCCGACGCGCCACCCGGCGGGTCGGTGCGCGACCTTGGGCGGGTGGCGCTGATGCCGGGCGTCGTCAATGCCCACACCCACCTCGAATTATCCGGGCTGCGGGGGAACGTGCCCCCAGCGGCGGTCTTCACTGATTGGGTCAAGCAGCTGATGGCGGTGCGCGGCGGCCGCCGCGAGCGCGCCGACGATCAGAGCATGATCGATGCGTCGAGGTCAGGCTGCCGCGAAGCGCGCGAGTTCGGAACGGCGCTGATTGGTGACATCACCAACTCGCTGACCTCGATCATCCCGCTGCTCAACCACGGCCTGCGCGGGCTGGTCTTCCACGAACTCCTCGGCTTCAACCTCGCGCATGGCCGCAGCGTCGCCGACACGGCAGCGGCACGCCAACAGGCGAAGACAGAGGGGGGCAACCGGGTCAAGGTCTCACTGGCACCTCACGCGCCGTATTCCGTGTCGCCTGAACTCTTCACCGCGATTCGCGCGGCCGTCGACGCCAACGACCCGCCGATCATGAGCGTGCACCTTGCCGAGTCAGATGGCGAAGTCCAATTTCTCGAGTCGGGCACCGGCCCGTGGCCCGGCCTGCTCAGATTGGTCGGGTCGTGGCGAGACGACTGGCCGACCCCGGGCTGTGGCCCGGTGGAGTATCTCGATCGCATGCACATGCTCGACTCAGGCACGCTCGTCGTCCACGGCGTGCATCTTGGTCGCGAGGCGCTGTCGCGGCTTGCTACACTCGGCTGCACCGTCGTCACCTGCCCGCGCAGCAACCAATGGGTCGGTGCCGGCGCGCCGCCGATTGCGCGATTTTACGAGTCCGGCGTCCGGGTCGCGGTCGGGACCGACAGTCTCGCCAGCGTCGACGATCTGAACATCTTCGCCGAGCTCAAGACAATGCGATCGCTGGCGCCGGGGGTGCCGGCGGCGACCCTGTTGCACAGCGCAACGCTGGCCGGGGCAGAGGCACTGGGGTTTGCCAGCGAAATCGGCTCGATCGAGCCCGGCAAGGCCGCGGAGTTGATTGCCATCGAGCTGCCGTCGACGCTCGATCGACAGGTCGCGGCGCCGGCGATTGCAGTTGAAGAATTTCTAGTGAGCGGCATCACCGCACGGCAGATTGCGTGGGTCACGGCATGACCGCGCGATTACAAACCTACCTCTCGTTTATCCGGTTTTCGCACTCGGTGTTTGCGCTGCCGTTTGCATTGACCGGTGCGCTCCTGGCGTCGCGTCAACACCCGCTGACCTGGGCGCGGGTCGGCTGGATCATCGTCGCGATGGTGGCGGCGCGCAGCGCGGCGATGGGGTTCAATCGCCTGGCCGACGCGCGCTTTGATGCCGCGAACCCGCGCACGGCGATGCGTGAAATCCCGCGCGGCGCCATGACGATGCGCGAAGCCACGATCTTTGTCACCGTCTCGTCGCTCGTGTTTGCCTGGGCGTCGTGGCAGATCAGCACCTTGTGCGCGCTGCTTTCACCGCTGGCCCTGGCGATCGTGTTCTGGTATTCGCTCGCCAAACGCTACACCTCGTACACGCAGGCGTTTCTCGGGCTGGCAATGGCCGTTGCCCCGGTTGGCGGCTGGCTTGCGGGGGGCGGTGGGGCGGGGTGGGAGCCCTGGCTGCTGGGTGCGGCGATTGGTCTGTGGGTCGGCGGGTTCGATGTGCTCTACGCCTGCCAGGACGAGCCGTTTGATCGCGCCAACGGCCTGCGCTCCATCCCGGTGCGCTACGGCATTGCGCGCTCGTTGATTATTTCGCGGCTGATGCATGTGGCGACCGTGCTGTGCATGGCTGTTCTTGGCGTGGTCATTTCACTGGGACCGATTTATCTGGGTGGCGTCGTGGTGGTCGCGATTCTGTTGATCTACGAACAGTCGCTGGTCCGCGGCGACGACCTGTCGCAAGTGAAACGCGCCTTTGACCTCAATGGCTATGTCGGCATTCTTTATTTCGTCACCACGGCGGTCGCCGTCTACCTGCAGTGAGCACACCGGATCTCGATAAGTCGCCCGATCGCATCTCGGGCATGTTCGACGCGATCGCGCCGCGCTACGACCTGCTCAACATGGTCCTGTCGGGAGGAATCGATCGCTACTGGCGATCGCGCGCCATCCGGTCGCTTCAGTTCAGCGGCACCGAGACGCTGCTCGACGTCTGCACCGGAACCGGCGATGTGGCGTTGGCGGCTGCGCGTGCGCGGCACGGCGCGCGACGCGTGCTGGGCATTGATTTCGCCGGCGCGATGTTGACCCGCGCGCGGACCAAGTCCGGCGCGGGCGGGTTGTCAGGTCGCGTGCATTGTGTGCGCGGTGATGCGATGAGTCTGCCGGTCCCGTCGAATTCGGTTGACGGGGTGACCATCGCGTTTGGGATCCGGAACGTCGCGCAACCAGAGGTCGCTTGTCGGGAACTACTGCGCGTGCTGCGACCGGGCGGTCGCCTCGCCATTCTCGAGTTCGGCTTGCCGGTGTTACCGGCGGTGCGGCCGCTATATTTGTGGTACTTCCGCAACATCCTCCCGCGCATTGGCCGCGTCGTCTCGCGTCACGACGCTGCGTATTCATATCTCCCGGCCTCGGTCGGCGCCTTCCCGTGGGGCGAAACCTTTGCCGACATCCTGCGCGGGGAAGGATTTAACAACGTCAAGAGCAGCCCGCTGACCTTCGGCGTCGTCTATCTGTATACGGCGGAAAGGCAGGTGGGCGGGTAAGCGGGTAAGCAGGTAAGCGGGTAAGCAGGTGACGGCGTTTCTACCTGCTTACCTGCCCACCTGCCTACCTGCCCACCCACCTACCCGCCTACCCGCCTACCCGCGCACCTGCCATACTGAAACAGTCTCCATGCCCCTCGACTTAGACGGCCGCTACGACTCCTACGACCCGGTGGGCGGCGCCATTCGCAAGTGGGATGGCGTACTGCTGTCGGTCGGTGTGCACGTGGCCGTGTTCGTCCTGATGCTGCTGGCGCCGACGCTGCCGATGTTCCAACCCGGTCCGGAGGCCCTCGAGGCCGAATCGCGGCCGCCGCAAGAGGACCGCTCGCAGTTTGTCTTCGTTCAACCGCGCCAGGACATGGAGGCGCCGCGGCCACCGCAGATGTCCGAAGCTTCCGACAAGAATCGCGTTGCGAGCAGCCCAGACGCGCCGACCATCTCCGCGAATCCGCTGCCCTCGGCGCGCGGCGATTCACCGGAGCGAACCGAAGCGGTGCCTGAAGAACGGGCCGCCGGCCGTGGACCGGCCGAACCGTCAGCGGAGCCGCCGACGCCCGACGTCACCCAACGTTTGCCGCAACTCCCGTCGCAGCGGCCGGAGATGGCCCCGACCCCACTGCCGCCGCGCCAACAGGGTGGCTCACTCGGCGAGGCGTTGCGCAATCTGCAGAAGTACGTCGACAAGGAATCGTTCAGTAACGACAAAGGTCAGACTCAGAACCTGGGCCCGCTCCAGTTCGATACCAAAGGCGTGGAGTTCGGTCCGTGGATCCGGCGGTTCGTCTCGCAGGTGCGCCGCAACTGGTTCGTGCCACAGGCCGCGATGACGCTGCGCGGCCGGGTCGTTCTGACCTTTAACGTCCATCGCAGCGGTGCGCTGACCGACGTGCAGGTGGTGCAGCCCTCGCCAGTCGCGTCCTTCAACACGGCGGCGATGAACGCGTTGCTCGCCTCCAACCCGACCGAACCGCTGCCACCGGAATATCCGTCCGATAAAGCGTTCTTTACCGTCACTTTCTATTACAACGACACGCCCGGGGGAGAGTAATGCCGACCCGGTCGCAGCAACTCGGATTGCTGATCGTGGTCACGCTGATGATCGGCTACGTGCTGTGGCGCATCACGACATAAAGCGGGTCATCGCGATTCTCGGGCCGACCGCCACCGGTAAAAGCTCACTTGGCCTCGCACTCGCTGAGCAGTTCGATGGCGAGATCGTCAACTGCGACTCCACGGCCGTCTATCGCGGCTTCGACATCGGCACCGACAAAGTGCCTGCCGCTGAGCAGCGCGGAATCCCTCATCACCTGATCGACATCGTCGAGCCGACGGTGGAATACACGGCGGCCGATTACGGTCGCGATGCGGCGGCCGCGCTCCGGGACATCCACAGCCGTGGCCGCCTGCCGATCCTGGTCGGCGGCACCGGATTCTATTACCGCGCGCTGACCCGTGGACTGTTCCCCGGACCGGGCAAAAACGACGCCTTACGCCATCGCTTCGAACGGATCGCAGACCGGCGCGGCGTCGAGTTCCTGTGGCGGATGGTAGGCCGGGTCGATCCGGCGTCAGCGGACCGGATCTTGCCGCGCGATCGAAAACGACTGATCCGCGCGCTCGAAGTCTTCTTTCAAACGGGCAAGCCGCTCACCGCGCACTTCGCCGACACCGTGTCGCCACTGGAGACGGGCGTCGTCGTCACTGCGGTTGGATTACGCCTGGAGCCCGCGCTCCTGGCCGAGCGCCTCGCGCGCCGGGTCGAGGCGCAGTTCGCCGCCGGCATTCTCGACGAAGTGCGGCGGCTCCTGGATCGCGGTGTGCCCGAAACTGCACGGCCATTCGGCGGCCTGGTCTACCGCCAGATCATTGATTACCTGCACGGCGTGCGCGACCTGGCGGCGACGCGCGAGTTGATCGTGCGCGAGAATCGTCATTACGCGCGACGCCAGTTGATCTGGTTTCGCAAAGAGCCTACCCTTATGTGGTTTGACGGTCCCGGCGAATCGCCGGATGTGCACGCCCGCGTGTTGCACGCGTTGGCGCTTTGAACGACTGGGGACTTGCTGCTGATGCCAGACACGAAGACCGGTGCGCCGAATATCCAGGACGTGTTCCTGAATTATGCGCGCCGCGAAAAGTTGCCCGTCACGATCCACCTGCTCGATGGCCGTGAGTTCGAAGCGCGGATCAAGAATTTCGATCGCTTTGCGCTGATCGTTGAGCACAGCAGCATGGATCAATTGATCTTCAAGCACGCGATTGCGACGATCCGCACGCCGCGCAGCGTGCCGAACTATTTCTCATCCCACCATCCCTGACGCGGAAGCACGGAGGTCTGACGGGCGTGTCGAACCACGGACGTTCCTCCGTGGCTTCGCTGCCGCGGAATCTTTGGGCGAAAGCAAGCGATGTTCAACCGAGCGATCGTGATCGTCATGGATAGCGTCGGCATCGGTGAATTGCCGGATGCGCCCGTCTATGGCGATCAGGGGAGCGATACGCTCGGGAATCTTGCGCGCGCGGTCCCGCTCAACATTCCGACTCTCGCCGCACTGGGTCTGTCACGCATCGCGCCGCTGCAGGACGTGCGTGTGGCGACGCGACCGCGCTCCGCCTTTGGACGGATGGCCGAGCGCTCGGCGGGTAAGGACTCGGTCACCGGCCACTGGGAGCTGATGGGTATCGTCATCGACCGGCCGTTCCCGACCTTTCCCGAAGGCTTCCCAATAGACCTGATCGCGGCGTTCGAAGCGCGAATCGGCCGCCCGATCCTCGGCAATATCGTCGCATCTGGGACCGCGGTCATCGACGATCTCGGCCCCGAACACATGCGAACCGGCTCGCCGATCGTCTACACCTCCGCTGATAGCGTGTTCCAGATCGCTGCCCATGAGGACGTCGTCCCGATCGCGCAGTTGTATGAGTGGTGTCGCATCGCTTACGAGCTGACCGTCGAAGGGCTGGGGTTGGGGCGCGTGATCGCCAGGCCGTTCATTGGGCCGGTCGGGGCGTTCAAACGAACCGCGAATCGTCACGACTACGCGATGCCGCCGCGCGGCGAAACGCTGCTCGACAAGCTGGCCGCGCGCTCGATTCCGGTGACCGCGATCGGCAAGATCAACGACCTCTTCGCCGGCAAGGGCATCGGTGAAGCACATTCGACGGTCAGTGACGACGACGGGATGAACAAGATCGAGGCCCAGATGACGCGCCAGTCCGCGGGACTGATCTTCGCCAATCTCGTCGACTTCGATGCGGTCTATGGGCATCGCAATGATGTCGTCGGCTACGCGCGCAACCTCGAGGCCTTCGATCGGCGTCTCGCGCTACTGTTGCCGAAACTTCGACCGGACGATTTGCTGGTGATCACTGCCGACCATGGCAACGATCCGACGACGCCGAGTACGGATCATTCACGCGAGCATGTGCCGCTGCTATTAACGGGGAAGCGGGTTCGGCACGGCGTCGATGTCGGCACGCGCGAGACGTTCGCCGACCTGGGCCAGACGCTGGCGTCGGTGTTCGGCGTCGCGCCCTTGAAGCACGGTACCAGTTTCCTGGACGCGATCAGGCCGTGAGCCACGCCCTGGCGGTGAACTATCTTGACGGTTCAACTCGGCCAGTAAGGACCGGCGGGGAGGACCCGCTCAGCCCCTCCGCCGGTTGTTGACTTGCAGCATGACCACTGAGCCGATTGCCGCTGTGACGGCCACCGCCCGCAGCATGACGCCCAGGGGGTCCGGCACCGGTGGCGGAATTCGGACGAGCCCGTGGTCGTCAGACAAGAGCGGCTGTCGCACATAGCGCCCATCGGGCGGGGGAGCAAACGTCCGCGCGAAAGTTTCGAACGCGTCGGCGACGGGGCCGCCCTCAATCGGTAACCCATGTCCTGCCGCAATTGATGTGGGTCGCAGGCTTGCCAACTCCTGGAGACTACTGACAGCGGCACCCCAGTCATAGGTAAGTGGCGCCGGCGGTCCGTGCAGCTCTCGAGGCTTGACCACGAGGCTGGACCACACTTCCTGGTCCTGCGTCGCCAATGCGTCACCGGCCAGCAGCGCACCGTCGTCGCGGATCAGTGAGATGTGCCCGGGCGTATGACCGGGTGTCTGCACCACACGCCACCCCGGCAAGTGCGGCACACTGCCGTCGGTCGGCAACGGCCGGACGTGTGATCCCAGGTCGCGGCCACCGCGCGGAAAGGCCCGCGACATCATCGCCAGCGCACCGCCAACGGTCGGATCGCCCGGAGGGTAGTCGGACTGACCAGTCAGGTAGGGCAGCTCAAGCCAGTGAGCAAACACCGGCGCAGCCCACGCGTGGGCCAGCGCGTGCGCAGAGCCGGCGTGATCGAAATGGCCGTGCGTGAGGACGATTGCCCGCGGTGGTCGACCGGCACCGTAGCGCGCGGCCGCCGCTTGAGTGATCAACGTCGACCCGGCGCCGGGCAGCCCGGTGTCGACCAACACCCAGTCACCGCTGCCGTCGGGGATATCGACGAGGTAGGCATTGACGAACACAACAGGGACGCGAGTGATACCAGTCACGGGGACTCCTTCGGTTGAGAAGGACTGATGCAAACGGGACGCCGCAGCGACGGCGCTCGGACCAGTTCTGCCATAATTCACGTGCCCCATGTCGATTCGCGAACAGCTCGAGCGTCGAGAGAGAGAGATTCTTGCGCCGTTGGCGGCCAAGAGTGCAGACAGTAAGGGTCGGCTGCGGCAGGAACCGGAAGATGCGATCCGCCCGTCGTATCAACGTGACCGCGATCGCATCATCCACACCAAAGCGTTCCGCCGTCTCAAACATAAGACCCAGGTCTTCTTCTCACCGGCGGGCGATCATTACCGCACGCGGCTGACCCATACGCTCGAAGTCGCGCAGATCGCACGGACGATCGCCAAAGTCCTGCATCTGCACGAGGAGCTGACCGAGGCGATCGCGCTTGGTCACGACCTCGGGCATACGCCGTTTGGTCACGCCGGCGAACGCGTCCTCAGTTCACTCATGCCCGGCGGCTTCAACCATTACGAACAAAGCCTGCGCATCGTCGATGTCCTCGAGAACGATCGGCAGGGGCTGAATCTCACGTGGGAAGTGCGTGACGGCATCGCGCGCCACTCGAAGGGCAAGAATGGCCTGCCGGTCGGTGCGCCGCCGGAGCATCGCGCGTCGACGATCGAGGGACAGGTCGCGCGCGTCGCCGACATCATTGCTTACGTCAATCACGACTTCGATGACGCCGTGCGCGCAGGACTGCTCAAGACCGAGCAGTTGCCGCCTGGACTCGAGAAGGCGCTCGGCAGGACGCCTTCCGAGCGCATCGGCACCATGGTGGGGGACGTTGTCCAGGAGACCATCGCTGGTGGCTTGAGCGAAATTCGGATGAGCGAGGGCGTGCTTGATGCCACCCTCGGCTTGCGGACCTTTCTGTTCGAATCGGTCTATGAGAATGAGGTCGCGACGGCCGAATTTGGCAAGGCCGCCGGCATTTTGGGTGGTCTGTGGGAGAAAGTCCGCCAACAGCCCGCGGAGTTCCTGGATCTACGCACCGTCGTGGCGGAGGGGCTGGATGTCGCCGCTCAGGATTTTGTCGCCGGAATGACCGACCGTTATGCCGTCAGCCTTTACGAACGCCTGTTTATCCCCAAGCCGTGGGTTGAAATTCGCGGCTGAGCGCTGGCCGCGGTATAATAGGGGGTTCGCGTTTCCCCGGGAAACCCGGACGTACGTAGCACTATGACCCTGGATCTAACGCAATTCCGGCAGCCGGAAACCGACCTGACTCGCCGATACGACCCGGCGGCGTTCGAGGCGCGGGTGACAGACTTCCAGGTGGTCCAGCCCGTCGAATTGCGACTCAAGGTCCATAAGGACAAGGAGCGCTATCGGCTGGTCGGCATGCTGACGACCCAGCTGGAACTGACGTGCAGCCGGTGCCTGGAATCGTTCCGGCTGCCAATCGACGCGCGGTTCGACGTCCGCTACCTCCCGCAGACCGTGCTGCAGGGCAGCAAGGGCGACGAAGAAGAAAAGGAAGTCGAAGAAGACGACCTGACCGACGCGTTTTATCGCGATGAGACCATCGACCTCGGCCAGTTGATTGATGAGCAGTTTTATCTGGCGCTGCCGATGAAGCCGCTGTGCCGCACCGACTGCAAGGGGCTGTGCCCCCACTGCGGCCAGAATCTGAATGTTGAGAGCTGCGACTGCCAAGTCCGCTGGGAAGATCCCCGGCTGGCGGCCTTGAAGGCGCTGATAAACCCGGACAAAGACAATGCCTAATCCCAAACGACGCCACTCGAAAACTCGCGGTCGCAAGCGCCGCACCCACGACACGCTGAAGGTCACCACGGCCGGCAAGTGCGCGCAATGCGGTGAGCCGAAGGCGTCGCACGTGGTCTGCAAGTACTGCGGCTTCTACAAGGGCCGTCAGGTTCGCGCCGTCGACGAAGACTAGGACAGTGGTCGGTCGCCAGTCGCCAGTCGGCGAACACCGGCCTTCCGATCACCGACGACTGACCACCGACGACTCACGACTGACCACCGGCCATGCGCATAGCCGTTGACGCGATGGGCGGCGACCACGCGCCCGGGCGGATCGTTGACGGGGCGCTCGCGGCGGCGCGGCATCTGGGTATCGGCGTTGACTTGGTTGGACGGACCGATATGGTCCGCGCCGAGTTGGCCCGGCATGAAGACGCAGACGGCTTGGATCTGCGGATCATCGAAGCGCCCGACGTCATCGAGATGGCCGAGTCCCCAGCGCAGGCGCTGCGACGCAAGCCTCGGTCATCGATTCGAGTCGCCGCTGAACTGGTCGCCAACGGGAAAGCGGCGGCGCTGGTCACGGCCGGTCACACCGGTGCGGCCGTGGTCGCCGCACACAGCGCGTTTGGCATGTTGCCAGGCGTCGATCGTCCGGCGTTGGCCCCCTCGGTGCCGACACGTGGCGGCTCCGCCGTACTGATCGATGCCGGAGCCACCGTCGAGTGCAAGCCGCGATACCTCCTGCAATTTGGGGTGATGGGTGCGGTCTACGCAAAGACGTGGCTGGGTGTCCAACGTCCGCGGGTCGGATTGCTGTCAATCGGCGAAGAAGCCACCAAGGGCAACGACCTGACCCGTGACGCGCACCAGTTACTGAAAGCGTCACGGTTGCAGTTTGTCGGGAACGTCGAGGCGCGCGACATTTTCTCGGGACAGGCCGACGTGATTGTCTGCGACGGCTTCACCGGCAATGTCGCGTTGAAATTGAGCGAGGGCCTGGTCGAAATGGTCGAGGAACTCCTCGGTGAAGAGCTGCAGAGCACATTTTCGAGCCAGGTCGGCTACTTGTTATCCAGGCGCGCGTTCCGGCGGTTTCGCAAGCGGGTCGATTATTCGGAGTACGGCGGCGCACCGTTGATGGGGGTTGCCGGAGTCTGTATCGTCGGTCACGGCCGTTCATCCGCGAAGGCCGTCCGTAACGCCGTGGTCATGGCATCGCGTTTTGTCAGCGGCAACGTTCTGAGCCGCGTCGAGCAGGAGATCGCATCCGCGTGATTGCATTTCTGTTTCCTGGGCAAGGGTCCCAGGCCGTCGGGATGGGCAAGGCCCTGGCCGAGCAGTTTCCGGAATGCCGTCAGGTGTTCGACGAAGCCGACGCCGCGTTGGGCGAATCGCTCAGCGACCTGATCTTCAACGGCCCCGCCGACACACTAACTCTCACTGAGAACACGCAGCCGGCCATTCTGACTGCGAGCATTGCGGCGTATCGGCTGCTCGAAGCACGAGGCCTGACGCCGGCGATGGTCGCCGGCCATAGCCTTGGCGAGTATTCGGCACATGTCGCCGCGGGAACGATGTCCTTTGCTGACGCGGTGCGGATCGTCCGGCACCGCGGTCGTTACATGCAGGATGCGGTACCGGTCGGCAGTGGTGCGATGGCGGCGATTCTTGGGCTCGATGCGGCGACCGTCGAACAGGCCTGCCGCGAGGCCGCTGAGGGCGATGTGATCAGCGCCGCCAATCTGAATGCGCCAGGACAGGTCGTGATTGCCGGGTCGACGGCAGCGGTCACGCGTGCCATTGAACGCGCGAAAGCGCTTGGCGCCAAGCGCGCGATTCCGTTGCAGGTGAGTGCACCCTTCCACTGCGCGCTGATGAAGCCGGCCGAAGTGCGGCTGGCGCCGGAGTTGCGCGCGCTCACTGTGAGCGATCCGCGGGTGCCGGTCGTGGCGAATATCGACGCGCTGCCCAAGACCACTGGCGCCGCGGCGATCGAGGCGCTGATTCAACAGGTGTCGGGGCCGGTGCGGTGGGAAGATGTGATGCGCCGTCTGATGGCTGACGGCGCCACGACCTTTGTCGAAGTCGGCCCAGGCAGTGTGCTCAGTGGCCTCGGCCGCAAGCTGTCGAAAGAGTCGCGCTACGTCAACATCGATGCGCCGGATCATCTCGCGGCCGTTCAGGCGGTATTTGCCCAATGACTTTCGATCACAAGATCGCCATCGTCACCGGAGCCTCGCGCGGGATCGGGCGGGCGATTGCGCTCGAACTCGCCGCGCGTGGTGCGCATGTGGTCGCGACGGCCCGTGCCACCAACGCGCAGGCGGTCGTCGATGAGATTCTCGCGGCGGGGGGTAAGGCCGAGGTAGCCTCCGCCGAGATGACCGACACCGCATCGCTTCACGCGCTGATCAGCGGCACCCTGGCCACGCATGGGCGCATCGACGTGCTGGTCAGCAACGCGGGCATCACGCGCGATCAATTGATGCTGCGAATGAAGCGTCCCGATTGGGATGAGGTGATCAGCACCAACCTGACCGCGGCCTTTACGCTGTGCCAGGCGGTGTTGAAGCCGATGATCAAGCAGCGGAGCGGCCGAATTGTGGCAGTCAGTTCGGTGGTCGGGCAGATCGGCAACGCCGGACAGGCCAACTACGCGGCGTCGAAGGCCGGACTGATCGGGTTCTGCAAGTCGTTGGCGAAAGAAGTCGCGTCCCGGAACGTGACGGTCAACGTGGTGGCGCCTGGACTGATCGATACCGACATGACCCGTGCTATCACAGCCGACCCGCAAAAAGACTGGACTTCGCAGATTCCGTTGGGGCGCCCGGGCTCGCCTACAGACGTCGCGGCTGCAGTCTGTTTTCTCGCGTCGGACGAGGCGTCGTATATTACAGGACAGGTTCTCGGCGTGAACGGCGGGATGTACATGTAGGGTAGAGAGGTGCTAGGTGCTGAGTGCTCAGTGCTGAGTGCTGAGTGCTGAGCCGGGCGCCATTGGTAGTTCGCACTTCGCACTAGCACTTCGCACTTCGCACTTAGCACTAGCACTTAGCACTTAGCACTTAGCAGTTAGCACTTAAACAGAGGAGAGCACAGTGGCCGTTGCCGATAAGGTAAAGAGCATCATCGTTGAGCAGTTGGGCGTTGATGAAGAAGAAGTGACCCCAGATGCTTCGTTCGTCGACGACCTTGGCGCCGACTCGCTCGACACGGTCGAGCTCGTGATGGCGTTCGAGGAAGAATTCGGACTCGAGATTCCCGACGAAGACGCCGAGAAGATCACGCGCGTCAAGGAGGCGGTCGAGTACATCGAGGCACACGCCAAGAAGAAATAACGGCGCACGCGCCTTACGAGGGACGGAGGGATGTTGAGCAGGCGAGTCGTCGTAACCGGCATCGGCTTGGTGTCGCCGGTCGGCATGGGCACTCAGGACAACTGGGAAGCCCTTTGTAACGGCGTGAGCGGCGTTGGCCCGATCACCCGATTCGACGCGTCGGCGTTTTCGACGCGCTTTGCGGGCGAAGTGAAAAACTTCGACCCGCTGCAGTGGATCGAGAAAAAAGAACTGAAGAAGATGGACATCTTCATTCAGTTCGCCATCGCCGCCGCCCAGTTTGCAATGGACGACGCCAAATTCGTGATCACGCCGGAGATGGCGCCACGAGTCGGGGTGTTCATCGCGTCGGGCATCGGCGGTTTCACCACGATTGAGCGCGAGCACCGGAACCTGCTCGAAGGCGGGCCGCGCAAGATCTCGCCATTTTTTATCCCCAGCGCGATCATCAATCTGGCATCGGGCCAGGTATCGATTCGCTTTGGCGCCAAGGGGCCGAACTCCGCGACCTGCACCGCCTGTACCGCGTCAGCGCATGCGCTGGGCGATGCCTGGGAAATCATCCGCCGCGGCGCGGCCGATGCGATGATTGCCGGCGGATCGGAGGCGGCCATTTGTGCGATGGGGGTCGGCGGGTTTGCGGCGTTGCGCGCGTTGTCGACGCGGAACGATGACCCGGCGCACGCCAGCCGTCCGTTCGACAAAGACCGCGACGGCTTTGTGCTCGGCGAAGGGGCTGGCGTCCTGATTCTCGAAGAACTCGAATTTGCTCGTCGTCGTGGCGCGCCGATCTTTGCCGAGATGGTCGGCTACGGTATGTCAGGCGACGCCTATCACATCACCGCGCCCACCGAAGATGGTGACGGCGCATTCCGGGTGATGCAAGCGGCGCTCGAGTCGGCCGGGATCACCCCGGAAGATGTTGACTACATCAATGCGCACGGCACGTCCACGCCGCACAACGATCGGATCGAGACTCACGCCATCAAACGCGCGTTCGGCGACCACGCGACCAAACTGGCGGTGTCATCGAGCAAATCGATGACCGGTCATCTGTTGGGCGCGGCTGGCGGACTTGAAGCGGGGATTACCTGCCTGGCCCTCTATCACCAAAAGGTGCCGCCGACGATCAACCTGGTCGAGCCCGACGAGGGCCTCGATCTCGATTACGTCCCCGGCACCTGCCGAGAGATGCCGATTCGTTACGCGCTGTCCAATTCATTTGGTTTCGGTGGGACCAACGGCTCGCTGTTGTTTAAGAGATTTGAAGACTGATCACGCACGTTGCGCGGAAACACAGAAGCACGGAATGCTCCGGAGCTTGTGAAAAGTAATTCCGCGATTCCGTGATTCCGTGAATCGTCCGTGACTTTATGAAGATAGCGGTTTGCATCAAACAGGTGCCCACTCGCGAGTGGCAGCCACGTCTCAACGCAGATAAGACGTGGATTCGCGAGCAGGATGTGTCCTACGAAATGAATGAGCCGGACGCCTATGCGCTCGAGGAGAGCCTGCGGCTGCGCGAGAAGCATGGTGGGGAAGTGGTGGTCTGTTCGGCCGGGCCAACCCGGGTGCAGCAGGTGATTCGCGAAGCGTTGGCGCGCGGCGCCGACCGCGCCATCCATGTTGAAGACGCCGCACTCGGTGCCGCCGACGCCTATGCGGCGGCCGCGGCATTAGCCCCGGCGATGGCCGAGGAACAGTTCGACCTGATCCTGACCGGGTTGCAGTCCGACGATCAGGGCCACGCGCAGTTTGGTCCGGTGCTGGCGACCCGGCTGAATGTGCCGCACTCGACGATCATCATGGAAGTCCTCGTCGATGGCCAGTCGCTCCGCGTCAAACGCGAACTCGAGGGCGGGTGGTTTCAGCACATCGCCATGCCGCTGCCCGCGCTGCTGACCATTCAGAGCGGGATCAATCAACTGCGCTACGCGACCCTCAAAGGGATCATGGCGGCGAAGAAGAAAGAAATTAAGAAGGTGGCCACGCCCGGTGCGGTGGCCTCACGTCAGAAGGTCTTGGCACTCTATGCGCCGACCAAGTCCAAGCAAACCACGATGATTGGCGGCTCGCCCGCCGAAGCTGCCAAGGAATTGGTCAAGCGGCTCCGCGAAGAGGCGCGCGTCCTATGATTCTCGTCGTCGCAGAACAGCACGACGGCAAGCTCAATCGCGCCAGCCTCGAGGCGATTGCCGGTGCCCAGGAACTGCTGACCGCTGCCGGCGCGTCGGCAGGGCCGATCACCGTCGTCGTTGCTGGTAACGGCGCCAGTCGGGTCGCCGGCGATCTCGCCGCGGCAGATGTCGGCGGCGTCCTGACCGCGGATGCGGACGGCCTATCCGATTACACACCGGACGCGTGGGTCCAGGCGATCCGGCAGGTGATCGACCAGACGTCACCGCAGTATGTGATCTTCCCGCATACCTATCAGACGCGCGATTACGCGCCGGCGCTGGCCGCGACCATCGACCGTGCGCTGATTACCGACGTGATTGGCGTCAAGCAAGTCGGCGGCGCCGCCGCTTTCTCACGCCCGATGTTTCAAGGGAAACTGACGGCCGACGTCGCGCCTGTTGGCGATGCCCCCTTTCTGATTACCTTCCAGATCGGCGCCTTCCGTGCCGACGCGATGAAACGTGGTGCAAGTGCAGCTGCCGTCTCGCAGGCCAACGTCACCATCGACGCCGCAGCGATTCGACAGAAGCCAGAAGCCCCGTTTCAGGAAGCGAAGCAGGCTGTCGACTTGTCGCAGGCCGAGCGTATCGTCGCCGTTGGGCGCGGCATCAAGACGCAGGAGAACATCCCGATCGCCGAGAAGCTGGCCAAGGCATTCGGCGCCGAGCTTGCCGCGTCGCGCCCAATTTGCGATAACGGCTGGTTGCCGATGGAACGCCAGATTGGCAGCTCGGGACAGACTGTGGCACCCAAGCTCTATGTCGCGCTTGGTATCTCCGGCGCGATTCAGCACCTGGTCGGCATGAAAGGCGCCCGCATCATCGTCGCGATCAACAAGGACGCCGAGGCGCCGATCTTCGAAGTCGCCGACTACGGCATCCAAGGCGACATCTTCGAGATTGCGCCCGCGCTTGTGGCGGAATTGGAAAAGAGCTGATTTCGCTGAATCCACGGTAATTACGCAGGGGGTTATCCGCAGAGGACGCAGATGACGCAGATGTTCTTTTGATCGTGAGCGCCCAGCCGCAGTGAGTGGATAGGCGTCATGCAAGATCGACCTTTGTGAATCTGCGTAATTTGCGTCATCTGCGGATGATATTTCTGCGTAATCCCGTCAAATTCGCGTAATGGAAACGAGTGCAATGGATCGAGAAACGCTGGAAGTCGACGTCCTGATTGTCGGCGGAGGCCCGGCGGGGCTTGCCGCGGCGCTGCGGCTGGCGCAGTTGCAAAAGGCGAAGGGCGGCGAACCGTTAGCGATCGCGGTCCTGGAAAAGGCGCGTGAGGCCGGGGCGCATCAGCTGTCGGGCGCACTGCTCGATCCGTCGTCGCTCCGCGACCTGATTCCGGATTTCGCGGCGAAGGGCGCGCCGATCGAGTCGGAAGTGCACGAGGACAATATTTATTTCCTCACTCCCAAAAAGCACATCCGCCTGCCGATCACGCCGCCGCCGTTCCGAAACCACGGCAACTACATCATCTCGCTGAACAAGTTCACGAAGTGGATGGCCGGGCTGCTCGAAGCCGAAGGTATCGATTTCTTTACCGGTTTCCCAGCCCAGCACGTCCTGTTCGACGGCGAACGCGTCATCGGAGTCCGCACCGGCGACAAAGGCCTCGGCAAGCACGGCGAGCAGAAGGCGAACTACGAGCCTGGTGCTGACATCCTGGCCAAGGTCACAATTTTTGCCGATGGTGTCCGTGGCAACCTGACCAAGGAACTGATGCGCACGCTGCAGCTGGGTGACCCCAAGCATCCGGGTGAATACGCGATCGGGATCAAAGAGATTTGGGAAATTCCTGAAGAGCGGCTGACGCCGGGGACGGTAATCCACACGCTGGGCTATCCGCTCCGCGACGAGGAATTCGGCGGCAGCTGGCTGTATGCGATGCCTGGCGGCCGCATCTCACTGGGCTTTGTCGTCGGCCTCAGTTACAAGGATCCGCTGTTCGACCCGCACGCAGCATTTCAGCATTACAAGCTGCATCCGTTTATCAGCAACTTGCTCGCCGGCGGCCAGATGGTTCGTTACGGTGCCAAGGCCTTGCCGGAGGGCGGCTGGAACAGCCAGCCGACACTGCACTTCAACGGTGGCGTCATCGTCGGCGACGCCGCGAACATGGTCAACTCGATGCGCCTCAAAGGGATTCACCTGGCGATGCGCAGCGGGATGTTTGCCGCCGAGGCCGCCTTTGATGCGGTGCGCAGCGGCGACCTGTCAGCGACGTCCTTGTTGCGATACAAGACCCTGGTTGATGAGAGCGTGATCAAGACCGAGCTGTATCCGGTGCGGAATGTCCATCAGGCCTTTGGCATGGGTGCGTTCGCGGGCTCGATGTTCGCGGGTTTGGCGATGGCCACTGGTGGACGCTTCATCGAAGATTTGCGCGGCGAGGCCGGACACACGCGCCTCCAGAAGATCGACGGGTACTACGGGCTCCGCAAGCGCGACATCATCACTGGCTCGAACGCGGTGGTCCCGGATCGCAAACTGACCTTCGACAAGGTCACCGGCGTGCATTTCTCGGGGACCAAGCACGACGAGGACCAGCCGGTGCACTTATTGGTGCACACCGATGTCTGCCACACCATTTGCGGCGACGAATACGGCCACCCGTGCGTCCGGTTTTGTCCGGCCAACGTCTACGAGATTGTCGACGATGGGCGCGGTGGTCGGCGCTTGCAGATCAACGCCTCCAACTGCGTCCACTGTAAGACCTGCGACATCATGGATCCGTACGGCGTGATTACCTGGGTGCCGCCGGAAGGCGGCGGGGGGCCGCACTACGACGGGATGTGAAGTGCTGATTGCTGAGTGCTAAGTGCTGAGTGCCGAGTGCGATGAGTGACGTGGGGTGGCAGGGTTCGCGGCGCAAGCGCGCCGAGCTGGCACTGATTGCCGGAGCCGGATATCCGCTGCTGGCGGCGCTCGGCGCAACCTATCGATTTACTGTTGACGGTCTCGAGCACCTCCAGGCATCGGAGGCGATCGGCAACCCCATTCACGCCTTCTGGCACGGCCGCATTCTGCCCGCGACGATCTACTTCAAGCAGCGCGGCATCGTCGTCATCACCAGCGAGAACTTCGACGGCGAATGGATCGCGCGCATCATCACCAGGTTCGGATTCGGCACGGCGCGCGGGTCGTCGTCTCGCGGTGCGCGTAAGGCGCTGCTGCAGATGGTCCGCGACGTGCGAGACAAGCCGGTTGCCTTTACGCTCGATGGCCCGCGCGGGCCTGCTGGCGTCGCGCAGCCAGGTGCGGTGTGGTTGTCGAAAGTGACCGGCAATCCGATTATTCCGTTTCACATCGAGTCCAGGCGCCACACCACTCTGAACAGTTGGGATCGTGCGCAGATCCCGGCGCCGTTCGCGACGGTGGCGATCAGTTTTGCGGCGCCAATGCGCGTCCCTCACGACGCGGACGATGTCGCGATCGAACAACACTGCCGGGCACTCGAGCAGGGCCTCGCGGACTGTGCCCGTCGATGTGTCACCATGCTGGCGCCTGGCGCCTGACGCCTGACGACCAGCGACCAGCGACCGACGACCGACGACCGACGACCGACGACCGACGACTGACGACCGACGACTGATATGCCACTGACCGTTATCACCTGCGACCGCTTTGTCGACCACATCACACCGCCCGGACACCCTGAGCGCGTCGAGCGCGCGGAAGCGATGCAGGTCGTCTCGGATCGATGGAGTAAGAGTGGCGGCGCCACGCTGACGCCGCGGGTAGCGACCGACGACGAGCTGATGCGCGTGCATCGCGCCGCGTATGTCGAGTCAATCAAAGAGCGTCGCGGCGGTGCGGCGATGCTCGACCCTGATACGTTCATGTCGCCCGACTCGGATGAGGTCGCGCGGTTGGCCGCGGGCGCGGTGTTGACAGCCGTCGACCATGTCCTCGATGGCCCGCGAGGCACGCGTGCGTTTGCGATATTGCGTCCGCCTGGCCACCACGCCGAAGCCGATCGCGCGATGGGGTTCTGTCTCTACAACAGCATTGCCGTGGGCGCCGCCGCGGCACGCGCCCGCGGTCTGTCGCGCGTGGCCATCGTCGATTACGACGTCCACCATGGCAACGGCACTCAGTCGATGTTCTATGACGACCCGACGGTGCTGTTTGTGTCGTCGCACCAATATCCGTTCTACCCAGGCACCGGGGCCGCCACCGACACCGGCACGGGCGAAGGCGTTGGCTACACCGTCAACTGTCCGCTTGAGGTCGGCGCGACGGACGCCGACTTCGACCTCGTCTACCGTGAGGCCGTCATCCCCGTCCTGCAGCAGTTCAAACCGCAACTGCTGCTGGTGTCCGCCGGTTTCGACGCGCACGAACGTGATCCGCTGGCGGGAATGCGGATGACCACCAACGGCATCGGCCGGTTGACGACGCGGCTGATGCGTGCCGCTGACGAACTCTGTGAAGGGCGGATGGTGTTGGTGAGCGAAGGCGGATACGACACCAGCGCACTAGCAGCGTGTTGCCAACACGTGATCGACCTCGCGTCCGCGGACACGGTCGCCTCACTCGAGCCGTTAGCTGGTGATACGCGACGCGGCCAGCACACGCTGAGCGATGTTAGGAAAACGCGGAGAATTGGATAGTTAGTGAAGTGATGATCTAGTGATCTAGTGATCTCCGCTCTCAGGATCTACCCGGCCGATAGCATCGTTCGCAACGTCGGGTGGGCACTGAGGGACCAGATCACCAGATCACCAGATGATATTCTGTACCACCGTGTCTGAATATCACCCGCAACAACTCGATACGAAATGGCAGAAGCGCTGGGCCGACACCCGCGCCTTTGAGGTCACCGAAGACACCTCGAAACCAAAGTTTTATTGCCTCGAGATGTTCGCCTATCCCTCGGGGCATGCGCATGTCGGCCACGTCCGCAACTACATCATTGGCGACATCGTCGCGCGGATGAAGCGGCTGCAGGGCTTTAACGTCCTCCACCCATTTGGCTGGGACGCCTTCGGCCTGCCGGCCGAAAACGCGGCAATCAAGAACGGTATTCATCCCGAAGTCTCGACCCTCAGCAACATCGCGCACATGAAAGGGCAGTTGCAGCGGCTCGGGATCAGTTACGCATGGGAACGAGAGCTGGCGACCTGCCTGCCGGACTATTACCGCTGGAACCAGTGGTTATTTATCCGGATGTTCGAGAACGGCCTCGCCTATCGCCGCCGGTCGACCGTCAACTGGTGCCCGAGCTGCAACACGGTGCTCGCCAACGAGCAAGTGGTCGACGGCGGATGCTGGCGCTGCGGCACACCGGTTACCCAGAAGGATCTCGAGCAGTGGTTCTTCCGTATCACTGCCTATGCCGACGACCTGCTGACCGCCGCCGAAAGTCTCTCGAAGTGGCCGGAGAAGGTATTGACGATGCAGCGCAATTGGATCGGGCGATCCGAAGGGGCGCGCGTCACGTTTGGCGAGATCGACGTCTTTACCACGCGCATCGACACCATTTTCGGTGCGACCTTTGTGTTGCTCGCCCCGGAGCATCCGTTGGTTGCGCGTTACGCCGACCAATCAGCTGATCCGACCGCCTTCCGTGAACAGATTTCGCGGTTTCGCGGTCAGGACCGCGCCGGCCGGATCAGCGGCGCGGTCGAAAAAGAAGGCTTCTTCACCGGCCGCTCGGTGATCAACCCGTTCACCAATGCACCGGTGCCGGTCTGGGTTGCCAACTTCGTGTTGGGGGAGTACGGCACCGGGGCGGTGATGGCCGTTCCCGCGCATGACCAGCGCGACTACGAGTTCGCGCGCAAGTACGACTTGCCGATCAAGGTCGTGGTACGGCCCGAGGACGGCCAAGCCGCGGACGTCGGCACGATGACCGAGGCCGTCTCGAATGACGGCGTCCTGGTCAACTCCGACCGCTGGGACGGATTGTCGTCCGACGAGGCGCGCCGGCAGTTTACCGCGATTGCACGGCAGCGTGGCCTCGGCGAAGGGACCGTGCAGTATCGCCTCAAGGATTGGGGGATCTCACGGCAGCGCTACTGGGGCACCCCGATCCCGATGATCCATTGTCCGCAGGACGGCATCGTGCCAGTGCCGGATGCTCAACTGCCCGTGGTCCTGCCGAAGCTTGCCGAATTCAGTGGCCGCGGTGACTCGCCGCTGGCGCAGGTTCCGGAGTTCGTCAACGTGGTCTGTCCGACGTGTGGCGGCGCGGCACGCCGCGAGACCGACACGATGGATACCTTCGTCGATTCGTCGTGGTACTTCTATCGCTTTGCCGACGCGCATAACGATGCGATGCCGTTTGATCCGGCCAAGGTCGCGTATTGGTGCCCGGTTGACTTCTACAGTGGGGGCGTCGAGCACGCCATCCTGCATTTGATCTATTCGCGATTTTTTGCGCGGGTGTTCCGCGATCTCGGCCTGGTCGAACATGCCGAACCGTTCACGCAGTTGCTGACTCAAGGCATGGTCCTGAAGGACGGCAACGTCATGTCCAAATCCAAGGGCAACGTCGTTGATCCCGACACGATGATCGGCAAGGTCGGCGTTGACGCGTTGCGCCTCTACGTGATGTTTGTCGCGCCGCCGGAGAAAGAGGTCGAGTGGAGCGATAGCGGTCTCGACGGCAGCTTCCGCTGGCTGGCGCGAGTGTGGCATATCGCCCAGCACTGGAAGGCGCAGGTCAGCGCGGCGACGCCACTCGACGCCGCGGCGCTGAGCGCGGCTGATCGCGCCGTGCGTCGCAAGACTCACGACACCATTCGTCGTGTGACGACCGACATCGACGTGCGTAAGCAGTTCAACACCGCGATCTCCGCGATGATGGAACTGGTCAACGATCTCTACGCCTATACCAAGCTCCAGGAGGCCGAGCCCTCGCCGCAGGCCGCCGCCGTCGCCAAGGAGGCGATCGAGGGACTGATCGTGATGCTGTCGCCGTTTGCCCCGCATACGGCGGAAGAACTGTGGGAGGAGTATGGACATAGAGGCACTCTCGCCGTTGTGTCGTGGCCGGCATTCGACGCCGCCGCAGCACAGGCTGAGGAGATCGTCATGCCGGTTCAGGTCAACGGCAAGCTACGGAGTCGGCTGACCGTTTCTCCCGAGATCGCGGACGCCGAACTGGAACAGCTGGCCTTGGCCGACGTGGCCGTGAAGCCTTACACTGAGGGGAAGACAATCAAGAAGGTGGTTATTGCCAAAGGACGATTGGTCAGCATCGTTGTCGGGTAAGGTCTCGCGCCGGCGCCTGTTGCAAAGCACGCCGTTCGCGCTGTCCGCATTCAGCGCGGCATGTGGCTACGCGCTCGCCGGCCGCGGCTCGTTCCTGCCCGATTACATCCGGACGATCGCGATCCCGCTGTTTCTGAATCGGACCCCGTTCTTGACCGTCGAACAGTTGTTCACGGAGAAGGTCCGGATCGAGTTTCAGAGCCGTGGCCGTTATGCCGTGCAACCCGCCGAACCCGGCGCCGATGGCGTCGTCCGCGGCGAGATTGTCGCCATCTCGGCCTCACCCGTCGGCTTTACCGATGCGCAATTGGCGACGCGCTACCGCTTCACCGTCACCGTCGGTGTCAAGTTCGACGACAAGACCCAGGGCAAAACGCTGTGGGAGAACCCGGCCCTGAGTTTTTCTGATGAGTACGAGCTCGCCAGCCGCACCAGCGGCCTCAGTGGCGGCGTCATCGACGGCGCGGCGTTTCTCGACCAGGAGCGCGCCGCCGTCGATCGGTTGTCGACCGACTTCGCGCGGTCGGTGGTCTCAGCTATCCTCGAAGCCTTCTAGCGCGTGAAACCGACCGAGGTCCGCAAGCAGATCAAGTCCGGCGACACCGCGCCTCTCTACCTGCTCGAGGGCGACGATGTGCAGTCGCGGCACGATCTGGCACTGGAGTTTGCCGGGCTGGTCGACGACGGGTTGCACGCCTTCAACGTCCAGAGCTTTTACTTCAACGAAGCCACCAGCGTCGGCATTCGCGATCAGATGATTGGCGACATCCTGTCCGCAGCGCGGACGCTGCCGATGATGGCGCCGCGGCGGGTGCTCACCGTGCACGCCGCCGAGCGGTTGCTGTCGCCGCGCAAGGGCAAAGACGAGGATGAGGCCGCGCCGGAGCCGGTGGCCAAAAAAAAGCGCGGCACGACGCCGCTCGAGGAATTCGAGAGCTATCTCGAGAACCCGGAGCCGCTGACCACCCTGGTGTTTGTGGCCGGAGCGCTCGATGCGAACCGCCGGCTGGTGAAGCTGGTGCGCAAGCATGCCGTGTCGGTCGATTGCGGCACGTTGGCGTCAGCGGCCGAAGCCGGTCGCTGGATGAAGACCCGTCTCGAAAAAGACGGCCTCGCGATCGAGCCGGCAGCGGTCGCGCTGTTGCTCGAAACCACCGGCCTGAGCCTGGGACGGATTCGCTCGGAGATCGACAAGCTGGCGTTGTTTGCCGCCGGCGAACCGGCCGTGACCGCCAAGCACGTGCGCGAAATGGTGCTGCCGGAGTCGGAGCCGGGAGAAGACTTCGCCATCGGTCGCGCGTTGTGGAGTAATAACGCGAAAGCGGCGCTACGCGAGATCGAGGCGCAGTTCGATGCCGGTGCGCAGCCGGTGATGATCCTCGGCCAGATTCGCGCGGCGGCAGGACGGCTCAAGCCCGACGATCGCGCCAAGCAAGGCCTCGACGCGGTGTTTCGCGCCGACCTGGCGATCAAATCGTCAGCAGGCGAGCCGCGTTTCCTGCTGGAGTGCCTGGTGATTGAGCTATGCGGGCGGTAGTGATCTCTGTGTCGTCCCACCGGGACGGCCCTACCGGCGAAGGCGGTCCGACCGGAACGGTCCCACCGGCGAAGCGGTCCTGCAAGCGCGAGTCCTGTTACGCGGATTTAGAAACGCGGCGGGAGAGACGCGACTTCAGGCGGGCAGCGGTATTGCGGTGAATCATGCCTTTCGCCGCCATCTTGTCGACCAGGGACTGGTTGGTCAGCAGGGCAGCCTGTGACGCGTCCTTGTCGGGGCCAGCGACGGTCTTGCGGACGGCCTTCAGGCCGGTGCGCAGCTTGGAGCGCAGTTGGCGATTGGATTCGCGCCGCTTGATGTTCTGCCGGTGCGCCTTCAGCGCCGACTTGTTTCGCTTTGCCACTTCACTAAACCTTTGAGGTGCCTGTGCCGAATGCCGGGTCCCGGTGCGGTGCCGCGTGCTTCGTGCCAGGTGCTGTGCGCGCAGGGTGCGACGCCCAGCTGTTAAACAACACTAGATTATATCACGCGCTTTGGTGACGACCGGCACTCGGCATCTTGGGAACACCCGGCACTGGGACGGGAGCGACGGCTACCGTTTGCCGAGGACTTCGAAGGCGATGTCTTTAGGGGGGACGTTCGAGTAGCGCGTATTCGGGCGGCCGTCGACCAGTTCGGTCCACTTGTAGATGACCGCTTGACCAGCCCGGGTGATCTTCTGAGCGGCGGCGCCGGTGATTTTCTTGACGTAGTCCTGGGTTTCGCGGAACGGCGGCACGCGCCCATAGCGGGTGACGTTGCCGATCCCCGCGTTATACGCGGCCAGAGCGAGCTCGACGTTCTGCTGGTAGCGATTCATCAAACCGGCCAGGTAGGTGACGCCGCCACGGATGTTGTCTGACGGCTGGAACGGGTCCATCACGCCAAGCTCGCGCGCGGTGGCCGGCATGAGCTGCATCAAGCCCATCGCGCCTTTGGGCGACACTGCATGGGGATTGAAGCCGGATTCTGCCTGAATCACCGCGCGGACCAAATCCACTGAGAGGCCGAACTGGGCTGCATGCTGGTGGATGAGGTCGTCGTAACGATTGTTCTTGGTGACGTTGGCCGGTTTGGTCGTCGTCCGCATCAACGCCGCGCCGGGGACTCTGTAGGTGGTCACTGAGGCGGCGCCGGCTGACTGGGGTTTGTTCGAGAGGACGAGCTGTCCTGACGCGTCGCGCCATGTGTAAATCTGCGCCTCTGCTGGGGGAGCAGCAGAGCACAGAACGAAGCAAACGGTGGCCGAGGCCAGGACGAGTTTCACAGGTTTGTTGGGCGCGGCCAGCCGGACCGCACGGTTATTCTACAGTATTATCGGCATCCTACGCTCGGGCCAATAGCCCTTCTACCAACTTTCTGCTTTCGCTAAGCATCTCTCCTATTTTCGCCTGATCTTTGCCCCCGGCTTCAGCGAAATCGGGCCTGCCGCCGCCCGCGCCGCCCACGATCGGCGCCAGCTGCTTGACCAGTTGGCCCGCTGGCGTCCGTTTGACGAGATCTGGCGTGACGGAGGCAATGATCGCGACCTTGCCGTCGGGCAGGGGCGCCGCCAAAAACACGATGCCGCTCTTCAGCTTCGACTTGAGGGTGTCGGCCAACGAGCGCAGCGATTCCTTGTCGACGTCGTCCATGCGGCGAGCAATGAACGTCACACCATTGATGTCGATCTGATCGTCGGTCTGCGGACCGGCCGCGCCGCCACCGAGCGCAATCTTGGCCTTGAGTTGCTGTACTTCCTTGCGCAGGCGCGACTCGGCAGCAAGGTGCGTCTCAATCGACTTCACCAATTCCTCTGGCTTCGCGTTGATCGCGCTGGCTGCCTGGTCGAACAGATCGATCCGTTGGCGTGCGTGCTGGTAAGCGCCGATGCCGGTGATCGCCTCGATCCGGCGCACGCCGGCGGCGACGCCGGCTTCTTCGGTAATGAAGAACGGACCAATGTCGCCAGTCGCGCGCACGTGGGTGCCGCCACACAGCTCGACACTAAAGCCCGGTACGGTGACGACCCGAACGCGATCGCCATACTTTTCACCGAACAGCGCCATCGCTCCACCGGCAATCGCTTCCTGGGTGTTGGACTCCACGGTGTTCACCGGCGTATTGGCCACGATTTGGTCGACCACCGTGCGTTCGATCTGCGTGAGCTGCTCGGCAGTGACGGCGCTGAAATGGACGAAGTCAAAGCGCAGTCGATCCGGCGCGACCAGCGAACCCGCCTGTTTCACGTGTGGGCCGAGCACCTGCCGCAACGCTGCATGAAGCAGGTGCGTGGCAGTGTGGTTGCGGCGGGTCGCGTCGCGAATGGAACAGTCGACGGTCGCGGTGACCATGTCGCGATAGCGCAGCACGCCGCGGTGAACCGTCACGGCGTGGAAGCGGCGCATGCCGCTCGATTTCACAACAGTCGATACCGAGCAGCTGCCGTCGTGAGACTCGAGCGTGCCGGTGTCGGAGACCTGTCCGCCCGATTCAAGATAGAACGGCGTCTCGGCTAATGCGGCCAGGCCGCTTTCCCCTTCGCGTAGCTCGTCGACCGGCAGGCGCGCGCCGCCGGCTTCTTTGAGCAGCTCGATGACCTGCGTCTTGACGGTAGTCGCGTCGTAGCCGCGGAACTGCTCCGGCTTCTGCAACTCGGCGTCAGCTTCCGGCCGTGTCGTCCACGTTGCCGCCGTGGCGCCGCCAAAAGCGCTCTTGGCGCGCGCCTTCTCGCGCTGGCCCTGCATCGCGCGCTCGAATCCGTCGGTATCGAACTGCAGGCCTTGTGCGCCGGCCAAGTCCTCGATGAAATCACGTGGCAGGCCATAGGTGTCGTAGAGCTTGAACGCCTCTTCGCCGCCCACCGTGCGAGTGCCGCGTGCCGCCTGATCGAGCACATCCTCGAGTCGGGGCAGGCCCTCGGTGAGGACCACGCCAAAGCGATCCTCTTCGCTGCGGATGACTCGAGAGATGGTCTCGCGGTTTGATTTCAGCTCGGGGTAGGCCGCGCCCATTTCCGCGATCAGCACGTCCACCAGCCGATAGAGGAATGGATCGTTGAGACCCAGCTTGCGGCCGTGACGCATCGCCCGGCGCATGATCTTGCGCAGGACATAGCCGCGCCATTCGTTCGACGGCACCACGCCGTCAGCGATCAGGAACGTCATCGCGCGAATATGGTCGGCGACGACCCGCATCGACACGTCGCCCGGGTCCATGGTCGCGCCGTGATCACGTCCAGCCATCGTGCCGAGCGCGCCCAGGATCGGCGTGAACAATTCGGTGTTGTAGTTGGACAGCGACCCCTTCATCACCGCTGAGATCCGCTCGAGTCCCATTCCGGTATCGATCGATCGGGCCGGCAAATCTCGCAGCGACCCGTCCGCCTGCCGCTCGAATTCCATGAACACGTTGTTCCAGATTTCGACGAAGCGCTCGGATCCTGATTCGGCGTCGGTCATGAAGTCGCCGGTCCCGGGCACCTCGTCACCGCGGTCGTAGTAAATTTCGCTGCACCGCCCGCACGGACCGGTTTCACCCATCGACCAGAAGTTGTCGGCCATCCCGAGCTCACCGATCTGGCGAGCCGGCACAAAGCGTTGCCAGATCCGGTAGGCCTCATCGTCGCGCGGGATGCCGTGCTCGCCTTTGAACACCGTCGCGACCAGCCGCTTGGGGTCGAGGCCCCATTCTTCGGTCAGCAGCGTCCACGCCAGCGGGATCGCCTGTTCCTTGAAATAGTCGCCAAAGGAAAAGTTGCCGAGCATCTCGAAGAACGTGTGATGGCGGAGCGAAGGGCCGACGTTGTCGAGATCGTTATGCTTGCCGCTGACCCGCATGCACTTCTGCGATGAGGCCGCACGCGTGTAATCACGCGTCTCGCGTCCAAGAAAGACATCCTTGAACTGATTCATCCCGGCGTTGGTGAAGAGCAGGGTCGGATCGTCGGCGGGGACCAGCGGCGCACTGGTCACAATCCGATGGCTGTGACGCTCGAAGTATTTTAAAAAGGACGCGCGGATCTCGTTGGGGTGCACGCGCCTATTTTACTCGTCGACTTCGTTGCCCTTCCGGCGCAATCGCGCGAACACCTGGTGAGCGTCGAAACCCTGGCCGACCAGGCTCCGGACGATGCGCGCCGTGCCGGCCCGGTCCAGCGAACGCGCGGTGGCACCTTTCAGCCTGCGCTCCAGCGCATGATCGAGGAGCGCCGCCTCGTCAACTTCCGTAAACACCTCGTCAACTGCGGCTTTGGCAGTGTCCTTGTTGACCCCCAGTTGCTGGATCCGTTGCAGGACGCGCCTGCGGCCGCGATGTTTGATGGCGGCTTCCATGCGGGCGGAGGCGAGCGCGACCCGCCGGTCATCGAGCGTCCGGTCGCGGAGCAGCCGCGCGATAGTCTCGTCGACTTCCTGAGGTTCGAATTTGCGGCGGACCAGCCGATCCCGGAGTTGCCTGGCCGACAACTCGCGACGCGAGAGCAGGTTGAGCGCGGTGATGTAGGCGTCCATGACGAAGTTGCCAGTGGTCAGTGACCAGTTCAAAAAGTTCCGATGTGCCTTTGAACTGACAACTGGAAACTGGAAACTATCATTTTCCAAACCGCTGTATTTCGGGAGCTCCAGATTTCGCGGTGCCGCCCCCGGGGGTTCCAAACACGGTGCTGGCCATCTGGTCGCGTGAGGCTTCGGCGGTGGTCGAGACACCCTGAATTTTCAACTTGAATTCGTCGACGTTAGAGGCCCACCGGAGGGCTTCCTCGAGCGTGACCTGGCCTTTCTGATACAGGCTGAAGATCGATTGGTCGAACGTCTGCATGCCGTATTGCGAGGTGCCTTGGGCGATCGCGCCGGCGATCAGGTGAGTCTTGTCCTTGTCGACGATCGCGTCCTTGATGAACGCGGTGGCGATGAGGACTTCGACCGCTGGGACCCGACCACCGCCCTCGGCATTGGGCAGCAGGCGTTGCGCGATCGCTGCTTTCAGCACCGACGCCAGCTGCAGGCGAATCTGCTTCTGTTGGTGCGGCGGAAACACCGAGATGATGCGGTTGATTGTTTCGGTCGCATCGAGCGTGTGCAGCGTCGAGAACACGAGGTGGCCAGTCTCGGCGGCGTGCAGCGCGGTTTCGATGGTCTCCATGTCGCGCATCTCGCCGACCAGGATGACGTCGGGGTCCTGGCGCAGCGCGCTGCGCAGGGCATTGGCGAACGAGCGCGTGTCGACCCCGATTTCGCGCTGATTGATGATCGAGACATTGTCCCGATGCAGGTATTCAATCGGATCTTCGATGGTGATGATGTGACTGGATCGGGTCTGATTGATGTAGTCGATCATCGCGGCCAGCGTCGTGCTCTTGCCGCTGCCGGTCGTCCCGGTGACTAACACCAGGCCGCGTTCTTCGGCCGCCACTTTAAGCAGGATCGGCGGCAGGCCGAGTTCGTCGGCGGTGCGGACGCGCATCGGGATGACGCGGAGCACCATGCCGATGGTGCCGCGTTGCTGAAAGACGTTGCAGCGAAAGCGGCCAAGGCCGGGCACGCTGTAGGCGAGGTCGACTTCCTGCGAGTCCTTGAACTTCTGGCGATGGGCCTGCGGCATGATCGCCGCCGCCATCTCGACGAGATCCTCGTGATCGAGTTTCTTGTCTTCGTTGATCGCGGTGAGATGGCCGTGGACACGCGCCATCGGAAAGCTGCCGACCTTGAGGTGCAGGTCCGAGGCCCCCTTGTCGACCGCCAGCTTCAGCAGGTGATTGACGTCCACGCTACTTGGCGCTGACCGTGGCACCCACCGGTGTCAGCCAGCCGTGCGTGTCCGACAACTCGCCCTTGATGATGCCGAAGAAGCGCTGCTGCAGCGCCTCGGTGATCGGTCCGCGTTTGCCGTTACCGACCGGGATCTTGTCAATCGATCGGATCGGGGTGATCTCCACGGCCGTGCCGCTGAAGAACGCTTCATCGGCCAGGTAGAGGAACTCGCGCGGGATGACAGTTTCGCGCACTTCGAAGCCCAGATCGCGCGTCAGCTGCACCACCGTATCGCGCGTGATCCCTTGCAGCACCGAGGAGGTCAGTGACGGCGTGTAGACGACGTTGTCGCGGACCACGAACAGGTTCTGGCCGCTCCCTTCGCTGACAAACCCTGCTTCATCGAGCGCAATGCCCTCGGCGTAGCCGTCGACAGTGGCCTGCATCTTGATCAGACCCGAATTGGCATAATTCGCGGTCGCCTTGGCCATGGCCGGGAAGGTATTCGGCGCGATCCGCGTCCACGAGCTGATGCCGACGTCGACACCGTTTACTTGCGCGTCTTCGCCGAGATACGCCTCCCATTCCCACACGATGATCGACACGTCGACCGGGCAGGGCATCGGATTGACGCCGAGCTGGGAGTAGCCGCGGTATACCAACGGGCGAATGTAGCAGCCCTTGAAGTTGTTGACGCGGATGGTCTCGAGGACCGCCTCGGTCAACTGTGCAGTGCTATACGGCGAATCCATCCGGTAAATCTTGCAGGAGTCGGCCAGCCGGCGCATGTGCTCGGCGAGGCGGAAGACGTTGGAGCCGCGCTTGGAATCGTAGGCGCGGATGCCTTCAAAAACGCCCGAACCGTAATGGATGACGTGGGTGGCGACATGAATGGTGGCGTCTTTCCAATCCACCATCTTGCCGTTCATCCAGATCTTGCCTTTTTCGCTGAACGCCATCGCTCTGTTCCTCGCTGTCTTGATTACGCAGATTGGGGTGATCCGCAGATTACGCAGATTACACAGATTACACAATTTAGTTGGCGGGCTATGCCGCAGATGACGAACCGGGCGGTCGGATTACCGGGATCCGAACTCACTGTAATCTGCGTAATCTGCGTAATCTGCGGATACCCCGAATCTGCGTCATCCGTTATTGGGCCTCCCCGCAGAACGGACACTTATCGGTGCGCGCATGCAGCGCCTTGCGGCAATGCCAGCAGAACCGCGCTTGCGGCGCTTCGCGTGCCTTCAGCCGCGCCTGGATATTTTCGACATTTTCGCTCGCACTGATGCCGTCGAGCGGGGCTGGCCGCCACGGCCGGCGTCCGGCCGGGGCGTCTGCGGCGGCGGGAGTCGATCGCGCCGCAGCAACCGGACGGGCGCGTGCCGCAAGTACCGCTTCGAGCACATCCGCGGCGCGTTGATAGCGATCGGTGATCTCGGGCGCCATCGCCTTCATCACGATGTCGCTGATGCCTTTTGGGATTTTCGCGTTGCGCTGACGCGGCGGCGTGGTCAGTTCGCCTTTGATCAGGCGTTCGAGATCCGCCGGTGACGGTGTGTTGTAGGGCAGCGCACCAGTCAGCATCTGATACATCGTCACGCCCAGCGAATAAATGTCGGATGAGAACACCGCGCGGCCCTGAAATTGTTCCGGCGCCATGTAGGGTGGACTCCCGATCACCGTGGTGCCATGCGCCGCGATCTCGAGGAAGCGTGAGGTGCCGAAGTCGGCGACCTTGACCATGCCGTGCTCGGTGACCAGCACGTTGCCTGGTCGCAAGTCGCGGTGGATCACCCCTTGGCGATGCGCGTGATCCATCGCGTTGCAGATCTGGCAGGTGTAGTCGAGCATGCGCGGCAGATCGAGCGCGCCTTCACGCTCGATGATTTGCTCGAGCGTGTCGCCTGGGACGTACTCCATGACGATGAAAAAGACGTTGTCCTGCCGCTCGGCGGTCAGTACCGTCACGATGTTGGGATGGCTCAGGCTGGCGAGCAGTCGCGGCTCGCGCAGCAGCTCGCCAAAATCGAGATTCTGGCGATGCGGAACCTTGAGCGCGACTTTCTTGTCGATCCACGTGTCTTCCGCGAGATAGACCGAACCGAACCCGCCGCTCCCCAGAGGCGCGACGATCCGGTACTTCCCAATCGTCTGTCCACGAAAGAACATTCTTCGCTGAGTATACTCAGCCGCGTGAGCGAACCGCGCTTCTTCGCGCCTGATGCGACCGCGACGGGCAGCATTGTCGCGCTGCCGGAGGACGAGGCGACGCATCTGACGCGCGTGTTGCGGCTCAAGGCGCGCGACGCGGTCCGCGTCTTCAATGGCCGAGGCGAGCAGTGGCGCGCGGAAGTGGTCGAGGCGACCAGGCAGCGCGTGACGACGCGTCTGGCTGACACGGTCGAGGCCGCGCCGGAGATTCGCACCCGGATCACGCTGGCCATCGCCGTGCTCAAGGGCGACAAGATGGACGATGTCGTGCGCGACGCGGTCATGCTCGGTGTCGCGCGCATTCAGCCGGTGATCGCCGAACGGACCGAGGTGACCGCTGTCGCCATCGCACGGGGAGATCGCGTCGCACGGTGGCAACGCATTGCGATCGCGTCGGCAAAGCAGTGCGGTCGTGCGGTGGTTCCCGACGTGTGTGCCCCGGTGATGCTGCCCAGTGTCTTCGCGACTGATGCCGCGCAACTGATGTTGGTGGAACCCAACGCGGGTGGCCACCCGGGTGCCGGTGCCGGCACGCACGCCCGAGGCCTGCGTGATGTTCCCGTCACATCAGCAGTCACCCTGGTGGTCGGCCCCGAAGGCGGGTGGTCGGCGGTTGAAGTGCAAGCGGCCGCGGCGTCTGGCGTTATGCTCGTCACACTTGGCGGTCAGACGCTGCGTGCCGACGCGGCGCCGATGGTCGCAGTCAGCGCGTTGCGCGCGTTGTGGAATGACTTGTAAAGGACACCGATGAATCTGACGATTCGCCATCTCGCCGTATCGATCGCATTGGCTGGCGGCTTTCTGACGCCTGACGCCTGGCGCCTGCTGCCTGACGCGCGAGGTCTGTTGTCGGCGCAAATGCCCGAGCCGGTCGCGACCTTCTCCATCCTCGGCTACGACCCGGCCACTGGGGAAATCGGCGGCGCCGTGCAATCGCGGGTCTTCTCGGTGGGCAACGGCGTACTGTGGGGAGAAGCTGGTGTGGGCGTGGTCGCCACACAAGCAATCGTCGATGTCAGCTACGGGCCGAAAGGTCTCGCGCTGCTGCGCGCCGGCATGGCGCCCGACGCGATCATCAAAGCGATCTGGGACAGCGATCCCGATCCACGTCCGGATAACTGGACCAAGCAGGGCCGGCAGTTTGCGGTGATCGATGCGAAGGGCAACACCGCGGTGTTCACCGGGCTTAAGGCGTCAGTGTGGGCCGGTCACACACAGGGCAAGTTCAGCACCGCGCAGGGCAACATCCTCAAGGGTGAGCCGGTGGTGCAGAACATGGTCAAGGCCTTTGCAGACACGCCAGGCCACCTGTCGATGCGTTTGATGGCCGCACTCGACGCGGGTCAAGCGGCTGGTGGCGACACCCGCGGGATGCAGTCCGCCGCGGTCTTGATTGTCGGCAAGGGCATGGGCGTGTGGCTGAACAACGATGTGGTGCTGCGCCTGCAAGTCGACGACAGTCCGCAACCGCTCGCTGAGATGCGCCGATTGATTGAGGGATGGAATCAGCGGCGGCAGAAGAATCAGCAGCGGCCGGTCGGGAAGCACTGATTACACAGCCGCAGGCAGCTAATCGTCCGTCCACGGCGAAATTGTAACGAATCTGCCCAATGCGGTTATTCTCTCGTCGAGCGCATGCGCCACCTGCCAATTGCTGCATCCACCACCACCGAGGCGCATGACGCGCAACCGCCCTTGACTCCAGACAAAAATATTGTGGAAGCCCCAGCTGCCAAGCCCACCCGCGACGCGTTTGCCACGTCGATTCACGAATATCTCGCATTAGTCGCAGTCAAGGACTGGGGCGGCGCGGAACCCAGCGAGCGACTGAATGCCGTGTCCGTGGCCTTACGTCGGACGATCGCCCAACGCCTGGTCGAGACCGAACGACGTTACGCCGATCGCGGCGCCAAACGTCTCTACTACCTCTCGATGGAATTTCTCATGGGCCGGTCGTTAGCCAACAACCTCGGCAACCTCGGGGTCACCAGCGAGGTGTCGCGCGAAGTCCGCGCGTTGGGCGACGATCTGGCTCGACTCGAGGAACTGGAACAGGATGCGGCTCTCGGCAACGGGGGCCTGGGCCGGCTGGCGGCGTGCTTTCTCGACTCGCTGGCGACGCTCGGGATGCCTGGTTTTGGCTACGGCATTAATTACGAGTTCGGACTCTTTCGGCAGTCGATCGATGACGGGTTTCAGAGCGAGCAGCCCGACCAGTGGTTTGCAGACCGGTGTCCGTGGCTGATCGAACGCCCAGCGGAGGCGGTCATGGTGCCGGTCTACGGGCGGGTCGAAGCTGGGGTCGATCGGCAGGGTGAACACAACCCGATGTGGCTCGAGTGGCGGCATCTGATTGGCGTCCCGGCCGAGATGCCGATCGTCGGGTTTGGCGGCCGGACGGTCAACACCCTCCGCCTGTTCTCGGCCCGGTCGTCGGACCAGTTCGACATGGCCATCTTCAACGGCGGCGACTATCTGCGCGCCGTCGAACAGAAGATTGCTTCGGAAACGGTGTCGAAGGTCCTCTACCCGTCGAATGCCGTGGCGCCGGGGCGGGAACTGCGTTTGGTCCAGGAGTATTTTCTCGTTGCCTGCGCGATGCGCGACATCGTCCGCCGCTACAAAAAATCCGGTGGCGAAATGTCGACGTTTGCGGCCAAGGTGGCGATTCAACTGAACGACACCCACCCGGCGCTGATGGTCGCCGAGCTGATGCGGCTGCTGGTGGATGAAGAAGGGCTGCGATGGGAGACGGCGTGGGACATCACGGTCGCGACGCTGGGCTATACCAATCACACGCTGCTGCCCGAGGCGCTTGAACGGTGGTCTGTCGATCTGCTGCGTCACGTGCTGCCGCGGCATCTCGAGCTGATCTTCGAGATCAACCGGCGTTTTCTCGATCACCTCGAAGTGAATGGGATCGCCAGTGGCGAAGGGCTGGCACCGTATTCGGTGATCGAGGAGGGCCCCACTCCCCAGGTCCGCATGGCCCATCTGGCAATCATCGGCAGCCATTCTGTGAACGGCGTGGCCGCGCTGCACACCAAGCTCCTGCAGGAGCGGGTGGTACCGCAGTTTGCGGCCCTCTGGCCGGAGCGGTTCAACAATAAGACCAATGGCGTGACGCCGCGGCGTTGGCTGCTGCACTGCAATCCCGCCCTGGCTGCGCTGTTGACCGAACTGGTCGGTGAGGGCTGGCCAACCGAGCTCGAACAACTGCGCCGATTAGAGACGCACGCCGACGCGACCGACGTCCTGTCGCGGCTCGCGGTGATCAAGCGCGCCAACAAAGAGCGACTGGCGACCCTGGCCTACGACACGACCGGCCTGCGCATCGATCCTGCCTCGTTGTTCGATGTGCAGATCAAACGCATCCACGAGTACAAGCGGCAACTTCTGAATGTGCTGCACATCATTCACCGGTATGTCGCGATCATCAACGGCGGGGAGACACCATTGGTTCCCCGCACCTTTATCTTTGCCGGAAAAGCAGCGCCCGGCTACTTCATGGCCAAGCGGATTATCAAGCTGATTACCAGCGTCGGTGACCTGGTCAATCGTGACCCGCGCTCGCGTGAGTGGCTGCGCGTGGTGTTTCTCCCCGACTACCGGGTCACGCTCGCCGAACGCATCGTACCGGCCGCCGATCTGAGCGAACAGATCTCAACGGCGGGTAAAGAGGCGTCGGGAACCGGCAACATGAAACTCGGGCTGAACGGCGCGTTAACCGTCGGGACGCTGGATGGCGCGAATGTCGAAATGCTGGAAGAAGTTGGCGCCGACAACATCTTTATCTTCGGCCTCAGCGCCGCCAAGGTCGCCCAGACCCTCGAGCACTACCAGCCCTTGACGGTGGTCGACAATGATGTGCGGGTCGGGGAGGTCATCCGCTTCCTGCAATCGGCCGCCTTGCCAGACAGCAAATTGTTTGCGCCCCTGGTTGACAAACTCCTCAGTCCGTTCGACGAGTACGTGCATTTGGCGGACCTGCCCGCCTTCATTGATATCCAGGGTCACATCGACCAGGAATATTTACGTCCCGCAGGCTGGCAGCGGAAGGCGCTCCTGAACATCGCTCGCCTCGGCAAGTTCTCGAGCGATCGAACCGTTCAGGAATACGCGACCGATGTGTGGGGCATCTCAGTCATCGCATAACAGGAGAGATACGCATGCGAGTAGAAGACCGCTGTGAAGGGGGCGTCCTGGTTCTCACGATCAAAGAGCGCCGCCTCGATGCCCGCAGTGCCCCCGAGCTCAAGGCCAAGGTCAACGCCCTGATCGCACAAGGCTTTGGTTGGATCGTGCTGGATCTCGCCGAGGTGGAGTTTGTCGACAGCAGCGGCTTGGGCGCCATTGTCTCGGGTTTGAAGCAACTGGACCAGAAAGGCGACCTGGTCATCAGCGGCGCCAGCGAGCCGGTCGTCAATCTGTTCAAACTCACGCGAATGGATAAAGTCTTTCGGCTGTTTCCGGCCACCGCAGAGGCCGTCCACGCGCTCGATGCACGTGTGCACCGTGGCTGAATTGCGGCTGCAAATCGATTCGACGTTCGAAGGCGTCCCCGTGGTCGGGGCCGGCATTCGCGACTTGTGCGCACGCGAATGCCTCACGCCGGTCGAGGCATCGATGATCGAATTGGCCGTCGTCGAAGCCGTGAACAACGCCATCGAACATGGCTATCAGGAACAACCCGGCGGCCGCATCGAGATCCACGTCGTGGTCACCGCGTCGCAGATCGACGCCGTCATCACCGATGCCGGACCGCCGATCGATCCGGCGACCTTTGCCGAACGCTACGAAGATCCCAGGTCGGTCGACCGCAGCGCACTCGCCGAAGGGGGCCGAGGGCTGACCATCATGCGCGGCGTCTTCGACGAATTGCGCTATGCGCGCCGGGGCGATCGTAACGCCGTGACGATGAGGAAGACGCGCGACGCCGCGGCCCGGCCATGAGCAGGCTGCCGGTCACGCCCGCAACAGGAGACCGACCCAGCTCTCCTCGACAAACGCCGCCTGCGGTGTGAGGCGGAGGGCCGTTTCGACCTGCGGCCGCTCGTTCTCGTCAAACCCGCTGCACACCAGCACCCCGTTATTCTTGAGCAACTCGCGAATGCGCGCCGCGGATTGAATCAGCATGCCGCCGGTCAGATTCGCCAGCACCACGTCGAACGGTCCACCAGTTAATGCATCCCACCCGCGATCGCGGAAGTCGCCGACCAGCCAGTGAATCGTCGCGATGCGTGGATTAAGCAGTGCGCTTTCGCGGGCGGAGTCGATCGCGTCGGGGTCAATGTCGACCGCGAGCACCTGGCGTGCGCCCCTGGTCACCGCCGCCATCGCCAGGACGCCCGAACCGGTGCCCACGTCGACAACGCGTGCACCTTGGACGTCGACCTCCGACAAGGCGCGTAGGCATAAACGCGTCGACGCGTGATGGCCGGTACCAAATCCGCGTGAGGGCTCGATGACGATGACCGACGTGCCGGCGGGCGGACGTTTCGGCAGGTCCCAGGGTGGCGCGACGATAAACGCGCCCGCGGTCACCGCGGTTAACGCCTGTTGCGACCGCGCCGCCCAATCCTCATCCGACACATCCTCGGGCGAGACATCGAGATCGGCATGAGCCGCACGCACCGCTGCGACCGCCGAGTCGCGCGCGACCGAGTCGTCAAAGAACACTCGCCACACCAGTGGCGCTGGAGGGGGCTCCGGCGGGGGAGGACAGCTCGGATCCCACAATCCACCGGGCGGTAACGGCAGCTCGCGTAGATCCTGCACCGCGATCGGCTGGAACTCGTCGAGCAGGACTGAGAGGAGGTCTTCGAGTTCGGGTGGCGCCGGCGTGGCGGACGGCCCGCCGCTGCGAATAACGATCGCAGGCCAGAGTCTCGCATCAGCCAAAGATGTCTTTGACCTTGTCGAACAGCCCGCGGTCATCGCCTTCTCGCGAGGTCGGCTCAAACTCCTGCTTCGGCAAAATCGCGGCCAGCTGCTCGAACAATTTGCGTTGTTCCTTGGTCAGCTTGCGTGGCGTGATCGTCTGCACGGTAATCAACAGATCCCCACGCCCGCGACCAGAGACGTCGGGCATGCCTTTGCCGCGCATCCGAAAGATCGCGCCGGTGGCCGTACCCTCGGGGACCTTGAGTGTCTCGTCCTCGTCCTTGATACTCGGCACCTTGATTTCGCCGCCCAGTGCCAGCGTCGTGAAGTTGACCGGAATCTCGCAGGCGAGGTCGTTGCCGTCACGCTGAAAGAACGCATGTTCCTGCACGCTGATCACGACGTAGAGATCCCCGGGGGGACCACCGAGTGCGCCCGCTTCACCTTCGCCGGTGAGCCGCATGCGTTGTCCGGTCGCGATCCCCGCCGGAATCTTGACCGTGATCTTCCGGAGATGCTCGATGACGCCGGCACCGCGACAGGTCTTGCACGGGTTGGTGACAATGCGCCCGTTCCCGCGGCACTGACCGCAGGTACGCGCAACAGTGAAGAAGCCTTGCTGATAACGCATCTGGCCGGTGCCGCGGCATTGCGGACACGGCGTCGGGGCGGAACCTTCAGCGGCCCCCGACCCAGTGCAGGTGGTACAGGTCTCGTGCCGCGGGATCTGCACCGTGGTTTCCGAGCCCGCAGCGGATTGCTCGAAACTGATCTCCAGGTCGTAACGCAGGTCCGCGCCGCGCTGCGGCCCGCCGCGGCGGCGTCCGCCCAGTCCGAAGATGTCGCCAATGCTGCCGAAGATGTCTTCAAAGTCAGAGAAGATCGTCGGGTCAAAACCCTGCGCGCCGCCCGCACCGGCGACGGCGGCGTGGCCGAACCGGTCGTAGCGCGCGCGCTTGTCAGCGTCGGCGAGCACTGAATAGGCTTCCGCCGCTTCCTTGAACTTGTCCTCGGCGCTCTTGTCGCCGGGATTGCGATCGGGATGGAACTTCAGCGCCTGCTTGCGATAGGCGCTCTTGATGTCCTGTTCACTGGCGCCCCGCTCGATCCCGAGGACCTCGTAATAGTCGCGCTTACTCACGATGCTTTGGCCACGCGAACCAGCGCCGGGCGCAGCAGGCGTTCGCCGAGACGATAGCCCTTGCGCAACTCGCCAACGACTTCGCCTTCACGCGCGCCGGCCGTTTCTTCGTAGGCCACCGCCTGATGGAGATGCGGATCGAAGTCGGTGCCGAGCGTGTCCAGCGGCGTCAGCCCGCGCTTGCGCAGCACTTCGCCCAGCTGCCGATGGATCAGTTCAACACCGGTCTTGTACGGTTGTGCCTCGGGTGGCGCTTCGACTTGCAGCGCGCGTTCGAAATCATCGAGCACGGCGAGCACTTCGCTGAGCACGTCGGCTGCCGCCCACTCGGTCAGATCTCGTCGCTCTTTGTCGACCCGCTTGCGGTAGTTGTCGAACTCGGCGCCCTTGCGCAGCAAGCGATCGAACAAGTCGTCTCGTTCGCGTCGGAGCTTGGCAAGCTCGTCGATGGCATCGGTGGTATCGGCGGCAGCCGGTGCGGCCTCCGCAGCGCTGTCATCGTGTTGTTCCGCGCTATCGTTCGGTTCGTGAATGTTATCGGCCATGTATAAACGTGATGAATTAGTTGTCTGACAGAACTCTACCGACCGCCATTGCCGCATTTTCGACAACGTCCAGTGCGCGGGGGTAGCGCATGCGGGTCGGGCCGATGACGCCGACCAGGCCCGTGCCACGGCCATCGAAATAGGTTGAGGCGATCAAGCTAAACGGTCGCAGCTCGGGATCGCTGTGTTCGGCACCAATGACCACGGTCAGTCCGGGACCATCGATATATTCGTTGAGCAACCGGACCAGGCGCTGTTTTTCCTCGACCATCAGCAACAGCGCACGCAGCGTCGACATCGACAGGCCGCTGACCCGCACGACTTCTTCGAGCAGTGACGACGCCCCGTCGATGCACACGGCGGGACGTTCGAGATTCTCGAGCGAGCTGCTCGCCAGGCGCAACGCGAGGCCCAGCAGCTGGTCGTAGAGCGTGCGTTCCTCACGCAGACGGCCGAGGACGGCGTCGCGAACCGCGTCGAGTGTGCGACCCGCGAATTCGCTATTGAGATAGTTCGCCGCGCGGACCAGGTCCGACGGTTCGACGTCTTCACCGACTTCGATGGTCTTTTGTGACACCTGGTTGCCGCGCGCGACCATCACCACGAGGACCTTATTGCGGCACAGCGGCACGAAGTCGATACGATGAAAAATCGCCTGCGCGTTGGCCGGCGCGATCGCAAAACCGACATGCCGCGACACTTCAGACAGGACGTGCGAAGCGCTCGACAGCAGGTCGTCGATCAACGGGACCTCGCCGGCCTGCTGGCGGAGTCGCGCCTCGACCCCCGCCGAATTCTTGCTCGCGCGGCGTCCTTCCAGCAGCAGATCGACGTAAAAGCGATAGCCGAGATCGGTGGGCACACGTCCCGCCGAGGTGTGTGGCTGGGCGACAAAGCCCATCTCTTCGAGTTGCGCCAGCACGTTGCGGATCGTGGCGGACGACAGCGCCAGGCCGGCCCGGCGCGTCAGGGCAGCTGAGGCGACAGGTTCGCCTGTCTCGATGTATTCACGGATAAGCGCCGCAAGAATGCGCCGCGTCCGGTCTGAAAGAGCCGGAGAGGTCATTAGCAGTCGGCACGGACAAGTGCTAACGAAAGTATAGCACTCGCCCCCCGATGGGCCGGCACGGCCATCAGAAGGCTCGAGCCGCCAAGGCCACCGCTTGCTGGCGCGCCTCGACGGCAAGCGCCATCGTGTCGGCGCGCACCAGCCGATGCTCATCCACCAGCACCGCGCCGTCGACGATGGTGGTGCGCACGTCGCTCGGACGCGCCGCGTAGACCACTGCGGAGATCGGGTCAGGGGCGGTGGCCAGGTGCGGACGGTCGCGGTCGATAATAATCAAGTCGGCGCGTTTACCGCGCTCAATTGCGCCGATTTCCGATTCCATCCCGAGCGCACGGGCGCCTTCCCGCGTCGCCATCCACAGCACGTCCCGCGCGCGCAACGCACCAGCGCCGTGAGTGATGGCCTGCAGCCCTGCGGCCAGACGCATCTCGGTGAACATGTCCAGTTGGTTGTTGCACGCGGCCCCGTCCGCGCCCAGCGACACCGAAATGCCGCGCGCCCGCATCGCCGTCACCGGTGCAATGCCCGACGCGAGTTTCAGGTTCGAGCCGGGGCAGTGCAGCACCTTGACGTCGCGTGTCGCGAGCAGTGTTTGTTCCGCGTCATCGACCCACACGCAGTGCGCCAGGCACAAGCGCGGTGAGGCGAGACCGACGTGATCGAGATAGGCGACGTTCCCCTGACCGGTGCGTGATCGCACCAGCGCGATCTCGTCGCGATTTTCGGAGGCGTGGGTATGGACCAGCAGTCCGCGCTCCCGCGACAAGGCGCCGACCGCCTCCAGCAATTCGCGCGAGCAGGACACCGCAAACCGTGGTGCGAAGGCTGCGCGCAGCCGCCCATTGGCACGGCCATGCCACCGAGCGGCCAATGCCAGACTCTCGTCGATGGAACGCGCAGTGTTTTCCAGCAACCGTTTGGGGACCGCATCGTCAGCGTCCATCATGCACTTGCCGACCACCGCCCGGAGGCCGGTTGGTTCCAGCGCCTCGAACACCGCTTCGGTGTCGTGCACCGTCTCCATCGTCAGCACGCAGGTCGTCCCGCCGAGCAGCAGTTCTGCCGCGGCCAGACGTGCCGCGGCGGCCAGAGAAGCGGGGACGTGCGCCGCTTCCATTGGCCAGATGCGCTCCCTGAGCCACTCGAGCAGCGCCAGATCGTCAGCGTAGCCGCGAAAGAGCGTCTGGCACAGGTGCACGTGCGTTTGAACGAAGCCAGGCAGCAAGTAGCCACCGCCGGCATTGATCACCTGGTCGGCGGAGGCGTTGCCGACGTCGCCGACCGCCGCGATTCGGCCGTCCTGAATCCACACGTCTCCCTCGATGACATCGAGGGCGTCGTTCATCGTGAGGATGATGGCGTTACGAACGAGCAGCGACATTCAGCTTTGGCATCCACTTGAGCGATGCCGCAGCGACCTTTTGTTCCTTGCCGCGTCTGACCGCGATCAGTTCGGCGACGATCGAGACGGCAATCTCTTGAGGGGTGACGGCGCCGATGTCGAGGCCGATCGGTGCATGGATGGTTTCCAGCCGATCGAGTGGAATCGATCCGTCTTCAGCGACCATGTCATAGAGACGCTTGACCTTGGCGCGACTGCCGATCAATCCGAGGTAGCGGAGATTCTGTGCGGCAAGGGAGCGCAGGGCATCGAGGTCATGGCGATGACCACGGGTCACGATGACCGCGTAGGCCGACGCCGGCAGGCGAGTGGTTGACAGCCAGGTGGGGATGTCTGCCACGACGATCGCCGCGGCGTCAGGAAACCGTTCGCGGTTGGCGAACTGCTCGCGATCGTCAACCACGTGCACCTGGAAACCGGCATCGTGGGCCACCCGCCCGACAAATTGTCCGACGTGACCGGCGCCGAAAATATACACCGCGGGTGACGCTTCGATCGGCTCGATGAACACTTCCATCTGGCCACCGCAAATCAGGCCGGACTCCTCGGCAAAGTCGTCGGCGAGCTCATAGCGGACGCTGATCGCCTTGCGCGTTTGCAGCGACTCGCGCGCTTTCCACAGCGCCTCGTTTTCGTAGCAGCCCCCACCGATGGTGCCCACGGTGCGACCGTCCGCATAGACCAGCATCTTTGCGCCCACCCGCTGGGGTGTCGAGCCGTTGGCGGCGACGATGGTGACGAGGGCGACCTCTTCCCCGTGCTTGAGCGCTTCGCCGAGTGCGGCGAACACCTCATGATTCACGGTGCGATTATACCGGCGGAAAAGGGCCTGCCCCTTTTCCCGCGTTGAGCACGCGACCTCTGCACACCGATCGCAAAATCTGCCTTAAAAAGAGCGGTAAAGGGGCAGGCCCTTTTTCACCAGCGGTGCAGGTCGCAGATTTCGAGCGGCTCGGTGCCCGTGAGAAATGCTTCATTGGTCACGCGCGGACAGGTGGGCAGTGCGAGCCGCCCGGTGTCGCGATCGATCTCGATGAAGCTGACTCCTTCCGGCGTGTCGAAGGCGACGTTGCCGTGGCCGGCGAGTGCCTTCTTCATGAACTCCGTCCAGATCGGCAAGGCCGCCTGGGAGCCGCTCAGGCCGAGCGGGGTGTTGTCGTCGAAGCCGACCCACACCACGGCCAGCAGTTCGGGCGTAAAGCCGACGAACCAGGCGTCACGCAGATCGTTGGTGGTGCCAGACTTGCCGGCCGCGTCCAAAGCGAACCCGGCGCCGCGTGCGCCGGCGCCGGTGCCTTCGTTGAGCACGCTGCGCATCATGTGCGTCACGAGAAAGGTCGTCGACTCGCGTGCGATGCGCGGCCCGTCGACGCTGACCGACGCGACCGAATCTTCGCCGCTCAGCACGCGCGCGATGCCATGCAGCGGTTTGATGACGCCGCCGGTCGCGAACGCGGTGTAGGCGCTGGCAAGTTCCATCGGGGTGAGCTCGAAGACGCCGAGTGCAATCGACGGATAGCCTTGCGGCGGCGCCTTCCCGACCTTGGTTTTTTTCCACAGGTTCGCGATCTGCTCGAAGCCGACTTGCTCCGCGATCTTGATCGTGGCGATATTGCGCGACAGCGCCAAGGCCCGGCGCAGGGAAATCTGGCCGTCGTATTCGCCGTCGTAATTGCGCGGCGTCCACGCCTGCGCGTCGTAATTCCATGTGGTCGGTTCGTCCCAGACCATCGTCGCCGGCGTCAGGTCCGAGCGCCCTTCCTCCGCGGCGCGTTCGAAGGCGGCAAGATAGACAAACGGCTTGAAGGTCGAGCCTGGCTGACGGCGTGCGCCGGTGGCGCGGTTGAACTGTGATTGGTTGTAAAAGCGGCCGCCGACCAGCGCCAGGATCTCTCCGCTCCGCGGGTCGATCGCGACCAGCGACGCTTGCGCCGGGCCGGGCTTAATGCGGCGCTTCGACAGGGCGAGGTCGACTTTCGCTAACCCATCACGCACCGAGTCCTGTGCGTAGCGTTGCAGGTTGAGGTCAAGGGTCGTGTAAATATCGAGCGCGCCGGCCCGCTGCGTGACGCCGGGGAAGTCGGCCTGCAGTTCTTCGCCAAGATAGTCGACAAAATAGGGCGCCTCGTTATCGACGGCGCGAGTCACGACCGCGATCGGGTCATTCGAGGCGCGCTCAGCAACTGCGCGGGTAATGAAGTCGGCCTCGGCCATCGACGACAGCACGACGTTGCGACGTTCTTTGGAACGCTCGGCGTTGACAAACGGCGAATGTTGATACGGGTTCTGAATGACGCCGGCGATCAGCGCCGCCTCCGACAGGCTGATGTTGCTGACATCCTTGCCAAAGAAGATGCGCGACGCTTCCGCGACACCGTGCAGGGCAAACGAGCCCCGGTTCCCGAGATACACGTCATTGAGATAGTGCTCGAGAATTTCGTCTTTGGTCGCCTTGGTTTCCAGAATCACCGCCATGAACGCTTCGAGCGCCTTGCGACGGTACGATTCCCACGAACGGCCACGCGTGCCCGACTGCAGTTCGGCGTTGAACTCGGCGCTCAAGAAGAACATCCGCGAGAGTTGTTGCGTCACGGTGCTGCGGCCGACCGGATAGCGCCGGTCGGAGCGCAGATTGGTGATGACCGCACCGACCACACTGATCGGGTCGATGCCCGGGTGGCCATAAAACCGGCGATCTTCGATCGCCATTACGGCGTGCCGCATGCGTTCTGGAATACTGGCAATCGGTACGCGCCGCCGCTTCTCGCGCGTCGCTGTCACCAGGCCGGCGAGCATCGGCGGGTCGAGCGTGACCTCGTCAACCACCTGTCCGCCGGCGATGACGCCTTGAATACGGCCGGTGGCGGCCGCGGCCCGTGGCGACGCCTGCGCAACCGGCAATTTGGCGAAGGCGATGCGTACCGGCTTGCCAGCGTGGTCGCCGCCGCGCGGGATCAGCACGACGCCGTCGCGTTCGAGCGCGAATTCGCCGGGTCGCTCGGCGCGTGATTTCTCCGTGTAGCCGACATCATTGAGGCGCGCCACCAATTCGTTCTCGGTGAGACCCTGACCGGTGCGAAGGGCGAGTGGACGGGCAAAGACACGCGGAATCACGCGGTCGCTCTCGGCATGCAGCCGCGCGTCGATGATGCGCGAAAACTGAACGTAGTAGTAGCCGAGGAGTGTGCAGCCGACGAGTGCGAGTGCGGCGGTGATGCCGAAGAGGGCGCGCTGCCACCGCGATGCGGGGATTCGAAGCCTTAACCCGCGACGTATCGTCCTTCGCGGTTGGGCTTTCGGCATCAGATAGTCAGCACCCAGTGATGACCCATGTCGAGTGGCAGGTCTTCCATTAATCGGTCGACCAGGGCGGGGCCATAGCGGTTGGCGAACCACACCAAGCCAATTTCGCGTTCCTGCGGATGGCCATTGGGGAAGGTGAGCACCTGCGCCCGTTGAAACTGCCGGCGCAAGGTTTCGTCGCGACGCTTGGCGGCCTGGATCACCTTGTTGTGCAGCGTGCGGAGGTCGTGTTGCATCCGGCTCAACGTCGAATGCACCGTGCCTTCAAGCGTCGGATCGATTTGCGGCACCGCTGCCGCGACACTGGCCATGCGTTCTTCGACGACGGTGGTGACGTTGGCGAGCGCCTGCTCGACGGTCGGCGGCAGCTGATCCTGCAGCAACTGGTTAAGGACGCCTTCGCCTTCCGGTTGCAGCGACTCGAGCGGCATCCCGTACTTGGCCATGAATCGCAGCGTTGCCGAATCGACGATGGTGGCGCTGGCGCGCTGATACATCAACGGCATCGGCACATCGAAGTGCGCGTAGACGTCGCGAAGTTGGCCGAGATAGGCGAGTTCGTTGGGTCCGGCGACGTAGCACACCGTCGGAAACAGGGTGTCCTGCACGATCGGACGCAGCAGGACGTTCGGACTGAAATGCTCCGGGGCGGTTTCGACTTCGTCGATTAACGCGGCCAGCGTCGTTTCACGATCACCAACGGTGGCCCGCTGATCGCTGTAACGCACGGCTTCGCGACCGCCGTTCAGATAAAACAGCGACACCGCACCTTCGTGGGGCGTCACTTGCGCGTGGTAGCCGGCCTCGACCAGCGCCGTCCCCGCCTGTGAGGCGCGACGCGCCGTCTCGCCCGGATGACTCAACTCGCGTGCAAAGACCTGCCGCACCAGCGGCTTGGACGCCGCGTCCGACGAGTCATAGACCACCAGGCCATGCGGGCCGAGAATGGTTTCAATCCAGCGACCAAAGGCCTCGGACATGCTGCGGCCTGGCCGATAGGCGAGGCGGATGTCGTGGATTAAGCCGTCGCGGAATTCGGTGTCAGGGAGCGCGGACTGCAGCCCGTCGATCGCGGCGGTGATCTGGTCGTCGAGCGTGAGCCGAGCGATTGGCAGTTGTCCGGCACCGGCGAGGTCACCCAGGGTGATCGTCCGCGATGTCGATTCGCTGTCGAGCACGGTGCAGCTGCTCACTTCCGGCCAGTCATGATCTTCGGCATCGATCCAGAACACCGGGACGACCGGGACGCCATGCTCCTGCGCGATCCGCTGCGCCAGCTTCATCGCCGTAAGGGCCTTGAGCAAGGTAAACAGCGGACCGCCGAATAGCCCGGCCTGCTGGCCGGTGATCACCGCCACCGCACGTGGATCGGCAAGAATCGCCGCCGCCGCTTTCGCCTGAGCGGGTGCCGCACGCCGTTCCTGTTGCGCGGTCAAGACGCGCGCCAGTTGCTCCGGGGTGTTACGGCCAGGCACCGCCGAATGTGCGTGCCGGCGCGCGATGGCCGCCGCCCATGCCTCGTTCTGACCCGGATCGCCGGCGAAATGCGGCGCGACGCGGTCGAACGCGTAGGCGTAGTCGGTCGCGAAACGTCGAATCCACGGGAAGCGGCGAATGTCGACCGCGGTCGCGGCCAATGGCGTGCTAGTTGTGGTGTCGGATTGCACCAACCACAGATTACACTGGAACCTAGTTGTGGAAGATCCTCCCGATACGTCGCTGACGGCCTTCGGTCGTTTTCACGTGCTGCACCAAGTCGCGACGGGCAGCGCCGGACCGGTATACCGTGGCGACGATCGCGACAGCGGCGTCCCGGTTTTCATCACCCATCTGCAACGGCATATTCCGTCATCACAGATCGACGCGGTCGTCGCCGAGCTGCGCGCGTTGGCCGAACGCTCACCCGATCATGCCAACGTGCTACGGATGATTGACGCCGGCCGCCACGCCGGCGCGCCGTACATCGTCACCGCCTTCTCAGCCGGTGAGGGACTCGATGTCGCACTGCGCGAGTACGGACCGGCCGCGATCGATGACGCCTTGCCGCGGCTGCGGCGGTTGGCCGATGCGCTTGATCGAGCCGCGGCGGTGGGAATTTCACACGGCGCATTGACGCCCGGCGACATCCTCGTCTCGGCGGAGGACACCCATCTATCTGGGCTCGGCGTGGCTGACGTGTTGCGCCGCGTCGACGAGGCGCCAATCGCGGACAGTGACTACACTGCGCCTGAACAGCGAAGCGGCGCGGCGACCTCGCTCGCGGCGGACCAGTATTCGCTCGCGGCGATTTCCTACGAGTGGTTGTTTGGCCGACGGCCCGCCGGCGCGGCCGACGCGCGATTCGAGGTGCCGCGGCTGCCCGATGTTGACTCTGACGCGCTGGCCAGCGCGCTGGTGTGCGCGCTGGCGCCGGACCCCGGCCATCGTTTCGAATCGTGCACCGCGTTTGTCACGGCGCTGGAAGCGGCGCTGGTGCCCGCCGAACCTGACCTTCGACTCACCGACTTTCAGTTGGCTGACTTGCCGATCGTCGCCGATCCGCAACTTGATGCGCCCTGGTCAGACGCCGATTCGCTCGCGCCGCCGCCCGCACCCGACCGCGTCGGCGTGCTGGCGGCGCCGACCTTTGGCCACACGATCAGCGATTCACCTGGTCGCGCACCGCGGCGAGGATTCGGCGCCGGTGCGTTGATCGCGTCTCTGATCGCAGGACTCGCCCTCGGCGCCGCAGCGGGTTACCGGTTGGCGACGGCGCGCACCATGAGCGCCGAACCCGCCGACTCGGTGGCATTGGTGGAACCGGCCCTGGCCCCCGCGCGCGGGGCACCGGCAGCCGCCGCCACCCGGGCGGAACCGTCGGCGAGTGACGACGCGAGAAGCCGTCCAGCGCCACGGGCAGCCGCGGCGGCACCGGCACCATCGGCGTCATCGGCACCTGCGACGGCACCCGCTGCGGCGCCTGATTCCGCGCGGCTCCTGGTACGCAGTACGCCGGCCGGTGCCAACGTCGCCGTCGATGGCACCCCGCGTGGCGTCACACCGCTGGCCTTACGCGATCTGCCGCTGGGCACGCGCACCGTGGTCATCAGCCGCCCCGGGTATACCGCGGTGGAACGACAGGTGACGCTCAGCGCCGACCGTCCCTCCCGTTCAGTCGAAGTCGCGTTGACCGTCGTGGCCGCCACGCCGCGGCCCGTCGCCGAGCGCCCAGAACCTGCGGCGACCACGACCACCGCGCTGGTCGGCAGCGTGGTCGTCGAATCTCGCCCTTCAGGGGCCATGGTTTCGATTGACGGCAAAACGCTCGGTCCGACGCCGCTGACCGTCGCGTCGCTGGCGCCTGGTGCGCACAGCGTGCGCATCGAGCGCGTCGGCTATCGCACGTGGACGACAACCATTGCGGTGAAGGCCGGGGAGCGGGCCCGGGTCGCCGCATCGCTCGTCGGAGGACAGGAATAGGAATGAACGCGATTCTGGCGCTTGAAGATGGCACCTGGTTCAAGGGCGTGTCTGCCGGGGCGCCCGGCGAAACCTCGGGAGAGGTGGTGTTCAACACCAGCATGACCGGCTACCAGGAAGTGTTGACCGATCCCTCGTATGCCGGGCAGATCGTCACGATGACCGCGCCGCAGATCGGCAACTACGGCATTGCCGCTGCCGACCATGAATCGGGTGGTCCGCGCGTCGCCGGGTTTGTGATGCGCGACTTGTCGCCGATCGCCAGCAATTGGCGTTCGCAGTCGACGCTGCGCGAATACCTGACCAGGCACAACATCGTCGCGATCGGTGACGTCGACACGCGTGCGATCACCCGCAAGCTGCGCTCCGCCGGTGTGATGCGCGGCGTGATTGCGACCGGAGCCGCGATCGATCCTGAGCAGCTGGTCGCTCAAGCGCGCGCGATTCCACTGATGGAAGGTGCCGACCTGGTCAAAGGTGTGACCTGCGCGACGCCGTACGATTTTTCGACGTCGCTGGCCGATGCTGTCGCCGACGCGACCTATGCGATCACACCCGAGCGCCGCGCGAAACGGCAACTGCGCGTCGCCGCCTACGACTATGGGATCAAGACCAACATCCTGCGCCGCCTCGCCGCACATGGCTGCGATGTCCGCGTCTTCCCGGCCTCGGCGCCACCCCAGGATCTACTGGCGGATGAGCCCGACGGCATTTTCCTCAGCAACGGGCCTGGTGATCCGGCAGCCGTGACCTACGCGATTGACCACGTCCGGACGCTGGTCGACACCGCCGACCGGCCGATCTTCGGCATCTGTCTCGGACATCAGTTGCTGGGACTGTCGATGGGCGCCAGCACCTATAAATTGAAATTCGGCCATCGCGGCGGCAATCACCCGGTCAAGCAACTCGAGAGCAACAAGATCGAAATCACGGCGCAGAACCACGGCTTCGCCGTCGACCCCGACTCGCTGCCGGCCACCGCCCGCGTGACCCATCTCAACCTGTATGACGGCACAGTTGAGGGACTGCGTCACGTCGACAAACAAATTTACTCCGTGCAATACCATCCTGAAGCGTCGCCCGGACCCCATGACGCGGACTACCTCTTCACCCAGTTCATCGAGGAGATGGAAAAACGGTGACTTCTTTTGTAGCGGCCGGTCGTCACACCGGGCGACGGTCTTAAATGCCCAAACGTAGCGACCTGAAACGCATCCTCGTCATCGGCTCCGGCCCGATTGTCATCGGCCAGGCCTGTGAATTTGATTACTCCGGTACGCAGGCGATCAAGGCGTTGCGCGAAGAGGGCATCGAAGTCATCCTCGTCAACAGCAACCCGGCGACGATCATGACCGACCCGGAGTTGGCCGATTGCACCTACGTCGAGCCGCTGACCGTTGAGGCGGTTGAACAGATCATCGCCAAGGAAAAGCCGGACGCCATTCTGCCCACCGTCGGTGGCCAGACGGCGCTCAACCTGGCGATCGCGCTCGACGAAGCGGGGGTGCTGAAGAAGTACGGCGTCGAGCTGATCGGCGCCTCGGTTCGCGCGATCAAGGTCGCTGAGGATCGCTTTGCCTTCCGCGACGCGATGAAGGAAATCGGCCTCGATGTCCCCGACAGCGGCGCGGCCCGTACGCTCGACGAATGCCTCGCGGTGGTCGAGCGCACCGGGTTCCCGGCGATTATCAGGCCTTCGTTCACGATGGGCGGCGTCGGCGGCGGCATCGCCTACAACCTCGAGGAGTTCAAGGATCTCTCAGCCCGCGGCCTCAGCATGAGCCCGGTGCACGAGGTGCTGATCGAGGAATCGGTGATCGGCTGGAAAGAGTTCGAACTCGAGGTGATGCGCGATGCCGCGGATAACTTCGTGGTCATCTGCTCGATTGAAAACATCGACCCGATGGGCGTCCACACCGGCGACAGCATTACCGTGGCGCCCGCCCTGACCCTCACCGACAAGGAATATCAGCGGATGCGCGATGCCGCCCGCCGCATCATCCGGCGGGTCGGCGTCGAGACCGGCGGCTCGAACATCCAGTTCGCGATCAATCCCGCGGACGGTCGCATGACGGTGATCGAGATGAACCCGCGGGTCTCGCGCTCGTCGGCGCTGGCGTCGAAGGCCACCGGCTTTCCGATTGCCAAAATTGCCGCCAAGCTCGCGCTCGGCTATCTGCTGTACGAGATCCCCAACGACATCACCCGCGTGACGCCGGCCTCCTTCGAACCGACCATCGACTACGTCGTGGTCAAGATTCCGCGGTGGAATTTTGAAAAATTCCCGCAGGCCGATCGGACGCTGACCACCCAGATGAAGTCGGTGGGGGAGGCGATGGCGATTGGCCGCACCTTCAAGGAGGCGTTTCTCAAGGGTATCCGGTCACTCGAACTCGGGCGCGAGGGCTTGTTATTTACCCGGCCGCCCGCGCACCAGGACCAGGACCAAGACCAGACCGAACCCGACGATGAGGAGGATGCGCGGCTGCGGCGGCAGCTCATTGTGCCGAACGACCGGCGGATGTGGGCGCTGTTCCGCGCGCTCGAGAAGTCGTGGCCGGTCGAGCAGATTCACGACCTGACCAAGATCGATCCGTGGTTCCTCGAACAGTTTGCCGAACTCGTCGAGTTACGCCGCACCGCCGAAATGATTGGGCTGCGCGATATGTCGCCGGATCTGCTGCGCACGCTGAAGCGCGCCGGGTTTGGCGATCAGGAGCTCGGCCGCATTCTCGAGACCGGCGAGTCGGCCGTCCGCGAGAAGCGCCTCGACCACAAACTGGCGCCCGCCTTCAAGCGCATCGACACCTGCGCCGCCGAGTTCGAGTCATTCACGCCGTATCTTTACAGCAGCTACGAAGAGAGCGACGAGGCCGAGCCGACCGACAAGCGGAAGATCGTCATTCTCGGCAGCGGACCGAATCGCATTGGCCAGGGCATCGAGTTCGATTACTGCTGTTGTCACGCGGTGTTTGGATTTCGTCATGAGGGGTTTGAAACCATCATGGTCAATTGCAACCCCGAGACGGTGTCGACCGACTACGACACCGCTGACCGGCTCTATTTCGAACCACTGACGTTTGAAGACGTCATGGCGGTGATCGAGAAGGAACGGGAAGGCAACCCCGACGTGTCGTGCATCGTGCAATTCGGCGGTCAGACGCCGCTCAAGCTGGCCCTCGCCCTGCAGGAGGCCGGCGTCACGATTCTTGGTACCTCGCCTGATTCGATTGACCTCGCCGAGGATCGGCAACGCTTCGCCCAGTTGCTGTGGGACCTGGGGATTCCGCAGCCAGCCAGTGGGACGGCGACCAATCGCAACGAAGCGCGCGATGCTGCGGCGGAGATTGGGTTTCCGGTTGTCGTGCGGCCCTCCTACGTCCTGGGCGGCCGCGGCATGGCCATCGTCTATGACATGGGCACACTCGATCGCTATATGGCTGGCGCCGTCGATGTCTCACACGACCGACCGATTCTGATCGACCGTTTCCTCGAACGGGCCAAGGAGCTCGACGTCGACTGCGTCGCGGACCAGACCGGCACCGTGGTGATCGGCGGCGTGATGGAGCACATTGAAGAGGCCGGCATTCACTCCGGAGACAGTTCGTGTGTGGTGCCGCCGGCGCGCGTCAGCGAGAAGCACCTCACCACGATCCGCGACTACACGCGACGCATCGCAGTGGCGTTGAAGGTCGTCGGACTGATGAACGTCCAGTACGCGATCAAAGACGACACGGTCTACGTCCTCGAGGTCAATCCACGGGCATCGCGCACGGTGCCGTACCTGTCCAAGGCGACCGGGGTCCCGCTGGCGCAGATCGCCGCGCGGGTGATGGCCGGCAAGACCCTGGCGCAGCTCGGGATCGTCGACGATCTCGAACCGGCCGGCGTTTTCGTCAAGAGTCCGGTGTTTCCGTTTGTGCGATTCCCGGGAGTCGACACGATTCTTGGCCCGGAGATGAAATCGACGGGAGAAGTCATGGGCGGGGCGGCGAGCTTCGGCCTGGCGTTCATCAAAGCCATGCTTGGCGCCGGGCAGCGTCTGCCGGACACCGGATCGGTGTGCATCAGCGTCAACAACGAGGACAAGCCGCAGGTGCTGCCGATCGCGCGCGCGCTGGCCGAACTGGGGTTCGACCTGGTCGCCACGCGCGGGACGGCCGCCTACCTGCGGGCGCACGGCATCGAGTCGGATGTGATCTACAAGGTCAACGAAGGTCGTCCAAGCCTGGCCGATGAGATCGTCAATCGCACGATTGCGATGGTGATCAACACGCCGTTGGGGCGCGAGTCGTTCTTCGACGATAAGGCCGTGCGCCGCGCCGCGATGATGGCCGGCGTGCCGTGCATCACGACAATCACCGGGGCGGCAGCGGCCGTCGATGCGATTGCGGCGCTGCGCACCGAAGGCATGGACGTGCGGTCGCTGCAGGACTATCACGCCAGGGTCGGCGTGTAGGGGAGGGGGACAGGTGCTTGAGCACCTGTCCCCTCGCACCTGTCCCCGCTGTCCCCGCCTCGCACCTGTCCACCTGTGTGCAGTTTCTGCGCGATGCGCATATCGGCCGCATCGCAGTTCTGTTGGGGCTGCGGAGAGACTCGTTCCCGTTTGCTCGACTTCCCGCATGCCCCGCGGTTTGCACTCCGTGGCGCATGCCCTACCTCTCGCTCCTGCTCGCCGTCTCGCTGATTGCCGGCCTTGCTGTCGGTGTGATCGTCGAGCGCCCCGTGGTGCTGGTGTCGGCGCTGACGCTGTCGGCGGGGTGGACCGCCTCGCTCCTCGCGTATCGATGTGTCTGGCCGCGCCTGCAGATTGCCGCCCAGAGCGTTGCGGTCGCCGCGATCGGTTGCGTGTTCGGCGCGTCGGCGGTCGACCGGGCGTTGCACACGCCGCTGCGAACGATCCTCGAGCAACGCGTCGGCGGATATGCCATCGACGCGAGAAACGAGGGGACGAGCGATTCGCCGTTCACCATTGAAGGACGATTAGTCGAAGACGCCGCGCCGACGCCCACTGGTGCGACGCTGCGCCTCGATGTGCAGCGGATCTGGATCGGCCCCGATCCCGAGATGACGAGTGGCGGCGTCACCCTCAGCGTCGGCGGCGCGCTTCACGGTGATCGCATGGTCGAATGGACGGCGGGCCGCACCGTGCGTGCGCCGGCGCTGCTGCGGCGACCGGCGCGGTATCTCAATCACGGCGCCCCCGACCAGGAGCGGGCGCTGGCGCGTCGAGGCGTCACCCTGGTCGGCAGCATCAAGAGTGCGGCGTTGGTGGAGGTGCGGTCGCCTGGCTCGTGGGGCGATGAACTCGCGGCGAGCGTGCGTGACCGCACGCGGCAGGCGCTGGCGCGACACGTCAAGCCGCGCGCGGCCCAATCCGCCGCAATTGCCGCGGCGATTCTGATCGGCGACCGCGCCGGTCTCGATGTGGAACTCGAACGCCGGCTGCAGGACGGCGGCACCTATCACGTCATTGCGATCTCGGGCGGCAACATCGCCATCCTCGCAGGCCTCGTGCTGGCGACGCTCGGGTGGCTCGGTGTCGGCACCCGCATCGCCGCACTCGCGACCATTGGTGCGCTGCTCGCTTATGCCGCGGTTGCCGGCGGCGGCGCCTCCGTGGCGCGCGCGACCCTGATGGCGTGCGTCTACCTGCTACTCCGGGTGCTCGACCACCGGACGGCGGCGGTCAATGCGATCGGGCTCGCGGCCGTTCTACTGCTGCTCGCCAGTCCACTGGCGGTCGTCGACGTCGGCTTCTGGCTGACCTTTGGGGCGACGGCCGCGATTGTGATTGGCGCGTCGCTGACCGACAGCCCTCGCCGGGCGGCGCCAAAGCTGGTGGTGACCGTGTTGGTCGCCTCGACCTGCGCCGAACTCGCGCTGGCGCCGCTCGGCGCGCTGATCTTTCAGCGCGTCACCATCGCCGGACTGCTGCTGAACTTTATCGCCTTGCCGGCGATGACGGTGGTGCAGGTCGGGGCGATGGCTATCGTCGCCAGCGACCTGGTCGGTTGGGTTGGCGTTGCCGCCGGGTGTGGCTGGGCGGTGCATACCGCCTCTCTAGCCCTGACCGAAAGCGCGCGGCTGCTGGAGTATGCGCCGTGGCTGGCCTGGCGGGTGCCGTCGCCGGCGGTCAGCATGCTTAGTCCTCTACTACCTCGCGCTTGCCGCGGCGATCGTCTGCGCGTGGCACCGGGTGCTGCCGTCGATGCGGGGCGCCACCTCGCTCGTTACGCTCCTGCTGTTGCTGTGGATCGTTGTCGCGCCCGCTGCGCGCGTGCGTCTCAGGGGTGATGGGCAGTTGCATTTGACGATGATCGACGTGGGGCAGGGCGATGCGATGCTGGTCACGTTTCCGAATGGCCGTACGTTGGTGGTCGATACAGGCGGGGTGACGCTGAAAGGCGAGTTCGACATCGGTGATCGAGTGATCGGGCCGGCGCTGCGTGCGCGCCACCTGCTCAGCCTCGACTATCTCGCAGTCACCCACGGTGATCCCGATCACGTTGGCGGCGCGCGCTCGCTGGTTCGCGATTTTGCGCCGACCGAGATCTGGCAAGGCGTCCCGGTGGCCAATCATCAGCCGACGGCGGTCGTTCGAGCCGAAGCCGACCGCGCCCGCGTGCCGTGGCGTACCTTGCAGCGCGGCGACCGCCTGCAGATTGCCGACGTCGAGCTGCGCGTCCATCATCCGCCGCCACCGGACTGGGAACGCCAGAAGGTCCGCAATGACGACTCGCTGGTGATCGAGTTGCGATTTGGTCAGGTCTCGCTGCTGTTGACGGGTGATATCGGGCGTGAGGTCGAACGCGCGCTGCTCGAGACGCTCGACCTGTTGCCGACGGTGATTCTCAAGGTTGCGCACCACGGCAGCGGCACGTCGAGTAGCGAGGAGTTCGTCGAGAAGGTCCGGCCGTCGGTTGCCGTCATCGGTGTCGGGCGAGGAAACCCGTACGGGCATCCGGTGCCGTATGTGTTAGAGCGCTTTCATCGCGCCGGGACCAGGATCTTTCGGACAGACATCGACGGTCAGGTCGGGGTTGCGACCAATGGAACAAGCATCGTGGTGGAGAGTTTTAGCGGCCGACGGCTGGAGCTGGCGCGTCACTAGCCACCAAGTTACAGGGACTCCGATTTGAAGTCGGCTTTGACAGCTTCCCAATGCGTTTCCAGCACTGACAATGACAGATCCTTGACCGCCTGCCCTTGCGCGGTGACGCGTCGCTCCACCGCATCGAAGCGCCGCTGAAACTTGTCGTTGGCCACCCGCAGCGCCGCCTCCGGCTCCAGTCCCATCTTGCGCCCCAGGTTGGCGACGGCGAACAGCAAGTCACCGAATTCTTCTTCGAGTCGTTTCGGGTCAGCCTGTTCCTCGGCGACCACCGCTCGCAGCTCGGCGACCTCCTCATCGATCTTGGCGAGCACATCGTCGGTCTTGACCCAATCGAAGCCGACAGTTGCCGCACGGGTGCTGAGTTCGAAGGCCCGCAGCAACGCCGGGAGCGTGCGGGGCACGCCGCTCAGAATGGTCTTCTCCGGGGCCTTTGCCGTCTTGCGCTCCTGGGCTTTGATGTCCTCCCACTTCTCCTTCACCGTGCCCGACGTGATCGCGTCACCGGCGTGGGCAAGCGGTTGACCCTCGGCGGTAAAGACGTGGGGATGGCGGCGAATCAGCTTGTCGGTAATCGCCTGGATGGAATCGCCGATCGTGAAGTGGCCGTCCTCTTCTGCGATGCGGGCGAGGAACACCGCTTCGAACAGAAAGTCGCCAAGCTCTTCACGCAGGGCCTTAAGGTCGTTGCGATCCAGCGCGTCGAGCAGCTCATAGGTTTCTTCGAGCACGAAGGGCCGCAACGTCTGCAGCGTCTGCTCGCGGTCCCACGGACAGCCGTCCGGGCTCCGCAAGGTCTGCATGATCCCGAGCAGTCGATCGAAGCGCGCGCCGGCTGAGTCAGTCATGCGAAATCGTCGCCCTCGGGTCGTATGGTACCATCGGCAATCCCGTCTTCTGGAGGCCGCGCGTCGTGGATCAATCCGCCGAACAACCGCAAATCAGTTTTATCGCGTTCGTGTTTTCCCTCGCCAGTAACGCGGCGGTGCACTTCGGTGATTTGCCGGACCCGATGTCTGGTGAAAAGCGCGAGGCCGATCTCGAGGCGGCGTCACAGCTGATTGAGATTCTGGCGATGCTCGAAGAGAAGACGCGCGGCAATCTGAGCGCCGAAGAACGTCAACTTCTCGATCAAGTGCTGTTCGAACTGCGCATGCGCTTTGTCGAAGCGAAGAAGGGCGAGAGTCGGATCATCCAGCCTTGAGTCCGGCCAAGGTCACCTTCCTCGGCACCGGCACTTCGCACGGGGTGCCGATGATCGGGTGCGGCTGCGCCACCTGCCACTCGACCGATCCTCGCGATCGCCGGTTGCGGCCCTCGATCTACATCGATATTGCTGCCGGACCCGCGCTGCTCGTCGACACCGCGACCGACCTGCGCCAGCAGGCGCTGACCCATCGCCTGTCGCGGCTCGACGCGATCCTGTTTACCCACAGTCATGCCGACCACGTCATGGGTTTTGACGAGGTGCGCCGCTTCAACATGATGCAGGGCGGCGCCATTCCGGCGTATGCCGATGCGCGCACCTCGGCAGATCTTCGTCGCATGTTCGATTACGTGTTCACGCCGCCTGACCAGAAGGGCGGTGGCGTGCCGCAGATCGAACTGAAGACGATCGACGGGCCGTTTACCGTCGCTGGCGTTGCGGTGCGGCCGGTCCCGGTGCTGCACGGGCAGCGGCCTATTTTGGGATTCCGCTTCGGCGCCTTGGCCTACCTGACCGACTGCAACCACATTCCCGATCAGTCGCTGGCGATGCTCGATGGCCTCGATGTCCTGGTCCTCGATGCCTTGCGTCATCGCGCCCACCCGACCCACTTCAACGTCGAGCAGGCCCTCGCCGTCGTCGCACGCGTGCAACCGCGCCAGACCTATTTCACCCACATCTGTCACGACTTGCCGCACGTCGCGACCAACGCCACATTGCCGCCCGGCGTCGCGCTCGCCTACGACGGGCTGGTCCTCGATGTCGAAGTATGATCGTCGTTTCGCATGGACGCTGCCTGGTTCCCCGATGATCCTCGACCGCCGCGATGGCACCAACCGGTGTTGGCGTTGGGCAATTTCGATGGCCTGCATCGCGGGCACACCAAGATCATCGAACGTGTCCGGCGGGTCACCGCCGAGCGCGGCGGCACGTCCCTGGTACTGACCTTCGACCCTCATCCCCCGCGCATCGTCCGGCCCGATAAAGCTCCGCTGCTGTTGATGACGCTCGAGCAGAAACTCGAGGCCCTGGCTAAGGCCGGCATCCAGGGTGCGGCGATCGTTCGCTTCACGCCGGAGCTGTCGCGTTGGGAGCCGGAGCAGTTTGTCAAGAGCGTCCTGGTCGACTGGCTGCGCGTCGCCGAGGTGTGGGTCGGCGCTGATTTTCTGTTTGGTCGCGATCGATCCGGCAACTTTTCGCTCCTGCGGACGCTTGGTGCGCAGTACGGTTTTCGCACCGAGAAGATCGACCCGGTCCGCTACAAAGAATTCGTCGTCTCGAGTACCCGCATCCGCCGACTGGTCGCCGAAGGCCGCGTCGACGAAGCCGGCGCCTTGCTCGGTCACCACTTCTTTATCGACGGCACCGTCGTCAAAGGGGCGGGACGCGGGCGCGAGCTCGGCGTGCCGACCGCCAACATCGACACCCGCAACGAGCTGGTGCCTCCCCACGGCGTCTATGCGACGACCGCCACCCTTGCCGGCGTCGTCCATCCGAGCGTGACCAATATCGGGTTGCGGCCGACTTTTGATGACGCACCTGGCACGACGATCGAAGTGCATCTGTTGGGGGTGGGGGTCGACCGTGATCTCTACGGCCAGCCGGTACGCCTCGGATTTGTGCAGCGGCTCCGGGACGAACGGCGATTTCCGGACGTCGACGCCCTCAAAGCGCAGATCGACGCCGATCTGCGACGGGCCAGGCGATTGTTCGATAGACTCTCGGTGTGACCCCGACGTCTTTCGATTTCACGCTGACCATGCCCGGCGACACGCGCCTGGTCGATGCGGTGCGCCAGTTGGCCAAGCACGCCGCGACCTACGCCCAGCTCGGCGCCGAGGCCGCGGCGAAGCTCGCCACCGATGTTCAGCGCGCCACCGAAGAGGCGATTGCTGCGACCAAGGCGCAGGACGCGCCGCTCGTGTTCCGGTTCAGCGGCGATCAGACCGAAGTCAGCGTCAAGATCTCCTGTGACGCGCCGGGCGGCTCTCCTCATTTGGGCCACGTCCGCCAACCACTCACCGCCTGACCGTTTGATGCGTCTCTTCAACACACTGACCCGCCAGGAAGAGGAGTTTGCGCCTCTTCGCGACAACACCGTTCGCATGTACACCTGCGGACTGACCGTGTATGCGCGCGGTCACATCGGCAATTTCCGGACCTTCGTCTCGATGGACGTCCTGCGCCGGGCGTTGCGATACGTCGGCGGCTGGCAGATGCGTCACGTCATCAACTTCACCGATGTCGATGACAAGACCATCGCCGGCGCGCAGCGCGAGGGGGTGTCGTTGCGGGAATACACCGACCGCTACATCGCGGCATTCCACGATGATTGCGCCGCCCTTGGGCTCGAGCCGGTTGAAGAGAACCCGCGTGCGACCGATCCGGCCAACCTCGAGGCGATGGGCAACGTGATCAAAGCGCTCGGGCAGCGCGGTCATACCTATGAGAGCGACGGCTCGATCTATTTCAAGATCTCGACGATGCCCGATTACGGCAAGCTGGCGCGTTTGGATCACGATGGCATGCAGGCCGGCGCGCGGGTCGACGCCGACGAGTACGAGAAAGAAGATGCCCGCGATTTTGTGCTGTGGAAGGCGACCAAGCCCGGCGAGCCGACGTGGGATGTCGGGGTCGGTCCCGGCCGGCCCGGCTGGCACATCGAGTGCTCGGCGATGGCCTTGCGGCTGCTCGGGGACGCGCCGATCGATATTCACGCTGGCGGCATCGATCTGATTTTCCCGCATCACGAAAACGAGATTGCGCAGAGCGAATGCGCCACCGGGACGCAGTTTTCGCGCTTCTGGGTCCATGCCGAACATCTGCTGGTCGAAGACCAGAAGATGTCCAAGTCACTCGGCAACTTTTATACGCTGCAAGACATTGCCGATAAGGGCTACCGCAACTCGGCGATGCGCTATCTGCTCCTCTCGGCGCACTATCGCAAGCAGTTGAATTTCACGTGGAAGGGGTTGCAGCAGGCGGAGGAGTCGCTGACGCGACTGACCGACTTCCTCGCGCGTGTCGGAGCGGCCGCTGCGGGCGACCAGCATCCGGCGATTGCCGACCGCGTTGGCCAGGCCCGCACTGAATTTGACGAGGCGATCGGCGACGACCTGAACACGGCCGCGGCCCTGGCGGCGATCTTTGACCTGGTGCGGGTCGCGAACTCGTCGCTCGACGCCAGGCAGCTCTGCGCGCCGGACGCGGCGGTGATCAACGACGCGTTCACGCACTTCGACCGCGTCCTTGGCGTGCTGTCGCTGCGTCGCGAGGAGGACGAACGCCCGCCTGTCCCGGTTGCCGAGATCGAGCAGCTGATCTCGGCCCGCAAGGATGCGCGCCGCCGCCGTGACTTCGGCGAGGCCGACCGCATCCGCAAGGAGCTCGACGGCCGCGGCGTACTCCTCGAAGACAGCCCGCAGGGCACCAGGTGGAAACGAAAATAGGACGACTGACGACCGACGACTGACGACAGTAGTGGGGCCTCGCCCCTTCACGTTTCACCCGTAGCGCAGGGATTGAGCCCCGCCGGATAGAATCATCCAATGCAGGTCCCACACATCAAAACCGCGCTCCCCGGACCGCTCGCGCAGGCGGTCATCGCGCGTGACGATCTGGTGGTGTCGCCGTCGTATACGCGCTGCTATCCGTTCGTGATGGCGCGCGGCAGCGGCTGCACCGTGGAAGACGTCGACGGGAACGTGTTTCTGGACTGCGCGGCGGGGATCGCGGTCAATTCCACTGGCCACTCGCATCCCGACGTCGTCGGCGCCATCGTTGACCAGGCCAAGAAGTTCCTGCACATGTCGGGAACGGACTTTTACTACGAGCCGCAGGTTCGTCTCGGTGAAGTGATGAATGCGATCGCGCCCTTCTCCGGCGCGAAGAAATCGTTTTTCTCGAACTCCGGTAGCGAAGCGATCGAAGCCGCGATCAAGCTCGCGCGGTATCACACCAAGCGCTACGGCATCATCGCGTTCCTCGGGAGCTTTCACGGCCGCACGCTCGGGTCGCTGTCGCTGACCTCGAGCCGCGCGCAGCAGCGGAAGGGGTTTGGCCCGCCGCTTGGCGGTGTCTATCACGCGCCCTATCCCCACCCGTATAGGCGCCCGGCGGGGCAGAGCGAAGACGCGTGCGTTGCGGCCTCGCTGGATTACATCCAGGAGCAGATCCTCGTCCACTTGGTGTCCCCGGACGAAGTTGCGGCGATCGTCGTCGAATCCATTCAGGGGGAAGGCGGCTACGTCGTCCCGCCGGTTTCATTTCATCAGGGCCTGCGCGAGCTGTCGCAGAAGCACGGCATCCTGCTGATCGTCGACGAGGTGCAGTCGGGCATGGGACGCACCGGAAAGATGTTCGCGATCGAGCACTTCGGCGTCGAACCCGATGTCGTCACCGTGGCCAAAGGGATTGCGTCGGGTCTGCCGCTTGGCGTGACGACTTCTCGCGCCGAGATGATGGCATGGCCTCCGGGCTCGCACGCCAGCACGTTTGGCGGCAACCCGGTGTCCTGCGCGGCGGCCCTCGCGACGATCAAGCTGCTCCAGGAGTCCCTGATCGCGAACGCCGCGACGGTGGGCGCGCATATGAAGTCACGCCTCGAAGGGCTGAAGGGCAAGCACCGCCTGATTGGCGACGTCCGCGGCAAGGGGCTGATGATCGGCGTCGAGCTGGTGAAGGATCAGCAGACCAAGGAACGCGCGGCGACCGAGCGCGATCGCCTGGTCAACGAATGTTTTCAACGCGGGCTGCTGGTCCTGGGCGCCGGCCGAAACACCTTGCGGCTCTCGCCGCCACTGGTCCTGACCAAAGCCGAAGCCGATGTGGCGGTTGGGATCATCGATGAGTCGCTATCCGCCATGGGCTCCCAACCGGTGGCCGGGAACCGGTAGCCGGGAACCGACTAACAGCACCCGCTGCCGGTTCCCGGCTACTAACTACCGACTACTGACCACCGGTTCCTGGTTACCGATTCCCGGCATCCGACTTGCGACACCGCGGCTATGACATTCGCCCGACAAGCCCTTGGTAAATACGGTGAAGACATCGCCTGCCGCGAGCTGGAAAGACGCGGATACGTGGTCATCGAAAGGGGTTATCGCACGGCGCATGGCGAACTCGATATCATTGCCTGGCACGGTGACTACCTCGTCTTCATCGAAGTCAAAGCCCGCACCGACAGCAGTTTCGGCGATCCCGAGGAGGCCGTGACGACGCAGAAACAGCAACGGCTGGTATGGATGGCCACCGACTATTTGGCGCGCAGTGGTGTGGGCGACGTCCCGTGCCGCTTCGACGTCGTCGGCGTGCACTCCGAATCGGATCCGCCCGCGATCACCCTCATTCAAGATGCCTTTCGTCCTGGTTGGTAAATGTCTGAGCTGAGGCGCGACCCGATCACGGGTCGCTGGGTGGTGATTGCGCCGGAGCGGCTGCGCGCGCGGGATGTCGACGCCGTGCATCTGCGCGGTGGGCCGGCGGGAGCCATCGACGGCGACATGTGTCCGTTCTGTGAAGGGCAGGAGTCGATCGCGGGACCCGAGATACTTGCGTGGCGGCCGCCTGGGTCACTGCACAACACGCCGGGGTGGACGGTCCGCGTCGTGGCAAATCGCGAGCCGGCGTTACGGGTCGAAAGTTCGCTCGGCGAGAGCAGCAGCGCGCTGTTTCAGACGCTTGGCGGTCTCGGCGCGCACGAAGTGATTATCGAGTCGCCGCGTCACGACGCCAGTTGGTCGACGATGGGCGCGGAGGAGATTCAGCGGGTGCTGTGGGCGTGGCGGGAGCGGATGCGCGACTTGCGTCGCGACTTCCGGTTACGCAGCTTCGCCGTGGTCAAGAATCACGGTGAGGCGGCGGGGGCAACGCTCGACCATCCGCACTCGCAGCTCGTGGCCCTGCCGATGGTGCCGCAGCATCTCGACGAAGCGCTCGCCGGGGCGCGGACCTATCACCAGGCGACGACGCACTGCGTGTTTTGTGATGTCGCGACGCAGGAGGTCGCGACTGAGCGGCGGATGGTCAGCAGCGACGAGCAGACAGTGGCGTTCGCACCGTTTGCGTCGCGGGTTCCGTTCGAGACCTGGATCATGCCGCGGCTGCATCGTGCGGCGTTTGATGAGGAGACGGACAGCAGTCTGGCGGCGGTGGCCGAGCGGCTCAGCGATGTCATGCGGCGTGTGAACACGACGTTGGCGTCGCCGGCGTTCACGCTGCTGCTGCACACGGCGCCGGTGGGCGAGGAGCGGAGCGTGGCCTATCACTGGCACCTCGAAATCCTGCCGCGGCTGGCACCGATCAATGGGCTGGCGTTCGACGGCGGGCTGTATGTCAACCCGGTGGCGCCGGAAGAATCGGCACGGGCCCTACGCGAAGCGGTTGCCGAGCGCTCAGCCGTTTTGCTACACTGAGTGGCTGCAACCCGAGGGCGGGAATAACTCAGTGGTAGAGTGCGACCTTGCCAAGGTCGAAGTCGCGGGTTCGAATCCCGTTTCCCGCTCCAACCTTCGCTCACGCTTGGCAACGTTCGCGTAGGCTACGGTTGGCAAGCCACGCGAAGGTTGTCCACCGTAGGGCGTCGCGCGAAGGTGGACCTCACCGGTTGGCACGCCACCCCGGAGAGTAGGTCAGTCACAGAAACCCTCACGAGCACGTCCAACTAGCACTCCCAATCGGCGCCGTCGCCAAGTGGTAAGGCAGAGGTCTGCAAAACCTCCATCCCCGGTTCAAATCCGGGCGGCGCCTCCAAACTGTTACTGAGAAATTCGCTCTGCGACGTCACTCGCGTCGAGGACGCCGTCAATCGTCTCGAAAGATGCAATCGCACTCGCGGTGTCCCTCACTCCCTCCGTCTCTCTCTCCCTCCCCGGCCGGCTCTTTCCTCGACTTTGGCCCGGTAGGTCTCATAGTAGTGAATCGCGAGACCTGCGTAAGATTGATAGCGGCTGAACTCTTCTTCGGCCATTTTCATTTCCGCCCTCAGCTCGGGGTGCGACGTCCCGGCAAACGTGATCTTGG
>DATLXN010000019.1:0-207045 GCA_035575715.1 Vicinamibacterales bacterium | reverse complement strand
ACGTATACTTCGGACCGCTCAGGCTCGGACGCATGAACGAACGGATCCTGCGGATCGAAGATCACAAGGGGCGGACCGTCCGGAAACAAGTGTCACCCATGTCCCTGGACTGATCTGTTACCTATCTTGCCGGCCGTTCAGAGCACATCGCCTTGTAAGGCAATCTCGCGGCCATTAACGAGAACGGTTTCTGCAGGCATGCTGAATCCCTTTCAGAAGTAGTCGGCGGAACCGCGATGTTAGCCGAAATTATGAGGCTACCGTCATAAAGTTTGCCTAGTTCACCCCACTGCGTCCTGGATCGCCACGTGCAAGTCCCAGAACGTGTACGACTGTGGCACCTGAATCCGGCGCCAGACGAGCGGATCGACACGACTGAGTGTGATGAGAAACTGGTGAACGAGTGCGGGCGAATCCTACCGCGCGGGGTTTCGCTGCGAAGGGAACTGGGTTAGGGGCATTGGCGACCTGATGTGAGCCGCGTTCGCCGACTAGAGGGATTACCGTCAGCGACGAACCGGCTCAATTCGGTGATGTGACCGTGATGCTGCCATATCGACGGAAGTCGGCGGCGTTGAAGGTCACGATTCGTGTGATCCCGTGGACGTTCCTTGCCGCAACGATCCGCGCGTCGTGTACCTTGACGCCCTGCACCTTGTGTTCCGCGACGAGCCGCTTCCACTCTGAGTAGACCTCAGTAGATTCCGGCAGCACGGAAAAGAAACCTTCTGGGCGAGAGATCTCATCGCGCACTTCCTCGATGGACATCCCGAGTCCATTGTTGGCGGCGGGGCGGGTCGCCGTTCCAAAACTCTGCGCAATCTGCGGTGTAATGCAGAGAGTTTCGCCCGCTTCGAGCAACTCACCAATTGTCTTGGTGGCGGTTCGTGCTTCGGATCGCCGGGGTCAGCGGCGCGCAATAGGACGTTGGTGTCGACGAATACGCTCATTGAGCGTCACGAATCAGGTGCTCGCGGCGCAGCGATTCATCGGTGAGGGCGCCAACCGGACGATGGCCCTTCGCAAATGCGCGGAAAGCACGAGCCTTCGCGGCGTTCGCTGTCGCATCCTTCGCAGGGATAGAAGTCGCACTGTCGCGCTGACCGCGTCGTTGCAGATACGCTTCCAGAGACAGACCGCGCGCCTGAGCCTGAGCAACCAGCCCGGCTTCGACTTCAGGGTTAAGTTCAAGTTTCACGGTCATGCCACCACGGTAGGCAGCGATCGCCGTCCTGTCAAGCGGACCGTCTCCAAAATGTCTCCACGACGAGGGCAGAATCAGGAGGACTCGGGGTGGACGGCAGTGAACGAAACGGAGCGACGTAACCGCCTGTGACTCAATCGCTTAGAACCAGAAGTCGCGCGCCATCACCACTTTAGAAAACAGGCTTGCTCCGAGTTCGAATCCCTGCCTCCCAGACAGCTCATCCGCAAGATACGCCGCGATTCAGCAAGGCTCCGCGTCGTCTATCGCGAGGCCATGCGCCGATCGATAGTGATCGCCGACGGGACGCGCAAGGCGCTGCTCGGCTGGCGAGTCTCGTGGCAAACAAGCTCATCGGAGGCGCGCTGTGGAAGATAAGGGTGTACCCGTCGAGCCTACATGGTTCCCAGTTTGCTTTAGTTCTCAGGTCACTTAGGAGGACAAACAGCAATGCAGAACGACAACAACAACGCGATTTCCGTACTGAACAACCTCATCGAGACGTGCAAAGATGGCGAGCTCGGGTTCAAGACAGCCGCCGAGGGTCTCAAGAGCGCCGATATCAAGACCAAGTTCCTCGAGTATTCGCGTCAGCGCGGCGAGATGGCGCGCGAGCTTCAGGCCGAAGTGCGAAGGCTGGGTGGCGATCCGGAGAAGTCAGGCAGCATGAGCGGTTCGCTCCATCGTGGCTGGCTCGACATCAAGTCGGTCATTACGGGTAAAGACGATCATGCGATTGTGGCCGAAGCCGAGCGTGGCGAGGATGTGGCCAAGTCGGCGTATGAGAGCGCATCGAAGGAAACGCTGCCGGGTACCGCGCAGACTATCGTTCAGCAGCAGGCGGTCAAGGTGCGGCAGGCGCACGACCACGTCCGGGACATTCGGGACCGGGAGAAGGTCGCCCGCTAGTTCATCAGCCCGTCGAGTCCACCGGCTCGGCGGGCATTCCGCTCTCGCAAGGTGCAGAAACCGCCGCCATCCGCGCGCCGACAATACGTCCACGCCTCGGGCACGCCGTTGCGCCGTTGCCCCGAACCTCTCAGCCCCTAGCGCACGATTGCCCAGACCAGCGTCCACACGTGACAATCCCGTCAGGCGTGCGAGCTCGCCCCGCACGGTCATTCCGGAGAGGTCGCGATGGATGATGCCCTGCTCGTGGGCCGCTTCGAGCGCGGTGGCGATTTGCTTCGCGATCAGCAAGGCCTCGTCGATCGGAATCGCGCCACCCGCGATGCGATGCGACAGGTCTTCTCCTTCCACCAGTTCCATGACCAGCGCAGTGATGCCACCGGATTCTTCGAGACCGTAAACGTGCGCGATGTTGGGATGATGATTGACGCGAGCAGTTCGGCTTCACGCTGAAAGCGCGCCAGCCGCTCGGGAGTGCTGGCGACGTCACTCCTGTCAGTTTCTTTGCTCATCCCCTAAATCGACGTGACGGGAGAGTCGCAGCCGGTAACCGTGCGGGAAACAGATTCACCATGGTGCCGTGGTGGACTATTTCCACCTGCTCAAGGTTGACGACATACTCCCTCGCACGCATTGCGTTCGACGATCCGGTCAGGGCATGACAGCCGATTGAAATAGAAATCCAGCATGGCTTTGAGCGGTGCGCCATTGCCGCGCAGACGGCTGCGGAGCGCCGCGCCCTCCCAGCAGTCAACAAGGAGGCTGGCCATCTGCCGCGTATCGGAATCGGCGGGAATGTCGCCGCGGCGCTTGGCCTGTTCCAGGCAGGTGGCAATCCGGGCGGCGATTTCGGCGAAGCATGCTTCGATCCTGCGCCGGAAACGTTCACTGACGCCCGAGAGTTCCTGCCCAAGTCCGCCGAGCAGGCATCCCATGTAGCCTTCCTTCCGGTAGCTCCGTTGCGTCAACTCGAAGAAACGGCGCACACGCGCCAGCGGCAGACGGCTGCTGTCGTCGAGGCACGCGTCAAGACCGGCATGCACGTGCGTCATGTACTGGTCGATTATCCGGAGCGCGAAGTCCTCCTTATCTTTGAAGTGATGGTAGAACGAGCCCTTGGGAGTGGCCGTGGCCGTAAGCAGTGCCTGGATGCCGAGGTCGTTGTAGCCATACTCCAGGAGCATGGCTAATCCGGCATCGAGCAGACGTTGCTTGGTGGGATGCGGGGGCTGAAGTATAGCTGTCCGCATCACGACTCCCACTACCTCTATTTCGGCTTGCCGTCGATCGCCACTGCGTCCAGCGGCGACTCAAAGGCGATAAAGAGTACGCAGGGGACGGCGCTTTCGCAAACACCTGTGTGCGGTCGTTTGGCAGGACCGTACGCGTAGGTCCCCGGCCTGAGCACAACCGGCTTCTGACCCTCATACGTGACATGAAGCTCGCCGGCGACCAGCACCATGCGTTCTGCCGAGGTATGCCAGTGGAGCGGGAGGCTGGACTTGGCTGGCACTTTCAGGAAGACGTCGACGTTGTCCTTGGCGGGATCGCCGTGAAGAACGGCGATGCCGCAGCCTTTGGGCAAGAACGGCGGGCACGCCCCCCACTTCAGCCCCGCATCGTCGGCAGTCCAGGTCACCGCCTGCTCTTGCGCCGACCCTTGCGCATACGCCGGCGAGGCGGCGAAGATCAACGAGAGGGAGAGTGAATACCACAATGCCGTCTGCCATCCGCGGCGGCCAATCTGGGTGCTGTGACACAACATAAGCCATTCCTCCTAGTGCTTCACGGTGTGCGCTGCGCTTGCCGAGGCGACTTCCCGCTGCGCGGACTGCAACTAGACCATTCGGTCTAGTCGGGAGCATACACCAGTCGACGCGTATTTCGACGGCCCATGGGCCGCACACGATCTCGATGAAGATGATTCGGCGGGTACGGCTCGCGCCATCGGCGGTGCGATCGGCGACTAACTCTTGAGATCGGCCATACAAGGGGATTCGCGCACTCGAACGTCACTATGAGTGGCTGGTCTCGGTTCCGCTCAGCTTGCCGACACGACGTTTGCCACTCAGATCACGTCGCCTGGGAAGTTGTCGGCCGGATAAAGGAGTTCAGGATGCAGAAGAGCAATTTTGTTGCGGTTCAAGCCTCTCTAATGGACGAAGCTCGCAAGGTGGCCGAGGGCGAGTGTCGTTGCCGTCAACCAACTCATTAATTAACCTGGCGCCGTGCGTCGTTGGTCCACCCTGAATTACGGCCCGCGCAGCTCAGACACCAACCTTTAGGCGCCGGCTGGGCAAGTCCAGTTCGGCCCCGAGGCCGGCATCGAGTACGTTTTCCCAGGTTGCCGCGTCGACGACGGCGATCCGGCCGTCACCCCAGAGAAAAGCGACGGAAACCCCCGACATGGACGGGCTTCAGCGGCGCGATCGGCAACGTCCGCACAGTCCATGCAGTTGCACCTGACAGGACTGGATCTGCGCGCCTTCGAGGGGCGAGCGCCGCAGGTTCAGGCTGTACGCGAGCGACGAGAGATAGACATCGACGAGCCGGCCGCACCGGCTGCAGACGAAATGATGATGGTCATCGGGATTCGGATCGTACCGGACGGCGCCACCGGCCCGCGCGAGCACGGAGATTACACCGGCACGGACGAGGGTCTGGACGTTCCGATACACGGTCGCTGGCGAAATCGACGGCAAGGACTTGCGTACCCGTCCGTAGAGTTCGTCCGCGGTCGGGTGGTGCGGAACCGCGGCGAGGATTCGCAGCAGCACCTCACGCTGGGGCGTCATCCGCAGCCCCTGCTCCCGCGCGCGGCTGCTCAGGCCCTCGAAGCGCGCATCGACCTCCGCGGGTTTCAGGTTCACGCCTCCAGTCTAGCGCAGAGTCTGCGAACCGGCGTTATGTGAGTGTTGATACTATTTGATAGTGATTATTATGTGATATAAGCTCCCCCGTCAGGCGTGGGCCGGACAAGATTGCCGCGCTAGGCGGAAGCCGAGCAGCCGCGCGCGCTTCAGTGCCTACCGGCGCAGCTCGGAATACAACTCGACGATCAGGAGGTTATGCATGAAGTATCCGAAGCGCAATCAACGGATGGCGAGCGTGAGCGCCGTGTGCGCTGCGGCTATCGCCTGGGGAGCCGTCGCGATCTCCGGCCAGGACGATCCGCTCCTGAAGACGGAACCACTGACTGCCGTGATACAGCGCACCCAGAAGGAGAAGCCCACGTTCGCGAAGCGACAGCAGGATCTGCTCGCCACACGCTACGACCTCGCGAACCGTCCGGCGCAGGGCGTCGCGATGTCGCGCGGGAAGGCCGTGCAGGACGGTGTCCGCGTCAAACTGCCCGCCAACATGACGTGGGACAAGCTCGCCGCGATGTCGCCGGACGAGATCAGGAACCAGAACGCCTGGCCCGCGGGTTTCCTGCCGCTGCCGCATCCGCATCACGAGGCGGGCGGGATGATCTTCCCGAAACTGCTGATCGATGAGACGAAGAAACAGACCGAACGCGACCTGACGCGCTTCGACCTCGACTTCGACTTGCCCGACCACCTCCTCCCCGAGCTTCCGGCGGCCATCTTCCTCGTGACCCGACCGGACCTCGGCGACGTCTCCAAGGGCGAGCTCGTCACGTTCGACAACTTCGAGCGACTCTTCAAGGACATCCTCAATCAGAAGCAGCTCGAGGGGTTGCGGTTGCTTGTCACGCCGTTTCCCCAGCAGCAGTTCAACGCGACGGCGGACCGGCGCAGCCTCAAGGCGCATCAGGGGGTCGCCTGCCTCGACTGCCACGCCAACGGGCATACCAACGCGGCGACGCACACGGTCGGCGATATCCGGCCCAACGAGCATCGCCATCGCATCGACACACCTTCGCTTCGCGGCGTCGCCATCCAGCGCCTGTTCGGGTCGCAGCGTGCACTGAAAAGCGTGGAGGACTTTACCGAGTTCGAGCAGCGGGCCGCGTATTTCGACGGCGACATGACCCGCGCGACGCGCAAGGGCGTGAGTCCGCTGGATCGCGGCAGTCAAGTGCACCCCATGGGCGAGTTCCAGAATCTGCTCGACTTCCCTCCCGCCCCGAAGCTGAATATCCTGGGACGGCTCGATCCCGCAAGGGCGAGCGAGGCCGAACGGCGCGGCGAGGCGCTCTTCTTCGGCAAGGCGCAGTGCGGGGCCTGCCACATGGCGCCGTACTACACCGACAACCTCATGCACAACCTGCGCACGGAGCGGTTTTTCACGGAGGTCACGATCAACGGGCGCAAGGCGTCAGCTGACGGGCCGATCAAGACCTTCCCCCTGCGCGGCATCAAAGACTCACCGCCGTATCTGCATGACGATCGGCTGCTCACGCTGGATGATGCGGTGGAGTTTTTTAACCTGGTGCTCGGGTTGAAGCTCGTGCGGCAGGAGAAAGAGGATATTGTGGCGTTCCTCAGGACGCTCTAGAGTGCGAACGGCGGGGACCCAGCCACCCGCTTTGACTCAGACATACGCACCGAAGACTGGCCGATGCTCGTCGATCGCGCATTCTGGGTCGCGGCCCACGACGCCCGGACCGACTGGTCGATGTTTTCGGGATCGCTCTTCTTGCTCATCGAAGGCGGCGGACTGTGGTCGTTCGATGCGCAGCTGTCACGGCGTAATCAGGCGGGCGCGTCACCACGGCGGGACGTAACCTGCGCGCTGGATGGAGCCGAGCGTCGCAACGTCGTCACGCCGATCGTCGAGGCCCGAGCCGGTGAGCTTGGCCGAGTTACCTATCGCTCGCGGGAAGAAGGCCACACCGTAGAATGGGGCGTGAGTGCAACGTCTCTGAAACCGGTCAAAGACCTGCGCTCGTTCGAAGCCATGGCCGAACGGCTGGGGGCGAGGCTCTACAAAGCGGCCGTGTCGCTCTGCCGAAACTCCGACGAAGCCGAAGACCTCGTTCAGGACACCCTGCTGCAGGCCTTCCGGAAATGGGATCAATTCGAGAGTCGCTCGGATCCTGCGACGTGGCTGTACACGATCGCCGCTCGCCTTTGCCAACGACGACATCGGCGCAAGGCGGGCGAACCCTCAACGCTCCAGTCGCTTGACGCCCTGCTGCCGCCGGCGACAGGGCCGATCGTCGATGTCTCCGCCATCGGCGATCCGCACCGCTCGTATTCGCAGAACGAGATTCGCAACGTCGCCTCAGCCGCGATCGCGGAACTGCCGCCCACCTTTCGGGTCCCACTGGTGCTCGTCGACATCGCCGAGATGAGTACGTCGGAGGCCGCCAACATCCTCGGCGTGAAGAAGGCCACCGTCAAAACGCGCGTGCACCGGGCGCGGCTGAAACTCCGACAAGTGTTGGCCAGCCAGTTGCCCTCGCGATCGTATCCGGGCTGCGAGCACGAACGCCGCGTGTGTCTCGATCTCCTGCGCGCGAAACAGGAATCGCTGGACCGGAGAGTCTCGTTCTCCATGTCGAATCATGCGCTTTGTGATCGGTGCGCGTCAGTCTTTATGACGATGGACCTCGGTGTCGAAGCCTGCCGGCTGCTGGGAGCGGCGGCGGAGCCGCCCCCGGGACTGCTGCAGCAACTAATCGCGAGTTGCGGCCGTTGACCTCCCGGGCGACGACCGTCCACGCCGACAGGATTACAGCCCTCGGCGCAGCTTCTGCCAGAGGATAAAGACACCCATCACCGCCAGGAACAAGGCGAAAGCGCGCTGTAGTCCAGCCTGTGGGATGCGACCGCTGATCAGGCTGCCACCCACACTGCCGATTGCGCCCACGATGATGAAGTTGCGGATCACAAACCAGTCGAGGCGCAGGCCCGCATCTTCCAGAACCTGATGGTATTTCCAGAATCCCGCGAACGAGTTGAGCGCGATGATGCACAGGCTCGTGCCCACCGCGACCGGCATGGGAAGCCGCCCAGGCATGACCAAGGCCGGCACAATCAGGAATCCCCCGCCGACGCCCACGAACCCGGTCACGACACCGACCGCGCTGCCTTGCGCAGCGAGCGACAACGCCGAATTCGGTCGCCCCATCGATGCCGGGGTTTCAACAGTGTGCCGGCGAAACATGAACCACGCGGCAACCAGCAGAACGATGGCAAATCCCACCAACTGAGTGGCGCCGCTGACGAAACTGGCGAGCCATGCACCGCCGTAGGTGGCAGCGATCCCTGGGACGCCGAACAGCACAACACTTCGCGCATGCACTCTTCGATTGATGGCCGCGATGACACCACCAATGAAGGCGATTCCGGCGACGATAGCCAGCGATCCAGCAATCGCGATCTTGTCGGGTTGATTGACCAGATACACAAGAACGGGGACCGTGACGATTGACACGCCCGAGCCCATCAGCCCAATGACCAAGCCGATTGTAAGCGCACCCAGCCACGCCGCCATGGACATCATCAACGCCTCGTGACTACCGTGCTTCGGTCAGTGCGGACGGCTGCCAGGTGGCGAATGCTCCTTCGACGTGCGTGACGGCGTGACCACGACGTCTGAGCAGGGCCACCGAGGCCGCCGCCCGGGCGCCGGTCCCGCAGTGAACATGGAGGGATCGGCTGGAGTCGATCTCGGAGAGACGACTCCGAAGGCGCGTGTGCGCGATGTTCTGGGCGCCCGGCACGTGACGTGCGGCATGCTCGGCCGCGGTCCGCACATCGAGCACCGCAAGGGCGCTCGCTGCTCGGCGGCGCTCGAACTCCTCGATGTCGATCGATTCGATCGTGGCCAGCGGGACACCTTGCGTCGCGAGGTCCTCGACCATCGACACGGGCGCCCATCCAAGTACGCGGTCGTGACCGATTCGAACGAGTGCTCGCACAGCATCGTCGACATCGGACTGATCGACGAGCAGCACAAGCGGCTGTTCCGCGTCGAGCATCGACCCGATAGTGGTTGGAAACGTCTTGTTGAAAGGCGCGTAGAACACGCCCGGCAGATGGCCCTGGAAGAATTGCAGTCGGTCTGCCCGGGTATCGACAACCTGCACGTCCGGCTTTGCCGCAAGGTCTCGCACCTCCTCCGACGTGAGTTGGGGGGGCGCCGGCACATTTCCACGCACCGGTGGCCCAATCTTGTTGAGACGCTTCATCTCCGCGAAGTAGAGCGGCGGTTCTGGTTGGTCGGTCAGGATGAACTCGACAAACGCGTCCTCGCCTTCAGCAACCTTGAGGAGCGCTGGGGAGACGCGGCGCTCGTAGCCGACCGTCGACGTCGGAACGGCGCCCAGCGCTTTCCCGCAGGCGCTACCCGCACCGTGACCTGGCCACACCTGCACATAGTCGTCAACGCCATCCAGTTGACGGGCCGACGCGTACAGCCGACGGGCCGCCGTCTGCATGACACCATGCACTCCGAGCGCGGACTCCAGTAGATCGGGACGTCCAAGGTCATTGACGAAGAGAAAGTCGCCTGTGACCAGAGCCATCGGGATGGACACGCCGGCACCATGGTCGGTCACCACGAATGTGAGATGTTCCGGTGTGTGGCCGGGTGTATGCCAGGCCCGAAGTTCGATGTTGCCCACGCGGAACCGGTCCCCGTTCCTGAGCATGACGGCGTCTCGGGCATCGGCCGCGGGCCACTGGTACTTCCACTCGTCGTCTCCCTCGTCAGAGAGGTAGACGCGGAGATCCGCACTTCGTCTGGCCAGTTCGCGCACACCGGAAAGAAAGTCCGCGTGGATATGCGTCTCCGCCGCGGCCACCAGTCGCAGCCCTTCACGTTCGGCCACCGCGATATAGCGGTCAACGTCGCGCTCCGGATCGATCACGATCGCCTCACCGGTTTTCTGGCAGCCGATCAGATAGGCGTTTTGGGCGAGTTTCTCGTCTACGATCTGTCGAATCAACATAGCGTCGACCTCCGCAATCAATATCCAACGGGATCAGTGGGGCAGACGACCCCTGACAACGGCGTAGAGATACGTGCCGGCCAACGCCGCGGCAAGCGGCACCACGTACACAGACTGTCCGGCGCCGAGGAGCGTGAAGATGGGACCCGGACAGGCTCCGAGGAGCGCCCACCCCAAGCCGAAGACGGTGCCGCCGAGCCAGTAGCGAGCTCCGGACGGTGTCCACAGCTTGGCTGCCACGTGAATGCGTTCTCCGGTCGCCGAGCGTGCCTGAAGTCGTGTGAGCACAGCCTGGCTCAGCGACGCCACGGCCACAGCGACGGCGATGACGCCGAACATGTGAACGCTCTGGAAGCGGAACATTTCCTGGATGCGATACCAGGACAACACTTCGGACTTCACGAAGACGATGCCAAGCGCCGTGCCGACGGCGAGATACCCGAAACCGGCGACCACACCCGTGCGCGCGCCCGTGGTTGACGCCCCGTCCTGGTCGGTGGTGTAGTCGACAGCTGCTGTTGCGGTGACGGCCATGGCGTGCGTCCTCAGAAGATCCACGGGAGCACCAGGTGCGTCATCACCAGGCCGCCGGCGAAGAATCCGACGACGGCGACCAGCGAAGGACCCTGCCATGCCGACAAGCCGGCGATTGCGTGTCCGGACGTACATCCCCCGGCCCAACGCGCGCCAAAGCCCACGAGCAGCCCGCCCACGACCATCGTCAGGAATCCCGGCACCGTAGTGAGGGCCGCCCAGCTCACAAGTGCCGGCGGAGCGAGGCCGCTCAGATCCGTGATTCCCAGCGCGCGCAGGTCCTGCGCGGTCGCGCTCGATATGTTCACCACGGATCGCGGCGTGACAAGGAACCTGTTCGCGATCCAGCCGCCAAGGATCAGGCCGGCGGCGAAGAGGAGATTCCAGCCTCCCTCCCGTCTCCAGTCATAGCAGAAGAACGGCAATCGAGAGCCGCTGAGAGAGCACAGGTGCCGCAGGTTGGCGGAGATACCGAACGGTTTCCCTCCAATCAACAACAAGGCCGGCACCACCAGCCCGATGAGAGTCCCGGCGACGTACCACGGCCAGGGACTCGCGACGAGGTCACTCATGGACATAGCCCTCCACAGTTCATCTTCACTGTGCGGTTAGAGACACGACACCGCCAGCCGGTTCCCGGATCGCAACCGAAGCAGCATCGCGCCGTGAGCGCCGGCCCGGGGAACTATTTCCTCTGCCCGTGTCTCTCACCTTCTGGAAGCATGAAGCGGTTCGCACGCGGAGAGATCCGCTGAGCTGGAAAGGATTAAGACACGATGCCTTCTGACACATATTCTGATCCGGCCTACGGGTATACCGCGCACCTGCTCGATGTGCCGTTCGACGAGGCGCGCCAGCGGATCACGGGCCGGGGATGATGCGATTTCTAACAGAGACAGATTAGAGGAACATTCTGAATGCTTACAGGTCTAGGTGTGTTGGCCATCTGGATGGCGCTTCAATGGTGGGTATTGCCTCGACTCGGGGTACCGACGTGAGCAGTTCCCAACCCGCGCGTGGCGCAGGGACATGTACCGGACGACGCGGACCGCACGCGTGAGTGAGAGCGCTTGGATGTCGAGGGTTATTGCCCGCGTTCCGCCGATAGTGCCGAGGTAGGGTGACGTGAAGAACCTCACGATTCTACAGATCAACGACCTCCACGGACACGTCGCGACGCACCCCGAACTGTTCGATCCCGGATAGCCGAAGGAGGATAAGCCCGTCTCGAAGCTTATCCTCTCCTTCTCACCCCCGCCGCGCTGCCTCGATCGTCGCAATATCGATCTTCTTCATCGGCATCATCGCCTCGAAGGCGCGCTTCGCCTCACTGCCACCCGCCGCAAGCGCAGCGGTGAGCGCGCGCGGGGTGATCTGCCAGGACAGACCCCAGCGGTCCTTGCACCAACAGCACGAACTTTCTTTGCCGCCATTGCCGACGATCGCGTTCCAGTAGCGGTCGGTCTCTTCTTGGTTGTCGGTCGCAACCTGGAATGAAAACGCCTCGTTGTGCTTGAAGTCCGGACCGCCATTGAGACCAAGACAGGGAATACCCAGCACGGTGAACTCCACCGTCAGCACATCGCCCGCCTTGCCGCTCGGATAGTCACTGGGCGCCTGATGAACGGCGGTCACTTTACTATCAGGAAACGTGGCGGCGTAGAAGCGCGCCGCGTCCTGCGCATCCTTGTTGAACCACAGGCAGATCGTGTTTTTTGGTGTCATGGTCGTGTGTGCTCCTGATCAGCCATCGCGCGAACGATTTCGTTCATCACAGTTCCACCCTCCGCCACGCGGGTCGCCGACGGTACACTATAGCGATGAGCGCCCGCAAGGATGTCCGAGCCCAACTGTTCCGAAGCTTCACGGAAGAGGAGCGTGCCGACCGACTCTACTGGCGCTCGCTGTCTCCCGCCGAGCGCCTGGGGATGATGTGGCAGCTGACGCGGGATGCGTGGGCGTTTACGGGGGACCGCAGTGCTGAATCCCGACTTCCGCGACATATTGTCCACGTTCATCGAATACCGCGTTGAGTTCCTCGTCGTCGGCGGCTACGCCATGGCTGCGCATCGCCTGCCACGCGCGACCAAGGATCTCGATTTGTGGATTCGGCCGTCGGTCGACAATGCGACGCGCGTGCTTCAGGCGCTCGACGCGTTCGGGGCGCCGCGGCACGGCCTGGCCCTCGCAGATCTCGGAAACGCCGGCACGATTTACCAAGTGGGCGTCCCGCCGAACCGCGTCGATGTGATCACGACCATTCACGGCGTTCAGTTCGAGGCGGCGTGGGGGGAACGTGCGGAAGTCGACATCGACGGCCTTCGGATTCCGGTCATCGGCCGACGCCACCTGGTGGTCAATAAGCGAACCGTTGGACGCCCTCAGGATCTCGTGGATGCCGACCTGCTCGAATCATTAGACCAACTCGGTTCATAGCAGGGCGTGCCCGATCAACGCTGCGGCCGTCGGCCGGGACCGCTGATCCGAATCTCAGCCCCGTGCCGCGATCCTGCGTTCCCACTCGATCGGATCGCCCGTCTCGACACTGGCAACGCCGAGTTCCTGCAGCACGCCGGTCAACGTCTGACGGCGGATCGCCGAGGCGGTCAAGATGTGGGCAATCACGCTGCCAAACGTGAAGCTGACCGGCGGCGTGCACAGCGCGTCGACGAACGCATCGTCCCACTCATTGCGATCGCGGATCCGTCGGACCAGGTCAGCGAATTGTGGCTGCACCGCAGCCAGCCTCGTCTGCAGCGCCGCCATGGTGCGCTCAGCGGGCGGCGGAATATCGCGTCCACCAATCGCTGCCGTCCACACCTCCTTGGTATAGACGAGGCGCTCGAGCATCGTCCGCGCGTCGGGCTCGGGGCCCTCGAAGGCGTGCACGATCAGCCCGGGACGGACTTGTCGATCGAGGGCGGCGTCCGAGAGCGTCGCGGCCTGCTCCGGCAGTCGTACGGTGTGCCAGTGGTCATGTTCGACAAGGCGGTCTGAGAGATCCATGGTCTTGGTCCTCGACTGGCCGGGCAGCAGGAGGCCGCCCGGCGGGTGAAAGTGAATGTCGTTCGGTGACGACAGCCGGAAGTCGCGCGGCTGATCGGCAAAGCGACTGGGTGGAACGCCGTGAGCCCGGCTGAATGCGCGCGAGAACGCTTCGATGGCGTCGTAACCCGCCTCGAGACCGGCATCGGTGACACTGGCGCCGCGCACGAGCCGCCACGCGGCGCGCTCCAGCAGCAGCGGCGGCGAAACGCCGCCGGCGCCTCGCCGATGCCGGCGCGCACCAGGCGATTGAAGTGAAACGGGCTGAGCATCGCCCGTGCCGCCACGGCCCGCCCGTCGAGCCCGTCGTCGAGCGCTTCGATAACGGCATCGACGACATCGCGCAAGCGATCCGGGTGTGCCTTCATCGCGCCCGAGTATGTCCCGCGCTGCGCTGGCGCGCATGACCGCAATTGCTACGGGGCCGCACGCGCGGAAGGCTCGGGCACCAACGAGACTGTGCTGTCGGACTTGGCGCGTGTGTTGACCGTGCGATAGTCAGTGGCGCTGCCTCCTGACTCGACAGCCTGATGCACCGCCACTATGATGCCATCGAGACATTCCGCCCACCTCACAAGCGGACAGAGGACAATGATGACCAATCCTAATCAGGCGCTCTGGGAGAAGGGCGACTTTACGCAGATCGCCGCAAGCATGCGGGAGAGCGGCGACGCCCTCGTCCGCTCACTCGGCACCACTCCCGGTCAGAAGGTGCTGGACCTTGGCTGTGGCGACGGCACCACAGCATTGCCCGCCGCGCGACTTGGCGCCGACGTGCTTGGCGTCGACATCGCGCGAAACCTTGTCGAGGCCGGCAACAAGCGGGCGCAAGCAGAGGGACTGGCCAACTGCGCCTTTCAACAAGGCGACGCCAGCAATCTTCACGAACTTGCCGATCGAACATTCGATCTGGTCGTCAGCATCTTCGGAGCGATGTTCGCGCCCAAGCCGTTCGACACTGCCAAGGAGATGGTGCGGGTGACCAAACCAGGTGGTCGAATCGTCATGGGGAACTGGATTCCCGGCGATCCGACCCTGGTGGCGCAGATCCTCAAAATCAGTTCTGCCTATGCGCCGCCGCCACCCGAGGGCTTCATCAGCCCGATGACATGGGGCGTCGACGCGCAGGTGGTCGAGCGGTTTGGCAGCGCCGGTATTCCACCTGAGCGAATTACCTTCGCCCGCGAGACGTTTACGTTTCGATTCGCCGGCTCACCCTCCGAGTTCGTCGCCGCGTTCCGCCACTACTACGGACCGACCATGAACGCGTTCGACGCCGCCGACAAAAACGGGCGGGCAGCCGATCTGCTCAAGGAACTGGAGACGCTGTTCGAGAATCAGAATACCAGCCACACGCCAGGGACCACGGTGATCCCCGCTACATTTCTCCGCGTCACCGTCAACGTGTGATGGCGGCCACACGACCTATTCTTATCTGCGATCACGCAGGAGAGCCAGTTCCTCAGGCAACGGAGGCGTATGGACCGGACGCCGGCGGGCGCGCGTGGCTTGCTCGAAGCTGTAGCCCAGTGCCAACAGACGGCCCTCGCTGAATGCTGGGCCGAAAAATGAGAGGCCGACCGGCAGGCCATCGCCGGTGAAGCCAGCCGGCACGATCAAGTCGGGATACCCCGTGAGGTTGGCGATGTTGGTCGCTGATGCGGACGTCGCGCCAGGCGCGTCGGCGGGGCCGGCAAGCAATCCCGGCCGGCGCGGTGAGGTGGGATAAATGATCGCGTCGAGCCGATTCGATTGGAGCATGCCGTCGACCACCGCACGCACCAGCGGCAGCGCATGATCGCGCACGGCGGTGTAGCGATAGTCCTGCATCGTGCCGCTCGCCGCTTCGCGCGCAAACAGCGTCCACCGCGAGGGATTGGGACCGGCTCCATCGGCACGAATCGAGGGCACCGTGTCAGCACGTTCGATCAGCTGTGCCAGCGTCTTCGGATAGCGCGGGGCCGTCGTCGCCAGATACGCAGCGATTTGCACCGGGAACTCCGGGTGACGGATCGCGGTATAGAACTCACCCTTGGCGTCGAGCAACCATTTCGGGTAGCGCACATCGACAAGCGTCGCGCCGGCTCGCCGCATCGCCGCCAATGACGCTTCGATCACCCAGTCGACGTCGGCATCTTCACCAAAAAAATCGCGCGCGACGCCAATCCGGGCGCCCGCGAGAGCGTCGGCTTGCAAGTGCTTCGTATAGTCGGTCTCGAACTTCCCCTGACTGACGAGGGTCGCGGGATCTGCCGTGTCGACGCCGGCCATGACGCCGAGCGCCACCGCCACGTCGTACACGCTGCGGGCCATCGGGCCCCCGGTGTCAAAGGACAGCGCGAGCGGGATGATGCCGTCACGACTAAGCAGGCCGAGCGTCGGTTTCAATCCGACAACACCGTTGGCAGTCGCCGGACCGCGCACCGAGCCACCGGTATCGGTCCCCAGACCCAGCGGCGCATAGCCGGCGGCAACAGCGACGCCGGTGCCGCCCGACGAGCCTGACGGCGTGCGCTGGAGATCGTAAGGATTGCGCGTCTGACCGCCGAGCGAACTGCGCGTGCTGGCGGCGGCGAACTCCGACATGTTGACCTTGGCCAGAATGATCGCGCCCGCCGCACGCAGCTTGCGCACGACAAACGCGTCGTCGGGCGGAATTGATCCTTCGAGCAACACCGACCCACCGGTGGTCGGGAGGTCGAACGTGTCGTAGTTGTCCTTGAGGACCACCGGGATGCCGTGCAGTGCGGATCGCGGTCCCCGCGTTCTTCGCTCGGCATCGAGGGTGCGCGCGGTGTCGAGCGCGTGGAGATTGAGCGTGAGTACCGCGCGGAGCATCGGACCGCGCCGGTCGTATGCGTCAATCCGCGCCAGTGACACCTGCACCAGCCGCTCGGAGGTCAGGACACCGCGATCCATGGCGGCGTTGATATCGGCGAGCGTGGCGGTGTCGAGGTCGAGCGTCTGGGCGACCGTTGTCGACGCCAGACCACAGACGAGGAACGCAACGAGGACGACTGGACGCACGACAGTGAGCATGGCGGATCCTCTCAGATTTGCGCCCGCGTTGCTACCAGCGGAACAATCGCGTTGCCTTCACCACCAGGGAGCGGTTATCGACTTGCGGAAATCCGCGGTCGAGCGTGGTGCGGCCGTCGGAATAGACCACGAAGAGTTCGCTCCCGGCCGCGTACTCCCAGCGAAACCTGGCGTTGGTCGTGATGGTGTTGGTCGCCGACTGATACTGCACCAGCGCCGACACGAAACGCCGCGGGCTCATCGTCCAGGTCAGGCGACTGATGGCGAGCAGCGTCGTGAAATCGCCGCGCGGCGTCGTCACCTGATTCCACGACAGGGTTGGCTCGATTTGAAAGATCGACGACGGTTCGATGCGTCCACGCCAGCCGATTTCTTTGATCGTGCCGTCGTAGAACCCGCCGACATTCATCATCAGGCCGCCATTGATGCGCCGTTGGTTACCGAAGCTGTAATAGGTCCGCACCTGCGTGAAGGAGTACGCACCGACCGGAATGCTGACGTCGCGCCCGACGACGAAGGTGTTGAGCAGACTCTCGAAGGTGCGTGTCGCCTCGGCGCCGAGCTGATCGCCGTTGTTCAATTCCATGCGGTAGCTGCCCTGCGCGTCGCGCGACTCCAGTGCGCGCCGCGCACCGGTGAGATACTCGTAATTCACTTCGTAGCTCTGGCGGCGAATGAATGATGGCTGCCCCGGGCGGGTGCTGAAGCGGAGCTGCCCAAACGAGCGGTCGAAGGCCCCCCGGCGCATGAAGCCAACCTGCGGATTGAAGTCCTGCCCGACGTGCAGGTAGTCGCCCTGCACGCCCCAGCGATCGCCGTTCAACGCGTAGGCGCCACGGTAACTCGACTCGTCGCCGGTGCGACCAGCGGTGCTGGTGCGTGCGTAGTAGGTGGTGATGTTGACGTTGTCGTAAAGATTGAAGACACCGTCGGCGCCCGCGGTGTAACCGCTGGCCAGCGCTGCCGCGCCGCCGTCGGGGTTACGGGCCGTGCCGATGACGCCAATCCGACTGCGCGCAAACACATCCCGCGTCAACCGCGCGACCGAAAACTGAGTCGACGGCTGACCGCTGAGCGCCACGTCGTCGGTTCGCATGGTCAACGCGCCAACGTTGTAGGCGCCGCTCCGCCCAAGGACCCGTCCGCCCGCGACGATCGGAACGACTTGCCCGCTGTCGAGACCAATCCGGCGGGAGAAAAACAGGATCGGGGTGTTCTGATTGTTGAGACCGCCGCCGCCGAACCCGCCCGGGCCTCCGGCTCCCCCGCCAGCGCCACCGCCAGCGCCACCGCCGCCAGTCCCGCCGAACGAGAACACATCCTGGCCTTCCAGGAAGAATTCACGGCGTTCCGGAAAGAACAAACTGAAACGGGTCAGATTGACCTGCTGCTCGTCGTCTTCGACTTGAGCGAAGTCGGTGTTGTAGGTGAAGTCGGCAAAGATCGATTCGGTAATGCCCCACTTGGCGTCGACCCCCCACTGCGCGTCGCCGGCGTTGTCGATGGCAGGCGTCACGCGGCGGTTCGTCAAAGTCGATCCGAGGAGATAGGGCTTGAGGTCGAGATTGATCGTTCTGGCCGGTTGCTCGAGACCGACCAAGGTCGCCGCTGATGACACTTTCGACAGTCCGCGCCGTCCCCACGAGCGAGGCACGCCACTCAAATACGAGAGCTCGTTCTTCCAACGCACCATCCGGCGGAAATTGATTCCCCACTCGGCGGAGTCGGCGCTAATCCGCAGCGACCGAAAGGGGATCTGGAACTCGACGCTCCAGCCACCCTCGAATTCCGCGGCCTTGCTGATCCAGATCTGGTTCCAGTTGTTATTCGGCTGCTCGTTGGTGACTGCCCAGTCGAAGAGGCCCCCCTGCGCGTTGGCCATGAAGCCGAAGCCATTGCGGCGATCGTTGAAGGTGTCGACCATGACGGCAAAGTGATCGTTGTTGTACAGATTCAGACTGTCGCGGCGCATGTCGCTGGTGACACGACGGTCCGGCACTGTTTCCCACAGTCGCGCCCCCACGTAGATGTTCTTGTCGTCGTAAAACACCCAGACCTCGGTGCGGTCCGTGGCTGGTTCGCCTTCGGCGGGATCTTGCTGGACGAAGGCGCCGGCGCCCGGAATCCGCTGGTAGTCCGGCTCATCCAGCCGCCCGTCCATAACAATCGGCGACGCCACCCTGGTGGTGCGAAGGGTGAGGTGACCTTGCTCGTCGCGGGTGACCATCGACGCCGGTGCAACGGAGGCGGGCTCAAGCGGCGGCGCCGCGACTGGTAGCTTCACTTCTTCCGGCGACGGGATGATCTGCCCGCCCGCGCTCGCGGGCCAGGCGAGAGCAACGGCCAGAAGGAGCACGGTCCGGCGACCGGCCGGCAATAGACGGAGAAAGTTCACGATCTACCCATTGAATCACACACGTCGGTGACAGGCGTCACCAGACGTCAGCGCGCGACCCAACGGCGTCACGGCTGATGAACACGCCGGGTCGAGTTCGGCAGCCGGACTGGCGACCCGGAGGCCGGGCGTGGGAAAGGGCGCGTGGGAAAAGGGCCTGTCTCACCTTTTCTCGCACGCGGAACAAGGTGTAGAGGTCCTACGTCCTAAGACGTAGACAGTCTACAGCTATGGCGAAGACTCCCGAACCCGAACGGCTCGAACTCCTCCAAGGCACCTTGGACATGCTCGTGCTGCGCACCCTCCAGTGGGGACCGCAGCACGGACACGGCATCGGCCAGGCCATCCGCCTGCAGTCCGATGACCTGCTCAAAGTTGAAACCGGCTCGCTCTACCCCGCGCTGCACCGCCTCGAAAAGCGCGGCTGGCTCACATCCGAGTGGGGCGTTAGCGACGCCAATCAGCGCGCGAAGTTTTATCAACTAACCGCCGCGGGTAAAGCACAACTGTCACGCGAGCAGGACCGCTGGTCACAACTGGTCGAGGCGATCGGCCGGATCATGAACCCGGCGCAGGCCAAAGAGTGAGCATGCGCCATCCCAACGACAACGATCTCGACGAGGAGATCCGCAGCCATCTGGCGATCAGCGTGCGCGAGCGGATCGCACGCGGCGAAGATCCGGAAGGCGCGCGCCTCGCGGCACTGCGCGAGTTCGGGTACGTCCCGGCGATTCGCGACTCGATGCGCCGCGTCTGGTACAGCCGCTGGTTCGATGCGGTCGCTGCACTCGCGCAGGACATGCGCATCGGACTGCGCTCATTGCTACGCGCCAAGGGGATGGCCGCCGCCGTCGTCGTCACGCTGGCGCTGGGCATTGGCGCCAACGCCGCGATCTTCAGCGTCGTGCGCGGCGTCCTGCTGCGCCCGCTGGTCAATCGCGGCGAAGATCGCTTGCTCTATATCCGGCACAGCGCGCTCGGGATTGGCACGCCGAACCTGACGTTTTCGGTGCCGGAGATCGCCGACCTCAAGTCGCGCGTCACGACGATCAGCACATTCGGCGATTTCTCCACCATCGCCTTCACGATGGTCGGCGTCGGCGAGCCCCGCATCGTCAAAGCCGGTGTCGTCAGCGGGTCGTTCTTCGAGGTCATGGGCTTGCGACCAGTTCTCGGCCGCCTGTTGAGCGCAAGCGACGACCGGCTGAATGCGCAGGGTGCGGCGGTCCTGACACATCGCTTTTGGACGACTGCGCTGAACGGCGATCCCTCAGTGATCGGCAAAGAGGTCGGCCTCGGGCCGCGCACCGCTACCATCGTCGGCGTCCTCGAACCGTCGGTGCCCTATCCCGCCGACACCGAGATCATCGCCAACATCGTCACCAGTCCACATCATCTCGAAGCGACGATGGTCACCGGTCGGACGCATCGAATGACGGAGTTGTTTGGCCGTTTGGCGCCGGACGCGACGATCGCAGAGGCGCGCGCCGATTTGGCGGCGGCCTATGCCGTGATGGTCCGCGCGAACCCTGACGCGTACTCGACCAAAGCGGAGATGCGACTGACGGCAACACCGCTGCGTGAGCAGATCACGGCGCCGGCGCGCACCATCCTTTTGCTGTTGCTTGCCGCGGCGGCCGTTGTCTTCATCATCGCCTGCTCGAATGTCGCCAACTTGATCCTGGCGCGCTCGGTGCGGCGCGAAGGCGAACTCGCGGTGCGTGCGGCGCTGGGCGCGGGCCGCGGTGCGCTGCGGCGGACGCTGCTAGCGGAGAGCCTGGTGCTGTGCGGCGCGGGCGCTGTGCTCGGCGTCCTGCTCGCAGGGCCGATGGTGTCAGTAGTGGGACGCTACGCGGCGCGATTCTCGATACGCGCGCTCGATGTCACCGTCGACAACAGCGTGCTGTGGGTCGGGGCGGCTCTGGCGATCGCCGCCGCCGTCGCGCTCGCATACGTGCCGAAACTGCCAGCGGCGCAGTCCCCGACAGGATTGGGGTTAACCAGCGGTGGGCTGCGCATCACGCCGGGCACCAATCGGCGTTTGCGCGTCTTCGCTACCGCACAGATCGCACTCTCGTTCGTGCTGCTGGTGGGCGCGGCAATGCTGGTCGCCACGTTGGTCGCCATGCAAGCCGCATCAACCGGCTTCAATACACGCCAGGTGCTGGTGCTCGACGTGCCCGCTGCCACCGGCGACGCCAGCACCAAGTCGATCGACTTCCACCAGGAGGTGACGCGCCGCATCTCAGAACTTCCGGGCGTCGAGGGTGTCGCTGTCGGCGTATTCGTACCGTGGCGTGACGTCGGGCTGATGGGCAGCGTGGCGTTTACCGCTGAGGGTTACGGGCCGGCGGACGGCGAAGAGAACCCGCGCGCCCGGTTCCGGGTTGTCTCCCCGACCTTCTTCGCGGTGCTCGGGGTGCCGATGCTCGCCGGCCGCACGTTCACCGAGGACGACCGCCGCGGCAAAGAACTGGTGGTGATTGTCAGCCAGAGCGTGGCGCAACGGATGTTCCCGAACGGTGAAGCGCTGAACCGGCACATGTGGTGGACCGATCCGTATTTTGGTCCCACGCCGCTACCCCGCCGCATCGTCGGGATTGTTGCCGACGTCGATGATGAGAACGTTGTGCGCGGGCCAGCGCTGGCGGTCTACCACCCTTTCCGCCAGTTGGGAGTTGGCGGCCGCGTATTCGTTCGGGCAGCCGGTGACCCGTACAACCTGGTGCCGTCAATCAAGCGGGTCGTGCGCGAGCTGTCGCCGACCCAGCCGGTTGAGCGCGCCGCCACACTCGAAGATGTACGCGCAGAGATTCTCGCGCCTGATCGACTCAACGCGTTGGTGATCTCTGGCTTCGCCGGCGTGGCGATGCTGATCGCAGCGGTGGGTGTCGCCGGTGTGCTGGCGTTCTCGGTGAGCGCGCGCAGTCGCGAGTTCGGCGTGCGTCTGGCGATCGGCTCGACGCCGCGCAGCCTGCTCGTCGGCGTGCTGGCCGAAGGCGTCGTCATCGTCACCATCGGCATCGTGAGCGGCGTGGTCGGCGGGTTTGTCCTGGCGGCCCTCGCCAGTGGCTATTTCGAAACCGTGCGGATGCCGGGGGTCCTGCCGATCCTAGGGGCGGCGGCAGTGCTCGGTGGGGCTGCGGTCCTGGCGTCGTTAATGCCGGCGGCGCGCGCATCACGAGTGGATGTGTTGCAGGCGCTGCGCTCGGAGTAAGCGGATGCAACAACCGCTGTCGTCTCAATCGGGGAAAGGTAGTCATCTCAATATGAACGCACCCAATGTCAAACCTCGCAAACCGCTGCGAATCTGGCCCGGCGTCGTCGCCGCCGCGCTGCTGGTGTTCCTCAGGTTTGTCCTGCCGGTGGTAGCGCCAGAGGCCGAGTTCGAGGGCGTCGATACCGCGCTGATCGCGGTCTTCGCTGGGATGGCGTTGGGCGCGGTGATCCTCTTGTGGTGGCTCTTCGCCAGCCGCGTGTCGTGGGCGGATCGCTTGATCGGACTCGGGGTCATGACCGTCGCCATCGTCGCGATCAGGCCGCTCACTCATATCTCGATTCAGGGCGGAATGATGGGGCTGATGTTCTTTATCTACGCGCTGCCGGTCTCCCTGAGCCTGGCGTTGGTCGCGTGGGCGGTGTTGGCGCGTCGTCTCTCACCAGGCGCGCAACGCATGACGATGGTCGCCGCGATTGTGCTGGGTTGCGGCGTGTGGACGCTGGCGCGAACCAACGGGGTTTTCGGCGGCGTTTCTGATCTCGAATGGCGGTGGACGCCCACCGCGGAAGAACGGCTCCTCGCGCAAGCGGCCAACGAGCCCGCAGTCGTATCACCGGCGTCTCCTGCGGCGCCCGGCCCTTCGGCACCCGCATCGGCAGCGCCACAACCTCCGACAGATGAGGCACCGGCAGCCGCGACGGTACCAGCCACCGGGGCACCGGCACCAGGCACCGAAACGCCAGCTTCCCCTCTCGACGCCGAGACGCCACGGCGGCGAGTCGAATGGGATGGCTTTCGCGGCCCCAATCGCGATGGCGTCGTCCGCGGCGTGCGCATCAATCCCGATTGGACGGCGGCTGCGCCGGTCGAAATCTGGCGCAGGCCGATCGGCCCTGGCTGGTCATCATTCGCCGTCGCCGGCGACGTGATTTTCACGCAGGAACAGCGCGGCGACGACGAGATCGTGTCGGCGTACAACTTCGAGACCGGTGAGCCGGTGTGGCGGCATCGTGACGGGGTCCGATTCTATGAATCGAACGGCGGTGCCGGGCCGCGCGGCACGCCGGCGCTGAGTCATGGGCGGGTGTTCTCGTTGGGCGCCACCGGCATTCTCAACGCACTGAACGCGATATCGGGCGGCGTGCTGTGGTCCCGGAATGCGGCAACCGACATGAACAAGGCCGTGCCTGACTGGGGCGTGTCCAGTTCGCCGCTGGTCGTGAACGATGTCGTCATCGTCGCGATCGACGGCCAGCTGGGGGCCTATGACGCGTCAACCGGGGCGCTTCGCTGGATGGGCGCGAGCGGCGGCGGCGGTTACAGTTCGCCGCATTTCGCCACCATCGGTGGCGTGCCGCAGGTCCTGCTGATGCGCGGGGCGCGCACGATCAGCGTCAATCCGGCAGACGGGACCGTGCTGTGGGAGCATACTGCCGGTCCGCCGGCAGTCAGCATTGTGCAACCAGCGCTGATGCCTGACGGTGTCCTTGTCGCCAGCGCCAGTGCGATGGGCGGCACCAGCATCCGGCGCGTGGCAGTGACTCGAGAAGCGGCTGGCTGGAAAATAGAGGAGCGCTGGGAGTCGCGTGGCTTGAAGCCGTACTTCAACGACTTTGTCGTGCACAAGGGTCATGCCTTTGGCTTTGACGGCAACATCCTCTCGGCGATCAACCTCGAGGACGGCGAGCGCAAGTGGAAAGGTGGCCGTTACGGCAACGGCCAGCTGATTCTCTTGCCCGACCAGGATCTGCTGCTGGTGTTGTCTGAAGACGGCGAGCTGGCGCTGGTCTCGGCAACGGCGGACAAATTCACGGAGGTGGCCCGGATGGCGGCGCCGGCGCTTCATGCCAAGACCTGGAACCATCCGGTCCTGGTCGGTGACGTGCTGTTGGTGCGGAACGGCGAAGAAATGGTTGCCTTCCGGATGTCGGCGACCGGGCCTGCCGCAGGCCGGTAACGGTCACCAGCGGTTATCACTTGACGCCAGGTGAAGCCTCCCAACCGCTTCACGTGAATAGCCCCGCAACCTTTTCAAGGCGACCGCCGTCTATACCCTGCTCAAGCTCGAACAGCAAAGCCTGATTACCTCGGCGTGGGGGGTGTCAGAGAACAACCGTAAGGCCAAGTTCTACAAGCTCACGCGCGGCGCTGCTCCGCCTGTCTGGCAAGTTCGCCTCCACTCGAGCCGAGCGCGAGTTGTCGGCGGAACTCGAAAGCCATCTGCAGTTGTACATCGACGACAACATCAAGTCCGGGATGACTGCGCCGGAGGCTCGCCGGCGCGCTGATCGCTCGGGCGGCGTCGATCAGGCCAAAGAGCAGTACCGCGATCGGAGTGGTCGTCGGCCTGCTGCTCGCGGCGGGGTTAGTGAGTGTCATGGAGTCGTTGCTCTATGGCGTCAATCAACACGACCCGAGCACGTTCACGGCGGTGGCGCTGATCATGCTCGGCGTCGGTGTCCTCGGGACTCTGGTGCCGGCCTACCGCGCGACGCGGGTTGATCCGATCGTGACGTTGCGCGCGGAGTAGCCCACTGAGTTCGTTTTTGGCGGCCGAACCTGCGCAATCATCCCGACCTCAAGGCGATGGCGCAGTGTTCATCCCCGCTACAGTGGCGAGTCGATCGCCTTCGCGTTGCTGTAGCGCTCAGCGGATCCGCCAGCCGTTGACCGGGCCGCCGTGAAAGAACGCGGCCGGCGTCATCACACCATCGCGCTTGAACACCACCCCATCCTTCATCACAAATTGCACGCTCTTGAGCGCGTTGAGATCGTCGAGCGGATTGCCGGGCACCGCGATCAAGTCGGCGAAGAAGCCGGCCTTGATCGGCCCGCGCGTGTTTTCGGTTTCACTGACCTTGTAGCCATTGATCGTCAAGGCGCGCAGCGTGTCGGCGTTGGGGATGCCGGCATCGGTCCAGACGCGGAGGAACTCCATGCACAACTCGCCACGCGTCTTGCCTTCGACCCAGTAGTCGGCGTCAGTCGAAAAGGTCAGCGGCACTTTGTTGGCGTAGGCGTTCTTCAATCCATCGACGGTGCGTTGATAGGCTTCGGGTGACACCGGATGACCCTGCAACCCAGGCGGCGTCTCGGTCCCGGCGCGCCAGATGCCTTTCTGCGCCATCAGCTTGTGCATTTCGTCAGTCAGTGCACCGGAATGTGCGATCGACCAGATGCCGGCCTCGATCGCGTTGCGGGCCCCGGGAATCGTCTGCACGTGGCCTTCGACTTTCATCCCTGACTTGGCCGCCTCGCGAATGATCAGACGAATCTCGTCGGCGGTGTAACCGTAGGGCTTGCAGTCGACGCAGATCTTGATGACCTTGGCGCCGAACAGCACGTTCTGGCGGATCGCCTTGACCATTTCATCGGGTGTATCTGCATCAAGATATTCCGGATAGACGATGTTGTGGTCTTTGGCCATCTCCGGGGTCGGGAAGAACTGACCGCCCATGCCGCCGATGATGATGCCGGAGTTGATGATCGTCGGGCCGGGAATCCAGCCTTGCTCGATCGCCTGACGCAATGCCGTATCGGCGTAATTACCGTTGTTGCCCATGTCGCGGACGATGGTGAATCCTGACGCGAGCATCTGGATCCCGTTCGATGCCGCCTGGATCGCGCGCAGCGCCGTCGATTCCTGCACGTAGGTGTAGTAATAAACGTTGTTCTCGGGGACCGGCTTGTAAGTGAGCGCGAGGTGGTTGTGCGCTTCGACCAGCCCCGGCATCACCAGCAGCTTCGACAAGTCAATCACCTGCGCGCCGGCCGGGATCGCCACAGTCGACCCGACCTCGCGAATGCGTCGTCCCTCGACGAGGATCACCTGATTGGTGAGCACGGTGCCGGTCTCGGGATCGAGCAGGCGTCCAGCGCGGATCGCGGTGAGCGGCTGAGGGGGTTGGGCGGGAACCGGCGTCGGCGTTTGGGCATTCACGCCGACGCCGGTTAACAGGCCAATCAGCAGGGCCGAAGCGATGTATCTCATGGCGGAGAGAATAGCGCGACTGCCCGAGCACCCCGGCTTATCACCGAGAAGGGGCAGTTTCGCGCCGACGTCGAGCAACCGGCAGCAGCATCGGCACGGTCTGCTGATAGGCCTGATACTCCGCACCATGCTCGGTGACCAGGTCTTTCTCCTCGAACTGGATCGCCAGGACAATGTAGGCAGTGGTAGCGATTGCAAACACCAAATGCGCCAGCGTCATCGTCGGCGTCATCCAGAACGCGAGCAGAAAGCCGAGATAGAGCGGGTGGCGGACGAACCGGTACGGCAGCGGGGTGCGGAAGGTCACGCGCGTGTACGGCCTGCCGATCAGCGGCAGCCACACCTGGCGCAGGCCGAACAGGTCGAAATGGTTGATCAGGAAGGTCACGATCAGGACGGTCGCCCAGCCGGCGGCAAACATCGTCCACAGTCCGAGGCGCGCGGCGGGATTCTCAACCGACCAGATCGACATCCCGATTGGCCGCCACTGCCAGAACAGCAGCAACAGGGCGAGGCTGGCGAACAACACATAGGTGGAGCGCTCGACGGCCCACGGCACGATCTGGGTCCAACGTTCCTTGAACCAGGGACGCGCCATCACGCTGTGCTGCACGGCAAAAATCGTCAGGAGCACGCAATCGATCAGCAGGGCCTCGGTGACTGATGTCTCGAGCGGCCCGTCGAGGCGGCGTGGTACGGCAAATCCCCCGACAAACGCGATGGCGTAGAGGAAGGTGCCGAGAAAGATCAGATACGACACGACACCGTAGATAAAGAACAGCACTCGTTTCAACACGGGTTCCCTCCTGGTTTTCTGTGCCATCGAGAATGCCGCGGCCGAGCGGCGGCGGCGAGGGGCGCTTTGTCCCGGTTCAGCAAGCATTGCGAGTCCGGATATGAGACAAATGTCCCGAACAGGCCAATGACTACCCCAAGCAAGCTTCGCCAGCACGTTCGCTACGTCCACGCAGCCGACAGGACTCGGTTGGCGTGGGCCGAGTCGGGCGATGGGCCGGTCCTGGTCAAAGCCGCGAACTGGCTGACTCACCTCGAATACGAGTGGGATAGCCCGGTGTGGAAACACTGGCTGCAGTTCTTTTCGGCGCACACCCGGTTCGTGCGCTACGACGAGCGCGGTTGCGGGATGAGCGAGTGGCGTGAAGGCACGCTGGCCGTCGATCAGTGGACCGGCGACCTCGAATCAGTGGTTGACGCGGCGCGACCAGCAGGACCGGTGACACTGCTCGGCATCTCGCAAGGTGCGGCGGCGTGCATTGGCTATGCGATCCGGCACCCGGAACGCGTCCAGCGGATGATTCTGTACGGCGGCTACGCGCGCGGCGCGCTCCGGCGCGGCACGCCGATGACGCAACGTGCGCACCAGGCCATGATCGATCTGGCGCGGGCCGGCTGGGGCAGCGACAACCCGACCTTCCGTCAGGTCTTCACGTCGCGTTTTATTCCCGGCGGCAGCCACGAGCAAACGCAGTGGTTCAACGATCTGTGTCTCAAGACGACCACTGGCGAGATTGCGGCGCGGTTGTTCGAGGCGCGAGCCAGCGTCGACATCTCGCCGCTACTCGGGCAGGTGCGGACCCCGACGCTGGTGCTGCATGCACGCGGTGACGAGGTCGTCGCGGTGGATGAGGGGCGCTACCTAGCCAGCGGCATCCCTGGCGCCGAGTTCATCGAGCTCGATTCACGCAACCATGTCCTGCTCGAGCACGAGCCGGCTTGGCAGCGCTTTCGCGAGGCGGTGCTCACCTTCCTGCAACAGTCAGAGACGACCACCGAGTCGGTGTTTGCGGCGCTCTCGGCGCGCGAGCGTCAGGTGCTGGCGCTGATTGCAGACGGGTTGAGCAATACCGACATCGGAGAGCGGTTAGCGATCAGTGAGAAGACGGTGCGTAACCACGCCTCGAACGTCTTCGACAAACTCGGCGTCTGGTCTCGCGCGCAAGCGATCGTCTTCGCGCGCGACCACGGGTTCAGCGCCTGAGTGGTGGCGAGTCGATGTAGCACCTCCTACTTCACGAGCGCCTTGATTTGCTCGGCAGGTGTCGCCGGATGGGCACGGCGTAACCGTTGCCGGTCCGGCTTCCCACAAAACCACGGCGGTCTGGAACCGCTGCACTAACCGACTCGAGGCGGAGACGCGCTCAATTTACCAGCGCTTCCGCGCAGGGTCGAGGCGCACTACATTCGGATCACGCCAAGCAGATAGAGCACCAGGAGGATCAACAGGATGGCGCCCAGCGAGATGCCGCCACCGCGGCCACCGCCGAAGTAGAAGCCGCCACCGCCGAAGATCAGGATCAGGATGATGATGATGAGAAGCATGCTCATGGCGGTAACCCTACCCCATGCGGTTGTCAGGCTGCTGTGCAATTCTGCACACCCTCCGCCTCGGCCGCGCGTGATGGCCCGAACCACGAGCCGTCATTCGGCCGTTACACGATACGGCGGGTGGTGAAGCCAGCGCTTGTGGTTTCGCATCGCGCAGCACGGTGCGAAGCAGAAACCATCAAGCTCGGGGTAGGTTCGCAAACGTTGCTCGTGCGGTTGACTTGCGCCGGACCCGGCGCTACGGTGCGCCATGGCAGCATCGACCACCGATCGCGCGGGCAATATCAGCCGGCGCCAGTTATTGGCAGGCGTCAGCGCAGGCGCAGCCGCTCTCCTTCTCGACTCACGCAGCGCGACCGCGCAATCTCCACCAGCGAACACCATCGTTTTTACACACACCACCGTTGTCAACGTCGATCTGGTGCTGAACGACGTGGCGCTGGCGGTGCAGGGTGACGCGATTGCCGCGATCGGTCCGACGGAGGAAGTGCTCAAGACGTTTCCGCGGGCAGAGATTTATGACGGCCGCGGCAAAGCGCTGGTCGCCGGACTGATCAACTGCCACGCGCATCTGGCGGCCACGCTCCAGCGTGGCTTCAACGAAGACTTCGGCTTTCCGAACTCGGCGCGCCTGAAGATACAGCCCGCGAGCTTGCTGCAGAACGAAGAGGCCACGTTGATGGTCATGGTCGGGGCTCTCGAAGCGATCCGCACCGGCACCACGACCATCGTCGAAAACTCCCAGGGCATCGCGCGTCATGCCACAGCGCTGGCCTCGACCGGCTTGCGCTGCGTCTTCGCTGAGTCGGTGCGCGACAGCGAGAATGTCGCTGGACCGATGTCGCCGGAGGGGCTGGCCAAGAGTGACACGCCGCGCTTCTCGGCCAAGCTGCGCGAGGAGGGCTTGCAGCGGATCAGCGACCTACACGGCAAATGGCACGGCGCCAATCGCGGACGGATCAGCGTCTTCCCCGCCGCCGCACTCGCCGAGACCTCCTCACCGGAGCTCCTGCGCGCGCTTCACGCCTTCGCCGAGAAACACCATCTCGGCTACACGATCCATTTGTCCCAAAGCCGCGCCGAAGTGGAGTTCATGGTCAAGCACCACGGCATGACGCCGCCCGCATTTCTCAATCGGCACGGTTTCCTGGGCCCGCGCTTGTTCGCGGCGCATTGCCGCTACGTCGACGATGCGGATATTGCGTTGCTGGCGAAGACGGGCACGATCGTGTCGCACCAGGCAGCGATGGCTGCCAACCGTGGTGTCATCCCGCCAATTCCGGCCCTGCGTGAGGCCGGCTGCCCGATCGCGAATGGGACGGATAACAACACGAACGACCTGTTCGAGGTGATGCGGATTGCGCTACTGACCGAACGCATTCGGCGCAATGACGCGTTCCCTGGTGTGCGGCCGCAGCCGGAGGACATGCTCGAGGATGCGACCGTCGGCGGTGCGCGCGCGGTGCAGCAGTCAAAGAGGCTCGGGTCGCTCGAAGTCGGCAAGAAAGCGGAGGTGCTCGTCGTCGACACCCAACGCGCGCATCTGGTACCCGCGGGCAGGTTTGTCTCGGCGTGGATTCACAACGGGCAGCCGTCGGATATCGAGTCGGTGATGGTCGATGGTCAGTTCGTGATGAGGGATCGGAAGGTGTTGACGATGGATGAAGGTGCAGTGATCGACTCTGCGGACAAGGTCGGGCGTCGGATTTGGGCACAGGTCGAGGCCGGCGGCGCGACCGCGGTACCGGGCAGGCCTCGGCGTCCCCGATAGTGGCTCGTGCAGTAGACTTCCGGCGATCCATGGGAGGATCAGCGCGTCCGCAACTTACACGGAGTCACACCCATGAATGCTCGTTCGCGGCAGAACCTCGGCACCGTCACCCTCGTGATCGGCATCACGGCTGTGACTCTTGCCTCACTGGCCGCCCAGACGCCGGCGAAGCCGGCGCGTCCAGCACAAAAAGCTGCCACACCGTGGAGCGTGGCGCGAACGCCCGACGGCAAGCCGGATCTCCAGGGCAACTGGAGCAATGAAACCCAGACACCACTCGAGCGGATGGGCAAGGACTCCGCGCTCACCCCGGAACAAGCCGCCGCTCTCGAGGAACGGGCGCGAGTGGTCGAGGAATTTCGCGATAAGCCGAGCGACCCGAATCGCCCGCCACCAGTCAAAGGCGGCGACACCAAGTCGCTGACTCCGCCAGGACAGCCATCCTTCGTCGAGCTGATCGCGCAGGGTGCCGGCGGTGCAGTTGGCGGCTACAACGGCTTCTGGCTCGACCCCGGCAACAACGTCATCCGCATCGACGGCGTCGCGCGCAGCTCGATCGTCATCGATCCGCCGAACGGGCGTCTGCCGGCGTTAACCGCGGCGGGCAAACAGCGCTTGAGCGAACGCGCGGCGGCGGCCAGGAAATTCGGCGAGTTCGATCACCCCGAGATGCGGCCGCTCTCAGACCGCTGCCTGGTCTCCTTCGGCGCCAACGCCGGACCGCCGATGTTGCCCAACTACTTCTACAACAACAACTACCAGATCGTGCAGACCAAGGATCACGTGATGATCCTCACCGAGATGGTCAATGACGCCCGCATCATCCGCCTCGGCGTCAACGAGCATCTGCCCAGGCACGTCCAGCCGTGGTTCGGCGATTCGATCGGGCGTTGGGAAGGCGACACGTTGGTCGTCGAGACGACCAACATCCATCCACAGCAGCTGGCGCAGACGTCGATCCTCTGGCCCTATCGCGGCGCCTCGACCGATCTCAAGGTGACCGAGCGCTTTACGCGCACCGGCCCGGACACCATCCTCTATCGCTTCACGATGGAAGATCCGTCAACCTTTACCGCACCGTTCACCGGTGAGCTGCCCTTCAATCGCATCAACGAGCAGCTCTTCGAATACGCCTGCCACGAAGCCAACTACGCCATGACCAACATCCTGTCCGGCGAACGGATGAAGGAAAAGGAAAAGGCCGCGTCGAAAAAGCAGTAAACGCGACGCGCTTGGCGTTGGTGCGCTTACCTGAAACAATCAGGGAGGAGCACCACGTGGACGAGCAAGAGGAAGATTTCGCGACCCTGTTCGAGGCGTCGCAAAAAGCCAGGCGCATCGGGAGGGGTCAGACCATCGACGGCACGATCGTCTCGATTGGTCCGGAGGTTGCCCTGGTCTCGGTCGGCGGCAAGAGCGAAGCGGTGATTGAGGTCGCCGAACTCAAAGACGACGAGGGCGATATTGAGGTGTCGGTCGGCGATCGCATTACTGCGACGGTGATCTCGACCACCGGCGGGTTGACGCTATCTCGGCGGATGCTGCTGGGCGCCGCCAGCGCGAAGCAACTCGAAGACGCGTATCGCGCCGGCCTGGCCGTCGAAGGCAAAGTCGAAAAGGCGATCAAGGGCGGCTACGAAGTGCGCATCGCCCGCCAGCGCGCCTTCTGCCCGCTCTCACAGATCGACACCATCCGCAACACCGAGGCCGCGCAGCACGAAGGCAAGGTCTACCGCTTCCGCATCACCGAGTTCAAAGAAGGCGGCAAGAACCTGGTGGTTTCGCGCCGCGCCCTGCTGGAGGAAGAACACAAGGCGGCTGCCGTCGAAACGCGCCAGTCGATTGTCGTCGGCGCGGTGCTCACCGGGCGCGTCACCTCGGTGCGCGAGTTCGGCGCGTTCGTCGACATCGGCGGCGGCGTCCAGGGTTTGCTGCACGTCTCGGAGATGGGCTGGGCGCGAACGACTGACCCGTCGGAGATCGTCAAGGTCGGTGATGAGATCACGGTCAAAGTCCTGCGGCTCGACGACGACAAGCAGAAGATTTCGCTCGGTTTGAAGCAGCTCGCCGACGATCCGTGGGCCAAGGTCGAGGCGACCTACCAGGCCGGCGAGATCCGCAACGGGCGAATCACGCGCGTTGCGCCGTTTGGCGTGTTCGTGGAGTTGGAACCTGGCATCGAAGGGCTGATTCCGTTGAGCGAGAGCGGCGTGACGCGTGATGCCAATGTCAAACGGGCGCTGCCCGCCGGCACCCTCGTCGAAGTCGTGATCCTCGATATTGACGCCGCCGCGCGACGCATGCGCCTGAGCATCAACGCCGTCGCCCAGGCCAAAGAAGGCGATGAAGTGCGCGACTACGCGGAACGGGCCGAGCCCGCGCCGGCGGGAAGCTTCGGCTCACTCGCCGACAAACTCCGCGGCGCGCTCACGCCGCGCGACAAGTAACCGCGCGCGCTACCGCTGCCCCCTCGCGATCCGCTTGGCGTCGGCGATCTCGGGGCGCGGAGAGTCTGCTTTGGCGGCGAGCGCCAATAAATCCCTGGCGTAGGTCTGCACCGGCGCGTACTTGTCCCTGCCTTGCAGGGCCTGATACATCGCGGTCAGTGTCGCCACCTGCTGCCTGGGTCGCGGCAAGGCGATCGCCGCAAATGATCGCTCGGCCTGGTCGTACCAGAACGAATGAAGCATCGCGACCGCGCGTTCAATGTCCGGCTGCGCCGACGAGTCGCAACTGCTCGGGAACGTGACGCGGCCGACGTCGCTCTCGTGCGCGTCGTGTTGATGATCCTGTGCGCTTGAGGGCAGCGCGACCGCCAGGGCGAACACCATCGTCGCCGCAACGACGTTCAATCTGTACCCGATCATTTCTTGGACACCGACGCGATCGTCAGCAGAAAGCCGCTTGGCTCAGTCACTTCGAACGCGCGCGTGCCCCACTCGGTGTCGTGCGGCTCTTTCTGTAACGTGACTCCCGCGGCTTTGGCGCGCGCGGCAATCTGGTCGATGTCGCTACTGGCTTCGATGTACAGCCGCACGCCCACGCCCTTGACGCGATCGGTGCCCTTCTTGCCATCGTCTTGACTGAGGCCCAGGCGCGCTTCGCCTGCTTTCAGCATCAGGCCGAGCAAGACGCCGTCCTGCTCCCATTGGTCTTCAATCTCGAAACCGAGGGCGGTAAAGAAGTCCTGACTCTGCTTCAAATTGTTCACGGTCAGACTCGGCATCACCGAGGTGCCCTGGAGGGTCTTGTTCTGTTCGCTCATGAGAATCTCCGATGTGAAGGAATAACGACGCTGAGCCTGCTTGATCGCAACGCGGTGGATTCTACCGCGTGCGATGCACCGGGCGGTCACGCTCACACGTAGCGCATCCACCACACCGGCCGCTCGCGCTTGAGGCGGCCGTACCAGCGGCACAGGGGATACATCGCCGCGACGACGAGAACCCACGCCAGGTAAGTGACCCAGAGCGGATAGCCGAAGCCCGGCGGAAATGACGCGCGCGCGACACCGGCCGACGGGAACGGACCCGACAGGAATGCCATCGCGAAATCGCCGTAGTGCCACCACGCGAGCAGCGACGCGGCGAGGTGCGCGAGAAAGAAGTGGCCGACGAAATAGAACAGCGGCACGCGGCCGATGATGACGAGCGGATGAGCCGCGTCGGCCGGCCGCCGTTCGAACCAGGCGAGCGCGAGCAGCACCGGTCCCAGCGTCATCAGCAGAAAGATCAGCGACGGCGGATACTTGGTTGTCCTCAGAAACGACAGCACGGTCATCGTCGACGAGGCTTGCAGCGACCATGGGCTTGGGTCGCCGTAGTGATTGATCGCACGCAGGACGAGAAAGGCGGCGACCAGCGCTGCGCCACTCCACGCCAGCAGGCGCGCGCGTTGCGCGGGCGCGAGGTCGAAGACGCGTCCGGCCGAAAAGCCGATGGCCATGACGCCGACCCATGGCACAACAGGATAGCCGGCCAGCACCGAGACGCCGCCGACCGTGAACACACCCGGTTCAAACATCACCATCCACAGCGGCGCGAGGTTCCCCAGCGCGCGGGCCTGAATCGGGTCGAGCAGGTTATGGAGCGCGACGATCGCCACGCCGGTTACGCCGACAACCGCCGGCGGTAAGTAGATCAGCGCCGCGAGGACGATCATCGCCATCCCGAGCGCCGACAGGATGATCAGCATCACCAGATCCTGCGCGTCGTAGCGGAAGTTTAAGGCAACGCGCATGACGGTGATTTCCAGGAGCACCAGCCACAGCCCGCGCGTCCACAGGTATCGCGACAACTGTCGCTTCGAGCCGTCGCGTCGGAGCTGGCGGGTGGCGGCGACGCCGGCAAGAAAGACAAAGGCCGGCGCGCAGACGTGAGTGATCCAGCGGGTCATGAACAGCGCCGGGGTGGTGGTGGCGAGGTCTTCGGGCGGGCCGATCATCGCCGCGCGGTCGAAGAAGTCGCGGACGTGGTCGAGGGCCATGATCACCATGACCGCGCCGCGGACGGCATCAATGCTGGTCTGTCGCGTGATCGTCAAGGAGCTAACAGCTATTCGCCCGCAAGGTAACCGAGCACATCTCCGACCGTGATGCGGGTCCCCCGGATACACGGCTTGCCGAATCGGATGGTCGGGTCGATCCCGATGCGCTCCAGCGGGCTCATGGCCGAAGTCTAGAGCAACATGTCGCCTCGGGTTTACTGAAGTCCGCTGAAGACGTAGCCGACGTAAGGCTGAGACGCATTTTCCGCCCGACCGCGTTTTACCCCAAAGCGCCGCACCGCGTCGCGGGCGCGAGTGAAACCGATGTAAAACAGAGGAATGCGTACACAGCTCGTTGCTTTCGTCCTCCTCGGATTCCTCGCTAGCGCACCGGCACCCGCACTGGCACAGGCGCCCGCAGCTGCTCCGGCACCCGCACCCGGCACCGCCAAGCCCTTCGTCGCCGGCACCCCGCTCAAGGTCCAGCCCAATGTCAAAACTTACGGCGGCTTCCGTTTTGCCGAGAGCATGTCCTATGACGCCGAACGCGATCTTTATGTCGCCGTCAATGCCGGCATCGGCCAGGACCTGATCCCCAACGACGGTTACATCTCGCTGGTCAATCCCGACGGCACTGCGCACACCTTGAAGTGGATCGGCGTCAACCGTAACGGCCTGACGCTCAATCATCCGCTTGGCAGTGACATCGCCAACGGCATGCTTTACGTCGTTGACATCGACACCGTCCGCTGGTTTGACATGAAGACCGGTGAGCCGCGCGGCAATATCCCGGTGACCGGGGTGACGCGCTTCAATGATCTCGAGGTCGCCGCCGACGGCACGATCTACGCGACACAGACCGGGGACATGAACAGCAGCTCGTGGCGGGTCTACAAGATCACGCCGCAGGGTGAGGCGACGGTGATCGTTACCGGGGCGCCACTCAATCTGCCCAACGGCATTGCCTTCGATCCGAAAGGCAATCTCGTCGTCGTGAACATCGGCACCAGCGATGTGCTGACGTTTTCACCGACCGGTGAACTCCTGGCGACCGAGCAGTCCACCGATCCTGGAAACGACGGCATCGTCGTGCTGCCGGACGGCACCAAGTACGTCAGCAGCGTGCGGCAGGGAACGATTGCGCGGATCCGTCCGGGTCAGAAGGCCGAACTGATCGCGTCGGGGATTCCGACCGCGGCGTCAATGACCTACGACTCCAAGCGCAATCGCCTGGTGATCCCGATGAACGACTGGAACGCGATCACCATCGTCGAACTCGGGCCTGCGAAATAGCGACGCGACCGCCGCTTATTTGGCGCCGGGCGCCGCCGGCGCGATGCTCGGCATCTTGCCTTGCGTTTCGACCAGCCGCCGCGCCAGGTGGTTGGTGACCTTGGCATCGGTGCGGATCGCGGTCAGATACGCGGCGCGGAGCAACTGCTCTTTGCGCCCGCGTAGCGTCTCGGTAATCGTTTCCTTCACTTCAGGCGTGGACAAGTCGCGCTGGCCGGCCTGTTGGTGCGCCACCACTAACACGATGGTGTGCCCGCCGCCGATGCTCACGACGTTCGCCGTGCCGGGCTTGGCCTTGAGCACTGCGTCGCGCAGTGGCGCTGGCGCCTGCTTGAGCGCGGACACCGGCACGAAACCCAAATCGCCGCCACGTGGCGCCGTCTGCGGATCTTCGGAGTAGTCCATGGCCAGGTCGCGGAATGACGCGCCGGCTTTCAGCTTCTCCATCACCATCGCGACTTTCGCATTCGCGGCCTGCGCTGACGTGGCGTCGTCGCCGGTGCGATTGGGCACTTGCGCTTCAGCCACCGGGGTGATGGCGATCTGCGCAATGTGGTACGCCTCTTCGGCCAGGTTGAACTGCGCACGGTTGGCGTTGTAGAAATCCGTGACTTCCTGATCGGTCACGGCGACCTTGGTCCGAACCTCGCGCTCGATCAACTTCTGCGACAGCAGTTCGCGTCGTAAACCCTCGCGCATGTTGGCGGGGGTGAGATTTCGCCGCGACAGCTCCTGATCGAAGGCCTGCTGCCCGATGTTCTTCCAGGCCTCGGTGTACGCGGTATCGAGCTCGCTGTCGGGAAGCTCGACTTTTAACTCGCGCGCCTTGGCCAGCAGGACGTCCTGCACGATCAAGTCGTTGAGGAGGCCGAGCTTGGCGGTCAACGCCTCCTCCTCGGACATCGTCTTGCCGGGTTCGCCGGTCCGGCGGAAGGCGGTTTCGACCTCCTCGCGCGTGATCGTCCGGCCGTCGACGACGGCCCAGGTGTCCGCAGTGACCGCCGCTTGCGAAGTGGCGGCTGGTGTCTTGCCGCACGCGGCCATGAAGCACACGCCGACGGCCGCACTGATCATCACGAGGGAGGAACGCAGTTTCTTGCCCGACACGAATCCTAGTCCAGTCATATTTCTAGTCGCACCAGATGCATAGCCGAATATCAATGGTAAACCGACTTGATGCCCGCGTCGAAGCCGTGCGGGCGCGCGTCGCGCAGGGGTCCCTTCCGCTGCGCTTTTCGGCCGGTGTCTCACCTGGCGGCCCACGGCGACCCTGACGAGGCGGTGCGCATGGCCGATGGGGCGATGTATCGCGCCAAGTCGGCGGGGCGCCGGCGCAAGTCTGGGCGCCGAGGTGCTGCCGTGGATGCACTGCCAGAGGTGAGCGGCAGCCGCTGATACGTTCCGCCAAGCGGATGTTGATTCACGCCCGGCTTCGAGTAATCACATACCCCCGCAGAGAAGATCTGCCGTAGCTCCTGCATCTGCGCCGCTGTGAAGTTTGCCGAGTACTGCTTCGCGTCAACTGGTTTCAGTTGACACTTCAACACATCGTCGGCGAGCGGCGCGCCGGCCACGAGGCGTGGATTGGAATGGGGCGGATAGAGCGACGCGCACTGTCCAGCACCGGTCATGCTGAGCGGCTCGTCGATCTTTTTACCGTCACCAGTCCAGCATCCATCGACTGCGACGGCCGGCTTGGCGCGGACGACCTTGTTGATCGCTGGACCGGTCGACGTATCTTGGGCAAGGCGGTCGAGCCACTGGCTCATGGTGTCGATCGCCAGCGCACTGACGCTCGCCGCGATTGGCGCGTTGCCACTGGGGTAGATCCAGATCACCTGATTGTCGACACGGCCGTTGGCCTTGCGCAGGCGCTCGCGCACCGTGAAGTCGCGTTCGTAGGAGTGGATGTCGCCAGCGGGGTCGTTGTAACTACGGTACTGAAGAATCGGGATGGAGCTGAGTCCGCCGGCGCCGGAATCGAGACGCCCGGCCACGTAGGCCATCCGCACCGATTCAGGATCGGCCACTGTGCGTGCCGCGCGAATTTTGCCGTCGTTGTCGAAGCCGCCAATCTTGCGATTGAGATCGACGAACTCGGCGGGTGTGATCGCGGCGCTGTTGAGCGCAGCGAGTCCGTATTGAACGCCGCGGTTGTCGAGTGAGCGGCGGGCAAAGCCGGTCTGCGGATCGCGGCCAAAAGTCGCGACGTTGGTTTCCCACATCGTGCAGCGCGCACCCTTGGGGTTAGTCACCGGATCGTAGACCTGCTCTTTCGGTATGCCGCAGCCCTGCGCGTAGTCGGCGACGATGACGTTGATGTAGCTGCGGTCCCACGCGGTGCAGGTGCCCGGCGTATAGCCCTCGACAGCGGTCTGCTTCGCTTTGCTCCAGGTCGCCGGGTCGGTCTTGTAGTAATTCATCAGCAGCCGGCAATCGGTGACGCTCGGGCGCACGCTGATCGAATCGGCAAAGGTCAGGCTCGGCATGATGCCGTCGAGCAAGCCCGGAAAATTCTGCCCAATCAGCAATTGTTGAATCGCGCCGCCGGAACCGCCGTATCCCATCGTCCATTTCGGTACGCCGTAGCGTTCGATGAAGTGTTCCTTGATCATCATCAGCGCTTCACCGGACAACGAATCGTTGCAGTGCTGCTGCATGACGTTCTGGGTCGAGATCGCATGGGCGAAGCCGCGCGAGAGCGCGGCGTCAAATAAGGCACCGGTCGCCTGATTGGTGCCCTGGTTGTAATTGGTGCCGCAGCCGCCGCCGAACGACATCATGAAGGCGCCATTCCAACCCGAGCCTGGCGTCCACGGCGACCCGGCGTCACGTGACGGGTCGTCAAGAATCGCGAGGCGATAGATCGCGCGGTTGATCGTGCCGGATTCGACGCGGACGATGTAGGGCACGGTCCTGGCATCGCTGGTGGTGGTCTGTGCGAGATCGGCGGGTCTTGGCGCCGCAGGAACAAACGGTTTGAATGCCGTCGCGCCGCGCCCACCGGCACCGGCACCGGCGTTGGATTTATAGAAATATTCGATCCTGGTCGCGGCGGTGCAGTGGGCGTCGAGCGGTTCGCCTAAGCCAGCCTGCACCGTGTTGCAGAGGAAAGGCGTCAGATGCGCGCCGGAGAGGATCGGTCCGGTGATCGGATAGTTGGTGATCTCCAAGCGCCCGGTTTGCGCACCGGCTTGTGCAACCAGCGTATTGCGGCCAACAGCCAGCCCTTCGATCAGTCCCAGGTGCGCCCGCCGTTGAGCGCTGACACGAAAGGCTGCCGTGACATCGCGGTTGTTGACCGTCACGGTCAGGTTGGACGGGATACCCGAGGCACTGCGGATCTCGACCAGCGCGTTATTACCGCTGACCAGGTCGGCTCGACTGGAGAGCGTGGTGATCGTCAACGCATCAGCGGCGGCGATCGTCCGGGCTTCGGCGAACGACAGAGCGACCGCCACAATTACACCCACCACAAACGCGCTTTGGTATCGCATGAGGGTAAATGTACGTCCCTTGGAGCTCGACAGTCACTGAATCTGGCCTGCGGCTTGCTAAATAAAACTGGAGCGAGAGAACGACCAGCTCGTCAGCATTCTTATAGGAGCATTTATGCAGAACAAAGACGAAGTTAAAGGCAAGCTCGACCAGGTCAAGGGCAAAATCAAGCAGGGGGTCGGTGACGCGACCGGAAACGAGCGCCTGCACAGCGAAGGCGTGGCTGACGAAGTCTCCGGCGACGTGCAGGAGGGTGCCGGCACCGTCAAGCGCAAGGTCGGGGAGGCCGTCAAGGACCTCGGCGACCGGATTAAGAACTAGGCGCTACCGGACCGTTGGCAGCGAGACGACAAACTCGCTGCCACGGCCCACCTCAAACTGCGCCCTAGGTCACCGCGGCACGCACCGCGAAGCGGGGCTCCCGCCACTCGCCGCTGGCGAGGACACGGTCCAGGCGATCGACGGCGTCCCAGACATCGACAAAACGGGTATAGAGCGGCGGGAAGCCAAAGCGCAAGATGTCCGGGGCACGAAAGTCACCGATCACGCTACGTGCGATGAGCGCCTGCATGATCGCGTAGGCGCCGGTCGGATGCGTCCATGCGACCTGGCTGCCGCGCTGGAGCGAATCGCGTGGCGTGATCAACGTCATCTGGTGCCCGCTGCAGCGCGCCTCCACCAGTGCAATGAACAAGTCGGTCAGTGCCACTGACTTCGCGCGTAGTGCAGACAGCCCTCCGTACGGCTCCGCCGCGAGAACCGCGTCGACGCCGCATTCGAGCGCCGCGAGCGACAGCACCGGCGGGGTGCCGCTGACAAACCGGGTCATACCCGCGCCCGGGCGATAGTCGGCGGTGAACTCGAACGGTGCCGCGTGCCCGAGCCAGCCGGCGAGCGGCTGACGCCACCCTTGGCGATCCATCCATGCGGTATGGCGCGGATGCGCCCACGCAAATGCCGGCGCGCCGGGACCGCCATTGAGATATTTGTAGCCGCACCCGACGGCAAAATCGGCGGCGTCGCTCTCGACTCCCCCGCCGTCGAGGCGCAACGGCACGGCGCCGGCGGAATGCGCGAGGTCCCACACCACGACCCCACCTGCCTGGTGCGCGGCGCGACTGACCTCGGCCATCGCATGCATGCGACCGGTGCGGTAGTTGACGTGGGTCAGGAGCAGGATCGCCAATCGATCATCGAGATGATCGGCGAGCTCGTCCTCATCGACGAGGACGAGCTCAAAGTTGGTGGCGCGAGCCAGGGTATCGGCGATATAAAGGTCGGTCGGAAAGTTATGGCGGTCCGAAATGATTCGCCGTCGTTCCGGCCAATCGCGCCGACTAATCGCCATGGCGGCGCTGAGCACCTTATACAGGTTGACCGACGTCGAGTCGGCGACGACCACCTCGCCAGGCCCCGCACCAATCAGACGCGCGATCTTGTCGCCAATCTGTTGCGACAGGGTGATCCACCCGGCCGTGTTCCAACTGCGAATGAGCCCGACCCCCCACTCGTGCTCGACCACTTCGTGCAGCCGTGCCGACGTCGCCGCCGGCAACATGCCCAGCGAGTTGCCGTCAAGATAAACCTCGCCGGCCTGATCGGCGTGTGACAGCACAAACAACCGACGCAGGGGTGCCAGGCGATCGCTGCGATCGCGTTCGAGACAGTCGGCACGGGTGATCATCACCATGACCGTAACACTGCACGCACCGGTGACGCATCCGCAGCGATGAGTTTCAACGGCAGCGCGATCAGTTCGTAATCCCCTGCCGGCACATCATCGAGGACGAGGTTCTCCAGCACACGCATGTCGAGGGCGAGCAGCCGCCCATGACTGTCGAGTGTTTTGCTCTCGGCCGGATCCACCGACTGCGAATCAATACCGACCAGGCGGACCCCCAGATGCGCCAACCAGTCCAGCGTGGCAGGAGCGAATGCGGAAAACCGTGTCGACCACTGCGTCGGTGCCTGCTGACAGGTTCGCACCAACACGCGCGGTGGCAGGCCATCGACAAAAGGCGCGAGGTGATCGCGCGTCACCACGCTACCGCACTCGATGGCGTAGATCACGCGGCACGCGCCAAGGAAAGGGGCGAGGTCAAGGCCGCCGATCGCCGGCGCCCCGGCGCCGTAATGCAGCGGTGCATCGGCATGCGCGCCAAGATGCGGCGACATGGTGATCGCGCTGACGTTGACCGGACACCCCGGACCGATCTGCGCGTTCCAGCGTTGCTGATACGTGGTGTCGCCGGGGAAGGCCGGCGTGTCAGACGAAATCGGCGGCGAAATGTCCCAGATCTGCTTCATTTTTCGCTTCGTCCTTCGGGCTCGATGGTCTGTTCGTGACCTTTATGGTGATCGCGGCGGCGGGGTACTCGCTTTATACTAGCGGTGGCGTTTCGCGCCAGCTCAACCACTTAATTCGGAACCCGACACGTGAACGAACAACTTCCGCCTGTTTTTCCGTCGCTGTCGGACCTCTCTTCCGGCGGCGGCGCCTCGTACTCGCAATTTGTCGGCGAGAGCCTGCAGATGGCCAGCGACGAACTCGCCCTGCGCTGGCTGGAGCGGCTGGTCGCGTTGCTGCCGGTCGATCCGCATTCGATTTTTTCGACGCAGTTACTCCTCGACCATATTCCGGGGCTGATCCAGGAGGTTGGAAAATACGTCGCCGCTCCGACCGAGGAAGACATCGCCGCGAAGGCGATCGTTGTCGACAAGGCGCGCGAACTGGGGCAGCTACGCCACAAACAGCAAGCCTCGCTCCATCAAGTGCTGCGTGAGTACGACTTACTGGGCGATCTGCTCGAGTTGTTTGTACTCAACCAAACCAAGAGTTTTACCGAACCACTGAGCCCGGTGGCCACGCTGGAAGTCGCGCGCCGGCTCAATCGCGCCGTGCGCGTGCTGATGCAGATCACCGCCGGCACCTTCATCGCCGACTACACCGAGACCATTACCGAGCAGTCATCCCGGCTCGACCGCTTCAATCGGTCGATCAGTCACGAATTACGGAATGTGTTGGGCACGCTGCGCTTTGGTGCCGAGCTGCTCGACGACGAGCGGGTGTGGCCTGAGGAAGCGCGGCGCAAACAGATCGTCGCCACCGTGCGGCGGAGCTCGGAACGCGCCCTGAACATCATCCGCAGCTTCGAGCGCTTGCCGCGCACCGGGTCCGACACCCCACGCGAGCAGATGGTCGAACTCGGCGAAACGATTCAGGAAGTTTTTCGTCAACTGAAGGACATGGCCGACGCGCGGGGGGTCGAATTGCGCGCCAGTCCCGACTTTCCGATTCTCTATCTCGATTCGGGCGCGCTGGAATTGATCCTGATCAACCTCGTCTCCAACGCCGTGAAATATTCGGATCGCGCCAAAGCGCATCGCTTCGTCGAAATCACCGGCCATCCCCACGACGAGTCCTACGAGTTGACCATTCAGGACAACGGCATCGGCATCCCGGCGGCCGCAATTGGCAAGGTGTTCGAGCGGTTTTCCCGTGCCCACGCGGCGCTTGACGGCAAACTCGGCGTCGAGGGCACCGGGCTTGGGCTGAGCATTGTTGAAGAATGTGTCGGAGCGCTGAACGCGACGATTGCCCTGGAATCGCGTGAGGGTGAGGGGACCACCTTCAGCGTAATACTGCCAAAGAAGCTGCCGCCGATCAAAGCTTAACCGCGCGATTCCGCCTCAGCGAGCGACGACATGGCTGCGTTCTTGCGAAGTCTTTACTCAAGACCTCGCTAGCCAGCCCGGCTATGCCTCTCGGGAATAAAACCGGCGCTGGGGGTATTGGTATTGATACGCACACTCGGATTTGATGAGGACACAACTATGAAAATGCGATTTGTAACGGCGATGTGCATGGCCACCACGCTTGGCCTTGCGGCAGCTGCGGCTGCTCAGACCGGCGCGATGGCCAAAGATCAGATGGGCAAGGACGCGATGATGAAGGACGGTCAGATGACCGTTTCCGGCTGCGTCGCGGCCGGGATGAATCCGGGCGAGTTCATGCTGACCAACGCGATGTCGATGGGCATGATGGACAAGGGCATGATGGACCAGGACAAGATGGCGAAGTCGGGAATGGCCGGCGACCATATGAACATGATGTCCTACGAGCTGGTCGGCGGCACCAATCTCAAGGCGCACATGGGCCACAAGATTGAAGTCATGGGCACCATGTCCAAGATGGACAAGGACCGCATGGATAAGATGCACAAAATGGACAAGATGGCCAAGGACAAGATGATGGCCGACAAGTCGATGAAGGCGATGAAATTGAACATCGCCTCGATGAAGATGATCTCAGCGACCTGTCCCTAAAAGACGCTTTCACCCGAGCCGCCCACCAAGACTCCGGCTTTGGTGGGCGGCGTTTGGCCCCTCCGAGCGCTAAGCAGCCCATCCATTCGATTCCCCGCCCTGTTGGCAGGGCCTCATTACGGTGCGGGCAGGGGCGTTTTTTGCTCGAGTTGGCCGCGCCCGTATCGCTCAGTGCCAAGCCCCCTCGTCCTGCCCCCTCCCCCCTGCGTGACCGCGCGCTCCCATTCGAGTTTCGATTTGAGATCACCTACGATGGCCGTCATCCTCACCCCAGACAGAGGTCCCGTGAAACAGCTCGCCCTCGCCATTGTCATAGTCCTCGCTGCCCATTCGACGGCCTTTGCCACCTGGTCGGTCATCGCGCTCGACGCCAAGACCGGTCAGGTGATCATTTCGTCCGCAACCTGCGTCCGGCAGGCCAGCTTCCCGCAGCGCCAGCCGAACCCCGCGCGCGACCTGATGGACGTGCAGGCGGTGATCATTCCCGGGGTCGGCATCGCGGCGTGCCAGGCTGGCGTCGACAACACACGCGAGAACCAGATGCTGGTCTACAACGAGCTGCGCAAAGGCACGCCCCCGGCACAGATCCTCGAGATGCTGAAGAAGGATCCAAACGTCGAACGACGGCAGTTCGGCATCGTCGCGATGCCGAATGGCGGGACGATCACGGAACGGAACAATCGCGCCGGTTTCAACGGCAGCGGCAATTCGCAGTCGTCGCTATTCTTCGGCGGCCAGGTTGGTGACATTCACTACCAGGTTCAGGGCAACACGCTGCTCGGTCTGCAGGTGGTTCATGGCGCCGCGCTCGCTTTTACCCGTGCGTCTGGGACGATGGCCGATCGAGTGATGGCGGCGATGGAAGCGGCTGACGTCAACGGCGGTGACCATCGTTGCAACTGCGGCAATAACCCGCTCGACTTCGTGCCATGCGATGACAAGACCGCACACGTCGCCTACATCGCAATCGCCAATAAGGACGATCAGCTCGGGACGACGCATAACGACGGCAAGTATTACACCTACATCAGTGTCACCGACGCCAACACGGTCAAGGGCGAAAGCGGCAATCCGGTGAGAACGCTACGCACGCGCTATGACGCGTGGAAGAAGGGCGGCAGTGCGCGCACAGCGGCGCCGGATGCGAGCCCGTTCAAACTCGGCTCGACCCCTGCGGCGACCACACGCACGCAGAGCCTCGATCACATCCTGCCGCCGCGCGATTCAATGGGTGGCACGCCGACGCGCTTCGAATGGACGGCGATCGATGGCGCCGACCGCTACTCGTTAGGCATCTGGGGCGAGGCGGATAACATGGTCTTCCGCCAGGACAATATTCCCACCGCCTCTCTGGCGTGGCCACCCGACTTCAAACCGGAAATGGGCACCTATTGGTGGCAGGTGACGGCGCTGCGCGGTGATCAGCCGCTGATGGAATCGGGGCGGTCGGCGTTCGTAATCAATCGGTAGTTCGAATCGTTCGAGCTGCCCGATTTCGACTCGCCCCCGCTGTCACTCCGGCCATTGAGTGCTATATTCCGAGCCCGAATGCTACGCGCCAGAATTGGCACTTTCCTTCTGACAACCGGCGTCTGTCTGGCGCTGCTGATCGCGACCTCGGCCCAGGCGCCTCCGGGGTCGGCGTCAGCTCCGGCAGCGGGCCAGCCGGCGCCGCCAAATAGTTCACGCGCCTCTGAAATCGGGCGCCCGATCGTCCGCCAGTACCTGCCGATCGACTACGACGGCGGGTCGCAGAACTGGGCGATTCTCCAGGACAAACGCGGCGTTTTGTACGTCGGCTCGACCAACGCGCTGCTCGAGTACGACGGCGTCACGTGGCGGAAGATTCGCAACTCGACCCGTTCAACGTTCCGCTCGCTCGATGCCGATGCCACGGGCCGCATTTATGCCGGAGCCGTCGGTGACCTCGGCTACCTCGAGCCGGACGCGGCCGGCGAGATGCAGTTTGTGTCGCTGCTCGACAAGGTGCCAGCCGACGCGCGGGTATTCGAGGATGTCTGGCGCACCTTTGCGGCGCCGGAGGGAATCTATTTCCAGACCCAGGCGGCGATATTCCGTTGGGCGGACGGAGCCATGCGGGTCTGGAAGCCAGCCGGACGAGGTTTCAACCGCGCCCAGTTTGCCAACGGCACGCTGTATGTCGGGCAACCCGGCGGCGGTCTGGCAGTGCTCAAAAACGATCAATTTGAGCAGCTGCCAGGTACCGAACGCTTTGGTAACGAGGTGTATCCGATTGTCCTCCCCTACGACAGCACGCGGCTCCTGCTTGGGACACGTGCCGATGGGTTCTTCCTCTACGACGGCGTCAGCCTCGAGCCATTCCAGACCGGCGCCGACGAGGTGTTCAAGACCCGCAACACCTACCGCGGGTTCATCCTGCCGAACGGTACTATCGCGGTGGGCACGACGTCTGGCGGCGTGGTCTTTCTCGACCGCCAGGGACAGGTGATCGAGCACGTCGATACGAGCACCGGTTTGCAAAACCCGTCGGTCTACTACCTCATGGCCGATCGCGAAGGGGGCGTCTGGCTGGCACTGGCGGTAGGCCTTGCCCGCATCGAGCTACAGTCTGCCTTCTCTCTATTCGGTCCGGACGACGGGTTGACCTCCGCGGCGTTGGCTGTCATTCGTCACAAGGGCACCATCTACATTGCGCATGGCCAAGGCGCGCAGTACCTCGCCCCGGTACCCGGCGGGCGACCGGAAGTCCGTCGCGTCAGTGACGTGGGCAATCAATGCTGGGCGTGGCTGGAGTTTCGCGATCCCCTGACCTCAGCGCCACCGCAATTACTGCTCGCTGCTGCGGATGGTCTGTTTGTGGTCGAGGGCGACCGCGCGCGGGTGATCATCCCGTCGATTGCCAGGTCGTACGGCACCTTCGTGCTCGCCCAATCACGGATCGACCCGCGTCGCGTCTGGGTCGGTCTAACTGACGGCTTCGCCTCGGTCCGCTGGGACGGTTCACGCTGGCTCGATGAAGGACGGGTCGCCGGTGTAAACGACCAGGTGCGCAGCGTCTTCCAGGCCAAAGACGGCACCATTTGGGCGGGAACGCAGTCCTCCGGCGCATTTCGCCTGCGCGACGCCGACGCACCACCCGGTACTCCTCGCCCCGCCGCACCTCGCGTGGACCGCTTTGGAGCGGAGGAGGGACTGGCCATCGGTGGCGCGGGGATTGTCCCGGTCGGCGAAACCATCTACGCCAGCGTCCTCGACAAGACCGCCCGCTTCGACGACGCCTCTCAAACATTTGTCGTCGATCGCACCTTCGAAGTCGTCGAACGGGATGAGGACCTCCGTATCATCAATTTTGTCGAAGCGCCGGACGGTCGCATCTATGTCACCTCCGGCCGCGAAGCTGCCGTATTGACCCGGCAAGGCGACGGCTCGTACGCACCCGACCGGGAGCTGTTCAGCCGATTTGCGACGGATGCGAACCAGGCGTTCTACCCGGAGCCGGACGGCGTCCTGTGGTTTGGCGCCCGCGGCCAACTGGTCCGTTTCGATACGCGTCAATTCGTTCGTTCTTCTCCACCGTTTGCAGCCCTCGTTCGACGGCTGGTCGTCAATCAAAGCCAGCCCGTTTCGACGCTGGCAACCACGACTCCCCAATTGTCCCCGGCGACCAGCGCAGTTCGCTTCGAGTTTGCGGCGCCGACGTTTATTAACGAGGACACCACGCTGTATCAGTCCCGCCTCGACGGATTCGACAACGACTGGTCCGAGTGGTCGCGCGAATCACGCCGTGATTACACCAACGTCTCCTTCGGCGACTACACCTTTCGCGTGCGCGCCCGCAACGAACTCTCGCAGCTCAGTGAGGAGGGCACTTTTGCGTTTACCGTGCTGCCGCCCTGGTACCGCACCTGGTGGGCTTACGCGTTGTACGCACTGGCGCTGGTTGGACTGGTCTACGGAGGCGCGCGGACAGTTCGCCATCGCGTCGTCGTCAAAGAACGCAACCGCGCCGAGATCGCGGCCGCCAAGATGCGCGCCGAATCGGCAGAAGCGCTGACCTCGCTCGAGCGTGAACGCACGCAAAGCATCGAGCTGCTCAACGAGATCGGCCGCGAGATCACCTCCTCGCTCGACTTCGATACGATCTTCGGTCGCCTCTACGAGCGGGTCAATCAACTGGCCGATGCGGATGTCTTCGGGATCGGTCTCTACGACGCCGAGCGCCGCCAGATTGAATACCGGCTGGCGATTGAAAAAGGCAAGCGCTATGCGCCCTACACCCGGGACGCGAGCGATCCCAATCAATTGCCGGTGTGGTGCATCGAGCACCGACAACCGGTGTTCATCAACGACATCGCTGCGGAATACAGCCGCTATATCAGCCGCTTCGAGGAACAGAGCCGGCTCCTCGAAGACGGGACCATGTCGCTGCCGCCGCAGTCGCTGATCTATCTGCCTTTGACCAGCCAGGACCGCGTCGTCGGCGTGATCACTATTCAGAGTTTCGAGAAGCACGCCTACACCGAGCATCACCTGTCGATGCTTCAGAATCTGGCGTCGTTCACCAGCGTCGCGCTCGACAACGCCAACGCCTACCGTCAGATGAACGAGCAGGAGCATGAGATCCGGCGCCTGTTCGATGAGGCGCAGCGTGCGCGCACCGCCGCCGAAGAAGCCGACGCCGCCAAGAGTGCCTTTTTGTCAACCGTCAGCCACGAGTTGCGGACACCACTGACCTCGGTGCTCGGCTTTGCCAAGATCATCAAGAAGCGTCTCGAGGAACGGCTGTTCCCGCTGATCCAGAGCGACGACAAGAAAGTGCGGCAGACGATGCAGCAGGTCGACGACAACTTGAAAGTTGTCGTCAGTGAAGGCGAGCGGCTGACCAAGCTGATCGACGATGTCCTCGATCTGGCCAAGATCGAGGCCGGCAAGCTGGAATGGCACATGGAGCCGCTGTCGATTGCCGAGGTGATGGACCGGGCGTCGGCAGCGACCGCGTCGTTGTTCGAGCAGAAGCCGGTCACACTCCGCACCGAAGTGGCGCCGGCCCTGCCGACGGTGGTTGGCGACAGCGATCGATTGATTCAAGTGATGATCAACTTGATCTCGAACGCGGTGAAGTTCACCAACCAAGGGTTGATCACCTGCCGCGCGCGGCTCGATGGTCCCCGGGTGGTGGTCAGCGTCACTGACACCGGCGTCGGCATTGCGCCCGCCGACCAGCCCAAGGTGTTCGAGCGGTTCAAACAGGTCGGCGATACCCTGACCGACAAGCCCAAAGGCACCGGTCTCGGCCTGCCGATTTGCCGCGAGATCGTCGAGCACCACGGCGGTCGCATCTGGGTGGAGAGTGCGCCGGGCAAGGGCAGCACCTTCTCGTTCACCCTGCCGGCGTCGAACAGCACGGCGCCGCGTGGTCCGATCGATCTGGCCTCGTTGATGCGCCAACTTCGCGAGCGCGTGGTCGTCACCGCGCCGGTGTCAGCCGAGCGCGCGCCGCGCATTCTGGTGGTCGACGACGACCCCAATATTCGTGAACTGCTCAACCAGGAGTTTCTTGAAGCCGGCTACCGCGTCACCTTGGCGGCGAACGGGCGCGAGGCGATCGAACGAGCGCGCCAGGAACGGCCCGATCTGATCATTCTCGACGTGATGATGCCGGAGATGAACGGCTTCGACGCAGCCGCCGTGCTGAAGAACGACCCCAGTCTGATGGACGTGCCCATCGTGATCCTGTCGATCGTCCAGGACAAGGAGCGCGGTTATCGCCTTGGCGTCGACCGCTATCTGACCAAGCCGATCGATACCGAGGTCTTGTTCCGCGAAGTTGGCGAATTGATCGAGCAGGGCAAATCGCACAAGCATGTGCTGGTCGTCGACGACGATCAGTCGACGGTGCGGACGTTGACCGATGTGCTGCGAGCCAAGGGCTATCGGGTCGGTGATGCCAAACTCGACGACCTGCTGGCCCAGGCGCGCGCGTTGAAGCCCGACATCATCATGTTGAAGTCGGACGGCTCGAATCAGCCCGACACGGTGCGGATGCTGCGCTTCGAACAGGGTCTTGAAAACGTCGTCTTTATCGTTTACCAGTAGGAGTGCGCGTGGACCGGAAGATTTTGATTGTTGACGACGAGCCGCATCTGCGGATGCTCCTGCAGCAGACGCTGGAGGAGCTCGAGGATGAGGGTGTCGAACTGCTGACCGCCACCAACGGCGAAGAAGCGCTGGCGGTGATCGAATCGGTCAAGCCGAATCTGGTGTTCCTCGACGTGATGATGCCGAAGTTGAGCGGCTTCGACGTGTGCGAGCGCACCAAACACACCCTCGGGCTCAAGGACGTCTACATCGTGCTGTTGACGGCCAAGGGCCAGGAGTTCGATCGGCTGCGTGGTCAGCAGGTCGGCGCCGACCTCTACATGACCAAGCCCTTCGACCCTGATGCGCTGGTGCAAAAAGCGCGAGACGTGCTCGGCATCTGATTAATGGCCCGAGTCACGCTGGCTTCTATTGTCCCCCGCCAGAAGGACGCGCAGGCGCTGCTGGCGGCGATGCAGGCGTCACTCGACACGGCGCTGAATATCACCGACGTCGATGGCCGGGTGCTGTATGGATCGGCGCCGTCGCATGATGCGGTGCGTCACCTGGTGAGTTACGACGACAAACCGCTTGGCTATGTCGAGGCCGCCGGCCACGGCCGGGTCATTGCCGACTTGCTCGAGCACCTGCTCGGCAAGGAGACCGAGCGCAAAGCACTCGGCTCCGAGGTGCTGCATCTTTATCGTGAAGTCAATCTGATCTACAACTTTTCAGAGAAGCTGGCTTCCCTGCTCGATGTCGACGGCGTTGCCCGGTTGACTCTGCAAGAGGCGCGGCATCTGATCGTCGCCACCGACGGTGTGGTGATGTTGATGGACGAGCGGTCCGGCGCGCTGTCAGCCGTGGCCTCGTTTGGCGACGTGTTCGGATCGGTCGGCGCATTTCACCGCGGCGTCGGCATCCTGGGCCGGATCGTCGAGAGCGGGATCGCCGAGGTGGTTGATGACATCGAGGCTGATCCTGGGCGGGCGATCGACGGGACCGGCCTGCGCTCGTTGATCTGTGCGCCGCTCAAGGTCGGCGATCGGGTCAGCGGCGTGATCGCGCTCGCCAGCAGTGAGCGACTGGGTTACACCGCAGCCGATCTCAAGCTCCTCAACACGCTCGGCCTGCAGACCGGCACGGCAATGGAGAATGCGCGGCTATTCGAGCGCACCGTCGAAGCGGGGCGCGAGCGTGAACGGCTGATGCAGCTGCACGAAACCGCCGAAGTCGCGCGCGCCAAGCTCGATAGTGAAATGGCGCTGGCCGCACGGATCCAGGCCGACCTCTTTCCGTCGGAACTACCGGTCCTCGCCGGCTATGACCTGGCCGCCACCAACCGTCCGGCGCTGCGCTGTGGCGGTGACTACTACGACGCGATTCGCGTCAAGGGCGGCGACGGTCGCGATCAGGTGCTGCTGTGTGTCGCTGACGTGTCGGGAAAGGGCATGCCGGCATCGCTGCTGATGAGCAGCATGCAGGCCACCCTGCGCGCCCTGCTCGGCCGATTGGAGTCACTCCCGGAAGTGGCCGGCGAGTCGAGCCGACTGCTGTTCGCCACGACCTCGGCGAGCCGCTACGTCACTGCGGCGCTGTTGAAACTCCACCCCGAATCTGGGCAGGCGGTCTTTGTTGGCGCGGGGCATCTCGATAACTTTGTGCTCACCGGCGATCGGCGAATCAACCGCTTGTCCTCGACAGGCATGCCGCTCGGCCTGATCGCCGTCGAACTGCCCTTCGAGGAGACCGCGATCACCGTCGCGCCGGGCGACTGCGTGGTGCTGTATTCCGATGGCGTCACCGATGCGCAAAACGTCGCAGCGGAGGAGTTCGGCGACGAGCGGCTGCACGAGGTGATCCGGGCAACGGCGCACGAGCCGGCGCAGGCCATCATCGAACAGGTCTTTCGCGCGATCGATCAGTTCGCCGGTGAGGCCCCGCAGTTTGACGACATCACGATGATGATCCTCAAACGCCTGCCGCTTGCCTCCACCTGACCTGCTCGATATAGAATCCGCAGCCATGAAGCTGTTCGCCGTCGCGCGCGCTCTCGCAACCGTCGTGGCCATGCTGGGCCTGGCCGCTTCGGCGGCGTCTGCCCAGGATGAAAAGACGGTTGGATTGACGATGGCGTATCCCGCTGCGGTGGGATTGCACTGGCAAATCGCCGATCGCTTCGCGATTCGCCCGGATGTGACCTATGGCTGGTCATCGACGGAGACATCGTCCAGTTTCGGGGGAGGGACTGAGACCGTTTATAGCGGCGGCGTCTCACAGGTTGTCTTCGGATTGCCTGCAGGTCAGCGACCGGTTCCCTACACAAGCACGACATCGGTCCGAACGAACAACGTCGGAGCGGGAATCAGTGGCATCGTGACAGTGCACCGCAACGAGGCCCTGCGCATCTATCTCGGCCCGCGCATTAGCTACTCGAAGGCAACGGTAACCTCGACCAACGACGACCTGTTTGCCGGATTACCACCGGAGTTTCGGGAGCTTGTTGGCCAACAGAGCCGAACAACCAAAAGCTCTAACACCAGTTACTCGGCGGCCGCGCTGTTTGGCGCGCAGTATGCGCTGTCGGAGCGATTTGCGCTCCTGGTCGAGACGGGGGTCGCTTACGGATGGTCCGATTCCGGCAACGGGACACGGTTCTCCCTCGAGTCGCGGCGTAGAAGCATCAATCAACGCAGCGGCATCGGGGCGATTCTGTTTTTCTAGAGCCGCGCCCTAGCTGCTGACTGTCTCGCTAGTCGTTCGGGCCCGCCTCAGATCGCCATCTCACCCGGCACCTGGCAGTAGTACTTAGCACTCAGCACTTCGCACCTTATCCGGCCACAACCGCCGCACCACCATCACCAGTGCAGTAGCGGAGACCGCGAAGACAACGGCGAGACCGATAGCCTGTGCCTGGCGGCCGTACAGATAATTGCCCACAGCAAAAAGCGCCGACCAGATGGCCGTCGAACCGGACACCCAACCGACCATCGCCAGTGGAATGTTGTCTGGCGAGACCCCCTCACCAGGCGCGAGCCCGGCCTCGACGCGAATCGGATTCCAGCCCGGCCCCGGTGGCCGCGCCAGCAGGTAGAACTTCACCAGCACCGCCCGGTCCGTCTGCGGTGCGACATAGGCCGCGATCACCCAGCACACGGTCGTGACGGCAACCGCGATCACCAACGACGCATGCGTTGAAAAGCCGGCGCCACTTCGTGACAGCACCAGCAACACAATCGAAGTGATGAACGAACTGGCCATCGCCACGATCTCGCACCAGGCGTTGACCCGCCACCAGAACCAGCGCACCAGATAAAGCAAGCCGGTGCCGGCGCCAATCTGCAGAATGATGTCGAACGCGTCCTTTGCGGTGTCGAGCAGATACACCGTCCCCGACGCGCACACGAACAAGAACACTGTCATCAGGCGACCGACAAAGACGTAGTGCCGTTCATCGGCGTCGCGGCGAACGAAGCGACGATAAAAGTCGTGCACCAGATACGACGCGCCCCAATTCAAGTGCGTGAGGATGGTCGACGAATTAGCGGCGATCAGGCCACCGACCATCAGGCCAGTGAACCCGATCGGGAGGAACTTGAGCATGGCCGGGTAGGCGATGTCGTGCCCAATCAGCGTCGGGTCAACGTGTGGAAACGCGCGCTGGATATCCGAGAGCTCCGGGTAGACGATTAGCGACGCGAGCGCGACGAGAATCCATGGCCAGGGCCGCAGCACGTAATGGGCGATGTTGAAGAACAGCACCGCGCCAAGCGCGTCCTTCTCACTCTTCGACGCCAGCATCCGCTGCGCGACGTAACTGCCACCTCCCGGTTCGGAGCCGGGATACCAGACCGCCCACCACTGCACGGCGATCGGCATGATGAACACGGCCACTGCCAAGTCCCAGTTGCTGGTGAAGTCAGGCAGGATGTTCAGGTAACTCTGACCGCCCGGACCGGGCAATGCGGACACCTTCTCGATCAGTGCACTCAGGCCACCGACTTCCGGCGCATTGACCGCAAAGTAAGCCGCCGCAATGACGGCGGTCATCTTGATGAAAAACTGGATCATGTCGATGACCAGCACGCCCCACAGTCCCGCATGCGCGGCAAAGGCGACATTGAGAGTGCCGACCGCGAGCAATGTCTGCCAGCGCTCGAGGCCAAACAGCACTGCGGCGATCTTGCAGGCCGCAAGGTTCACCGTCGCCATGATCATGCAGTTGTAAAGCAGCCCCAGATAGATCGCGCGGAAGCCGCGCACCGCTTGCGCGGCGGTGCCCGAATAGCGGATCTCGTAGAATTCGAGATCGGTCATCACGCCCGACCGACGCCACATCCGCGCGTAAAAGAACACCGTCGACACGCCGGTCAGGACAAACGCCCACCACACCCAATTGCCGGCCACGCCGTTACGGCGAACGATGTCGGTCACCAAGTTCGGGGTATCGCTGCTGAAGGTGGTCGCGACCATCGACAGACCGGCCAGCCACCACGGCACCGCGCGTCCTGAGGCAAAGAATTCCGAGGTGTTCTTGCTCGCGCGCCGGCCAAGAAAAAGGGCTGGGACGAAACACACCGCCAGCGAGATCGCGATGACCACCCAGTCGATAGCGTGAAGCTGCACGGCCGGTAGTCTACGACCGAATGGGTGTCACGTATAATCACAAGAAGAAAGACAAAGAAGAAAGACGAAATCTTCGTTTTCTTTGTGTTTTCGTCTTTCTCTTTTCAAGGAGCTTCCCATGCGTCTGGTTCACGGTTTGGCATTCGCTCTCGCTATTGCTTTGGTCGCCCCCGTCGGCATCTCCGCACAGGGCCAGGACGCCGCGCGCGTCGTCGCCGGTGGCGGCATCACCGCGGCCGGGTGGGCCGGCAAGATCGATCCCCAGGAGGAAAAGGCAGGGCAGGTCCTGAACAACTCCAAGCTGGCGATGGTTGGTACAGATCTGCAAGTGACGACGGGTCCGGCAGTGACCTATTGGAACCCCGCCAACAAGGCGATGGGCAACTACACCGTCAAGGCGACCTTCAAAGAGTCCAACTACATGGGCCTGAACGATCACCCGCATCCTTACGGCATCGTGATCGGCGGCAACGATCTCGGCACCGCGACCCAGAGTTATCTGTACTGCGCCGCCTACGGCAACGGCACCTTCATCGTCCGCGGCTTCGGTCCTGACGCGTTCCAGATGGGGCCGCGCAAACCGGAACCGAATGCGGCTGTGGCCAAGGCGGCCGGCAAGGGCTCGTCGGTGACGCAGGAAATCGCCGTCAATGTGACGAGCGACAAGGTCGAATGTGCGATCAACGGCACGGTCGTCGCCAGCTATCCCAAGGCCGACATCGTCGCCGCCGGCAAGCTCAAATCGACCGACGGCGTCTACGGTATCCGCTTCGCCCACAACACCGACGCGGTGGTGAGCGGACTGGCGATGACCAAGAAGTAGCTCGCAGGACGTCGCCGGGTGAATCCTTCGCCGACGACGTCGCAGGACCCGGCGGGACGGGCGCCGTTCGGCGCCCGGAAATTCGGAAGCCACAGAGGCACCGAGCCACCGAGAAATTTTTCTCGGTGTCTCTATGCCTCTGTGGCGTGTTTTTGTCTTTCGGCTTTGGGCTGATCGCTGAAAGCAACCATCGCAGCACCCGGCCGCGTCTAACCTCCGCATGACGCTGCCGACTCAGGACATCCGCCTCGCCGTCCGCGGGCTTTTGCGGAGCCCGCTGTTCTCGATCGTCGCGATCCTCTCGCTGGCGCTCGGAATTGGCGCCAATACGGCGATCTTCACCCTCATCGACCAAATCCTGCTGCGCAAGCTTCCGGTGGCCAACCCGGATCAGCTGGTGATGCTCTATCAGGAGGGACCGCACAACGGCAGCAATATGGGATCGCGCCAGCATTCCTATCCCATCTATCAGGAATATCAGAAGCGAGCGGAACCGCTGTCCGAGGTGCTATGCCGCCGGCTGATTTCGACGTCGGTGAGCATCGACAATCAGACCGAGCGGCTCGAGGCCGAGATGGTCTCGGGCAACTTCTTTACGATGCTCGGTGTCCAGCCAGCGGTCGGGCGCGTCTTTAATTCCCAGGAGGACGACCAGGTCTACCAGGGCCATCCCTCGGTGGTGCTTGGTTACGACTACTGGGTGCGGCGCTTCGCGCGCGATCCGAACGTCGTCGGCAAGAAAATCCTTGTCAACAACTACCCGATGACCATCGTCGGTGTCTCCGCATCGGGATTTGCCGGGCTCGATCCATCGCGTGCGCCGCAAATCCGCGTGCCGATCCTGATGAAGCCGGTGATGGCGCCGGAGTGGCAGTGGCTGCAGATGAGTGATCCGCGCTCGCGATGGGTCCAGGTCTTCGCGCGGTTGAAGCCCGGCTACACCGCTGAATCGGCGCAGCCGTCGCTGCAGGGACTGTTCCTGCAAATTCGCGCGCACGAGATGACGCTGGAAGGCGCGAAGGATTGGTCGGCCTACTCACGCGAGCGGTTCATGCAAGGGCGCCTGCGTGTGGAGAGCGCGGCCATCGGCTACTCGGGACTACGCAACGATTTCTCGACGCCACTGCTGGTGCTGATGTGCATGGTCGGCCTGGTGTTATTGATCGCGTGCGCCAACGTGGCCAACCTGCTGATTGCGCGCGGATTCGCGCGGCAGAGGGAGATCGCGGTGCGGCTGTCACTCGGCGCATCGCGCCGCCAGTTGGTGCGCCAACTGCTCACTGAAAGCCTGGTGCTGTCGCTGGTCGGCGGTGTGATGGGCGTGCTGCTGTCGATCGTTCTGACCCGGACGCTGCTCGCCTTCGTACCGACCGATGGCCAGCCGCTGCTGATTCAACCGACACCCGATCTGCGCATCCTCGCATTCACACTGGGCTTGACCATTGCGACCGGTGTCATCTTCGGACTGTTACCGGCGCTACGCGCGAGCCGCCCGGACCCGTGGACGACGCTCAAAGGTACGGCGGGCGCGATCGCAGGCAGCGGCAGTTCGCTGTTCCTGCGCAAAGGTCTGGTCGCCGCACAAGTCGCGTTGAGCTTCCTGCTGCTGTTTGGTGCCGGCCTGTTCGTTCGCAGCCTGCAAAACCTGCAAGGGACCGAGACCGGTATCGCGCTCGACAACCTGATTACCTTCCAGTTATCGCCGGCACTCAGCGGCTATGACGACCAGCGCACCGTGAACCTCTATCAGCAACTGCTCGAACGGTTGAATGCGACGCCCGGCGTCACCTCGGCGGGCCTAGCGTCGGTGGCTATTCTGGCCGGAAACGAGTGGGACAGCAGCATGGGTGTGGAAGGCCACCAGGCCAAAGACGGCGAAGACATTCAGCAGTTCATGAACAGCCTGTCGCCTGGTTACTTCACGACGATGAAGATTCCGATGATTGAAGGGCGCGACTTCACGCGGCTGGATGCGAAGAAAGAAGCCACCGTGGCGATCGTCAATCGTCGCTTTGCCGACCACTACTTTCCCGGCAAGAGCCCGATCGGCAAGCGGATTGGCTTTGGCGGCGGGCCGCAAACCAAGTTCACCATTGAGATCGTCGGCGTTGTCGCGGACTCACTTTATGAGGGCCCGCGCGAAGGCGTGCGTCGACAGGTCTTTGTGCCGAAGTGGGGACGCGGCGGCGCCGCGTTCTATGTGCGCACGCAATCGGGGTCAAAGTCGACATATTCAGCGATCCGTAACGAAGTCAAACAACTCGATGCCGGCATGCCGGTTTATGAATTGAAGACACTGGAGTCGCAGCTCGACGAAACGCTGCTGACCGATCGATTGATTGCCATGCTGTCCGCCGGCTTCGGACTGCTCGCCACGCTGCTGGCGTCGATTGGTCTTTACGGCGTGATGGCGTTTGTCGTCGCCCGTCGTCGGAAGGAGCTGGGGCTGCGGCTCGCCCTCGGCGCAGACCGCAATGGCGTGCTCTGGCTGGTGATGAAAGAAGTGCTGGTGCTGCTTGCGATCGGCTTAGCGATCGGCGTCCCGGCGGCGATCGGCCTCGGGCGCTACGTGTCGACGCAGTTGTATGGGATCGACGTCAACGATCCGTGGATTGCGCTGACGACGGTGGCGCTTCTGGCCACTGTGTCGGCGGCCGCAGGCCTGATCCCCGCGCATCGCGCGAGTCGCATCGATCCGATTCTGGCACTGCGCTACGAATAGACTCGGCGCTTCGCGCCTCGCAGGACTCGTCGCCATCTGCATCAGTTCATGGCGACGTCGCAGGAACCGGCGGGACGGGCGCCGTCGGCGCCCTTGATGGGGACAGGTTCTGCGAACCTGTCCCCGCTTTGTTGTTTTACCGCTGCCCCGTCGTCGGCGCCGGCGTCGCGACGACGCTAAAGGTCAGCCCGGTGAACATCATCTCTTCAAAGGTCTGATCGCCCCACCATACGTCTTTGGTCGAGTCGGGGTTTGATTTGTTGGCCTTCGAGTTGTCGTACCACGCGGTGGCGTGGAGCTTGGTCCCTTTCGGCAACTTGAGCGGTTCCTTGAAGACGTATTCGTGCTGCCACTCGAAGTCGTAATTCGGCACCGAGAGAATCGTCTGGCGGCGGCCGTCGGGGTAGATCGCTTCGTAGGACCAGCGCTTGCCGCGCACGTGGGTGTGCGGCGTCATGCTCCACAGCAGCACATCGCGATTGAAGGTCATCTCCGCGTCGACCTGATGCATCGCCGCGCCGGGTGGAATGTGCAGGGACCCGTTGATCAGTGCGCCGCCGTTGAGCGCAATCTTCGGTGGCTCTTTGGCGAAGATCAATCCAAGCGTGGTGCGGTCGGTCGTCGCTTCACCGGTGGTGGTGTAGTGCATTTGGAAGACCAGTGACGAACCCGCTGGCAAACGCATCGCGGTGCCCTCTGGGAACTTGCGCGTCGAGTTACCTGGCACATAGCCGCCAATCGATGACCCGGTGCCGCGCGGACGCGGGCGATATTCCGGACCGTAGGTCGGACGCTGGCCGTCGGGCAGTGGCTTACCACCGGTCTGGCCGGCGGGAATGTCCATGCCCTCAGCAAACGTGACTACCGGTTCCGGTCGCGGCCCGGCGTTGGCTGTTGCGACTGGCGGACCACCTGCACCAGGAGCGGCCGCCTGCGGATTGCGCACGTAGACGATCACGTGATGCACGGCGGCGCGATTACCTGGACGCATCTCCCACGCTTTGATCCAGCGATCCTCGGCGTAGTTGGCCGGGACTTCGAAATAGAGATAGGGGACCACGCCCTTCGCCGGGATCGGATAGTCCTCTTGCATCGACAAGATGACGTCGGGCTGACCGATGCGCCAGCCCTCGGCATACTTCGGCGCGGGCGGCAGATCCGTGGCGTTGCCTTCCGACGCGCCGGTCTCAGCCCAGCGCACAATCGTGGCCTTCTGTGCGTCGGTGAGGCGGCGTTCGTTCGCGAACTGGCCGTGCGCCGGATCGGCATGCCACGGCGGCATCGTGCCGTTCTTGACCTGCGTCGCAATCGACTTGGCCCACGGCCGCGCGTCCTTGAATGTCAGCAGCGACATCGGCGCGATCTCGCCGGGGCGATGGCAGGTGGTGCAATTGGCAAACAGGATCGGCGCGACGTCCTTATTAAACGTCGGCGCCGCGGGAGTGGCAGACTGTGCGGCGGCCGAGCCCGCACCGATCACGCCGAGGGAACACACGACGGCCGCGCCGAATCGTCCTAAAGTCATACCTGCTCCTTGAGAGCCCTATTATCCACCTGACCAGTGCTACTTGGCGTTCGGCGGCAGGAGGGTGAATTTCTGCACCCGGCGGCCCGTCGACGCTTCGCCGACATACAGATTTCCCTTGGAATCGACGCTCATCCCGTGCGGACGCAGCATCTGTCCGACCTGCCGGCCACCGTGGCCGAACTCACCCACGACCTCGAGGTCGCTGCGACGCAACAGCCAGATCTTGTGATTCGTGCCGTCAGCCATGTAGAGCCACTGCTCCGCCCGGTCGGGTGACGGCACCAGGACGAATGCCGACCCTGAGGACAACGTCGCCGGAGCGATGATCTTTTCTTTGATGAACGTACCCTTCTGATCGAACACCTGGATGCGATTGCCGCGACGATCAGCGACATAAATCATCCCGTCGCGCGTGCCGGTCAGACCGTGCACGGTCGAGAACTGCTTGTTCGGCACATCCGGGTTATTCGCAGGCTTTTGCGTGTCGTCCGGTAGTTCGCCGTAGGCGCCCCAGTGACGTAAATACTTGCCGGTCGCGGCGTCAAAGACGATGACGCGGCGATTGCGGTAGCCGTCGGCGATGAACGCTTCGTTGGTCTTGGGATCGACCCAGATGCCGGCCGGTCCGCCCAGCAGGGTCGTGTCGCTGCTGCCACCGGTCTTGTCGTAGGTGCCAAGCGTCAACACCAGCTTGCCGTCGCGCGTGAACTTCTGCACGCGGTGATGCATGTAGGTCCCGACCCAGACGAAGCCGTTGTGATCGACGAAGATCCCGTGCGGGTTGCGCGGATAGATCGAGATGTCCTGGGACGGGTCGCCCCACCCCTGCACCACCTTGCCGCTCGGATCGAACTCGATCACCGTCGGCGCCGGTGCACAGCAGGTGCCGATCGGCGGCTTCTGCACGGCCGATGTTTCTTCTTCGGTGAGCGTCTCTGGCAGATGCGTCACCCAGACGTGATCTTTCGCGTCGACGAAGACTCCGGTGACCGCGCCGAGGATCCAGTTGTTCGGCATCTCCATCGGCCACGCCGGATCGACGCGGAAGCGCGGGCTGGCGGCGACCGCCGCCGGTTTCTGGGCATCAAGCGCAGGGCTGACCATCAGCATGGCGAGGCCGAGCAGGCAGGTGACCCTACAGGTCTTGGCGAATCGCATCGTCGAATCCTCGCGCGGTTATGGTGGTTAGTTGCTTCCGAATGCGTAGAGCGCTTGCGTGGTGCGCACATAGATGCGGCCATCGGCAAACGCCGGCGTGGCGTAGGTGTCTTCCTTGAGATCGTTGACCGCTTTGACAGTCAGGTCGCCACCGGGTGCAACCACCACCACGGCGCCGGCTTCAGTGGTGAAGAACAGGTGGCCATCGGCGGCGATCGGCGACGCGAATACGGCGCCGGGGGCGCCACTCAACCGGCCCTGTTTGATCACGGCACCAGTGTCGGGGTTGAGCGTGGTGACGATGCCGTTATCGTTGACCATGTACAGCACACCGCCGTAAAGAATCGGCGACGGCAGTTGCGGCACGCTGCGTTGATACTTCCAGCGAATCGCCTTCTGGCTCATGTCGCCGGAGCCGCCGAGACGGATCGCCAACATGCCGTTCTCGGAATCGAGCGCGGCTCGGTAATACGCCCACTCGTCTTTGTTCAGACCACCGCTGTTATCGAGGTCTGACGCGTCAAACCAGAACGCCTGCGTAAATTTCGGAAACTCGGTCTTCGAGATCACGCCATTGCCATCGACGTCCGCTGTTTTCCACACATCGTCCGCCAGAGGCACGGTCACCTTGTTGCCCGGATCGTTAACCGGTGCACCGTAGCCGTTGACGTAAATGGTGTCGCCGCCGATGACCGGCGTCGATTTCATCTCGAACGACAAGCCGCCAACCCACCACAGTTTCTTGCCGCTGGCGGCATCGTAGGAGGTCAGCAGAAACGAACCGGGCAGAATGATCTGATCCTTGCCGTCGCGATCGCGCCAGACGATCGGTGTCGAATGACCACTCTTCGCTTCGGGACGATCGACCTTCCACTGCACCTTGCCAGTGCGCTTGTTCACCGCCAACAGATACGAACCCAGGCTCTGGTCGCAGGCGAGGATGATCAGGTCGCCGACAATCACCGGCGAGGCACCCATGCCGTAGATGTTGTTGAAGGGACCAAGCGGCATCGACCAGCGTTCCTTGCCGGATGCGTCGTAGGCCATCAAGCCGTAGTCGGGGAAGAACGTGTAGATGCCGTTCTCTTCGACCGCCGGACTTGGCGACGCCGGGTTGTTGCGCTTGTCGACGACCTTGGTCTGGACCTGCGGCGCGGCACGTTCCCACAAGATCTTGCCATCAGCGCGATTGAGCGCGATCGTGACCAGGACGTTGTCGCGCAGCGCCGTCAGGTAAATGCGGTCATTCAGGAGGATCGGCGACGAGTGGCCCTGCGGCAACGCCACGCGCCACAACATGTTCTGTGCCGGGCCGAACTCGGTCGGGATCTTCGTCGCCGCAGAAATCCCCGAGCCGTTGGGGCCGCGGAAGCGCGCCCAATCGGTCGGTTCCGCGGCGATTACGGGCTGAAACGACGCCAGCGCGACGAGGGGCAAGGCAAGCCGAAAGACAAAGTGCATCGGCGCAGTATAGTCACTCCTCGCTTAGTCACTCCTCGCTCGCGCTTTGCACCTTGACCAGCCGCGGCTTTTTCACCCCGGGCCGAGTGATCAGCTGCCGCTTGGACGGCCGTGCATCCTTGAACTTCGGGATCGCCACCGCTTTGCCTTTCCGCGCTGACTGATACAGCGCTTCGACAATGCGGACGTCCTGCATTCCTTCCTCGCCTGAGGGTTCCGGCTGACGGTCGTGGCGGATGCAATCCGAGAAATAGAGCAACTCTGGCGCGAACTGATCGCGCTTGCCGATCTTCTTCCTGGTCTTCTTGTCGTTGACCGTCAACTCGTATGCGAGCCCTTCCGAATACTCGTAGGCCGGGTCGACGTGGAGCATGCCTTTGGTACCGACAATGCGATACGACGCGACGTCCGACGAGTTGAAACTGGTGACGAAGGCCGCCACGCGATCGCCTTCAAAGCGCATCAACGCGCCTGTCGATTCGTCGATGTTTTTGGTCCGCGCGGCGCCGCTGTTGACCGACAGCGCGAGCACTTCGGTCGGCTCGGCGCGAAACAGGTAGCGTGCCGCGTTGATGCAATAAACGCCGATGTCGTAAAGCGAGCCGCCGCCCATCTCGGGCTTGGTGCGTATATCGCCATGTCGCACGCGCATGGCAAATGACGAATTGAAGAACTTGGGCTCGCCGATGCGGCCGCGGCGGACCAGTTCAACGGCTTTCAGGTTGATCTCCTCGAAGTGCAGCCGATACGCGATCATCAACTTGACGCTGTTGTCGCGGCAGGCGTCGATCATGCGCCGGCACTCGGCTGCGGTCACCGCCATCGGCTTCTCGCACAGCACATGGACACCGGCCTTGGCCGCGCGAATGGTGTACTCCGCGTGCATGTTGTTGGGGAGCGCAATGTAGACGGCGTCGACCTGCTCGAGGCACTCGTCGTACTGATCGTAGGTAAAGGTTTGGGCGATGCGATATTTCCGGGACAGCGCCTGGCGCTTGGTGCGGTCATCGCTGACCAGCGCGGTCAGCACTGAATTGCGTTTGGCATGCGCAAAGGCAGGCAGCACGGCCACCTGCGCGATGTGACCCATTCCGACGACTGCGTAGCGGACCGGCTTGGCCATTCAACCCCCGCCGCTTCGCTTGCAAACGCCGTGCTATTTGACGACGCGGTACTCTCGAACGCCGGCTGGTTGACCGTTGAGAAACACCTCGACCTTGTAATCGCCCTCAGGAAAGCCGCTCGAGTTCACCAGGTGGAACTCGGTCGCCGCCGTCCCGCGATAGGTCACGTTCTTCGACGGCTCGTCGATGACGCGCCCGGCAAAGGTCCAGCGCACACCGATCGTGCCGGTGCCGGCGTCCGGCGTCAGAATCGATACATACATCGTGTCTTCCGGCTTGAAACTCGACGCGTGAGTAGCGACGCTTCCGTCGGGGTTGAGCGCCTTGCCGAGCTGGATCGTATCGATCCGCAGCGGCGCGTCCGGCGCGCAGGCGGTGAGCACGAGCAGGAGTGCGGCGATGCCGCCGAACCTCGAGACCATCTCCTCATGTTACACAACGGGGCGCGGCTCGATGTCGCAGAACGGATAGCATTGCTACACGAGCGCGGTGCGCACACCGGTGAAGGTGCTGGTCGAACGGTTTCGCACCACCTTGGATTTGCATGCCACGGGTGTTGCTGCAGCGGCAGCGTTTGCGGCGCATCAACCCCGCGCCTCGCCGCGCGAAATCGAACGTGCGTTGATGCAATGGCTGCACAGTCGTCCCGGCGCCGAGCACGGGGATGGCCCTGACGATCAGCCACGATGACCGATCAATGCAGCGATGGCTGACCCGAGGCCACTAACGCGCTTGACAACGTCAGATCGACTGCACCATCTCAACCATCGAGGCCTGTGCCGCTTCGTCGCGCCGCAGCACCAGGACTGAGACCTCCGGCAGCGCCCCGATCCGCAGCGGCAACCCCCAGTAGTTCGTCCCAGGGTTGATATACAGCAACGCCGCGCCGCGGACATGCCACCCCATGGCATGTTCGGGAAACAGGGACGCCAGGCTCCACCCGATATGCGGGATCGACAGTTGGCCGTAGTGGGTGTGGCCGCTCAATGTCAGATCGACACCGCGCTCCGCGAGCGCCGGCCATAGCGCCGGATTGTGTGCGAGCGCGATGGTGAACGCGCCTGCCGGAATTTTCGCCAGCGTCCGCTCGATATCAGGTGCCACGCTCGCGTCGCGCCCAATCGGACCACCACTGCCGGCCGGGTCACCCGCACCTGCGAGCCAGAAGCGATCCCCTCCGTGCACTATCGCAACGGAATCGTTGACCAAGACCGTGACGCCCATCGCGGTCAGCCCGTTCCGCACGTCAGCCCACCCGGCGTAGACATCGTGATTCCCGGCAATGGCAAACACGCCGTGGCGGGCTTTCACGTGACCAAACGCCGCCGCGAAATGCGCGACGTCCCCCGGATAGTCATCGACTTGATCGCCGGTCACCGCGATCAGATCCGGCTGCGCCGCTTCGATCGTATCGGCGACCCTCCGCAAGAACCGCCGCGACGTGTGCGGTCCAACGTGAAGGTCCGAGACCTGGACGATGCGCAAGCCGTCCAGCCCGCGCGGGAGCTGCGGCAGCCTGACGAGTAACTGCCGGGTGCGCAGCTGCCGCGACCCGAGATAACCGACGAGCGCGGCTGCGGTGAACACTGTTGCCACAATCAACACGACTGCACGACCAACGGTCACGCCGTAACCAAATGGTGCGCCGATCACGAAGGCCGCCGCGCCTGCAACTGCCATCAGCAGCACACCAAGCTGCAGATACCAGAAGGGGCGAAAAATAAACAGCCGCGTCAGCGCCGACGGATAGACGCCGCGAAATCGCTGGACCAGGACCAGCAGCGCGGCGATTTCGAAAGCGACGATCGCAGCAATCGTCGCCCAGCCGCCGGGCAGCACCGGTGCCACCAGCGCGCCGACGATGGCCCACCACACGCAGGTCCAGATCCCGCCAATCGCGACGATGCGGCGCATCAACGCGGTCTCTGGTCGACCAACAGCTCGGTCACGATGTCAGGCGATTGAGAAGAATCCGGCGAGTACCACCTCGCGCTGCAGGATAGCGGTCCGGCGCTTCGCGAATCCGTTGCACCGCGATTGAGAGTTCGCGGAGGAACGCGGATGCTGAGAGCAGACTCCTCTCTTCGTACCACCCCTGGGCATTCTCGACCTCCTGCAGTGCAGCCGGATGGAACTCAACGTTCATTCAGTCGATCGAGAAGCCGCTGGCGCACCTGTTCCCACGGGATGCTCTTGACGGTGCCTGCATCAACTTCGGCCACGCGCTTCTCGATCTCGAGAGCCCAAGCCTCCTCAACGCCCGAATCTGGTGGCCCTTCGAGCGATTCGATGAGCAGCCCCGCAAGGTCCGCCCGATCCTCCTTGGACAGCTCGGAGGCCTCCTTCCACACGTCTGTGAATGTCCGGCTCATGAACTAATGCTAACGCCGTATCTCGTAGAAATGCAGCGAGAGCCAGATCGCAAAGCCGTCCAGAACCAGCGACGGGGTTAGGCGTCGCGCGGGTGCGGATACCGGCGTCTGACTTCGGCGACCGACCCGGCAATGAGTGCCTCCAGGACCTTGACATCGAGGTCCGCCAGGCGCTTGAAGTACAGGCAGGCCTTACCGATCTTGTGTCTCCCGAGCTTGGCCAAGCGGTCGACTTGCTCGGGGTTCTCCGCGGTGACGTAGACGACTAGTTCCTTGCCGCGGACTGCGAAGCCCGCGAGACATGCGTTGCCTGAGTGGCCACTCTCGTACCTGTAGGTGTACGAGCCATAGCCTACGATGCTTGGCCCCACATCTTTGGCTGCTGCTTCGTAACCCTCTTGCACATGGCCATGATGGCCTTGCAGTCCGCCAGCTGCTCGGGACTGGCTCTGGACGCGAGGTACGCATCGACGCTCGCGGCCGTGGGTTGGGTCTTGGTCTCTGCCATCGGAGATTCCTTATTAGCGGGGAGCGCAGGGCTGGTGGTGAGTGCGACGCCTACGCCCTGCCTATCGCCGGAGTACCTCAGTCAGTGGACTCCGCTCGTTGTAGTAATGCCGTCGGATGCACTCGACTGTGAGGTCAAACCGGAGTCAAACGCCAGAATACGCGCCGCGCAATCGAAACACCACTGGGGCAATCTGTTCACGGTGGGCCGGTCAAGCATCAAGGCCGCCTTCGACCCGCAACTGTGGTGCAACACGCTTCAACGCCCGGACGAAACCCGCTTGGTCCTTCGGCGACACCACCACGACGCCGAATCCTCCGCTTACCTCGATCCGGTCGAACGAGAGTGCCGGGCCTGCGAGCAGGCTTCGCACGGGCCGGACGCGCTCGACCAACTTGGCATCGACTCGTCGGCGCACCGGACCGGACTGAACAAGAAGGCCGTCGTCGCCAACGACGTATGCGGTGCTGTGGTGCACCCACCACAGCACCCCCAACGCCAACCCAAGCAATACGAAACTAACCGGATTGAAACCCCGGGACTGGCTGAGCCAGAGGGCCACGCACACGACCAATACGCCTGCAACAAAGCACCACCCGACGCCAGATCGAAAGCGCTGCTCTTGAGCCATTCGCTGCTCTTTGGATTGTCCGGCTAACGCCGGGCTTCAGCCGCGGCGCGCGTTAGTATCGCCCCGCGCGCCGTCGGCTGCAAGCCGTGTTAGGCCTTGAGCCTGGTCAGATTGAGTGCCACTGTCCCGTCGCGACCGAATCGCTTGGGCCGATTGAAAACTGTTCGATGTCCGGTATCCGCAGCAGATCGGGCGACAACGGTACGGATGCAAATGGGTTATGGAAGACTTGAAGAATCGTTCTCGTCGGTCCTACGGCTATCAAAGCGGCTATCGCACTGATCGACGTGTTGTGGTCTTCTGTCATTTTCTTCTTCGGACCGTAACGCCAGCCAGTCCCCGTTGGTGACCCTTGCCCAATTGGCGGCACGGAGAGTCGCAGCTGCTCAAGGCCAAACATGGCGACGCGGATTTGGTAGGGATCAAGGTGGCCTCGGCCGCTGTCAAACAACACGAGCATGCTCGGATGCTTACCCTTGGCGCGTGCTTTGATTTGACCAGAGCTATCTGCGATCTTCAGCCGGACTCGTCCGCCAGGGGTACCACCAGTCACCAGACCAACGCCACGCTCTTCGAGTAGACGGTCGGACTCAAGCTCCTGTTCGTTCCGAAGAATCTCCTTCACCTCGACGATCACGCGAATCCCTGTGAACACGAGCTCGTAGTCAGGTGTTCGCTGACTGCTCGCAGGCACGCGCTCCCATTTGATTTGGCATTCCTGGCAGAACGCTTCGAAGAGATCTTCGGAAAAAGTGTTACTCATTTCACCGAGAGGCCTAACGCTCGCGCTGAGCCTTGCCGCGCGACACGATAACACCGCGCGCGGCGTCGGCTCCAGCGCGTGGTTAGCTGGCTGGTTCGTATTCGTCGGCTTCTTTCCAGCTAGTACCGGCGATTCGCCAGCGCTAGCATCTCTCGATCCTCTGCGGTGTCCCCATACGCATAGATCTCGCGGTACTGTCCCAGGTCGTAGCGCCGCCGAATCCGCACAGCCTTTTCCGCTCCGGTGCACTCGCCCCCGAGATATCGGCCGGTGAGCAGGCCGCGACGCTCTTCGAGTTCGGTCGCGATGCAGTCGATACCCGCACTCTCGCACCACGGCTGCACATATACGGCGAGCGAGCCTGAGACCACTACCACCGTGTCGCCATTCCCCTTATGCCAGGCGATCTGCCCGAGGGCACGGGGACGGACAGTTCGAGGGAGCACTTCGGACGCATAGCGGCAACCGATGTCGCGCACGCACGTGGCCTCTAGTCCTCGAAACGCAACGTGGGCGAACAGCGGGCGGGCCGTCCGCCCGGTGACGAGCCTTGCGTAGTAGCCCACCGCAACTGGGAGCAAGACCGTGTAGCCAACGACCTTGCGCGCAGGCCCCGTCGCCAACCTCATGAACGGTGTCCACGAATCGCCCCGCGTGATCGTGCCGTCGAAATCGAACAAGGCGAGGTTCATTCCTGTGCTTTGTCCAGTTAACTATTAAGTAGAACGCGCGGGAGTCTAACGCGGAACGTGAATCGCGGCAATCCTCGGTCTTCGTATCACCGACGGACGCAAACCAAATCGACATGGTTAGCTGACCAGCGTAATGGTTACGGGTAGCGGTCAGGTAACCAGCGGTAGGAGGTCTCGGATTCTGCCCACGCCGGCTGCCGCGAAAGCAGCAGAAACTGACTTCCGCTCGATACCACTGCCGGCAAAGCGGCCATTTTTCGACGGCACGGCCTTCGCTCCTGCCTACCTCATGTCGCCGCCAGATCTCCAACCGCCCCGCCTGATGGAGCGCGTCCGCCAGACGTGTCGCGTTCGCCATTTCAGCCACCGTACCGAGGACGCCTCCTGCCACTGGATCCGACAGTTCATCGCCTTCCACGGCAAACGGCACCCGCAGGAACTTGCGCCCGACGATGTCGCGAGGTTCCTCACGTCCTTGGCCGTTGACCGCCACGTCAGCGCCTCCACCCAGAACCAGGCACTGTCGGCACTCCTGTTCTTGTACCGCCAAGTGCTGGGCACACCACTCGCGACGATCCCGCAGATCACCCGGGTGCGCACGCCGCCGACCCTGCCCACGGTCTTGACTCGTCACGAAGTACGAGCAGTACTCGCGCAACTTGCCGGGACGCCGCGACTGGTCGTCGCCATGCTCTACGGCGGCGGCATGCGCCTGCTCGAGTGCATTCAGCTCCGTATCAAGGATGTCGACCTGGAACGATGCCAGTTGACTATTCGTCAGGGAAAAGGCCGAAAGGACCGCGTCACGACCCTGCCCACCTCGGTCCTCCCTGAACTGCGACGGCACCTTGATGACGTCAGGGCACTCCACGCCGATGATCTTGGCCAGGGCCTCGGGTGCGTGGTCTTGCCCATGCACTCGACATCAAGTATCCGGGCGCGGCGACCTCGTGGCCCTGGCAGTTTGCCTTTCCGGCGAGCCGCATCTGCCGTGACCCGCGCTGGGGACCGCCGACTCGATTCCATCTGCACGATCCGTGATTCAGCGCGCCGTCACGCATGCCTCACGAAGCGCCGGGGTAGCGAAGCGCGTGAGCTGTCACACGTTCCGCCATTCGTTCGCGACCCACCTGCTGGAAGATGGCTACGATATCCGCACCGTACAGGAACTGCTCGGCCACGCCGATGTCAGCACGACGATGATCTACACGCACGTGCTAAACCGCGGCGGCCTGGGCGTACGGAGTCCGGCCGACAAATTGTAAAGAGGATTGCGTCCAATCACGCGAGTCCTGCGCGCCTTCTGCACTTCCCGCGTTTTCCGCGTTTTCCGCCCCTTCCGCTCCTCCGCGCTTCCGCGTGCCGCGGACTAAGGAAGGTGCGCCACGAGCAGCTCGGTCACGATGTCAGGCGACTCGGCGTGAATCCAATGGCCGCCCGGCCGGTGATACAGATGCATCGATGGTCCCGCGGCGCTCTCCAGCCGCACCACGGCTTCGGGTGAGATCGCCGAGGACTCCGACGCCTTGAGCACGTGCACCTCGTGTGGCGCGCCTGCCTGTTCAATCACACTCCATAGATCGGTGGCAAAAAAGTCGTTGAGCAGCCGCTCCATGGCGTCAAAGTCCAGCCGCCACACAAAGCCGTCTCCCTCTCGGGACAAGTTCGTCGACATCCATTGCGCGACACCGACCGGGTACCCACCGGCGACGATCGCCGACACCGCTTCGTCGCGGCTGCCAAACCGTGACGGCAGTCCTCGAATGATCCGCATCATCGTCCATGCACTGCCCGACGGTGTTTTGACCTCCGGCGTCGAGTCGATGACCCACACCTGTAGAGGACGCGACAAGCGCGACGCGATGGCGAGCGCGACTTTGCCGCCGTAGGAATGACCGAGCACGGCGTCAGGAACTATTGATGTCGCGTGCAGCCAGTCCTCGACGTCTACGGCGAGGCCCGTGACGGTATCGCCATGCCTGCCCGGTCCGGAATCGCCGTGATGCGGCAGGTCAACGAGCCAACACGCATACTCGGGGCGCGTCGCGACGACGGCGCGGGCAATGCTTTGCCAGTTACGGCCGCGCCCGTAGATGCCGTGCAACATCACCAGCGTGCGGGTCGTCTGGTCGGTCGCCGCGACGCGCGTGGCGACCACCGGCGGGGCTTCGGGATTTGCCAGCATCACTCAATGCTAGGCTACGACACCTATGAGCGAACCGCAGGCTGCCGTAAACACGACGATCCGCGCCGATGAATCACTGGTCCGTGTGATGGGGACGCTGGGACTGGCCGCCGCCATCATCAACATCACCATCGGGGGCGGCATCTTCCGCTTGCCGGCCAACGTCGCCGGATCCCTTGGCGCCGCGGCGCCGCTGGCCTACGTCATCTGTGCGGTGGCGATGGGATTGATCGTTTTGTGCATCGCCGATGCGGGCAGCCGGGTGCCGTTGACCGGAGGCCCGTACGCATATGTCGGCACCGCCTTTGGCAGTTACGCCGGCTTCATCTCCGGGGTGCTGTTGTGGATGCTGGGCACCTTTGCCACGGCGGCAGTCGCCACCGTGTTTGCCTCCAGCCTGGGACTGCTGACTCCGGCTCTGGCCGGTCGAACGATGGAGATCGGGTTGTTGATCGGCGCCTTTGCGTTCTGGTCGCTGATCAACCTGCGCGGTGTCTCACTCGGCTCGCGGCTGAACTCGGTCGCCACCGTGGCGAAGTTGCTGCCGCTGTTGCTGGTCGCGATTGGCGGCATGTTTTTCATTGATGCCGACAACTTGCGATGGACGACGACTCCGGCGGCGGCGGATGTCACGCGCACGTCGCTGTTGCTGATCTTTGCCTTTGCCGGCATCGAGGTCGCCCTGGTGCCGAGTGGCGAAGTCCGTGACACGGCCCGCACCGTACCGCGCGCGATCGCCCTGGCGATGCTGGCGATCACCGCTCTCTACATTGCTTTGCAGGTCGTGTCGCAGGGCGTGCTCGGCGCGGGGCTGGCGACCGCCACCGTCTCGCCGCTCGCAGACGTCGCCGGCGCGTCAATGGGCGTCTGGGCGCGGACCCTATTGCTGATCGGCGCCACGGTGTCGATGTTCGGGTATCTGGGCGGCATGACGCTCTCGATGCCTCGCATGCTTTACGCCTTCGCGCGTGACGGCTTTCTGCCGCGTCGTCTCGCCGTGGTCGACGGTCAATCGCGCGCGCCGGGCGCAGCGATCATTGTGCAGTCCCTCGTGGCGCTCGCCTTAGCGCTGTCCGGTACATTCGAAAAACTGGCGATCCTCGCCAACGTCTCGGCGCTGGCGCTCTACCTTGGATGCGCGCTGGCGGCGTGGAAGCTGCGTGCGCTCGGCATCGCCAGCGGCGCGACTGGATTCCGCATCCAGCTCGGCGGCATCGTCCCCTGGCTCGCCTGTGCGGTGATCGTCTATTTGTTAACGGGACTGACGCGCGATGAATGGATGGCGTTCGCCGGGTGCCTCGTCGCCGGCTCGCTGGTCTACGTCGTCGCGCGACGGCAACATGATCGCGCGATCTAATGATCTAACGATCTAGTGATCTAGGGATCTAGTGATTTGTGCTCTCATCTTCGCAGGACACTGAGGGGACAGATCATCAGGTCACCAAATCATCAGATCACCAGATCTCATTTTTCCCCCGCCACCCTCGCCTCCAGCCTCTTCATCGCCCCGGCCGCGTAGGCGCGACATCCTTGCGCGTCGATGAACGGATTCGGCCCATCCGGCTGCTGCGCGCGGCGTTTCAGCTTGGCGTCGATCTCCGTAAAGCTGGGATGGACCGACACAATAATGTCGCAGGGCAGCGACGCGACTTTGTTGATGCTGTTGCGAAAGCTGTCGACGATGTTCGGTGCAGTCCCGTCGCCAGTGAAGCGGAACTTCGGAGCGGAAACCGCGTTGAGGCTGTCGGCATAGACCACGTTTACGCAGCGCGCACCCTCGCACGACTGCCACGCCCACGTCGTGCTGCCCGGTGTGTGGCCCGGAGTCAGATGCGCGGTGATGGCGAGCGGACCAACACGCAGCACCTCACGATCGGCGACCACCTGCACTTTTGCCACCGCCGGGAACGCATTCGGCGCGCGGCCAAAACCGTACTGCGGATCGTCGGCGGTGGCGCCGCCCTCTTGCAGGGCGCGCGCCCCCTGGGCGCTGGCGGCAACCGTGGCGCCGCTGACCCGTTGCAGCGCCGCGATCGCGCCGGCATGATCAAAGTGCGCATGCGAGTTGACAATCAGGCGGATATCAGTTGTCTGGAACCCGAGCTGCCGGATGTTGGCATCGATCAGCGCCGCCGACTGCGTGAGCGCCCCATCGAGCAGGATGTGCCCCTTGTCCGACGTGATCAACAGCGCGGAGAGGCCAGCGGTCCCAACGTAATAAGTATTGCCGTAGATGCGAAATCCCAGTTGTGGCCGGTTCCACTCGTCGCAGTCCGAACAGACGTGCGGCGGATCGGGTCGTAACGTTGGCGATGCCTGGCCCCAGGACAACACGGCGCAGACGACGAGAGTCAGCAGATGCAGTACCTTCATCACGTTCTATGTTCTCACCCTCGTCAAAAGATCGATTAACGGGGCATGATGTCGCCCGCTTTACCGGCGGCACGCTGTTCGATCGGATTGCGCGCACAGTATGCAGCGCCGGTTGCCTGCCGCGGAAAGAGCTGTACGAAGCATGGGAAATGGCGCGACGGGTGCGGCGAACGATGAGAGGCGGACGAATCGTTGACCTCGGCGGCGGCCACGGTCTGCTGGCTCATGTGCTGCTGTTGCTTGACGATACCTCGCCGACGGCGATTGTCGTCGACCGCACGTTGCCGGCGTCGGCGACCAGGCTACACAACGCCCTGGTCACCGAATGGCCCCGACTCGCCGACCGCCTCACGTTCCTTGAACGGGACCTCGACGATGTGCCCAACACGGCGGACGACCTGGTCGTCTCAAGCCACGCGTGCGGCGCGCTCACCGATCGGGTGCTCGATCGAGCCATCGCTGCGCGCGCGCGGGTTGCCGTGCTGCCCTGTTGCCACCATGCGGCGGTCAGTGATGCGGGCGACTTGGCGGGGTGGGTCGATCCAGCCTTGGCGATTGACATCATGCGGGCCGTCCGGCTGCGGCTCGCCGGCTATCGCGTCAAGACGCAGCAGATCCCCGAGACCGTGACCCCAAAGAACCGCCTGCTGCTCGGTTTTCCTATCGAACGCTCATCGCGATCGTCCTAGGTCTTGCGCAGCGCGCCGGCGATGTTGCTGAGCGCCAGTTCAATCAGCTTGCGCGACGTAGCGATGTTCATGCGCATGTGATTGGCGCCACCACGTCCATACGACGCACCCTGATTGAGGTGCACTTTGGCGTGCTTCACAAAGAACCGCTCGACTACCGTCTCGGGAGTGATATCGGCGGCGCCGGGCGCCTTGGTTCGATTCGCCTCCTCTGCCTGCCGCTTCGCGTCGATTTCGTCGACCACAGCTGTGACGTCCAGCCACGACAGATAGGTGCCCTGCGGTTTCATCACCTTGATCATCGGGATGTGGGCGTCGACGTAGGCCTTGACGAAGTCGTGGTTGCCGTTGATGTAGGCCACGCACTGGTTCAACCACTCCTCGCCTTCTGGGGTGTAGGCCGCTTTATTGGCGACAAACCCTAACGTGTTCAGGTCGGCTTGATGATTGGCGCGGACGCGATTGATCAGCTCCGCGTTGTCCGAGAACATCCACGCGTGCTTCATCGCGGCGAGCCCAAACGATTTGCTCGCCGCCTTGAAGGTGATGCTGTTGTTGACGATGGCCTTGTCCGGGAGCGAGCTGAACGGGGTGTATTTCTGGCCCTGCGTGACCCAGTCGCAGTGAATCTCGTCGGCCAGTACGATCACCCGACGCCGCAGGCAGATCTCGCCGACGCGCATCAGGTCGGCGGGGCTCCAGCAGTTGCCGGTGGGGTTTTGCGGATTACAGAGGATCAGCGTGTTGGTGTCATGGCTGATCCGGCGCTCGAGATCGTCGAAGTCCATCGAAAAAACGCCGTTAACCTCTTTGAGCGGACTCTCTTCAGCGCGAGTCCCGGAATCCCTCAAGTCTGAATAGAAGCCGTTGTAGGTCGGGGTCTGTAACAGGACCTTGCTGCCGCGGGGCGAGAAGGTCTTCAAGGCGGCCACGATGGCCGGATGGACGCCGGCGGTCAGCACCAGATGCGCCGGGTTGATGTCGACGCCGTAGCGCCGCTTGTTCCAATCGATGATTCCCTGTGCATACGACCGCACGTAGGCGCCGGTCATATCGAGATAACCCCAGTTCTCGTGCTTCAGGCGTTCCTGGATGGCTCTGGTGATCACCGGCGCGGCGCGGAAATCCATATCGGCGACTCCCATGCCGACGTGGATGCTACCCTTGCCGTAACGGGCGATCTGCTGATCGAACTTGGTGCAATCGGTGTTGAACCGGTCGTAGACAGTGTCGAAGTCGTACTTGGTGCCAGGTGGTAAAGCGGCGCTGAGCACACTGGGATGGCTGGTCGCGACTGCGCCGGCGAAGGCGGTGAGTCCGGCGTTCTTGAGAAAAGCGCGGCGACCGACTCCGTGATTCTGAGACATGCGCGGACCCCCCACTTGGTTCGTGTACGGCGACTGTGGGCGCATGTTACTCCGATGACACAGCGCTGTCACGACCGCTCGCTAGGCTGACAGAACCCTTACATCTGCGATACTGCACGCGGCGCCACAAAAGCCGTGTGGAGCCTCGGGCTCCTGTGTCTGTTGTTCTCGGTGCCAACCGTCGTTGGCGCGCAACCGGTCGGCACTGACCGCGCTGCATTTGTTGGTGACTGACAAGGTCCGGCACGAGCTCGGCCGCAACACTACTTGTCCGCGGCGGCCCTCACCGTCGCCGATCACTGCGTCGGTCTCGTAAGGCGGTGGCGGATGCGGGTCTCGCCGACCAGACGACATTTGTGATCGCAGCGGACCACCGCAGCACCCAAGCATGCATCCGGCGCTGGTTTGTCGGGCGCCGGCATCGCCTCGAGCAAAACGCTCGGACATGTCAGCAACGTCGACGTCGCCCCGACGATTACGGCTCTGCTCGGTCTCGATCTTCCCACCGCAACTGGCCGCGTGCTGCGCGACGCCCTGCGCTAGCCATCTCCGTCCCCGGGGACCTCCGTCCCCGGACCTCCGTCCCCGGCGTCTACCCAAGTGACAGTTGTCCTGTGGAAGTCGTGACAACCGCCACTACGGCGCAGTTTCAGCTTCCGCCATATTCGCTGCGGAGGTAACACCGTGATTAGTGAAGTCGTTGCACACCTGAATGGCGTGACCAAGAAATTCGGTCCACAGCACTCGACACTGTGACCCTGGCGCTTCGGCGGGGCGAGCTGCTCGCGCTGCTCGGGCCGAATAGCGCCGGTAAGACGTCGGCGGTTCGACTCCTGCTGGGCCTGTCGTCGCCAAGCAGCGGAACGGTTTCAGTGTTTGGCGGCGATCCGCGCGAGCAAGCCTTCCGCGCCCGGACCGGCGTCATGTTGCAGTCAAGCGGCGTGCCCGACACGCTAGCGTGCGCGAACACATTGCGCTGTTCTCGTCCTACTACTGCAACCCGCTCCCGCTCGCCGACGTGCTGCGGATGGCCGGCCTCGAGGCATTGCAGGGCCGCTTGTTTCGCAATTTATCAGGCGGCGAAAAGCAGCGTGTCCTCTTTGCCCTGGCGATCTGCGGCAACCCGGATCTCCTGGTCCTCGACGAGCCGACCGTTGGTCTGGATGTCGCGGCTCGACGTGCGTTCTGGGGCGAAATCGCTCGGATGCGCCGCGCCCTTTGATGGCCGGATTGAATACTGCGAACGTCAATCGGCATTGAGCTCCGACTACGCGTGCGGTCCAGGTCAAGCCGTTGAGTACAAGTACTGCGACTCGAGGGCTCACCGTCTGATCTTGCAAAAACGGTAGCGCGGACCCTTACCGCAGTTCGGCGACCTCTCGTCGGGCGGCCGTCAACAGCGGCAGGTCGGCGTCAGCGTGGTTCCACAAGTCGAGAAATTGCCGATACGCCTGTTTGGCGCCCGGCACATCTCCGACGGCGACACGCGCGCGGGCAAGGCCGACCAGCGCCATCGGATAGACCGTCGCGCCTGGCGGCCATGCCGACGGCACGTTGACCAACCGCGCAAATTCCTCCTGGGCTGCGGCAGTATTGCCCAATTGCAACTGCACGGTTGCGCGCTGTAAGGCCACTTCACCCCAGCGACGCTCAAACCGGGCGGCCGGCCGAAGAACCTCGAGCGCTTCCTGCGGCCTGTTGCCGTGCGACAGCAGGATCGATTCGGTTAGCGGCGTCCACAAGGCGTAGTGAAGCGTGGCTTTCGGTTGATCCCTGGCCTCAGCGGCCAGGAGCCGTCGCGCTTCGCCAGCTTCGCCGGTCAGTGCAAGGGCGACGGTCAATCGAGGCGGCGGCGCTTCGGAGAACAGACGTGCGGCCGCGGCGACCAGCGTGCGGGCGCGGGCCGTTTCGCCAAAGTGCCACTCGGCGATCCCCAGCTCGACAGAGTTGCGGCCACGTTGGGCTGCGACGCCAGCCATGTTCGAGAGCTCGGCCGCGAGCGTGCGCGCCTCGCTCATGCGCCCTTCTCGGATGGCGCAGAAGATCGCTGCCTGTAATAGTTCGGGGATCGCTTTGTTCCGGCCGACCGAGAGCAGCTCGGTGGTAATGGCGGCCTCCCGCTCCCGGCAGGCGATGTTGAAGCGTGTCGCGCGGCCGCCCAGGTCATCTGGAAAACGAAGCATCGCGACATCCGCGGCGGCTCTGGCCTCGGGTAGGCGGTTGAGGGCCAACAGTGCAGTCGCGACATTGCTGTGAACCAGCGCGTTATTCGGCGCGACCCGGCGTGACTGGAGATAGGCCTCGTGTGCCTGCTCGAATTTGCCGACGTCGAAATACGAGACCCCGAGATTGTTCCAAGGCACAAAATCACGCGGAAAGGTCTGCGCCCACAGCTCGTAGAGCTTGATCGATTCGTCGGCGTCTCCGACGACGGTAACGAGATGCCGTGCCTCGATATAAAACCGCTCCCGTTCGTTGACGCGTGACCGCAAGTCATAGGCCTTGCCGGCAAATCGGCGAGCGTTCGCCAAGTCGCGCAGGTTCAAATAGGACGTCGACATCAGGGCGTAGGCCAGCGCGAACTCCGGATCGAGAGTCGTGGCGCGTTCAAGGTGCGGAATGGCGCGACCCGGCTGACCACCCGAATGCAGCTGCATGCCGGTGGTAAAGGCTTTGAGCGCCTCGAGCGAGGACGTCGTGGCGCGTTCGATCGGGACGTCGAACTTCCGGACACTCGCTAACGACTCGCCCAGCTCGGCGCGCAGTTGTGACGCCGCCGCGCCAAGTCTGGCAATCACGTCCTCCTTGCGCTCAGCGGTGATTTGCGCCGTCGCCAGATGATCGCCGGAAGCGCAGTTGATCGCGTCGAAAGTTATCACGTACTGAGTGCCGAGGCGCGCGATGCCGCCGGCAAGCATCGCCTTCACGTTCTGTCGCTGACACACTTCGCGGGCGTCGTCGTCGACAACTGGATCAGTGACCGTGCGCCCCATGAAGCGCAGCGACTCGCGCACTCGATCGTTCGAGACGACGCTGAGATAGGGCGACTGTTGAAGCACGACCGTCAGCGCCTGTTTCAATGTGTCGTCGAAGACGGTCTCGCCGGTCGTATTGGTGAAGTCGGCAACGAGGATCTCGTCCTCTTCGGTGAGCGCGGGGGTTTTCGGTGCCAACCAGAATCCCGCGAGCACGACGCCGGCCACCACGATGGCCGTCACTGCCAGGCGACTGCGGCCTAAGGAGCGTTTGGCAGCGGCCGGGGCTGGTGCGACGGGGTGTTCCGCGGTGGCGCGCTTCAATCGCCGCAGTTCGGCGCGGAGATCAGTGGTGGACTGATAGCGAAGTTCGCGATCCTTGTCGAGCGCACGCGCAAGAATCCGCTCGAGTTCCAGCGGCACCTCAGGGTTGAGACGAACCGCAGCAGGCGGGGTGCTGTGAAGGACCGCGTCAAACGTGGCCACTGCCGACGGGCGGGCAAACGCGGGGGTGCCGGTCATCATTTCGTAGAGGACCGCACCAATGGAGAACACGTCGCTGCGCACGTCGAGCTCTTCACCGCGAGCCTGTTCCGGTGACATGTATGCGGCGGTGCCCATCACCGTTCCGGGCATCGACAACTGATCAGCGGCGGTGACTGTCGCCTGATGTTCCGGCACAGCGCCGGGGGGCAGAACGAGTTTGGCCAATCCGAAATCCAGCACCTTGGCATGGCCGCGCGCCGTCACGAAGATGTTGGCCGGCTTGATGTCGCGATGGAGGATGCCTTGCGCGTGAGCGGCCTCGATCGCGTCGACGATTTCGATGCCCAGCTCAATGACCCGCGGGATCGCGAGCGGCTGGGCGGCGATCGAATGCTTGAGCGTTTTGCCCTCGAGCAGTTCCATGACGAGGAACTGTTGACCGTCGTGGACACCAAGGTCGTGAACGGTGCAGATGCCGGGGTGATTCAGCGCCGACGCGGCGCGTGCTTCACGCTGGAAGCGCAACGCCGCGGCTGGGTCATGCGATAGTTCTGGCGGCAAGAACTTGATCGCGACGTGGCGCCCGAGATGCAAATCTTCGGCGCGGTAGACCACACCCATGCCACCGCCACCCAGCTTGTCGAGGATGCGGTAGTGCGACACGGTTTGGCCGAGCATGCGTAGAATCTACCGCGTTTCTGCGAGGCCGCGCCGCGCCGTTGCTGATTCGGGATCAAGCCACAAGGCCTCGGCAAAGTAATTCCGCGCGGCTAAACGATCCCCCGCGCCGAGGGCAAGCAAGCCAAGGTTGGTGTAGGCGGTGCTGTCGTGCGCGTCGTACTGCAACGACGTTTCGAAGGCGGCCCGCGCACCCGCGCGATCACCACGCCTGGTCAAGGCAGCCCCAAGCAGGTCGTAGACCGCGGCGTAGGACGGATCAATGGCGATGGCGCGCTCGGCCCACTGCACCGCGTCGTCGGTGCGTTCGTGTAGCCACGCCGACACGGCCGCGTAGTAATGCGTCGCCGCGCTGTCCGGATCCCTGGTTCGGAGTTGCTGCACGTGTCGATCCAGCTGCGCCCGGTCACCCGCATCGGCGGCGAGTGCGGCCAGCTGCTGAACAGCGCTTGACGACGACCGGTCGAACTCGAGCGCCCGCTGGGCGGCGGCCTGCGCGTCGGTTGCCGCGCCAATCGAGGCGTGCAACTTCGACATGGCGACATGAATCGCGGCCGGCCGGTCGGTTTTCGCCGACAGCGTGTTGACCCACGCCAGCGCTTCGGCTCCACGCTTCGTGAGAATCGCGCTATGCACCAGACCGTCGAGCGCCGGCTGGTCCGACGAGTCGAGCGACAGCGCTGTGACGAAGTCGTCGTACGCAGTCGCATGCGCATCGCGCTGCGCCATCATCGCGCCTCGGGAGCGCCACTGCGCCGCACTGGCGTTGCGCCTCGACTGCCTGATCACCTCTGGCCCTCCGTCGCCAAGTAGGGCCGCAAGCCGCGCGCCATTCTCTCCTGCCGTGCCGCGATGCAACTCGCGTGGAGCGGAGAACTCCAGGGACATGCGGTCGTCCTTCAGCAGCGTTGCGTCAGCCGCATAATCACGTAACTCGTCTGGCCCGGCGACATACAGCGACCACAATGCAAAAGCGTCCATCGCCCCGGCGCTGTTCAGGTCCGCGGCGACGCCGGCACGCGACCAGTGCCGCTCGACACCCGTCAGGCGCGTAGTGATGTTCCCTGTCGAGCCAATCAGCACCAGATCATCGCCGCCGACCAGCCACGCGGTGCCGTCTGGAAACACCGATTGGAAGGTGGCGACGATGGCACGAAGGTCGGCATCGCTGATGTTGTAGGCGTTGGCCCATTGGCAAATGATCCCGCCGGGAGCCAGCCGGGCACGCGCCGCCACGAAGAACTCGTGGGTAAAGAGCGCCGCGACGCCGGCGATCCATGGGTTGGACGGTTCCGAGATCAGCACGTCGTAGTACTGCTGGGTGAGCTGCAGATGGGAGCGGCCATCGGCGACGATCAGCCGCGTCCGTGGGTCGTTGAGGGCGCCATTGTTTTCACTCGCGAAGAGGTGCGACGCCTCGACAACTTCCGGCGAAATCTCGATCACATCAACGCGATCGATCGGATGCCGCAGCGCGGCGCCGACGGTCACCCCGCTCCCCAATCCGATGATGCCAACCGTTCGCGGTGTGTCGTGCAGCAGCAGCGGTAGATGCGCCACCAGCTTTTGCGTCAGCATGTCGCTGCGGTTCGACGCATCCGTTTTGCCATCGACCGCCAGTGTCGTCGTGCCGGTCAGTTTCTTCACCGACACGGTGGCCCCGGCGCCTTCGCGGTAATACAAGAGTGTGCCGGCCCTGAGCTGCGTCTCCAGGTCCAGATCTTTAGGGACGTAAGGCGCATACATGTAGGCACCGCTCGCAAGCAGATCGCGATCCCATGGCGGCGCGGCAGCAATCGCGGCGGCAGCGACTGCGACCCCTCCAGCGATGAGCATGTGATCGCGACGGCGTAGCGACGACGACAACGTGGCAAGCACGGCGGCAAGGATTAAGCAGGCGCTGACGACGACAAGGGTCAGTTGCAATCCGAACTGTGGAATCAACACAAAGCCGGCGATCAGCGAACCCGATACCGCACCAATCGTGTTCACGGCATAGACGGCACCGAATTGCTGCGCCGCGGCACGGGCTGGATCGGCGATCAGTGCAAGGGCGAGCGGGAAGGCTGCGCCAAGGCACGCGGCGCTCGGAACGATGAGGGCAAAGGTGAGGAGCAGACCTTGAAGCAGCAAGCCGTCGAAGCCACTCGTGCCTGCTGCAAGTTGGTGCGCGACGAATCGTGGCAACCAGGCGCCCGCCAGTGCTGCTGTGGCGGTTGACATCACGGCCGCCGCAAGCAAGGCAGCCGCTAACCACAGCGCTGGTCTGCGCACCCGTCCGATGAGAGCGGCGCCGATGCCCGATCCCGTTGCGACACCGGCGACGACTGCCGCGAGCGTACCGGCAAATGCATAAATGGTGGGACCGAGCACCAACGTCAGAATGCGCGTCCACGCGATCTCGTGCAGGAGTGCGGCGAAACCTGAGATCCCAAGCACCAGCATCGCCAGCCCCGTGGATCCTTGTTCTTTGGCGGCTGATCCCTGTTCCCTGATCCCTGATCCCTGCCCTGTCTGGACACCACCCACGCGCACACTGCGGCGAGCACACTGGCGGCCATCGCGACGCGGGTGGTGCCGCTCAAGCCGACGCGGGGAATCAGCACGAACCCTGCCGCGAGCGCGCCGACTGCCGCACCGGTCGTGTTGAGGGCGTAGAGCAGGCCGCCGACCTGCGCCTGGTGATCCGACCCGCGCGCCAACCAGCGAATCGCCATTGGAAAAGTCGCGCCAAGTGCGGCCGCTGGGATAAAGACCAACAACAGGCACGACGCCAGGCGAACCGCAGGGAAGAGTGCGCCCGGCGAGCTCTCGGCGTAGGCCCACTGCAGCACCGGCGTCAACGCACCAAGTGCGATCGGCACGATCAACGCGATTGCGGCAACCGCTACTTCGAGTGCCGCGTAGGTCTGGAGGCTGCGCCGGGGCGAGAGCCGCATGGCGAATGTTCCGCCGGCGGCGGCGCCAACGGCCAATCCGCCGAGGAACGCGGCCACGACTGCGCTTGCAGCCGCGGTCGTGTGCCCGATGTAGAGGGTGAGCAGGCGCGTCCAACAGACCTGATAGATCAGTCCGGCCAAGCCCGAACTGGTGTAGGCGAGAAGGAACAGCCGCGACACGACGCGGTGTCAGCGCCGCGAGAACCGGCCGACGCGGGCGCGTGCGAGTGGTGAGGCCACGCCGCGCACGAAGGCACGGAGTTCCGCCGCGACGGCTTCCGGCGTCTCCTCTTGCAGGTTGTGTCCGGCCGGCAGCGATCGTCCGGTGACCACCGTGGCGCGTTCTTTCCAGATCGACAGGACGTCGTAGAGGCGACCCATCGGTGCCTTCGCGCCCCACAGGGCCAGCACCGGGCAGGTGATCTTGCGATCGAGATCCGCCTTGTCGTGCTCGAGATCGATCGAGGCCGCGGCGCGGTAATCCTCACACATCCCGTGGATGTTTGCCGGATCGCGACGCACGCGCAGGTACTCCTGCTCGACCTCCGACGTCATGCGAGCCGCCTGGCGTTCGATGTCTTCTTTCAGTTGGTTCTCGGGGCCGGGTGCGGGGCGCAGGTAATTGAACCAGTGAAAGTAGGCTTGCACGAATTCCAAGGTGACATGCGTGTAGAGGTAATGGGTCGGAACAATATCGAGCACCGCCAGCCGCGTCACGCGCTCGGGGTGATCGAGCGCCATGCGATGCCCGACCCGGCCGCCGCGGTCGTGACCGATTAACGCGAACGTCTCGAAACCGAGTTGGCGCATCACCTCGACCTGGTCGATGGCCATCGCCCGCTTCGAATAATTGGCGTGGTTGTCGCCGTCTGCTGGTTTGCTGCTGTCGCCGTAGCCGCGCAGATCGGTCACGACGACGGTGTGGTCCTTGGCCAGATCGGGGGCGACCAGCCGCCACGACAGCATCGATTGCGGTGCACCGTGCAGCAACAACACCGGCGGCCCCTGGCCGGCGACCACGACGTTGATCGTCGCGCCGCTGGTCTGCAGCGTGAGCGGTTTGAACCCTGGAAAAAACTTCGCCGCGGGGCTCGTACCCGTAGGCGGCGTCTGCATCTCGGCCGCCGCCGAGCCCGGCATGGCGGTGGCGGCCACGACTGCAGCCATCTGCTGCAACACGTCGCGCCGCGTGACGCGCTTGTTAGCCGGGGTGTTGTCTTCGTTGCTCATGGCGGCCTCTAATTATCCACCTTTCCTGGGGCCTGGCGTCCACTGGTGCCTGGGCCAGCACGGCGCAGCCGGCTGAAAAGGCGAGACAGGTGATTGCAATCGATCGCATGCGGCCGCGCGTAGAATAGCGGCGAGTTGCTTATGAAAAAACTGGCCGTTGTCACTTGCCTCTGTGTGCTTTCGATCATCGCGCTGTCGGCGCAGCGGCCGGCCGATGCGCCGGCGACCGGGCCATCGGGCAAACCTCCGGACACCGTGTTCATCGAAGAACTTACCTGGGCCGAGGTGCGCGACCTGATCGCCGCCGGGACCAGGAGCGTGATCATCGGAACCGCCGGCACCGAGCAGAAGGGTCCGCACATGGTCGACGGCGAACATAAGTTTGTTATGGATTACGCCGCCGACAAGATCGCGCGCGCGCTTGGCAAAACCCTGGTCGCGCCGACAATTACCTACGTGCCCGAGGGTAGTTGGGAGACCGTCAGCGGCCACATGGGGAAACCCGGGACGATCACGCTGCCGGAAGATCGCTTTGTCGATCTGCTCATCAACGCCGGCCGCAGTCTCAAGTCAGGCGGCTTCACGACGATTCTTTTCCTCGGTGAATCAGGCGGCAACCGCACCGGAATGCGGACGGCGGCGATGAAACTCAATGAGTTGTGGGCCGGTGCGGCGAAGGCCTATTGGATCGACGACTATTACACCAAGTCACACACCGACCAGAACAAGTACATCACTGACAAGATGGGCATCCCGGCCGAACAGATCGGTGGTCATGCCAATCTCCTGGATACGTCGGAGCTGTTGTTCGTCAATCCCAAGCACGTGCGAAAAAACAAGCTCGCCCCTGGAGGCGGCTACGAAAACAGCGGCGTGAGTGGTGACCCGACCAAGTCGACGCCCGAACTCGGCAAGATTTTTTTGCACATCAAAATCGATAATGCCCTGGCCCAGATCAAAGGCCTGATCGCAGGCACCCGGCAGCCGTCAGCCGCACCGCCACAAGGCGGCGGCGGCGGTCGCGGTGCGGGTGGGGGTGGGAGTGGCGCCGCCGCTGCACAACCGGTCGGTCCGCGCCGGCCGACGTTTGAGACCGCGCCGGCCGGCTCGCCGTCGCAAGCCCCGGACACCGTGTTCATCGAAGAACTGACCTGGGAAGAAACGCGCGATGCGCTCACGGCCGGCAAGCGGACGGTCATCGTGCCGATTGGCGGCACCGAGAAGAACGGCTACCACATGGTCCTCGGCAAGCACAATTACGTGGTCACTCACGCTGCGAACCTGATGGCGCGTCGACTGAAGAACGCGCTGGTCGCGCCGACCATTCAATACGTCCCGGAAGGCGACCCCGATCGCGCCGGCCCTGGCGTGATCTCACTCCCATCGCCCGCCTACGACCTGCTGCTCGACGCCGCGGCGCGCAGTCTGCAGGCGCACGGCTTCACCGACATCCTGTTCATCGGCGACAGCGGCGGGAACCAGGCCGGCATGGTCACCGTGGCGACCACGTTGACCGAGGAATGGAAGGGCAGCGGCGCCGCCGTGCATGCGCTGACCGATTACTACGAACAGGGTCGCGTCCATTACCGGGCGTGGATGGAAGCCGCGTTTGGCTACGACGACACGGTGATCGGCAGCCACGCCGGGATCAGCGACACGTCGCAGATGCTCCATGTGCATCCCGCAGGGATCCGTAAAGATCAGATCAAACCGTGGGGCGGCCCGGCGGATGCCGGCGTCTCCGGCGATCCGATGAAATCAACCGCGGACATCGGGCGGATGGGAATCGAGTTCAAGGTGAACGCGGCGTTGAATCAGTTCCGGCTGGCCAAGAATCCGCCCCAGCGGCGTGGCGGGCAGCGGCCTCCGGGATAGGGATCAGGGATCAGAAATGCTGAGTGCGAAGTGCTGAGTGAGGCACTTCGCACTCAGCACTCAGCTACTCCTTGATCCGCTCGTAAGTCGCGAACGTGACATTGTTCGTCTTGCCCGTACCATCGTCGCGCATATAGATCACGCCGATGGTGTCACCGTCTGGCGATAACACGTTGGTCAGCACCTGCGTGACCTTGCCGTTGCGCTTATTGATGATCTCGTTGACCCGGTCGTTGATCACGCGGACCGACGTCATCGCGTTGTCCTGGCCGGTCACCGGCATCTCCTTGCCGTCGAAGTCGGTGGTGTACCACCAGGTCGTCTTCTCGCCCTTGGCATTGACCGATTCGACCGTGACCTTCATGCCCTTCGCGCCAAATGGCTCGTAGGTCATGATGTTGCTGGTCGGTGGCGGCGCGTCAGATTTGATTTTCCAGCGGCCAAAGCGTTTATTCGTGTTCTGCGCCGACGCACTGGCCGCAACCAACACGATTAGCGCGACCAGGCTGAGATTTCTCACCACGTTCTTCATCGCGTCCACTCCTCGCAATCGCGCAATCGCACTCGCGCAATTGCCCAATCACCAATTCAATCGCCACTCACCCAAATCGCCAATGGATTTGGTTCATGGTAATGCATCACCGCGTCTCGTAATACTTCTTGTACATCCCACGGCGAAAGACCCATCCGCCGAGCGGGCCCAACCACCCGAGCACGTAGTACATGAATCCGAGATCGGTGATCTCGATCAGATTGCCGTCGAAGTCCTTGGCGAAGAACAGCCAGTGACCGCGCGGCGATTGCTCGGGCGGGCTGACGATCTCGACGCCGTTCGCCACCAGATGGTCATGCCATTTGTGAATCCCGCGCACGTTCAGACAGATGTGCGTGAGTCCGACGCGGCCCCACGTGACAGCGGTCGCCGGCTGGTGCGGCTGAAAATGAAAGATCTCGAGGACTGCGCCACCGGGCACGCGAATCCAGCCGATCTTGCAGGTCGCGCCCTCGACATCGACGCCAAAAAAGCCGCGGACGCGATCTGCCGGGGCGTCGGCCACGCCAACCAGCGGGCAGCGAAACACATCCCAGTAAAACCGTACGGCGGTGTTGAAATCCGACACCGTGATCCCGACGTGACTGAACGAACGCGCTCTCATAGCCGAGTCTCTTTCAGGTGATCCGCCACGCGCAGCGCCTGCGCCACGATGGTCAGTCCTGGATTGACCGCCGCCGACGAAGGAAAAAACGAGGCGTCGACAACAAAGAGATTGTCGACGTCATGCGCTTGACAGAAGGTATTGAGCACCGAGGTCCGTCGGTCGTCACCAAATACCAGCGTGCCGCACTGATGGGTGGTGTTCCTGGTACCCAGCGAGTGCTTGACGGTAAAGACGAAGCCGAGGCGCTTGAGACAAGCCTGCAGCTCGCGGACTAACTCCTGGTGCGCGCTGCGGTTATTTTGCCGGTAGTTCAGGCTGACCCGGCCGTCGCGGGTGAGCGCCACCCGGTTCTCGGGCTGTGGCAGGTCCTCGGACATCACCAGCCAATCAACGGCGCCCGACGCCCACCATTCCCACACCGACAGAGGAATCCAGCGGCTGTACCACGGAGACTCGGCTTTGAGCATGACGCCCTGAGTGCGTCCCTGCGATTGGATCTGCCCCAGCGGGTATGGGGTTCGCGCGCTGGGCAGATAGAAATCGTTGATCGCCACGGTTTTCTGAAAGTCGGTGTCGTTCAGCCGCAGCGATCGCGCCGCGACGAACGTCGCCAGGTGGGCCATGTAGCGTCTGCCGACCAGGCCCGACGAATTGCCAAGACCCTTGGGGTGGGCGGCGCTGGCCGATCGCAACAGCAACGCGGCCGAATTGACGGCGCCGCACGACACCACAAACAGTGGCGCCTCGACGCGAATCGTCTGGCCGTCGCGTTCAACTTGTACCGCGAGCACCCGGGTCCCGGACTGGTCGGTCTCGAGCACCCGCGCATACGCGTTGGTCCACAGCGTGACCGTCGATTGCTGCAGCGCCGGGCGCACACAACAGACATCGGCTTCGCTCTTGGCGTGCAGGTGGCATGCAAACGAATTGCAAGTCCGGCAGCGGATGCAGTTCTCGCGCAGACCGAGCGGCAATGACGAGGGGTGCAGACCCTGATCGCGCAGTTGCTCGACGATCTCGGCCATCCGGCCGGTATGCGGTATTGCCGGGTACGGATACGGTCCGCGCGACGGCTCGGTCGGGTCGCCGTCAACAGCGCCGTGCACTTGATAGAGTGCTTCAGCTCGCTGGTAATACGGTTCCAGCGTGTCGTAATCGATCGGCCACGCTGGCGAGATGCCGTCGCGATGGCGCATCTCGGCAAAGTCCTCGCGCCGAAAACGAAACAGCGCACTGCCCCAGAACTTGGTGTTCCCGCCGACACCGTAATGCGTATACGGCCGAAAGTCGCGACCCGCACGATCGTCGAACCACCACTCGTCTTTCGGGCGATAGCGGCGGTCCCGCCAGACCGCTTCAGGACTCCAGTTCTCTTTTTCCTGGGGCACATAGTCGCCACGCTCAATCAGCAGGATGCGCGCCGACGACCCGGCCAGTGCGTAGGCCATGGTGCCGCCGCCCGCACCGCTCCCGATGATCACGACGTCGTAGTGCTGAGTCACTGGGCGATCGGCTCGATGCTGGCGTAAACCTGATCCATCAATCGCTGGTCGTCGATGGCACGTTCCAGGCTCATCTCCGGCACGCTCGCAGTGGTGATCGCGCGCGCCCAGTCGCGGTACATCGCTTGATAGCCGCGAATATCCCTGAAGCCCGGGAACGACAGCCGCGGCACACCACCGGCCCGCACGATCATGAACGCGCCGTTCGACTCGAAGGTGATCACGCCGCGCCGGCCGAACAGTTTGGACACCCGCAGACCGCGGAACAACGACGGAATCTCGCGCGAGTAGTACAGCGACCCGACCGCGCCGTTATCGTAGGTGAAGGCCGCCATCATGCTCTTGACGCGGCGATCGGGCCCGTGCGACGAGGGTGTCGGCCGGTATCCGTGAATCGAGGTGATCTGCGGACCCAGACTCCCGGCGATGTGCAGCCAGTGAATGCCCTCTTCGAAGAATGCGTCGCCGCCGGCCATCGCTTCGTCGTTGCGCCAGTCATCGGCGCTCTTCAGTCGCCTGGCGATCGTGGTGAAGTGGGCAAACACCATTTCGCCGATCACCCCGGCGGCGATCAGGCGGCGCAGTTTCACGGCCAGCGGCTTGTAGTGATCGTTCTCACCCACCAGGACGACGCGCTTGGCGCGATCGCGCGCGACGCGGACCGTCTCGTAATCCTGCAGGCGCAGGAATGCCGGCTTCTCGACCAACACGTGTTTGCCGGCCGCCAGCGCTTGCAAGGTGAGATCGAGATGAAACTTCGGCGGCACGGCGATGACGACGGCGTCAACGCGCGGGTCGGTGATCGCTTCACCGTAATCGGCGTAGCTCGCCGTCCCGCCATAGCGCTGGCAGAACTCGGCGGATTTTGATCGATCGCGACTGGCGTAGCTGCAGCTGATCTCGCGGCGCAGGCCCTTCAGGTTCCGGCTATGGACTCCGGTGATGAAACCGCAACCAAGAAAGGCGATCCGCACCATCAGGCGCGGCCTGCAAACTCGTGCGTCTCGGTGTGGACTTTGACCTTCTCACCCTCCTTGATGAACAGCGGCACCCGAATCTCGAGCCCGGTCTCGAGCGTCGCGGCTTTGGTCACGCTGCCGCTGGCGGTATCGCCGCGCACACCAGGCTCGGTATCGGTGACCGTCAGTTCGACGTGCGGCGGCAGCTGCATGCCGATCGGGTTGCCGTTGAACTTCTGGATCTGGACGTCCTGATTGTCGGCGAGCAGCAGACGGTCGTCACCGAGCAGGTCGGCGCGCAAGGTCAATTCTTCAAAGCTGTGCTGGTCCATGAAATGGTAGGCGTCGCCGCTCGAGTACGAATACGACGCGGGGATGACCACCAAGTCCGGCTCCTTGAACTTCTCGCCGGCTTTGAAGGTCTTGTCGAAGACCGCGCGGGTCAGCAGATTGCGCATCTTCAGGCGCACCAGCGTCTGCCCGCCGCGCGCGGTGGGCTTGGACACCTCGACCTCGACGCACACATACGGTGCGTCCTCGAATTCGAAAAACGTCTTCCGCTTGATACTGATCGCTTCCATCAGGCTGGCCATGTCTGATTCTCCGTGATTCTCATGCCACCTGTCTGAAACGTATCGACCAGACGGCGAATGCGCGTCCGGGCTTCGGCCAGGTCGCGGCTTTCCAAAGTCATGTTGAGCAAATCGATGTACCACGGCAACTTGACGGAGTTGCCGACATACACCTCGACGATCTCCCGCGCGATCGGCAGCGTCGTCTGCTTCGACTGATCGTGCACGTCGCGATCGCTGGCCGCCAGCAGCTTGGCATATTCCTCATCGAGCAGGCGGGTGAAGACCTGACTGCCGAACCTGCTGCCATCAGTCATCACTGCCTGCTTGTGCAGCCACTCCCACAAGATACCCAAGCGAATCTCGCCGGTGGCCATGTCCTCCATCAGGTAGAGGACATCATCATTGCCGAAGAAGTCGGCTGGCTTGAGTGCGGCGGCCTGCAACCCTTGCAGAAAGGCATTGCCGTACTGCAGCCCAACACTGATCAGATCGCGCGCACCGCGGTCGGTGCGTGGCGCCGCGTCGAGGTGAGTCAACGCGGCCGCGTCGGCGTCGGTGTAGGTCAGCGGCGGAAAGATGCGGCCACGCTGATTGACGGCACCGGCACGCTCCCAGACTGGTCGGACGATGTGCACCATCTTCCAATGGGCGACCCATTTGCCACTGGCGCCTTCGCGTTGTTCACGCTCGGCGCCGGCGATGGCCCGCTTCATTCCCGCCTCGACGCCGGCAGCCGATCCCACAGGGATGTTCGGCTCCATGCCGCCTTGCCACAGCGCGCATTGCCCCTGTGAGTCCGGAGTATTGACGGCACGCCGCACGCGGTCTTCGTAATGCCGCATGTAGCCGTAGGCCATCGTCACCTCGTCGATATTTGGGTTGATAAAGTCTGGATCCCAGGCCATCGCGTCTGACACGCTGTTGATGTAATCCCAGCGGCCGGTGTTGAAGCCGATCAACCGCGGTGCGAGAACGGCGCGGATCTCCATCAACTGAAAGCACGCTTCAATCTGCTCGACCAGCACGTAGACCTTGATGGTCCCCACCCCGAGGCCGAGATGTTCCTCGAGGGTCGACAGCATCAGGTGCCACCACGCCGCCTCCTCCGCGGTTTGAATTTTGGGCAAGTACAACACCACCGACGCGCCGCGGGCGCAAAGCTGCGCGTGATTGCTGACGACAAACAGTGCAGCGTCGGCGATCGATGCGGAGAAGCCCTCACCGGTGAGGTGACGCACGTGACGATCGTCGAGGTGCAGGCCGCGCGCGCGGAAGATCAGCGTCGTGAACTCGAGTTGTGCACGCCAGTCGGCGACGATCGCGCGACCGAGAAAAGCACGCGACCACTGATTCATCTCCGCGGCGACCTGTTCGGCGACCTCGAGGAACGCGCGATCGCGATGCACGGCCAGTTTCAGATTGCGTTGGTTATCGAGCGACATCGTCGACAACTGTCCTAGGGCGTCTTCCCCGTCGAACATCCATCCATCGCCGCCGGAGAGCAGGGCGTAGGCGACATTGCGGAGGCTTTGCGCGATCGGTGCCTGCGGACGAGCGGCCGGCCCGGTACCCTGGATCCATTGCCGCTGAAGGTCTGCGGGGATGGCGCTTCCCACAAATGCACCGTTTCGCGCGCTTTCGACCGAGGTATTTGTGCCCGGGATACTGCCGTCGGCCGGTAAAAATCGGATGGGTTGGCGGTCTCTCGCCCGTGCGGCGCGACGCGTCAATCGGCCCGCCATCACGGTTTTCCTCTGTTTATCGAGCGGTGCGAGGGTTTCAAGCGCACGCAGCGCAGCTGAGGTCAGCACGTCGCCGTAGTCGCGCGCGAGCGTGCCGCGGATTTCAAGCGAATGGACGGGCTTATTCATTTGGTCACAAACGAAGATATTGGTGATACAGTCGAAGGCTCTGGATTCAGAATAGCTCTGGACTCAGAACTACGCCCCACGCGGATTCTGCCCTCCCACCTCACCGTTTGAGCGCCCCGCGCGGCGTAAATCACCTAACAAGAAGGACTCTCACTATGGCAGCAACGACCAACGGTACTATCAAGCGGCTGATTCACGACAAGGGCTTCGGCTTTGTCGCAGCCGAAGACGGCAGCGAATATTTCTTTCACCAGTCAGCCTGCAACGGCGTGTCATTCGACTCGCTCCGCGAAGGCCAGGCGGTGACGTTCCAGAAGGGCCAGGGCCCCAAGGGACCGCGCGCCGAAAACGTCCAGCCGGCGTAACCCGGCCGGGGGGTTGATAGCGCGACGATGAAGTCTGTCGTCAGTTATGCCCTGGTCTTTGCCGTACTCGCCACCGCCTGCAATTCGGCAGCGGTGACGAGTCCGTCTCAAGTCGCAACCGTGGCGTCGCCCAAACCTATCGCGGTTCTGGGCGACAGCCTTTCAGTCTCCCCGTCACGTTCTGACGGATTTCCCTCAATCCTCCAGACCCGCATCAACGACGCACGTCTGCCGTGGACTGTGATCAATGCTGGCGTCCGCGGCGACACCAGCAGCGGCGGCTTGCAACGCCTCGATGACCTGCTGGCGCAAACACCCGAGATTTTGATTCTGGCGCTGGGCGCCAACGATGGATTGCGCGGCGTCGATGTCGGCATCCTTGCGCGCAACCTGTCCGAGATCATTACCAGGACCAAAGCGCGCGGGGTGCGCGTGCTGTTGTGCGGGATGGAAACGCCACCGCTCCACGGCTGGAATTACACCCTGGCCTTTCACAATGTCTTCCCGGCCCTCGCGCGCGAGCACAACGTTCCGTTAGTGCCATTCCTGCTCGCCGGGGTCGCGCTCGATCCGGCAATGAACATGGACGACATGATTCATCCCAATGCGGCCGGGGCGAAACGGATTGCAGACACCGTGTGGGTGTATGTGCAACCACTGATTAGGTGAGGAGCAAACCACAGATTACTTCGGTGGTTTACTTACGGGTCGCGGTAAAGCCGCCGGCGCCGGTAATCGTATTTCCATTCACCGTGCCGGTGTATTTCCGGCCCCCGCCGGTGAATTCGATCTGGTCGCCGCGCAGGCGGCCTTCGGTGATCGGCGCCGAACCCATCGTTCCCGAGATCATCTGAAACTCCTGCTTCAGCGTTAGCGCGCCTTGCGGCGTCTGCCACGTGCCTTCGACTTTGGCGGGAACGATCCACAGATGCGCGGTGCACCAGCTGGTGCAGTCGTCGGTCACCGTCTGTGACTCGTCCGCCTGCCAGTCCTCCATGGTGAATGAGTTGGTCACGATGCGGGTGCCGGGCTTGAGGTCGAGGATTTTCGGCCGCAGCTTGATGTTGATCGACGGCAACAGGAACATCGTGATCACTTGCGCCTTCGACAGGTCGGTCTCGAAGAGGTCGGCTTTCAAGAAGGTCGCGCGATCGGTCGCCACGCCGGCGGCGGTGGCGTTGCGCTTGGCGAGTTCAACCATGTCGGGGTTGTATTCGATGCCCATCGCGCGCGCGCCCCGCTTGGCGGCGGTGATCACCGTGCGGCCGTCGCCGGAGCCGAGGTCGATGACGAAGTCCTGCGGTGTAACCTTGGCCATGTCGAGCATCTTCTCGACCAACACTTGCGGCGTCGGCACCCAGACCACGTCCTTGCCGGCCTGACCGACCTGCGGTTCATACGGCTTGGTGGTCTGCGCGATGGCCGACAGCGCATACAGCAAGAAGCCAAACGTGAAAGCGATCGAGCGACGGACGACACGTACGTTCATTGAGGCTCTCCCAGGGCAATACGATACAGGTGACTATCGGTCCGAATGAAAAACGAAATTCCTTACCTGGCGCGACGCCCCGCCATGTTCGCCGAAGGGTCGGTGGTCAGTGGTCGGTGGTCAGTGGTCAGTGGTCAGCCGCCAGGGGCCAGCCGTCGGCACCGGATCTCGACGACTGACGACCGATCCCTACTCATTAGTGCGTCGGCCGATTCGACAGCCGGCGGCCGGCTTCGACCGTCCGGAATCCGCCGTCGCCCCAATTCATCACGAACACGCTGAAGCCTTGCTTCATGCGCATCTCGATGTCTTTCTCGTTGGCCGGGAACCCGCAGGCGACATTGAATTCTTTGCAGGCCGAGGCGACCGTTTGAATCGCCGCTTCCCAACTTTTTTCGTCGAACGTGCGTTCGCCGGCGGCGTTGGTGGTCGTGAACAGCCCGCGCAGTGTGCCGGCGCCGGGCCACAGCACGCCGACACCTTTGACCGCCGCAATCTCACGCACCTTGGCCAGGCCTTCTTTACTTTCGATGATCGTCCAGTTGATCAACTCGCCACGCGGATTGAGCGGCCAGACGTCGGCGCGTTGCTTGTATTCCTGTTCACTCATCCCCCAGAACGCCGGCGCGTTGCCAACCGTGTCCGGGCGGGTGCCGCTATGGGATTTGAAGCGCATCGCCGCAATGGCGCGACGAACCTGCTCGCCGCTTTCCGCCGTCGGCAACATCAGGCCGCTGACACCGAGATTCAATTGACGTGCAATGTCGGCATGAATGGTCGGTTCGTCGAGTTCAGGCGTTTTGACGATCAAGGGATGCGTCAACCGGTGTGGCGACTTGCTGAGGGCGCCGGCCATGTGCATCGCCGCGACCAGCTCGGTAAAGGCGGGGAGCGCGCGCTCGAGGCCCCCCTCCATGCTGCCGTCGAACACAAAGTCGCTGTGCTTGTAGGCGACCGCCTCCTGGGCGAGTTCGGCCGGTGTTTTTGTCGGTGCAGCCGCGGGTGCCGGCGTAACCGGAGGCGCGGCGCCAGGTCGTCCTGCAGGCGCGCCAGGACCACCGGGGCCGCCGGGCCGGCGGTTACTCGGCGCGTAAAGCCCGAACACCGGCTTCTTCTGCTCCAGCAACTCGATGACCGGATTCAGACGCGTTGTCGGCACCTGGGCGACCACCAGGCCGGTCAAGAGCGCCGTACCGGCAAGGCCAAGATACAGATGATTCCGCACAACTACCTCCTGCGTGAGCTCGCAGGCGAGTATACGCCGCGGTCGAGGCTGGAGCTTACCGGTCGGGCACCCGCCACAACCGTAACGCGCCCAACAGGTTGGCTCGATCGTCAGTCCACGGCGTGCGGGGCGCAATGCCCGTACGCTGCCAATCATCGCCGTGGAGTCCGGCGGCCAGTGCCCCGGATCGAGTCGCCGTCAACACGAACCAGCTCGACGAGAATTCGGTGGGATGCAGACCCTCCCGCTCCGCGACCGCCCAGCCGAAGCGTCGCGCCTCGGCGGCGCCCACCAGTACTGGTACGAAATCAAAAAAACGATTGGACACGTTGATCGCAATGGCACCGGCGGGCGTCAGTTTCCGTCGATAGAGATCGAGCGCTTCCAGCGTCAATAAATGCACCGGCACCGAATCCGACGCAAACGCGTCCATCACGATCAAATCAAACGATTGATCCGGGAAGCGCGCGGCCAACAACCGCGCGTCGCCAATCTGCACGTCAACCGTGACGCCTTTGGATCGCGCGGCGCTCACGTGGGAGAACCAGCGCGGGTCGTCGGCGATGCGCGCCACCAGCGGGTCGATCTCGAGAAACGTGTAGCGATCGCCTGGCTGCGCGTAGGCGGCGAGCGTGCCCACGCCGAGTCCGAGCACCAAGACGCGGCGCGGCGTCGTGGCGGCGATCAACAGGCCGATCGGGCTGTCGCGATGGTAATAACCGGCCGGTGCATCTGGGTGATCCAGACGTTGCAGGCCGTGAACAGTGGTGCCGTGTCGAAATACGCGCGCATTCAGTTGCGCATCATGTTGCACGCGGACGGTGCCAAAAAAATTGCGCGCTTCAAAGAGGATCGTCGCCCTCGAGGTTCGCGCTGGAACGACCACTGCGACAATCACCATCGCCGCCACCACGACGACAAACAATCGACTGCGCCGATCCCCTCGTGATCCGGCGATCAGGGCTAATGCTAACCACAGCGCCACGGGATACTCCGGGATGGCACCGGCGCTGGTCGCCAGTGCCGCCAGCGTTGACCACGCCCACGGCAATACCACGACGGACAGGACACCCGCGAGTACACCCCCGATGCAGATGATTGAGTAATACGCCGGCAGATGGTCGGCGGCAGGGCGTGTTCGCGCCAGTTCGGCGGCCAGGCCGGCGACGGCCATCGTCAGCGCGCACAGTGCCAGCGCAAGGTCGAACCACGTCGGAACCATGGCGGTGAACCACAAACTGTTGACCAGCGCGGCGCCGACGACCAGCAATGCCACGCCAAGCAACGCATCCAGATGTCGTTCGGCAAACCGCGAGTAGCCATACGCGAAGGCCAGCAGAAACAGAGCAAGTGGAATGACCCACAGCAGCGGGAATGCAGCGATGTCGGTCGTCACGTAGGTGTTGACGGCGTAGAGGGTGCCCGACGCAGCGGTCGCCAGCGCCAGCCAGAAGATCGGCCGCCATGCCTTGGGACCCCTGGCTTCCAGAGTCGTCGCGGTGGCCACCGCCGCTGGCGCGGCCTCGGTCAATGTCCAGGCGAACGCCAGCGTCACCAGCATCGCCAAGGTGTAGGCCACGAGCAGGAGCAGGGATTGGCGGGCGACACCGACCCATGGCTCAATCACCGCGACGTAACCAACCAGGCCACCCACGCTCGCCGCGCTGGACACCGCGTAGAGGCGATGCACATTCCGATGCGGGGCAGTGCGTGCGAGCCAGACTTGAATCAGGGGCGAGGTGGCCGAGAGAAGGATGAACGGTAATCCGACGGCCGCCGCGGTCGCCGTGGCTATCCACACGACCGCCGGCCAGCCGACCGGCGGGTCAGACCACAACAGCCGTGTCGAAAACGGCCACGCCACGATCGAGATGGTGACCAGCGCGATATGCGACTGAATGGCTCGCTTCAGATCGTCGACCCGCGCCAGGAGCGCACTGTACCAATACCCGGCGAGGAGTAGCGCTTGAAACACCATGACGCAGGTGTTCCAGGTCGCCGGGGAGCCGCCCATTCGCGGCAGGAGTACTTTGGCGACAAAGGGTTCGAGGGCGAACAGCAGGACTGCGCTCGAGGCGACGGCGACGATCGCGCCGGCTGGTAGTCGCGTCACGAGACGTCGGAACGGAACTGGTCCCCCTTCAATAACTCGACGACGGCCGTGACCACCGCGTCGGGGCTGATCGGTTTGGCGCGATAGCTATCGAAGCCGGCGTCGAGGGCAGCGCGACGCTTGTCCGCGCCGGCATAAGCCGTGACGGCAATGGCCGGAATGTGCCGCCAGTCGGCGGCGGCGGAGCGAATACTTTGAATCAGCGTGAAGCCGTCTTCACCTGGTAACCCGATGTCGGCAACGATCGCGTCAGGCAACCGGGCATCGCGCGCCTTGAGCAGCTGCAACGCCTCGGGTGCCGAACCGGCGGTGACCACCGATGCGCCGTGCGATTCGAAGGTTTGCCTCAGTAGATCGCGCCAGTCCTCTTCGTCGTCGACCACCAGCACATGTCGCGAGGCGAGGACGGCTGGCGCCGCGGAGAGTGGCAGGTCGAGCGGCAGCGCCTCGTCAGAGACCGCCGGGAAGGTGATGATAAAGGTCGAGCCGTGGCCGGCACCGGCGCTGCTCACGGTGATCGTCCCGCCATGCAGCTCGACGAGCTGTTGCACCAGCGCGAGACCGAGACCGAGTCCCCCTTCGGTGCGGTTGACCGATGAATTCGCCTGACGAAAGCGTTCAAACACATGCGGCAGGAAATCAGCCTCGATCCCTTTGCCGCTGTCGGTCACGATCAACCGGGTCGACGCCTCATCCTGCTGAATGCGCACGCCGATCGAGCCGCCCTTTGGCGTGAACTTGACCGCGTTGCACAGCACGTTCCAGGCGATCTGCTGTACGCGATCGCTGTCGGCGAGGATCGGCTGGGTGCGGGTGCCGAGCGCCCGGTGGATGGTGATGCCTTTGGCGGCAGCCGAGGGCGTCACCACATCGAGCGCCGCCATTGTCGCGGCGACCAGATCGACGGGGCCCATCTCGATACGCAATTTGCCGGTGGCAATTCGCGCCATGTCCAGCATGTCGTCGATCAACCGCGCCTGTGCGGTCGCGTTGCGGTCGATGACGCGCAGCGCGCGCAGCAGCGATCGAATGCGATCGACGCCAATGCCGCGCGCCGCCAGCTCTGCGGACGGCGGGAAGACTGCACGCCAGCGGTCGGTCGACAAGGGGTCGGTGATCGGTGCCGCGAACGCCGGCGTTTTCGCGGCGCTGGTCACCGGTGCCGTCAGGGCAGCCAGCAGCGCCATCACGCGGGCGGTGTCCGGCTGCGGCTGGTTGCTCTTGCGCGCGGCGATCGTCTGCTCGAGGGCATGGGTGCCTTCGATCAGCGCACTGACCCCTTGCGGCGTGAGATCCGCCGTCTTGCCGCGGAGATCGCGCAGGTAGCTTTCCATGTGATGGGCGAGCAGCTCCGCCTCGCGCAGCTCGACCATTCCAGACAAACCCTTGATCGAGTGAAAACTGCGGAACAACTCTTCGAGCGCTGCCGCTGAGAGGTCGCGCGAGCTTTCGGTCGCGAGCAAGGTCCGCCGAATCGCCGTCAGATGTTCATCGGACTCGGCGAAGTAGTCATCCATGAACCCGGCGAGGAATTCCTCGTTCGAGTCAGGGTTCGACATGGTGCTCCGAAGCAGACAGTCCGTCGAGCGAGAATCCGAGCAGGGTGCGCGCATGTTCGGCAAGGACGGCCGGCACGAACGGCTTGGTCAGATAAAGTGTGGCGCCTGCGGTCGTCGCTGCCGCGCGGCTTGCCTCGTCGCCACGCGTCGTCAACACGATCACCGGCAGGGCGCGATACGTCGGGTGCCGCCGGACAAAGGCCAATACTTCCAGGCCATGCATGTCGGGCATGTTGAGATCGAGGACCATCAGGCCGGCGCTGGACAGGCTCAGTTGCTCGATCGCCTCGAGGCCGCTCGCGGCTTCGACGAAGGTGGCACCGGCGACACTGCTGAGTGCAACCTTGACCATGCGCCGAATCGTCGGCGAATCGTCAACGATCAGGATCGTTTTCATGACAACACACTCCGCCCTTCCCGCGACACGAGTCTGTATCGGCGCGAGCGTCGATTCAGCACAGGGGGCGGGGTGGAAGGCCATGGCAGTGAGCTAGAAACAGTACCACTGGCAGCGAAACCGGGACAGAGTTTAAACCAGTACCGGGGCGCCTGATATGGTTGAGCTGGGTGGTTTAATCTGTCGATCCAGGGCGACCGGCTTCGACCACTAAAGTTCCACCAATCCGCACCGGCTGATCCGGCACCGTGACGCGATCGACCACCTTGAAGTCCGCCCGCATAGTCTGTGGTGATGCGGTGCACGCGATATAGCCCCGCCGCGCGCTGTGATACTTGATGTGCGGATTACGCGGCCGTAACCGTTCCCACGTCACTCCGACCTCTGCCCCATCAGCGTTGGAGGTGATCGACGAGTTGGTGAATTCGACGCCGACGGTTGCGGACTGCGGGTTGGCGAAATCCAGCTTGAGATCGGCCCCGTAATGGACGTGTACGTCTCCCGACAAGACGATCGGGTTCGGCGCCTTGGTCTCCTGCAGTCGCGTGTATAACCGCTGGCGTGACGCGGTGTAGCCGTCCCACTTGTCCATCGAGAAGCGTCCGGTGGGAAGGTCGGCGCCGTTGTCGCGCGCGAACGTGGGGACTTGTTGTCCGAGAATCGTCCACCTCGCCTGCGCGTTGGCGAGCCGATCGAAGAGCCAGCGTTCTTGCTCGGTCCCCAAAATCGATCGCGTCGCCGCGCTGGCCGCTGAACAGTCGGTCGCCGCACCGTGGCCGCACGCCTGGTCCGATCGGAATTGGCGCGTGTCCAGCACGTTCAAGTCAATCAGGTTGCCGAAGCCAAGGCGACGGTGAAGCGTCAGCCGCGGTCCGGCTGACAGTTGTGCGGTACGCAGCGGCATCGATTCGTAATAGGCCTGATAGGCGGCGGCTCGCCGCAGCAGAAAGACTTCCGGCGGCGTGTCGTGCTCGTCGTGTTCGCCGGCGTAGTCGTTATCGACCTCGTGGTCGTCCCACGTCACCACGAACGGCGCCGATGCGTGTGCCGCCTGCAGATTCGGGTCGGCCTTATATTGCGCGTAGCGATTGCGGTAATCGACCAGGGTGTAAATCTCCTGACCGCGATGATGACGGACCAGTGCCGGGTTGCGGCCGACGTCGCCGCGTCCTTCGTAGATATAGTCGCCGGTGTGAAAAATGAAATCGAACTGCTCGTCGGCAATGTGCCTGAGCACCGTGAAGTGCCCGACCTCATAGTGGCTGCAGCCACACACCGCAAAGCGCAATTGATCGACGCGGCTGCCTTCTGCGGGAGCGGTCTTGGTGCGGCCGACGGCACTGACCTCGCTGCCGACGCGAAAGCGATACCAGTACTCCCGCGCAGAGCTTAGACCGCGCGGTTCGACGTGGACGCTGTGGCCGAGTTCGGGTCGTGCCACCGTCACGCCCTTGGCGACGACGGTACGGAAGGCCGCGTCGCTGGCCACTTCCCAGCCGACCTCCACGTTGGCCATCGGCATGCCGCCGCCATCGAACGGCTCGGGCGCCAATCGGGTCCACAACACCACGCTGTCCGGCCATGGGTCCCCCGACGCGACGCCTAACGGGAAGGGATAGCTACGGAACATCGGCTGCGCGAAGGCGGTGATCGGTGCCAGCGGTTGCACCACGGCCGCCAAGCCAAGCTTCCAGGCGATGTTCAGCAATTCTCGCCGCGACAGGCGGCTCAGCGCACGATCGTACAAGCGAATCGCGTTAGACATGATCAGTCGTCAGTGGTCAGTCGTCAGTGGTCCAGTCGTCGGTCGTCGGTCGTCGCGGCACCGTTGTACGACCCTGATGTGACGTTTGGTTAACGATCTTACAGGTCGCTGCAGCAGGCGGCACAGCGTGTCGCGCCGAGTGGAATCGCCGTCAAGCAGCGCGGGCACGGCATCGTCGTCACCGCGATCGGCGCGCGATAGTGGTTCACCTGTCGAACGATCAGGAACACGGAGAACGCGACAATCAGGAAGTTGATGAAGTCGTTAATCAACGCGCCATAAGCGATGACCGGAATGCCCGCCTGTTTGGCTTGGGCCAACGACAGCGGCGTGCCTTTGCTGTGATCGAGCACCACGAACAAGCTCGTAAAGTCGACACCGCCCAGCAGCATCCCCAACGGCGGCATCAACACCCCGTCGACAAAGGTCGCCACGATGCGCGCGAAGGCCGCGCCGATGACCACCGCAACCGCGAGATCGAGCACATTGCCGCGTTCGATAAACGTTCGAAACTCTCTGATCATCGGTCGAGCTCCTTGGCCGCAACAATACCGCCTTTCGGCGACAATCAGAGGAATGATTCCGTTTCACGACGAGAACGCGACCCAGCGGCCAGCCTACGTCACGATGGTGGTGATTGCCCTCTGCGGGGTGGCGTGGGTACTGATTCAGGGCGCGGGCGAAGACGTCTCGCTGGCCCGCTCAGTCTGCCTGCTCGGCCTGATCCCTGGAGAACTGACCGGGCTGCTGCCCGCGGGCGTGCAGTTCCCGATCAGTGACACGCTGGTCTGCACGACGACGGCTGGGCCCAGCTACGCGAACGTCGTGACGTCGATGTTCTTGCACGGGGGCTGGATGCACCTGATCGGCAATATGTAGTTCTTGTGGCTGTTCGGCAACAACATCGAGGATTCGATGACGAGACCACGGTTCATCGTCTTTTATCTGATCTGTGGCGTTGCGGCGGCGCTGGCGCAGGTGTTCGCGCAGCCCGATTCCGTCATTCCGATGGTCGGCGCGTCGGGCGCGATCAGTGGCGTGATGGGTGGCTATCTGGTGCTCTATCCGCGCGTCCGCATCTTCACGCTCATCCCGCTCGGCTTTTTCTTCTGGACGGTCAAGTTACCCGCCTGGGTGATGTTGATTTACTGGACGGTCTTGCAGGTGGGAGGCGGGCTGATGCAATCCGGCGAAGGTGGCGTCGTCGCTTTCTGGGCGCATCTCGGCGGACTTCTTGCCGGCATCGTGCTGATCAAGATCTTTGTGAAATCCAACCACGTGGTGGCGCACCAGGCGCATCACTACCAACCGCAACAAGCCGGCTGGCCGCGCTAAACGCTAGAGCGGCGCCGTCAAGCGCGCACTGCTGGCACGGGCACGGAGCGCCCATTCCAACAGCACAGTCGCGACGATCAGCAACACCGCAAAGATCGCGACACGGCTCCAGTCGCGGTAAATCCACTGCTGCATCGCAAGCAGCACAATGTTGCCGCTGACGACCACGACGAACATCCACGCGACCACCGCCCAGTTGCTGTTGGCCTTCTGCTGACTGAAGGAAAACGGCAGCTGCGGGCGCACAATGCCGGCGCTCTGCAAGGCCAGATGCGCCACGGCCCCGATCAGCGCGGCGTGAAGGAGGGCGTGCCCGACATGGCCGAAGCGCCAGACCATCACCGCCGTCACAAACGTCAGGAATGGCAGCAGGAAAAACACCACGATGACGTTCTTCAACGCCACCACGACACGCCCAAGCGAGCCGGGGGTCACGAAGAATAGCCAACACGCTTTGTAGCTGTCACTCATCGTCAACTGCTGGAGCAATACGGTTGGGAAAAGCAGGACGGCAAACGCCATCATGTCGCCGCCAAATTCACTAGGGCGGGCAACAAACGGGTCGGCGGTCGTTCCCGAACGGAGGCTGATCACCACGAAGAACAGCACCATCGGCACCATGCTGAGAACACCCAGACGGACGCGGATGTCGTGGCGGTAATGGGCCCGGACGAGGATCGCCACAGCGCGGGCCTCGTGCGTCGTAAACAGCCAGGCCGGGGCGCGGGACGGGCGGGTGATCTCGTTCGCTGCCGCTTCGGGGACGTCGCCGAGCCGTGCCGCATAGTCGCCGCTGACCCGCCCACCCATCGCGACGATCAGCAGACCCCCGACGATCAGCGAGACGCCAGCACGTAGAAAGCTGCCGCCGTCGGCGACACCCGCCGCGATCTCGATATAGCTCGCATACCACGCCGGCGGGAGCAGCAACAGCCACGCACCGCGCGGCAGGGTCATGGTGCCCAGCGCGCTGCGCCCGATGCCGTCCATGATCCACATCAATCCACCATAGGCACCGACCCCGATGACGATCTGCGCGTAGCCGAGCGTGCGCTGCAACCGTGCGGGACTGATCCAGCGCATCAGCGATCCGTAAACAGTCACAATCGCCAGCGCCACCGAGAGCGCACACGCATACAGGGCGACCGCGGCGGCCAATCCGCGCACCGCACTCACCCCATGCGCCACGGTGAATGCCGCGATCACCGGATACCCCATCATCGTGGTCAACACGCCGACGTGAAAGACGATGTTGGTAATGCGAATGGCGAGGAATGTGCGTGAGCTCACCGGCCGCGGCGCCAGAATCGCGTAATCGGTGGTGGCGACCAGCGTCTGCGCGTGTTGCGTCAGCATCGACGTTGCGACCAGCGACGTCAGATAGGACAAGGCAAACACCGCAGCGAGCAAGACATCCTGCACGAACACGACGACCAGCGCCGCGGTAATGCCGAACAGCCCGTAAACCATAGCCATCGCCGAAAGGCTGCCGATCGTGCGCAACGAATACGACGTCGCGGTCTGGGCGCCCGGCACGTGAAAGTCGGACCGCACCAGGGCGCGGCTGACCGCCCACCACTGGACGTAATCCACACCAGCCGCCGCAAAGGCGCGCGCGATCATCGGTCGAGCGCGCGGAGGATGTCGCCGCTGACCTGCCCAGCATCACGGACACCGGTCAGCTTGGCGAAGGCGTCGTCCAGGCTGGTCGTGCCGGTGGCCTGAGCGATGTCATCGGGGGCGCCGGAGGCGATCTGTCGGCCGTTGGCGATCACCACGATGCGCGTGCAGATGCGCTCCACGACTTCGAGAATGTGCGAGCAGAACAACACCGTCCGGCCCTGCGCGGCGAGGCTACGCAGCAGTTCTTTCACTACTCGGGCGCTGTTCGCGTCAAGGCCGTCGAGCGGCTCGTCGAGGATTAAGACTTCCGGGCGGTGAATCAGCGCGGCAGCGAGGACGACCTTTTGCTTCATCCCTTTGGAAAAGGTTCCGAGACGCTGGTCACGAGCGTCACCCAGCCCGAGCAGTTCGAGCAGCTCGTCGCGACGCGTTCGGGCGGTGGCGGGATCGAGGTGATGGAGTGAAGAGATGACTTCGAGAAATTCGGCAGCGGTGAGGACGTCATACAGCACCGGCTGCTCCGGGACATAGCCAAGCCGCTGTTTGGCTTCGAGCGGCTGGGTCACGATGTCGAAGCCGGCGACCGAAGCGCGGCCGCTGGTCGGCTGGATCAGCCCGGTCAGGATCCGCACGGTGGTCGACTTGCCGGCGCCATTCGGGCCCAGCAGGCCGAGGATCTCGCCAGGCTCAACATGAAGATCGAGCGCCTCGAGCGCAATTTTTTCGCCGTAGGTACGCCGCAAACGTTCGGTGTGGATCACAACAGGGCTCTCTCCCTCGTTTGGGCACCGCGGCGCCTTCGTCCATATAATGCCTTGCCATGCGCGCTCCCCGCTTACCTACCTACCTGCTCTTCGGTACGCCGGCAGCCAACGGTCCTCGGCCCGCGCGCGATCGACGACCCGATTTTCGCCAAGCTGCGGGACACGGCCGAGTTCAAGCGCATCGTCGGCCGCTGAAACGAGGCCGCACCGTTTCTGGTGTACGCTCCCCGCAAGGATCGCGATTGGTTGGAGACACGATGAAGGAATTGATCGCAGATGCGACCCCCAGGTTGATGGCGACCGCGATAACGAGTCAGCAACACTGATGAAGGTCGGCGTTCCCAAAGAGTCCCGTCCGGGTGAGCGCCGCGTCGCGGCGACGCCCGAGACGATCGGTCGGCTCACCAAGCAAGGATTCGACGTCGTCGTCGAAAGTCAGGCCGGCGCCGGCGCGTCGTTTGAGGACGACGACTATCGCCATGCGGGCGCCGAGGTGGTCACCGACCCGCGCCAGGTGTGGGCCGACGCCGAGATCCTGCTGAAGGTCCAGCCGCCCGAACAACACCCGACCCTAGGTGTTCACGAAGTGGATCTGCTGCGCCCGGGATCGACGCTGATCAGCTTTTTGTGGCCAGGCAAGAACGCGGCGCTGGTCGCGCGGCTGGCGGCAGCCAATGTCAGCGCGATTGCGATCGACCAGGTGCCGCGCATCTCGCGGGCGCAGAAGATGGACGCCCTGTCGTCGATGGCCAACATCGCCGGCTACCGCGCCGTGATTGAGGCGGCGAGTTTTTACGGGCGCTTCTTCACCGGGCAGATGACGGCCGCTGGTCGTGTGCCCCCGGCCAAGGTCTTGGTCATCGGTGCCGGCGTCGCTGGTCTGGCGGCGATCGGCGCGGCGCGTGGCCTGGGCGCCATCGTGCGTGGGTTCGACACCCGTGCCGCCGTGCGCGATCAGGTCAAGAGCATGGGGGCCGAGTTCCTCGAGGTGACCCTTGCTGAAGAAGGTGAAGGCGGTGGCGGCTACGCCAAGGAGATGAGTCCGGCATTCATCGCTGCGGAGATGGCGCTGTTCGCAGCGCAGGCCAAAGACGTCGATATCATCATCACCACTGCGCTCATTCCCAATCGCCCGGCACCGGTCCTGATCACCGAGGACATGGTGCGCAGCATGAAGAATGGGTCGGTGATCGTCGACCTGGCGGCCGAAAACGGCGGCAACTGCGCGTTGACCGAACCGGGCTCGGTTGTTGAACGCCACGGCGTCCACATCATCGGTTACGTCGATTTACCCAGCCGTCTGGCGCCCACCGCGAGCATGTTATACGGCAACAACCTCGCCTATCTCCTCGAGGATCTCGGCGGTGCGGCGAAGTTCCACATCGACATCGATGACGAAGTCGTGCGCAACGCGCTGGTGGTGCACCAAGGGGCGGTGGTCTGGCCGCCGCCGCGTAAAGAGCCACCGCCGGCGCCCGCCAAGCCGGCAGTCACGGCGGCGGCGACCGCCGCCACCACGGCGACACCCGTCAAGCAGGGCGGCTACGGCGCGGTGCTCACGATCGTCGGCATTGCGCTCGCGCTGTTCGCGCTGGGATTCGTCGCCCCGCCGGTGTTTCTATCGCACCTGACCGTCTTTGCGTTGGCGTGCATCGTCGGCTGGCAGGTGGTGTGGAATGTCTCGCCGGCCCTGCATACACCGTTGATGAGCGTGACCAATGCCATCAGCGGCATCATTGTGGTCGGCGGCATGCTGACCGTGAGCGGCCCGCCTTCCTCTCCCGCGGTGGTGCTCGGCGCTGCCGCGATCCTCCTCGCCACGATCAACATTGCTGGCGGCTTTCTCGTGACGCAACGCATGCTGCGCATGTTCAGGCGATAGGCCGTGCCAGAGACTGTTGTCACCGTCGCGTACTTGATCGCCGGGCTGCTGTTCATTTTCAGCCTCGGCGGATTATCGGCGCAGGAATCAGCGCGTCGGGGCAACTGGTTCGGCATCGGTGGCATGGCGCTCGCCGTGATCGCCACGATGCTTGGACCTGGGGTCACCAGTTACGGCGTGCTGTTGACGATGCTGGCGATCGGTGGCGGGGTCGGCGCAGCGATGGCGGCGCGGGTCCAGATGACGTCGATGCCGCAGCTGGTGGCTATTCTCCACAGCTTTGTCGGCGCTGCAGCGGTGCTGGTGGGCTTCGCGATCACGCTCGACGCGAGCATGCATTTCGAAGGGACCGAAGCGCTGATGCATCGCGTCGAGACCTTTGTCGGCATCTTCGTCGGCGCGATCACGTTCACCGGTTCAGTGATTGCCTTCGGCAAATTGCAGGGCCTCATCCGGAGCAAGCCACTGCTGCTGCCCGGTCGACACGTCCTGAATCTCGCGGCTGTTGCCGCGTGTGTCGTGCTGGGCGCGCAGTTTGTCGGCGCAGACGGTGGCGCACCGCTCTGGCCACTCCTCATCGCCACCGTCCTGGCTGCGCTGCTCGGGGTCCACCTGGTGATGGGGATCGGCGGCGCGGACATGCCGGTGGTGGTGTCGATGTTGAACAGCTACTCGGGCTGGGCGGCGGCGGCCGCGGGCTTCATGCTCTCAAACGATCTGTTGATCATCACCGGCGCGCTGGTCGGATCGAGCGGTGCGATTCTCAGTTACATCATGTGCGCGGCGATGAACCGGTCGTTCCTCAGCGTGATCCTCGGCGGGTTTGGCGCCGACGAAGGCGCAGCGCCGGCCGCGGGGGCGGCACCCGCCGGCGAGGTCCAGAGCATCACGGCATCCGAGACCGCGCAACTTCTGCTGGAGTCTCGGCGCGTGATCATCATTCCGGGCTACGGAATGGCGGTGGCGCAAGCGCAATACCCGGTCTACGACGTGACGCGGCTGCTTCGCGAGCGTGGGATCGACGTGCGGTTTGCCATTCATCCGGTGGCCGGCCGTCTCCCTGGTCACATGAACGTGCTACTGGCCGAAGCGCGCGTGCCCTACGACATCGTGATGGAGATGGAAGAAATCAATCACGATTTCCCTGAAACCGATGTGGCCATCGTGATCGGCGCCAACGACATCGTCAATCCCGGTGCGCTCGACGATCCGTCCAGCCCGATCTTCGGGATGCCGATTCTCGAGGTGTGGAAAGCCAAGACCTGCATCGTGATGAAACGCGGCATGGCGAGTGGCTACGCCGGCGTCGAGAACCCGCTGTTCTACAAGAGCAACACCCAGATGTTGTTCGGCGACGCGCGCAAAATGATTGATGCGGTGCTGGCAGAGATTAAGCAGAGTGCCGGTGGCCGAGACACCGCCGCCTAGCCCGAGACGCGATTAGGGAATCAGCGTTGAGTCGCGCCGGGAACGCGACGTACTGCGAATGTGCCAGTAGCGGCGTACCGACGCCAAGCCAACCAGCCCGGAAATAAACGCGAAGATCAGAAAAAAGTGCGCCGGATCGGCGAGCGTACCATCAGCCAAATAAGCCCACAGGGCTAGGGCAAGAACCGCCGGTCCGATGCGCAAGGCCGTGTAAAGCACGCTGTACCAGTTATCGACAGAAACGCTATCACAACGTAGGTACTTGGACGCACTTCCGTGGACTGCTGCGACAGTCGAGCTGGAGGGTCCCTCGATGGCGTCATGCACGGCTACAAGGCATGGCTGCCGATCCGCTGAGAGCGATTCGGGCGGGACGGACGAAGCACTACAATCGCGTATCAGCAAGACTCCTGCGCCGCCCGTCGCGCGTTTTCGCTTGTGGGATGATCACGCGCCGCGCCCATCGCGGACAATCGTTGCCAGGCTCAGAACAACGGCACCTGAACGGAGTGCCCTGGCCGCACGTCACTCGATGGTCGAGACGGCCCCCTCCGCTCTTGACGAGTTGCTCGACAACGCCCGCATCCGGTCGATTCGTCCGGTGTTTGTCGACGAACAGGCGCGCCGGCCCAAGGTGGCGGTTCGCCGCGCGTTTCTCCACGATCCAGTCGCGCCGCCGCTACCGACCTCGCGCGGCCGCGGTCTGGTCACCATCGAGGTCGCCGCCAGCGAAGAGCCGCAGGCCATCGCCAGGTATCTCGCCTCGGCGTCCGCGGAGGTGGATTACGCCTATGTGGCGCACCCTCGGCGAATGTTCGCGGCGGCACGCGATCCGTTGCTGTCGCGTCAATGGGCGCACACCGCCGTGCGGCTCGGAGACGCCCGTAAACGCGCCGGTTTCAAAGACGCGTCGGCGATCATCGTCGGCGTCGCTGACACCGGCGTCGACACCAAGCACCCCGATCTGTCGAGTGTCGTCAGTGAGTACAAGAATTTCGTCAAAGGCGAGAGCGGACGCGATTACGAAGGGCACGGGACCCACGTCGCGGGCATTCTCGCCGCCGGGTTGAACAACGGCATCGGCATCGCCGGCGCATGCGCCGCGCACCTGCTGGTGCTCAAGGTGTTGCCGAGCAGGGCGGAATGGGACGCGGCCGGCTACTATCGAGCGCTGGCCTACTGCGTCGGCAAAGTGCGCGTGCTCAATCTGAGCCTCGGCGACGAGACGATGGACCGCGCCGAGCGTGACTTGATTGCCGATCTGATCGAGGCCGGCATTGTCGTCGTCGCCGCAATGGGGAATGCCGCGACTGCAGTGAAGCAATACCCTGCCGCGCTCGATGGCGTGTGCGCGGTGGCGGCGCTCGACCACGCCGATCGCCGTGCCCCTTTCTCCAACACCGGATCGCATATCTCGGTCGCCGCGCCAGGCGTCGCCATCATCTCGACGACCCCGACCTACAGCTACAAGAACGGCGACCGTCTCTACGACGCTTTCGACGGCACCTCCGCCGCCGCTCCGCACGTGGCCGCCGCCGCGGCATTAATGCTGGCCAAGGACCCGACCCTGAGCCCCGCGCAAGTTATTCGCAAGCTGCAGAACAGTGCGACGCGGGTGTCGAGCATGAAGAAACGGCCGAGTCCGACGCTTGGCTGGGGCTGCCTGGATATTGACGCAGCGCTACGCTGAGTCGCGTCTCGGTGCGAGAATCGTTCTGTGAATCCACTTCCCGGCGTCAGCGACGACACGTGGCGCACATTCGTCGCCGACATTTCTGAACTGCTCGAACTCCGAGAGGGCGAACGCGTGTTTGCGGTCGGGCCATGTGCCGAGGCCTTTCTCGAGCCACTCCGCGACGCTGGATGCGTGGTCGGCCACGGCACCATCGGCGGCCTCGAGCCATCCGGCGAGTGGGACGTCGTGGTTGCGTGCGGCGGATTCGAAGCCGCCAACGACGCCGCCGCGGAGGCGGTGGCACGGATGGTCGCCAAGGCCTACCGCGCTGTGGCAATCCTCGACGTCTCGGACGCGGCGTTTCAGCGCAGTTGGTTTCTCCGGACGTTTGCCGGATTGGGAATGAAGGCGATCGAGCTGACCGACCTGCGGCTGGCAGGCTATGCCGTGGGAGAAGAACGCTTCAACGTCATCGCGCGATTAGCATAGGACCCGCTGAACAGATCCCCTTCTTCCTGATCCGCGATCCCTGATCCCGCCGATCCCTGATCCCCGATCCCTGATCCCTGCTCTTGATCTACTGCAGTATTGCCGGCGGATTGACCCACTGGCGCGAGCCGTAATCGGCCATCGTCAATGTCAGCAGAATGGCCAGGAAGAAGAATCCCGAGACGACAATCAGCTTGGTCAGCCGGCTGCTGTATTTGACGTGCATGAAATAGAGCACGACGAGGGTCGCTTTGAAGCTGGCGATGCCCATCGCGACCACCTTGTTCATCTCGCCGAGATCGACGTAGGCCACCAGGATCGTGACCACCGTCAGCACCATCAGCGCGGCGAAGATTCCGATGTAAACCTTGAGCGGCGAAACATGTCCAAACATGGCTAGGACCGATCAATCAGATAAAGCAGTGGGAACAGATAGATCCAGACGATGTCGACGAAGTGCCAGTAGAGACCGGTCATCTCGACGGGCGTGTAGTACTCGCTGGAGAACCGACCCGAATACGCCTGCCAGGTGATCACCAGCATGATCCCGATGCCAATGATCATGTGCAGCGCGTGCAGCCCGGTCATCGTGAAATAGAGGCTGAAGAAAATCTGCGTGTGGTTCTGGAGGTTGGCCGCCTCTTGCGCCGACACCGCATGATCCGACGCGGTGCCGGCGTCGGCACCGGCGGCTTCATGACCGGGCTCGGCCCACACGAAATTCGGACCGGGCACGTGGTGATGCTCGAACTTATCCGCGTACTCGATGACCTTGACGCCGAGGAAGACGGTGCCGAGGACCATCGTCAGGATCAACCAGTTGACGGTGGCCTTGCGCTGATTGGTCTGCGCCGCGCGCACGGCAAGCGCCATGGTCAACGAGCTGCCGATCAGAACCACGGTGTTGAGCGCGCCCCACTTCAGGTCGATCGACGTGCTGGCCGCGACGAAGGCGTCGGGGTACCAGATGCGGTAGAGCATGTAGGCCATGAACAGGCCGCCGAAGAACAGCACTTCGGTGAGCAGGAACGCCCACATGCCGAGGACAGCCGCTTCTTTCTGCTGCCCCATCGTCTCGAACTGGTGTTGCAGCGCCGGATGTTGTGCGCCGTGACCATGCCCTGCATGGCCGTGCGCATCGGCGTGCACGACTACCTCAGACAACTTTGATCTCCCTTGGCACGTGCGGCGTGAACTCGTACGGTTCGGTCGTCACGCGCGGCGTGACGGGGAAGTTCTCGGTTGGCGGCGGCGAGGTCATCTGCCATTCGAGGCCGGAAGCGCCCCACGGATTTGGCCCGGCCACTTCGCCGTGCTTCAACGACCACAGTAGATACACCACCGGCAGCAGGTAGCCGAAGCCGAGCACCGTCGCGCCGGCCGATGACATGACGTTGAGCACCTGGAATTCATCCGGGTAGGCATGATATCTGCGGGGCATCCCGTTGTAGCCGAGGATGAACTGCGGGAAGAACGTCAGGTTGAATCCGACGAAGATCAGGATCGCGGCAATCCGGGACAGGAACTCCGAATACATCCGCCCCACCATCTTCGGCCACCAGAAGTGCAACCCGCCCATGTAGCCCATGATCGCGCCGCCGACCATGATGTAGTGGAAGTGCGCGACGACGAAATACGTGTCGTGCATGTGGATGTCGGTGCCGAGCGTCGCCAGGAACAGGCCGGTCAATCCACCGATCGTGAACAGACCCATGAACCCGTAGGCGTAGAGCATCGGCGTCTCGAACGAGATGGCACCTCGATAGAGCGTCGCAGTCCAGTTGAAGACCTTGACCGCCGACGGAATCGCCACCGAGAAACTCAGGAACGAGAACACCATGGCGGCGTAGGTCGAGATGCCCGATACGAACATGTGGTGGGCCCAGACGATGAACCCGAAGACGGCGATGGCCAGGCTGGAGAAGGCGACAAAGCTGTAGCCGAAGATTTTCTTCTTGCTGAAATTGGCAATCAACTCGCTCTGCACGCCCAGTGCGGGCAGGATCATGATGTACACCGCCGGGTGCGAATAGAACCAGAACAGATGCTGGAACAACACCGGGTCGCCGCCGCGTGACGGATCGAAGATGCCGAACCCGAAGGCCCGCTCGACGCCAAGCATGACGATGGTGATGGCGATGACCGGCGTGCCGAGCACCTGGATCAGGCTGGTCGCGTAGTGCGCCCACACGAACAGCGGCAGGCGGAACCAGGTCATGCCCGGCGCGCGCATGCGGTGAATGGTGACGATGAAGTTGAGCCCGGTCAGGATCGATGAGAACCCGGCGATGAACACGCCGAGTGCGGTCGGGATGACGTTGGTGTTCGACGCCGCCGCACTGTACGGCGTGTAGAAGGTCCAGCCGGTATCCACACCACCGGCGACGATCGCATAGATCGTGAACACGCCGCCGAGCAGGTAAATGTAATAACTGAGCAGATTGATGCGCGGGAAGGCCAGATCCTTCGCACCAATCATCGGCGGGATGAGGAAGTTGCCAAGCGTGGCCGGAATCGACGGGATCAGGAAGAAGAACACCATGATCACGCCGTGCAGCGTGAAGAACTTGTTGTAGGTGTCGGACTGAACGAAGTCGCCTTCGGGTGTCGCCAGTTCGAGGCGGATGCCCGCGGCCATCAGGCCGCCGAGGAAGAAGAACACCGAGATCGTGATCAAGTACATGATCGCGATCCGCTTGTGATCCTTCGTCAACAACCACGACGCGAGGCCGTGGCCGTTGTTCAGGTAGTGCGTCGCCGGCATTGTCCGTGTTACGTCCATGATTCGTCTCTATCGCCCGGGCGGCGTGGTCGCGCCGCTTTGCGTCGCTGCAGGCGTGGGCGCAGCGGCCGATGGGGTCGCCGAGGTCGCGTTGGGCGACATCGACCGGATATGTTCAATCAGTGCGACCAGGCCTTCTTCGCTGATCAAACCCTGGAAGGTCGGCATCAGCGGCTGGAAGCCCTTCACAATCTTGGCTTGCGAGTTGAGGATCGATTCGCGCACATACGCTTCGTCAACGGTCACCGTTGAGCCGTCGGCGAGTTCGACCGGCTTGCCAAAAATATCTTTGAGCGATGGACCGCGGCCCTGCCCGGTTTCAAGATGGCAGGTGTTGCACGCCAGTTGATTGAACAGTTGTGCGCCGCGATCGGCCAGGGACCCTTCGCCGCCGCCGGCCAGCCAGCTCTGATATCCGGCCGGCTCCATCACGTTGACCCATCCGATCATGCCGGAATGCCGGGTGCCGCAGTATTCGGCGCAGAAGATGTGGAACCTGCCGACCTTGGTCGCCTCGAACCACAGCTCCGTATAACGGCCGGGGATCGCGTCAATCTTGGTGCGGAAGGCCGGAAAGTAGAGACTGTGGAGAACGTCCTCCGAGGTCACCGTGATCTTGACCGGACGGCCGACCGGCACGTGCAGTTCATTGATCTCGCGCTGCCCTTCGAGATGCTGGAACTTCCACATCCACTGCTTGCCGACGGCATAGATGTGCATCGCTTCGGCAGGCGGGCGGCGCAGGTGATAGAACACCGACGCGCCCCAGCCGAACATCACCATCGCAATGACCGTCGGGATGACGCTCCACATCAGCTCCATCGGCAGGTTGCCTTCAATCCGCGCGCCGACTTCACCCGGATGTTTGCGGTGGAACTTGATCCCGAACGCAATCACCAGCACCGCGATCAACAGCGCAAAGAACGACGAGACCGCGACGATAAACAAATAGAGCAGATCGACGTCCATCGCGAATGAGGACGCCTGCTCGGGAAAGATCGGGATTCCGAATAAAGACATAAGTTACTGCCCGGCGCGATTGTCGCGCCGAATAGATACGACCACGAATCCCACGAGGGCGAGCAGCGTCACTGCGCCACCAAGCCGAACCGCACCCATCGCGACAAATCCATACGATCCGGTTGACGGATCGTAGTGATAGCAGTAGAGCAACAACTGATCGACCAGGTTGCCGATGCGACCGGCCGACGATTCGATCAGCGCAAACTTGACGTCGCGCGGCGCGTACTCGATGCCGAAAAAATACCGCGCCACTTTCCCGTCCGCCGTCGTCACCAGGATGCCGCTGGGATGGGCAAACTGCTTGGTGCGGTCGTCCCACACGTATTTGAACCCAGCCGCCGCGGTCAGCGCCTTGATCGACGACTCGTCGCCAGTCAAAAAGTGCCAGCCCTGTTCCGATCCCGCGCGCTGGTAACGGTCGAGATGCGATTTCTTTTTGCCGTTGGCCAGCGCCGGCGTCTCACGCGGATCAAAGCTCACCGCGACGACATCAAATTCCTTGCCCGCCGACTCCGGCAGGATCGATAGCGACGTCGTCAAGCCGTTCAACACCTGGGTGCACAACATCGGGCATTCGAAGTAGACGAACGCCATCACCACCGGGCGCTTGCCGAAGTAGTCGCCCAGCTTCACCACGCGGCCGTCTTCGTCCTTGAACGGCAAGTCGAGCGGCAACTGCGCGTTGAGCCGCTGCTCGTAGGCGACCTCGGACAACACCTTCGGCATCTGGCTCGACGGCACGCCGGGCGCCGGATTGACGCCGGGCACGTCAGATTGCGCCGCCGCGGTCATCACCGCCGCCGCAATCAACGCCACCGTTGTCCCTAGTCGTTTACTCACGTTCCTCGAGTTCCTTGTTCCCACTGGGGCCTGATCCCTGATCCCTGATCCCTGCCTAATACCGCGGCGCACTCGTTCGACCCGACGATGAATCCTGAACGAGGTCGTTGAGTCCATTCGGGGTCGTCGGGCTCGACACCACCCCGCCACGTTCACCCATCAACCGCAGCGCGTCCTCGATCGGAATGTGGACCACGCCACTCCCCTGATCGACCCAGCCGTAACTGGTCAATTTGTCGCGCTCACCCTGGCGCAAGTTGTAGAGATCTTTGAACGGTTGCGTCTGCAGGCGCGGCCCGGATGGTTCCTTGACCTGGCCAGCCGCGAGCGGGAAAATCTGCGCCGCTTTGTCGGTCGACTGGGTTCGATTCTCGAACAGCCAGAACGTGCCGTAGACGATGCCGACCGAGATCAACAGGGCGGCGACCAGCCAGATCGCGAACTTGCCGGCAATCGACGGGTCGATATCGGTGTGCTCGTATTCCGCATGCTCGGGCGTCGGCCCGTATTCGAGATCGGCGTCGTTAGTAGCCATAGATTTCAATCAGTGCACGTGATGCGCGAGCGCTTTCGGCAAGCCCGGATCGTTCACCGGGAGCAGTGATCGACCCTTCAGGTTTGCGGCAAACAGCGCCAGGAAAATTCCGCCAATCGCCAACGGCGTAGCCAGGTCGAGCAGGCCGATGCTCAAGCCTTCCTTGTGAAACTCGGGCGCGACGTGCCAGTAGTAGTCGACGATGCGCGCGAACAGGATCCACAGCGCAATGACGCGCAGACGTTTCCAGTCGCGCTTGACGTCACGCGACAGCAACAGCACGTAGGGCACGATGAAGTGGCCGATGATGATGAACCCGCTCAGCCACTGATAGCCGTCTTCCCAGCGGATCAGGTAATGCGGAATCTCTTCGACCACGTTCGCCGACCAGATAATCAGGAACTGTGAGAACGACAGGTAGGCCCACAGCATCAGGAACGCGAACAGGAACTTGCCGAGGTCGTGCAGGTGGTGATGGGTGATGACGTGGTTCAGCGGCGCGGTCTGCGACAGCATGATCACGATGACAATCGCGAACGCCATTGCCGATAGCCCCTGCCCAGCCATGTACAGCGGGCCCCACATCGTCGAGTACCAGTGCGGATTGATCGACATCGTCCAGTCGACCATCGCAAAGGTGACAGTCAGGCTGTAGATCACCAGCCCGGCCCCGGACAGAATCGACAACTTGCGAACCAAGCCGGGGTCGCCGGTGCGATCCTGCTCTGCCGAGTAGCGGGTCAACAGCGTGCTCATCGCGATCCAAATCACGAAGTAAATCACCTGGCGCGCAATAAAGAACGGCGTATTCAGGTAGGCGGCCTTCTGCGCGATGATCGGATCGTTGGCGGCAACGTCAGCATGCGACCAGTGATAGAGGTCGTGAATGCCGAGAACAATCGGGATGAACAGCACCGCCATGATCGGCATGGTGCGGACCACCGCCTCGAGGGGCCGTCGAATCACAATGCCCCAGGCGCCGCCTGACAGGTGCTGCACCATCAACAGCGCCATGCTGCCGAGGATGATGCCGAACCAGAAGGTGTAGGCGACCAGGTAGGCCTGGAAAAATTTTTCCTGCCCCGACAAGACAAAGCCGACGATGGTCAGCACGAAGCCGAACAGGCCGACGCCCATCCCGAGCCGCTGCAGCCCGCCAATCGATTCCGGTGGTGAATACGTTTCAGTCGTCGCCATGATCAATGTTTCACCGGTTGCTGGGCCGGGCTGCCAGACCCACTCGCCGGAGCATCCTGCCGAGGCGTCGTCGCGCCTGCCCCGGTCGTTGCGCCATCGAGTTCGCCACGCCGGTCAGCCGGCACGTCGTTGACCGATGCGTTCTGGCTGTGCTGCAGCGCGCGCACGTAGGACGCGATCAACCAGCGGTCGCGGACCGGGACCTGTTCGGCGTAGCCCTGCATCGCGCCGAAGCCATTGGTGATGACGTCGTAGAAGTAGCCGATCCGTTCCTGGCGGAGCCGATCCTGGTGATAGCTCGCCGCCTGGCGCAGGCCGCGCTGGACGACCATGCCGTTGCCATCGCCAAGGCGGCCGTGGCACGGCGTGCAGTAGATGTTGAATCGTTCCTGTCCACGTTTCAGATCGGCGTGGCTGATCGCGAACGGGACCGTGTCGATCGCCTGTCCATTGACCTTGCCGGTATAGAGCGCTTCGTCGTCGCGCAGCCAGCCGCGCGCCACGGTGCCGGTCGGTGCCGAGCGGGACGCGCGACCATCGGCATAAAACGCATTGGCTTCGTACGCTTCGTAGCGCGGGGCGTCGTGCATGTCCTGACGGCAGCCAGCCGCAAACAAGACCAGCAACGCGATCCCGGCCTTACGCGGGAACTTCATAAACCCCTTTCGCGCCGGTGCCCTCGAGAAAGCGCGACGTCGTGGTGATCTCGAACTTCGGATCGACCGATTCGATCACCAGAAAGAACTTGTCCGAGCTGGCCAGCGAAAATCGCGGCGCGTTGAACACCGGGTGATACGGCTGCGGCAAGCCGTTGAGCGCGATCATTCCGCCGGCCGCGGCCAGCGCCGAGAAGAGAATGGTCAGCTCATACGACGGGATGATGAAAGCCGGCCAACTCGCATACGGGCGGCCTCCCACGTTCATCGGGTACTCGATCACCGCGGCCCAGTACTGCAGCCCGAAGCCGGTCATCATGCCGGCGATACCACCGATCAATACCAGCACTGACAGGCGCGTCCGCTTCTTGTGGATGATGTCGTTCAACTCTTCGACCGGCACCGGCGTGTAGGCCTCCACTTTGGTGAAGCCCTCCGCCATGACCAGCCGCGACGCGTCAACCACCGCTTGCGCGGAGTCGAATTCGGCCATGACGCCGTAGGTCAGGTTGGTCGGTTCTGCGACGTGCATGGCTTAGTGCCCTTCCTTCCGGTGATCAACCTTGGCCTGTGGCAGCAAGGTGCGCACTTCGAAGATGGAAATCATCGGCACGAAGCGGATGAACAGGAAGAACAAGGTCAGGAACAACCCGATTGTGCCGAAGTAGGTCATGAAGTCCCAGCGCGTCGGGTAATACATGCCCCACGACGACGGGACGAAGTCGCGGTTCAAGGTGGACACGATGATCACGAACCGTTCGAGCCACATCCCGATGTTGAAGATCAGCGAGAGCACGAACAGCAGCTTGAGATTCATGCGCACGCGCTTGAACCACAGCAACTGCACCAGGCCCAGGTTGATCGCGATCAACATCCAGTAGGCCCAGCCGTAGGGACCGGTCATCCGATTCCACATCATGGCGCGCTCGTAGAAGCTGGCGCTGTACCACGAGAAGAACGCTTCCATCGTGTAGCCGTAGCCGACCATCAGGCCGGTCGCCAGCATGACCTTGGCCATGTTGTCGATGTGGCGGAGGGTGATGAAGTCCTGGAGCTTGTAGGCGGCGCGAATCGGAATCGCCAGCGTCAGCACCATCGCGAAGCCGGAATAAATGGCGCCGGCGACGAAGTAGGGCGGGAAGATCGTCGCGTGCCAGCCCGGCATAACCGACACCGCGAAGTCGAAGCTGACCACCGTGTGCACCGAGAGCACCAACGGCGTCGACAGGCCCGCGAGAATCAAGGACGCCACTTCGTAGCGGTGCCAGTGACGCGCCGAGCCGCGCCAGCCGAGCGACAGCGTCCCGAAGACCACCCGCTTGACCTTGGACACCGCGCGGTCGCGCATCGTCGCCAGGTCGGGAATCAGGCCGACATACCAGAACACGATCGACACCGTCGCGTAGGTCGAGACCGCGAACACATCCCAGATCAGCGGGCTGCGGAACTGCGGCCACAAGCCCATGGTGTTGGGATATGGGAACAACCAGTAGGCGGCGAGCCACGGCCGGCCGGTGTGAAAAATCGGAAAGATCGCCGCGCACATGACCGCAAAGATGGTCATCGCTTCCGCGAAACGGCTGATCGACATGCGCCACTGTTGTTTGAACAGCAGCAGAATCGCCGAGATCAAGGTGCCGGCGTGACCGATACCGATCCACCAGACGAAGTTGATGATGTCGAAGGCCCAGGCGACTGGGATGTTGTTGCCCCAGATGCCGATGCCGCGCAGCAGCAGATAGGCCAGTGCCATCGACAGGCCGCCAAGCAGGGTCAGGCCGATCAGGAAGCCGAACACCCAGCCGAGCGGGGTGCGGCTGGAGAGCGGGATCTGGGCAACCGATTCGGTGACCGATTCGAAGTCGTGTCCCGGCCCGATGACCGGCGTGTCGATGACGCCGGTCGAACCGCCTTGCACGTGAACGTGGTTCGCCATCAGTGCTGCTCGCTGCTCGTCGCAGGCCCGTGCTCTTCGGCGTGACCGCCAACGCTGAGGTTGTGCGGGAGCGAGGGATGCGGATTACGAACCGCGGCCAGATAGGTGGTGCGCGGCCGCGTGTTCAGCTCTTCGAGTGTTGCGTAGTTGCGCGGGCTCGCCTTGAGCTTCGAGACCTCGCTGTTCGGATCGTTGATGTTGCCGAAGACGATCGAGTTGGTCGGGCAGACCGCCTGGCAGGCGGTGAGAATCTCGCCGTCGCGAATGTCACGCTCTTCGCGCTTCGACTGAATGCGCGCCACGTTGATGCGCTGCACGCAGTAGGTGCACTTTTCCATGATGCCGCGGCTGCGGACGGTGACGTCCGGATTGCGCTGCATCTTGGTCGACTCGGTGTTCCAGTCGGAGTAGAGCAGGAAGTTGAAGCGCCGCACCTTCCACGGGCAATTGTTCGAGCAGTAGCGCGTCCCGACGCAGCGGTTGTAGACCATGTCGTTCAGGCCTTCGTCGCTGTGCACGGTCGCGGCGACCGGGCAGACCACTTCGCAGGGCGCGTTCTCGCACTGCTGACAGGGCATCGGCTGGTTGAAGGTGTCGGGGTTCTCGAGATCGCCGGTGTAGTAGCGGTCGACGCGGAGCCAATGCATTTCGCGATTACGCGACACCTGCTCTTTGCCAACCACCGGAATGTTATTTTCCGCCTGGCAGGCGACGACACAGGTCCCGCAACCGGTGCAGGTATTCAGGTCGATCGCCATGCCCCACTGATTGCCGGTGTATTCGTGCGCCGGGTAGAGCGAGATCGGCTTATCGAGCTTCATGTGCTCCATCTCCCGAGCGAAGGCCGGCTTGGCCTTGAACTCGTCGAGCGGAGCGGAGCGCAACACGTTCCGGCCTTCGATCGACCAGTGGTCCTGGGTGCAGACCAGGTCGTAGTGGTCGCCGGTCGAGGTCACTTCAGCAGCGCCAAACCACGGCGACGTGCTGCCGCGCAGTGCGTAGGCGTTGAACCCGGTGGCGTTGCCAATGCGACCCGCGCGCGTGCGGCCGTACCCCACGTGCACAGTGATCGCTTCAGCGGCGTGACCAGGACTGATCCAGACCGGCACGTTCAGCGTGCGGCCCTCGTGCGTGACTTCGATGATGTCGCCGTTCTCGACTTCGAGCCGTTGCGCCGTGGCGGGCGACAGCAGCGCTGCGTTGTCCCAGGTCAGCTTGGTGACCGGCTTGGGCAATTCCTGCAGCCAACCGTTGTTGGCAAAGCGCCCATCGTAAATCGTCGGGTCGCGGCGGAAGTTGACTTCGATACCAGCGATCGGCGCCGACGCCGAGGCGGGGACGGAGGTCGACGCAGCGGTCCCTGTGGGGACGGAGGTCGGCGCAGCGGGCCCCGTGGGGACGGAGGTCGGACCCCTGCCTCCACTGGTGGGGACGGAGGTCGGGGCACCCGGCCTCGCGGGGACGGAGGTCGTCGCGGCGGCACCGCCGGGGACGGAGGTCGAGGGCGCCGAGGTAAACGCGGTGCCCGGAATGAAGCCGTCGTGGAGCCACCGGCGCCAGTTGCGCTCGAAGTTCGCCGCGGCGCGCTGTTCGGCAGTCGGCGGCGGCGGCGCGACTTGCATCGCGACCTGCGCCGCGATGTTTTGTTCCGCGGGCTGATTGCCCCTGCGATTGGCACCGGCTTGCTGACCGGCGACAGCCTGCGGGGCGACTGTCGGCGTCGCGCGTCCTGGATCGACCGGCGCACTGCTCCCAGTACCCGGACGAACAGCACCGGCCGAACCTGCGGCAGTCGTTCCTTGTGCACCAGCGCCCTGAGCGCCACTCGCACCCGGCGCACCACCAGCACCACGACCACCAGCAGCACCCGGCGCACCCGGCGCACCAGAAGCACCCACCCCTGCTGGCGCGCCAGTGGCACCAGCCGCCGCAGTCACGGCGCCCTGCGGTTGCTGTCCCCAATACTCGCGGATCAGGTCGTAGCCACTGCGCTCGGGACGATCCGACAGCGTGGCGATAATCTCGTGCGCCGACTTGCCGCCGAACATCGGCTGAATCAGCGGCTGCACGATGGTGACCGTCCCGTCGACCGTCCGTGCGTCACTCCATGCTTCGAGGAAGTGCGCCGCCGGCACGTGCCAATGGCACATCGTCGCGGTTTCATCGAGGAACATCCCCGAGTGAACGCGCGTCTGGACCTTGCTCGTGGCTTCGCCAAATCGCAGATCCGCCGGCGCGGTCTGGACCGGGTTCGATTCGCCGACGATCACCAGCATCTGCACTTGGCCGGCGTTCATCTCGCCGACCAGTTCGCGCATCGCCGCGTGCTGATCACTGGGGACGATCTCGGGGGTCGCCTGATAGGTGAGCGTCGCGCCGACGTTGCCGAGCGCCTGGTTCATCGCATGCGCGAGCGCATGCACCGCCGGCGGCTGCGCTTCGCCGGCAATCACCAGTGAGGTGCCGCGGTGCGCGTTGAGGTCCTGCACGATGGCGTTAACGTAGTTTTCGCTGCCGCTCGGCGCCGTGCCGCCGCCGCCCGCGCCGACGCCGGCCGCAATGGCGCGCGCGAAGCTTTCGATCGCGCTCGCCTTCATCGGAATCTTGTGATCGGCGTTGCTGCCGGTGACCGACGGCGTCGGCTCAGCGACGTAGAGACGATTCAGGCGATCCGGTTGCGCATCGAGTCGGCGACGCGACGCGAACTGACGCGAGTAGCGAAGGTTGGCGGCGCCTTCCGATGACAGAAAGTCGGCATCCAGCGAGACGACGATGTCGGCGCGGGTGAAGTCGTAGACCGCCTGGGAATAGGCGCCAGTCGCCATCCGCACGCCGGCGCGAGCGTTGTCGGCTGCCGGCACCGGCTCCCACTGCACCCACTTGGCACCGGGGTTGGCCGCGAGTATCAGTTGCAGCTGCCGCGCCAGAGTCGGCGACGCCACGGTTTCGGTCACAATCCGCAGGCCGGCGCCTTTGGTCGCGGCCTGCGCAGACAAGCCGGCACGCATCGAGGCGATAAACGCGCTCCACGGACGAATTTCGCCCAGCTGCACGATCGCCTGCGAACGATCCGGATCGTAAAGAGTCAGCACCGACGCTTGGGCATACAGGTCGGTGGCGCCAAGACTGCCGGGATGATCGGGGTTGCCTTCTACTTTGGTCGGGCGGCCTTCGTGACTTTCGACCAGCAGCCCGGTGGCGACGCCGCCGAGCGTCATCGCCGTCGCAAAGAACAGGGGACGGCCGGGGATCGCTTCCTCGGGTTGGCGGACATAGGGAACGATCAGCTCGGGCGGCTGCGCCGTGCAGGCAGCGCTCACGCCGGCCAGGGCCAACGACGCGCTCATCAATTTCAGGAATGAGCGGCGGCCGACCGGGTCGATCCATTCGGTGGCGTTCTCCGGGAACTCGCGGTGCAGATAGGTCTGGAACTCGGGCGTATCAGCGAGCTGTTCAAGGCTGCGCCAGTACTGTTTGCCTCCGGTCCCGCGCACCTTGGCCCGGATCTCGGTTAGATCAGATGTCCCCGCCATTTATCCTTTGCTCCCCAACCCGCCCCGACCTGCCTACCCGCCTACCTGCCGACCTGCCTACCTACCGACCTGCCCTACCGATGGCACACCGAGCAACTCGTCAGTTGCTTGACGCCGGCGATCTTGTAATCGCGCACCAGCTGTTCACCGATTTCGCGCTGGTCACCCGCCGGCCGGTAACCCATCGTCACGACTTCCTCGCGTGGGCGAATGAACTTCGCCGGATCGCGGTGGCAGTCCAGACACCATTCCATCTGCAGCGTCGATTTCTGAATCATCAGCGGCATACGGTCGACGCGGCCATGACAGGTCTCGCAACCGACACCCTTCTTCACGTGAATGCTGTGATTGAAGTACACGAAATCGGGCAGGTCGTGCACTCGAATCCAGCGCAGCGGCTTGTCGTCGCGGAAGCTGGCGCGCACCGGCTCGAGATACGGACTGGTCGACCAGATCTGCGAGTGGCAGTTGATGCACGTCTTGGTCGGCGGGATGCCCGCCGATGAAGCGACCTCAACCGACGTGTGGCAGTAGCGGCAATCGATGCCGATGCCGCCGACGTGGTGCTGGTGCGAGAACTGGACCGGCTGCTCGACAAACTGGTTGGCCGACGTGACGAAATCGGACCGCTGAATGACGGCAACTATCCAACCAAGACTGAGCACCACGAACAAAACGCCCACGAGACTGGCTCGGGACCACTGATTGGCACTCTTCGGAAAAACCTGCGGCATGGGATCAGCACACTCCGGCGGACAAACCGTTGCACTTTACCCCGGTTTTCGTCCGCGAAGCCACCTTGTGAAAAATTTCTCAAGGAACTTGTATCACAACCTGTGAGCGCAAAGCGAAGTTTTGGAGCCCACAGGTGGGCAGACCTCTGGAAACGCAGTGCGCCCGCTACCGGGGCCGCCCCACACGCTCGGGCCATCGTGCCCCCCAAAGACTAACGCGGTCGCTTGTTCTAGATCCGCGACAGATGACCGGTGCGATGACGAGAGCTGCGGCCAAGTCTCCGAAGGGCAGCGGCGCTGTACGCAGCAGTGCTGCCGCAGCCGGCAACTGCCGCGGTCCGCTGCGCATCGCGTCCCTCCGGGTGGCGGCACCTATGTAGCCACCGTCACTTCTCGGGATCCGACGGCTGTCTCAGGATGCAGTCGGGTATGACCACGGATACGTCGACAACGCGTATGTCTTCCGCTGCAAGTGCCTCGCGGGCTCCGTTTCGCAAGACATATGCCCCGTTCGAGCTGTCCGGTATCTGCCCCATCGCGATACGACCGTCGCACCCGACGCTCAACCGTTTAGCGGCATTGATAAGGCTATCCCTTTGGATGGCTGCGCGTTGCCAATGCCACAAGTGATGTCTCTGGGTGATCGTGAAGACGCCAATCAATAAAACGAAAACCGCGGTCGTGAATACCGTGGCGTAGCGGTTGGAGACGTCGCCGGCAACGGCGAGCGCGATGACCCACGCCGCGCTGGCCAGCTGGATATATCTGGAGTTCTGCAAGTCAGGCCCAATAAAGAACACCGTGAAGATGGGTGCGACCGAGATCAAAATGAACGCGAGGAGCCCGATGATCGTCTTCACTCGTTTGGGGTTGGAATTCCAATCCACCGCAGACAACATGAATACCGTCGGAACCGCCGCGGCCGAAAAAGCGATCGCCCACGAAAAGCCCCTCGGGAGTGCTTCGTGAAACGGCATGAACAGCGCGGCAAAAGGTCGACTCAGTAATTCTTTCGCGCGAAAACCAGTGAGTGGAGGGTAAGAGCTCGACGAGACCCCAGTCACAAGCCGGGCGCTCACGTAGGCGATGACCGCTGTCACAGGTGCAATGACTTCCCACCGCCGGCGATCAAGACTTTCACGAAAGAGTCCTGCCGCCACAGCTGCCGCAGCCCACAGAAAGGGGACCGCGATTGCGGTCTCTTTTGTACCAAGCGCGAGTAAAGTCAAGATCGTTAGTGTCACGGCGGGGCTCCGCGTGGGATTCGTTGCGGTGACCACCAAGAAACCTAGTAGCACCCACGCGCACAATAACAAGTCAAATACCCCAGCGAGCCACGCGACTGGCTCTACACTGGCCGGGAAGACTATGAACATGGCTGCTGCGAGGCACGACTGGAGTCTTGGCACACCCGCGCGCATCGCACACAGGAATACGAGCCACGCGTTGAACCCGTGGAGTGAGATGTTCACAAGGTGCAGCGCAATCGGTAATTCGCGCCCGTCCACCAACCTGCTTAAAACCCACCACAGCGTGAGCGGTACAGGGCGCCAGAACTCCCATCCGCCGTTGAAAACATCACCGCTTGATGCGCGGGAAAGCAGAACGAAATCGTCGGACAGTAGACCGAGAGAGATCGCTGAGAAAAACGTCGCTATGGACGCCAATAGACAGGCGGGCAATACAAGCCAGATGGGTAACCGGCCTGGAGTTGGACGAGCCGACGGTGCGCTCGGGCGTCTAATCAAAGCGAACGCCACGACTAGACCTACAAAAACAAAACTCGCCGACTCGACGTGTCGGCGCTCGACGCCATCAAGTCGCAGAACATAACTGACAATCAGCCAGTTCAAGCGAATTGTCCACAAGATGCAAACGGCTAGAAGAATTTTCGCCAAGACTTGCGCTCATGAAACTTGAGCACGGCATTACGCATGCCAAAGGACAGCGACAGGGGCGGTCAAGACGGGGGTGACGGGACCGGCAATCGACCGCGAGGATCCTTATCGTCGCCAGGCGCCTTCTCCCAGACATACGACTTGTTATTCACCCACTTCTCAAACCATTCCATCTCGATCTGAAACTTGAACAGGCGGTGGCGCAGCTCGGTCCAGCCATGACCTTCACGCGGGGCAATGTAGAGCTTGGTCGGCACGCCGTGCGACTTCAACCCACGCCACATTTCAATCGATTGCGGCATCGGCACCCGCGGATCCTCGGCGCCAACCAGAAACAGCGTCGGCGTGTTGACCTTCGACACGTCCTTGAGCGGCGACTGTGCCCAGTAGAGGTCGATCGGCGCATTGGCCTGCCACGGCGTGCCGCCAAACCACGGCGTACGTTGCGCGCGCGTATCGCTCTGCGCATACATCGAGATCCAGTTCGCCGCACCCGCACCACTACTCGCCGCCTTGAAGCGGTCGGTAAACGTGATCAGCTTGTTGGTCATGTGGCCGCCGGCGCTCCAGCCCATTTTCACCAGCTTGTCGGGATCGGCCAGCCCCATTGCGATCACCGCGTCGACGCCGGTGATGACGTCGAGATGCGATTGCCTGAAGTAGCCGCCGACCATGTCGCGCAGAAAGGCGTCGCCGTAGCCGGTGCTGCCGCGGTAATTCGGCTTGAGCACCGCATAGCCCTTGCCGGCGTAGACCTGCACATCGCTGCTGAAACCCCACTTATCGGAGGCCTGCGGTCCGCCGTGGGTCGACACGATCAGCGGATAGCGCTGGCCGGCCACGTAATCGACCGGGTAATACAACATGCCCTCAACCGCCTGCCCATCCTGACCTTTCCAGGTCAAACGATGCTGGCGCGCGAGCTTGAACTGGCGGCCGATGAACTCGAACACGTTGGTCACCCGACGCGGCTCCCCGAAGCTGTCGCCTTGCAGCGTGTAGACCTCGCTAGGACGGGTCGGCATGTTGCGCGTGAAGATGTGCATCTTCGCCGAATCGACGTACGACCAGTGGCCGAGTGAATGCTCGTCGCTGGTCAGCGTGGCAACCTCTTTGGTCGCCACATCGACTTTCATCAACTCGTTGTGCACGCCCATGTTGGCGGTGAACAACAAGCTCTTGCCGTCGGCGGTCCACGCCACGTCGTCGACACCGTAGGCGACCTCTGGCAACAGCACGCGCGCGTCGCCGCCGGTTGCCGGCATCACGAAGATCTTGCCGTTGTAATAGGACTCGAATTTCTCGTTGGCTCCAGCCGTGAACGCCACCGTGCTGCCGTCGGGCGACAACGCCGCGTTGCTTTCGGCGATCGTGTTCCTGGTCAGCTGAACCGCACCGCTCCCGTCGGCGTTGGCCACCCACAGTTCACCGGTCGGGCCATGTTCGATCAGCGGCGACGCGGCTCGCTGCATGACGATGCGCTTGCCGTCGGCAGACAAGCTGTAGCTCTCAACCGAGAAGTCACCGTCAGTGAGCTTCTTCGTTTTGCCGTGCAGATCGGTAAGCCACAGATGCCGCTGCTTGAAATTCGTCTCTTCGTACGAATACACATCGTCCTGGACGCGCTCCTTCTCCCGCTCGTCCGGCAACTTCGCGTCGCTGGCGGTGAAGAACAGCGACTTGCCGTCAGTCGCCCACGTCAGATTGGCGGCGGCGGCACCGTGAGTGATCAACCGCCGCGCCTCGCCGCCGTCGGTATCGAGGAGATAGATCTGGTCGTGCTGATCCGCGTCGCGGCGCGCCGTGAAGGCAATGGTTCGTCCATCCGGCGACCAGGCCGGATTTGATTCGCCACGCTCGCCAAACGTCAACTGCATCTGGTTGGTGCCGTCGGTGTTGATCCGATAGATGTGTCCAATCTGCCGGTTTGCCTTCCAGTCGGCCTTGTTCATCACGAACAGCACCTGTTTGCCGTCCGGAGACAATTGCGGATCGGCCAACGTTGGCAACTCGACGATGTCAAGGAAGGTCATCGCGCGTTTGGTCTGCGCGTCGGCCGGGAGCAGCCCGGCCCCGAACAGCGCGCTGACAACGAAAGCGGTCGTAAGAAGACGGACCATCGGGAACTCCTGTGAAGCGCGGGCTTCTTCGACGCACCGCTCGCTCAGCGGTGCATCGGCCGAAGCTGTTTCCATCGCTCGATAAATTTGACCGCCGCCTGGACGAAGTTTTCGGTCTCTCGGCGTCCCGCCTCCGCTGTCGCTTCGTGGGGATCGCGCAAGCCCCAGGTGCCGGTGTCCGACATCTCTCGCGTCGAGGTGTTCTTACCCGTGCTCTTCGCTTTCAGGCCCTCTGCGAGAAACACCAGCGTCGCGGTCGGATCCCCGGCGACGACCTCCGGCAGCATCTTCTGCAGATGCTCGGGCATGGTCAGCGCGGCGCGGCGTGCGACCGCGAGGTCGACCAGGTTCGGCATCATGTAGAGCGCTGTCGAGGTCTCGCCGACGCCGCCATGCCGATCGAAAACCGTGCCGGTCGGGGCGGCGGCCTGTGGCGCACGGGTCAGAAAAGGGGCCGCGGCCTCGCCCAGTTCGACGGCAATCCCTTCGGTCTCCTGGTTGATCCGATCGGCGATGTAGCGGGTGATGACCTGATTGCCACCGTGACTGTTGAGCAGCAGAAAGCGGCGGAACCCGTGCTTCATCAGGCTTTGCGCGGCTTCGAAGTAGACCTGCTGGATGGTCTGCGATGACAGCGAAATGGTTCCGGGAAACTCCATGTGATACGGCGAATTGCCCGGCAGCAGGATCGGCGCGACGAGCGCATCGGCCCGCTGCGCGACCAACTTCGCGCGCTCGAGCCCATTCAGGAAGTCGGTCCCGATCGGCAAATGCAGGCTGTGCTGCTCGATCGCCGCGATCGGAATGATCACCATATCGGTGCGCGTCCGCAGGTCCTGGACCTCGGGCCATGTCATGTGCGGCAGATAGTTACGGGTCTTCTGCTCGTGCCACAACGGATTGACCGGCCCGCCCTGGGCTGGGCCGGGCGGCGTGACCGGCTGCGCTGAAACCGTCGCGGAACCAATCGTCATCGCCACGGCAAGCCGCGCCAAGAACGTGGTCATCGCGCCCTCACGGCGGTCATCGTCAACTCGAGGCGCGCGTCGCGCGCGAGCCCCTTCACAGCCACCGTCGAGCGCGTCGGCAACGGGGTTGCGGTGAAAAACTCCTTGTAGATCTCGTTGAATCTGGCGAAGTCGCCCATGTCGGCGAGATACGCGGTCACCGACACGACGTCGCTAAGCGTCATGTCGGCCGCCGCAAGGACCGTCTGCACGTTGGACATGATCTGCCGCATCTCGGGCTCGAACCCGCCTTTGACCAACTGCCCGCTCACCGGATCGCCACCGGTGCTGCCCGACAGATAGAGGGTGTCTCCCACGAGGATCCCCGGCGACAACGGCGACGGGGTCGGTTTGTAGTCGGGAGGCTGGATCACCCGCTTTCGACGCGGCGATTGCGCCGTCCCACCCGCTGCAGGTGTCGGCGAGGCATCGAAATGATCGACCACCTTCGTGGTGACCTGGTCGGTGGCGGTGTTGTCGCTGGGAAGCGCGGTGGTGAGCGGCCGGGCGGCGGCGCGCGCGCGCCAGGCGCCAAGCGCTTCGACGCCGATCAGGACAGGCAGGATAAGGGCGAGGAGATGCAGTCGTCGCATGGAGGACACCTTCGCAATTGAGACCCGCACAGAAATGTGCCTGACGACGGCCGTAGCGCAGCGCCGGCATCCGTGAGAGGGATTCGCCGGCGCCGCGGGTGGTGATCAGAACTTCACAAGTACGGTGACCTGCGCGGCGCGCGCCGGCTGCTGGTTGCGCAATTGCAAGAAGTTCGGGTTGAACCTCTCGTTTGCGCCGCTGTAGTTGTACTGACTGTAGTTGCCGCCATTCAGCACGTTGAACACCGCCACGCTGAGCACCGCTTCACGTCCGGTTCCCAGGCCGATCGACTTGTTGAAGTTCAGCCCCAGCGTTTTGATCGGCGGCGCCTGTTCCTGCCCTTCACCGCGGTTGGCATTGACAAAGCGCATCCGCGTCGAGAGTGGATTGGTCTGCCCATTCGCTGTTCGACCAGGCCCGAATACGGCCAGTTGCGGATCGCCGATCGGCAACAAATCGACAATCGGCCCGGACCACGGTCCCGCGAGAATCGTGTAGCTGGCCGACAGGTTCACGCCGAACGGGGCGTGGTAGGAACCGCCGAAGCGCATGGAGTACTCCTGCCAGGTCGGGCCATAGGTGTGGACCGTCGTACCCGTTGTGATCGGCAGGCTGTTCTCCTCATTGTTGCCGCGCGGCATGTAGAGCAGCGCGTTGCTCTTGAAGGCGTCAGGCTGAATAAACCTCGCCGGGTCAGTGGGGTTCCACGTGCCGCCGAAGTGCTGCCACTGGCGGTTGAGACCGACCATCGCCTGGAACCTGTTCGACAGGTTTTTCGCCATCGTGACCTCGATGGCCCGGTACTCGAGCGTGCTCCACGAGTTGTTCTGCTGCTGAAAGATGATGCCGCGCGTCGGGTCGATGGCGCCGAATCCGCCGAATGGCTGATTGGGTCCGCTGGGATAGATCCCGTTGATATCGACACGCGCCCACATATCCTGATAACTGCGGCTGATGCCGGCGATATCGAGGCTGAGCTGGCCAGGAAATTGTTTACGGAACCCGAGAATGAACTCATCGACGTATGGTTGATGCAGATCCTTCGCGAACTCGAAATCGGCGATCGATGCGTTGCGCGCCGCGTCGTCGACCACCGTTTCGAAACGCCCGTCGCCGTCTGCGTCGTATTCGTTGCGCTGCGCGGCAGCCTCGGTCGCGCCGAACAGCGTGATCGCATCACGCCCCATCACCTGCTCGTGCACGCGCACGTAACTGCCGCGCAGAATGTTGCGCGAGTCTTTGGTCAGCAGATACGAGAACCCCGCCCGTGGGCCAATCGAGGTGCTGTTCTGCCGCTGGATGTTGAAGATGTCGTCGTTACGGGTCACGAAGTCGGCCCGCACACCAAGATTGAGCGTGATCCGGCTGCTCGGGTGCCAGGTGTCCTGCACGTAGATGCCGATGTCGCGGTCCCGCGCGGCGCGGGTGTTCAACGACACCGGCGAGAAGTAACGGCGACGGAACGGCACGGTGCCGCCAGCGATGTTGCCGGGCGTTAAAAGGCGGTGTTCCTCGAGGACGAACCCGTTGTTGACGTACTCGGTCTGCAGGTCGTAGGTGCTGCGCGGGGCGGCAAAGAAGCCGGTCTGAAACTGATGATTTCCCGCCCAGTCGTCCCTGTAGTAGGTCACGTCGCCGCGCACGACAATTTGAGAGGCTGGCTGGAACCCGTACGATTGCTGGTTGCCACCCTCGAGGAGACGTCCAGACCCCTGGACCGTGCTGCCCTGTATGTTCGCCGAGTCGTGGATGATGATTTGTGGACCAGTCAAGCCTAGCGACTCGAATGTAGAGGTGTCATTTCCCCCCTTACCGTTGTACGACGCCGTGAAGGTCGTGGTCGTACGCATGCCCCAGACCGAGGTCACCTTCCCGCTGTAGAGGGGTCCGCCGGTTGACTGTGCCTGGATCCGCTCGTAGTTGTATTCGCGGTCTCCGGTCAGCCGCAGCCGGTCCTGCTGGAAGAATCCCTGGACGTCATGCTTTCCCGCGCGGCCGCTGACTTTGAGAAAAGGCTGCCAGCTTTCGCTGTCATTGTTGAAGAGAATCGAGCCTGGCTTGTAGGCATTGATCCGTTCGACCTCGGTCGCCGTCCGGCTGATGCCGGCGGCCGAGACCGCCCGGCGCAACGCGCCGAAGAACCAGACCTTGTCCTTCTTGATCGGCCCGCCCAACGCGACGTCGAACTGTCGTACGTAGGCGGTTGTCGGCGTACCGCCGGATCCCGGCTTGCACCCCGGTGCCGTCGAGCAGTTGTCGACATTGTTGCCATTCCAGTTGAACGGCTGATACGCAGTCGCCGCACTCCCCCTGAATGTGTTGCCGCCGCTCTTGGTGACGATGTTCATCACCAGCCCGACGCCCATTGGCGAGCTGGCATCGACGCCCCCGGTCTTGACCTGAATGTCCTGGACCATGTCGGCGCCCATCGACACATAGGTCAGCTGCGCGTCGTGGTAATTGGTCGCAATCGTGCCTTCCAGTTGCAGCACGTGTGCAAAGTGCTCGGTGCCGTGGCCGAAATACACCTGCCGGCCGCTGCCGTCGTCGAAGCCGCGGGAGATGACGCCGGGAGTGAGCTCGAGGAAGTCGCTGTAGTTGCGCCGCGCCTGGATCGGCATCAGCCGCTGGAAGTCGCCATCGATGTTGAGCACGTTTCCCGGCTTATCGACTTCGATCATCGGCGAGTCGCCGGTCACCGTCACGGTTTCCTGGACGGTGCTCAACTGCATGGTGATGTCGACCGCGAAGGTCGCGCCGACGCGGACGAGAATGGCCTCGCGCTTGAAGGTGGCAAACCCCGGCAACTCAGCGGTGAGGGTGAAGGTCCCGGGCGGCAGGTTGTTCAACCGATACTCGCCGCGTTCGTTGGTGACGTCGCTCTGGGGCCGCAACACGTCCGGAGATGTGGCGGTCACCGTGACGCCAGGCAGCCCGGCGCCCTGCTGGTCGGTGACTGCCCCGCGCAGCCCGCCGAGCCCGCTCTGGGCACCAGCCTCCGAGCTCAGCCCGAGGAACAGAATCACCAGCGCCGCGACACCGTAGAGAGTCAAATGCTGCGTCTTCTTCATGGCGCCTCCAAAATCGAATGGCCGGGGGGATTACAACGGCCGACGGTAGCGTGAAATGTTGGAGGACGCAAGAGTTATAGAATCCGCGCATTGGCTACGTCCCACTGGAGCAGTTATGAAAAAGATCTCGCGCGGCGAATTCCTCGGCTTCGGCGCCTCGCTGGCGGGCGGCTGGGGTCTCGCTCAATCCGGCATCGGCGCAGTGGCGGCGCAACAACCGGCCACGGGGCGCGCGTCCGCCGAACCGGATTTGATCCTCGTCAATGCGCGGGTCTATACCGTTGATGCGGCGCAACCGCGAGCCGAAGCGTTTGCGGTGAAAAACGGGCGTTTCGTGGCCATCGGCACGTCGGCCGACGTGCGGAACCTCGCGACCACCCGCACGCGCGTGATCGACGCGCAGCAGATGACCGTGACGCCAGGATTCATCGACACGCACTGCCACGTCAGCGGTGTCAACGAGCTCTACAGCGTCAATGCCAATGTCGGGCGCGTCCGCGAGCTGCTGGCCAGTCTTCGCGCGAAGGCTGACAGGACACCGCCCGGTCAATGGATTACTGCCACGATGTTCGACGATACGAAGTTGGATGTGCCGCTGACCAGGCGCCATCTTGACGAGGTCTCAAAGGATCATCCGATCTCGGTTGGTCATCGCGGCGGCCACACCACTTGGTACAACAGCAAGGCATTCGAGCTGGCCGGCGTGACCAAGGCGACGCCAGATCCTGATCACGGCCGATTCTTCCGTGACGGAAGCGGCGAGTTTACCGGCCGCGTCGCGGAGCTCGCCCGCAACGTCTTCAGCACAGTCGGCACCCGCGAACGCTTTACGCCCGAGCAACAGCGTCAACGCGGCCGCGCCGGAATGAAGCACATCTCCGAATTGCTAACCGCCGCCGGCTTGACGTCCGTCCATGACGCCGGCGCCGACACCGATCGCATTTTGGCCTATCAGGACGCACGCGCCAATGGTGAGCTGCGTCATCGCGCCGGCTTCCTGGTCCGCGGCAACGCGACGTTTGCCGGCTTCAAGGCGGCCGGCATTCACTATGGTTTCGGCGATGAATGGCTGCGCGTGGTTGGTGTGAAGTACGGCGCTGACGGCTCGGCCTCAGAGCGCACGATGCGCATGAGCACGCCGTATGTCGGCACCAAAGACTACGGCATCCTGACGATGACGCAGCAGGAGATCGACGACGCGGTCGAAGATGCGCATCGCCATAACTTTCGCGTGGCGATTCATGCCAATGGCGACACCACCATCGACATGGTGCTGCAGGCTTACGAGCGGGTGCTGGCGAAGTATCCGCGGCCTGACACTCGCCATCGCATTGAGCACTGCTCGCTGGTCAATCCGGATCTGATCCGGCGGATCAAAGCCATCGGTGCGATCCCGACGCCGTTCTGGACCTATGCGCACTATCACGGCGAGAAGTGGAAGGAATACGGTGCCGAGAAGATGCAGTGGATGTTCGCGCACAAGTCCTTCCTCGAGGCCGGCATTCCCGTTCCCGGCGCGTCAGACTACGGGCCCGGTCCGTTCGAGCCGTTGATGGCGCTGCAGAGCATGGTCACCCGCAAGGACTTCAGCGGCGAGGTCTGGGGGGCGCGTCAAAAGGTCAGTGTCGACCAGGCGCTGGTGATTGCGACAATCAACGGCGCGTGGGCCTCGCACGAGGAAGACCTCAAGGGCTCGATCACCACCGGCAAGCTCGCCGACTTCGTGATGCTCGAGAAGGATCCGCACGACGTCAACGCCGATGAGATCAAGAAGATTGCCATCGCGCGGACGGTCGTGGGCGGTAAGACTGTGTATCCTAAGACTGAAAACTGATCTAATGTTCCGACTGTTCGTCGTCCTGTTCGCCGTCGGGATCGCCGGGTGCGGTGGTCCCGCCACGCCCGCCGTCCTGAACGAAATCATTCTCGGTGCGACGCTGCCGCTGACCGGTAAAGAGTCGCGCGCGGGTCTTTATTTCAAGAACGGCTACACGCTGGCCGTCGACGAGATCAACGCCGCCGGTGGCGTGATGATCCAGTCGGTCGGCAGGAAGCTGCCGATCAAGCTGGAGATCGTCGACGACAAGAGCGATTCGATGACCGCCGTTCAGCTGGCCGAGCATCTGATCACGGTGCGCGGTATCCACGCGCTGCTGGGAACCTACGAGACCAAGCTGGTGCTGGCGCAGTCAGTCGTGCCCGAACGGCACAAGATTCCCTACGTCACCGGCGGCGGTGCCGCGAGCGAAATCTTCAAGCGCGACTTCAAATGGGTGTTCGGGCTGCTGTCCTCGGTCGAAGCGATGGCCGCGACTTTCATGGATTGGCTCGCGGTCGAACAGGACGCCGGGCATCTGGCCAGACCGGCGCGCATTGCCCTGGCGTGGGAGAACACCGCGCACGGCCAGGACTTTCGCGCTGGCACCGAACAACGGGTCGCCGCGCACGCCGATCGCTTCACGCTGGTGATGAACGAAGCGTTCGAATTGAACAGCAAGGACTTCACCCCGCTGATGTTGAAGCTCAAGGCGGCCACCGCCGACGTGTTCATGTCCGACACGCACTATCCGGATTTCGTCCTGCAGCACAAAACGTATCTGCAGATGGGTCTGACCCATCCGGTCGTCGCCTACGGGCCGCGCGGCACTGAAGCCGACGCACGGGCGACACTCGGCGACGGCGTCAACTATCTGGTGAGCGGGCAGTGGTGGACGCAGGAGCTTCCCTACCCGGAGTCCCGCGCGTTTGTGAAGAACTACACCGCCAAGTACGGTGACGTGAGCAGTTACTATCCCGGGCTGGCCTACGAGACCGCGCGGACGATGATCGCCGCGATTCAGACCGCGGGAACCATTGAGCGCGAGCCGGTGCGCCAGGCGCTCGCCGCCATGGACCGCGACGGCGCCATCCTGCCCGGCCGGCGCGTCTATTTCCCGGCGAAGACCGGCAACCAGATCGACAACCCGTCGGTGCTGGTGCAGAACATGCCGGGCGGTACCTTCCGGATCGTCTACCCACCTGACGCAGCCACGGGCGCGGCCCTGGTGCCGCCGCCGCGCTGATGTGACCGACTCCGCCACCCTCGCCAGCGTTGTCATTTTCGGGGTTCTGCTCGGCGGCGTCTACGCGGCCATGGCCTACGGCCTCGGCCTGATCTACGGCGTGATGCGGATCGTCAACCTCGCGCACGGCGCGGTGTTGATGCTGGCCGCCTATGCCGCGTATGCGCTGAACACCCGGTTCGGACTGGATCCCCTGGTGGCGTCGATTGTGATCGTGCCGATCAGCTACGGCATTGGGATGTTGCTGTACTCCGTGCTGGTGCGACGCGTCGTGCACGGACCGCCGATGGCGTCGTTGTTACTGCTGTTTGGAGTGGGGTTGGTCGGACGCAACATCGCCTACCTGATCTGGACCGGTGACGATCGTTCGATCGCGCTGTCCTACAACCTCACGACGGTGGACCTCGGCGTGCCGGTGCCAGTGACCAAGTTGGTCATCTTCGGCTTCGCGCTCGCCGGCACGGCGGCGCTCTACGCTTTCCTGCACTGGACACATACCGGCCGCGCCATGCGCGCGGTCGCCCGCGATCCGGTTGCAGCGGAACTCGCCGGACTCAGTGCTGACCGGATCTCGGCGCGCGCATTTGGCGTCGGCACGGCACTGGCCGCCTTTGCCGGCGTCTTGCTGTCCATGTTGTATGTGATCAACCCGGAGTTTGGGTCTGCCCTGCAGCTCAAGACCTTCTGCATCATCGTGCTGGGCGGCATGGACAGCATCGGCGGCATTCTCGCCGGTGCGCTCACTCTCGGTCTCGCGGAAACGGCTGCCGGCGTCTACGGTGGCACCGCCTGGCAGGATCTGGTCAGCTTCATCTTGTTGGTTGGCATCCTGGTCACTCGGCCTGGCGGCTTGCCGTCGTTCTTCCGCCGATGACGCGTCTGATTCCGATCCTGCTGTTGATCGCGCTTGCCGCGCTGCCCTTTGCCGGACCGGCGATCCCCGGCGGCGTCTACATCACGCGGCTCGCCGTGATCGGGCTGCTCTACATCGCCAGTGCGACGGCGTGGGATCTCGTCGGGGGCCTGACCGGTCAGGTGTCGTTCGGCCACTCGGCTTTTTTTGGCATCGGCGCGTACATGACCGCGTGGCTGGTCGGCACCGGATGGCCGATGCCGCTGACCTTACTTCCCGGCGCGCTGCTCGCGGCGGCATACGGAGCGCTGTGGGGCTGGCCCTGTCTGCGCTTGCGCGGCCCGTTCTTCGCGATTGCGACCATTGGTGTCGGCGAAGCCACGCGATTGATCGCGTTGCTGGCAGAAGGCGTCACCGGCGGCGCGACCGGACTGACGCTGTCGATCGGCGGCTGGGAGCATACCGCCTATTACCTGGCGCTCGGCCTGGTGGTGGTCGCGTTTGCCCTGTCGTGGCTGGTCCGCCGATCGAGCCTCGGCCTGGGTTTGTCGTGTATCCGCGAAGACGTCGAGGCCGCCACCAGCATCGGCATCAAGGTTGGCTGGTTACAGGTGCAAGCGTTGATGTTGAGCGCGGCAGTCGTCGCCGCCGCGGGCGGCATCTACGCGCGCTATCTGTATTACGTCGAGCCCGGGGATGTGTTTTCGTTCAATCGCGGGATCGCGTTGATCTTGATGGCAACCATTGGCGGTCTCAACTCTAAGTGGGGACCGGCGATCGGCGCGGTGATATTCCTCGGACTCGAACAAGGCCTCGCCGCATGGTTTCCGCAAGGCCACCTCGGCATCTACGGGCTCCTCCTGATCGGGGTGATGCTCTACGAGCCCAATGGTGTCGTCGCATTTGGCCGCAAGCTGCGCGGGGTAGCGAGTGCTGCAGCTCGATAACGTCACCAAACGCTACGGCGGACTGGTCGCGGTCAACGGCGTCTCGGCGCGGATCGCGGCGGCGCAAACCACCGCGATCATCGGACCCAATGGCGCCGGGAAAACGACGCTGTTCGGGATGATCGCCGGCGCCATTCCGCCCAGTGACGGCCGCATCATCTTCGCGGACCACGACATTACCCGGTGGTCGGCGGACCAGGTCTGCCGCGCCGGCATCGGGCGCACCTTCCAGGTGGTCCGCCCGTTCTGGGCGATGACGGTTCACGACCATCTGCGCGCCGCCGCCGCATTCGGCAGCAAGGCGGCGTCGCGATCGGAATCGACCGTGCTCAGCGACATCGTGACGCTGTGCGGATTACAGGATGTGGCCGATCGCGTCGCCCTGACCCTGACGCTGGCCGATTGCCGTCGGCTCGAGATTGCCCGGGCGCTCGCAACCGGGGCCCGCATGATCCTGCTCGACGAGACGATGGCTGGACTGACGCCAGAGGAGACCGAGCAAGCGATCCAGCTGGTGAAGGGTGTCGTCGCGGCCGGTCGGACCGTGGTGTTGATCGAACACGTGTTGCCGGCGGTCCGCGGCCTTGCCGATCGGGTGATCGTTCTCGACCGCGGCGCGGTCATCGCGGACGGCGAGCCGATCGAGGTGCTGTCGAGCGCCACGGTCAAGAAAGCGTATCTGGGCGAATGATGCTCAGTGTTCGCGATCTGGCTGTCGCTTACGGGCCGATTCGTGCCCTCAACGGCGTCTCCTTTGATCTCGAGGCGCGGACCTCGGCTCTGCTCGCCGGCGCCAACGGCTCAGGGAAATCAACCTTGTTGCGCGCGATCAGTGGCCTCGCCGCGATTGGCGGCGGTGACATTCACTTCGAGGGCAGGTCGTTACGTGGTCTCGCTGCGCATCAGATTGCGTCACTGGGCATCGCGCACGTGCCCGAAGGGCGGCGGATCTGGCCGACGCTCACCGTCCGCGAACATCTCCAGCTCGCCGGCAATCACGTCCCCACAGCCCGCCGTCGCGCACTGGTCGACGACATCGTCGGCTTGTTCCCGCGCTTAAAAGAGCGGTGGACGCAGGATGCGGCGCGGCTCAGTGGAGGCGAGCAACAGATGGTCGCCATCGGCCGGGGTCTCGCCGCAGATCCCAAACTACTGCTGATCGATGAACTGTCCCTGGGGCTGGCGCCGGTGGTGGTGAAACAATTGTTTGCGGCGCTCGATCACATCAACGGACAGGGAGTGGCGTTGCTGATCGTCGAGCAAGCCCTTCATGCCGCGCTGGCGCACGCCCGCTATGGCTACGTTCTCGAGCGCGGCACGCTGGTGGTCCACGGAACACCCGACCAACTCCGCGCGTCAGATGCCGTGAGAAAAGCGTATCTATCCATCTAGGACCCGCTGCGCGGGTGGGACCGCTACGCGGTGGGACCGGCGGCACTTCGTGCGCCGGTGGGGGGCGCGCCGTTTGGCTCGCCTTCGTGCAAGTGTTGCAGTAGGCTGAGCTTGCTGAGAGCTGATCGCAAAGACCCGAGACCTGAATGAGCGACGACCGGAAGTACAAACAACGCGGCTACCAGGACGATGGCCGGGAGCGAAAGGGGCCGCGTCCAGAAGGCGGGGGCGCGCCCCGGCCCGACCGGGAACCGGGTGCACCCGCGGGGGCGCGGCGCATTTCATCGGAAGGCGCGCGCAACCCGAACATGCCGGGCTTTCACCAGGTCGCCCGTTGTTCGCGTTGCGGCAGTCACGTCGACGCCGAGATTTTTTCACGCAGTAAGTGCACCAAGTGCAGCCAGGACCTCCGCTCGTGCGCCCAATGCATGTATTTCGATCCCGGCGCCCGTTGGGAATGCAGCCAGATCATCCTGGTGCGGATCCCCCTGAAAGACGTCGCGAATGAGTGCACGCTTTATACGCCGCGCACGTCATATGAGCGCGAAACCTCATCCGCGCAAGCGAGCAAGCCATCTGAGCCATCTGGCGCCAAAAAAGCCTTCGACGATCTGTTCAAGTTTTAGGTTAGGACCGCTTCGCGGTAGGACCCTGCGGGTGGGACCCTTTCGGGTGGGACCCTTCGGGTGCGACCCACCGTGAGCGCAGCGAGCGGTCCCACCACGAGCGTGAGCGAGTGGTCCCACCGTGAGCGCAGCCAGCGGTCCCACCGTGAGCGGTCCTATAATCCTATGTATGTCGCTGCTATCCCCGCAAGATGAACAGGTCCTCAAAGAGCATCTCTCCGCGATCACCAAACCGGTCACCGTGCTGCTTTTCACCCAAGCCATCGGCGGCTCGGAAAGCGGCGTCGTCGCCAAGCAGGTGCTCGACGAAGTGGCGCGTCTCAACGACAAGATCACCATCGTCGAAAAAAACTTTATTCTCGATCTCGACGAGCGGGCCAAATACGGGATCGATAAAACGCCGGCGATGGTCCTGCTCGGCGACGGCCAGGACACCCGCATGCGCATGTTCGGCGCGCCCACCGGGTATGAGTTTGTCGGACTCGTCGAGGCGATTCTGATCGCCGGCACCGGCAATCTCGATCTGCAGGACGAGACGCTGAAGCTCCTCGCCGCGGTCGACAAGCCGACCAACATTCAGGTCTTCAGCACGCCGACTTGACCGCATTGCCCCAGGGCGGTCGTCCTGGCACACAAGATGGCCTACGCCAACCCGAACATCACCTCGTCGGCCATCGAGGCCACCGAGTTCATGGAACTCTCGCGCCGCTTCCGCGTCACCGGCGTACCGAAGACGATCGTCAACGACACGGTCGAAATCATGGGCGCGTTGCCTGAAGAACTGTTCGTGCGGACGGCGTTGCAGATCCCCGACGACAGCCCCGCACAGGGATAAAAGGCGACTCTACGACACGAAGGCCACGAAGAAATTCATTTGATCTAAGCTGCTCCCGACCATCTCGGTTGGAGGCTTCCATGAATCGTTCCTTCGTGATCTTCGTGTCCTTCGTGTTGGTATTTTCTGCGGCCGCGCTCCCTCTCACTGCACGCCAGAGCAAGAAGGTCTACATCTCCGTCGATCTCGAAGGCATCTCCGGTGTCACCGGCGATGATCAGACGTCCGCTGGCCAACCGGAGTACGGGCGGGCCCGCAAACTGATGGCCGAGGACGCCAACGCCGCCATTCGCGGGGCGTTCGACGGCGGCGCCACCGAAGTCGTGGTCAACGACTCCCACGGCAGCCAGCGTAATCTGCTCCCTGAGGATCTCGATCCGCGCGCCCGGCTGATCAGCCACTCATTCAAGCGACACGGGATGATGGAGGGTCTCGACGAGTCCTTCGACGCAATCATCTTCGTCGGTTACCACGCCAAGGCCGACGCACCGCGCGGGCTCTTTGCGCATACCGGGTCGGGGATTGTTCGCGATCTGCAGATCAACGGCCGGTCGGTCGGTGAAGGCGGGATGAATGCCGCCCTCGCGGCCTGGTATGGCGTCCCGATCGTCGCGGTGACGGGAGACGATGTGGCGGTGGCGGAGGTGAAGGAGTCGGTACCTGCGGTGCGTGGCGTCGCCGTCAAGCGGGCGATCAATATGCGCGCGGTCGAATCGAAGTCGTTATCAGCGGCGCGCCGGGAAATTCAAGAAGCCGCGCGCGACGGCGTTGGGGGCGCACGCAAATCTCCCCCACAACGTCAAGGTCCGTACAACGTGCAGTTGCGGTATCGCAACTTCACGTATCCAGAAGTCGCGTCCGCGTTTCGCGAGATCGAGCTCGTCGCGCCGGACACCGTCGCCTTCACGCGCGACACGATGCCCGAGGCGTATCGCTTGATCAGAGTGCTGTACAGGTTTATCAATCCGGACTGATCCCCTGCGGTGTTCGACACCTTTAGACACGCAGGCGCGCGTCGGGGATCGCGTGCTGCATGGCCTTGGCTGTGAAGCGATAACCTGCAGGCCCGCGCGCCAGCATCAGGACCAGCGGGTCCGACGCCGGGCGGCCCCGAGCGCGGTTAAGGCTTGACTGGCTGCCATCGTCCGTCCTGCAGGAGAAAGCGCGTGTCCTCCGGCACTTCCCAACCGTCAATGGTCGGATAACTCGGGTCGCCGGGCAGCGTCAGCATCGTCTTGTCGGCGTCACGAAGTAAGCCAGGCTGCACGCGCGGGAGGGCGGTGCTGCAGGCCCACGCCAGGGCGTCGGCGAACGTGCGATAGCGCGCTAACCGTTGCAAGGTTGTCCACGTGGGCGGCGGCAGCAGGAGGTCGCCGGCGCGGCTGCGCGCGATCGCATCGGCCGGACGAAGCCATTCGAGAGCCGTCGTTTCACTGTCGTCGTGCCTGGCGATCTGCGCCTCGGGCATGCGGACAAGAAAAAAGCGCGTGTCGTAGCGGCGCGTCTCGATGTCCGGCGTCACCCAATGCGCAAGTGGAATCAGGTCGTCGGCGTTGATCGTCACCGCTGCTTCTTCGCGAAGTTCGCGCGCGGCGGCGATGCGGTACGAGCGATCGGTTTGCGGATCGAGATCGCTAAAGCGCGACCGGGGAGCGGAAGCGTCGACCGACTGCGCCGCGGCGGAGATGTCCGCATCGTCCACTCGGCCGCCCGGGAAGACGTATGCGCCAGCCATGAAGGCGACCTTGTCGTTGCGCCGCACCAGTAAGACTTCGAACGGGTCGGAGTCGTCTGGCGCGCGCAACACCACGACGGTCGCAGCTGGTCGAGGTGTGGCAACCGACATCAGTAAAGGATATCCTTCTCAACGTGATCGTTCGCGAGGATTCAGGTTCAGTGGCTATCGTTCGCATGGCACATGGCAAAGTCAGTGCGCTCGATGCCGAGTTCTGTGACACGCTGGTGAACGAACTGGAACAGATCGCCGAAGGGCCGGCAAAAGCGCTGGTCCTGATCGGGACCGGGTCGTCGTTTTCAGCCGGCGTCGATTTGTTTCGGGTCTTGGCCGGCGGAGCGCCCTACCTGGGACAGTTTCTGCCGGCGATGGAAGCGTTTTTCCTGGCCCTCGTGTCTTTCCCTAAACCGGTTGTCGCCGCAGTGAACGGTCACGCCATTGCCGGTGGCTGCATCATCGCGGCTGCGTGCGATCACCGCATCATGGCCGACGGAACGGCGCGTATCGGGGTTCCTGAGCTCGCGGTCGGTGTGCCCTTTCCAACCCTCCCCTTCGAGATTGTTGGTGCGCGCGTGCAACCGGCCGCTTTCCGTCAATTGGTCTATTCCGGCCGCACCGTCCAACCACACGAGGCGCTCGAACTCGGGTTGATTGACGAGATCGCCGACCCCGCTACCCTCTTGTCACGCGCGCGCGAGGTGGCAGATCAACTCGCGCAGATTCCGGCGAAGACCTTCGAGCTGACCAAGCGCACGTTCACCGCGCCGCTCCTCGATCGCGTGTTTGCCTCGGCATCACTCAACGCCGAAGTGCTCGAGGCATGGGGCCATCCCGAAGTGCAGGAGCGGGTCCGCGCCTACGTCGAGAAAACGGTCAAACGCTCCTGAGATCGAGCAATCTTTGGTTTGGCGTCCGTGCTATCTGTGGTTTTCCAACACCGCCACTGTCTCGATGTGCGTGGTGTGCGGGAACATGTCGACCGGGTCCACGCTGCGAATCACATAGCCCTCTCCAGTGATCATCGGGAGTTCCGCGGCAAGCGCTTCCGGACTACACGACACGTAGATCGCCCGATCCGGGCGAATGCCGGCGAACACCGTCTGCAACACCTCGGGCGGGCAGCCTTGACGCGGCGGATCGAGGATCACCAGATCAAACCGATCGCGATCCAGCCGGTCGAGCGCGTCTTCGACGCGCCCTGCGTAGAGTCGCACGCGATCCGTCGGCAGGCGATTCAGCCGCAGGTTGGTCTCGGCATCGGACATCGCCTGCTGGTTGTCCTCAACAGCGGTCACGTAGTGCCCTCGGGCGAGGAGCGGCATCGTGAACAGGCCGCTGCCTGAATACAGATCGAGCACGCTCAGGACGGGCGCCGGCGGAGTGTGGGCGAGGACCAATGACAGCAACACGTTGGCGGCTTCAACATTGGTTTGAAAGAACGCGGTGGGCGAGATCAGGAACGATACGCCGCCGACCGTCTCGCGCACGTGACTCCGTCCGGCGATCTTGATCGTCTCCCGGCCGACCATGAAGGGCCCAGGTCGATCGTGGATGTTGAGAAAAAACCCGTCTGGTTTGTCAGGACCGGCGAGCAAGGCACGAATGGGCGTGCGCAGCGTCTTGTCGTTACGGGTCACCACCAGCATGGCCACGGCTTCGCTTTCGTCGTGGTTCGTTCGCACGATCAGATGACGGAGGATGCCACGCAGCGTCGGTCCCGCCGCAGACACGCGCGCGCGGGCGAGATGCTGATGCAACGCGAACGCGATCCGATTGGCGCGCGACGCATGGACCGGGCATTCGACGATGGGAATCACGCGACGCGATTGCGCGGCGTAATGGCCGATCACCGACGAGCGGCGATCCGGCGATTCGCCGAAGACGAACGAGGCTTTCTGACGGAAGCGCCACGGCCATCCGGTGTCGTCGACGGTCATGCCGATGACCGGGCCGACAGCAGGTGCCTCGCACCCGAGAGAGATGCGGAGCAGTTCGCTCAGCTCACCGTGCTTGCGAGCGAGCTGCTCCGGATAAGTCAGGTGCTGCCAGTCGCAGCCGCCGCAAGGGCCAAAGTGACGACAAAGGGCCCTTTGAACTGGCAACTGGAAACTGGAGCTGAGAACTACTTCGTATCGAGCAGTTCGACTTCGAACAGCAGCGTCGCGTTGGGCGGAATGACCCCGCCGGCGCCGCGCGCGCCGTAACCCATTGCGGGTGGGATGGTCAGGATGCGCGTGCCGCCAACTTTCATTCCGGCCACCCCCTCGTCCCATCCTTCGATCACTTCGCGGCCGCCGAGCCGAAACGCGAACGGCTCATTGCGATCTTTGGAGCTGTCGAACTTGTCGCCCTTCTTATCCGGCTTGGACGGGTCGTAGAGCCACCCGGTGTAATGGACGCGCACGGTCTGGCCGGCTGTGGCTTCGGCGCCCGTGCCCGGCGTAACGTCATTCTTCTGAAGTGCGGTAATTCCTGAATCGGCCATGGCTGACGGCTGCCCTTCTGCTTCGAAGTCGTCGCGCCCGCCGCACGCGGCGACCAGCGAGAGTGAGGCGACGAGCGTGACACTTGCGAATACGCGAACGGAAAATTTCACGCGTCCAACGTAGCACGGAAAATGGACCTGCCCTCTTCTGGCGCGGCCGCGCGTTTTGGGGCTCCTCCGAGGGGTTTCGGGGTCCGGGTCGCTGTATACCGGGTCCCAGTAGCCAGTACGCCGCCGCGACCCGGCATCCATAGTCCGCCGTATCGACACTACGAAATTTCGTGGTTTTAGTAACTACGAAATATCGTTGTGTTTATCTACAACGAAATATCGTAATATCTCGCGATTGCTGCCTGATTTGCGCGATGCGTTGATTGCCGCCTTGCGGGCCGGAACGCCAGCGGAGCTGTGTCAAATCGTCGCGGACGGACTGGCCGCGCCATCGGTGGTGCTCTGCCGGGTGTGGTTGAGAGACGATGACTTCGGTCTGCGGCTGATGGGCAGTGCCGGCGCACCGACCGGGGGCGGCAACTATGGCCGCCTCAATGGCGAATTCAGCTATCTGCGACGCGGCAGCGGCAAGATCGCTCAAATTGCAGAATCTGGTCAGCCGATGGTCGTCCGGGGCCTTCGCGGCGACGAAGACTGGCTGGCGAATCCGGGCTGGGTGTCCCGTCAAGGCATTCGCTCTTTTCTCGGCTTCCCCATCCGCACAGGCGCGCAGACCCTCGGTGTCCTCGCCGTCTTCGACCGCGCCGTGCCGTCTGCGGAAACGCTCGACGACTTGCGCTTTGTGAGCGATTTTCTCGCGGCCAGGGTGAGTGAGTTGCGGGAACATCCGCACCCTCACGCCGTCGTCGCCGCAGCCGCTCCAGCGATCATCACGCGTGCCGAACTTCGCGAGTTTGAGCGCCACACACTCGAAGCCGCGCTCGCCCGGACCAACGGCAAGATTTTCGGGCCCGACGGTGCGGCGGCGCTGCTGGGGATGAAGCCGACGACGCTGGCCTCGCGAATTAAGGCGTTGGGGATCCGCTAGCGACTAGGAAGGTGGCGGAGGGAGAGTCCGCCTGTAATCAGTCCGTGGTGTTCTAACTACGTTCATTAACAGTAGTAATTTAAGTGACATACGGTCATTCGGTCGTCCTATGCCGTCGTTTGACTTCCTAGATGTTCCCACATAAAGTGTGGGAGCAGACGAGGGAGGAAATATGGCTAGGCGACACCCCCACAAAGTCCTTACGTCGCGAACCGTCAGCGCAGCCGCGCAGCCTGGTCGCTTCGCTGACGGCGGCGGCTTGTATTTGTTCGTCGCACCAAGCGGGTCAAAGAGCTGGGTGCTGCGAACGGTAGTGAAGGGTCGGCGGTCGGACATCGGCCTAGGCGGCGTCGATTTGGTATCGCTCGCTGACGCGCGGGAAGAAGCACGGCGGCTTAGACGGATCGCACGATTGGGCGGTGATCCTCTGGCAGAACGACGGCAGGAGCGCCGAACCGTGCCGACCTTCGAAGAGGCCGCCACAGAGGTTCACAAGGCGCACTCCGCGGCTTTCAAGAACGACAAGCACCGCAAGCAATGGCTTGCGTCGCTTCACACCATTTTCACGGCGTTTGGAGCAAAGCGGGTGGACGCTGTCAGGAGCGCCGATATACTCGCCGCGTTCAGCCCGACCTGGCTGAAGCGACCCGAAACGTCCCGGCGGGTGCTCCAGCGGATTAGGGTTGTCTTCGAGTGGTGCAAAGCTCAGGGCTTCTGTTCGGGAGACAATCCGACCCAAGGTATTACGAAGGTGCTACCCAAACAGCGCGCGGCTAGAGGGCATCACGCGGCTCTTCCGTATCAAGTACTGCCAGCATTTCTCCAAGCGCTCAGAGACTCCGACTCGGGCGAAGTGGTCAAGCTCGCGTTAGAGTTCACCATTCTTTGCACCTCACGAACGGCGGAGACACTGAACGCCACTTGGGCGGAGTTCGACACAGAAGCGAAGACGTGGACCATCCCCGCTACTCGCATGAAGGCGGGAGCTGAACATCGCGTCCCGCTGTCGGCGCGATGCGTCGAAATCCTCGAGCGCGCTAAGGGCCTGTCCGATGGCGGCACATACGTCTTTCCCGGCCGCTCGCCTAACAAGCCCCTCTCCAACATGGTGTTCCTGATGGCGTTACGTCGGATGAAACGAACCGACCTGACGACGCACGGGTTCCGTTCCACGTTCCGGGATTGGGCCGCGGAACGCACCAATGTCCCGCGTGCAGTATGTGAAGCCGCGCTCGCGCATACCCTCCGCGACAAGACAGAAGCTGCGTACAACCGCACTGACCTCTTTGACCGTCGCCGAGACCTCATGGCGTCATGGGCCCGGTTTGCCACGTCGAAGCCAGCCGACGTGGTGGCGATCCGCGCGTGAACGTACCCCTCCATCTCCTTGAGCTGCGATCGTGGCTTTCACTGGGCGAGGCCGCGCAATACCTTGAGAATGGCCTCGCGGCGCCCTTCGACGAGGTTCACCTTTTGCGTCTCGCCTTAGACGGGCACCTGCCGCTGTCTGTCTACCTCCCGGTCGATACCAAGGCGACTGAGTACCACACCAACGAGGCTGGTACCGAGGTGCCGAAACGCATCACCCGAATAGAGGGGCTATGGGACGTCGTCATGAACCGTGTCGCGCGTAAGCAGCTTGAACACGATTATGAGTTCGGCGCGAATCGCAACTTCATCAACATCGGAGAGATCGGCGGCGCCGACGTACACTCCGAGGACAACCGGTTTCGGTTAGAACCGCAGGGCTCTAATTCGAGTCGCTCGCGTCGCGCGTTTCCGGAGGGGAGCGTGCTTGCGGTCCGCTCGTCGGCGTTGGCCGCGTTTATCGCAGCTCAGCGGAGGTCGGCACCGGCGCCGGCTCAGCCAGACCCTGTTCAGGATAAGGCAGCGCTCGACAACCCGCTTGGCGAGCGCGAGCGAGTGACCTTGCTAACGATCATCGCTGCGCTGTGCGATGGATTGAAAATCGACATCACGAAACCGTCTGCCGCGGGAACCATCATCGAGTCCTTTACGGACATGATCGGCGCCCACGTAGCCGCTCGGACAATCGAAGACCACCTTCGCAAGATTCCGGACGCTAGACAGCGGCGCGCAAAAACATCCTCCTGATACGCAATTGCGGATTTGCTAGGCCGCAATTGCGGAAACCGCCCCCCGCCGGCTGGTCTACTGGCCTTGCGTTCCCCTAAAGGCCGGGGACGCTCCACAAGGGGGGTTCCGCATGGCAGACTTCGTTCGATCACCACTAACGATCCTTCGCCGCAAGCAGGTTGAGGCGGAAACCGGATACTCACGCTCCACCATCTACCTGCGCATCTCTCAACGGCTCTGGCCGAAGCCCGTCAGCCTTGGAGCGCGTGCCGTGGGTTGGCCCGCGGTCGAAGTGGCGGCCCTGAACGCCGCTCGTATTTCCAGCCAGCCTGATGACGAAATTCGCGCCTTGGTGCGGCGCCTGGAAGCGGACCGCCGTACGACTTGGGGGAATCGGTAACGGCGCTCCGGCGTTCACGCCGTATCACCATGCGCCACCCGAACCACCGCCTTGCCAAGGTCCACCGTAGCTATACGGTCGAGGAGGCTGCATGTCTGTTCGGCGTGCACAGGAACACCGTCCGCGAGTGGATCAGACGAGGACTACCGACATGCGACGACACGCGGCCAACGCTACTGTTAGGCCGCGATCTCACCGCCTTTCTTCGTGCGAGGCGGACGAAGAATAGGCAGTCGTGCGCGGCAGGTGAAATCTACTGTATGCGCTGCCGGGTGCCGAGAGTACCCGCCGGCGGTATGGCTGACTACGAGCCGAAGACTCCGACGCTAGGGAATCTAATAGGCATCTGTCCGCAGTGCGAAGCACTGATGTATCGCCGCATCAACCTAACCAGGTTGCACGAAATCCGAGGGGTTCTGGAGATCAGGATGCCACAAGGTCTGGAACACATAGGCGATAGCGCAGACCCCTCCGTAAACAGTGCCTTCTGACAATCAGGTGCAACCATGACAGCGCACAACGCCAAAAACGAGCGGATCAAAAGACGATATTTCGCGTTTCTCAAAGAGGCGAAACGCCACAACGAAGCCACCGTGGACGCCACCGCCATGGCGTTGGCTCGCTTCGAGGCCCACGGCAGGTTCCGAGATTTCAAGACCTTCCATTACGAACAAGCGATCGCTTTCAAGAACAAGCTGGCGGAGCAGACCAGCAGACGTACCGGCGAACGCCTCAGCAAGGCGACGTCGCACGCCACATTGGGACACCTCAAACGGTTCTTCGTGTGGCTGGCCGGCCAGCCAGGATACCGATCCCTCCGGTATTCTGACGCGGAGTACTTCAACCTTTCCGACAAGGACACGCGGGTGGCGACAGCGCGGCGCGAGAAGAGTTGCCCGACCCTGGAGCAGGTCAAGCATGTGATCTCGGCCATGCCGCACAGGTCTGAGGTTGAGAAGCGCAACCGGGCACTGGTCGCCTTTACACTGCTGACGGGGGCACGGGACAGCGCCATCGCATCCCTGAAGCTGAAACACATCGACCTCACTTCAGACCGCGTGGATCAGGACGCGCGCGAGGTGAACACCAAGAACAGTAAGACGTTTGCCACATACTTCTTCCCCGTTGGAGACAACATCCGGGAAATCGTCGTGGATTGGATTTCCTACCTGGTCGAACAGAAACTGTGGGGACCCGACGATCCTCTCTTCCCGGCGACCCACACGGTCGTAGGGGCATCACATCTGTTCCAGGTTATTGGCATCAAGCGTGAGCACTGGCGCACGGCCTCACCTATCCGCGCCATCTTTCGACAGGCCTTCGAGGGCGTGGGTCTGCCGTACTTTAATCCTCACAGTCTAAGAAAAACGCTCGTCACACTCGGCCAAACGCGGTGCAAAACGCCAGAAGCCTTTAAGGCGTGGAGCCAGAACATCGGGCATGAGAACGTGATGACGACGTTCACCAGCTACGGGGCCGTTCAAGCCAGCCGGCAGGCGGAGATCATTCGGGATCTCTCGAACCCGACCGACTCACATGTGCCGCTCGCGCAGGAGATCATCGCGGGTGTGGTGCGCGAGCTCCGCGGCTTCAACTCACGAAGCTGAGATCGGCAAGACGCGCGTCGGTGTGGCTCGAACAGTTCAGACCGCTGAGTGGGCTGTGATTAGTTGAGATCTGGGTCAAGCGCAGGCAGCACGTTAGGCCACTACAGGCCACAGTCCAAGGGTGTGAATACGTTCTTGTGCAGACTAAGGCACATCTGGAGCCGATGTTGTTGCGCCGGGCAGCCCCTTGTGGACATTTGGGCGGAATCAACCGTTGAACGCGCTGTGTAGGAGCGAGGCGAAGAGGTGCTCGGCCTGACGCGACGCCTCCCACTGCACCCCACGCAGGCGCTCCACGCGCTCCACTAGGGCCGCGAACTTCTCCTGAATGGGTAGTGGGGGTACGTAGACCGGGAATTCCTTCAGCAGAGTCGGACTGATGTTCGATTGACCGACCGCCTTCTTGCATCGGTCGCGGAATAGGTTCTTGAAGTATCCGGTATTCAGTAGTGCCGAGAAGAATTCCGGCAGGACTCTCGGCTTTAGCCGTAGCAGTACGAGGTACGACGCCGCCACCGCATTCATGTCCAGATTCCAGCAAGCCGTTTTTCCTACCAATTCGGTGGAGTTCGTCCTGTTGAATATGATGTCTCCGCGCTGAAGGGCGAGGCTCTCAAATTCGCTCTTGGGAAGGTCGACGTAGGCCAGCGTGGAGAGGTCAATGGACCCTCTCTCCGTGATGTTTCCCATCCCCAAGACCGGATATCCACGCCTCGCTGAATTCGACTTCTTTGAAGTGCCATACTGCGAGAACTCCACAACGTCGTCGATGATTCCCCCATCCCAGCCCTTCGGATTGGTTCGCGGGTCACCAAACAATTCGAGAAACGCGGCAGGGAGGAGCGTGTCGGTGAGCCCGATGGCGTAGAGGCGGGTGCGGCGCAGCCGGTCTGCGTGCTCCAATCGGTCTGCGATTCGCCTCTGCTCGGACAGATCAGGCAGATCGAACTCATACTCGCGCAAACGGTCAGGGTCGAGACGCGGCAGGTTGGCGCCGGAAACACTATTGCTCGCCCATTTCACGAACTGTTGCGACAGTAGGACAGCGTAGAGGTAGCGGCGATCCAGCGCCTTCGGCTCAGCAAGCAGCGGAAGTATTTCGGTCGTGCACACACCATCGAAAGCTGGAAGCGCTACCTTATTGAGATTTGGCCGCAGCTTGCCGTAAAGCACATGACGAGGGGTGAACCGGTACTTGGCAGCGAGAAGCGTCTCAGGCTCCCGGCGAAAATCAGCGTTGAAGTGACCTGTCTCCTTTTCGATGTGCTCCAAACCGACGTATGGCAAGTTTCGACACTCGGCCTCTGTGGCGGCTGCCCGGTCAATGGTCATGACCTCGGCGAGTTGTATCGTCAGTGCCTTCACGACTTCGCGAGCATCCGTTCCAACGTTGCGACATCACGTGTCGCCGTAACTTCTAGTCTGCGAAGCCGCTCTAGCGTGTGACGCGGCTCTGCGTAAAACTCGTCGTCCTGCTCAACCTGCCGGTAGCGGCTGGCGGACAGGTCGTAAGTGTTCGCCTGCACCTGATCCCTCGTCACCCAGAACTGGCGAGTGAGTTGATTGATCTCCGTTTGCAATGGCGTCACGCGAGACTGGAGTTCGGCCAGTTCGGCCTCCGCCTTGTCGCGGGCGACGCGAGCCTTGTCCGCGGCCTTGGAAACCACTTCTTCGAACTTCAGCCGGTGGATGATGGCGTGGTGTTCGAGGCGATCCTTCTTAAGCGGGACGATTCGCCCTTGCAGTTCGGCTAGGCGCTGAGCACGCTTCTGGTGGAACTTGGCATCCCGCCGATGAATCCAGCAGTCCAGCACGTCGGGGATGTCGTTCTCGGCGACGTTCTGCCGTTTGTCATCCAGTGAATAGCCGTCGTGCTCCATGTCGTAAAACCAAATGTTCTCCGTCCTGCCGCCCTTGGTGAAAAGGAGCACAGCGGTGGACACACCTGCGTAGGGGCGGAAGACACCCGAGGGCATGGAGACGACCCCGTCGAGACGGTTCTCCTCGATGATCTTCCTGCGGACGTCGACGTGGGCGTTGGAGGAGCCGAATAACACGCCGTCTGGGACGATGACGGCAGCGCGGCCACCGTTCTCAAGCAGGCGCAGGAAAAGATGGAGGAAGAGGATCTCGGTTTTCTTGCACCTGACCGGGAGCGTGGGATTGACATCAGCTGAATCGATTGCACCCTTGAAGGGCGGGTTCGCAAGGACCACATCGTAGGCCCGTTCTTCGGTAAAGGCTTTCGAGAGGGCGTCGGTGTAGCGAAAGTTCGGGGCGGCTATGCCGTGGAGCATGAGGTTCATGCTGCCGATGCGGAGCATCGTCATACCCGAGTCGGAGTCGTAGCCGGTCAGCGCCTTGGTTTCGCTGAACTCGTATTCGTCTTTGGTGAGTCTGCTGCCAGTTAGGCCGTGGGGGTAACCCTCTTCGTCGTACGAGATGTCGCGCGGGTCGGTGTGGCTTTCGAGGAGATGCTGCCATGCGTTGACGAGAAAACCACAGGTTCCGGCCGCAGGGTCGCAGATGCGCTCGCCAGGGCGCGGGTCGCGCATCTGGACCATCATGCGGATGATGTGGCGCGGCGTGCGGAATTGGCCGTTCTGCCCAGCGATGTTGAGCTTGCCGAGCAGGTACTCGTACAGATCGCCTTGGACATCTTGGTTCTGTGCCGAGATCTGCATGGCGTCGATGGCCCTGCACGCCTCAATGAGCAAACTCGGCTTGTTGATTTTGAACTCGGCATTCTCCATCTGAGCCGCAAAAGAGCCGCCTGCGCCGCCCAAGGTCTTGAGGAATGGAAAAACATGTTCCCTGACGTGTTTGAGCGCCTCGTCGGCGCGGAGTTGCGTCCAGTAGGACCAGCGAAGCTTGGGGTCCGGGAAGACCGGCGTGAACGTCTTCCCGCGGAGTGTGGCGGCGCGCTCGGCATCCTGCTCCCGCTCATCGAGGCGTTTCAGGAAGAGCAGGAAAGAGAGTTGCTCGATGGCGTCGAGGGGATTGGCCAGCCCGCCCGACCACAGCTTGTCCCATAGGGTCTCAACGGCAGAACGGAGTGTGGTGTCGGTGAGCATGGTTTAGGCGGCGAGCGATTCTGCGAGTCGGAGGAGGTCGCCGATTTCCTGTGGCGTGAAGAAGCGTTCGACGGCATTCCGTCCGAAATTGGTCAACGGTGGGTCATAGAGGTCGGCTTCGACGAGGGTGCGCTTCTCGAGGAAGACCTCCTGAACACTGCGAAGAAAGCGTATCTGCTCAGCGTTGTAGTTGTGAGCCTGGATGTGCCGCTCGAAGCCGCGCTGCACCACCTGAGGGTACTCGGGGATGGCGTCGAGGGCGAGCAGGTGGCGGAGGAACGCCAGAAAGTTGTCCACGCGCAAGCCATAGGCAAGGCGGATATTGCGGCTCGATAGTTGGATGTCGTCCCGGCCCAGTTCACGGTGAAGCGTCCGCTCCAGGTCTACCAACTGGTCGTCACTGACCTCGCGGCCCTCGCGTATGGCAGCGAGTGCGGCGTGTCGCTCGACGACTTCAAGAACTCGGGCGTCCACGCGACGCTTGTACGCTTCGATGAGGATCTGGTGCCCGCCTTCGCCGACCGAGATGTACCCATGTGTCTCGATGAAGTCGGGCAGGTCGATCTTCAAGAAGGCGCTCGGACGGTTCCGACGGTTCTTCATCTCCGGCGCGAGGTCGCGGATGATCTGCGTGAGTTGCGCAGGTGTGGCGGTCGCCAGGTTCGGGGAAAGAGCGAGTGCGGCGCTCGGTGAAGAGCCCACGCGCTCTTTGATGTCGGGCAGAAGGCTGACATCTTCCGCGATCGACTGAAGCAGCTGCGGCGACGGTGTGGCCTGGACGATCTGGAGCTTCAACCGCTCCACCTTGTGGGTGAAGGTTTCGGCGGCCACGTCGACATCGGGGGCGAATCGAAGGAGTGGCGCGATGTGTAGACGGAGGAAGTCCAGCTTTGCCGGGGTGATGAGCATCCAGAAGTCGTCCTCCCACACGTGGCCGACTTGTAGCCAGACCTTTTTCACGGGAAAGGACTCGCGAGGAACACGCGCCACCATGGTGCGCAGGTCGGCGAGCGCTTGGCGAAACGTCTCGGCGGTGTGGTCGTCCAGATGGTGCGCAAGGAGCTTGAGTCGCGCGTTGAAAATCGAGACGAGCACCGGCACGTCAGTGGGCGGCTTGTCGTCGGCCTTCTTGTTGAAGTCGTTCTGCCAGAAGTCGATGATCTTGAATTCGGTCTTCTTGCCCTCCGGCAGCCGGTCGTGGAACCTGCAAGCTTGGTTGTTGCGCGTGCCGCGTCCGATCATCTGCCAGAGCTTGATACGAGACTGCACGGGCTTCATGAAGACAAGGTTCACGGCCTCGGGGACGTCGATGCCGGTGTCGAGCATGTCCACGGAGATCGCGATGCGCGGCAGGTTGTTCTTCTTGAATTTGGTGATCAGCCCATCGCCATAACTGCCGTCGCGTACTCGCTCGGTCGTTGACGTGACGACCTGCACGAGGCCGACGTGTTGCGGGTACATCTCTTCGAAGAGCTCGGCGATGCGGTGGGCGTGGTTCTTGGTCATCGCAAAGACGATCGTCTTGCCGGGCAACTGGCCGGACTGGTCCTTGAGACAGACGTGCATGACTTCCTCCCATTGCTTGCGGAGGGTGTCCTTATTGCTGACGTCAACTTCGAGTTCCGTGCCCGCGTAGTCGAGGCTGTCGGGGTCGATGCCCTGCTCGGCGAGAGCGTTCCGGTCCTCCTCGCTGAGGTCCACGCCCTTGATGCCCTTGCGCTGGAATCCCGTGTGCGCTTGGTAGAGGCTGAAATCGACTAGGAAGCCTTCTTTCACGGCTTGTGGGTAGTCGTAGAGGAAGGTCGGCGCGTTGGCGTCGCACCCGAAGAGCCGGAAGGTGTCGCGCTCGATGAAGTTGGCCGGGGTGGCGGTCAGGCCGATCATGCGGGCGTCGAAGTACTCGATGACTTCGGTGAATCGCTTGAAAAGCGAGCGATGGGCTTCGTCGAAGATGATCAGGTCAAAGAAACCAGGGCTGAACTTCGCGTAACAAAGCGCCAGGGTCTGCTCGGTGGCGACAAAGAGGCGTTTGGTCTTGTCGATCTGATGGGTGTAGATCCGGTCGCGCGGCTCGTGCGGCAAGTGAGCCTGGAAGCCGTCCGCCAACGTCTGTTCGACGAGGGCATCGCGGTCTGCGAGGAAGAGAACATTCTGTGCCTGATGGGCGCGGAGAAAGACATCGATCAAGGCCATCGTGGTCCGCGTCTTGCCGGTGCCGGTGGCCATGACGAGGAGGGCGCGGCGCTGGTTGGCGGCGAAGGCTTCCGCAACTCGGCGAATGGCCTCGTGCTGATACGGGCGGTCGACGATGGAGTTACTGATGGGCGTCGTTTCGAGCGGGAGTCGGTTCTGGCGTAGGAACTTCAAACGCTCCAGGTCTGCCGGGGTAAAGAACCCGGCGAGGAGGCGCGGGTTGGCTAAGCCAACCTCCCAAAACCAGATGTTCTGGCCGTTGGCCATGAACCCGAACGGAGCAAAGGACTGCTTCTTGGCGATCTCGATGACGTAGTGCCGAAGTTGTTCGTCGGCCTCTCGCGGGCTACGGGTGGCGCGCTTCGCTTCCACTACGGCGAGCACATTGCCACTGGCGTCGTACAGGCAATAATCGGTGACGCCGTTCCAAGGGTCGGCGTCGTAGCCATCAACCGGAACCTCTAGGCGGACCTGCGTCCTGTCACTGAGTTTCCAGCCGGCAGCACGCAACTGGGGGTCGATATGCCTTATGCGGGTTTGAAATTCATTAAGCATTGTCGGGAGCTAAGAGTCAGGAGAGGGCCGGTCGCCGAAGCGTAACCTTACCGTTTTTGCCGAACCAACTCCTTCGTCAATCCGGGAACCCACATCCAGTAGCTTTGTGGGATAAAAAGATGGATACAGCTATTTTCAAATATGTAAGTTCATTGTCTTCAATAATTTACAGTTAATAATTGGCGGAGGGAGAGGGATTCGAACCCCCGATACCCTTTCGGGTACAGCGGTTTTCAAGACCGCCGCCATCAACCACTCGGCCATCCCTCCGAACCAGCAAAACATTATGGCACCGCCGTCGCGCCTTGACGAGGTCGAGCTGCCCCCGTAGCATTTCTCATGCGATTTTTGCGTCTGCTCGCGCTCGCCGTGTTGGTGTCTTCAGTCACCACCAACGCCCGCCAGCCGGCCGGCGACGCCACCAGTAACGCGCCGTTTTTTGCCGGCGTCACCGATCCCGCGTCGCTGACCGCCGCCGTCGACGCTCGCTTAGCTCGCGCGCGGGCACGACTCGACGCCATCCTCGCGGTCACAGGCGCCCGCACCGTCGCCAACACGCTCCGCCCCTACGACGACATCCGCATCGAGCTCGGCGGGGCCAGCGGACTCGCCGGCATCGTCAACAGCCTGCATCCCGACGCGGTGATGCGCAAGACGGCCGAGGGACTCAATCAACGGGCCTCGGCATTTGCCACCGAGATAGGCCTCGACCGCGTCCTCTACGACGCCCTCGCCGCGATCGACATCAGCCGCGCCGACGACGAAACCAGGCATTACGTCGAGCGCATCCTGCGCGAATATCGCCGTGACGGCGTCGAGAAAGATGCGGCGACCCGCCAGCGGATCAAAGAGCTGCGCGACGAAAGCGTGCGCATCGCCCAGGAATTCAGCCGCAACGTGCGCAGCGGTGTGCGCCGCTTGCAGGTCGATCCCGCCGACCTGGACGGTCTTCCCGCCGACTTCATCGCTGCGAAAAAGCCCGACGCCAACGGCAAGATCACGCTGACCACCGAGGCGACTGATCAGCAGCCGGTGATGCTTTACGCCAACAGTGACGACCTGCGCCGCCGCATGGTGATCGAAGCCAACAACGTCGCCTACCCGGAGAACGTGCCGGTCATCGAGCGCATGATCGCCACGCGCGCCGAACTGGCGCGCATTCTCAACAACAGCCACTGGGCCGACTACGACATTGCCGATCGCATGGCCGCGACCGCGAAGAATGCCGGCGACTTTATCGATCGGGTGATCGCGGCGTCGACGCCCAAGGCGACCCGCGAAATGGCGCTGCTGCTCGAACGTAAGCGCCAGGATTTTCCGAATGCGACGACGATCAATGCGTGGGAGCGCCGCTACTACACCGAAGTGCTCCGTCGCACCAATTACGCCTTCGATTCGCAAACCGTCCGGCCGTACCTCCCCTACGACCGCGTCCGCGACGGTGTGCTCGCGATCTCGACCCGGTTGTTCGGCTTCGAGTTCAGGCGCGCGCCCGCGTTACCCGTCTGGCATCCGTCGGTCGAACCCTACGAAGTCTTTGAAGGCGGTCAGCTCGTCGGCCGCGTCTATCTCGATATGCATCCGCGCGCCGATAAGGGCGGCGGTGGCGCGTCGGCATCGACCGTGCGCGCCGGCGTTGGCCAGCGTCAGATTCCAGAGGTGGTCCTCACCGCGCGTGTGTCGGGCGGACAGGCTGGCGACCCGGGCCTGATGGTCCACGACCAGGTGGTGACCTTCTTCCACGAGTTCGGCCACGTCCTTCACGCGTTGTCGTCGGGACGACTGAACTACATCGGCCTCAGCCGCATCGCCGAGCGTGACTTTGGCGAAGCGCCGTCGCAAATGCTCGAAGAGTGGGCGTGGGATCCGGCGACGCTGGCAACCTTTGCCAGGCATTATCAAACCGGCGAAGCGATCCCGGCCCGCCTGGTACAGCAGATGCGCCGCGCCGGAGAACTGGGCAAGGCGTCGGACATTCGCCAGCAGATGCTCTACGCCAAAATGTCGCTGTCGCTGCACGATCGCGATCCGAAACTGATCAACGTCTTGAACTTCGATCGCGACATGACCGGCAAATATTCGCCGATGCCGTACGTCGAAGACACGCACATCACCACCGCGTTCACTCATCTGATCAACAGCAACTACACCGCGGCGTATTACACCTACATGTGGTCGCTGGTGATTGCCAAGGATCTGTATAGCCAGTTCGACCCGGATAATCTGCTCGACGCGAAAATGGCGCGACGCTATCGCGACTTGATCCTGGCCCCGGCCGGGTCGAAGCCTGCCGCCACACTGGTCGCAGATTTTCTGGGGCGTCCGTTCGACTTCAAGGCCTGGGAAGCCTGGCTGAATTACGAAACGCCTTGAAAGTGCTGGGTGCTAAGTGCTCAGCACTTCTCAATCACTTCCCGCCCCCCCATGAATGGCCGTAACGCCTCGGGGATCACCACCGAGCCATCAGCCTGCTGGTAGTTCTCGAGAATCGCGATCCACGTCCGGCCGACGGCGAGGCCTGATCCGTTCAGCGTGTGCACGAACTCGGTCTTGCCGGTTCCCTGCGGGCGAAAGCGAATATTGGCGCGGCGCGCCTGGAACGATTCGCAGTTCGAACAGGATGAGATCTCGCGGTAGACCTTCTGACTCGGGAGCCACACCTCGATGTCGTAGGTCTTGGCCGCCGAGAATCCCATGTCTCCGGTGCACAGCAACACGGTGCGATACGGCAGCCCGAGCAACTGCAGCACTCGCTCAGCGTTCGCGGTCAGGCCTTCGAGTTCGACATACGAGGTCTCCGGTGCGCTGAATTTCACCAGTTCGACCTTGTCGAACTGATGCTGCCGGATCAACCCGCGCACATCGCTTCCGTACGACCCCGCTTCGCTGCGAAAGCACGGAGTGTAGGAGGTGTACTTCAGCGGCAGCAATCGGCCGTCGAGAATCTCGCCCCGATAGAGATTGGTGACCGGCACTTCTGCGGTCGGAATGAGATAGAGATCCCACTCGCCGGCAATCTTGAAGAGGTCCTGCTCGAACTTCGGCAACTGCCCGGTGCCATACATCGTGCTCGCGTTCACCAGATACGGCGGTTGGATCTCGGTGTAGGCGTGCTCATTGCTGTGCAGGCTGAGCATGAAGTTGATCAGCGCACGTTCAAGTTGGGCACCGGCACCGGTCAGGATAGCGAAGCGTGATCCGGAAATTTTCGTGGCACGTTCGAAGTCGAGGATGCCTAGCGCCGGTCCCAGATCGAAATGCGCGCGCGGCTCGAAGTCGAACGTGCGCGGCTCTCCCCAGGTCCGCACCACCACGTTGTCCGCAGCGCTGGTGCCCAGCGGGACACTTTCGTGCGGCACATTCGGCATGATCGCCAGAATGCGGCCGCGCTGCATTTCAGCGGCATCCAGTTCGACTTCCAGTTGTTTGATGCGCTGCGAACGCTGCTTGCCCGCGTCAAAGATCGGCCGCGCATCCAAACCTTGCCGCTTCGCCCGCGCCACTTCGTCGCCGGCGGTGTTCTGCTCGCGCTTGAGCCCCTCCAACTGAGGAATCAGTCGACGACGATGCGACTCGAGCGTCGCTAACTGTTCGAGATCGGTAGTCAGGTCGACACCGCGCGCAGCGAGGCGTTCCTTGACGAACTGCACGTTGTCGCGGACATAAGCGGGATCAAGCATGACGTTCTAGTATCCTAGCCGAATGCCCGCGCCGATTCGGAAGGCCGTATTCCCTGCTGCCGGTCTTGGGACTCGATTCCTGCCCGCGACCAAGGCGCAGCCCAAGGAAATGTTGCCGTTGGTCGACAAGCCAACCATTCAGTACGGCGTTGAAGAGGCGGTTGCCTCCGGTGTGTCGAATCTGATTCTCGTCACCGGCCGTGGCAAGAACGCGATTGAGGATCACTTCGATGTGTCATCCGAACTCGAGGCGTTGCTCGAGCGTCGCGGCAAGACGGAGATGCTCGACGAGATTCGCCAGATCTCAAATCTGATTCATGTCGCCTACGTGCGCCAGGGCGATCCCCTCGGTCTGGGCCACGCGGTGTTGATGTCAGAGCCGCTGGTTGGCGATGAGCCGTTTGCGGTGGTGTTGGGCGATGACGTGATTGACGCGACGCCGCCGGCGTTGCGTCAGATGATCGATGTCTATGAGGCGCTCGATGGGCCGGTCCTCGCCGTCGAGCGGGTGCCGCACAGCGACGTCTCCAGCTACGGCATCGTCGACATCGATCCCGAGGAGTTGATGCCAGGGGTCCACCGCATTCGCGATCTGGTCGAGAAGCCGTCGCGCGAGGAAGCACCGTCCAATCTGGCGATCATCGGCCGCTACATCCTGACCCCGGACATCTTCCCCGCCCTCGCGGAAACGGTCGAGGACCGCTCGGGCGAAATTCAGCTGACCAACGGCCTTCGCCGCCTCTTGCAGCAGCGACCGATCTATACCTGTGAAATAAAAGGTGTCCGACATGACACCGGGAACAAACTGGGTTATTTGAAGGCGACGGTCTACTTCGCGTTGCAGAGACCGGATTTGGCAGAGCCGTTTCGGGAGTATCTGGCGGGTTTGGATCTCGGTCGAACAGTAAAACGATAGGGGACAGGTTCTGCGAACCTGTCCCCATTTACTCTTTCGACGTGCTGGGCGTTGAACTGGGCGTGCTCGAACCCGAACTTTCGCTCTTGGTCGCAGGACTCGACGATTCGCTCTTACTCTCGCTCTTCGTCTCGGTCTTGCTCGACTCGCCCTTTGACTCACTCTTGGTCTCTGACGAGGAGGAGCCCGATTCGCTGCTGCTGGCCTTCCCGCCCGAAGTCGTGGCGCTCTCGGTCTTGGTGCCGCGGCCGTAATCAGTCAGGTAAAAGCCCGAGCCCTTGAACTGGATCGCCGGCGAGGATATCAGCTTACGCACTGCGCCGCCGCACTTGGGACAGACCTCGATATGTGCGTCGGAGTATTTCTGGATCACTTCGAAGCGGTGACCGCACGCTGCGCACTGATACTCATACAGGGGCATAAAAGGTTCCTATCTTGCTCCGGCACCCGGCACCGGCACCGGGCACTTCTCTATTCCAGTACCGCGTCCGACGGCCGTGCGCTCTGGCCGTCACCGCCGCTGCCCAGCATCATCCGGCGCAGTGCCCACAACGGTGCCGAGCCATGCGACAGCAGCGTGTCGTGGAACGCGCGCAGCGAGGGCTTGCCACCCTGCTGCTCCTGCCATTCCTGACGCAATTTCAGGATCGCCAGTTTACCGGCGGTGTAGACCAGGTAGGTCGGATCGAACGTGCCTCGTTCGGCTTCGCGGCGGGCGCTCGACTCCTCGAGGAATGCCTCGTCGCGGAAGAATCGCATGCCTTGCTCGACCGACCAGTCTTCGGTGTGCAGGCGAATGCCGACGATAAACCGGGCGATCCGGACCAGCGCTTCAGCCAGCTGCCCGAGCTTGAGCGTGTGATCGCGGCCGCCGAAGCCGGCTTCGAGCATCATCTGCTCACAGTAGTGTGCCCACCCTTCGATATACGAAGCGGTCGCAAACAGCGTTGATCGGCGAACCTTCGATTCCACTTTGCGCAGGTGCTGGTAGTGGAGCCAGTGACCCGGAAAGACTTCGTGAATCGAGATCGTCCACAGGGTCGGGATATTGAAATCACGCAGGTGCTCGAGCTGCTTCTCCTGCGACCACGCCGGATCGACGTCGGTGAGGTAATACATCGCGCGCGTTGCGCGCGTTTCGAACGGGCCAGGTGTCCACATGCTGGCAAATGACCAGCGGAAGAAATCCGGGGTCGCCGCCACCTGGACGCTTGCGTCGTCGGGCATCGACACGATCGAGTTGCGCTGCAGAAACGTCTGCAGCTCGCCCAGTTGTTCGCGAGCGGTCGCGAGCAGCTGGCCGGGCGCCGGGTGCGATTGCTGCTTGGCCTTGCGCCAGTTTTCGATCGGGTCGCCGCCGTTGAGGCGACCGGCAATCGTGCGGAACTCGTCCTGCGTCTTGCGCAGTTCGCGTTCGGCAATGGCCAGCAGGCGATCGACCGGCAACGAAATCCCTTCGTCGACGCGCAGTTTCTGTTCGAACTTTTCGCGACCGAGCCGGAACGACCCCTTGGCCTTGGGCCGCACCTCGGTTTCGAGATACTCGACGTACTCGCCTAACGACTGCACCGCTTCGGTCGACGCATCGGCGAGATCCGACAGCAGATGCAAATCATCGAGACTGCGAAACGCGCGCGGCAGCTCGGTGTCGATGAACGACATCACGCCGCGTAGGGTGTCGAGCCCGGTCTTGACGAAGATCGCCGGCGGCTCTTTGATGTTGTCGCGCGCCGCCTGGATCAGCCGCGGCGCCTGGCGCAGCTTCGACAAAATGCGGCGGGCGCGTTCCGGCTCGGGCGCATAGTCGAAGATCGCCTGCGCGGCCAGACTGGATGCCAGCGTTTCGGCGTAAATCTGGGGATTTCGCTCCCACGACCGGGTCTGTTCGAGCTCGAACTGCCGTGACCGCACGTTCGAGGACACGATGCCGTGTTCGATCTGCTCGATTTCGGGGAGCGGAGACACCGGGATGGCGTCAAGACGACGGGCGAAACCGGCCAGGGCGCTGAGGTGAGTGTCGATCGCCGGACGCCTGAAATCCTCGAGGAGGTCGTCGTGAATATGGACGCCGTCCATCGTGGCGCTACTAGGATGCGCCTCGTAGAGATAGTTCAGGTAATCGTCGACGAAATGCGGAAATGGTTCAGCGGCGTGCATGTTCCTCGGTGTCGCACACTGCCGGCTCAGCCGGCACCGGGTTAACTTCCAATCGTACAATAAAATCCACGGATGGCGGGCACGCTGTTCGTAGTGGCAACGCCGATCGGCAACCTCGAGGACATCACGCTGCGGGCGCTGCGCGTGCTGCGCGAAGTGGCGCTGGTCGCGGCCGAGGATACCCGTCGTACCGGCAATTTGCTGCGCCACTACCAGATCGATACGCCGCTTCTGAGCGTGCACGAGCACAACGAACATGAGCGGCTCGAGCAGCTGACCCGCCGGCTGCGCACCGGCGAGTCGATCGCCCTGGTCAGTGATGCCGGAACGCCGGGCATCTCCGATCCCGGCGCACGTCTGGTCGCCTCGGCCCGCGACGCCGGTTGTCGGGTCGAGCCGATCCCGGGGGCCAGTTCAATCACCGCGATCCTGAGCGTGTCCGGGCTGAGGTTTTCCCGGTTCGCATTCGCCGGATTCCCGCCAATTGGGTCGAAAGACAGAAAAGAATGGTTCGATTGGGTGGCGGCGCATGCCAACATCCCAGTCGTTGGCTTCGAGGCGCCGCATCGCATCGAGCGAACACTATCTGAATTGGGCGATAGACCTATATTATTGGGTCGAGAATTGACTAAGATGCACGAGGAGTGGTGGGTCGGCCCCGCTGACACCTTCCGTGACTTGGGTCGTGAAGCCCGTGGCGAGTTCGCCTTCGTTGCAAGCCCCCTCGCTCCTGACCAAACCCCCAAGCAGATCCCGGACGACGCGGAGATCGCGGCTGTATTTGGGCGAACAACAGAATTAATTGATGACTCCAGGCGGGAAGCGATCAAGGCCACGGCAGAACGCCTGGGGTTGTCCCCCAAGGCCGTCTACGCAGCCCTCGAACGCCACAAGAATTCCGCGAGTTAACAGGTATCCTTAGAAGGATCTGGGACTGCGGTTTTCTGATCCCTGATCCCTGAATCCCTGGCATGCCCGATCTCCACGTCGTCATTCTCGCCGCCGGTAAAGGCACTCGGATGAAGTCGGACCTTCCCAAAGTGCTCCATCAGGTCGCGGGACGCAGTCTGATCGACCGGGTGCTCGATACCGCCAGCGCCTTGCGTCCGGCGAGCACCACGCTGGTCGTCGGGCACGCGGCCGATAAAGTCCAAAGCCACCTCGCGGCCCGCGGTGATGTCCATTTCGTCGTCCAGGAGCCCCAGTTGGGTACCGGGCACGCGTTGCTGCAGGCGGCCCCCCTTCTCCGTGGCCAGACCGGCACAGTGGTGCTGCTCTCAGGCGACGTGCCTCTGCTGCGCAGCAGCACGTTGCAGGCCTTGGTCGATACGCACATTTCCAGCGGCGCCGCGGCGACCGTCCTGACCGCGATGATTGAGCGGCCCTACGGCTATGGGCGGGTGGTCCGCACCGACGGTCAGATCACCCGCATCGTCGAGGAGCGCGACGCCTCCAAGCTCCAACGCGAGATTCGCGAGATCAATTCGGGTATTTACGCGTTCACGCTCGAGTCGCTGTTCGAGGCGTTGACCAAGATCGGCGCCGATAATGCGCAGGGCGAGTACTACCTGCCGGACTTGATCGGCATTCACCGCAAGCGTCGCAATATTGTTGCCTCGCACACGATTCCGAGCGCCGTCGAAATTCGCGGCATCAACAGCCGCACAGAGCTTGCCGAGGTCAGCGCGATGGTTAGACAGCAGAAGAACGAAGAGTTGATGGCAGCGGGCGTCACGCTGATTGATCCGGCCACGACTTACATCGACAGCGATGTCGAGATCGGTGCCGACACCGTGATTCACCCGTGTGTGCTCATCGAGGGCGGCACCAGCATCGGTGCCGCCTGCGAAATCCACTCGGGCACCCGCATTGTCAACTCGACGTTGGGCGACCGAGTGCTGATCAAGAATCACACGGTGATTCAGGACTCGGCAATCGCGAGCGGCGCGCAGATCGGTCCGTTTGCGCACTGCCGTCCCGGCGCAGACGTGCACGAGAACGCCCATGTCGGCAACTTCGTTGAACTCAAGAACACGACACTGGGCGCGGGCAGCAAGGCCAACCACCTCACCTATCTCGGCGATGCGACGGTGGGCGCCAAAGTGAACGTCGGCGCCGGTACCATTACCTGCAACTATGACGGCACCGCGAAACACCGCACGGTGATCGAGGATGGTGCATTCATCGGCAGCGACGCCACGCTGATTGCGCCGGTCACCATCGGCCGCAATGCCTATGTCGCTGCCGGCTCGTCGGTGACCGATGACGTGCCCGGCGGCGCCCTGGCAATCGGGCGCGGGCGGCAGGAGAACAAGCTCGACTGGGTGACCAAGCGCAAGGAACTTCAAAGTACCAAGTCACTTTGAACTTTGAACTTTGAACGCCTAACGTCAGGATAGACGTTATGTGCGGCATCATCGGCTACATCGGCCCAAAGCCCGTTGTTCCTGTTTTAATTGAAGGTTTGCGCCGTCTCGAGTACCGCGGCTACGACTCGGCCGGCGTCGCCGTGGTCAATGGCACGGGCATCGACATGCGGCGCAGCGCGGGCAAGCTCGCCAAGCTCGAGCAAGTGATATGCGACGAGCCGCTGACCGGCGCGTATGGACTCGGCCACACCCGCTGGGCCACCCACGGACGCCCGACCGAAGAGAACGCCCACCCGCACCGCGACTGCAAAGGCAAGATCGTCGTGGTTCACAACGGGATCATCGAAAACTACCTCGAGCTGAAGCAGGATCTGCAGTCGAAGGGGCACACCTTCGTCACCCAAACCGACACCGAAGTCGTCGCCCACCTGGTCGAAGAGCTGTGGAAAGACGACGGGCTCGAAAAAGCCGTATTGCGGGCGATGGCAAAACTGCGCGGCCTGTTCGCGATCGTGCTGCTGTCGTCGGACGATCCAGACAAGATCGTCGCTGTCCGCAACGGCCCGCCGGTGGTGGTCGGGTTTGGCGACAACGAATATTTTGTCGCCTCAGACATCCCGGCGATCCTGCAACACACTCGCGACGTGGCGTTCCTCGACGACCAGGAAGTCGCCATCGTCACCAAGACTGGCGTCAGGTTCACTAATCTCGCCGGCGAGACGATCGAGAAGAAATCACAGCGGGTCACCTGGGATCCGGTGCAGGCCGAAAAGGCCGGCTATAAGCACTTCATGCTCAAAGAAATCTTTGAGCAGCCAACCGCGGTGCGCGAAACCATTCTCGGCCGCGTCTCTCGAGACACCGGTCTGGTCTTCCTCGATGAGATGAAGCTTACCGACGACGACTTCCGCGGTTTCACCAAAGTTCTGTTGTTGGCCTGCGGCACGTCGTGGCATGCCGGGCTGGTCGGCAAGTTCCTGATCGAAGAACTTGCCGGTATCCCGACCGAAGTCGATTACGGCTCCGAGTTCCGATATCGCAGCCCGATCGTCGACGACAAAACGCTCACCGTGGTGATCACCCAGTCGGGTGAGACAGCAGACACCCTCGCCGCGTTGCGCGAGGCGAAGTCGAAGGGCGCGCGCAGCATCGCGATCTGCAACGTGGTTGGCAGCATGGCGACGCGCGAAGCAGACGGCACGCTTTACACGCACGCCGGCCCCGAGATCGGCGTCGCATCGACCAAAGCCTTTACCTGCCAGTTGGTCGCCTTACACCTGCTGGCGATGTACCTCGGCCAAGTGCGTGGGACGCTCAACGAAGAGCAGCGTCGCAAGCAGATTGCCGACCTGCTCCGCCTGCCGCAGATTCTCGAAGAGGTTCTCAAGACCGACAAGCAGATCGCAGACATTGCCGGCCGCTTCCACAACCGCAGCGACTTCTTGTTCCTCGGCCGGGGTATCAATTACCCGATCGCGCTCGAGGGCGCGCTGAAGTTGAAAGAAATTTCGTACATCCACGCCGAAGGCTACCCGGCAGGCGAAATGAAACATGGGCCGATCGCTTTAATTGACGACAAGATGCCGGTCGTCGCGATCGCTCCGGCGGATCATGTCTACGAGAAGATGGTCAGTAACATCCAGGAGGTCAAGGCGCGCGGCGGCTCGGTGATTGCGATCACCACCGTTGGCGACGACTCGATTTGGCGATTGCTGGATGGCAATACTGACTCGATCATTTCACTTCCTGCCATGACCCCGCAGCTTGCGCCGATCGCCATCGTGCTGCCGTTGCAGCTGCTGTCGTACCACATCTCGGTGCGTCGCGGCTGCGATGTCGACCAGCCGCGAAATCTCGCGAAGAGCGTCACGGTAGAATAGGGTTCAGGGATCGGGGAGCAGCGATCAGTTCTTTGTTTTTCTGATCCCCGATCCCTGATCACTGATCCCTACTCAATGGACTTCCTCTCCTCCCTCAACACTGAGCAGCAAGCGGCAGTCGCGCACACGCACGGCCCGTTGCTGATTCTCGCCGGCGCCGGGTCGGGCAAGACGCGCGTGATTGCGCATCGCATCGCCTACCTGGTTGCCGAGAACCTCGCGCCGTCGGACGGTGTGCTGGCGGTGACCTTCACCAACAAGGCCGCCGAAGAGATGCGGTCGCGGGTTGAAAGTCTGCTCGAGACAAATTGCCGCGCGATGTGGATTTCGACGTTCCACGCGCTCTGTGCGCGGCTGCTGCGGCGTGAGGCGCCCGGCATCGGCCTGTCGCGCGATTTCGTGATCTACGACTCTGCCGATCAGCAGTCGGTGATCAAGCAGCTGATCAAAGAATTCGGGTTCGATGACAGCTCCTACCAGCCGCGGCAGGTGCTCAGCCGAATCAGTGCGGCGAAGAACCGGATGGAGGGACCCGAGGTTTTCGAGAAGAGCTGGAATCCGAAGGACAAGGACCTGGCCCGACTCTACACTGGGTATCAGCGGCAACTCAAAGAGGCGAGCGCGCTTGATTTCGATGACTTGCTGCTCAAGACTGTCGAGCTCTTCGACCAGGCGCCTGCGGTCCGCGAGCGTTACGCGCGCAAGTTCAAGTTCATCATGGTCGACGAGTATCAGGACACCAATCGTCCGCAGTACTTGTTGATCAAGCAGCTGGCGAGCATTCATCGCAATCTGGCGGTGGTTGGTGACCCGGATCAATCGATCTACAAATGGCGCGGCGCCGACCTCCGCAACATTCTCGACTTCGAGACCGACTTCGGCGACGCGATGATCGTGCGGCTCGAGCGAAACTACCGATCGACGCAAACCATTCTGGATGCCGCGTCAGCGGTGATCGCGAACAACCGCAACCGCAAAGAGAAGACGCTGTGGACCGACCGCAAGGGCGGCGCCAAGATCGTCTACTTTCGCGGCTCGGACGAACTCGAGGAGGCCGACTTCATCACTCGTGTCGCGCGCACGGCACTCGCCGAGAATATCGAACACACCATGGCGGTGCTGTATCGCACCAACGCGCAGTCGCGGTCGGTGGAGGACGGATTACGGCAGGCAAACATCGCCTACGTGGTGCTCGGCGGCGTCGGCTTTTACGAGCGCAAGGAGATCAAAGACGCGCTCTCGTACCTCAAGCTGATTCTCAATCCGTTCGACGATGTCGCCTTGCGTCGCGTGATCAACGTGCCGACCCGTGGTATCGGCAAGGGCGTGATGGATGCGCTCGAGCAGATCAGTGTCGCGCAGGCGCACCAAGACTTGCCGCCGCTCTTTGCCGGACTGCAGGCCGAAGTCGTCTCCAATTCGCTGTGGACCAAGCTGGTGACCGCGACCGAGCAGCGACTCCTGAATCCGCGCCAGGTGGCGTCGCTGGCCGCGTTCCGCGACTTGATCGTCTCGCTCGCCGACACTGCCCGCAACGAATCGGTGTCGATCGCACTCGGCAAGGTTCTCGATCAGTCCGGTTACCTGCGCGACCTGCGCGAAGACCGCAGTGAAGAAGCGCAGGGGCGCATCGAGAATCTGGCCGAACTGGTGTCGGCGGCACGAGAATACGAGACGCGCGAGCCCGAACCCTCACTGGGCGGGTTTGTGGACCGTCTGTCGTTGCTGTCTGATGTCGACAAGGAGCAGGGCACCCGCGAGGCTCGCGTCCTGTTGATGACGATCCACTCCGCCAAGGGTCTCGAATTCCCAGTGGTGGTGATGGCCGGTCTCGAAGAAGGCCTGTTCCCCCATTCGCGTGCGACCGAAGACGAAGCGGAACTCGAGGAAGAGCGGCGGCTGTGCTACGTCGGGATCACCCGCGCACGCACCAAGCTGGTCATCACCAGCGCCGCACGTCGACGCGTCTTCGGCGATTACCAGGCGACCCAGCCGTCTCGATTCCTCGACGAGATCCCACCTGACCTGATCGAGCAGGAATTCTCGACCTACAACTCACCCTATTCCGGCACACGCGGCGGGTGGGAATACAAAGCCAATCCCTATGGCCGAGGCGGGAGTGGACGCGGACGCGCACCCAAAGCGCGTGAAGAAGCCACCGTCTTCGATTACTCGCACGAAGACCAGTCTGTCCCTGGCGGCATCGCGCCAGGGAAGAAGGTCAAGCACAACCAGTTTGGGATTGGCACGGTGCTCAGCGTCGAAGAACTCGACGACGACCAGAAGCTCGTCGTCAAGTTTGTCACCGTTGGCACCAAGACACTGCGTGCCCGGTACGCCAAACTTGAACTCGCGTAAAGAGAGTTTCTCGTCGGGCGCCGCTAGGCGCCAGTTATCTTCGTGATAATCGACCGGCCTTGGCGTTGCTTGCCGTCAAAGGTGCCGACGACGCGCTGGATGGTGACAACCAGCGTCTTCTGCGCGGTCTGACCGTCCGGCGACTTCACCTGGGCGTCGAGCGTGACGTCTTTCACCAACAACTCGCCTTTGAATTTGTCCGGTGTGAACGCCGGTTGCCCAGGCTGGGTTAACGACGCTTCGGCGATGCCGGTCTGCGCCGCGACCGCGGCCTTGGCTTGCGCGGTGGCTTTCTGGAACGTGGTGGCATCGGCGCGCCATTTGTCCCACTCCGCCTTGGTTTTCATCTGCGCCGCGTTCATCTTGGCGGTGGCGTCGCGTTCAAGTTTGACCACGGTTTCTAACGCCGCCATGTTGCCATTCTCGTACTCGCGCTTTCGGGCGCGGAACTCGGCCTCTCCAGCGGTGGCTTTCCGCTCCTCATCGAGCAGCGTGGTGAAGTCGAGCGGGGTGCGGCGTTCGTCGCTGACGTTGGTGATGTCGAAACTGCCGACCTCGCCGTGCTCGCGCGGGTTGAACTCGACGGCTGACATCATCGCCAGGCTGTTGTTATCGCGGGCGCGGGCCGCGCGAAAGAACTGGGTGAGAAACCGTTGTTCGGGAGGCGCCGACGAGCAAGCGGCGGCAAGGAGCGCCAACGGCGCCAACACCAGGGTGATAGCGAGCGCTGCGCGAAGTTGTGGTTTCTGCATGGGTGAGAAATTACTCTTGTTCGTCCTGTTCCACAAGCGTCTCGTCACGTTCGACCAACGCGACGGACACAACCAGGTCGTCGGCATCGAGGTCCATCACCCGCACACCCTGTGTGGCGCGGCCAATCGTGCGAATGGTGTTGGCTGGCGTGCGCAGGATCTTGCCTTGCTGCGTAATCACGAGCAGTTCTTCGTCTTCGTGCACTTGCGCGATGGTCACGACCGGCCCGTTCTTATCGGCGATCTCCAGGTTCTTCAGCCCTAAGCCACCGCGGCTCTGAACCCGGTATTCGTCGAGGGCGGTGCGCTTGGCGTAACCCTTCTGCGTGACGGTGAGCAGAGTCCCGCCCGGCTTGACCACTTCCATGGCGACGGCCTCGTCGTTCTCGCGCAGCTGAATCCCGCGCACCCCGTAGGCCGTCCGGCCCATGCTCCGGACATCGTCTTCGGGGAAACGAATCGCCATGCCGAGGCGGGTGCCCATGAAGATTTCGCTGGCACCGTCAGAGAGCTGGACCGAGATGACTGCGTCGCCTTCTTCAATGCCCATCGCGATGATGCCGCCCGCGCGCGGATTGCTGAAGGCGGCGAGTTCGGTCTTCTTGATCGTGCCACGGCGCGTGCCCATCACGACGAAGTGGATTTCGTCGAACTCGCGGACCGGCAACATCGCGGCCAGCTTCTCGCCGGCTTCCATCCGCACCAGGTTGGCAATCGACTTGCCCTTGCCGTCGGCCCCGACATCCGGGATCTCGTGAACCTTGAGCCAGTAGGCGCGGCCGCGATCGGAGAAGACCATCATGTAGGAGTGCGTGGAGGCCACGAACAGGTGGTTGACCACATCCTCCTCGCGCGTGCGCATACCGATCCGCCCCTTGCCGCCGCGTTTCTGGTTGCGGTAGGTGGAGATCGGGGTCCGCTTGACGTAACCGGTATTGGTGACCGTGATCGCGACATCTTCGTCGACGATCAGGTCCTCGATACTGAGTTCGCCTTCCTGCTCCATGATCACCGTCCGGCGGTCGTCGCCAAACTTGGTCTGCACTTCGCGCAGTTCGTCGATGATGATCTTGAGCAGCAGCGGTTCGCTGGCGAGAATCTCACGCAGCCGCGTGATTTGCGCGACCAGCGACGCGAGTTCGTCGAGAATCTTCTGGCGCTCGAGACCGGTCAGCCGCTGCAACTGCATGTCGAGGATGGCTTGTGACTGCAGCTCACTCAAGCCAAATTGCGTGATCAACCCCAGCTTGGCTTCGGGTGGATTTTTGGAGCCGCGAATCAGCGTGATCACCGCATCGAGCTGGTCGAGGGCGATGCGCAGGCCCTGGAGGATGTGCGCGCGCGCTTCGGCCTTGCGTAGTTCGAATTCGATCCGGCGACGGACAACTTCCCGGCGGAAGGTGACAAACTCCTGGATCACTTCGAGGAGCGTGAGCACCCGCGGCCGGCCGGCGACGATCGCCAGCATGATGATGCCGAAGTTCTGCTGCAGCTGGGTGTGCTTGTAGAGGTTGTTGAGAACCACCTCACCGACCTCGCCGCGCTTCAGCTCGATGACAATGCGCATGCCGTCGCGATCGGATTCGTCGCGAATGTCCGAGATGCCTTCGAGCGACTTCTCGCGCACGAGATCGGCAATGCGCTCGAGCAGACGGGCCTTGTTGACCTGATACGGAATCTCGGTGACGACGATCTGCTGTCGATCACCCTTCTTCATCGACTCGATTTCCGCCTTGGCGCGCATCTGCACCGAGCCGCGCCCAGTCAGATACGCCTCGTGACTGCCGGTCCGGCCGATGATCTGCCCGCCGGTGGGAAAGTCCGGCCCGGGAATTCGCTGGATCAGTTCGCGGAGCTGTTGCTCCTTGGTGTAGACCGTGCCGGTGTTGATCAGCGTGTGCTCGATCAGCCAGACGGTGCCTTCGACCACCTCGCGCAGATTGTGCGGCGGGATGTTGGTGGCCATGCCGACGGCAATGCCCGACGAACCGTTGGCCAGCAGGCTGGGGAACGGCGTCGGCAGCACGGTCGGCTCGTGCGTGGTTTCGTCGAAGTTGGGAACGAAGTCGACGGTCTCCTTCTCGAGATCCGCCATCATCGATTCGGCGATCGCTTCGAGCCGCGCTTCGGTATATCGATAGGCGGCGGGCGGGTCGCCGTCGACCGAACCAAAGTTGCCCTGGCCGTCAACCAGGGTGTAGCGCATGTTGAAGTCCTGCGCCAGGCGAACCAGCGTGTCGTAGGCCGACGCATCGCCGTGCGGATGGTAGTTGCCGATGACTTCGCCGACAATCTTCGCGCACTTGCGGTAGGCGCGGTTCGACGCCAGGCCCATCTGCCGCATCGCGTAGAGCACTCGCCGATGGGCGGGCTTCAAGCCGTCGCGAACATCCGGCAGGGCGCGCCCGATGATCACGCTCATCGCGTAATCCAGGTACGACCGCCGCATCTCGTCTTCGATATTTACGGGGATTCGTTGTTCGGTGCTCATGCAGCAATCAGGGATCAGGGATCAGGGATCAGTTGTGTCGAGTTGTCTCACTGTAAGGTCCGGGGATCAGGAATCAGGGTTGCCGCGAGACGGCTCGACACAACTAATCCCTGATCCCTGATCCCTTGTTAAATGTCTAGGTTTCGAACGTCCAGTGCGTGTTCTTCGATGAATCGTCGACGCGGCTCGACCTGGTCGCCCATCAAGGTTGTGAACATCTGGTCGGCCTCCGTGCGGTCATCGGCCTTGACCGCCAGCAGCGTCCGCGTGTCGGGATCCATCGTGGTCGCCCACAGGGTATCGGGGTTCATCTCGCCCAGACCCTTGTAGCGGTTGACCGCAATGCCTTTGCGGCCCAGGGCGATGAAGTGGTCGACGAACTCGTCGAGGCTGCGCACCTGTAACGGACCCGCATCCTTTTTGACCGGCGTCGGCTTCGCCTTGACGGCATCGGCGTTGACGCCAAGTTCGTCGAGCGCGCTCTTTTCCGCCTCGGTCATTTCGGTCGCGACCATTTCGCCGGCCTCATTGACCGCCTCTTCTTCGCGGGCGCCGGCAGCCGTGCGAATCTCGACCGACCCCTTGCGGATGGCACGGACGACCTCGCTGATGTCGGCGTAGCTGGCCGCCAGTGTTCGATACTCGCCAGTCATCGTGAAATCGCCGCCGACGTGATCCAGTCGCGGATAGCCATTGGCGCGGTCTTCAATGCGCAGTTGCCATGCGTTGTGTTCGTCGTCGCGCACCGCCACCACGTCGCGGTTTGGCGTCGTCAATTGCAACGCGAAGTTATGGACGATGTCGTGGTTCTCGAAGAACGAACGATCGCGGACTTCGCGGTCGAGCAGGCCCTCGACGACATCACAGGCGTGGCCGCGGCGTTCCACCGTTTGCATCACGCGGCGATAGGCGATGACGCCGTGCAGGAGCCGTTCGAGCACTTCGCCGAACAACTCCGAGCCATCCGCGAGCCGCACGTGGCGGCCTTCGACGGCGCGATGCACCAGGAAATTCTCGAGCGCGCGCTCATCCTTGATGAACGTCTCGCTGCGGCCGCGTTTGGCGCGGAACAGCGGCGGCTGCGCGATGAAGATATGGCCGTTCTCGATCAGCGCGGTCATCTGCCGATAGAAGAACGTCAACAGCAGCGTCCGGATGTGCGAGCCGTCGACGTCGGCGTCGGTCATGATGATGATCCGGTGGTAGCGAAGCTTGGCGAGGTCGAAGTCCTCGGTGCCAATCCCGCAGCCGATCGCCGCGATCAGCGTTTTGATTTCGTCCGAGCTGAGCATCTTGTCGATGCGCGCTTTCTCGACGTTGAGAATCTTGCCTTTGATCGGCAGGATCGCCTGGAACCGGCGATCGCGCCCCTGTTTCGCGGAGCCGCCGGCCGACTCCCCTTCGACGATGTAAATCTCGGCCTGCGAGGGGTCCCGCTCCTGGCAGTCAGCCAGCTTGCCTGGCAGTGAACTGCCGTCGAGCGCACCCTTGCGGCGGACCAGGTCGCGCGCCTTACGCGCGGCTTCGCGCGCCCGGGCGGCGTCGATCGCCTTCATCAGCACACGCTTGGCGACTTGCGGATTTTCCTCGAGGTAGGCGCCGAGCCGATCGTTGACGATCGATTCGACAATGCCCTTGACCTCGGTATTACCGAGCTTGGTCTTGGTCTGACCCTCGAACTGCGGATTCGGGATCTTGACGCTGATCACCGCCGTCATGCCTTCGCGGATGTCGTCGCCGCTGATACTCGCGTCCTTCAACTCCTTGGTCAGGTTGTTGTGTTGCGCGTAGTAGTTGACGGTACGGGTCAGCGCCGAGCGAAAGCCGGACAGATGCGTGCCACCCTCATGGGTGTTGATGTTGTTGGCGAACGAGAATTCCTGCGGGTTGTAGCTGTCGTTCCACTGCAGCGCGATCTCCGCGTCGATGCCGTCGCGCACCCCGCGCATGTAGATCGCCTTGTCGTTGACGATGCCCTTGTTCTTGTTCAAGTGCTCGACAAACGAGACGATGCCGCCTTCGTAGTGGAAATTGTGGTTCTTCCCGTCGCGCTCATCGTCCAACGTGATGGTCACGCCGGCGTTCAGGAACGCGAGCTCGCGAAGCCGCTGCGCCAGGGTGTCGAAGCTGAATTCGAGGATCTCGAAAATCTGGGTGTCGGGCTTGAAGGTGACCTTGGTGCCGCGTTTGGTGGTCGTGCCGGTGACCAGCAGGTCGGCTTGCGGCGCACCGCGCTCGTAGGTCTGCTGGAAGACCTGCCCATTGCGCCAGATCTCCAGCTCGAGGCGTTCCGACAACGCGTTGACCACCGACACGCCGACGCCGTGAAGGCCGCCCGAAACCTTGTAGCTGTTGTTATCGAACTTGCCGCCGGCGTGCAGAACCGTCAGCACCACCTCAGCGGCCGAGCGGCCACTCTCGTGCATGTCGGTCGGGATGCCGCGGCCGTTGTCGATGACGGTAACCGAATTGTCGATGTGGATCGTGACGCTGACTTCTGACGCGTGCCCGGCCAACGCTTCATCGATCGAGTTGTCGACGATCTCGTAGACCAGATGATGCAGCCCCGCCGGCCCGGTCGAGCCGATATACATCGCCGGGCGCTTACGCACTGCTTCGAGTCCTTCGAGGACCTTAATGCTCTCCGCGCCGTAATCGTTCGACGCAGAGCTGACGCCGGGTGTTGTTACTGGTTGCTCTATCTGGGACATTTAAAACGTTCTATGGCAGGTCGGCAGGTTGGCCGGTTGGCAGATGGAATACCTGCTAACCCGCCCACCTGCCTACCCACCAGAAATCACACCCTCATCGGCATAATCACGTAGGTGTAGTCGTAACCCTCGACTCCCACGGGCTTGAACACGGCCTGGCTCACTTCGTCCTTCAGTTCGAGTGCGACGACGTCCGATTCGACGACGCTCAGGAAGTCCTGGACGTACTGGGCATTGAAGCAAATCGTCAGCGGCGGACCGCTGTAGTCGACCGTGAGCGGCTCTTTCGCTTCGCCGAACTCGGGACTGCTGGAGGTCACCTCGACTTTGCCCTTGTCGATCAAAAACTTGACGGCACGCGATCGTTCGTTCGAAAGGATGGCGACGCGGCGCACCGCGCTGGTCAGCCGATCGCGTTCGAATTCGATACGCTTGTCGTTGGCTTTGGGAATCACTTTTTCGTAGGCTGGAAACTGCCCGTCGATCATTCGCGAAATCAGGAGACGCGGCCCGATCTCGAAGAACAAATGATTCTCGCCGCGCTCGTAATGAATCTCACTTTCGTCAGTCAGCAGGCGCGCCAGTTCTGACAACGTCTTGCGCGGCAGGATCGCCTTGATCTCCTCGGCGCCTTTGACGGCTGGATCGCGCTCCGCGTTAACCAGCGCGAGGCGGTGGCCGTCGGTGGCGACCAGCGTCATCGAATCCTCTCGCAACACAAATAACGCGCCATTCAGGTAGTAGCGCGTGTCCTCGCCGGTGATCGCAAACTGGGTTTTGGCGACCATCTCGCGGAGCACATTGCCCTTGATCGATGACTTGATCGCCCCGCCCGATTCCGGCAGGCTCGGAAAGTCCTCGCGCGGCAGGGTCGGCATCCGCGATTCGAAACGTTCGGCCGACACCTTCACGCCGGTGCCGCCTTTTTCCGTTTCGAGGCGCACGTCGGCTTCCGGCAGCGCACGTACCACTTCATAGAGCTTTTTTGCCGGCAGCGTGACCGCGCCCGGCTTGTCGACCGCCGCTTCGCAACGACTACGCAGCGCCACTTCGAGATCAGTGGCCAGCAACGTCAGCTCGTTGCCGTTGGTTTCAAGCAGCACGTTCGCCAGAATCGGAATGGTGTTCTTGCGCTCGACGATCTGCTGGAAGAATTGCAGTTCCCGCACAAGATCGGCTTTCCTGGCGACGAGTTCCATGGTGTGGGTGCCCTCGAATGGCCGGACTGAGCCGCCATCCACTGACTTTGTACTGACTTAGGTTGAGGTAAAGGAGAAGACAAAGAAGTATACAGGAAGAAGGTGCTGTGAACCTAATTTAACAGCGGCGTAAGTCCTTATAAATCAACTATTTAAACTGTGAATTTTTCTGTGGATGAGATGTGTCGATGGGAGCGGTTTTTGAAGCCCGGTCGACCCATCCGCAACCGTGCACAATCCATCAACAGTTGAGGTTGTTAAAGGTCACTTGAACGATTCGAGCAGGTTGTGGATCAGGCTGTTGAACGCCGAGTCGTTCTTGCGCATGACTTCGACTTTTTTGATCGAGTGGATCACCGTCGAATGATGTTTGCCGCCAAAACTGCGACCGATCTCCGGCAATGACGCGTGGGTGAGCGATTTACACAGGTACATCGCGACCTGGCGTGGCATCGCAATCGATTTAGAGTTGTTGCGGGATTTGAGATCGACCAACTTCAACTGGTAATACTCGGCGACAAACTTCTGAATCTGCTCGATGGTGACGGCCTTTTCGTCGTGGTCGATGGTGTTGCGCAGCACTTCCTGGGCAAGATCGAGCGTCATGCCGCGGCCGGTCAGTGAGGCATACGCGATCAAGCGGATCAGCGATCCTTCGAGCTCGCGGATGTTCGACTTAATGCGGCTCGCCATGTAGAGCGCCACGCCGTCGGGCAGCGGCACGGCTTCACTTTCGGCCTTTTTCTTGAGAATCGCGACCTTGGTTTCGAGATCGGGCGGTTGAATGTCGGCAATCAATCCCCACTCGAATCGCGAGCGCAGACGTTCCTCGAGCGCCGGAATTTCGTGGGGTGGGCGATCGCTGCTGATCACAATCTGCTTTTGCGCGTCGTGCAGCGCGTTAAAGGTGTGGAAGAACTCGTTCTGCGTACCTTCCTTGCCGGACACGAACTGAATGTCGTCGACCAACAACAGGTCGACCGAGCGATAGCGATCACGGAAGTCGAGAATGCGATCGTAACGAACGGCGTTGATCATCTCGTTCATGAAGCGCTCAGACGAGATATAGGTCAGCTTCAGCCCGTTGTGATGCTGCATCACGTATTGCCCGATGGCATGCATCAAGTGCGTCTTGCCCAGTCCCACGCCGCCGTAAATAAACAGCGGGTTGTACGAGCGCGACGGCGCTTCCGCCACCGCGCGACAGGCCGCGTCGGCAAACTGGTTCGACGGCCCGACGATAAAGGTGTCGAAGGTGTAACGGGGATTGAGGCCAGCGACCGCAGTCGTGGGCGCCGGGGGAGCCGCGGTTGTCAGCCGGGGCGGCGCCTCGGTCGGGTTCAGGGAGACGGCCGGCGTGGTTTTGGCCTCTTCCGGAACGAACACCAGTTCGGCATTCGGGCGGCCCACGTCCTTCAGCGCCTCGGCCAGGACGACGGAATAGTGCTTGGGGAGCCACTCGGTAAACAGCAGGTTCGGCACCCGCACCGCCACCCGGACGCCATCGTCCGAGAGCATCGAGGTCGGTTTGAACCAGGTGTGAAAGCTGTGGCGGCCGACTTTCGCCTCAATCCGCCCGAGGACCTGTTCCCAGATCGTGGTGCCCGACATGCTAGTTCACGCCTCGAAGCCTCAAATAGGCGGAAAGGGCCAGAAAACCACGAATTCCTAAGCTCAACGGTCGAGTTTATTAGGGTTTTTCCACAAGCTTTTCCACAGTTGTGGAAATCTCTCAGGGAATGCGAAACGGGATCGTAGCACGCAGGCGGCTTCGCTGTAGACCGCTTTCGGCGGGCGGGCAGGCAGGACCGGCATCCTTCGCTGGCCGGCAGGACTCCTCGCATTGGCCTCCGGCCTCGCTCGGAGCGGGACTGGCATCGCCTCCGGCTCGCCAGTAGGCGCTCGCCGTTCGGCTCGGCTTCTCAGCTTCGCACCGGACAGATGGCCGGGAGTCAGCCGAATGCGGCGAGCCGAACGGCGAGCCTCCCCACCGGCGCGCGAAGCGGTCGCCGTTCCCACTCCGGAGGCGTCTTAACCCGCCCGGAGGGCGGGTCTGCGGGCTCCTGGTATACAATTAGTGGTTTCCCGAGGACTAAGAAATGGCGAAGGGTGTACGCACGTTCCAACCGAATAACCGGCGGCGCAAGAAAACGCACGGTTTTCTCGTCCGCATGGCGACCAAAGATGGCCAGCAGGTGATCAAACGCCGCCGCGCCAAGGGCCGCAAGCGGTTGACCGTTTCCGACGAATAGTGTGACGTTCCGCCCGGCCGAGCACATTCGCAAGCGTGCCGATTTTGAGCAGGCTTACGATGCCGGCGCGCGGGTGAGCGGGCGGTTCATGACGGTGTTCGTCAGGGCCAATACCGACGGACACGCCCGACTCGGCATTGCCGCCACGCGCAAGATCGGCGGGGCGGTGATCCGCAACCGCGCCAAGCGACTCACGCGCGAACTGTTCCGTCAGCACAAACCAGTCGTCGCGCTCGACATCGTCGTCATCCCTCGCCGCGAATTTCTCGATGCTCCATACCCCAGTCTCGAGCGTGAATTTGGCGTCCTCCTTGAGCGCGCCGGCGACGGAACCGCGGCCGCCCGGCCTCGCCGCCCGCGGCGCCCTCGCTCTGATTCGCGCGTATAAGTATTTGCTGTCCCCCTGGTTTACCGGTGCCTGCCGATTCGTGCCCACCTGCGCCGACTACACGGCGGAGGCGATTGCGCGACACGGGTTCGTTCGCGGCACCTGGCTGGGCACACGCCGCTTAAGCCGTTGCCAGCCCTTCGGGAACCACGGCTACGATCCGGTCCCGTCCCATCCAACGAAATCTACGAAACCTAACTAATGGAACGTCGCGTTCTCCTCGCCATCTTTCTGTCTTTTGCGGTGCTGTTTGCCTACCAGTCACTGGTCGTGCCTCCGCCTGTGCCGGGCAATGTCAGTGCCCCGCCACCGGGCGTGACGCAGCCGATCGCGCCCGCGCAGTCTGGCGGTCTCAGCCCCGGGCCTGGCACGGTCGCCGCGCCGGTCGCGCCACCGCAAGCCGTTCCCCTGGTCGTTGGTGATTCCGAAGAACGCGAGATCGTCATCGAGACCCAGAAGGCACGGGCCGTGTTCACCAATCGCGGTGCGCGCCTGCGTCACTGGATCCTCAAGGAATACAAAGACGACGCGGGCAACCCTCTCGACCTCGTGCCCGCGGTTGTTCCGCCGACCTTAGCGCTGCCCTTTTCCTTACGCATCGACGATCAGGCCGCAAGCGCACGGCTCAACGACTCGCTTTACAAAGTGTCCGGCGTCAGCGGCACCCACACCGATGCGACAGCGCAATCGGCCAGTGTCACATTCGAGCTCGAAACGGCGGATGGCCTGAAAGCCCGCAAGGTCTTCACCTTCGAGCCAAAGTCATTCATCGTCAATTTCAGCGCCGACGTGATGCGCGGCACCGAAACGCTCAACCCCATCGTCGAAGGTGGGCCTGGGCTTGGCGATGACATCGCGCGGACTCAGCCCGGATCGTTTCTGTCACCGAACTACATGTATCTCGCGCAGGCGATTTACCACACTCACGGGGATGTCGAACGCGAGGCCGGCACCGGCCTGGGCGCTGGTGTGGTGCGCGAAGGGACCTTTCGCTGGGCCGGCGTCGACGATCACTACTTCATTCACGCCGTACTCCAGCCACCCGCGCCGACGCGCCTTGAATTTCTCCCCGTGGCGATCCCGACGATGGGGACACCCCCGCAAGTCGGGCAGTACGTGGCGTGGGGCGTCCGCTATCCGGCCTCACCTCAGAACGTGCGCTACTACCTCGGGCCAAAGAAGCTCGATGAAATGCGCGACATCGACCCCGAGTTCACGCGCGCCATCTACTTCGGCATGTTCGCCTTGCTCGCCGCGCCGCTGCTCGAGGGCTTGCGCTGGGTCTACAGCTGGGTGGGCGACTGGGGCTGGTCGATCATCGTCCTGACCATCATGATCAACCTGGTGATGGCGCCACTTCGTCACAAGAGTGTCGTGTCGATGCGGAAGATGCAGGGGCTGCAGCCGCAGATGAAGGCGATCCAGGATCGCTACGCCAAATACAAGGTCACCGATCCCGAACGACAGAAGATGAACAGCGAGGTGATGGAGCTGTATCGCAGCAAGGGTGTCAACCCGGCGAGCGGCTGCGTCCCGATGCTGCTGACGCTGCCGTTTCTCTTTGCCTTCTACGCGATGCTCGGCCAGGCGATTGAAATCCGCGGCGAACCGTTCTTCTGGATTCGCGACCTCGCGCGCTTAGATCCGCTCTACATCACGCCGGCGTTGATGGGCCTGACGATGTTCTGGCAGCAGAAGATCACGCCGACCACCGCCGATCCGACGCAGCAGAAGATCATGATGTTCATGCCGATCATGATCACGGCGACGATGCTGTTCGCGCCGTCCGGCCTGGTGATCTACTGGCTGATCAGCAACGTCTGGGCGATCGGCCAGCAGTACTTCACCAACGCGATGATCGGCCCCCCCGACGCGCCGGGGTCAAAGGCGAAGGACTCCCGATCGCTCAAAGATATAGTGGTGGAAAAATCAAACACCAAGAACACGAAGAGCGCGAAGAAAAACCTGGGAGCCTGATTGAGTCGTGTCCGTCGTGGCTTCGTGTTGCATTTGAGTGACTATGCCGAACCCTACTGAGATCACCGCATTCGTCGAAAAAGTTTCTTCAGCGATGGGCCTGACGCTCACCGCGCAAGCCGAAGAAATGCAGGACGGTCTGCGCATCAACCTGACCGGCGAGGACGGATCGCTACTGATCCGCAAGCAGGGTGAAGCCCTCGCCGCGCTGCAACACGTCGTCGCTGCGGTGTTCCGCAACGAAGCCGATGAGCGGCGGCGGCTGGTCGTTGACTGCCAGGGCTATCGCCAGGGCAAGGATGCGGAACTGAAGCAGATGGCCAGGTTCCTCGCGGAGAAGGCGCGCGATTCAGGTCACGCGCAGGAGATTGGTCCGCTCAATCCCTACGAACGCCGGATCGTTCATCTCTCTGTCGGCGAGGTCGAGTCGGTGTCGTCGGAGAGCATCGGCGACGCGTTTGAAAAGACCGTTATTATCTCGGTGAAATAGCGGCTCGCTGAGGACCGCCACTGCGTGGCGGTGGGGCCGACGTCGCTTCGCTCGTCGGTGGGACCGACGTCGCTTCGCCGTCGGTGGGAACAGCTCGCTTCGCTCGCTGGTGGGGGATGCTCGGCGTTCGCCTCGCCTCACCCTTCATCGAACATTCGGGTCCACTCAGCATGGTGGTGACTGAGGGACCTGAGGCGAGGCGAATGCCGATGCCTCCCACCAGCGAGCGAAGCGAGCTGGTCCCACCCGAGCAAAGCGAGGGTCCTAAGTGTTCTCCACCACCGATACCATCGTCGCCATCGCGACCCCACTGGGGCGGGGCGGTGTTGGTGTGGTGCGATTGAGCGGGCCTGCGGCGGCGGCGATTGTGGCGACCCTCGCGCACCGGCCGGCCGGCTTCGCAGCGCGGCATGCCACCTTTACTCGACTGCTCGACGATCAGGTGGTCGTCACGGTCTTTCCCGGCCCGCACTCTTACACCGGCGATGATGTCGCCGAGATCAGCGCGCACGGCAGTCCGGTTGTGCTCGGCGCGATCCTTCGTGCGGCGATCGATGCGGGTGCGCGGCTCGCCGAGCCGGGCGAATTCACCCTCCGCGCCTTTCTCAACGGCAGGATCGACCTGGTCCAGGCCGAAGCGGTTGCCGATCTGATCGACGCGGTCACGCCTCTTCAAGCGCGCGCGGCCTTCGATCAACTCGAAGGGACATTGACCACGACGATCACGGCAATCGAGACGACTTTGTTCGATCTGGTCGCCCGTCTCGAGGCCTCACTCGACTTTCCGGACGAGGGTTATCACTTCGTCGAGGCGGAGGCAGCGGTCGTCGAGATGAGCGCGCTGGCGGCGCGCGTCGAGGCGCTGCTCGCAAAGGCCGGCCGCGGGCGATTGATTCGCGAAGGCGCGCAGGTCGCAATTGTCGGCACACCGAACGTCGGCAAGTCGAGTCTGTTCAACGCGCTCTTGAATGCGAATCGCGCGATCGTGACGGCGATTCCAGGAACGACGCGCGACATGCTGACCGAACGAGCCGATGTGCGCGGCTACGCGGTGTCGTTGGTGGACACGGCCGGCATCCGCGAATCGGCCGACGTCGTCGAACACGAAGGGATCGCCCGAGCCAGGCAGGCGGCGACGGTCGCCGATCTCACCGTGCTGGTGCTGGACCGATCGCGGCCGCTGAGTGACGACGACCGGCGGTTAATCGACGGCGGCGTAGCCGATGACCGCATCGTCGTGGTGAACAAGATCGATCTGCCGCCCGCGTGGACAGCGGATCCGACGTGGGACGTCTGCGAAGTGTCGGTTGTAAACGGTACAGGGATCGAGGCGTTTGTCGACCGCATGGCGGCACGACTCGGCGCCGGCGATGCCACGCGCGACCCGTCGCTGGTTACGAACATTCGCCACATCACGCTGCTCGAGAAGTCGCGCGATGCGCTGTCGCGCGCGTCCGCGGCACTGGCGGAGCACACGTCTGAAGAGTTCGTCCTCGCGGATCTGCAAGACGCTGCTGCCCAACTGCAGGAAATCACGGGGCGGCGGACGACAGATGATTTGCTGCAACACATCTTTAAGAATTTTTGTATTGGGAAATAGGGAGGGATCAGGGATCAGGGATCAGGGATCAGGGATCAGTTCTGTCGAACTGTCTCGCCGCATCTGCGAACTGTCTCGCCGTATTTCTGTCGCGGTCTCGCTGCACAAAGTTCCACACCGAGTCGACTTTGCGATGCAAAAATCTCGCGCTCCTCTCCGGGAACCCTCGGAAAAGCTTATTTTCACGTGGGCATGCGCCATGCACCGACACACCGCATGGCGATCACATCGTTCCGCGACCGACTCGCCGCTTTGCATCTGGGCGATCGAGGGCGAATTGAAAAGCTGATCGCCGATTCTCGGAGGTGGGGCGGATGCTCCACGCGCTGGCCCGCATTGGTTGAGCGCGACCCCGCGACCGCGCGACAGTTCGACAGTTCGACAGCTCGACAGAACTGATCCCTGATCCCTGATCCCTGATAGTGTTTCATTGATCGTGATCAAATCTGTTTTTAACATCTGCCGATAACTATCGATGACTAAATACGATGTCATTGTCGTCGGGGCCGGCCATGCCGGCGTCGAGGCAGCCTGGGCTGCGGCGCGGCTTGGCTGCTCGGTCGGCCTCTGCACGCTGACGAGGGACACCGTTGCCTTGATGCCGTGTAATCCGGCGATCGGAGGAACCGCTAAAGGCCACCTGGTCAAGGAGATAGATGCCCTCGGTGGATTGATGGGCCGGGCGATTGACGCGACCGGAATCCAATTCAAGGTGCTCAATCGCAGCCGCGGCCCCGCGGTATGGTCCCCTCGCGCCCAGGCAGACAAAAGGGCTTATAGCGATTGGGTTGACGCCGCGCTCCACGCAGACCCCAACATCGAGTGGATTCTGGGACGCGCCGGCCGGGTCATGACCGAAGGCGGGCGTGTGTTTGGCCTGTCATTCGAAGACGGCCGCGAAGTCCTGTGCTCGGCGCTCGTGATTACGACCGGCACGTTTCTCAATGGCCTGGTGCACGTCGGTCGCGACCAGCGTCCCTCTGGACGTGCCGGTGAGCCTCCATCCCGCGAACTCGCCGAATCGCTCAAGTCGTTTGGGTTCCAGTGGGGACGCCTCAAAACAGGCACTCCGCCGCGCCTTGCGCGCCGGTCAATTGATTTTGATGGTCAGGTGCGAGCGGGGGTGTTCCACGTGGAACAGGGCGACGAGCCTGCCACGCCATTCTCGTTCATGGCGACCGCGACGCCGACCAACCGGGTTGTCTGCCACCTGCTGCACACGACAGACGAAGTCCATCGGCTGGTGCGCGAGAATATCAACGAATCACCGTTGTTTAATGGACAAATTGCCGGGGTGGGGCCTCGCTACTGCCCTTCGCTCGAAGATAAGGTGATGCGCTTTCCGCATCGCGAGCGGCATCAGCTGTTCCTTGAGCCCGAGGGTCTGGACGTCGAAGAAATCTACGTCAATGGATTTTCGATGAGCTTGCCGGGCGAACTGCAGGAAATGCTCATTCACGCGCTGCCGGGGCTCGAGAAGGCCGAAATGCTGCGTCCGGGCTACGCCGTTGAATATGACTTCATACAGCCCACCGAATTGCGCTCGACGCTCGAAACCAAACGAGTCGACGGGCTGTTCCTCGCTGGCCAGATCAATGGAACGTCCGGCTATGAGGAAGCAGCCGGGCAAGGGCTGCTCGCGGGGATTAATGCCGGCCGCCATGCCCAGGACGCGACCGCGCTGAGTCTCGGCCGCGACGAGGCGTATATCGGCATCATGGTCGACGACCTGGTGACCAAAGGATGCCTGGAGCCCTACCGAATGTTTACCTCCCGAGCCGAGCATCGTCTGTTGCTCCGCGTCGACAATGCTGACCTGCGCCTGACGCCGAAAGGCCGGGCTGTGGGGGTGGTGGATGACGACCGCTGGGAGCGTTTTGAGGGGCGTCGCTTTAGGTATGAGGCCAATTTGGAGAGCCTGAGCCGGACGTCGGTAAAGGTTGCCACCGGCGCGCGGGTCACGGCAGCTCAGGCTTTGCGCCAGCAAGACACCACCTTGGCCGGTCTCCATGATTCAGGCGATGTCATGCTGACGATCGACCCTGATGACCGCGAACTGGATCTGGTGTCGGCAGAGACCACCGTCAAGTATGCGGGCTATTTGCAGCGCCAGTCGCAGTCTGTCGAGCGTAGCCGCAAGCAGGAACACGTCCGAATCCCGCGGGACTTTGCCTTCGAGCGTATCCCGGGACTCTCGCGCGAACTCGTGCAGCGCTTTTCGCAGGTCCGCCCCGAAACGCTGGGTCAGGCGTTGCGGATCCCCGGCGCAACGCCCGCCGCGGTGGCGGTGGTCTCCGCCTACCTGCGTCGCGGTGAGGCGCAGGGGTGAGCACACGCGAGTTCCGGGACAGGCTTCGCCGGCGTGCCAAGCGGGCCGGTCTCGATCTGGCTCCCGAGTTAGCCACCGCTCTGGAGCGCTATTACGCGCTGCTGTCCAAATGGAACGCCAAGATCAATCTCACGGCGTTCAAGCTCGAACCGGCGGGCGAAGACGACGCCGTTGACCGCTTACTGATTGAGCCGGTGGTGGCGGCCCGTCATGTGCCGCCGGAGGCAACCACGGTGATTGATATCGGGTCCGGCGGCGGCTCACCGGCCATCCCATTCGCCCTGGCGGCGCCACGGCTACAGCTCAGGATGGTGGAGTCTAAGACCCGCAAGGCCGTCTTCCTGCGCGAAGCGGTGCGCGAACTTGATTTGAATCGCGCGATGGTTGAGACTTCCCGTTTCGAGGAACTGCTCGCGCGTCCTGAGCTGCACGAAAGCCTCGACTTGGTCACGATTCGTGCGGTTCGAGTCGAGCCGCGCACACTGACAAGTCTGCAGGCTTTCCTCAAGCCCCGCGGTCAATTGTTCCTGTTCCGAGGCCCCGCCGGTAAGGAGCCTGAGTCCGTCGCGCCACCTCTCAGCTGGCTAGCCACCTATCCTCTGGTCGAATCTCTCCGTTCCCGCCTCGTAATCCTCAACAAGACATCCATTGGCTGAGTTGGAGTTCCACGTGGAACGTACACACCTTGCTCTGAAGTGGTTCCCACGGTAAACTCGCCGAGCCGAACCGACATGCGGCGTTGTGTTTTGGTCATTAAACCTAAATGATTCCGCCCGAGTTAGAGTCTGCCGCCAAATCTGCTTCGCCGCGTATCGGCCGGCGCGGCAAAGTCATCGCTATCACCAACCAGAAGGGCGGTGTCGGCAAAACGACGACGGCGATCAATCTGGCCGCGGCATGTGCGCTTGCCGGTGCGCCGACGTTGCTCGTCGATCTCGACCCCCAGGGAAACGCGACCAGCGGTGTCGGTTTGAAAGGTCAACTCGCCCCCGGCGGAACGATCTACCAGGCGCTGACCAGTGACGACGCGGTCGCGGAAGACTTTTTGCTCGCGTCGGCCATCGATCACCTCACCGTGATTCCGGCCACTCGCGACCTTGCCGGCGCCGAGATCGAACTGATCTCAGTGGCCGATCGCGACAAACGCCTGCGGACGTTCCTCGAGCCGCTGCGCGCGCGCTATCGCTTCATCGTCATCGACTGTCCGCCGTCGCTTGGCTTGCTGACACTGAATGCTCTCGTTGCCGCGGACAGCGTGCTGATCCCGTTGCACTGTGAGTACTTCGCGCTCGAAGGTCTCGCCGATCTGGTGGCCACACTGCGTCGCGTTCGCGCCTCGCTCAACCCCGATCTCGACATCGAAGGTGTCTTGCTGACGATGAATGATGACCGCACCAACCTGGGACAACAGGTCGCGCGTGACGTGCGGGAATTCTTCAAAGACAAGGTTTACAAGACGGTCATTCCGCGCAACGTCCGGCTTGCCGAGGCACCGAGTCACGGCATGCCGGCGATGACCTACGACGCAAAATCACGCGGCGCCGAAGCCTACGCGGCGCTCGCGCGCGAAGTGTTAGATCACAATTCAGAGAACGCACATGGCTGATCGCAAACCGGCGTTGGGCAAAGGCCTCAGCGCGCTGATTCCCGACGCGCCCGACACCCTGTCGACACCGCGCGCCTCACTTGAAGTCGATATCGATCTGCTCGAACCCAACGACTATCAACCGCGGGGCGCGATGGACGAGGATCGCCTCGAGGAGTTGGCGCGATCGATCAAGGCGAACGGCGTGATTCAGCCGATCGTGGTGCGCCGCGTCGAGGGGCAGCGGTATCAGATCATCGCCGGCGAGCGCCGCTGGCGCGCATCGCAGCGGGCTGGCCTGCACAAGGTCCCGGTGTTCATCAAAGAGGTAAACAGCAGCGAGAAGAAACGCCGGCTCGAGATGGCGCTGATTGAAAACATCCAGCGCGAGAATCTCAACCCGATCGAAGAGGCGCAGGCATACCAGCGACTGGTCAACGAGTTCGGCCTGCGCCACGAGGATGTCGCGGCGCAGGTCGGCAAGGATCGGTCGTCGGTGGCCAACACGCTGCGGCTGCTCAAACTCCCCGACGAAGTGCGCGCCGAAGTCGCGTCCGGGCGCCTGTCGATGGGCCACGCGCGCGCCATCGTCTCCCTCGCGAGTGAAGGCGAACAACGGCGCGTTGCGCGCGACGTGCTCGCGCGCAATCTGTCGGTGCGAGAGACCGAAGCGATCGTCAAGAAGGCTGCACCCGCTGGCGGTGGGGCCGACCCGGCCAAGCCGGCCAGGACCAAAGACGTGCATACCCGGGCGGCTGAAGAGCAGCTGCGTCTCAAGCTCGGCACGCAAGTCGAGATCAAGAGGCGTGGCAAGGGCGGTTCGCTCGAGATCGCGTTCGCGAACGAGAACGAGCTGCAGCGGATCTACGAGTACCTCACCGAACGCTGACCTGGCGCGGATACAATGGCGCCATGTCCTTATTTGCAAAGCGCCGGTTGACCGAAATGGTCAGCTGCGCTGGTTGAGCGAGCAAACTCGCCCCTGGCGAGCTCGCTCAGGTCCTGAGCAATCTTCCGGCGCAAACTGATCCGCGAATCCTGGTCGACTTCAGGACGCATGACGATGCCGGTGTGTTCGAGTGGGAGGGGGGACCGGCGCTGGTCCAGACCGTCGACTTCTTCACGCCGATCGTCGATGACCCCTATACCTACGGACAAATTGCCGCGGCCAATTCGCTGAGCGACGTCTATGCCATGGGCGGGCGGCCGCTCACCGCGCTGGCCATCGCCGGATTTCCGAAAAGCGGCCTCGATCACGAGAGCATCGCCCAGATCTTCAAGGGCGGATACGACGTCCTGCGCGAGGCGGGAGTCGCGCTGCTTGGCGGGCATACGGTCCAGGACGAAGAGATCAAATTCGGGTATGCGGTCACCGGCGCCGTTGATCCCAAACGGATGCTGACCAACAGCGGCGCGCAGCCCGGTGACGCCCTGATCCTGACCAAATCGCTCGGCACCGGCGTGGTCGGCACCGCGATCAAGTTCGGTCGCGCCAGCCAGTCGCTCGTCGATGCGGCGACGCTGTCGATGCGCACGCTGAATCGCGCCGCTGCCGAGGCGCTGACCGCGGTCAGCGGGGTGCACGCATGCACCGACATCACCGGCTTTGGTTTCATCGGTCACGCCAGCGAAATGGCGGCCGGCAGCAACGTGACGTTGAACATTCGCGCCTCGGATGTCCCGGTATTTGACGGGGTCCTCGAGATCGCCCGCAAGAACCAGTCTGGCGGCATGACCGCGAACCGTGACCACTTCGCGGCAGGCGTGGATTTCGCGAAGGGTATTCCGGCCGAATGGCAGGATCTCCTCTTTGATCCGCAGACGTCAGGCGGTCTGCTGATCAGCTTGGAACAGCTTCAGGCTGACTTTGCGCTCCAGACCCTGACCGCCGCGGGTGTGCCGGCGGCTCGGATAGGGTCGGTCGCCCCGCGCGGCGCCCATCTCCTCAATATTAGGTGAAACAGCCTAAACAAAGAATTGCCCGACACTCCACGGCGCCCGAACGCAGTCAGGCGGTGTGGTATAAACAACTGTTTGTTCCCATTCATTTTTTCGCGCCTACGTTCCTGTAACGGGGTGCCACCCTCGGTGCGAGGCACGCAGCTGTGATCCCGGATATCACCGTCCTTTGGGTGATCGGGTTTCTGCTCCTGACCACCTATTTACTCAACTCGCTCATTTTCCAACCGATCCTGCGCGTGATTGAAGCGCGGTCGAGAGCGGTGAGCGATGCGCGCAGCCTCGCGCAGTCGGCTTCGGAGCGCGCGACCGCAGCGACCACCGAATACACCCAGCAGCTGAACGCCGCGCGTTCGGACGTCTACCGCCAGATGGACGACAAGCGTCGCACCGCGCTGGATCAACGCGCCGCATTACTCACGGAAACGCGCGCCGGGGTGGAACGCGAACTGAGCGATGCGACGCGCCGCGTCAAGCAACAGGCGGACGACGCCCGCGCCTCATTGGATCGTGAAGCCGACACCCTCGCTGGCGCCATTGTTTCCCGCGTTCTGGGTCGAGCGTCGTAGCCGTGATGAGCCAGCCTGCGCTCTCCCGCCACCGCGCTTGTGAATTAATGAACAAGGTCCTCACCCTCACCGCGAGCGCTATGTTCGCGCTGATTCTCGGGCCCGCACCCGCGGTCGCGCAGGAACACCCCGTGCCTAATCCGCAAGGCGCCGCTCAAGCACCGGTCGCCGCCGGAACCGCTGCTGCTGCACAGGGAGAGGCCGCGCACGGCCCCGACGCCGAACACGCCGAAGCCGACGCCGAACATCACCCGTCGATGCTCGAAAGCCTGATGTGGCCGACGGCCAACTTCCTGATTCTGGCGTTCGGTCTGTGGTGGTTTTTCAAAGAACCGATGTCGAACTACCTGCGCGATCGTCACGGCTCGATCCGTCACGAGCTGGTTGAAGCGGCCAACATCAAGGCGGCTGCCACCGCGCAACTCGCCGAACTCGAACGCAAGCTGAAAGCCCTGCCCGGCGAAATCGACGCACTGCGGACGCGCGGCGCCGAAGAGATCGCCGCCGAAGAGCGCCGCATTTCGGCGCAGGCCGCCGCTGACCGCGACCGGTTGCTCGAACAGACCCGTCGCGAGATCGAAGTGCAGCTCCGCCTCGCCAAGCGCGACCTCGTCGAGCACACCGCGAATCTCTCGGTGCAGTTGGCCGGCGAACGGATCCAGCAGCACATCACCGCCGCCGACCAGGCGCGCCTCGTCGATCGCTATCTCGATCAAGTGAAAGGCGATCACCGTGTCAGTTAGGACCTCGGCGACGCGCTACGCCAAAGCGCTGCTCGACGTCGCGCTGCAGGAATCCGACGCGACTCAGATCGAACGCGACCTGACGTCGATCGTCACCGCGATGGAGCAGACCGCCGACTTGCGCCGCGCGCTGACCAGCCACGGCGTCCCGGTCACCGTGCGGGCCAACGTCATTCGCGCGATCGCCGAGAAAGTGGGCGCCGCCTCGCCGCTGGTCAAGCTCCTGAACATGCTCGCCGAGAAGGGCCGCCTCGAACTGCTGCCGGTGCTGCTCGACGTCTACCGCGAACGCCTGCTGGCGCACGGCAACACCGTCCGCGCGCAGGTCACCTCGGCCACGCCGTTGACGCCGGACAACACCAGGGGACTCGAACAGAGTCTGGCCAAGCTGACCGGCAAGCACGTGCAGATTGAAACCTCCGTCGATCCGTCGCTGATCGGTGGCGTCGTGGCCAAGATCGGCAGCACGGTCTACGACGGCAGCGTGCGCACGCAGCTCGAAAAAGTGCGCGAGCAACTGATAGAGAACGCGTAGCGATTGAAGTCAGGGATCAGTGATCAGGGATCACTGCTCCCTGCAGAGACAAAGATGGACCTAAAAGCAGACGAAATTTCCAAAATCATTCGCGAGCAAATCGGCAGCTTCGCTGTCGACGTTGACGTCGCGGAAGTCGGCACGGTGACGACGCTTGGCGACGGCATTGCCCGGTTGCATGGCTGCGAACGCGCCATGTCCGGTGAGATGCTCGAGTTCCCACATGGGGTCACCGGCATCGCGCTCAACCTGGAAGAGGACAGCGTCGGCTGCGTCTTGCTCGGCGAGTACCGCCAGATCAAAGAAGGCGACCCGGTCAAGCGCACCGGAAGAATCATCTCGGTGCCGGTGGGCGACGAACTCCTTGGTCGCGTCGTCGACGGGCTCGGTCGTCCGCTCGACGGCAAGGGTCCGATTCTCACCAAGCAGTTCTCACCCATCGAACGTCTCGCTCCCGGCGTCGTTGATCGGCAGCCGGTGCGCGAACCGATGCAGACCGGCCTCAAGGCGATTGACGGCATGGTGCCGATCGGCCGTGGCCAGCGCGAGTTGATCATCGGCGACCGTCAGACCGGCAAGACCGCCGTGGCGCTCGACACGATTCTCAATCAGAAGGAAACCGGCGTCATCTGCATCTACAACGCGATTGGTCAGAAGCAGTCGACCATCGCGCAGTTGGTCCGCACCCTCGAAGAGAACGACGCCCTCCGCTACAGCATCATCGTCGCGGCAGCGGCATCCGACTCGGCGCCGATGCTCTACATCAGCCCGTACTCGGCGACCGCGATGGGCGAGTTCTTCCGCGACAGCGGCCGTCACGCGCTGCTGATTTACGACGACCTGTCCAAGCACGCGCAGGCGTATCGCGAAATCTCGCTGCTCCTGCGTCGTCCGCCCGGCCGCGAGGCGTATCCCGGCGACGTCTTCTATCTGCACTCGCGTTTGCTGGAGCGTGCGGCGAAGTTGAACGACGCGCTGGGCGGCGGATCGTTGACCTCGCTCCCGATCATCGAAACGCAGGCCGGCGATTTGTCCGCCTACATTCCGACCAACGTCATCTCGATTACCGACGGCCAGATCTTCCTGGAAGCCGACCTGTTCAACCAGGGCGTGCGTCCGGCGATCAACGTCGGCAACTCGGTGTCACGGGTCGGCGGCTCGGCGCAGATCAAAGCTATGCGCCAGGTGGCCGGCACGCTGCGTCTCGACCTCGCGCAGTATCGCGAGCTGGCCGCGTTCGCGCAGTTTGGCAGCAGCGACCTGGACCAGGCTACGCAGCGCCAGCTCAATCGCGGCGCGCGTCTGGTTGAGTTGCTGAAGCAGCCGCAGTATCGACCGATTCCGGTCGAGAAGCAGGTCGCGATCATGTATGCGGGCACCCAGGGTCTGCTCGACCAGGTCCCGGTCGATCAGGTCCGCCTCTACGAGGAAGAGTTCCACCGCTTCCTCGAAACCCGGTTCGCCAATCTCCTCGGCTCGATCAAGGAGAAGAAGAATCTGGACGACGAGATCAAGGCGAGCCTGAATGCGGCGATCAAAGAGTTCAATGAGCAGTTCGCGGCGTCGCGAGCAGCCGGAGCGCCCGCGTAAATGACCCGACGCCCCTTCGGCCACCGACGACCGACGACCGACGACTGACATGCCCTCACTACTTGACATCAGGCGCCGCGTCCGCGCGGTGAAATCGACGCAGCAGATTACCAAGGCCATGAAAATGGTCTCGTCCTCGAAGCTGCGTCGCGCCCAGGAACGCATTCTGCGCAGCCGCCCCTACGCGCAGGAGATGCTGCGCGTCTTCAATAACCTCGCCTCGCGTACCGAGTCGTCGAGGCATCCGCTGCTGCAGGAAAAAGCCGGCCGGACGCTGCTCATCGTGATCACCGCCGATCGCGGGCTGTCGGGCAGCTTCAACGCCAACGTGATCAAGGGCGCGGCCGAATTTATCTCGCAGCGCCCGAAGGATCCCGGGCAGGAGATTGCCCTCGCGTTGGTCGGCCGCAAAGGCCGCGACTTCTTCATGCGCCGCGGCTTCGATGTCCGCTACGAAGAGGTCGGCCTGTTTCAGCAAGTCAAGTGGAGTCACGCGCAGGCGATCGCCAACACGGCGATCAAGGAATTTGTCGACGGCGACGTCGGCTCGGTTTATCTCGTCTACAACGAATTCCGTTCGGTGATGGTGCAGCGTGTGGTGGTCGAACGGCTCCTGCCGATTGCCAACCTGGCCGGCACTGAAAACGCCGACGGCACCAAGATCACCGACTCCGCCAGCATCGACTACCTGTTTGAACCGACGCCGGAAGAACTGCTCAGCACGTTTTTGCCGTTCCACGTCGCGGTCCAGGTCAATCGCGCGCTGCTGGAATCGTCGGCGGCGGAACACGCGGCGCGCATGACCGCGATGGATAGCGCCACGCGCAACGCCCGCGAGATGGTCGATCGGTTGACGTTATATATGAACAAAGTTCGTCAGGCCGCGATCACGCGCGAGATTATCGAGATTGTGGCGGGGGCGAAGGCGGTTTAGAAGCCATGCCTCGGGGATCAGGCCCCAGGCGCCAAGGGCAGTTCTAAATAAGAGCGAGCGATAGCGAGCGACAAGTTATGGCAACAGCGAGCGTAGCGGCAATCGGAAGAGTCATTCAGGTCATCGGCCCCGTCGTCGACGTGGAGTTCGAGGCCGGTCATCTTCCCAATATTTACAATGCCATCCGGATCAGCGGCAGCGTCCCCGGCGGCGCCAAAGTCGACATCGTCTGCGAAGTGCAGCAGCACCTGGGCGAAGGCCGGGTGCGCGCCGTCGCAATGAAGCCGACCGATGGGCTGCAGCGGGGCATGACCGCCGAGGACAGCGGGGCGCCGATCACTGTGCCGGTCGGGGCGGCGACGCTTGGCCGCGTGTTGAATGTGCTTGGCGAGCCGGTTGACTACCCGGATCGGCCTGTCAACGCGACCGAGCACTGGCCGATTCACCGCCCAGCGCCGACCCTCGAACAGCAGTCGACTGAACTGAAGATGTTCGAGACCGGGATCAAGGTCATCGACCTGCTCGAGCCATATCTCACCGGCGGCAAGATCGGATTGTTCGGCGGTGCCGGCGTTGGCAAGACGGTCATCATCATGGAGCTGATTCACAACATTGCGCTCAAGCACGGTGGTGTATCGGTGTTCGGCGGTGTCGGTGAACGCACGCGCGAAGGCAACGACCTCTGGTTGGAATTCCAGGAGTCGGGCGTGATCAACGTTGATGACCCGAGTAAGTCGCGCGCCGCGCTGGTCTACGGCCAGATGACGGAACCGCCGGGTGCGCGTCAGCGCGTCGGCCTGTCGGCGCTCACCGTCGCCGAATACTTCCGCGACGCGGAAGGCAAAGACGTGCTGCTGTTCATCGACAACATCTTCCGCTTCACCCAGGCGGGCTCGGAAGTGTCGGCACTGCTTGGCCGTATGCCGAGCGCGGTCGGTTACCAGCCGACGCTCTTGACCGAGATGGGCGAGTTGCAGGAACGCATCACCTCGACCAAGAAGGGTTCGATTACGTCGGTTCAGGCGATCTATGTGCCCGCCGACGATTACACCGACCCCGCACCGGCGACGACCTTCGCGCACTTGGATGCCACGACCAACTTGTCGCGTCAAATTGCCGAACTGGGGATTTATCCGGCGGTCGATCCGCTCGCCTCGACATCGCGCATTCTCGACCCGCGCGTCCTTGGCGAAGAGCATTACAACGTCGCGCGCCAGGTGAAGCAGATTCTTCAGCGCTACAAGGACCTGCAGGACATCATCGCGATTCTCGGTATCGACGAGTTGTCGGAAGAAGACAAGCTCGCCGTAACGCGCGCCCGTAAGATCCAGCGCTTCCTGTCGCAGCCGTTCTTCGTCGCGTCACAGTTCACCGGACGCGAAGGCAAGTACGTGTCGATCGCTGACACGATCAAGGGCTTCAAGGAAATCGCCGAGGGCAAACACGACGGCGTGCCGGAACAGGCGTTCTACCTGCAGGGCACGATCGAAGAAGTCCTCGAGAACGCCAAGTCGATGAAGAACTAGAAGTGGCTTTACCCACAAAGATCGCACTCAACATCGTCACCCCGGATCAGTCGTTCTCGCACGAAGTCGACGAAGTGTCGATGCCGGGCCAGGAAGGCGACTTTGGCGTGCTGCCCGGCCATACGCCGCTGTTCGCCGGCTTGCGGACGGGGACGATGTGGTATCGGCAGGGGACTGAGAAGCATTTCCTAGCGGTGTCGGTGGGGTTTGCTGAGGTGCTGCCGGATCGCGTCACCGTGATCGCGCAGGTCGCCGAGCGCGCCGAAGACCTTGACGAAACCCGCGCCACGGCCGGCATGGCTCGCGCCGAAGAAATGATGGGCGCGATGCCCATGGAAATGGACTTCGAACGCGCGCGCTTGTCGCTGCTCAAGACGCTGCAGCAACTGCAGGCCGAAACCAGACGCGGGGTGTCTCATTGATGCGGGAAGTGATCGGGGGTCAGTAAATCTGCGGAATCCCCGTTCTGATCCCTGATCCCTGATCCCTGATCCCTGATCCCTGTTAAATGTTCCACCACCTCGCCGCTCTGTTCCGTTACCGCGGCCTGATCCAGACGCTGGTCGCGCGTGATCTCAAAGCGCGCTATCGCGGCTCGGTCCTCGGGTTTTTCTGGTCGTTCATTAACCCGCTGCTGCTGCTGCTGATCTATTCCTTCGTCTTCACGACCGTTCTGCCCAACTCGCAGGCGCAAGTGCTCCAGCCCTATGCGTTGTTCATGTTTTGCGGCATCTTGCCGTGGACCTGGTTCTCTTCGTCGATTCTCGAATCGTCGAACGTGCTGATCTCTGGCGGCAACCTGATTAAGAAGGTCCTGTTCCCGGCAGAAGTGCTGCCGATCGTCACCGTGTTCGCGAACATGGCGCATTTCTTTCTCGGGCTGCCGATCCTGGTCGGCTTTCTTCTCTACTATCAGCGCCCGATCGATCCGCTGGAGCTCCTGTGGTTCCCGGTGATTATCTTTGTGCAGTTGTTCTTGCTACTCGGACTCTGCCTGATGGTTGCGGCGCTGACCGTACACTTCCGCGACCTCAAGGACATCCTCGGTAACTTGATGACGCTGTGGTTTTTCGCCACGCCGATCATCTATCCGATGTCCCAGGCGCCGGAGGCCTACCGCTGGCTGCTCAACATCAACCCGATGACGCACCTGGCCATCTCCTACCAGGAGGTACTGTTCTACCCGGGCCCGCATGGCCACTGGAAGTGGCTGATCGCGCTGCTGGGCGCCTCGGTATTTGTGTTCCTTGCCGGCTACTTCGTGTTTGATCGGTTGCGAGACAGCTTTGAAGAAGAGGTTTAACCTACGATGCACGGAATCACAGAAGTACCAAAAACCGTTTTGGTTAAATTCTAATTCCGCGTTTCCGCGTTTCCGCGCACCGTACCTTTTGCCATGACCAACGCCATCGAAGTCGTCAACGTCGCGAAGGTCTACCGCCGGTATGCGCGGAGGAATCAGTTCGCGACGCTCAAATCGGCCCTGCTCAAAGGCAGCCTGATCCGCGACCTGCAGCCTGACGAGACCTTTCCGGCACTGCGCGGCGTGACCTTCAACGTGCCCAAGGGCTGCACCTACGGGATCATCGGCCGCAACGGCTCCGGCAAGTCGACGCTGTTGAAGTGCGTGGCCGGGATTACGCGGCCCAATGAAGGCACGGTCACGGTCAACGGCCGCATCTCTGCCCTGATTGAACTCGGCGCCGGCTTCCACCCGGAGATCTCCGGCCGCGAAAACGTTTTCATCAACGGCATCATGCTCGGCCTGACCAAGCGCGAGATCACGCGCCGCTTTGATGAAATCGTCGAGTTTGCCGAGTTGAAAGACTTCATCGACGCGCCGGTGAAGACCTATTCGTCGGGCATGTATATGCGCCTCGGCTTCGCGGTCGCGATTCACGTCGATCCGGAGGTGCTGCTGATTGACGAGGTCCTGGCGGTCGGCGATCAGTCGTTCACCGCCAAGTGCCTCGATAAATTCGCGGAGTTCCGCCGCCGCAACAAAACTATCCTGCTGGTCACCCACTCTCTCGATCTGGTCGAGAAGTTTTGCGACCGTGCCCTGTGGCTGGATAAGGGCAAGACGCATGGCGAAGGCGAACCCAAGCGGGTCATCGCGAACTACCTGCTCGACGTCGGCAAATCCGAGGAAGTGCAACTCGCGCGTGATGAGGCGACCAAGGTCGCGCAGGTCGCGCACGGATCGAGTGAGGGCAACCAGCCATCGGACGTGGTCAACTCGCCGGCGAATATGTTTCAGGCGACCGAAGGCCGGTGGGGTTCGCGCGAAGTCGAGATCACGGAGGTGTCGCTGCACGGTGCAGACGGCACCGCCGGTCACGTCTTCCAGTCAGGCGACGCCCTCGAAGTGCGCGTCCAGACCCGCGCGCATCAGGCGACCAACGACTTCGTGTTCGGTGTCGGTCTGTTCAACGCCGACGGCATCTGCTGTTACGGCACCAATACCAACATCGAAGAATTGCAGCCCGCGCAGATCAGCGGAGACGGCGAGATCCGCTTCCGAATCGCGCGACTCGAACTGGTCGAGGGCACCTATAAGATTGACGTTGCGGTCCACAAGCTCGATGGCTATCCCTACGACTACCATCGCCTGCTCTACACTTTCCGCGTCAAGTCTCGCACCAAAGACGTTGGCATCTATCGGCCCGAACACGACTGGACGTTCACGCCGAATATTCGATTCCTGCCGGCGAAGGGATCAGGGATCGGTGATCGGGGCGACCGGCGACCGGTCACTGATCGCTGATGCCTGTGCTAACGCGCGACCAGGCTGCGGGGTGGGTCGAGGGGCGCCGCCAACGCGGTGAGCGCATCGTCTTTACCAACGGCGTGTTCGATCTCTTGCACCCGGGCCACGTGCGCTATCTCCAGGAGGCTCGGCGCCTGGGCGATGCGCTGATCGTCGCGGTCAACTCCGATCGCTCTACGCGCGCACTGGCGAAGGGATCGGACCGGCCGATCAACGGTGAGCACGAACGCGCCGAGGTCCTGGCGGCACTGGAGTGTGTCGATGCCACGGTGATCTTCGACGAAGACACGCCGCACGCGATCATTGCAGCGCTGCAGCCCGACGTGTTGGTCAAAGGCGCCGACTGGGCCCCCGGCACCATCGTCGGCGCCGACATCGTCGAAGCGCGCGGCGGCCGCGTCGAACGGATCGCGCTGGCCGAGGGCTACTCGACAACCAACCTGATCGACAAAATCCGACGACGTTGAACATGTCTGAAGGCGAGCCGCGAGGCGAGCCCCCTACGGGCGCGCGAAGCAAGCCCGTCCCACCGGCGCGCGAAGCGTCGCCGGTCCCACCGTGAAGCGGTCCCACCGCGAAGCGGTCCCATGATCAGCGACAATAGACGTTTGCCCCCGGGGCCCACGGATGGGTTGCCGGGATACGTGTCTGTACCGTGTCAACTGCCACTTCCCTTTCCGTCCGTTCGCTCCTCACTAGCGCAATCGCCAAGGCGGGACTCACCGCCCGTGTGCGCGCGATTAGCGGTCTGACTCCGCCCGCCAAGGCGATGGCGGTCGCCGCCGCGTCACACGCCGCGCGCGACGCGGTGGTGTTGTACGTGGTGCCCGGCGATCCGGACCTCGAAGCGGCGACCAGTGATGTCCGGTTCTTTCTCGGCGCCCTTGAGGCGATGCCGGATGCGATCGTCGATCGCGCGGTGCTGCCATTTCCCTCGAATCAGGTCGATCCGTATCGCGCGCTCGCGCCGCACTTCCGTGTCACATCGGCGCGCGCCCGCGCATTGCACGCGGCCGCCCTCGGCTCGGCACGCATCATCGTCGCGTCAGCACAGGCGCTACTGCCTCGACTCGCGCCGCCTGAATCAGTGCTCGCCACCTCGTTCGATCTGCGCCCCGGCGTTGACATCGAACCGCTCGCGCTGGCCGATCTACTGGTGCAAGGCGGTTACGAGCGGCAGGACCCGGTCGACGAACACGGCGAATTCTCGCTGCGCGGCGGCATTCTCGATGTCTACCCTGCCGGCGAAGACTCGCCCATCCGCATCGACTTCATCGGCGACTCGGTGGAATCGATTCGGCGCTTTGATCCAGCGACACAGCGGTCGATCGAAACGCTGGATCAGTTCCAGATTGTGCCGGTGCGCGAGCCCGGAAGCGGCGATGACCGTGCCGACTCCCGGCGACCGACCGCCGACTTCCAACTCCAGCAGGCGTCATCGTTCTTCGACTACCTGCGCGCGTCGCGCCAGATGCGCCTCATCGTGTCCGAGCCGGAAGACGTCCACGCGCAAGTCATCAAGTGGCGTGAGCAGATCGACGCGTCGTTCGAAGAGCGAACCGGCGACAAAGCGACGTCGTCCGCCAGCCGCGAGCGTCGATCGCCGGCAGAACTGCTGTTGTCGTGGGACGACGTCGAACCGTATTTGCAGACTGGCGTGGCGCTCGAAGAGCTGACCATTGGCGATCACTCCGACCCCGAGCATCCGGCACCTGACAGCAAGGGGCACCCGGCACCCGGCACGGTTCACGTGTCATCGCAGCCCGCGCAAGAGTTTCGCGGCCGCATTGCGGAGTGGATTGCTGACATCAGGCAAGCCAAGGAGCGCGGCGACACGGTCTTGTTTGTCGCCAGCACGCACGGCCGCGCCGAACGGACCGTTGAACTCCTCCGCGACTACGAGATCCGCGCGCTTCCGGCTGCGCAAGCCGATGAACGCGTCGAAGGCGCCGTGCTCGTCGCCGAGGGCCTGCTCTCGCGTGGATTCCGGCTGCCGTCGGCGGCGCTGCAGGCCTACGCCGAGACCGACATATTCGAAGAAGAACGTCGGCGCACGTCGACCAATCGCAAGCGCTCGCTGGCAGCGACGTTTCTTTCCGACCTGCGTGACCTCAAGGTCGGCGACTACATCGTTCATGTCGACAACGGCATCGGCAAGTTTGTCGGGCTGAAACAGATCTCGGTCGGCTACGGCGACGTCGTGCAGGAGTTCCTCGAAGTTCGCTATCACGGCGAGGACAAACTCTTTGTCCCGGTCGAACGGCTCGACCTCGTTCAGAAATACACCGGCGGTGCGGCCCCATCGCTCGATCGTCTCGGCGGCACGTCGTGGGAAAAGGCCAAGACCAAGGTTAAAAAGGCCATGCGCGACATGGCTGAGGAGCTGCTCAAGCTCTACGCCGCGCGGCGCGCGGTGCCCGGCCATACCTTTGGCGCTGATACCCACTGGCAGGAAGAATTCGAAGGCGCGTTCGAATGGGACCTGACGCCGGACCAGGCGACGGCTGTCGCCGACATCAAGCGCGACATGGAATCGTCGACGCCGATGGATCGACTGCTGTGCGGCGATGTCGGCTACGGCAAAACCGAAGTCGCGATGCGCGCGGCGTTCAAGGCGGTCATGGAAGGCAAGCAGGTCGCGTTACTCGCGCCAACGACGGTGCTCGCCTTTCAACACGTCGAGACATTGAAGCATCGCTTCGCGGCGTTTCCGGTCCGCGTCGATGTCGTCAATCGCTTTCGCACCGCGCAGGAGACCAAGGCGATCCTCGAGAACGTCGCGGCTGGCCGTCTCGACATTCTCGTCGGCACGCACCGTCTGCTCTCGAAGGACGTGCAGTTTCGCGACCTCGGCTTGCTGATCGTCGACGAAGAGCAGCGCTTTGGTGTCGCTCACAAGGAACGCATCAAGCAAATGCGCAAAAAGGTCGACGTGCTGACAATGACGGCGACGCCGATTCCGCGCACGCTGAACATGTCGCTGGTCGGTATTCGCGACATGTCGGTGATCGAGACGCCGCCCAAGGATCGCCTGGCGATTCAGACCAACGTCGTCAAGTTCGACGCGCAGGTGATCGGGCGCGCGATCAAGACCGAGATGGAGCGGGGCGGACAGGTCTTCTTTGTTCATAACCGCATCGAGTCGATCTTCTCGATGGGCAATCTCATCCAGCGTCTGGTGCCGGAGGCGCGTGTCGTCATCGGTCACGGACAGATGGGCGAGCACATTCTCGAGAAAGCAATGGTCGACTTCATGGGGCACAAGGCCGACGTCCTGCTGTCGACCACCATTGTCGAGAACGGCATCGATATCCCCAACGCCAACACGATCATCATCAATCGCGCGGACCGCTATGGTCTGTCGCAGCTCTATCAGCTCCGTGGCCGCGTCGGTCGCAGTGATCGACCGGCGTTTGCCTATCTGCTGATTCCCCCCGAAGAAGCTCTATCGCCGGTCGCCCGCAAACGTCTCGCCGCGATTCGCGAGTTCAGTGATCTGGGCAGCGGCTTCCGTGTCGCCGCGCTCGACCTCGAGATCCGCGGGGCGGGCAACTTGCTCGGCGGGGAACAGAGCGGACAGATCGATGCGGTCGGCTTCGAGATGTATATGAAGCTGCTCGAGGAAACCATCCGCGAGCTGAAGGGGGAGGATCTCGAAGACGACGTGCGCGCGGTAGTTAACTTGCGCATCGACTTCCGGATCGAGGAGAGCTTCATTCCGGACATGAATCAGCGCCTGATGATCTATCGGCGCATTGCGGCGGCGCGATCCGAAGACGAGTTGACCAAGATCATGGAAGAAATGCGCGATCGCTACGGCCCGCCGCCGATGGCCGTGCTGAACCTGGCTGACTACGGTCGCATTCGCGTGCTCGCCGATGAACTCGGGATCGAGGGATTGGAACGCGACGGCAATGTCGTCGCGATCCGTTTTCGCGAGAAGGCCAAAGTCGATCCGGTGCGCTTGATCCACATGGTCCGCGACCGCGACGACTTGCAATTGATTCCGCCGGTAACGCTGAAGATGGACATGAAGAAGGCCGCGGCGCCGACGCCCCCCGCCCCGAGTCCGGCAGCAACGGCGCTCAAGCAGGCGCACCTCGGCAGGGCCCCCGGCGACGGGGCTCAGGGCAGGCAGGGATCAGGCTCCAGGCCCCAGGCCCCCGCACCGGGCACCGGACACCCGCCACCTGGAACGGGGTGGCGCGCCAGCCGTCGGCCACGAGCCGAGCCGGCCTGGTGGACGGCGAGAGCGACCGCCGGCGAGGTCACGGCGGGGTTCTCGAAGGCAGAAATTCTCAAGCCAAAACACGAAGATCCGCGCGCCTCCGGAGGTATCCTCCAGCGAGTCACGGAACTGCTCGAAGATCTCAAAGATTGAAAAAGAGCCTGCCCCTTTTCCGCGCGGCAGAGCGCAGAAATTGAAACAGGCGCGCACTTTTTTCGGGAGGCAGCATGCGGCACCTTGTAGCGGCGTTGGTGGTGGCAGGAATCGCCATTTCCGGGACAGCAGACGCGCAGACCAAACGCGCCCTCGAACTCGCTGATTTCTATCGCATCGAGGCCGTCAGTGATCCGCAAATGTCACCCGACGGCCGGCACGTTGCCTTTGTGCGTAGCGTCATCATCGAAACTGACAACGCGCGGCAGAGCGAGATCTGGCTCGCTCCGTCGGACGGCTCAACGCCGCCGACCCGCTTGACCGCGCCGTCCTTTAATGCGTCGGCGCCGCGCTGGAGTCCAGACGGAGCGCTGCTTGCCTTCACGTCGCGCCGGCCGATCCCGACGGTGAGCGGCCGCCCGTCAACGACCTGGTTCCTGCGCATGGATCGCCCCAGCGGCGAAGCCTTTCAGATCGCCGGTGTCGAGGGCACGCCGGTCTTCAGCCCCGACAACAAGTGGATCGCGTTTACGGCCGAGACCCGGGAGACCCCGGGGACGGAGGTCGGCGCCCAGGCGGGGCCGGGGACGGAGGTCGGTGTCCAAGCGGCACGGGGGACGGAGGTCGGCGCCCGGCAGGGCGGAATCCCGAGGCAGGGGGACGGAGGTCGAGCCTCCGGAGGGTCTGGGGACGGAGGTCGAGCGTCCGGAGGGTCTGGGGACGGAGGTCGGGGGGACGGAGGTCGAGGAGCCCCCAGCGCCGACTTTGAGAAGAAGCTGCACGAACGCTTCAAAGGCCGCATCTTCGACTGGATGAATTACCGCTTCGACGGCCGCGGCTACCTCGCCGACCCGCGCGATCCCAAGGCCACCCCGCCGCGCGACATCTACGTGGTCGCCCGTGACGGCGGCACGCCGCGGCGCGTCACCAGTCTCGGCGTCGATGTTCAAGACTTCGCCTGGCGGCCGGACAGCCAGGCGATCGCCTTTGTCGCCAACGCCCATCAGCGTGATGAATACGTCTACGACCGCGCCGACGTCTGGACCATCGCGATCGGCGACGGCAGCCAGGCGCGACGCCTCACCGACGATGGCTTCGACCATGACTCGGTGGCGTGGTCGCCCGACGGCACGATGCTGTACTTCCGCCGCCAGATGGGACTCGACCAGGTCCTCACCGCCAAGCAACAACACGGCGCGGCAGTCGATGTCTTCTCCGCCGCGGCACTGCCCGTCGCCAATGGCCCGGTCGTGCCCCCGCGCCTGATCAATCTCACTGAGAAATGGGGCCTGCTGCCTAGCCGTCCCATGGCTGCGCCAGACGGCCGCGTCTTTTTCAGCGCCGGCATCTCCGGCAACGAACATCTGTTCAGCGTCCGGCCCACTGGCGGCGCGGTTGAACAGATGACGCGTGGCGATCGTCAGCTCGGCGCCTTTTCCGCGTCGCGTGCCTTTGATCGCTGGGCCTATACGTCCACCGATGTGCAACATCCCGGCGAAGTCTTCGCTGCGGACACCACCAGCGCCGGCGCCGGCAAGCACACGCAGCTCTCGCATTTCAACGACGGGTTGGCGAGCAGCGTCGACCTGCAACCCGCCGAACGGATCCTCGCGCGCAGCAAAGACGGCACCGAAGTCGAAGGCTGGCTGCTTCGCCCGCGCGGCGCCACTACCGACGCCCGCCCCCCGACACTCGACCAACGACCAGCGACCAACGATCCCAAGTGGCCCCTCATCCTCGCGATGCACGGCGGACCGCACGGCGCTTACGGCAACGCATTCGCGTTTCAGTTTCAGTTATGGGCCGCCCACGGCTACAGCGTCGTCTACGCCAACCCACGCGGATCAACCGGTTACGGCGAAAAATTCTTGTGGGGCACATGGGGCGGATGGGGCAATCGCGATTACGAAGATGTGATGGCGGTTGTCGACGGCGCGATCACACGCTTCCCGATCGACGAGCGACGGATGGGCGCGACTGGATATTCGTACGGCGGATTTCTGACCAACTGGGTAATTACTCAGACGCCACGCTTTGCCGCGGCGATCGTCGGCGCCGGCATTTCGAACTGGGTCAGCGATTACGGCACCGCCGACATCCCGCGCACCAAGGAAAGCGAGTTCAACGGACCGCCATGGGAAACCGCCAGCCTCGAGACGCTGATGAAGCAGTCGCCCATCGTCTATGCCAAACAGGTCACGACCCCGACGCTGTTTGTCCACGGCGAAGCTGATCTGAGAGTGCCCATCGAGCAAGCCGAGCAGATGTACGTCGCGTTGAAAAAACGTAAAGTACCAGCCCAATTCATTCGATACCCGGACATGTATCACGGTGGCTGGACCCCGTGGAACACGGTCCACCGCTATCACCATGAACTGCAGTGGTGGGCCAAATACCTGGGCCCGAAGCCGTCGTCCTCCCAGTAGCGTCTAAATGGGCAATGGCGGTGGTAAACTGTTGGATTCAGGCAACTTACTTATGAAACGCACTTTCGCAGCCGTGGTCGTTGTTCTCCTCGCGACCACCGGGGTTTCCACACGCGCTCAGATCATCGAGCAGATCCTCGTCAAGGTGAACGGCGACATCATCACCAAGACCGACCTCGAGCAGCGGCAGATTGCCGCACTCCGTCAGCGCGACCCGAATTTCCGTCCCTCCGACGACACGGCGCTGCAAAAGGCACTGGTCGAAGTCACGCCGGAAGTCATCGTCAATGCGATCGATGAGTTGCTGCTGGTTCAGCGCGGCAAGGAACTTGGCTACGCGCTCGGCGCCGACCAGTTCAAGGGCATCGTCGACAACATCAAAAAAGAAAACAAGCTCGAGACCGAGGAGGCCTTTACCGCCGCACTCAAGTCCGAGGGGCTGACGATTGACGACCTGCGCAAACAGATCGAACGGCAGATGCTTGTCAGCCGCGTCCAGCAGGTCGAAGTCGCCGGCAAGATTGCCGTGTCGGACGATGAGGTCAAGCAGGCTTATGAGGCAGCGAAAGACTCGTTCACGACGCAGCCGCAATTGACGCTGCGTGAGATTCTCGTCGCCGTGCCAACCAGCGAGAAGGGCGTCAACGTCGCTGAAGACGACGCCGCCAAGGCCAAGGCTGAAGATCTCCGTAAGAAGATCGAGGGCGGCGAACCGTTCGCCAAGCTGGCTTCCGAGCAGTCGGACGCCCCCTCCAAGGCGAATGGCGGATTGATCGGGCCGATCAGCCGCACCGATTTGTCGCCTGAACTGCAGAAGGAAATCGCGCCGCTCAAGGTCGGCGAGACCACGCCGGTGTTACGCACCGCGCGCGGGTATCAGTTCATCAAGCTCGAGACCGCGACAGAAACCAAAGTCAAAACGATGGACGAGGCGCGGCCGGAGATTGCTGAAAAAGTCGCGGCACAAAAGCAGCGCGGACAAATGGTCACGTATCTGCAGCAGCTGCGCACGCAAGCGATCATCGACTGGAAGAACGACGAAGTGAAGAAGGCCTACGAGGTCGGACTCAAGGCGCAACAAGCCGCGGCGACGACCGCCCAGTAGCGCGGATGTCCGACCTGATCCTCCCCGAACCGCCCGCACCGGAGCGCAGCAGCGACGACGCGCGGTTTGAGTGGTTTGCGATCTGGACGCGTTCGCGCCACGAAAAGCACGTCCGCGATCAGCTCGATCAAAAACACATCGAAGTCTTCCTGCCGACCATGCCCAAGTGGAGCCGGTGGAAGGATCGCAAAAAGAAGATCGATTGGCCGCTTTTCCCCGGCTACTGCTTTGCGCGCTTCGACGTCACCGATCGCTTGCCGATTCTCAAGTGTGACGGCGTGGTGACGATCATCGGCACCGACGGGACCCCTTCTCCGATTCCATCGATCGAAATCGACGGGATCCGCCAATTAATGGAGAGCGAACTCGCCTACGATCCGTGCCCCTTGATTAAAGAGGGGCAGATGGTCGAGGTCAAAGCCGGCCCGCTCAAAGGCGTGGTCGGCCGACTGATCCGCAAAGGCGCGCATGCGCGGTTGATGCTGTCGGTCGATCTGATCGGCCAGGCGGTGAGTGTCGAAGTTGACGCGGCGGATGTGAAGGCTTACTGACAGGGATCAGGGATCAGGGATCATTAAGAACAACAGCAATGAAGATCGGTCGTGTCGCACTGGATTCGCCGCTCGTCGTCTCGCCCATGGCTGGGATGACCGACACCGCATTTCGCCGCCTGGTGAAGCGTCACGGCGGCTGCGGACTTGTCGTGACCGAGATGGTCAGCAGCGAAGGTCTGGTGCGCGGCATTGATCGGACGCTCGAGTACGCCGAATACACCGAGGAAGAACGTCCGGTCTCGATTCAGATCTTCGGCGGCGAGCCGGACAAGATGGCCGAGGCCGCGCGCATTGTCGAAGGCATGGGCGCCGACATCGTCGACATCAATATGGGCTGCCCGGTGGCGAAGATTTCGAAGCACAACGCCGGCTGCAGCTTGATGCGCGAACCGGATCATGCGGCGACGATTGTTGCGGCGATGGTCAAGGCGGTGAATATTCCGGTGACCGTCAAGATGCGCAAGGGGTGGGACGAGAACGAGACCAATGCACCTGATGTCGCCAGGCGTGTAGAAGATGCCGGTGCGTCGGCGATCACGATTCATGGCCGCACCGCGAAGCAGTCCTATACCGGCATCGCCGATTGGGAGTTCGTGGCCCGCGTCGCCGACGCGTTGACGATTCCGGTGTTTGGCTCGGGCGACTGCATCGAACCGGAGCAGATTGTCGAGCGGCTACGGCCCACCTCCGCACATGCTTCGGCGGGTAAACACATCAGCGGCGTCTTTGTCGGCCGCGGCGTGTTGCGCAATCCGTGGATCCTGGCGCAGGCGCAAGACCTCCTCGAAGGGCGCCCCGCGCGCGTTATCTCGATGGAAGAGCGTGGGCAGTTCCTCCTCGATTACATCGAGCTCCTGCAGGACGAACGCGTTCACGAAGAACGGGGTTTCCGCCACGTCGCACCAGGCACTCGCGTCGCACTGAGCACTCAGCACTTAGCACTCAGCACTGCCCCCAGACACGACCGCTGGGTGATCAACAAGACGCGGGCGTTGTGCTCCTGGTATAGCAAAGGCCTCGATAACGGCTCGCATCTGCGCACCGCGGTCAACGCGGCGGCGTCATTGCCCGAGCTGAAGGAGCTGATTGAAAGCTTCTTCGCAGTTCGCGAAGGCGCGCTGACCGCGTCATAGCGACGCCCGTCGAGCGGCCTGTTAAGATAGCGCGGTGTCGATCACCCCGACATCACGGATCTTCGTGGCCGGCCACGGCGGACTCGTTGGGTCCGCGTTGATGCGTCGTCTTTCCCGCGGTGATTTCTCCAGCGTTCTTACCGCGACACGGGACCAACTTGATCTCCGCGATCAAGCGGCGGTCAGCTATTGGTTCAAGGCCAATCGTCCCGAGTATGTGTTTCTCGTCGCCGGCACCGTCGGCGGCATCCTCGCCAATTCGACGCGGCCCGCCGAGTTCATCTACGACAACATGATGATTCACGCCACGGTGGTGCATTCCGCGCATCTCTATGGCGTCCGCAAGCTGCTCTATCTCGGGAGCTCGTGCATCTACCCGCGCGACGCGTCGCAGCCGATGACCGAGGAGATGTTGTTGAGCGGCACGCTCGAGCCGACCAACGAATCGTACGCGGTGGCGAAGATCGCCGGGATCAAGTTGTGCCAGGCCTATCGACGCCAGTACGGCAGTGACTTCATCTCGGCGATGCCGACCAATCTCTATGGACCGAACGACAACTTCGATTTATCGAGTTCGCACGTGCTGCCGGCGCTGATCCGAAAATTTCACGACGCGAAAATTGAAGGACGCAGTGAGGTTTCCGTGTGGGGCAGCGGTAAACCGAAACGAGAGTTTCTGCACGTTGATGATCTCGCCGATGCGTGCATGTTCCTGCTCGAGAATTACAGCGATGCGGGACACGTCAACGTCGGCACCGGTGAAGACCTCTCGATCCGGCACCTGGCCGAGATGATCGGCGAGGTTGTCCATCCATCGGCGAAGCTGGTCTTCGACGCCTCGAAGCCAGATGGCAGTCCGCGCAAGTTGTTAGACGTCTCCAAGCTGCACGGGATTGGCTGGAAACATCGCACGCCGCTGCGCGAGGGGATCGAGACGACGTATCAGTGGTTTCTCAGTAATCACGACCACGCCCGCGGCGTCGCCGGGGCAGGGGCGATGACCACACCGCTCTAGCGTCGCCGCGCGAACAACCGCTTCAGCGATAGCGAGAAACCTGGCAGTAATGGTGTTTCGAGATCGGTGCTGATCGCCAGGCCACGCGCAAATCCTGCCCCATCGTTAGCGCGTCGATAGACGTGCACCTGGTCCTTGTCCGGATCGACAAGCCAATACTCACGCACGCCCGTCCGTTCAAACAGTTCCCGCTTGATGCCTTGATCGCGCCGCCGGGTGCCGGGCGAAAGAACCTCGATGACCAAGGCTGGTGCGCCCTGAACGTTCTTCTCGCCGATGATGTCCCGCTGAGTAGCGGCGACAAACAACAGATCGGGTTCAACGACGTCCCAATTGGAGAAGACTGACGTTGTCCCAGATTTTCTAGACGGGTGAAAAGTAGAGTACGGTCGTTTCGGCCCACCCCATGGGGGAAGGAGAAGCGATGAAGAAGTCGCGCTATACGGAAGAGCAAGTGGCCTACACGCTGCGCCTGGCGGAGGGC
>DATLXN010000018.1:0-59186 GCA_035575715.1 Vicinamibacterales bacterium | reverse complement strand
CGACATTCTGGGCGTGTGGATCGAGCAGCACGAAGGCGCCAAGTTCTGGATGAAGGTGTTTGCCGATCTGCAGGCGCGCGGCTGTCGCGACATCCTGATCGCCGTCACCGACGGCTTGAAAGGGATGCCGGAGGCCCTCGCGGCCGTCTACCCCGCGACGACGCTCCAGACCTGCCTCGTGCATGTGATTCGGCATAGCTTGGACTTTGCGACATGGAAGACGCGCAAGCCCCTCGCCGCGGCGCTGCGGCCGATCTACACCGCGCCCAGCGCGGAGGCCGCGGAGGCCGCGCTCGACGCGTTCGCGGCCGGCCCCTGGGGTACGCAGTTCCCGACGGTCGTCGCGTCGTGGCGCCGCGCGTGGGCGCAGGTGATTCCGTTCTTCGCGTTTCCCCCGGAGATCCGCCGGGTGCTCTACACGACGAATGCGCTCGAAAACGTGAACCGCCAGCTGCGCCAAACCCTCAAGACGCGCGGGCACTTTCCGACGGATGATGCCGCAACGAAACTCATCTGGCTGGCGTTGCGAAACATCACGGCCACCTGGAAATTGCCCGCCCGCACCTGGAAGTGCGCGATGAATCAATTCGCGATCCTCTACGAGGACCGCTTCGCTCCGTATCAGGCGTAGAATGCACGGCGTTCGGTCACCCCGCCTCGCACACAGAAATTCTGACAGTCCCGAGCAGGTATTTCGCCTACCTGCCTACCTGCCTACCTGCCTACCTGCTCACCTGCCTTATTCGGCCAGTTCGCCCAACTTGAAGCGGGCAAAGCGCGTGACCGTAACGTTCTCGCCGGTCTTGGCCGCCGCCGTCGCGACCATTTGTTTGATGCTGATGTTGGGATCGCGCACCGACGGCTGATCCATCAGGCAAACCTGCGAGTAGTAGCTCTCGAGCTTGCCTTCGGCGATCTTGTCGATGACATTCGCCGGCTTGTTCTGCCCGGCAAATTGCGCGCGATAGATTTCCTTTTCCTTGTCGAGCACGTCGGCCGGGATGTCCTCGCGCTTGACGTAGACCGGCGAGGCCGCGGCAATGTGCAGCGCCAATTCTTTGGCCAGGGTCTGGAAGTCATCGGTGCGCGCGACGAAGTCGGTTTCGCAGTTGACCTCGACGAGCACGCCGACCTTGCCGCCCAGGTGGATGTAGTGGCCGATGATGCCGTCCTTGGTGCTGCGGCCGGCGCGCTTGGCGGCTGACGCCAGGCCCTTCTTCCGAAGGACCTCGACCGCCTTGTCCATCTCGCCGCTCGCTTCGGTCAGCGCGCTTTTGCAATCCATCATTCCTGCGCCGGTTTTATCGCGCAGCTGCTTGACTTGTTCCGCCGTAATCGCCATTTCAATGAGCTCCGAAAAAATTGAAGTGTCCGTACAAGAGAAGCGCCGGCCGAAGCCGGCGCGGAGAGGTGGCGGCCGGCGTTCTACGCCTGAGGAACCGGCGTTTCGACAGGCCGGGTCGGGCGACGCAGGTCGGCCGGGCGAACCGTGCGGGCGGCCTTGTCGGCCGCCGCGGCTTCGGCTTCCGCCGAGGCTTGATCAGCCATCACCGATTCGCGTTCGCCGCGGCCGTCGAGCACCGCGTCGGCAATTCGTGCCGCGAACAGGCGAATCGACCGGAGCGCATCGTCGTTGCCGGGAATCGCGTAATCGATTTCTTCCGGATCGCAGTTGGTGTCCACGACACCGACCACCGGAATCTTCAACTTGCGCGCCTCGTCGACGGCGATCTTTTCTTTGCGCGTGTCGACCACGAACAGGGCATCGGGTAACCGGCCCATGTTGCGAATGCCTTCGAGGTTTTTCTGAAGCTTGCGCTTCTCCTTTTCAGCCTTCGCGATTTCTTTCTTTGGCATGACCTCATAGCGCCCGTCGGTAGCCATGGCTTCGAGATCGCGCAGACGCGCAATGCTGCGCTGAATGGTCGTGAAGTTGGTGAGGAGTCCGCCGAGCCAGCGCTCGTTGACGTAATACATGCCGGACCGTGCCGCTTCTTCAGCGATGACGTCCTGTGCCTGGCGCTTCGTGCCAACGAAGAGCACCGTCTTGCCCTCGGCAGCCAGCTGGCGGATGAATTCTTCCGCGGTCTTGAACAGCTTGACCGTCTTGCCGAGGTCAATGATGTAAATGCCGGATCGTTCGCCAAAGATGTATTGCTTCATCTTTGGATTCCAGCGTTTGGTCTGGTGGCCGAAGTGGACGCCTGCTTCGAGCAGGTCTTTCATCGCGAGCGGGGTCAAGCTACCTCCATGAGACTAACGTTTGCTGAACTGGAACCGCTTACGGGCGCCAGCCATGCCGTACTTCTTGCGTTCTTTGGCGCGTGCATCGCGCGTCAACAGGCCTTCTTTTTTCAGACGGGGGCGATTCTCCATATTGACCTCGCATAGCGCGCGGGCAATACCGAGACGAATCGCGCCAGCCTGACCGGTGATGCCACCACCGGCGACCGTGCACAGCACGTCGAATTTATCGGCGGTCTCGGTCAAGACCAGCGGCTGGACCAGTTGCACTCGCACAGCTTCGGCCGGAAAGTACTCCTTGAACTCGCGGTGATTGACGGTGATGGTGCCGGATCCGGGACGGAGAAAAACGCGCGCCGTTGATTCTTTCCGGCGCCCTGTCGCGTAGAACTGTGTAGCAGCCAAAATTATGCGACCTCATAGACGGTGGGTTGCTGGGCGGAATGCGGATGATCTTTTTCCGCATAAACCTTCAGCTTGCGGAACATTGCATCACCGAGCTTGGTCTTGGGCAGCATGCCGCGGACGGCTTGCTCGACCAGGCGACGCGGCTCACGCTTACGGACGACGCGGGCGCGTTCTTCGCGCAACCCCCCGGCGTAGCCACTGTGATGGCGGTAGATCTTCTGATCTTCTTTACGGCCGGTCAGTTTGACGACGGCCGCATTGACGACGACGACGTGATCGCCGGTGTCGATGAAGGGGGTATAAGTGGCTTTGTGCTTGCCCTGGAGCAACCGGGACGCCACCGTGGCCACCCGGCCAAGGGGTTTCCCCTCGGCGTCAATCACGTGCCAGCGGCTGTCGATAGTCTTGGGGGTCGCGACGTACGTACGCATGCGAATGGATCCTTACGCCTCTCTGGTCGATAACGACAAACCCTGATGATACGACGGGTTGGAGCATCTGGTCAACACTTCTCAGGGACCGGATGGCTTCGCCGCCGGGCAGGACCGGAACGTCGCTGCCCTCGTTCCGGCATGACACCGCTCGCTTGCTCGCGGTGCACGAGCTCGGCGGAATGGGCTCGCCTCGCCACCCGGCAGGACCGAGCAACGCTTCGCGCGCTCGTTAGGACATCGCTCGCTCTGCTCGCGGGGCAGGAGCGCGCCGTTCGGCGCGCCTTGCGAAGCGAGTTCTTTCCGCCAAGCTCCTGCACCCGACAGGGGTGTTCCGCCGAACGAACGCAGCGACGTTCGGTCCTGCCGCGCCGTGTTCACCCGCGGTCTACACTGTTTTTCGCTCGGTTCGCGCCGATAACCACCAACGGACACCGCTGACGACGTTGTGCAGCCGAATGCACTTTTCGTCATTCGATTGCAAAATTGTCGGTTGGTGAGCTGACCTAGGCAAGCAGGGGCGATCAAAAGTGGCGGTCTGCGGCCTAATTTCGTGGTTTCGGCCACACCGCCGAGGTGGTATCAGGTTTGCGAAACCTTCGCTGCCGTTGTCACAAATTGTCACAGCGGTGCCAGGCACCGAGGAGTTGAAGTAGCGTGTTGTCGTTCCGTCGCAGTAAAGGGCTCGTAGGACTCGACATTGGCTCGAGTGCCGTCAAGGCCATTGAGCTGAGGCCGGCGGGCAAAGGCTTTCGCGTCGGCGCGATCGGCGTCGAACCGGTGCCGAGCGACAGCATTGTCGACGGCGCGATCATCGATTCCGGAGCGGTCGCCGATGCCGTCCGCCGGTTGTTCGCCAATAAGCAGTTCAAATCCAAGGACGTCGCGGCCTCGCTCTCCGGCAATTCGGTGATCGTCAAGAAGATCACGCTCCCGTTGATGAGTGAGCAGGAATTGTCCGAGTCGATCTATTGGGAAGCGGAGCAGTACATCCCGTTTGATATCCAGGACGTCAACCTGGATTACGAGATCCTCGACGCCGGCGCCGGCGGCGATGGCCAGGGCACGATGGAAGTGCTGCTGGTCGCGGCGAAGAAGGACAAGATCGCCGATTACACCAGCGTCATTACTCAGGCCGGTCGTGCCGCGGTCATCGTCGACGTGGACGCGTTCGCGTTGCAAAACGCCTACGAAGCCAACTACGGCTTCGAGCCCAATGGGGTGGTCGTCCTGTTGAATGCCGGCGCCAGCGCGATCAACATCAATATCCTCGCCGGCTCGCAGTCGGTCTTCACGCGCGATGTGTCGATGGGTGGTAATGCGTTCACCGAAGCAGTCCAGAAAGAACTGAATCTCCCCTTTGACGCGGCCGAGCAGCTGAAGCGCGGCGCCAATGTTGACGGCGTCACCTATGACGAAGCGCGGCCGGTGCTCAAGGCCATGACCGATAATGTCCTGCTCGAAGTAGAGAAGACCTTCGACTTTTTCAAGGCGACGGCGTCGAACGACCACATTGACCGTATTGTGCTGAGCGGCGGGGCCTCGCGGATCGAAGGATTCGCCGACGCGCTGCGCGAACGGTTCGGCACCGAAGTCGAGCGATTCGACCCGTTCCGCCAGATCACCTTTGACGTCAAGAAACTGGGCGTCAGCCCCGAGGAGATGGCGCCGTTTGCCGCGGTCGCCCTCGGCCTCGCGCTGCGCCGGGTGGGTGACCGATGATTCGGATCAACCTGGTTGCCGGCGAGCGTCGCGCCGCGAAACCGGCAGGCCGTTCATTCCAGATCGGCCAGAAGATCACGGTCGCCGGCAGTTTGATCCTGTTGCTGACATTGTTGCTGCTTGGGTGGCGCTACTGGGTCACGGACCAGCACGAGAAGCAGCTGGCCGCCGACATCGAAGCGGCGCGTCGCGAAGAGTCGCGTCTCGCCGAAGTACTGCGACAGGTGACCGAGTTCGAAGCGCAGCGTTCCCAGCTCCAGCAGCGGGTCACACTGATCGACGAACTGCGTAAGGGCCAGACCGCGCCGGTGCATATGGTCGATCAGATCAGCCGGTCGCTTCCGGAGATGACCTGGCTGACCAAGCTCACCCAGGAGGGCTACAACATCACCATCGAGGGCCGCTGCCTGTCGTTGACGGCGTTGTCCGATTTTGTCGGCAATCTCGAAACGACGCGCTACTTTTCTCGCCCCGTGGAAATCGTTGAGACCGAGGTGATGCCTGGCGCCAACAAAGGGCCTGACTTGATCCGTTTCACCATCAAAGGCACTTTTCAGATGGCCGGCATCGAGCAGCAGGCCGCCGCGGCCAAGCCGCGAGGAGCGAGATAGTGGAGATCTCTCTCTCGCGGTTGCCGTGGCGCACGCAGCTGGCGGTGTTTGTGGTGTTGTCACTGGCCGGTGCCGGCGCCTATTATTATTTCCTCGAGGTCCCCGCACAGGAGCGCATCACCGCGCTCGACGCCCAGTTGGCGCAAGTGCGAGGCCGCATCAACAAAGGCCTGGCCACCGCCCGGCAGCTGCCCGAATTCCGCAAGGAAGTCGCTGATCTGCAGGCGCGCCTGGATAGCCTCCGCCCGATTCTGCCGGAGGAAAAGGACGCTGCGGATCTGCTGCGCCGGGTGCACACCCTCGCGGTGCAATCGAACCTCGTGATTCGCGGCTTCCGCCCACAGGCGATCAGCACCAAACAGATGCATGCCGAGTGGCCGATTAGCCTCGAACTCGAAGGGACTTATCACAACCTCGGGTTGTTTCTCGACCGCGTCAGCAAGTTTCCGCGCATCATCAACGTCAGCGCGCTGAAGATAGATACCAAGGCCGTCCCGCTGGCCAACGCCACCGTGGACATCACCTGCACGGCGACCACGTTTGTCTTGCTGGAAACGCCGGTGGCGGGGAAGGCGGCAGCGCCGAAGCTGCCGACCAAGACTAAATGACCGCGACTTTACCGTTGCTGATTGCTTTCGCTCTCGCTGGTGCGCAAGCGCCGGCCGGGCAACCGCCTCCGGCGCAACCACCGGCCGCGGGCACGCCGGCGCCGTCCCGGGGTGGTGTCGGCCCACCTGCGCCGCCACAGAACTATTCGTACGAAATCGCCGGTCGACGTGATCCGTTTATCAGTCTGGTCAATCGCGGCACCGACAGTGGCGGGCCCCAGGCGGGGAGCGTCAGGCCCGATGGCATCGCGGGAATTCTGGTGGATGAAGTCGTGGTGCGCGGCATCGTGCAGAGTCGCGGTGGATACATGGCAATGATCGGTGCGCCTAGTGGGCGCACCTACTCGGTTCGGCCGGGCGATCGCTTGATGGACGGAACGGTCCGAGCGATTACGCCGCAGGCGGTGGTGCTCATGCAGGAAGTCAACGATCCCTTGTCGCTCGAGAAGCAACGCGAGGTCCGCAAGTTCCTTCGCGCAGAGGTCAAGTGATGGACAGCCGTCACCAACGGTCCCTCCTTCTGGGCGGTGTGTTCGCGGCGGCGATTGCCGCGACGGTCACTGCCAACGTCGGCGGCGATGCGCCGGCGGTCAGTGCCCCCGCGGCGCGCGCCGAACTGCGCGCCATCTCGACGCGTCTCGACGGCGGCCTCAGCACCGTGCTGATCGAGGCCAGTGAGCCGGTCGCCTACGTCACCAGCCAGCCCGACCCGCTGACCGTGATCGTCGACCTCAGAAACGTCCAGCCTGGTCAGTTGCCTCCAGGCATCCTCGGCCCGCTGCCACCGGTGAGTGATATCCGTGTCGAGGAAGCCATCGCCGGCGATGGCGCCAGCGTCGCGCGGGTGCGCGTCCGGCTGGCCCATGCGGCGCGGCACCGTGTGCGCAGCTCGCGCAACGTCATTTACGTCGAGGTCGATCGACCGGTCATCGTGCGCGAGTCGTCGACCGGCGCCGCCGACCCGGCGGTGACCAGACCCGCGGCCGCGGCGACCAACGCGCCTGCGCGTGCCGCCAAAGCCAGGCGGACTGCCACCGCACTCCGGTCGATCCGCTCATGGCCGCTGACCAACGGCGCCGGCATTGCGCTGGTCGGCGACGGCGAATTGATTGCCGCGACCGTCGAAGAAGCGAAGGACCTGCCGCCGCGCATCCTCCTCGATTTCCACGGCGTGACCGCGCGTGGCGTGCCGGCGGTGACAACCGTCACGAGCGGCCCGGTGCAGCGCGTCCGGGTCGGCACCAACAGTGTCCATCCACTCGTCACGCGCGTGGTGCTGGATCTCGCCACCAAGCGGGCCTATCGGATTGCACAAAGCGGCGACGAGCTGCACGTGCTGTTTGAAGAGGCCGCCTCCGTCGCCCCTGCTCCTGTCGCCCCTGCTCCTGTCGCCCCCGCTCCTGTCGTACCGGCACCTCCTGCGGAGCCCGCAGTTGTGGTACCGGCCCCTGCCGTCGTTCGCCCGCAGGCGGTGGCGAGTGTCGGCTTGCCAAGCCCTGCTTTTGCGGCGCAGCAACCCGCGCCGCCGCCGCCGCCGGTCACCGACCTGCCGCCCGCGCCGGGACAACCGACCGGCACCACCCGCTTTCAAGGCAATCCGGTCAGTCTCGACTTCCAGGGCGCTGACCTGCGTTCGGTGCTGCGCACCTTCGCAGAAATCAGCGGCCTCAACATCGTGATCGACCCGACCATCAACGGCACCGTCGACGTGTCATTGAAGGACGTGCCGTGGGATCAGGCCCTCGACATCATCCTCAAGGCCAACAAACTCAGCTTCGCCATCGACGGCACCGTCGTCCGGATCGCGCCGGTAGTGGTCCTCGCGCAGGAGCAGGAAGAACGCCGCAAGTTGGCCGAAGCCGAGGCGCTATCAGGTGAACTGCGCGTGCTGACGTTGCCTTTGAGCTACGCCAAGGCCCCGGAACTAGTCTCGATCCTGACCCGCAGTGCGCTCTCGGCGCGCGGCGAAGTGCAGGTCGACACCCGCACCAACACCCTGATCGTGCGCGATCTCGGCGATCGCTTGACCACCGCCGCCGAACTCGTCAAGGCGCTTGACCGCCCGCAGCCCCAGGTTGAAATCGAAGCACGCATCGTCCAGACGACGCGCGACTTCGCCAAGGCGCTTGGTATCGAATGGGGATTCAACGGACGCGTCGATCCGGCCTTGGGCAACCACCAACCTGGCGTTTCCCAATCGCGGGACCCTGAGCGGGCGTGCGGGCGGTGTGCAGGGCCCGACCTCCGACAACACGGTGGCTGACACCGGGATCAATTTGCGCGCGCCAGCCGCCACCAGCGCGGTCGGCATTGCACTGGGCGCGGTCAACGGGGCTCTGAACCTTGACGTGGCGCTGTCGGCGCTCGAACGGAGTGGGCGTGGGCGACTGCTCTCCACCCCTCGCGTCTCGACGCAGAACAACATCGAAGCGGAAATGACGCAAGGCGTCCAGATTCCCATTCAGACCGTGGCCAACAACACCGTCACGGTCACTTTCAAGGACGCCGCGTTGACCCTGCGCGTGACGCCGCAGATCACCGCATCAAACACCATCATCATGCGAGTGTTCCTCGAGAACGCGACGGCCGACTTCAGCCGCGCGATCAATGGCATCCCGCCAATCGACACGCAACGCGCGGTGACCACCGTGTTAGTCGCCGACGGCGAGACGACGGTCATTGGCGGCATCTACGTCAGTGTTGAGCAGGCGACGCAGGACCGCGTGCCGCTGTTGCACCGGGTGCCGTTGTTAGGATGGTTATTCAAACGTGATGACGCGACCGATCAAAGCCGGGAGCTGTTGATTTTCATTACTCCGCGCATTACCAAGGGTTGAGGATAGCAATGACGACCGTGTTTATTCGACCGGCAGCAGGCGCGACGCTTCTCGCAATCATTGGCCTGGTGTTGACCTCCTGCGGGGAGGTGGCCCGCACCGGCCGAGGGCCGGCGTTCCTGATTATCGATCGTCTCGAAGCGTCGTCCGGTGCGCAACCGGACGCGTTCGGGTCAATACTGTTTTCCGACGTGCAGACGTTGGTCGACACAACGGTCAACGGGCAGACCATCCGCGTGCCCACCGTCTTCAGTGATTCAGGGCGTGCAACATTTCGCCTGGCGCTGAAGAATCCGGGCTCGGTAACCGGGCCACTCGGCCCGACCACGCTCAATGAAATTACAGTCACGCGCTATCGCGTCCGCTTCAGCCGCGCTGACGGGCGCAACACACCAGGCGTCGACGTCCCCTTCGGCTTCGACGGCGCGGTCACGGTGACCGTACCGGCTGGTGGGTCGGCGACTGTCGGGTTCGATATCGTCCGTCACACAAACAAAGAAGAGCCGCCGCTCAGCAATATGCGATTCAGCGGAGGTGCCAACATCATTTCGACAATCGCGGAGGTCACATTTTACGGCCGCGATCAGGTCGGCAATGAGGTGATGGCCACCGGTAACATAACCGTGAACTTTGGAGATTTTGGTGATCCGCGCTAACCCCCGGCTGGCGATCATCGGAGTAAGGGTAATGAGTACGTTCAGATTGCTTTCTCTCGCGAGCCTGGTGCTATTCGGCTCGGCATGCACGGTGGAAAAAGTCACCGCACCGCCATTGAGCGGGCCATCGGGGTTTGCTTTGAACCTGACGGTTAGTGCTGTGCCGGACAGCATCCTGCAGGATGGCGCTTCGCAAACGGTCATTCAAATCCAGGCGATCGGTCCCGATGGCCGCCCGGCCAGAGGCTTGCCGCTGCGGGTCGAAATTCTGTTCAACGGCTCGATCCAGGACTTCGGCACCTTGTCGGCGAAGACGGTAGTGACTGGTGACGATGGCCGAGCGCGCGTGACCTATACCTCACCGCCGCGCCCCAGCGATGCGGTCGATCGGACGACGATCGTCACGATTCGCGTGACGCCGATTGGCACCAACTTCGGTGGCGAGACGCCTCGCACCGTTGACTTGCGTCTCGTGCCGCCCGGTATCCTGCTGCCGCCGAACGACCCGCCACAGGCGCAATTCACCGTGACGCCGACAGCACCGCAAGTCCTGACCAACGTCATCTTCGATGCGTCAGGCTCAACCGACGGCGGCGTGCCCTGTGGGGCGGCGTGCACCTACAACTGGGACTTCGGCGACGGCACCTCCGGCACTGGCGTCTTCGTCACCCACCAGTATCAGAGAGTCGGGACGTTCCTGGCGCGACTGACCGTCACTGACGGGCGCGGGGCCGCGAGCACGACCACACGGACATTGACCGTGGGACAGGGAGCTGCGCCAACCGCGGCGTTTACCTTCTCGCCGCAGACACCGGCAATCAACCAACCGGTGTTCTTTACCGCCGAGGCATCGCGCGCCGCGAGCGGGCGGCGAATCGTCTCCTATGAGTGGAACTTCGGCACCGGCAGTACGGCGTCGGGGATGAACGTGGAGAAGACTTTCGGCACGCCCGGCAGTTTCACGGTCACGCTGACCGTTACCGATGACGCTGGCCAACAGGCCACGATTTCGCAAACCATCGTGGTCGGTGGGGCTGGCACTGGGCCACAGGCGAACCTGACCGTGTCGCCGACGACCGGTTCGACAGCAACGAATTTCTTCTTCGATGCCAGCCGCACGACCGGGCCGTCACCGATCGTCGAATACCGTTTTACCTTCGGTGATGCCACGCCCGACGTCGTCGGCACCTCGCCGACGACGACGCACCAATACGCTCGCGCCGGCAACTATCTCGCCACCGTCAGGGTGCGGGATAGTGCAGGTCGCACGGCGACTGCGCAAGTGACGGTGACGGTGCAATAGTGAAGATGCCGGTGCGCACCAGTAAACCGGCAAGTAGCACCCGTGGCTGAAAACCCCAGAATGATCGAGCTGCGACGTCGGGTCCAATCGGACCCGGCGTCGATTGCTTTCGCCCAATTAGCCGAAGAGTACCGGCGCGCCGGCCAATATGACGATGCAGTCAAGTGCTGCCGCACTGGCCTGGCTCGGCATCCCGGCTACCTCTCTGCGCGCGTGACCCTGGGTCGCGCGTTGACTGAACTGAGTTCGCTCGATGATGCGGAGCGCGAATTCGACTTGGTACTGCGAACCGCGCCGGATAATCTCGCGGCGATTCGCAGCATGGCGGAAATCCATCAGCGCCGCGGCGATTTGCCCGGTGCCCTCGAGTACTACAAGCGCGCGATGGCGCTTGCGCGCCACGATCCGGAACTCGAAGAGACGGTCGGTCAGATCAATCGGGAATTGATCGGTGTGACGCCGAAGGCGGCGCCGACCGGCTTGTCGTTCCTCGATGCGATAGCAGTGCCGGAGCCGCCGGTGTCCGTGCCGGTGGCGCCGAAGGCGCCACTCCCGGATGGCCCGCAAGCCACGCCCGAGCCGCCGCGCCCCCCCGCGCCGGTACCGGTGGAGGAGCCGGCGCCGGACACGTCGTCCGTCGACTTTGATGCCCTGTTACGATCGCTGGGCCTGCCCGACGCGACGCCTCCGCCCGTGATGGAGATGTGGCTAACCGAACCGCCAGTGCCGGTCGAGCGCCCCGAACCGGTCCTGCCGGAATTGCCGTTGGACGAATCCGCCGGCGACCCGTTTGCCGCACTCGAACGCGAATTGCGCGCCTTTGACGCCCCGCCCCGACAGGCCCCGCCGTTGGAGACGGCGGCACCTCGGGCCATGCCTTCCCGGGATGCGGCACCAGAAGCACCGCCTCTGGCACCTTCGGCTGCGGCACCCGCTGCGGCCCCGAGCGCCGACATCCTCAATGAGCTCGAAGCATGGCTTACCGCGATCCACCAGAATGCGCCTCCCTCCGCCTGACCTCCTCGCCGCCCGCGCGCAACGACTCAGAGACAGCATTTCGGCCCGACAGCTCGATGGGCTGGTCATCACCAGCCTGCCGAACATCGCCTATCTCACCGGCTTCTTCGCGACGGCGGCGGCGCTGGTCGTGACCAGCGAGACGGTGATTCTGGTCAGTGACGCCCGCTATGCCCGGCCATTGCAGGACCGCGCTCGCGAGTGGCCCGAGGTCCGCACCGTGATGCTCGACGCCGGCCAGAGTTACGACGACGCCATCGTCGCGGTGCTTGGGGCGTTCAACGGGTTGCGCCTCGGGTTTGAAGCGAGCCATCTGACCTTCGGGCGCCATCGCTATCTGAGCGGGCGGCTGCACGCCAGCGGCTCGACCCCGCCGCTGGTCGACACCGACGGAATTGTGGAAGGGCTGCGCGTGGTAAAGGATTGGTGGGAAATCGAGCGTCTGCGGGATGGCGGCGAAAGACTTTCGCGCGTCGCTAAATGTATACTTTCGAAAGCCTTAGCGGGACTGGCCGAGTCGGCCGTGGCGGCTGAAATTGAGGCCGCACTGCGCCGCGAGGGATTCGAGCGGGCCGCGTTTGATACCATCGTCGCGGCCGGACCAAACACCGCGTTGCCGCATGCACGGGCCGGCAGTCGACGGATCGAGCCGGGCGACCTGGTCATGATGGATTTTGGCGGCGTCCTTGACGGCTATTGCACCGACGTCACGCGCACGGTGATCGCGGGACCCGGCAACCAGCGCGGTCGGCGGTTGATCGCGCGGGTCATCGAGGCGCAGGATGCGGCATTTCGGGTGGTCCGAGCGGGCGTCGCACCCGAGGACGTCGACGCTGCGGCACGAGCCGCGCTGGCTCGACATGAGATCGGTGACGCCTTTACCCATGGCACCGGCCACGGGTTGGGGCTGGAAATACACGAGGCGCCGCGCGTCACACGCGCGCGTGACGGAGAGGCCGAGCCGCCGTTGGCGCCCGGAATGGTGTTCACGGTGGAACCCGGCGTCTATTTCGAGCGGTTCGGCGGCGTGCGCATCGAAGACGACCTCCTGGTGACGGAGAACGGCGCCGAATGGCTGACCGACATTCCCCGTGCCTGTGAGCCTATTTAAAGGAAGGAGCGCGCAGTCACTGCATGGACCTGGACGAGATTAAGCGTCTCATCGAATTCATACGCGAGCAGGAACTCACCGAGTTCGAGCTCGAACAGGACGGGGTCAAGATCCGCATCAAGGCCGGCGGGCACCTCCAGGGCAATGTCCCGTTCTCGCCCCCCGTGTCGACCCTCACGGCCGCACACCCGCAATTTTCGCACTCCGCACCCGGGGGCCACACAGGGCCTCAGGCCACGTCGCCGGGCGGAACGGCTGGTCCGGCGGCCGCCGAAGACGGGACCGAGTTGGCGATTCTCAAGTCCCCGATTGTCGGCACCTTCTATCGCGCTGCCGATCCTGATGCGAAGCCGTTTGCCGACGTCGGTGACACGGTCAAGAAAGGCCAGGTGCTCTGCATCATCGAGGCGATGAAGCTGATGAATGAGATCGACTCGGAGTATGACGGCGAGATCGTCAACGTCTACGTCCAGAACGGCCAAGCGGTCCAGTACGGGGAGCGCCTGTTCGCGATCAGGTTGAAGAGTGTTTAAGAAAATTCTTGTCGCCAACCGCGGGGAAATCGCGTTGCGCGTGATCTTCGCGTGCCGAGAGCTCGGGATTAAGACGGTCGCTGTCTATTCGGAGCCCGACGAGAACTCCTTGCACGTGCGGTTTGCCGATGAGGACATCTGCATTGGCCCGGCGCGGAGTGCGGAGAGTTATCTCAACGTCCCGGCGATCATCAGCGCGGCTGAAATCACCGGTGCCGATGCGATTCATCCGGGCTACGGGTTTCTTTCCGAGAGCGCGTATCTCGCCGAAGTGTGCGAGGCGTGTCACATCCGCTTCATCGGGCCGGACCCCAACGTCATTCGCTTGCTCGGGGACAAAGCCAAAGCGCGCCGGGCGATGAAAAAAGCCGGTGTGCCGATGCTGCCGGGTAGCGATGGCCCGGTCGAGAGTGAAGAACAAGCGCTCAAGACAGCCAAGGAGATCGGCTATCCGGTGATCATCAAGGCGGTGGCCGGCGGCGGTGGGCGCGGGATGCGCATCGTCCATCAGCCGTCGGAACTAGGCCATGCCTTCAAGACCGCCCAGCGCGAAGCGGAAGCCGCCTTTGGGCGTGGCGATGTCTACGTCGAAAAGTATCTCGAGGCACCGCGTCACATTGAGTTCCAGGTGCTCGGCGACCATCACGGGAACGTGATCCATCTCGGCGAACGCGAGTGTTCTATCCAGCGGCGCCATCAGAAACTGCTCGAGGAATCGCCGTCGGTGGTGGTGTCAGACAAAGTCCGGCGCAGGATGGGCGCCGTGGTCGCTGATGCCGCGAGGGCGGTGCAGTACACCAATGCGGGCACGTTTGAGTTCCTGATGGACGAGAAGGGCAACTTCTTCTTCATGGAGGTCAATACACGCATTCAGGTGGAACATCCGGTCACCGAGATGGTCACCGGTATCGACATCGTCAAGGAACAGATCCGGGTGGCGGCGGGTGAGCGATTGTCGTTCAAGCAGAGCGAAGTCTGCTTCAGCGGCCATGCCATTGAGTGTCGCGTCAATGCCGAAGACCCCGAGACCTTTGTGCCGTCGCCCGGCGTGATCCATGCGTTCAGCCTGTGTGGCGGCCCGGGCGTGCGGGTCGATACCGCCGCACATGCGGAATGCACGATCTCGCCGTACTACGACTCACTGATTGCGAAGGTCATCGCGCACGGCCGCGATCGGCAGGAAGCGATTGCGCGGATGAAGCGCACGCTGGAGATGTCGGTCGTGCAAGGCATCCGGACGACAATCCCGATGCACCTGAAGATCCTCAGCGACCCCGATTTCATCGCCGGCCGGTTGAGCACGCACTTCATGGAGCGCTATCAGCCGAAGCCGAAGTCGCAAACGCTCGCTGAAAGCGCCTAGTCCACGTCCCGTTGTCCGCTACGGACCAACGGATCGAAAGCGCTCGTGCCACAAGTTGTCACCACGGGGCCAGGCCCGCTGCCACGGCTCTACGCCATCGTCGATGTCGAGGTGTGCGCGCACGCCGGACGCCTGCCGCGTGATGTGGCGCGTGCCTACGTGCATGGGGGAGCGCGCTTGCTCCAGCTGCGGGCCAAGCGACTGGCCAGTGGCGCATTTCTCGACCTCGCTGCGGCCATCGTCGAAGACGCGGCGGCTGCCGGCGCCACGGTGATCGTCAACGATCGCGCCGATGTGGCCGTGCTGGCCGCGGCGGCAGGGGTTCACGTCGGTCAGGAGGACCTGACCCCTGTTGATGTCCGACGGGTCACCGGCCACGACATGATCGTCGGCCTGTCGACCCATACGGTGGCCCAATTGTCGGACGCGCTGGAGTCACCAATCTCCTATCTGGCCGTCGGGCCGGTCTTCGCGACGGCGACCAAGGCGACCGGGTTCGAGCCGGTTGGCTATCGAGCGATTGCCAGGGCCGCGGCGAGGGCTGGACCTCTGCCGGTTGTGGGGATCGGCGGCATTACCCTGGAGACCGCGGCGCAGGTGATCGCCGCCGGTGCCGCATCGGTGGCCGTGATTTCGGACTTGCTGACCGGTGATCCCGAGGCGCGCGTTCGTTCGTATCTGCAGCGTCTCGCAGGCTGATGCACGTATAATCGCTCCCGCTTGCGGGACGTTCCTGTCCCGCGTGGACGCGACGTTTGAAATTGGAGGTCTGGTGGCTGGCTCATTGTTTCGTCTCAAACCGATCGAAGGCCTGCTTGCATCTGCACAGGAGACCGGCGAGAAAGCGCTGAAGCGCACGCTCGGCCCCGGCGCCCTTGTGGCACTCGGAATTGGCGCAATCATCGGCGCGGGGTTGTTTGTCCGAACCGCCGCCGCGATCGCGGAACGTGCCGGCCCGTCGGTCACGTTGGCGTTCTTCGTGGCCGCACTCGGCTGTCTCTTCGCGGGGCTGTGCTATGCAGAGTTTGCCTCGATGATTCCGATCTCCGGCAGTGCGTACACCTATTCCTACGCGACGATGGGCGAGTTCGTGGCGTGGATTATCGGCTGGGACCTGGTGCTCGAGTACGCGGTCGGCGCAGCGACCGTCGCCATTGCGTGGAGCGAGTACGCCAACCGGGTGCTGCAGTTTGTCGGGATGGAAATACCGTATCAGTGGTACCACTCGCCGTTTGAAACCTCACCGGACGGCGTGACCGGGATCATGAATATCCCCGCCGTGATCATCCTGGGCGCGATGTCGGCCCTGTTGGTCCGCGGTATTCAAGAGTCCGCCTGGGTCAACAACCTGATCGTGATTCTCAAGGTCTCGATCGTCCTGATGGTCATCGTGATCGGCTGGGGGTTCATCAACCCGGCGAATCACACCCCGTTCATCCCTGAAGCCACGACCTACACCACGCCGCAAGGTGTGACGCACGCGTACGGCGGCATCATGGGCATCCTCGGCGCCGCCGGGGTTGTGTTCTTCGCTTTTATTGGATTTGACGCCGTCTCGACGGCCGCGCAGGAAACCAAAAACCCGCGGCGCGACATGCCGATCGGGATCCTCGGGTCTCTGGCGATCTGCACCGTCCTCTACGTGCTGTTCTCCTACGTCCTCAGCGGCGTGGCGACAGTCGAGGACTTCCGGACCCAGGGCCGGGAAGCGTCGGTGGCCTTCGCGATTTCGAAATACATGACCGGTTACGAGTGGTTGTCGAAGTTCGTCACCGTGGCGATCCTCGCGGGTTTCTCGTCAGTCATCCTGGTGATGCTGTTGGGCCAGTCGCGTGTGTTCTATTCGATGAGCCGCGATGGACTGGTCCCGCCGGTGTTCTCGGCGCTGCACCCGCGCTTCAAGACCCCGTACAAGTCGAACATGCTGTTCTTTGTCTTCACCGCAGCCTTTGGCGCGTTTGTGCCGGGGGACGTGGTTGGCGAGATGACCAGCATCGGGACATTGTTCGCGTTCAGTCTGGTCTGCGCCGGTGTCTGGATCATGCGGGTCAAACGACCCGACGTGCCACGCGGCTTCAGGGTCCCGGCGCTGCCGCTCGTCGCAGTACTCGGGATCTTTACCTGTGGCGCGATGATCTACGGCCTCGGGTGGACCAACTGGGCACGACTTGCCGCGTGGCTCGCCATCGGCATGGTCTTCTACTTCGGCTATTCGCGTGGCCACAGCAAGCTGAATTCCGGTCGCGACGTGTGATCGCACGGCGGCTCGACGGCGCGGCCTGGGCCACGCTGATACGCACTGAACTCGTTCCTCGCGTGGCGGCCTTCACCGCCACGCAGGGACGCCCTCCTGGCCTTGGCGTGATCCTCGCCGGCCGTCGTCCCGAGTCTGAAATTTACGTCCGCAACAAGCTCAAGGCTGTGTCGGAGGCCGGCTGCCGGGCCGACCTCGTCCGCATCGACGAGGACGCGACCCTACAGGACGCTCTCGACACGGTCGCGCGCCTCAATGCCGACGATGGCATCGACGGGATCCTGGTGCAGTCGCCGTTGCCGGCGGCGATGGGGCAGGGTGCCGAGCAACGCGTCTTCGATGCGGTGGATGCCGCGAAGGACGTCGACGGCTTCCATCCGGAAAATGTCGGTCGCCTGTCGCAGAAGCGCCAGACACTCGTCGCCTGCACACCGCTGGGTTGTATCGAATTGCTGGAACGCGAAGGCATTCAGATTGCCGGACGGCATGCCGTGGTGATTGGCCGGAGCGATATCGTCGGCAAGCCGATGGCGATGTTGTTGCTCAATCGCGATGCCACCGTAACCGTCTGTCATTCACGGACGCCAGACCTGGCGCAGATGGCGGCAACCGCTGACATCCTGATCGCGGCGGTCGGACGACCCGGATTGATCACGCGTGACTTCGTCAAGCCGGGCGCGACGGTGATCGATGTCGGCATCAATGTGCTGACCACTGCCGAACAGGTCGAGCACCTCTGCGCGGAGGGCAGCGCGAAGCGCCGCGCATTCGCCGAAAAGGGGAGTGTGTTGATTGGCGATGTGCACCCGAATGTGGCGGAGGTCGCCGGAGCGCTGACGCCGGTGCCGGGCGGGGTGGGACCGCTGACCATTGCCATGGTTCTCCGCAACACGATCACCGCGGCTGAACTGCGATGCGGCGTGTTGCGCTAACCGGCGGGATCGGCACCGGCAAGAGTTACGTTACAGCCCGTCTGCGTGAGGCCGGGGTGCCGGTGGTCGATGCTGATGTGTTGGCTCGCCAGGCTGTCGCGCCCGACAGCCCAGGGCTCGCCGCAGTGGTCACGCGTTTTGGTGCCGACATCCTGACCCGGCAAGGGTTCCTCGATCGCGCGCGGCTTGGCGAGATCGTGTTTCGCGACGAGGCCGCGCGCCGCGACCTGGAAGCGATCGTCCACCCGGTCGTACGGGTGGCGACTGAGCAGTTCTTTGTGCAGCTCCCTCCTGATACGCCGTGCGCGGTCGCCGACATCCCGCTGCTTTATGAGACCGGCCGCGATCGCCAGTTCGACGCGGTCATCGTGGTCGCCTGTGACCGCGCCACCCAGCTTGAGCGCGTCGTCGCGCGAGATGGTTTGAGCCGTGCTGAGGCCGAACGACGCGTGGCCGCGCAGTGGCCGATTGCAGAGAAAGTTGCGCGTGCGGATTACGTGATCAGGACTGACGGCACCTTTGCGGAGACCGACGAACAAGTCGATCGGCTGTTGCAGAAGTTACACGCCTAACCGCCGTTGCACGGAACCACTACATCTCCACAGTCTCTTTCGACGGCGACATTCGCTCCTCCACGAAAGTGTTCCACTCGTGGCAATGCGGGCACTGCCACAGCAGCTCGGTCGATCGGTAGTGGCATTTGGTGCAGACGTGCGGGTCGAGAAAAAATACGGCGTCGCGCGCTGATTCGACGTAACGCTGCACCAGGTCGCGCGCCAAGCCCACCTGCAACAGAACGCCCCAGATTGCCTGGTGGACCGTCAGACCATGCGGATTGTGATCGAGCGCGAGCAGCAGCGTGTCGAAAGCGCCGGCCAGCTCGCCGCGCTTGGCGAGATGCTGCCCCAGTGCCAGGCGCGCGCGCCAATCCTGCGGACTGGCCGCAATCAGCTGTCGGCAGCGTGCTTCGAATTTCTGCCCCGCGCCGGCGCTGTCGTGGGCCCGTTCTAGGCGGTCAAAAGCCAGATAGGCGCGGTCTGGCGAGGACCCGAGCAGTCGTTCCCACGCCGCAATCGCGGCCCCCGTCTCGCCCTGCTTCATCCGTAGGTCGCCGAGGTTGAGATAGGCAGGCGCGGTCGTCGCGTCGAGATCGATCGCCGAGTCGAATCGCTTGATCGCGTCACTCAGTCGACCGGCTTTCAACGCCTCGACGCCGCGCTCGTTTTCGAGGAAGGCGAGAATCGATTGGCTGCGACCATGATTGTCGGGTCCACTCAGGTCGACCAGGCGTTGCCGGATGCGATGCGCGTCATCCCACTGGTGCTGCTCCTCGTGGAGCTTTTGCAGGTAGAGCAGCGCGTATTGATTGTCCGGGTCCATCCGCAACACTTCGTTGAACGCTTCGAGCGCGCGGTCGACAAAGCCGCCGCGCTTGAAATCCAGCCCGAGACACAGCAGGACGTAGGCGTGTTCGGTTTTGGTCAGCTTCTGGCGTTGCAGCAGCCCCTGATGAATCTGAATCGCCCGTGCGACCTGCCCCCGTTCGCGGTAGACGTTGCCGAGAATCAGGTGGATTTCGAGCGCGTCGGCGTCAACCCGGGCCGCCTGGCTCAGCTCCTCGATGGCGATATCGATCTGATTGGCGACGAGAAAATTCAGCCCGAGGACATAGTGGTGCGATTCGCGGGCCCGTCGCCGATCGATCCATTTCCCGTCGCGCAGTTTGTAACGCTCCCACGCTTTGCCAATGGCGAGCCCGGCCAGGAGTGCGACCAGGGCCACCAGGAAGGGGAGGTTATCCATTCAGCGCCGCGCTCACACTAACTCGGTGCGCCAGAGATCGTGCAGATGGACCACGCCCTCCACCCGTTGCCCATCGTCGACCACGACGATCGCGGTGATCTTGCGTTGCTCGAGGATGTTCAGCGCTTGCGCGGCGAGAATCGAGCGCTTGATCGCAACCGGTCCGACCGTCATCACATCGCCGGCCGTCAGCTCGAGCACATTCGGCGCTGACGACATTTTGCGGCGGATGTCGCCGTCGGTGATGATCCCGAGCAAGGCGCGCTCGCCGTTCACGACGCAGGTCATGCCGAGACCTTTGCGCGACATCTCGTAGATCACATCGCGCATCGCGGTGGTCGCTTCGACGATCGGGACCTGCTCGCCGTGATGCATCAGCTGCTCGACACGCATCAGGCGCTTGCCGAGCTTGCCGCCAGGGTGCAGATTGGCAAAGTCGTCCGGCTGGAATCCCTTTTCGACCAATACGGTCATCGCCAGGGCATCACCTAGCGCCAACATCGCGGTGGTGCTCGCCGTCGGCACCAGATTCATCGGACATGCTTCTTCCGACACGCGGCAATCGAGTGCCACGTCGGCCGCTTGGGCCAGTGTCGATCGGTCATCGCCGGTCATCGCGATCAACTTGGTCCCGAGCCGTTTCAGTGTCTCGAGAATGCGCACGAGTTCTTCGTTCTCGCCGCTATAGGACAGCGCGATGATCACATCCTCGCTGCGGATGACGCCGAGGTCCCCGTGCAGAGCCTCGGCGGGGTGGAGGAACAGCGCCGGGGTGCCGGTGCTCGACAGCGTTGCCGCAATCTTGCGGCAGACAATGCCGGACTTGCCCATGCCGGTCAGAATGACCCGGCCCTTGCAGTCGCGGACCAGGCCGACGGCGTCACTGAACCGCTGATCGAGGCGGTCGACGAGTGCGAGGATGGCGGCAGACTCGGTTTGAAGCACTTTTCGCGCGAGCGACAGGTCAGGCATGCGGCTTGACGATCCTATCAAGCTCGACCAGTTGCTGCAGCAAGGGTTCGAGCAGATCGAGTCGTAAAGCATTGGCGGCATCGCTTTTGGCACGGGAGGGGTCCTGATGGACCTCCATGAACACCGCATCGACACCGGCGGCGACGCCGGCGCGGGCCAGCGTCGGGATGTATTCGGCGAGCCCTGCCGTCACCCCGTCACCGGCCCCGGGCAGCTGCAGACTATGGGTGACGTCGAACACGACCGGATGTCCCAGTTCGCGCAGCATCGGGAGGCCGCGCATATCGACAATCAGGTTGTTGTAGCCGAAGGTCGACCCCCGTTCAGTCAGCAGAATGCCTCGAGCGCCAGATGCTTCGAGCTTGGCGACGACGTGACGCATGTCACGCGGCGCGAGGAACTGGCCTTTTTTGACATTCACCGGTTTCCCGGTGCGGGCGGCGGCGACGAGCAAATCAGTCTGACGGCACAGGAACGCGGGGATCTGCAGCACGTCGACGACGGCGGCTGCGGGTGCCGCGTGGTCGAGTTCGTGGATATCGGTCAAGACCGGCAGACCGGTGCGGTCTTTGACTTCGTGCAGCGTGCGCAACCCGGCGTCGAGACCAGGCCCGCGAAACGAAGACAACGAGGTCCGGTTCGCCTTGTCATAGGACGCCTTGAAAATCAGCGGGATATCGAGCCGCGCCGCAATTTCAGCGAGCGCTTCGGCGGTCTCGATCGCGTGCGCGTCACTCTCGATGACGCACGGGCCGATGATGAAGGCGAGGGGATGGCCGGAGCCGACGGTCACCGGCCCGGCGGCAACGGGCGCGACGTCATGCATCACGCCAGCGACGTCGCGTCGAGCGTGTGGCCTTTGGCAGCGACCTTCTGCTCATAGGCGGCGCCGACAAAGCTGGCGAACAATGGATGCGGTTTGAGCGGCCGCGATTGGAACTCGGGGTGGAACTGCACGGCGATAAACCACGGATGCGTCGGCAGCTCGGCGATCTCGACAAACTTGCCGTCCGGTGATCGCCCGGAGATGCGCATCCCTTTTTCGCGCAGCGCCGGTTCGTAGAGGCAGTTGAACTCGAAGCGGTGGCGGTGGCGCTCGGAGATCGTTTCGGCGCCGTAAATCTTGGCCGCCAGCGATCCCGGGGCCAGCTCGCACTCGTACGTGCCGAGGCGCATCGTGCCGCCGAGTTCATCGACTCCCAGGAGATCGCGCAACTTGAAAATCACGCGATGCGGCGCGGCTTCATCAACTTCGGTCGAATCGGCACCATCAAGCATGCAGACGTTCCGGGCAAATTCGACCGTCGCCCATTGGAAGCCGTAGCAAATGCCAAAGTAGGGCACGTTATGCTGGCGCGCGTATTCGGCGGCTCTCATCATCCCGCGCGTGCCGCGCGAGCCAAATCCACCGGGTACGAGAATGCCGTGCGACCCTTCGAGCAGGCGCATCCCGCCCTCTTGCTCCAGCGCCTCGGATTCGACCCATTGGATGTTGATCCGCAGGCGATTGGCAAAGCCGCCATGGAACAGCGCCTCATTCAAGGACTTGTAGGAATCCTCGTAGCCGGTGTACTTGCCCACGACGTGAATGGTGATCTCATCGTCGGGCAGCTTGATGCGCTGCACCAGTTCTGCCCAGGCCTCCATCCGCGCCTCGGTCATGGGCAGGCCGAGGAGTTTGAGGATGACGGTGTCGAGCCCTTCAGCCTGCAGCACCAAAGGCACTTCATAGATCGTCGCGACGTCGCGCGCGGTGATCACCGCTTCTTCGTTGACGTCGCAGAACAAACCGATTTTCTGTTTCAGATCCCGCGGCAGCATGCGATCGGTCCGGCACAGCAGGATGTCGGGCTGGATCCCGATTGACCGGAGGTCGCGAACGCTGTGCTGGGTCGGCTTGGTCTTCAACTCACCGGCTGAGCCGATGTAGGGCACCAGCGTCAGATGGATGTAGAGCGTGTGCTCGCGGCCGACGTCCTGCCGGAACTGTCGAATCGCCTCGAGAAACGGCAGGCTTTCGATGTCGCCGACCGTACCGCCGATTTCGACCAGCACGACGTCAACCTCGCGGCCGACGGCGCGGATGCAGTCTTTGATCTCGTTGGTGATGTGCGGAATGACTTGGACGGTGCGACCCAGGTAATCGCCGCGACGCTCTTTCTGGATCACCGACATGTAAATCTTGCCGGTCGTCCAGTTACTGTTGCGGGTCGTCTGGGTGCTGGTAAAGCGCTCGTAGTGGCCGAGATCGAGGTCGGTTTCCGCGCCGTCCTCGGTGACATAGACCTCCCCGTGCTGGTACGGGCTCATCGTCCCCGGGTCAACGTTGATATAGGGGTCGAACTTCTGCAGCGTCACCTTGTAACCGTGGCCTTCGAGCAGCGCCCCGATGGACGCTGCCGCGAGCCCTTTTCCGAGGGATGAGACCACGCCGCCGGTCACGAAAATGTATTTTGTCGGACGTTTCTCAGCCATAAGTCAGTGCGTGGCGCCGGCCAGTATCCGCTGACGGGCCCGAGCGAGATCCTCTGCAGTATCGACGCCGAGCGAGTGGTAACAGGTGTCGACGACTTTGATGCGAATGCCATTTTCGAGCGCCCGTAACTGCTCGAGCGCCTCGGCGCATTCCAGCGGCCCCGGTGCCATGCGGGCCAAACGAATCAGCGTGTCGCGCCGATACACATACAGGCCGACGTGGGCCCGGGCCGATGTGGTTGCCGATGCATCTCGACCATACGGGATCGGGGAGCGTGAAAAATACAAGGCAAAGCCATTGGCATCGCGGACGACTTTGACCAGGTTGGGGTTCGTGAGTTCGGCGTCGTCAACCAGCGCGCGCGCCGCCGTTGCCATCATCAGCTCGGGATGGCCGCGAAAGGGTTCCAGCGCGGCGTCGATGATCGCCGGGTCGAGGAGCGGCTCATCGCCCTGCACGTTCACGATCAGTCCGCAGGGGACCGAGGCGGCGACTTCGGCGAGGCGGTCGGTGCCGGAGATATGATCCACAGAGGTCATCCACACTGCGCCGCCGAATGCTCGGACGGTGTCGGCGATGCGCTCATCGTCAGTCGCCACCAGCACAGCGTCGACCGATTTGGCCTCCGAAGCACGGCGATAGACGTGTTCGATCATTGGTTTGCCGGCAATGTCGAGCAGCGCTTTCCCGGGGAGTCGAGTGGAGTGAAAACGGGCGGGGATGACGGCGAGAACCGACGTTTCAGTCAGCGTAAAAGGTAAACGCGTGACCGGAACAGCAGGCACGGCGAATTCTACCATGACGCAACCAAGTCCCCAGTCGGTGAGTCCTAACGTTATAAAATGACGGTGTCTGCCATGCCGCCCAAAACCGTCGCGCTGATCGCTGCCGTCGCGTTGACGATTGGATGGTTGTTCGCCGCGGTGCTGACGCCACCGGTGGCGAAGCTGCAGACGCTTCCTCAACCCGCGGTGCGACGTCCGGCGGTGAAGGATCCGATGCCGAGCGCGGAACGCCTCCAGTTACGGCTGCGACAGGCGCCAGTCGCGCCCACGCCGCGCCGTAATCCCTTCGTCTTCGGCGCGCGCGAGCGCGAACGCGAACGCGTGGTCAGTAGTGGCGGCTCGTCGCGACCGGCACCGTCATCGCCGCAGGTCGAAGCGCTACCGCAGAGTGCGGTGATCTCTGGGCCGGCCTACACGCTGGCAGGGATTGGCGCCAGCGGGGACGTGCGCACCGCCGTGCTATCCGATGGCATCACGGTGCATCTGGTCAAAGTCGGCGACTCGATCGGTGGCTACCGGGTCGCCACGATCACCGAGACGGCCATCACCGTGACCGACGCAGCCGGTGCGAGTCATACGCTGCGGTTAAAGAACTAACCGTTACACGCTCGCCGCCCACGCCTCTTGCACCGCCGCGACCCCCCGAATTTCGTCCATCACTGTCTTCGACAACGCCTGTCCGTCCGGGTCATCGACGGTCACCACTCCCACGGCGCCAGCGTCGCTGCGGCCGAGGGCGAAGTTCGCGATGTTGATCCCGTGCTTGCCGAGAATAGTGCCAACCGCCCCGATGACGCCCGGCTTGTCGTTGTTGACCATGAGCAACAAGCTGCCGTCGAGCGGCGCGTCGACCTGCACACCGTTGAGCGAGACCAAGCGCGCCTCACTTTGGACGACGGTGCCTTCGACCCACCGCTCACCATCGCTGGTGTGTAGCTTGACCGAAAGCAGGCTGGTGTAGCCGCGCGCCCGCGCGCTGTGCGATTCCGATACGTCGATGCCGCGTTCGGCAGCGACGGCGCGCGCGTTCACCGGCGTCACCGGCACCGACAGGATGGCGCGGAGCAACCCTTCGAGCACGGAGCTCACGATCAATGGGTTCGGCGCGCCGGCCAGTTCACCGTAATAGCGGACGCTCACGCCTTCGATGCGTGCCGCCCCCATTTGTCCAAGCAGCGAACCGAGATCGCGGGCGACGTCGGCGAACGGCTGCATCTTCTGGAATTCTTCCGCCCCGAGAGACGGGAAGTTCACCGCAGTGCGAATCACGCCGCTCTTCAGGTACTCCCGCAGCGCTGTCGCCGTTTCGACCCCGACCAGCTCCTGGCCTTCGCGGGTCGAGGCCGCGATGTGAGGTGAGGCCACGACCTGCGGCAGCATCTGCAACCGATGATCCTTAGTCGGCTCGGATTCAAAGACGTCAAGGCCGGCGCCGCCGATGTGGCCTGACTCGATGGCGTCCGCCAGGGCGCCTTCGTCAATCAAGTCGCCACGCGCGGTATTGATTATCCGGAGCCCTTTCTTGGCCGCGGCCAGCCGCGTCGCATTGAAAATGTGGCGCGTTTCGGGCGTCGACGGCATGTGCAGGGATAAATAGTCAGCGCGCCGGGCGAGTTCGTCGAGCGACACCAACTCAATGCGCAAGTCGCGGGCGATCGCGGCGCTGATGAACGGGTCGTGGGCGATCACCTCCATCTCGAAGGCGCGGGCCCGCCGCGCGACTTCCTGACCGATGCGCCCCAACCCGGCGAGCCCGAGCACTTTGCCCCGCACTTCTTCGCCGAGAAAGCTCTTCTTGTCCCATTTACCCTGTTTCATCGAGGCGTCGGCCGCGGCAATCTTTCGGGCAAGTGCCAGCACCAGCGCCATCGTCAATTCCGCGACGCTGATGCTGTTCGCGCCAGGGGCGTTCATGACCACGATGCCGCGCGCGCTGGCTGCCGTGACGTCGACATTGTCGACGCCAGTACCGGCGCGCGCGATGGCACGGAGTTTTGGCGCGGCCGCGATCAGGTCGGCGGTGACTTTCGTTGCGCTGCGCACGACAATGGCGTCCGCGTCGGCAAGATCGACGGCTAATTCCGCCGGCGTGCGGCCGCTGCGGGCGTCAATGTTCCAGCCTTCGGCGCGCAGCAGTTCAAGAGCAGAAGCAGGAAGGTCATCGGCGACGATAATTTTCATCAGGTGTATGATTCCATACTTGTGCCAGGCGCCCGAAGCGGCACTGTGTATCGGCTCGCCGGTCTGACGACCGGCTCTTACATCTGCGACGCACCACGCGTGGTGCAACTCGCTTGTTTTCGCCGAAACGCATGGCGTTACACGGCGTTCACATGATGTTTTCCACAAGGTTTTCCACAGAATGTGTGGACCGCTCGCCGGCGGCTCATGGCGATCTGACCTAATCGGAGTTTTGCATGAATCGAAAAGTGACAGTGGTCGGTGGCGCAGGCAATGTCGGTGCCACCGTCGCCCGGGCAATCGCGCAAAGAGAACTCGCCGACGTCGTCGTTGTCGATATCGCTGACACGAAAGCGGCGGGCGTCGCGCTCGACATCTTTCAGTCGTGCCCGATCGAAGGGTCGGCGTCGCGTGTCGTGGGTGTCGGCACCAAGGATTTTTCGGAAAGCGCCAACTCCGACGTCGTGGTGATCACCTCCGGCGTGCCGCGCAAGCCCGGCATGAGCCGCGATGATCTGCTGTCGGTGAATTACAAGATCATGCAGGACGTGACGGCCGAGATCGTCAAGCACTCGCCGAACTGCATCATCGTGCCGGTCGCCAATCCGCTGGACGCGATGTCACAAGCGGTCTATCGACTCAGCAAGTTCCCGCGCGAACGCGTCATTGGCATGGCCGGTGTGCTGGACTCTGCTCGCATGTCGACGTTCATCGCCATGGAGCTGAACGTGTCGGTCGACAACGTCACGTCGTTCGTGCTCGGCGGACACGGCGACACGATGGTGCCGCTGCCGCGTTTCTGCACGGTCGCGGGTATCCCGATTACAGAATTGATGTCGGCTGAGCGGATCGCGGCGATTGTCGAGCGCACCGCCAATGGCGGCGCCGAGATCACCAAGCTGGTCGGCACCAGCGCGTGGTATGCCCCGGGTGCATCGGCCGCCCTGATGGTCGAAGCCATTCTCAAGGACCAGAAGAAGATCATGCCGTGCTCGGTTTTCCTGCAGGGGGAGTACGGGATCAACGAGTTGTTTGTCGGCGTGCCGGTCAAGCTCGGCGCCCGTGGCGTCGAACAGATCATTGAAATCAAGCTGACCGATACCGAACGCGCCGCGCTGCACAAGTCAGCCGGCTCGGTCAAAGAATTGGTCGATGTTATTAAAGTGTGAGGGGATTGCTCCCTGCGGCTTTCGGCTCGCGGCTTTCTGGACGCCGCTGAAAGCTGAGCGCTGAGAGCTGAATGCTATGAAAATTCACGAGTACCAAGGCAAGTCGATCCTGGCGAAGTACGGCGTTCCGGTGCCGCGCGGGGAAGTCGCATTCTCCGCGCAGGAAGTCGGCGAGATCGCGCGTCGCCTCGGCGGTGGCGTCGTCGTCGTCAAGGCGCAGATTCATGCCGGGGGCCGCGGCAAGGCGGGCGGCGTCAAGGTCGTGAAGACACCGGCGGACGCGGAACAGGTGGCGAAAGACCTGCTCGGCAAGACGCTCGTGACCATCCAGACCGGACCGACCGGCCAGGTCGTCGGGCGATTGCTGGTTGAAGAAGGCCTCGCGATTGAACGCGAGCTGTATCTCAGCATGGTCGTCGACCGCGCGTCACAGAAGATCGTGATGATCGTCAGCGCCGAAGGCGGCGTGGACATCGAAGAGGTCGCGGAGAAGACACCCGAGAAAATTCACAAAGAGTTCATCGATCCCGCCGTGGGGTTGCAGGGCTACCAGGCGCGCAAGCTGGCGTTTGCGGTTGGTTTGACCGACGCGCAGATCGGCAAAGCCACCAAGCTGATGCTCGCCCTGTACAAGGCGTTCTTGGCCACTGACGCGTCGCTCCTCGAGATCAACCCGCTGATCGTGACCAAAACGGGGGATTTGCTCGCGCTCGACGCGAAGATGACCGTCGACGACAACGCGATGTATCGCCACGTCGACATCCGCGACCTGCGCGATCTGTCCGAAGAGGATCCGCTCGAGGTCGAGGCCTCGAAGTTCTCGCTCAACTACATCCGTCTCGACGGCAACATCGGCTGCATGGTCAACGGTGCCGGTCTCGCCATGGCGACGATGGACATCATTCAGCTGGCGGGTGGGTCACCGGCAAACTTTCTCGACGTCGGCGGCGGCGCCAATGCGGAGCAGATCCGCAACGCCTTCAAGATTCTGATGTCGGACAAGAATGTGAAGGCGGTGCTGATCAATATCTTCGGCGGCATCCTGCGCTGCGACGTCCTCGCGCAAGGCGTGATCGCCGCGGTCAAGGAGCTCGGCGTGCCGGTGCCGATTGTCATCCGCATGAAGGGCACCAACGTGGAAGAAGGCAAGAACATGCTGGCGGAGAGCGGATTGAATTTTGCGACCGCCGACACGATGAACGAAGCAGCCGACAAGGTTGTGGCACTGGCGGGGGGCCGATAATGGCGGTCTTACTCGACCAGAACACTCGCCTGATTGTTCAGGGCCTTACCGGTCGCGAAGGCACCTTCCACGCGAAGGCTGCGCAGGCGTATCACACCACAGTGGTGGGCGGGGTAACGCCGGGCAAGGGTGGGACGACGCACGAGGGGTGGCCGGTGTTCAACACCGTCGCTGACGCGGTCAAAGAGACCGGCGCGAATGCCTCGGTGATCTTCGTGCCGCCACCGTTTGCCGCCGACGCGATCATGGAAGCCGCTGACGCAGAAATTCCGCTGGTGGTATGCATCACCGAAGGCATCCCGGTGGTCGACATGTTGAGCGTCATGACGTTCCTCAACCAACGTCCCGCGACGCGGCTGATTGGCCCCAATTGTCCGGGCATCATTTCCCCGGGCAAAGGAAAGGCTGGGATCATTCCCGCCAACATCTGTCGCGAAGGCCGCATCGGCATCGTCTCCAAGAGCGGCACGTTGACCTACGAGGCGATCGATCAATTGACCCGCATGGGACTGGGGCAGACCACCTGCATTGGCATCGGCGGCGATCCGCTGATTGGCACGATGTACATCGATGCGCTGCAACTGTTTGCCGAGGATGATGACACCGACGCGGTGATCATGATTGGCGAGATTGGCGGGTCCGCGGAAGAAGATGCCGCGGCGTGGATCAAGACCAACTTCAAAAAGCCGGTCGTCGGCTTTATCGCCGGACAGACGGCACCACCCGGCCGCCGCATGGGTCACGCCGGCGCGATCATCGCTGGTGGCAAAGGGACGGCGGCCGAAAAGATGGCCGCGCTCGAAGCTGCCGGGGTGCGGGTCGTCAAGAGTCCCGCCGATATGGGTGGGGCGATTAAGGAAATCTTGAAGAAGTAGGCGGGTTGGGCAGGTAGGCAGGTTGAAGAAGTCAGCCTGCTAAATGCCGACCTGCCCCTACCTGCCTACCCGCCTACCTGCCTGCCTCCTGCCTGCTTTCCCGTTTACCTTCTGGAGACCCGGCCGCTTACATCGCCGGGCAAGAAGCAGCCACCATCGTCACATCGCTGACCTTGAGCTTGACCAGCGTCGTCTTGATGTCGTTCTGACCGCTCTTACGCCCTGCGGTTGAAACACCGGCCTGCGCCGGAGTCACCCTGACGTCCTTGCCGGGGCCTTCGATCTCCACCGACCAGCCGCCTGTTCCGTCGTCGCCGGTCTTGACTTCCATCTCTTCCATCTTCACTTCGCTGATCGTGCCCATCACGCGGACCTGGTGACCGACGTGGGCGCGGAGCGGTTTGACGGTGTCCAGCCAGTAGACCACGCGGCCCATGCTTGCGGGGTGCGCGGGGACATCGGCCGTGTGGGTGAGGATGAAGGTGTCCGCCCGCTGGCCCTTCTCAATGCATGAGGTGAGGGTCACCGCCTGGCCAACGCTCATCCGATTCTGAGCCGCCACCATGGTGTCTTTGTTCTGCGCGGCCACAGGGGTCATGGCCAACCCGGCCATAACGAACGCCGCGGCAGCAACGTGCTTGATGTCCGTCATTACGTAGCTCTCCTTGGGCGCACAGGTTCCGACGTAGCGCACCAGCTGCCTGCATTGCAAAGCCAGCGCCACCGTGCGGTCGAGCTATAATTGGTCGCTTATATGGAACGCACATTTGCCATCATCAAACCTGACGCGGTGAAGAAGGGGTTTGCCGGCCGCATCCTCGCCCGCATCGAAGAATCCGGCTTCGCGGTCCGCGCGCTGCGCATGACCCAACTGTCCAAGCCCGAGGCCGAGGGCTTCTACTACGTCCACAAAGAGCGCCCCTTCTTCGGCGGCCTGACCGACTTCATGTCGTCGGGGCCGTGCATCGTGATGTGTCTCGAAGCGCCCGATGCGATCAAGAAGTGGCGCGACCTGATGGGCGCCACTGATCCAGCCAAGGCGTCTGAGGGAACGATGCGCAAGGAATTTGGCGCGTCGATCGACAACAACGCGACCCATGGCTCCGATGCGCCGGAAACGGCGGCGTTCGAGCTGGCCTATTTCTTTCGGGGCATGGAGCTCTCAAAATAGGCAGGTAAGTCGGTAGGCGGGTAGGCAGGTAAGCGGGTACGCAGGGTACCGAGACCGCCCACCAGCCAACCTGCGCACCTGCCTACCTGCGTAACCGCAGCCAGTTATGTCTATAAAAAGCGACCGGTGGATTCGCCAAATGGCGCTCGAGCACGGCATGATCGAGCCGTTCGAGGACCGGCAGGTGCGCCAGGGCGTGGTGTCGTACGGGCTGTCGTCGTACGGCTATGACACGCGGGTCGCTGACGAATTCAAGGTGTTCACCAACGTCTACAACACGGTGGTCGACCCCAAGCACTTCGACCCGAAGTCGTTTGTCGATATCAAAGCGGATTGCTGCATTGTGCCGCCTAATTCGTTCGCGCTGGCGCGGACCATTGAATACTTCCGTATCCCGCGCGACGTGCTGACGGTCTGTCTCGGCAAATCGACCTACGCCCGTTGCGGCATCATTGTCAACGTGACGCCGTTCGAGCCGGAGTGGGAAGGCCACGTCACGATCGAAATTTCGAACACTACGCCGCTACCGGCCAAAATCTACTCCAACGAAGGCATCGCGCAAGTGCTGTTCTTCCAAAGCGACGAAGCGTGCGAAGTGTCCTACAAGGACAAAGCCGGCAAGTATCAGCATCAACGCGGCGTCACGTTACCGAAGATATGAATTGCTAAGCACTCAGCACTTAGCACTCAGCACTTAGCACTTCAATGACCACCAAACCTGCTCGCGGGATGCGCGATTTCCTGCCTGACGACGTGCGTCGGCGGCAGTATGTCATCGGGATCATCGGCGACGTCTACCAGCGCTACGGATTCGAACCACTCGAGACTCCGTCGGTCGAGAACATCGAGACGCTGATCGGGAAATATGGCGAAGAAGGCGATCGCCTGATTTTTCGTATTCTCAAGCGCGGCGATGAGGGCAAGGCGGGAGAGGCCGATCTCGCGTTGCGGTACGACCTGACCGTGCCGCTCGCCCGCGTGATTGCCGAGTATCGCGCGCAACTGCCCAAGTTCTTTAAACGCTATCAGGTGCAGCCGGTCTGGCGTGCCGACCGCCCGCAAAAGGGGCGCTTTCGCGAGTTCTACCAGTGCGACGTCGATGCAATGGGCTCGTCGTCACCGGTGGTCGAGGCCGAACTCTGCGCCGCGGTCAGCGATGTACTGCTGGCCCTCGGCTTCAACGACTTCGAGATCGTCATCAACCATCGGCAGCTGCTGACCGCATTGCTCAACGGCGCCGGCGTCGATCCGAGCAGACACGGCGACGCGCTGACCGCGCTGGATAAGTTCGACAAGATTGGCCGGGACGGTGTCGCACAGGAATTCACCGAACGCGGTATCGAGACCGACGCGGCGTCGCGCCTGCTGGCGTGGATGGGTACGGCGTGGCCGGCCGACTGGTTGCCGTGGCTCGAACAGCAGCTCCCCTTGGACGGCGCGGGGCGCGCCGGCGCCGAGAATCTGCGCGACATCCTGGCATTAACCGCAGCGACCAGCGCAGCCCCGCACATCCGGGTCGAACCAAGCCTGGCCCGCGGCCTGTCCTATTACACCGGCGCCATTTTCGAAATCAAAGTGAAGGACCTCGCCGGCTCGCTGGGCGGCGGCGGGCGCTACGACAATCTGGTCGGCATGTTCGCCGGCGAGCCAGTCCCGGCCGCCGGGTTTTCCCTCGGCCTCGAGCGCATTCTCGTGGTCATGGGCGACCGCAAGATGTTCCCCGAGGCTCTGGTCGCCACTGCCGCCGAGGTGATGGTGACCATCTGGAATGCCGATGCGACCGGAGATGCGATCAGACTAGCAAGAGAGCTGCGTGGAGCCGGCCTGCGGGTCGACGTCTATCCGGACGCCGACAAGATCGGCAAGCAGTTCAAATATGCGAGCGCCCGCAATATCCGCTTTGTCGCGGTGCTCGGTGAAGGCGAGCGCGAGCGGAACGAAGTGGCGATCAAGAATTTGACGACTGGCGAACAGGTACCCGTGCCCCGCGTAGGTGTCGCTAACTATCTCTTGGCTTCACTCCCACGGACGTGACGCCGTGGCAAATGGGCCTGACTCTTAACTGATCCCTGATCCCTGATCCCTGATCCCCTGATATGCCCGAGCAACTCGGAACTCTCGCCCGCACCCATACTTGTGGCGCGCTCCGCGCAACCGACGTTGGCGCCGACGTCGTCCTGCTTGGCTGGGTCCATCGTGTCCGCGACCTCGGGTCGTTGCTCTTCCTCGACATTCGTGACCGCGACGGCCACTCGCAGGTCATCGTTGAAGGCGATGACAGGCTGCTCGAGCGAACCAAGCGGTTGCGGTCGGAATATGTCGTGGCGGTCATCGGCAAGGTCGAACGGCGCTCGCCGGAAACCACCAACGCGGGCGTCCCCACCGGTGAAGTAGAGGTGCGGGCGAGCGAGGTGCGCATTCTGAACGAAGCGAAGACGCCGCCGTTCCCGATTTCTGAAGACGCCAACGTTTCAGAAGACCTTCGCCTGAAGTACCGCTACCTGGACTTGCGCCGGCCGCGCCTCCAGAACAACATCGGCCTGCGCCATCGCATCACCTTAGCGTTGCGTAACTATTTCAACGACCAGGGATTCTGGGAAATCGAAACGCCAATTCTGACGAAATCAACGCCCGAAGGCGCCCGCGATTTTCTCGTGCCGAGCCGGGTACATCCCGGAGAATTTTTTGCGCTGCCGCAGTCGCCACAGATTTTCAAACAGATCCTGATGATCTCCGGCATGGATCGCTATGTGCAGTTTGCGCGCTGCTTCCGTGACGAAGATCAGCGCGCTGACCGTCAACTCGAATTCACCCAGGTCGACCTGGAGATGTCGTTCGCGACGCCCGACCTGGTCTACAAGATTGTCGAAGGGGCACTGGCCGCGGCATTCACCGCGATCGGGGTCGAGATTCCTCGCCCCTTCCGGCGCATGCCGTATGCGGAAGCAATCGCCAAGTACGGAGTCGACAAACCGGACCTGCGCTTCGGCCTGGAGATTCAGGACTTCGGCCCGCTGTTTGCCGATTCGCCCTTCGGGATCTTCCGCGAGGCGGTCGAGCACGACGGGACGATCCGCGGCTTCGTCATCCCGGGGGCGGCGAAGTTCTCACGACGCGAAGTCGACGAACTGGTCGACCATGCGAAACAATTCGGCGCCGCAGGATTGGTCTGGGCGCGGCACACCAGCGACAGTGTGCAGTCGTCGGCGAAGGCGATCGGCGAGCAGGGCATCCGCCGCGTGCTCGATGCCGCTGCGGCAACCAAGGACGACCTGCTGGTGCTCGCATCGGGTGGCGGCGTTGCCGTCTCGAAGGTGCTCGGTCAACTGCGTCTCCATGTTGCGAAGAAACAAAAGCTGATTCCCGAAGGGACGTGGGAATTGCTGTGGATTACCGATTTTCCGCTGTTCGACTGGAACGCGGACGAACGGCGCTGGGATTCGGTCAACCATCCGTTCACCGCGCCGCGGGAAGAGGATCTCCACATGCTCGACTCCGATCCGGGGAAAGTCCAGGCCAAGGCCTACGACGTGATCCTCAATGGCTGGGAGTTGGGTGGCGGCAGCATTCGTATCCACGACCGCGAAACGCAAGCGACCGTCTTCCGCTTACTGGGAATGTCGGATGAGGAGGCGCGCGACCGGTTTGGGTTCTTCCTCGAAGCACTCGAATACGGCACGCCGCCGCACGGCGGGTTGGCGCTGGGCCTTGACCGGATCTGCGCGTTGTTGGCGGGCGAGTCGTCGATCCGCGAGGTTATCGGATTCCCGAAAACGACCGCCGCTGTAGACCTGATGGCCGATGCGCCGTCCAAAGTGGACCCTCGGCAGCTCCGCGAATTGCGCATTCGCACGGTCAGTTGACGGCTGGTCCGGCGCTTTGCTAGCATCAACGTTTGGTAAGTAACTGAACCACAAGGAGATACGCGAATCCCCCCTGCGCCTACCCGCAAGATTGCCGTGCCCGAAGCGGCCATAGAAACCCTCGTCGGGTCGTTTGACGAAAACCTGCGCCATCTCGAATCGATTTTGAACGTTCGTATCCGGACGCAAGGAACCGAGTTCATTGTTGAAGGCCAGCCCGACGACACGGCACGCGTCGCTGATCTCGTGAACCAGCTATCAGGATTGATTGCTGACGGTCACGCGATCTCCGTGCGTGACGTCAAGACCGCCACCCAGTTGGTGGCCGACGATCCAAAAGTCGACCTGCGCGATCACTTTCTCAAAGGCGGACAATTTCGCCAAGCGGGGAAGAAACGCATTACCGCCAAGTCGGCGAATCAGCGACGCTACCTCGAGGCGATTGAAGAACACGACATCGTGTTCGGGATCGGCCCAGCCGGCACCGGCAAGACCTATCTTGCGATGGCCCAGGCGGTGAACTACCTGCTGGCCAAGAAAGTCAGCCGGATCGTCCTGGCGCGGCCGGCGGTCGAAGCCGGCGAGAAGCTTGGTTTTCTGCCCGGCGATTTGCAGGAAAAGGTCAACCCCTACCTGCGTCCACTCTACGATGCGCTCTACGACATGATGGATGTCGAAAAAGCGGAACGGCTGCTCGAGCGCGGCACCATCGAGGTCGCGCCGATTGCGTTCATGCGCGGCCGCACGCTCAATGACGCCTTCGTGATTCTCGATGAGGCGCAGAACACCACCCAGGAGCAAATGAAGATGTTCCTGACTCGATTAGGGTTTGGCTCGAAGGCCGTGGTCACCGGCGACATCACCCAGGTCGACTTGCCGATCGGTCGCACCTCGGGGTTGGTCGAAGCCATGCGCGTGGTCAGCAATATCGAGGGAATCGAGTTCGTTTACTTCGACGAACGCGACGTGGTCCGGCACAAGTTGGTGCAGGCGATCGTCAAGGCCTACGAAGCAATGAGCGACGGCGCGAAAACTCCGCAGACCAGCCGTCGACCGGCCTGACCGTGGCGAAGCGTCGCGCCCCGTTTGTTGTGACCGTAACCGCCCCTGATGGCGAAGGTACATCGACGCGCGGGCTGGCAGCGTGGTTGACCAGAGCCGCGCCGGCCAAAGCGCGCGGCGAAGTGACCATCGCCCTGGTCAGCGACGGCCGAATGCGGACGCTGAATCGCTCCTACCGCAATAAGGATTACGCAACTGACGTGTTGTCCTTTCCGGCGTCGCCCGAACCGGTCACCGTCCGCGCGACGCGGCAATCAGCGACCGGCCACCGGCCGCCGGCCACTCACTTCCTGGGCGACATTGTCATCGCCAGTGGCGTGGCGAATAGGCAAGCCGATGAAGCCGGGCACTCGGTGGCCACCGAACTGCGCATCCTGGCGCTGCACGGGCTGCTCCACCTGCTTGGCTACGATCACGAAATCGACGACGGCAAGATGGGCCGCACGGAGGCCTCGCTGCGCAAGAAGGCGGGGTTGCGTGAAGGCTTGATCGAACGTCGCCGCGCGCGATGACGCCGCTGCTCCTGTTTCTCCTCGGTCTGATTGCGATCTACGTCAGCACTGTCACGACGGCATTCAGCGCGTTGATGCGTTTGTCGTTGCGCCTGATGGCGGAGCGGAGCGGCCGTGACGATGTGCTCGGCCGTTATCTCGACGAGCCGCTGCGCCTGTTCATTCCGGCGCGATTGATGCTGGCGGTGATCACGGTGGTGGCCGGCGGGCTGGTCGCACGCGTGACCGGCATCGATGCCGGTCGCGGCTTGCCGCTGCTGATCGTGACCACGCTGGCCTTCGTGCTCCTGTGCGAGCACATGATTCCGCTGTTCATCGTTCGCAAAGATCCGGAACGGGTGCTCGAACTGCTCCTGCCGTCGTTCGAAATGCTGGTGCGGATTCTCCGGCCCCTGACGATCGCGTTGCGGCGCTTATCGTTCTCGCGGCGTGATCGCGTGGTCACCGTCGGTTCCGACGACGTCGAGAGGCCCGCCACCGGCAACGCCGCACCGGACCGCGATCATCAGGATCTGCAGGAGGGGCAGGCGCGCCAATTACTGCGCACCCTGGTCGAGTTCCGGCAGACGATGGTGCGCGAGGTGATGACGCCGCGGCCGGATATCGTCAGCATTGAATCGCCGGCCACGATTGGTGAACTGCGCGATCTGGTCCGCGAACAGCAGTACTCGCGCGTGCCGGTCTACAACGATTCGCTCGACAACATTGTCGGGATGATTTCGATCAAAGACCTGATCCTCGCGGAGTCGGGCGACCTGACCCAATCGATCACGCCGTTGATCCGTCCCGCGCACTTCGTGCCCGAGACCATGCGCGTGCCGGAGCTGCTCAAGGAGTTTCAGCTCAAGCGGGTGCAGGCGGCGATTGTTGTCGACGAATACGGCGGCACCGCCGGCTTGGTCACCATCGAAGACCTGTTGGAAGAGATCGTCGGCGAGATTCGCGACGAATACGACGTCGAAGTGGAGCCAGTGGTCGACGATGCCGACGGCAGCTATGTGTTCAGCGGCCGAACGCATGTCCGCGAACTCGAAGAACGTCTGAAGACCCAGGTGCACGGGGAAGGCTACGAAACGGTTGGCGGCTACCTGCTGGCGCATGTCGGCCGGGTGCCGGCAGTGGGCGAGGCGTTCGAGATTGACGGTTTGTCGATGGAGGTGCTCGAGGCCGAACGTCGCCGCGTGACACGGGTTCGCGTCCGTCGCTTGCATCGCGCGCCGAACGAACTGGGGCGCGACGAGTGAAGAGCGGATTTGTCGCGCTGGTCGGCCGCCCGAACGCCGGCAAGTCGACCTTGATGAACCGCCTCGTCGGCCAAAAGGTCGCCATCGTCAGCGACAAGCCGCAAACGACCAGAAACCGGATCACCGGGGTGAGAACGTATCCGCAAGGCCAGGTGGTCTACGTCGATACCCCCGGCGTCCATAAGCCCCTGCATCGCCTGAACGTCCGGATGGTCGACGCCGCGCTGACGGCACTGCGCGACGTGGAGTTGGTCGTGGCCGTCGTCGACGCGAGCGAACCGGGTGGGGGAGGCGATCGCTTCCTGATGGATACGATCCAGAAGGTCACGACACCGCGGATCCTGGCGCTGAATAAGTCGGACCTGATTGCGCGCGACGCGTTACTGCCGCAAATCGAGCGTTACAACGCCGACGTGGGCTTTCTCGATATCGTGCCGGTCTCGGCGCTGACCGGCGATAACGTCGAGCGATTAGAACAGCTCATCCTGTCGCATTTGCCGGAAGGCGAGGCTCTGTTTCCGGACGACTACCTGACCGATCAGCCGGAGCGGTTTTTTGTCAGCGAGCTGGTCCGTGAGCAGGTCCTGCAACACACCCACGCCGAACTGCCGTTCGCGTCCGCGGTGATCGTCGACCGCTTCGAAGAGCCCGACGAGAAAGGACTGTTGCGGTTGTATTGCAGCATCCTGGTCGAGCGCGAATCGCAAAAGCCGATCATCGTCGGGCGCGGCGGGTCGATGATCAAATCGATTGGGACCGCAGCGCGCCACGAACTCGAGCGCTTCTTCGACGCCAGGGTGTTTCTCGATCTCCGCGTGAAGGTGCGTAAGGAGTGGCGTGAAGATGAGCGCATGCTCGACGCCATCGGCCTGCCGCAGCCGCGGAAAGGGAAGCAGAGGTAAGCGGATTCATGTAAAATTCCTCGGTTGTACCCTCCTGAACAAAGGCGACTGAAATGGCTCAGCGGAGAATTGACGTCGTCCTCGATTCGGTCAAGCGACTGCTGCGGATTGGCGCGTCCGCAAACCTCCTGAACCTGCTGCAGAAGCAGCACCCCGCCGACCTCGCGTCGATCTTTGGCTCGCTGCTCGATACGGAGCGCCAAGCCGTCTTCAGCATCCTCGTCGAACGTAATCCACGCCTGGCCATGGAGACGGTCAGTGAAATGGGCCCCGAACGGGGCGCCATGGTGCTGACGGGACGCTCCGCGGAAGAAACCTCTCGCCTGCTGCAGGAGTTGCCGTCCGACGATGCGGCAGCGCTGATCGATTACCTGCCCGAAGAGATGTCGAGCGAAGTGCTCGAGCTGATGCGGCGTCGCGAATCGGGGCAGGTCGAGAGCCTGCTCGAGTACGGCGAGCAGACGGCGGGTCGGATCATGAACCCCAGTGTCTTCGCCTTGGGCGAGGACCTGACGGTCGGCGAATCGATCACCGCGCTTCAGAATTCCCGCGACGTCGAGATGGTGTTCTATCTCTACGTGGTCGATGCGCGGCGCCACCTCGTCGGCGTCACCTCGTTGCGCCGCCTGTTGCTGGTGTCGCCGGAGACGCCGCTCAAGCGGATCATGACGCCGGAGATCATCAGCGTCCGCGTCGACACCGATCAGGAAGAAGTGGCGCGCCAGGTCGCGTCGTATAACCTGCTGGCCGTCCCCGTTACCGACGAGGAGAACAAGCTCGTCGGGGTCATCACCGTCGATGACGTCATCGACGTCATCAAGGACGAAGCGACCGAGGATTTGTATCGTCTCGCCGGCGTTTCCGGCGACGAGCGCGTCACGACCCCGCCGTTCGAAGCCTTACGCAAGCGTCTGCCCTGGCTCGGGGTCAACCTCCTCACCGCATTTGTCGCCGCGTCGGTCGTCGCGTTGTTCGAGGACACGATTAGCCGCGTCACGGCGCTGGCCGTGTTCATGCCGATCGTGGCGGGGATGGGCGGGAATGCGGCGACGCAGACGCTGACGGTGATCGTCCGCGGGCTGGCCCTTGGCGAATTGTCCTTCGGGAACGCGCGCAAGGTCCTGTTCAAAGAAGCGGTGATCGGGTTGGGCAGTGGTATCACGCTCGGCATTGCCGCCGCGGGCGTGGCCTGGGCAACCAAAGCCGACCCGATGCTGGGATTGATTCTGGGCCTGGCGATGGTTTGCAACATGTTGGTCGCGACCACCGCCGGTACCGTGGTCCCGCTCAGCTTGAAGGCCTTGCGCATTGACCCGGCCCTGGCATCGTCGGTGTTCATCACCACCTTCACCGATGTCGTGGGATTCGCCTCGTTTCTCGGGTTAGCGACCCTATTCATCCGCTTTCTCACGCCGTAGGGCCTGTAGAATTAGAACTCCGGTCTGAGGCCTGAGGCCTGATGCCTGGGGCCTGACTGACATGCCGCTCTACACTGCCGACGCCCTCGTCCTCCGAACCTACAAGCTCGCCGAAGCTGATCGTATCGTCGTGTTTCTGACACGGGATCGAGGCAAGAAGCGCGGGGTGGCCCCGCACGCGCGGCGTCCACGGTCGCGGTTTACCGGGGCGCTGGAGCCGCTGACCGAGGTACGGATCGCCTATTTCGAGAAGGAAGGGCGCGAACTGGTCAGTCTGAATTACGCCGAGACGGTTCGATCGCCGTTGGCGTTAGCCACGCCCGAAAGTCTGTCCTACAGTCATTACTTTGCCGAGCTGATCGATGCGTGGGCGGCTGACGCCGATGCGGACGAACGGCTGTTCCGCCTCGGATGTTCGGTGCTCGATGCACTTGCCACCGGCACCTCGGCCGACGCGCTGGCGCGTTATTTCGAATGCTGGCTGCTCCGGCTCCAGGGTGTCTATCCAACCAACCTTTCCCTTTCGCACGGTGCGATCGCCTTCATCGACGCGACCCGTCAAGTGACGCCGGCCGCGGCCGGCAGTCTCGGCGCGTCAGCACTGGTGCTGCGTGAACTCGAACGAAAGCATCAGGCCGTCATCACCTCGCTGCTCGAGAAGGAACTCAAAACAGTGCGCGTGATGAACGAGCTACGGCAACTCCCACCGCAGTGACCCTTCAAGATCTCATTCTCAAACTGTCCACTTTCTGGGCATCGCGCGGGTGCTTGATTCAGCAGCCGCTCGATCTCGAAGTCGGTGCCGGGACCTCACATCCGGAGACGCTGTTTCGCGTGCTTGGTCCGCGACCGTGGAACGTCGCCTATGTGCAGCCGACACGACGGCCCGACGACGGCCGCTTTGGTCAGAATCCCAATCGCCTGTTCAAGCACCTGCAGATGCAGGTGATCTTGAAGCCGGCACCCGACGAAGTGCAGCAGCTGTATCTCGATAGCCTCGAGGCGTGCGGCATCAATCCGCGCCAGCACGATGTGCGCTTTGAGGAAGACAACTGGGAATCGCCGACGCTGGGCGCCTGGGGCATCGGCTGGCAGGTGATGCTCGACGGCCAGGAGATTACGCAGTTCACTTATTTCCAGCAGGTCGGGGGGGTCGATCTGGCCCCGGTGTCCGCCGAGATCACCTATGGTCTGGAACGCATCGCCATGTTCCTGCAGAAGTCGGACAATGTGTTCGACCTGGAGTGGGGCGCGGGCGTCAAGTACCGCGAGGTACGCCTTCGTGAAGAGATCGAGCAGTCACGCTACGCCTTCAACCGGGATACGGGCATCGATTCGGCAACCTTTGCCGCCTTCCACCGTGATCAGTTCGATAAGAACTACGACTTCGGCGGCCAGCTGCTGAAAGCTGGACTGCTGCTGCCGGCACTCGAGCACTGCCTCAAGTGCTCACACATGTTCAACCTGCTCGACTCCAGCGGCAGCATCGGTGTAACCGAGCGGACCGCTTACGTGCTGCGGGTGCGGCAGCTCGCCGTGGCGATCTGCAAGCAATATGCAGCGGAAGAGGAGGCCACCGCGGCCGCCCAACGCGCGAAGGGCGACGAGTAGTCATGGATCGCGAACTTCTGATCGAGATCGGTGTCGAAGAGATCCCGGCGAGCTGGTTGCCTGGCTTGACCGGCCAGATGGCGACCCGCCTCGATGCCCGCCTACGCGAATTGCGGCTGCCGCCGGCAGCGGCAATCGAATCCTTCAGTACTCCGCGCCGGCTCACCGTGCGCGTCGGCAAGCTTGCCGAACGGCAGACCGATTTCGAGGAGCTCCTGACCGGCCCGCCGGTGGCCGCAGCGTTCGACGCCTCAGGGCAGCCCACCCCGGCAGCGATCGGCTTCGCCAAGAAAAATTTCGTCGACGTGGCGTCGCTGGAGCGGCTGGAGACACCGAAAGGAACCTACCTCTCATTCAGGAAGCAGGTCCGCGGCAAGGCCGCCGTCGACGTGCTGCCGGATGTGATGACCGGCCTCCTGCGGGAGCTGACCTTCCCCAAAGCGATGCGCTGGGATGCGTGCCTGGACGACGGCCGAGGCGAACTGCCGTTTGGCCGGCCGATTCGCTGGATTCTGTTTCTGTATGGCGGACGGGTCGTGCCGTTTTCGATCTTCCGCACGCCTCTGGCACAGGGCCCGCTGGTTCAGGAGATTCGTTCCGGTGCGGTGACATTCGGCCATCGCTTTCTCACCACCAGTGGCCGCGCCGGTCGCGCCATTAAGGTCAAGGGCTTCGACGACTACCGCAAGCGCCTCGCCGAAAACTTCGTCGTCCTTGAACGGACCGAGCGCCAGGAGCGGATCGGACGCGAGCTCGAAGGCGAAGCGCGGCGGCGCGGCGGGCGAGTGTCGCGTCAGGCGGGCGGACAGCATCTGTTACAGGAAGTGCCCGACCTGGTCGAGTATCCGAAGGTCCTGTCGGGAACCTTCGGCGAAGAATTTCTGAGCCTGCCCGAAGAAGTGCTGACGACGACGATGATTCATCATCAGCATTTTTTTCCGATCGTCAACGACCAGGGCAAGTTACAGCCGGTATTTCTCGCCGTGCTCAACATGGAAGGCGACAAACCGGAGCTGATCGCGCGCAATCTCGAGCGCGTGCTGACGGCGCGGCTGCGCGACGCACGGTTCTTTTACGATGCCGATCGCGAGCAGACACTCGAGTCGCGCGTGAATCGACTGGCAACGGTCCTGTTTCACAAGAAGCTCGGGAGCTACGCCGAAAAGGCGGCCCGGGTCAGCGAGCTGGCGGCGGTCATTGCCCGGGACGTGTTCCAGGCGCCGGGCGCTGAGTCGCACGCGCGGATCGCCGGCCGGTTAGCCAAGGCGGATCTCGCCACCGATATGGTTCGCGAGATGACCGAGCTCCAAGGGGCCATGGGCGGCATCTACGCCCGCGAAGATGGACACCCTGAAGAAGTGTGGAAAGCGATCTACCACCAGTACTTGCCGATTGGCGTCGAGGCCGACGCGCCGCCGTCCAAGGAGCAGTTAGGGGTTGCCGCCACGACCTGGGCCGCGGTCGCGCTTGCCGACAAGCTCGATACGGTCGTCGGCATGTTCAGCGCCGGCGAGCGCCCGACCGGGTCGCGCGATCCGTATGGCTTGCGGCGTGCGGCGCAAGGACTGGTGCGGATTCTGATCGACCTCCCCGAGCTGACTGGCATCGATCGGCGCGTCACGCTCGGGGACCTGGTCAGCATCGCGCGCGGCGCATTCGCGCAGTCCGCGCCGGGGTGGGAACCGCCGATGTACGAGTTCCTGCTCGAACGCGTGCGCTACGTGCTCGAGCAGCGCCGCGTTGATGTCCGCAATGTGCGGGCGGTGACTGCCGATGCCGCGGCTGATATCAGCCCGCTGCAGGCACGTCGCAAGGCAGAAGTGCTGCCCGAGTTCACCGAGTCGGCGGATTTCAAACAGCTCGCCGTCTTGTTCAAACGAGTCCGCAACATTGCCAAGAATCTCACCCCGCCCGATGGTGGTGGCGGGGACGCCAGTGTGCTCGTGGAGCCGGCAGAAGTTGCCTTGCTGCGCGAGATTGAGCAGCGACAGCCGGCGATCGACGCCGCGGTTCAGTCCGGCCAGGGGTTCCGGCAAGCATTCGGTGAGGCAGCGAAACTGGGACCACCGGTCGCGAAGTTTTTCGACGATGTGCTGGTTATGGCCGAGGATGCGACCCTGCGCGACGCCCGGTTGCGGATGATGAGGCGACTCGAGAGGCTGATTGTGCAGTTAGCAGACGTGTCAGAAATTGTGGCGGAAGAGACTAAATAGGAATGGCTAAAAACGTGGCGAAGACAGCGAAGGCAGCGAAGACAGTGAAGATAGCGAAAGGCCGCAAACCAGTGACCGGCCGCAAGGCGGGTCCGAAGAAGTACGTCTACTTCTTCGGCAACGGCAAAGCCGACGGCGACCGCTCGATGAAAGATACTTTGGGCGGCAAGGGTGCCGGTCTTGCCGAAATGACCAAAGCGGGTTTGCCGGTGCCGCCTGGGATCACGATTTCGACTGACGCCTGCAACTTGTATTACCAGATGGGGCAGAAGCTGTCGCCCGCGATCGAAGCCGAAATCATCGCCAACGTGCAGAAGCTGGAGAAGGCGGCGGGCGCCAGCCTCGGTTCTGCCGATAACCCGTTGTTGGTGTCAGTGCGTTCCGGCGCGAAATTCTCGATGCCGGGGATGATGGACACTATCCTCAACCTTGGGCTCAACGACAAGACGGTCGAGGCGTTGAAGACCCGCACCACGAACGGCCGCTTCGCGTTCGACAGTTATCGCCGCTTCATCCAGATGTTCGGCAGCGTCGTTCTCGAAATCCCCAAGGCCGAGTTCGAACACGAATTCGAGGCGGTCAAGAACGAACGCGGCGCTGCGCTTGATACCGACCTCAACGAGGACGGCCTGCGTCAGGTCGTCACCCGCTACAAGGACGTGGTCCGCAAGCACACCAAAAAGGACTTTCCGCAGGATCCCGGCGAGCAGTTGCGTGGCGCACGTAACGCCGTATTCCGGTCATGGAACAACCCGCGCGCCAGGGAATACCGGCGCATCTACGACATTCCCGATTCGATCGGCACTGCCGTCAACGTCCAGATGATGGTGTTCGGCAACACCGGGGACCGATCGGGCACTGGCGTCGGTTTCACGCGGAACCCGGCAACCGGCACGAAAGAGTTTTATGGCGAATTCCTGATTAACGCGCAGGGCGAAGATGTCGTGGCCGGCATCCGCACGCCGCAGCCGATTGTTGAACTCGAAAAGGTGATGCCCAAGGCCTATAAGCAACTGCGCGACATCACCACGCGGCTGGAGAAACAATACCGGGACATCCAGGACTTCGAATTCACGATTCAGGATGATCGCCTGTACATGCTGCAAACGCGCAGCGGCAAGCGGACCGGGTACGCCGCGGTCGTCATTGCCACCGACCTGGTGAGAGAGCGTTTGATCACACCGCGCGAAGCGGTCTTGCTGGTGGACCCGGAATCGTTGTCCCAGCTCCTGGCGCCGGGATTTGATCCCAAGGAGTGGGCCAAGCTGCCGACGGCGACGCGGGGATTGCCGGCCTCTCCTGGCGCAGCCTCCGGCCACGTTGTGTTCACTGCGGACGATGCGGTCAAGTGGACCGATGGCGGCAAGCCGGTCATCTTGGTACGTCGCGAGACGGTCCCCGACGACATTCACGGGATGTGGGTCGCCCAGGGGGTGCTGACCGCTACCGGGGGCATGACCTCGCACGCGGCGGTGGTTGGTCGCCAGATGGGCAAGCCCTCGGTGGTTGGCGCCGGCGAGCTGGTGATCGATGAGCATGCGCGTACGCTGCGCATCAAGGATCAGGTCATTCGAGAAGGGGACTTCGTGTCGTTCGACGGGCTCAGCGGCGAGGTCAAGGTCGCGCAGGTCGCGTCGCAGCCGAGCGAGATCCTCCAGGTCCTGGCCAAGAAAATCAAGCCCAGCGACTCGCCGATCTTCGAGCGCTTCAATCAGCTGCTGGCATGGTCGGACAAATTCCGGCGCATGGGCGTTCGTGCCAACGCCGATCTGCCGGACCAGGCCGAACTGGCCTACGCGTTTGGCGCGCGCGGCATCGGCCTCTGCCGCACCGAGCACATGTTCTTCGGTGAAGGCCGCATTCCGATTGTTCAGCGGATGATCCTGGCCGAGACCGAGGCCGATCGCCGCGCCGCCCTGAATGAGCTGCTGCCGTTACAACGCGAGGACTTCTACGGCGTGTTCAAGGCGATGCATGGCGAAGCGGTCACCATCCGCACCATTGACCCGCCGCTGCACGAGTTCCTGCCCAAGCGCGAAGAGCTGATGGTCGAAGTGGCGAAGCTCGAAGCGACCGGCGGCGATAGCGCACGCATCGCCGAGCGCAAGAAGCTGCTGGCGCGGGTCGAGCAGCTGCACGAGTTCAACCCGATGCTCGGCCATCGCGGCGTACGGCTCGGGATCACGTATCCGGAAATTACCGAGATGCAAACCCGGGCGATCATGGAAGCTGCCTGCCGGCTTCATAAAGAAGGCCTCAAGGTCGTTCCCGAGATCATGATTCCGCTGGTCGGTCTGGTGAAGGAACTGCGCGATCAGAAGGCGGTCGTCAACCGCGTGGCCCAAGCGGTGCTCGAGGAGCAAGGCGTCAAAGTGAAGTATCTAGTTGGCACGATGATCGAAGTGCCGCGTGGCGCCATGACCGCGGACCAGATCGCCACCGAGGCACAGTTCTTCTCGTTCGGCACCAACGACCTGACCCAGATGATGTTCGGATTCTCGCGCGACGACATCGGCAAATTCCTGCGGGCCTACCAGGACAAGAAGATTCTCGACAAGGATCCGTTCGCGACCATCGACGTCGAGGGCGTCGGCAGCGTCGTTCGCATCGGCGTAGAGAAGGGCCGCGCCGCTCGGCCGGATCTCAAGGTCGGCATCTGCGGCGAACACGGCGGCGACCCGTCGTCGATTCATTTCTTCGAGTCGGTCAAGCTCGACTACGTGAGCGCATCGCCGTATCGCATTCCTGTGGCCCGCCTGGCTGCGGCGCAGGCGGCGATGTCGGTCAAGGTCGGTGATTGATCACCTTCTTCGTCTACCGCGACGGTCACACTACACAGGCCGACCAGTTCGATCCGAGCTGGCTCGGCCCGGATAGCGACGTCACGCTGTGGGCGGATGTGCGCCAGCCCACGGCGGACGACGCCGAAACGTTGCGCTCAACGTTCGGCTTTCATCCGCTGGCCGTCGAAGACGCGATGCAGACCTCGCATTACCCCAAGGTCGAGTCCTACGGGTCCTACCTCTACGTCATCCTGCACGGGATTGACTTCAAGCAAGCCGAACACGCCTTCGAGACGCTCGATGTCGACTTCTTCGTAGGCCGCAACTATCTCGTCACGGTCCATGACGGCGAACGGCGAAGCGTGCTCGCAATAGCCGAAATGTGCTGCGGCAGTAACCTGGCGCTGTCCGAGGGCCCGATCGCGCTGATGCACCGCATCGTCGACAGCATGGTCGACCATTATCGACCGGAGGTCGACGAGCTCGAGAGCTGGCTCGATGACATCGAGGGCAAGGTGCTCACCAACAATCGCACCGAGTTGACCGCCGAGATTCTCGCGGTCAAGCGTGACATCAGCTCAATGCGCCGGGTGGTCATTCCGCAGCGCGATATCGTCGGGCGCCTGGCGCGGCGCGAGTTCGACATGATCGGACAGGAACACGCCTATCGCTTTCGTGACGTCTACGACCATCTGGTCCGGCTCGCGGACGAATCGATCATCTTCCAGGATCGCGTGACCGGCATTCTCGACGCCCACCTGGCGTCGGTGTCCAACCAACTGGCGATCGTCTCCAAGGTGCTGGCCGGCATCTCGCTGATTTTTGGTCCGCTGACGGTGTTCACCGGGATGTTCGGCATGAACGTCGAACTGCCGGTCTTCCCCGGCGGTCCGGCAATGCAGTTCTGGTGGATTGTCGGTGCCATGTTCACGATGACGGCGACGATCTACTGGCTGTTCCGCCGCCGCGGTTGGCTGTAAATCAGAAATCCCGCAGAGTACGCAGATTGTGCAGGGGGGGCGCCGACGGTTTACGTAAAAAGGGGCAGGCCCTTTTCTCCGCGGTTTTCTCCGCGGTCGCTGGAACCTGTGGTTGACTACGATCGAATCGGTAGATATGGGACGAATCACTAGGCTTCCTGACGACCTCGCCAACCAGATCGCGGCTGGCGAAGTGGTCGAGCGTCCGGCGTCGGTCGTCAAGGAGCTGATTGAGAATGCGATCGATGCCGGCGCGACGCGTGTCTCGATCACCGTAGAGTTCGGCGGCAAGAAGCTGATTCGCGTCGAAGATGACGGGTCGGGGATGGAGCTCGACGATGCGCGCTTGTGCCTCGAGCGGCATGCCACCAGCAAGATTCGGCGTGCCGATGACCTCGGCGCTATCGCGACGCTCGGGTTTCGCGGCGAGGCGCTGCCCAGTATCGCGTCGGTCTCGCATTTTCGCCTGCGCACGCGGTTCCGAGGGACGCCGAGCGGAACCGAGATCCGCGTCAACGGCGGCGTGATCGAATCAGTTGTCGAGGTCGGTGCGCCGGAAGGCACGCTGATTGAAGTTGCCGATCTGTTTTATAACCTTCCCGCGCGGCGCAAGTTTCTCAAATCAGACGGGGCCGAGTCGGCGCAGGTCTCGAAGATGGTGACCCAGCTGGCGTTGTGTTACCCGGAGGTCGGGTTCACGCTGCTGAGTGCGGGACGGCGTTCGGTGCAATGTCCGCCGGTAAAGTCTCTCGATGAACGGCTCTATCAAATTTACGGTGATCGCCCGGACTTGATTGCGGTGCAACGTGCCGGCGGTGGGCTGGTGGTCCACGGTTTTATCGCCGCGCTGGCCGAAACCGGCCCAACGCGCGGCCCGCAAAACGTCTTCGTCAACCGCCGCGTCGTTAAGGACCGGACGATCGCCCATGCGATCCACGACGCCTATAGCGTCGCGTCGAATCGCGAACGCAGTCCCGAGGTGCATCTGTTTCTGGAGATGCCGCCAGACCGCGTCGATGTCAATGTGCATCCGACAAAGGCGGAGGTCCGCTTTCGCGAGCAACCGCTGGTCCACGAGGTGGTCAAGCGCGCGCTGGCCGACGCGCTCGGACGCGGGTATGTGCCCGAACTGCAACTGCGCCCTTCGGACCTGGTCGCGGGGCGCCCGATGACGCCGGCCATCCCCGGCGTCCTGGCGGGCGGCTTTTATCCCAATCGCTGGGAGGTGCCGACCGACACTGCCGTGGCGCCCACCGACTCTGTGATGCCACGTTCAGACGTCGAGACGGTCAGAGCCGCCGCTGCCGCGTCGACGGTGCGCCCGATGATTCCGCTGGGACAATTCCGCGACACGTTCATCGTCGCGATCGATGATGAGGGCATCTGCATCATCGACCAGCACGTCGCGCACGAACGTGTGCTGTTCGAGCGGATCATGGAGCGGCTGACCAGCGGGCGTCTCGAGAGTCAGCGTCTGCTGGTGCCGATGATCATCGAGTTGTCACCGGGTGAGCGCGAGGCCCTGGTGACGCGGACCAGCGCGCTCGAGACCTTTGGCTTCGAGCTCGACGAGTTCGGCGGCGACACCGTCAAGCTGACTTCGGTGCCGGCACTGCTGGCACGTGAAGACTGTGAGACCGCCGTGCGCGCGCTGGCGCAGGACCTTGACGGCCTGGATCGAGGTCTGGAGATCCACGAGGCGCTCAAGCGCATTGCGGCCACGATGGCGTGCCATGCCGCGGTCAAAGCGAACTATCCGCTCACCATCGCCAAGATGCAGCACATCCTTGAAGAACTGCGTGCCACGTCCTATTCCACGGTGTGCCCGCACGGACGGCCGGTGATGTTGCGACTGACGAGGCGAGAGGTGGAAAAGAATTTCGAAAGAATCTGATGCCAGTCGTCAGTGGTCAGTAGTCGGTGGTCAGTGGTCGGTGGTCAGTCGTCGGGGTTCGTGCGCCGCTTCTTCTTCAGCTCGGCCCATCCATCCAGTCGGCGTTTAATTTCTTTTTCAAAGCCGCGCTCCGTCGGTTCGTAGAACCGCCGGCCTTGTAAGTTCTCGGGCAGACAATCCATCGCCGCGATGGCATCGGCTTCGTTGTGTGCGTAACGATAGCCTTTGCCGTAGTCGAGTTGTTTCATCAGCCTGGTGGGGGCGTTGCGCAGATGCAGCGGCACTGGGGAGGCGGTGTCGTGCTCGGCAGCCTCCGCGGCAGCGTTGTAGGCCGCGTAGACCGCGTTGCTTTTCGGCGCCGTGGCCAGATAAATCGCCGCTTGCGCGAGAGCCGTGTTGCCTTCGGGCATGCCGATGAAATGCAACGCGTCTTTCGCCGCGATGGCAACGACCAGCGCCTGCGGATCGGCATTGCCAATGTCTTCTGAGGCAAAGCGCACGAGGCGGCGGGCGATGTACATCGCGTCCTCGCCGGCCTCAACCATCCGCGCCAGCCAGTAGACGGCCGCATCAGGGTCGGAATTGCGCATCGACTTGTGCAAGGCCGAGATGATGTTGAAGTGCTCTTCGCCGCCTTTGTCGTAGAGCAGGGTTTTCTTCTGTAGCGTCCGCTCGAGCAGCGGCAGATCGATCACCACCGGCGCCGTGGCCTGCGGGGCCGTCGCCACCGTGAGCTGCAACAGATTCAGAGCGGCGCGTGCATCACCGTTGGCGTAGCGGCCGATGGCACGGAGCACTTCGTCGCTGGCTTGCGGTGCGTCCCGTCCCAGGCCGCGGTCAGTGTCGGTCATCGCACGGCGCAGGATACGCATCACCGCGTCATCGTCCAGAGGCTTGAGAACAAAGACTTTCGAACGCGACAGCAACGCCGCGTTGACTTCGAACGACGGGTTCTCGGTCGTCGCGCCGATCAGCACGATGTCGCCGCCCTCGATACGCGGGAGAAATGCGTCCTGCTGCGCTTTATTGAAGCGATGGATCTCATCGATGAAGACGATCGTCCGTCGTCCCATCCGGCGCCGCCGCTCCTGTGCCAGCGCCATGACGTCCTTGACTTCCTTGATTCCGGCCAGCACCGCGCTGAAGGCGACGAAGTCCGCTGACGTCAGGTCGGCGATCAGACGCGCCAGCGTGGTCTTTCCGGTTCCCGGGGGACCCCAGAAGATGATCGATTGCAGCAAGTCGCGCTCGATCGCTTCGCGCAGCGGACGGCCGGGACCAATCAGGTCGCGTTGCCCTTCGACCTCATCAAGCGTGCGTGGCCGCATCCGCTCGGCAAGGGGGACTGTGCGCGGGTCTGGCGGAAGGTCGGGCTCGTCAAAGAGGGAAGACATGTCAGTGGTCGGTGGTCAGTGGTCGGTGGTCAGTGGTCAGTGGTCGTCGAGCGAGGCCGCACGGCCGGGCTCTCGCTTGGCGCTGGCGCCAAGTCCTGCTCGCGGAGCGAGTCCTGCTTGCGCAGCAAGTCCTTATTCCGCTGACGGCGCGCCTCGTAGACGAGCACGCCCGTCGCCACCGCGACGTTGAGCGATTCGACGGGCGCCTGCATCGGGATGGTGATCCGGTCGTCGGCCAGATCGACCACCCGCAGATCGAGTCCAGCGCCCTCACCGCCCAGCAGCAGGGCAGTTGGGCGGGTCATGTCAATGTGATGCATCGGGATGCCGTCCCGGGGAACCGTGGCCATCAAACGGATGCCTTGCTCGCGCAGCAATGCACACGCATCGGCGGCGTGCGGCTCGTGAACCGTGGGGAGGCGGAACGTGCTGCCCATCGCCGCGCGCAGCGCCTTCCAGCCCCACGGGTCGGCCGAGGCACCAGTGAACAGCACGCCCGACGCGCCGCCGGCTTCAGCGGAGCGAATGACCGCACCGACGTTGCCAGGGTCCTGCATGTCGACAGCGACGATGATCAGCGGCGTCGCGTGATCGAAGAGACCTGACAGACTCAGTTCGGGGCGATCGACCAGCGCGACGATGCCCGCCGGCGTGCGGACCGGCGACAACGCATCCATGACCGCGGTCGATACGTAGACGACGCCGGCCCGCGACTGACGGGTCAGCTGCGAGACGATCGCGACCTCGTGATCGGTGCGCGGCGGCCGAGTCAGCGCGACGGTCTCGAAGGCGAGGTCGGCAGTGAGCGCGTCTTCGATCAGATGCCAGCCGTCGAGCAGCGCCCGCGCATCATCGCCGTGCGCGGCCGCTTTGAACGATTTCACGAGAGGATGCTGGCGGCTGGTGATCTCAGGCACAGGCGTATAGCTATGGTACACTTCGAGGTTTGGTGCAATGAAAGAGCTACTCAAGCGATTCGAAGATGAAATGAGCGCGCTCGAGCGCGAGCTCAAGTTGGAACTCCCCAAGGAGATCCAGCGCGCTCGCGAACTCGGTGATCTGCGTGAGAACGCAGAATATCAAGCGGCCAAAGAGCGACAGACCTTCGTCAATGCACGGATCGCCATGCTCAAGCGGCGCATGAATGAGCTCGCGCTGATGAACATGGATCGCATCCCGCACGGCAAAGCCGGCTTCGGGTCGACGGTACGACTGCGCGAGAAGGGTCAGGAGCTGGTCTACCAGCTGGTGATGCCGGAAGATGCCGACGCCGATAAGGGTCTGATTTCAACGTCCTCGCCGATCGGCCGCGCCATTCTCAACAAGGAAGAAGGCGATGACGTCGTCGTCAGCACGCCGGCAGGCATGCGCAAATTCGAGATCCTCAAGCTGACGACGATTCATGACTAGCGCAGTGCCTCGTGCCAGTGCCCCGGCACCACGGCACCGGGCATTGGCACGATGACCGAACAGTATTCCCCTGAGCGTCGCACCGCACTGGTGCTGACCGGCACCGGCGCAGACGGCGCGTATCACGCCGGGGTCCTCCGCGCGCTCCACGAGGCTGGCATCAAGATCGATCTGGTGTGTGGCCGCGGCATCGGGACGGTCGCCGCGGTGTTTGCATCGGTCGACGGCGCGGCGCGCCTCTGGGATCACCAGCAAGGGCTCTGGCGGGTCACGGCGGTGTCGCAGTTATACCGCTGGCGGTGGCCGATCCGCGTGCTGCTGGCGCTGTTGGCCGCGCTCGTCGGCGTCCTCATCAGCCCGCTGTTCTTTCTGGCCGTCGGTCTCGTCGTCTACCCGATTGGTCTTCTGCTGGGGATGGGCGGCCTCGAAGCCGGGGCGACGCTGACCCGCCAATATGCCGACCTGCTGGCGGCGGCCTTTGGCCCAGGCGCCTTGCCCACGTGGCTGCCTCGGCTGATTGCGGTCATCGTGATCGCGGCGTTGCTCACGCTGGTTATCGGGAGCGTCCTTGCCTGGCGCCGCGCACCCCTGCGGCGACGCTCGCGCGGACCGGTGGCCTGGGCGTTACTCGGAGCGCCGCTCGAAGGCACCGCAGCTGCCGAGCATTTCACCGCCGGCTTATGGGATCTGTTGAAAGGCGGCACCGCACTCAAAGCTCCGGCGAACGAGGATCTGAGTCGGCGGTTTGCCGAATTGTTGTCCGAGAACCTTGGCCAGCCGGGATTCAGTGAGTTGTTGCTGGGCGTGCACGACCTTGATGCGCGTCGCGACCTGGTCTTCGGCCTGGTGCGTGAACCGTACCGCCGCACACTGTTCCCACCGCCGGGTGGCTCGAGCGTGCGTCGCGCCGAAGCCTTCGACTTATCCGGCCTCGCCCGCGATCATTTGCTCGACATTGTTCGAGCCGCGCTGAGCGTCCCTGGGCTGACCGATCCGACGTTAGTGCGCTTTGCGCCCGACGCGTATTGGCGTGGAGAAGTCCACCGGCTCGTCGATCGCCCCGCCGGCCTGAGCCGATTATTGGAAGAAGCAGCTGCAGCGGGTGCGGAGCAACTGATCCTGGTCTCCGCGTCCGCGGAACCGCCGGGACCACACGAACTGGGCCGCCCGCGTCTCGAGCCGCTCGGACGGTTGAGCGAGCACGCCGCGTCGATGGAAGCGGCAGCGGTGCGCGACGCGTTACGGCACATTCAGCATCGCTTTCGCGGCGTGTATCTAATCCGCCCGGCGCACAATCCGGTCGGTGCGTTCGATCTCGCAGGCGCCTACGATGAGCGTTCCGATCGGCAGCACTCGCTCGCGGAGTTGATCGAGCGCGGCTACGAAGACGCGTATCGTGACTTCATCGAGCCAGTGGTCGCGGCGTCGGGAGAGCATTTGCAAGCGCCGGCCGTGGACGGGTAGCAGGCCGTTATTTCGTCGTTGCCGCCGCAAGGACGCGCTGGGTCCGGTCTGCCTGCACGAATGCGACCGCTCGCAGCGAAGAGACGACCCAGGTCGGCTGCACCGCAACGTCGTGCGCGAAGGCGCCTGCGGTGTGCCCGCTCCCGATCGTTCCGACCACCTCTATGAGCCGCGCGACGCCGTCGTGCGGCAGCCGCCGTCGTGCGTTCTCACCCCGGTTCACGTCGGTGACGAGGTTGTCTTCAACCAGGGCGACAACCACCTCGCTTGGACCTGACGTGGCGGGCGCAAGCCCGCGCACATCGATCTCGACGTGCAGCATCGCGCCAGCCTTCGCCGCGGTTGCAGTGACCGCAACCGTGCCGTGCTCGGCGCGAGCGGCCTCGAGGAGCGCCCGTCGCACCGCCGCCAAGTCGCTGCCAATCACCTGCAGCCGTCCGTCGATCACGAGCTGCGGCGTATAAATCTGGTCGGCACCAAGCACGCGGGCATAGCCATTTTGCCGGGCCGTGAAGACCGACGACGAGAACGGATCGGTCCAGCCCAATCGATTCCAGTAGTCCACGTGCTCACTGATCCCGATAACCTCGACGCCCTCGATTGGCTGCTCGCGAATCAGCCGCCGCAGCAGGGCGTCAGCAGCCGGACAGCTCGAGCAGCCTTCCGAGGTGAAGAGCTCGGCCAGCACCGCGACGCGCGGGCCTGAAGCGGGGGAGGTTTCGGTTCGCGCAGTGGACCCGGGCAACATCAATACGGCGGCGCCCAGCTCGGCGCCGACAGTTAGCGGCGGCATGGCCAGGGCTACCGTCAGGGCCAGAAGGACGGCGGCAAGCGCGAAGCGAAGGTGCTGATTCATAAGCGGACGTGACCGAGGCATGGGTGCCTCTCTCAGGAAATAGCGACAACGAGCATTCAGGCGCGGGTGAAAAACGTCTGCAAGGCAGGAGCCACGGCTTGTGCCAGATTGAGATTGTCTTCTGCCGTCAGACCCGAGACGACGAAACCAGCGTGGCCAGTCAGGTCGAAACATGCCACTTGGAAGCGGCCGGTTGCCGGGCAGCTGACCGGTGCGGCGACCGCATCAGTGCCGCCTTCGACAGGCGTCAACAGAATCGAGGCGACCTGGTCGCGTCGCCGCACGACGATGTGCGCGAAACGCCGACCGTTGAAGACGCACCAGTGCGCGGCAACGATCTCGACCTCGCGTTGCTGGACCACGGGTGTCTGCTCGACAACGCTGCGCAGTGAACCGTACGCGGACCCATAGCGGCGCGCGGCTTCGTCCAGCGAAATGGGCGGCTCGTCCAGTGCGGGCGCGACCGCGCAGTTCTGGTGATCGCCGGCGGCGTCAGCGGCGAGTGTGTGAGCGTGCGCCGGCGTCCGGCTGGGGACGTATTGCCAGGCGAGTACGGCCACAAGCACCAGGCCGGCCGCGAGCGCCAGCCAGCGCGGTGCGCTGTGGAACGGCCGAGCGACGACCGGTGACCGGTGAATGGTGGCCCGTAGCTGCGTCGAAAATTGTTCGCTCGGTGCCAGCTCGGGGGCCTGTCGAAAGGCGCGCCGCAACGTCTGCCGCAGCGCCGCGCGAGCGGCCAGCTCGGTCCGACAGGCGGCGCACTCTTCAAGGTGCGCACTGATCTGATGACTCGTATCGACGGGCAGCTCGCCCGCTTGGTACGACTCGGCCATCAGACGAAGCTCGTCGTGGGTCATCGGCGCGGCTCGCTGGGGAATGGACGCACGTCATCGGTCGGCGCCTCACCGATCCCGTGCGCGGCGGCGTAGGGTGCCAACGCGACGCGCAGGAGCCGGCGCGCGCGGTGCAAACGCGACATCACCGTGCCGACGGGAATGCCCATCACTTCGGCGACCTCGCGATAGTTCAGTTCTTCGACGTCACACAGCAACACGACCTCCTGAAACCCGGCGGGCAGCTCGACCAGCGCGTCGAGCACCTCGCGGTCGGTCAGACCTTGCGGCGTCTCGTCGCGCGCGGGTAGGCGGTCGAGAGCGCCGTCCATGTCCTGATCCATCGGCGCGCGGCGGCTGGCGCGATACTTATTGGCGCGAACGTGACGCATGATCGTCAGCAGCCAGGCGCGGGCGTTACTGCCAGGCTCAAAACGCTCAAACGATTGCAACGCCTGCGTGAATGTTTCCTGCACGAGATCCTCCGCCTCTGCCTGATCGCGGACGAGCCACAGCGTGAGGCGAAACACTGCGTCGAGATGCGGCAGCATCGTCGCGTCGAACGCGGCCCGGGAACGGTCGGATGTCGCTCGCGCCAGTTTGAACCTTCTACTCATTCAATACCCGATTGAGCCCCAAATATTCCCGCCCAGGATGGGAATAAACCGTGACCGGACCTCGCCGGCGAGCGTCGCCGGGGCGGTCAGTAACTTTCTGTAGGGCTGTCAATCAGGGCGTGAATCGTTGGACTGTCCAATAGATACCGACGCAGCCGATCAGGACGGAAGCGGGTATGACAATTCGGCGTCGATACCAGGGACGGTGACCGAACCCCACGCCGACGAGCAAAAAGGCCGCGCCGATCACTGCCAGTTGACCGGCTTCGACACCCAGATTGAATGCGATCAACGCCGTTATGAATTCAGATTGGGGCAGCCCCAGCTCTTGCAACACCCCGGCGAATCCCAGTCCGTGCAGCAGCCCAAAGACGAAGACCACGACGATCCGCCAGGGCTTGACGGTGCGCACCAGGAGGTTCTCGATCGCCACGTAGGCGATCGAGAGCGCAATCAGCGGTTCGACCACTGACGGAGCGATTGCGACCACGCCGAAGATGCCCAGAGCAAGGGTTATCGAATGCGCGACGGTGAAGGCGGTCACCTGCAACAGGAGCGGACGAAGCTGGCGCGCCAGAAGAAAAATCCCAAGCACGAACAGCACGTGATCGAGTCCGTAGGGAACGATGTGGGCAAATCCGAGCCGGAGGTAACGCGCGGCCACTTGGAAGCGCGAGCGCACCGGCGCCGGGCCGGTCAGATCAATGGGTGCGCTCGACTCGCCGCCGTTCAACCAGCTGACAATGGGCTGCGCTTGATCCGGGCGATGCACCGTCAACGAATAGGCAGCGTAGGTCCAGCCGAAGGTCCACTCCAGCGTTCGCGCGCGTGCGGGCAGTGGTCCGGTGAGCTGGATCGTGACGACCGAGGCAATGTCATGCGCCGCCGGAGAGACCACATACGACACATCGGGGTCGACTGGAATGCCGTCAATTGCGAGCGTCACCCGCTCGCGTAATCGCTCCGCGAATCCGCGTACCTCCGGGGCGCCCAGCGCCGCCCCTGGCGCCTCTCTGGATGCCGCGGCGAGCTTATCGGCGAGCGCCTGCGCATCGGTGACAATCTCGACGCGGTAGCGATCGGCGGAGATCCAGATCGCGACGCGCGTCGAACCCATTTCGTGGGCAACGCCGCCGACCGGCGTCAGCGCCAGCAACGCCAACACCGGCAGCAGCAGGCGCCTTCGGATCACCGCCGTGGTTTCTTGGCTGGCCGCATCGCGGGCGGTCCGGCGAGCTCGAAGGTCAGCGACGCCCATAGACTCTCCCAGTGGGCACCGCTCCCGGAGGCGGCAGGAATCATGTGGACCGCTTTGATCAGCCACGTCCCGTCGCGCGACAAACCCAGCGACACCCGACCGTCTACACCCGACCGCGCCCGTACTTTGATTGACGGGTCGGCGCGGTTCATTGCCACGATCAGTGTGCCGGCCAGCGGCTGGCCTTCATACAGCAAGCGCACTGGCAGGGCACTACCGGCCCGCATCATGTAGGGGTTCTTTTCGGGAACGAGCTCCAATGTGAAACCGAGAATGCGGTCGTGGCCCGAGCCGGCGCCGGGACCAGCGACCAGCAACGCTTTCGCGCAACGGGAGAACAGTTCGCGGACCAAGCCGGTCGGCTGCTTCTGAGTGGCCCGCACCGCAGCGATGCGATCGAGTCCCTCCTCGACGAGATAGGCGTCGAACTTGTCCGGCTTCTGCTCCACGAACGAATGTCGGCTGCGGTAACCGACAACGACCAGGCCGGGTTGTTCGACTTTGAATACTCCGGCCGGGTCTTTACCGTCTTGCCCTGGCACAGGTCGCATTCCGCCCGGTCCCGCGGCGATGAACTGCGCCAGCATCGCCGGGTGGCGAGGCAGCGCATCGCCGACAAAGTGCTCGCCCACCCTCAGGCGCAGTTCAACCGCCGCTCCCGGCTCGAGCCTGAACGCCGAAGGCTCGAGCCAGAAGTCGTGCGCCAGCAGCGGACAGGTGACGAGCAGGCTGCTGGCCGCCAGCGCGATGACAAACCTACTACTGGTTGTGAACATGCGTGTGATTGAAGCCGTCGTGCGGAAGCCCCAAGTACGGAAAGACCGGAAGGAACGGCATGTCATTGGCCGGTACGCCATCAGATAGCCTCGAGGCTATCAGGGCACAGTTAACTGATGATCCGAACTCCGTCTGCAACTCCCCCCCCCACAGGCGGCGCAGAATATCGACTGAATCGTCGGCCACACGGCGGCCATTCGGCATGCCGGCGAAGTCGCCCTGCAGGACACCCATGGGGTCCTGCGTAGCGAACGGTCTCGGCGGGATGTTGTAGTTGAGGCGCATCTGATCGGAGATTACCGGGTTACGACTCTGGGTTTCACGGTTGCCGGGGAACCCTCTGACGATTCCGGCAGGGTAGCCAAGCATGAAGGAGGCAATCTGGTCGTTGCGGTTCGTGGTTTCGGTGCACTTGGTGAATTCACGTAACTGCTGCACCAGCGTGTTTGGTCCCTGCTCGAACCCTGGATTCAGAATGTAGGGGGCAATGAATTGCTCATCGCGGTTCGGCTCGGTGGCGTTATAGAAATTCTTCGCCTTGATCGGATTGAGAAACTCATTGAAGAGCGGGTTCGAGAGGCGCGATACCTGCGTACCGTTGCCGTCGTTTTTCGGTGCTGATTCATCACATGCCTCGTTCGCGCCTGGGCCGACTGGGCCAGATTGGGTATTGCAGACCGGGTGTCTGGTGCGGCTCGCGGTCGACCAGACGCCGATGATGCCGTCGGTGTCGCCGGCCGCTCGTAAACGCGTCATGGGTATTTCGATCGCGAGGGTCGACGTGTTGTAGCCGCTGAAACCGTCGGCGCCGGGCAGAGCGGGATTGATCAGATCGAATGAGGCGCCAATATTGACGTAGAACCCTTCATCGCGCGGGCCGACAAAGGTCCGCGCCCCGCCGGAATTCGGTATCGTGTGCACCGCCATCTGCGCGAGGTTCTGGTACGCGACGCTGGTATCGCCACGGGCGGCGGATCCTTCTCGTGCCGTCGGTTCCGAGGTGGGATTGATCGTCTTCGGCCCGGGTCGATTCGGCGCGGTACGGACGTCTTCGAGTAGCACGCGGCCACCTCCAGGTATGCCACGGCCGCGCTCAATCAGTGTGTAACTCTGCCGCTGATTCAGGTTGAGATACTGCGAGCTCGGATCGGCCGGATTCGGCGGAGGCAGGATCGTGCTCGTGGCGTAAAGGTAGCTACCTGGATCGAGGATCCTGGTGATGAACTTGAACTGGTAGGTCAAATCTTCGTGTGCGTCTCCGTCGACATCGACGTGGATCTCGTAGTTGACGAAGTCCGACAGGCGGTAAAAGGTGGGTCCCTCGGCCGGCTCCTGCACCGGAACGAAGTTAGAGAGGAGCGTGACGAACCGCTCGCGTCCCGGCTCGTAA
>DATLXN010000017.1:0-82846 GCA_035575715.1 Vicinamibacterales bacterium | reverse complement strand
GTCCCGACGATCATCGACAGGCCGGTGATGACCAGCGGCGAGTGACGCGTGAGCAGCGGCTGCGCGACCACTGAATACAGCGACCAACAGAGCATGCCGGCAAAGACCAGTGCGTCGCCGGTCAGCGTGGCCGCCGAGACGCTGGCGCGGTAGCCGACGACGGCGTAAATCCCCGCCAGCGACATCGCCGCACCCAGCCATCGCGTCTTGGTGAGTCGTTCATGGCCCGCCACCGACGACATGATTGCGACCGCGACCGGTGTGCAGCCAAACAGCAGCGCACTGTTGGCGACGCTGGTGCGCGCGACGCCGGCGAGAAAGAACAATTGATAGAGCAGCGTGCCGACCAGCGCGAGAAACACGACCCGCAGCCAGTCTGGCCGGGTCAGCGGCGGGTCGGCGCTGCGCCAGCCACGAGCGGCGCGGTAGCGCAGGATCACGATCGCAAGCAGGAAGACCGCCGACGATAGCAGCAGCCGGAGCGCGTTGAACGTGATTTCGGGGAATTCGCGGAGGGCGTATTTGATCACGGAGAAGTTGCTGCCCCAGATGATCACCATCAGGAGCAGCAACAGGTCGAGCACGCTTAGCCGCCGAACGGCTTGATGAAGAAGAGGATCAACGTGACCAGCAGGACGTAGATGACCAGCGACTCGATCAACACCAGACCGAGAATCAACGCGCCACGAATTTCGCCGGCCGCGCCGGGATTTCGCGCAATCGCTTCGGCGGCCGAGGCCACCGCTTTGCCCTGACCGAGCGCGCCGCCGAGCGCGGCGATCGCCAGCGCGAAGCCGGCGGTGACGATCGACCACTGCACCAGGCCGCTGTTGGCATTCGTGCCGGCCGCGTCCTGGGCATAGACCGGTGCGGCCATTGCCAACACCACGAACAAGAACATCAAAGACAGCACCGAGCGTCGTGTGCTCACCAAAACCTCCAGTTGAACCGAATGTTGTGAGCTCGCCGCTTCCAGTCCAGCGCTCAACGTAGAACTGCCTTGGGAGGCCTGCCTCGAGCGAGTGGATGGGACGGAGAACTCGTTAACGGCGTCGCGCCGCGAGTCGCGTTGCCGCGACGACCACCGACGTGACACCGATCAGCATCCCGATTGGATCGAGACGCAAACGGACCATCATAGCGTAGGCGGCAAGGGCCAATATAACATGTCTTGTGAAAAACTTCACTAGCGCGAACCGGCGCGAAACACGCCTGATTTCACTGTTTCCATCACGCGACGTGACGCTCTCGACGACCCCGCGGATGGCCCAGAACGACAACCCGATCAGCACCCCGCCGCCGACGATTCCCGCGGCCACACGCGGCTGCTGAGGCCGCACCGCCAGCGCCACAATCGCCATCACCGCACAGGCCACCGCGCTGTCGCGCAGGAATTTGTCGAGCACTATTTTGCGGGAGGTCGACCGGCCAGCTGCATCACCCGGTAGACATTGACGATGCCGGCGGCGAGACCCATGAAGAATCCGAGGAACGTCAGCCACGGGCTGGTGCCAAGCCAACGATCCAGGAAATAGCCGCCGCCAAAGCCAATCACGAGCGCAAACACAAAGGACAGCCCAACCGTGCTGAGCTGCCCGATGAGCCGGATATTCTCGCGTGAGATCGGGGCCATCCGGACAGTGTACTTCTCGGTGCCGGGTGCCGGGGTGCCAAGCAGGTGCGGGGCCGGGTGCCCCGTGCACCGACGCGATATACTGCTGGTTGCCGGCGCCTCGGCCCCTTAAACATATGTCTCGTGCAGCTCTGGCACGTCTGATCGCAGGGTGTGTGGCGTTCGCATCGGTCGCGACACCCCTCGCCAACGGCGACTCCTTCTTGATGCCCCGCCTGCTTGCGCAGGCGCGCGAACGCATTGCCTACGTCAGCGTGTTCGATAAGGACAAGCAGCAGCCGGTCCGCGACCTCCCTGCCGAGGCATTCGTGATTCGCGAAGACGGCACGCGCCGCGAGGTGCTGCGGGTCGCGACGGCCGACTCGCCCCTGCCGATCGCCATCATCGTCGACAACAGCCAGGCAGCCGCGCCGGCAATTAACGACCTCCGCAAAGGGCTGACCGCGTTTCTTACTGCGGTGCAAGGCAGCGGACCGATCTCGATTGTCACGATCGCCGATCGTCCGACCGCACTGACCGATTACACGTCCTCACACCAGGAATTGCTCGACGCCGCCAACCGGTTGTTTCATGGCCCCTCCAGCGGCGCGACGCTGCTCGACGCCATCGCCGAAGTGGCCAAGGGACTCGCGAAACGCGATGCTGATCGCGCCGCGATCGTCGTGATCACGACCGAGAACATCGAGTACAGCAACCTGCAGTATCCCGACGTCCTCGCGGCGCTCAAGGCGAGCGGTGCCACGCTCCATGTGCTGGTGTTAGTGAATCAACGCGGGTCGTTCAGCACCGACGAAGCGCGCAATCGATCGACGGTGCTCGACCGCGGACCGCGCGAATCCGGCGGCGTGCGAATGGACGTGTTGAGCAGCATGTCGTTCGAGCCGCGACTGAGAGATCTCGCCGCGATCATCAAATCGCAGTATCGCGTCGTCTACTCGCGGCCGCAGTCGCTGATCCCGCCGGAGAAATTCGAAGTGTCGGTGGCGAAGCCCGGACTCGAAGCACACGGGGCCCCGGCGCGCGGACAGGCGGTGAAGTAGTGCGATCAGCTTACACGTCGGTGGCCAGCGCCGTGACGGTGCTGGCGGCAGCCACCCTTCTCTCAGCAACACAGGCCGCGCCGCAAGAAAAGGCGCAACCGTTCCGTGCCACCGTCGACGTCGTCTCGCTGAACGTGACCGTCGTCGACAATCAGAACCGCTACCTGACCGATGTCGGCGAACAGGAGTTCGTGGTCTTCGAAGACGGCACCAAGCAAGCGCTCACCTTTTACAACCGGACGACCTTGCCGATCGCCCTGTCGGTGCTGATTGACACCAGCGCCAGTATGGAAAGCCGCCTGCCGATTGCCCAGGAAGCGGCGATCGGTTTTGCGCGCAAGTTGCGCGCACAGGACCTCGCACAGATTGTCGACTTCGACAGCCGCGTCGAGATCACCCAGGGCTTCACCAATAAGGTCGAGGATCTCGAGCGCGCGATTCGCTCGACCAGCGCCGGCGGCTCCACCGCGCTGCATAACGCGCTGTACATCTCGCTCAAGGAACTGGCGAAGATCAAGGCCAAGACACAGGACGAGGTGCGGCGCCGTGCAATCATCGTTTTGTCCGATGGTGAGGACACCTCGAGCTTGGTGACCTACGAAGAAGTGCTGGAACTGGCCAAGCGTTCAGAGACCGCGATCTACACCATCGCGCTTCAGCCGAAAGAGGTCTCATTGTCGAAAGGATTTCGCGAGGCGGAATTCACCCTGCGCCAGGTTGCGCAGGAGACTGGCGGCCGCGCCTTCTTTCCGACGCGAGTCGAAGACCTCAAAGATATTTACGGTCAGATCTCGGACGAGTTATCGAGCCAGTACACCATCGGCTATGCCTCGAGCAACGGGCGGCGCGACGGCGGCTGGCGGCGCATCGCGGTGCAGGTTGCACGGCCGAACACCACGGTGCGGACCAAGCGTGGTTATTACGCGGCTTCGCGCTAGCACTTAGCACTCATGTATTCCCTTCCCCTCGCCTTTTACGCGCTCGCCCTGATCGCTTACACCGTGCATTTCGCGCGGCGGACGCCGTCAGTCGGCCGCGCGGCGACCGCTCTGCTTGGCGCCGGCACCCTTGCACACACGTTGGTCATCGGCATGCAGACGATGGAAGCGGGGCATGTGCCGTTTGCCGGCACCACGCAAGCCATCTCCACGTTTGTCTGGCTGTTGGGCCTCGCCTACCTCTATACCGAAGTGACCACCAAAGAACGCGGCCTCGGCATCTTCATTTTGCCAATCATCACCGCGTTGCAGATTTTGCCCGCGGTCCAGGGTGCGGGCGTCGAGCCGCAGTCGCGGGTGCTCGAGCACCCGCTGTTCTGGACGCACGTCGCGGCGATGCTTGGCGCCTACGCCAGTTTTGGCCTCGCGGCGGTGATCGGCATTACCTACGTGCTGCAGTTCAAAGAGATCAAGGCTAAGCACCTGGTGTTCTTCTTCGAGCGGTTGCCGTCGCTGCAAGTGCTCGACGTCATGAACTCGCGCACGGTGTTTATCGGCTGGCTGCTGATGACGGTCGGCCTGATCGCCGGCGCCTTGTGGGTCAGGGATGCGATGGCGATGGCGCCTGGTGACCCGCGGGTACAGGCGATGTCGCTGCGCGACCCAAAAATTTTTGTCGCGCTGTTTACCTGGGCGGTCTACACCTTTCAAATGATCGCACGCCGCGCGATCGGCTGGCGCGGCCGCCCGGCGGCCTACCTGGCCGCGGTTGGCTTTGCGTTCATCCTGTTGAACTTCGTGTTGGTCAGCTATTTTTTAACGGAGTCGCATAACTTTGGTGCAGCGACTCCGCACGAGAGTTTCCAGTTGTCAGTTGGCAACTGGCAGCTGCGTCAATGATGCACCTGCTGCTCGTTGGCGCCAGCCATCGCACGGCACCAGTCGAACTGCGCGAACGTCTCGACTTTTGCAGTCGCGGGCTCGAACACGCGGTGCGGGCGTTGGCCAGACGCCAGTCGACATCGGAAGCGGTCGTGGTTTCGACGTGCAATCGCGCCGAGTTGTATATCGCGTGCGGTGACCCGGACGGCGCCGGCGAAGATCTCATGGCGTTCTTCTCCGAGTTTCACCAGCTGCCCCCCGAGCAGATCCGGCCGCACCTGTATGCACATCGCGACCGCGAGGCGGCACGTCATCTGTTCCGTGTGTCGTCAGGGCTCGACTCGCTGGTCGTTGGCGAGCCGCAGATTCTCGGACAGATTAAAGAAGCCTACAGCGTCGCCACCACTGCCGAAAGCGCCGGTCCGCTGCTCAACAAGCTGTTCCACTGGGCATTTGGCGTCGGCAAGCGCGTGCGATCAGAAACGGCACTGGCGGAAGGCGCCGTGTCGGTGAGCTTTGCCGCGGTCAGCCTGGCCAAGAAGATTTTTGGCAACCTGGCCGGGCGCCGGGTGCTCGTCATCGGCGCGGGTGAGATGGGCAAGCTGACCGCCGTGCATCTCAAGGCACAGGGCGTTGCCTCGATCACCATCACCAGCCGCACGCTCGCTCACGCGCAGGAGTTGGCCGACCAGGTCGGCGGCCAGGTCGCACCGTGGAACTCGCTGCCCCACTCACTGCGTGAGTCCGACATCGTGATTACCGTGACCGGATCGCCGACGCCGATCTTGTCGAGGGCGCAGGTCAAGTCGGCCATGCCGGCGAGCCGCAGCCGACCATTGTTCCTGATCGACATCGCCGTTCCGCGGGATGTGGATCCGCGCGCCGGCGAGATCGAGCAGGTCTTCCTGTACAACATCGACGACCTGCAAGCCATCGTCCGCGAGAACCTCGAGCGGCGCGGTGCCGAGGTCGGACGCGCCGAACAGATCGTCGAGGAAGAGGTGCAGAAATTCTCGACCTGGCACCGCTCCCGCGACGCGGTGCCGACGATCGTCGCCCTGCGTCAGCGCTTCGAAGGCATTCGTAAGTCGGAACTCGAACGCTTGGAGCCGAAGATGTCGACGCTGTCCCCGGAAGCGCGCGCGCGCGTCGACGAGGTGACCCGGTTGATCGTGGAAAAGTTGTTGCTCCATCCGACCGAGCAACTCAAAAGTGTCGGCGACTCCCAGCTGGTGTCGCAGTACGCCGAAGCGTTGAGCCGGTTGTTCGCCCTCGACGACAAAGATAAGAGTGCGGGCGACCGATGAGCGCGTCACGCCGGTGAAAATCGGCACGCGCGGCAGCGCGCTCGCCCTGTGGCAGGCGCAGACGGTGGCCCGCCTGATCGCCGAAGCCGGCGGTCCGGCCTGCGAGATCGTGGTCATCCGCACTTCCGGCGATGAAGGGTCCGCCGTCGCGGAGTCATCCGAGCCAACCACCAACGTCAAGCGACTGTTCGTCAAGGAGATCGAAGATGCGCTCCTCGAGGGACGCGTCGACCTGGCCGTGCACAGCAGCAAGGATCTCGCCGCACATCTGCCCGACGGTCTGACACTCGCCGCAACGCTCGAACGTGAGGATCCGCGTGACGCCCTGATCCTCCCGGCCCCCGCCGCGCCCGCCGATTTCAAGACCAGCGCCAGAGCGCTCGGCCCTACGCCGCGCATCGGCACCAGCAGCGTGCGCCGTGTTGCGGAATTACGAGCGCAGTTTCCTGGAGCCACGTTCGCCGCGATCCGCGGCAACGTCGACACGCGTCTGCGCAAACTCGACGCCGGCGAATGCGACGCTTTAGTGCTGGCTGCTGCCGGCCTCAAGCGCCTGGGTCTGGCTGCCCGCATCTCGGCGCTCATCCCCACTGACGTCTGCTTGCCCGCGCCGGGCCAGGGCATCGTCGCGATCGAGGTCGCCAGCGGCGGCACACCGACCATCAGGGACGCGGTCGCCCGCATCTGCGATCCCGATGCCTTGACAATGCTGACGGCTGAACGCGCGGTGGTCGCCGCGCTGGGCGGCGGCTGTCAAATGCCCCTCGGCGTATTGGCCACACTCGATGGCAGCGCACTCGACGTCGCCGGCCTGGTCGCGTCACTCGATGGCCGACGGATCATTCGTGCCACGGTGCACGGCAATCGTGGCGGCGCAGCGGCGGCCGGAGACAAGTTGGCCGCGCTGCTGCTGAAAAAAGGCGCGGCGGAAATATTGGATCGCCCGCCGACAGAACGCTGAATACCAGCACCGCGTGGGGTGGAACTCAGAGCCCAGATCGCGAGATCACCAGATCTTCAGATCATCAGATCACCAGATACAATCACCCGGTGTTGCGACGGATCGTTTACCTGGTCGGCGCGGGCCCGGGCGCACCGGACCTGATTAGTGCGCGCGGGCTGCGTTGCCTGCAGCAAGCCGACGTCGTCATTTACGACCACCTGGTGCACCCGCGGTTGTTGCAGTACGCGCCGCCCGATGCCGAACGCATCGACGTCGGCAGTGCGGCGCCCGAACGGTTCGACCAGGAAGCAATCTGTTATCTGCTCGCCGAGAAGGCGCGCGAAGGCAAACTCGTCGCGCGATTGAAGTGGGGCGATCCGTTCGTCTTCGACCAGGCGGGCGTCGAGGCACTGTTCCTGCACGAGCAGGGGATTCCGTTCGAAGTCATCCCCGGTGTCCCGGCCGGCATTGGCGTGCCGGCCTATGCCGGCATTCCGATCACCTATCCCGGCGGTGGCGACACGCTCACCTTCGTGCGCGGTTACGAAGACGAAGGCCGCGAGACGCTCAAGGTTGATTGGACCGCGCTGTCCGCGCTCGACGGCACGATCGTGTCCTACGCCGGGCCGCGGCAATTGACCGAAATGATCGACGCGTTGATCGCCCATGGCCGACCGCCAGATGAATCGGCGGCCATCGTGATCCACGGCACACAGTTGCGCCAGCAAACCATCGCCGGTACGTTGCAGGAACTGGCCGATCGCTTCCGCGAACGCAAACCGTCGGGGCCGGCGCTCCTGATCGTCGGCAATGTCGTCGGACTGCGTGAGCATTTGCAGTGGTTCGATACGCGTCCGCTATTCGGCCGGCGGGTACTGGTGACGCGTTCGCGCGAACAATCGGGTGAAATCGTCGACTTGCTCGAAGCGCACGGTGCGGAAGCGATCGAAGCACCTCTGATCAACATCGTGCCGCCCGACGACTACGCCCCACTCGACCAGGCCTGTGAGAACGCCAGCAGTTACGACTGGATCGTGTTTACCAGTGCCAACGGCGCCTCCGCGTTCATGGACCGCCTGTTGGTGGGTCCGCGTGATGTGCGGGCGCTGGCCGACGCGAAGTTGTGCGCGGTCGGACCGGGCACCGCGGCACGGCTGACCCGTTTTGGTCTTAAAGTCGATCTGATTCCCGATGACCACAGCGCCGACGGCGTGGTCGCCGCGCTCAAGGCGAACGGCTCGATGAGAGGCAAACGGGTGCTGTTCGCCAAGGCCGATATTGCGCGCGATACGTTGCCGGAAGAACTGCGTGCCGCCGGCGCCGAAGTCAACGAGGTCGTGGCCTACCGCACCGTGACCAACGAGAGTGATGCCCACCTCGGCATCTACCGGCAGTTGCTCGAGCGGCAGATCGACGCAGTCACCTTTTCGAGCGCGTCCGCAATACGCGCCTTCGTGTCGATCTACGGCGCTGATCAAGCCATCGACCTGCTGGGCCACACCGTGGTCGCGACGATCGGCCCGGTGACGGCCGATGCCGCAATGCGCTACGGCATCACGCCGCAAATCACGCCGACGACATCGACGATTCCGGCGCTGGTCGACGCACTGGTCGCGCACTTTAAAGTGCTGAGTGCTAAGTGACAAGCACCTAGCACTTCTGCCGTATCCGTGTAATCTGTGTAACCTGTGGGTCTGCATTCCTCAACATCTGTGGTCCGGTTACGTCGTCTCCGTCGCACTCCCGCGCTCCGTTCGCTGGTGCGCGAGACCCGGCTCGCCGCCGATCAATTCATCCTGCCGCTCTTTGTCTGTGAAGGACGTCAGGTGCGGCGCGAAGTGTCTTCGATGCCTGGTGTCTACCAGTTGTCAGTCGACGAAGCGGTCAAAGAGGCTGCTGGCGCGTGGGCCGACGGCGTCCCTGGCGTGCTGCTGTTCGGGCTGCCGAACGACAAGGACGAGACCGGGACCGCGGCGTTCGACACCAATGGACCGGTCCATTCAGCAACGCGCGCCATTCGTGAAGCAGTCCCCGACATCGTCGTCATCACTGACGTGTGCTTGTGCGAATACACTTCGCACGGCCACTGCGGCATCGTTGTCGACGGTGACATCGCCAATGACCCAACCGTGGAGCAGTTGGTGCGTGCGGCGGTGTCGCACGCAGCCGCGGGCGCGCACATCGTCGCGCCGTCGGACATGATGGACGGCCGCGTCGGCGCGATCCGTCAAGCGCTCGACGCGGAAGGGTTCGACCAGGTCACGATCATGGCCTACGCCGCGAAGTATTGTTCGGGCTTCTACGGACCGTTTCGCGAAGCCGCTGATTCGGCGCCGCAATTTGGCGACCGCCGCAGCCATCAAATGGATCCCGCCAACGCCAGCGAAGCGCTGCGCGAAGTGGCACAGGACATCGCCGAAGGCGCGGACATCGTCATGGTCAAGCCGGCGATGCCCTATCTCGACATCATTTGGCGGGTCAAAGAGCGTTTCGACTACCCGACCGCCGCGTATCAAGTCAGTGGTGAATACGCGATGATCAAAGCCGCTGCGCGGAATGGCTGGATCGAAGAAGAGCGCGCCATGCTCGAATCCTTGACGTCGATTCGTCGGGCCGGCGCCGACATCGTGATCACCTATTTCGCCCGCGACGCGGCGCGGGCACTGCGCAAGACCCTGTAGCCGCCAGCGCTTGCGAATGCCGACCCACTCTCGACCACCGACCAACGTGAAAACACCAAAATCATCAAAATTGTTCGCCCGTGCGGTCAAGGTGCTCCCCGGCGGCGTCAATTCGCCAGTCCGCGCATTCAAGGCGGTTGGCGGTTCCCCGCTGTTTATAGCCAAGGCATCGGGCGCCCACATCAGCGACATCGATGGCCACACCTACATTGACTACGTCGGCTCGTGGGGACCGATGATCCACGGTCATGCGCCGAGTGGCTTGACCACCGCGCTTGCCCGCCAGGCGAAGGCCGGGACCAGTTTCGGCGCACCCAGCCCGCTCGAAGTAGAACTCGCCGAGTTGGTGCGCGACCTCGTCCCTTCGATGGAGCGCGTCCGCTTCGTCAGTTCAGGAACAGAAGCCACGATGAGCGCGGCGCGAGTGGCGCGCGGCGCAACCGGGCGCGACAAGATCGTCAAGTTCGAAGGCTGTTACCACGGTCACGCCGACGCCTTCCTGGTGCAGGCCGGCTCGGGCGCACTGACCTTTGGCACGCCGACCAGTCCTGGCGTCCCTGCCGGCGCCGTTGCGGATACGTTGTTGGCAACCTTCAATGACCTGGCGTCGATCGACACGCTGGTTCGCGCGAATCCCAGGCACATTGCGGCCCTCATCGTCGAACCAGTGGCCGGCAACATGGGCGTGGTGCTGCCGCAGCCCGGATTTCTGCAGGGCCTGCGAACAATCTGCGACCGTGAAGGCATCCTGCTGATTTTTGATGAAGTGATGACCGGCTTCCGTCTGTCTGCCGGTGGTGCGCAGGCGCTGTATGACGTGAAGCCGGACTTGACCTGCCTCGGTAAGATTATCGGCGGCGGCCTACCGGTCGCGGCTTACGGCGGGCGCGCAGACGTGATGGATCGTGTCTCGCCGGCCGGGCCGGTCTACCAGGCGGGAACGCTCTCGGGAAATCCGTTGGCGATGACGGCCGGCTTGTGGTCGTTGAAGCGATTAACGCCGCGACTCTACAAACATCTGAGCGCGATGGGCCACCACCTGGCTGGCGGCTTAGCCGACGCAGCCCGCGATGCAGGGGTAGCCCTGCAGGTGAATGCCCTCGGCTCGATGATTACACCGTTCTTCACTTCCCAGCGCGTCTCTAACTTTCAGACCGCGACAACGTCCGACACGACCGCATTTGGCGTCTTTTTTCGCGGGATGCTGGATCAAGGTGTCTACCTGCCGCCGTCACAATACGAGGCATGGTTTATTTCAGGAGCGCACACCAAACGCGATATCGAAAAGACGATTGATGCGGCACGCGCCGCAATGGCACTCGTCGCACGAAGCCAGAAAAAGCTGTCAGTTCGGTAGGAAAAGAAAAAGGGTGAAGTCTGTGACCTCACCCTTTTTTCCGTCTGAAAACTAGCGCCGCGTCGTATTAACTGCGAGCGCCTGGTCCAACCGCATGCGCAACACGGTCCCGACCGGGATCTCGACGTTCTGACCCTCGGTTGCGGCAACCACGCCACCGCCGCCGATCAAGATGCCGGCGATCGCACCCTTCAAGCCGCCGAGAATGCCGCCGATCATGCCGCCCACTGCGGCGCCGGTGCCGATCTTGCCGGCATCCTCTTTGTACCCGCCGGCTTCGAGGGCCTGGGTCACCGTGCCGCGAATCGGATAGTTACGGCCGTTGATGGTGATCTGATCGAAGCTCAGATCGAGGCTGCCTTTGCGTTCGACTCGTCCGGCATCTCGCACCGCGGTGACGACGCCGCGCACGCGGGACCCGGCTGGGACCACAATGCGGCCGTTCTCACGCAGATCAACAACGGTAGTCGCCTCGAAGCGATCTTCGACGACGTTGGTGTCGGAATTCAGCGCGGTTTCGAGCCGCACGTCGAGTTCAGTGCCGGACGGCACGGTGCCTGACGCGGTCGCGGTATTCGTGTTCGGATAGTCGTTGCCGCGATTATTCGGATAGTCATTGCCGCGAGTACCAGCGCCGGTGCCGGGGCGATTGCCGCTGCCGGTGCGATTGCCGGTGCCGGTGCGATTGCCGTTACCGTAGGCACTGTTGTAGGTGTCGTTACCGGTTGCGCGGGCGCGCAGGTTTTCGAGGCGATCACGCACGTCCATGTAGTCGGCACGCGACACCATGCGCTCGCGACGCAACTTGACTTTGAGATAGGTGATTTCTTCGTCGATCTCGAGAAGCTCGGCCTGCATGGTGCGGGCGCCACTGCGGTCGGTGCGACGCAGTTTGACGATATCGGCGGCAACCTGATCGATGCTCTGTTCGAGCCGTTGCACATCGCTGGTGGTCATGTCTTGCGCAGCGGCGGGACCCGCCAGAACGGCGACCGCCGCGACGGCCACGAACAGCTGCTGAATACTGCGGGGCATGTGATGTCTCCTTGCTAATTGTCTAGCTGGCGGTCAACACGACCGCTCAGCAGAGGAACATAGTGCAAGGAGCGATCCGGGAGGCGCTGCACTCTAGTTGCGCCAAGGCATGAGGCGCTCAAGCCAGCTGATCCGCGTGAGGTCGTTGTAAATCACGGTGACCATGAGAGCCATCAGCAACACGAAACCAACGAGAAACATCTTTTCCTTGACCTGGTTACTGAAGTCGCGACGCGCGACCGCTTCGAGCCCCAGGATCAGGATGTGCCCGCCATCAAGAATCGGCACAGGCATGAGGTTGAGCAAACCAAGGTTGAGACTGATCGACGCCATCAATGCGAACAGCGCGACCCAGCCCGCCTCGGCCGATTCGCCGGACAACTGAGCTATACCCACAGGCCCCATCAGCTGCTTGGGCGACGTCTGCCCGACGACCAGCCCCCACAAGGTCTTCAGGATCAGGCCCGAGAACTCGATATTGCGCTGCACACTGAGGGTCAGCGCTTCGAGCAAACCCGGTTTGAGGGTCGTCGTTTGTGTGGCGATGCCGATGCCGATACGCCCGACCTCGCCTTCCATGTTCGGCGTCACGGTGACCGTCTGCTCTTGCCCGTCACGCCGCACGCGCATGTCGATGGGCTTGTTCGGGTTCTTCGAAATGATCTCGATCACGTCACGCGAAAACACGACGCGTTGGTTGTTAATCGCCAGCATCACGTCGCCGGTCTTGAGGCCGGCTTTCTCTGCCGGTCCGCCACTCACCACCTGGGACACCGACGGGTAGACATCCGGCAGCACGCCGATGTCGCCGACTTCGAAACGGCCCATGCTGGTTGGGCGGACGGTGATCGCCTGGTCCCGGCCATCGCGCACGACAGTTAACTGGACGTCGCGGTCGGCCTTGGTCCCGATCATCAGACCGAAACGATCCCAACTCGCTACCGCCTCGTTGTTGACGTGAGTGATCCGGTCGCCAGGTTGAATTCCTGCGCGCTCGCCCGCGGATCCGGTTTCGACGCGGCCGACATCCACCGGCTTGTACTGGAACGACGGAATCTCCAGACCCTGCATCAGCACAACCGCCATCAGGATGACCGCGAGGGCCAGATTCATCACCGGGCCCATGATCAGAATCTGGAACCGTTGCCACTTGGTCTTGGAGAGAAATTCGTCAGGGCTGCCGGTGCGCTGATCTTCGGCGTTTTCGCCGGCCATCTTGACGTAGCCGCCGAGCGGAATCGCACTCAGCGCATATTCCGTGTCACCACGCTTGACCTTGAGTAGCTTCGGGCCGAACCCCAGCGAGAAGGTCAGGACCCGGACGCCATGCCACCGCGCCATCAAGAAATGGCCGAGTTCGTGAACAAAGACAAGGACACCGAGGACAAATCCAAACGCGAGCAGCGTGTTCAATGAGCTATCCCTTAAGCGATTTTACTGTGCGGGTCGCCGAACCCGCTTCGCTGGCGACCAGCTCGGCCGCATACTCGCGAGCCCAGCCGTCGACGCGGCGAACCGCGTCGAGCGTGTCGGTCGGCGATGGTGCGTGGGCGTCCATCGCCTCACTGATGACGGTGGCAATCGCGGTGAAGCCGAGCCGCCCTTCTAGAAAAGACGCCACGGCGACTTCGTTGGCCGCGTTGAGCACGATCGGAAGACTACGTTCCGCTTCGAGGGCGCGGTAGGCCAAGCCGAGGCACGGGAAGTCCTCCCACGCGGGCTCATGGAATTCGAGCGGCGGCAACTGCGCGAGATCGAGCACCGGCACCGGCGACGTCCAGCGCTGCGGATACGAGAACGCGTACTGAATCGGCAAGCGCATATCGGTCCTGCCCATCTGCGCGATCAGCGACCCGTCGCTGAACTCCACCATCGAATGCACGATCGATTGTGGATGGACGACCACGTCGATTTGCGCTGGTGAGGCACCAAACAACCAGTGCGCCTCAATCACCTCGAGGCCCTTATTCATCAGCGTCGCCGAATCGATGGTGATTTTCGGGCCCATCTGCCAGGTCGGGTGCTTGAGGGCCTCGGCCGCGCTGACGCTTTGGAGACTGGCGCCGGTGCGGCCGCGAAATGGTCCGCCGGACGCGGTCAGGATCAAGCGACGGATCTCGTTCGGCTGTCGCCCATGCAAGCACTGATGAATCGCGTTGTGCTCGCTGTCGACAGGCAGGATGAGCACGCCGCGGCGGGCGGCGGCGTCCATCACCAGCCCGCCGGCCATCACCAGCACTTCCTTGTTGGCCAGACCAATCGTCTTGCCGGCATCGATCGCCGCCAGTACCGCTTCGAGTGCCGCCGTACCTGACGAGGCGCACAGGACCAGGTCAACGTCGGGATGGGTCGCGACCGCAATCAGTCCATCGCTGCCCGTCCCCGACAGCGACGGCAGCGCGGCTTGCCCGCGGACCTCATCGAGCGCCCGGCCGGTGGCCATGGCCACGATGCGCGGTTGATAGCGCACGATCTGAGCGGCGAACACATCGGCATTCGCACCGGCAGCAAGACCCACCACTTCAAGACGGGATGGATGTGCGTCGACGACGGCCAGCGCGCTGGTGCCGATCGAGCCGGTCGAGCCGAGAATCGCGATGCGTTTCATGGGACCGCTCCGCGGTGGGACCCTTCGGGTGGGACCACTTCGCGGTGGGACCCTCGCGGGTAGGACCACTGCGTGGTGGGACCCTTCGGGTGGGATGGATTTGGGACTTCCCGAGCGGCGAAGTCGGTTCCACCCGCGCAGCGGGTCCCACCACGAAGTGGTCCCACCCGAAGGGTCCCACCGCGGAGCGGTCCTACCCAAAGGGTCCCACCGACGAAGTCGGTCCAACTCATACCGAATAGAGCCAGCGGAGGAACATGTAGAACAGCGGCGTCGCAAAGAGCAACGCATCGATCCGATCGAGCACGCCGCCATGCCCGGGAATCAACGCCGAGCTGTCCTTCATATCTGCCGCGCGCTTGAGCATCGACTCAAACACGTCACCGGCGATGCCACTGGCGACGAGCACCGGACCAAACGCCGCCATCATCAGCGGCGTCCCAACCGGCACCAGGTACGGCCCGGCGTAATACAAAAAGATCGGCGCGACGAGAAATCCGCCGATCGCGCCTTCGATCGTTTTCTTCGGGCTCAAGCGCGGCGCAAGCGGATGGCGCCCGAAGGTGCGGCCGGCGTAAAACTGCGCCGTGTCACTGATCGCGATGGCCGCGACGAGGAGCATGACGGCTCCGCGCCCGCCAAAGATGTGCACCCCAACCAGCGCGCCCAGCGGCAACCCGATATAGATAATCGAGAGTGCACCAGCGGCAGCGGCGGAAACTCCTCGACGAAATCCGTCGCGTTCGCCGTCGACCTTGACCATGACCGTCACAGCGATGATCAACAACCCGGCACCGATCACGGCCTCGCCGGCGACGTAAGGAAAGGGCACGACTGCGACCGCGGCGAGCGTCGCCAGCAGCGTCGGCAGCCGCGGCAGATGGGCATCCAACTGGCGCATCAGCGCCGCATATTCGTGGAACGCGAGCGCCGCGACCAACGCGGCGACAAAAAACAGGACCGTTGCGCTCGAAAACCAGATTAGCGTGAAAAAGCCAGCGGCGAGGACGCCGCCGCTCAGGACACGAGCCATCTATTGATTGATTCCTGCAGCGACCTGCGGCCGAATGCCGCCGTACCGGCGATCCCGTTTCTGATAAGCGAGCACCGCTTCGAGCAAATCGCGGCTGCGGAAATCTGGCCAGAAGGTTTCGGTCACATAAATCTCGGCGTAGGCGATCTGCCACAGCAGAAAATTACTGACCCGCATCTCGCCACTGGTGCGAATCAGCAGGTCCGGATCGGGCTGGCCCGCGGTATACAGCAACTCGCCAAAACCTGCCTCGTCGAGTGCATCGGCGCTGATCCCGGATGCAATCGCGCGCCGCGCCGCGTCGACAATCTCGGTGCGGCCACCGTAATTGAGCGCGATGTTGAACAACATGCCGGTGTTGCGGGTGGTCTTGGCGGCCGCAGCCTCGAGCTCCTTCAGGATGTCGGGGGCCAACTCCTCGGACCGGCCGATGACGTTGAACCGAATGTTGTTCTTGAGCAGCGTCGACAATTCAGACCGCAGGTAACGTTTGAGCAGCAGCATCAGCGTGCTGACTTCGGTGGCCGGCCGCTTCCAGTTCTCCACTGAGAACGCGTACAGCGTCAGGACCTCGAGCCCGAGGCGCGCCGACGTCTCCACGACGTCGCGGACGGCAGCACTGCCCGCGCGATGCCCTTCGACCCGCGGTAAATGCCGCTGTCCGGCCCAGCGCCCGTTGCCATCCATGATGATAGCGACGTGCCGCGGCAAGCGGTCGGGGTGAATCTGTCGCGCGAGTTCCGCCTCGGCGCTTCCAGCAGGAATCCACGCCAGTAGCTGATCAAGGCTCATGAATGCAGTCTGAATCCTACACTGCACAGCAGGCAAGCAGATAGGCAGGTGGGCAGGTAGGCGGGTGGGCGGGTGGGCGGGTGGGCGGGTAGGCGGGTAGGCAAGTAGAAAATGAAACGGCCGGTGGTTTTGCCACCGGCCGTCCTTACCCGCTTACCCGCTTACCCGCCTACCCGCCAGGACCGCTGCGTTAGTTCTCGGTCCGACGTGGCCACGGCGCGCCCTGCTTGTCGCTGGTGACCGGGCCCATGCCCTTGAACACAAACTTCTGCAGACGCTTACCGGTGTAGGTTTCAGTGGTGTAAATGTTGCCCTTTGAGTCAACGGCAATGCTGTGCACGCCGAAGAACTGTCCCGGCTGGCGGCCGCCGGTGCCGAAGCTGGTCAGCACTTCGAGCGACTGGCGGTCGATGATGTAGACGTGTTCGTTGGCGCCGTCAGCCATGTAAAGAAAGCGCTGTTGCGGATCCTTCGAGAACGCCACGTCCCACACCGAACCGTCGGACAAGGTCTCCGGGAAGAACTGCTTCTCTTTGACGAACTTGCCGTCCTTGGTGAACACCTGCAGACGGTCGTTCGGACGGTCGCAGACGTAAACGAAGCCGTCGTTCGACACTTCGGCGCAGTGCACCGGAGTGCGGAATTGCTGCGCCAGCGGCGCTTTCGGATCGTAGCGCGGCATCGGCGCATCGTCCGGCTTGTTCCCGTAGGCGCCCCAGTACCGCTTGATCTTGCCGGAGTCCATGTCGAGGACCGCGACCCGTTTATTGAAGTACCCGTCAGCAACGTAGGCCTCGTTGGCGCGCGGGTCGATGAAGATCTTGGCGACGCGCCCGAAATTCTCCATGTCGTGACTGTTCGGCACCATCTTGCCGTCGACGCTCCGCGCGTTCTTCTTGCCAAACATCTGGACGAACTTGCCCTCGCGCGTGAACTTCAGGATGTGCGAGTCGGATCCGCCGTTGCCGCCGATCCAGACGATGCCCTTCTGATCGACGACGATGCCGTGATTGGATTCCGGCCAGTCCGCATGCAGCGAGGGACCGCCCCAGCTGTGCACGACGCTGCCGTCAGGACCGAAGGCTACGACCGGGGGAGCCGGACTACAGCATTCGCTGACCCGAGCCGGAGTTTCGGCAGGCGGACGGGTCGCGCCTGGCGCAAGCGCGGGGCCGCCGCCGGGCGTGCCCGGTGCGGGTGCCGGCGGGAAGGCGTACTCGGTTCGATCAAGGTTCCCCGGATCATTCCCGCGATGAATGATCCACACCTGATCCTTCTCGTCGATGCCGAGACCAATCGTCTGCCCGAACACCCAGTTATTGGGCATCGTCTTCGGCCAGAACGGATCGACTTCGAACATTGGGGCCTGAACATTGGTACGCGCTTGCGCGGCGGCCGTCTGTTCAAGCGCGCGTTCGGTGACGCCTAGGACGACTAAGGCCACGACGAACGTCGCGCCAATCATGAGATTCCGCTTCACAGGCTTTGATCCTTTCATCGACCCACGACGGGCCGGTTTTGGAGGGCGCCAGTATACATCCTCAGAAGTGCTGAGTGCGGGGCGCTGAGTGCTAGGTGCTAGGTGCGGGGGACGGGCGGCTGCCGTGTATTCTTGCCACCCGATGCGCCGCCCCCTGGTTCTTGCCATTTCTCTGTTGGCTTTGCTTTCGGTCGCCACCACAGCCCATGAGATCCCCAGTGAAGTCACGATTCAGACGTTTCTCAAGCCCGAAGGGCAGCGGCTGATTTTCCTGGTGCGGGCGCCAATGCGCGCGTTGCGCGAAATGGATGTGCCGCGGCGCGGACCGTTTGTCGAACTGGCAACTATCCAGCCTGTCCTCAGGGATGCCGCGACCCAGTGGATTGCCGACTTCGTCAAGCTCTACGAAGAAGAGAGTCAGCTGCCGTATCCGGAAGTCATGGCCACGCGCATCGCGTTACCGGGCGATCGCGCCTTCGATTCGTACGACCAGGCGCTCGCCGCGGTGACCGGGGCGCCGTTGCCGCTCGACACCAATCTGGTGTGGGAAGAGGGCCTTCTCGACGTCGCCTTTGCGTTTCCCATCCGGTCGGAGACCTCGAAGTTTTCGATTAGCCCCGGGCTGACGCGGCTCGGTGTACGGGTCAATGTCGTGATGCGGTTTCTACCGCCGGGCGGCGCTGAACGGGTTTTTGACGTCCACGGCGATCCCGGCATCGTGCAGCTGGATCCGCGCTGGCATCAGGCCGCCTTTCGTTTCGTCAGAGATGGCTTCTTCCATATCCTCGACGGGGTCGACCATCTGTTATTTCTGCTCTGCCTCGTTGTGCCCTTTCGCCGTTTGCGCTCGCTCACCGTCGTGGTCACGTCCTTTACCATCGCTCATTCGGTGACGTTGATCGCGTCGGCCTACAACCTTGCGCCGACGTCGTTGTGGTTCCCACCACTGGTTGAAACGCTGATTGCGGCGTCGATCGTCTACATGGCGTTTGAAAACATCGTCGCCGCGGCGCGGTCCGGTGGTGCGGAGTCGGCGTCCTCAGCCGACGTCAGCGATCGCGCACTGCAGCGGCGCTGGGCGGTCGCCTTTGCGTTTGGTTTGATCCACGGCTTTGGTTTCTCGTTCGCCTTGCGCGAGTCGTTGCAGTTTGCCGGCTCGCACCTGCTCACGTCGCTGTTGTCCTTCAACATCGGCGTCGAACTGGGCCAATTGCTGGTCCTGGTGCTCTTGATCCCAGTCCTCAATGTGCTGTTCCGCTTCGTCGTTGCCGAGAAGATCGGCACGATCCTGCTGTCGGCGTTGATTGCCCACACCGGCTGGCACTGGGCGACCGAGCGGGGCGGCCAGCTGCTGGCGTTCGATGTGCCGGCGTTGGACATCGGCGGACTGGCGACGGCGATGCGGTTATTGATGCTGGTTGTCGTGGCAGCAGCGATCGTGTGGGTCCTGTTTGGCGTGTTGTTCCGAGACAGGACTCGCTTCCTGCGCTGACTCGCCAGACTCGCTCCGCGAGCAGGACGCGGCGCCGTTGGCGCCTTGCAGGAGCGAGGCCGTTCGGCCTCGCCCTCTGCCCATCTCCCGCCAACACCGACCCGACCACAGACTACCGACACCGGCTACCGGCTACCGACCACCGACCACCGACCACCGGCGACTGACCACTGACCACCGGCCCGTCAATACCCCACCCTCCACAGCGTCAACCCTTGCGGCGGCGCGGTTGCGGCGGCGCGACTGCGGTGACGCGATTCGAGGATGGCCCGCATTTCTTCTGCCGGCCAACGTCCGCGACCGATATCCACCAACGTGCCGATGATGTTGCGGACCATGTGACGCAGAAAGCCGCTGCCGGTGATTTCGTAGACCCACGTGTCGCCGTGCACCGTCAACCGTGAGTCCAGCACCTCGCGAACCGATGTCACCACGTCGCCGCCGGCCGCTTGAAACGCCGCGAAGTCGTAGGTGCCAATCAGCATCCGAGCGGCGTCCTGCATCGCGCCGGCAACCAGCGGTGTGGGCACGTGCCACACCTGGCGGCGCTCGAGGGGCGGCACCACGTCGTTGCAAAATATCAAGTAGCGATAGGTTTTGTGTTTGGCGTCGAAGCGGGCGTTGAATGCAGGCGCGGCTTGTTCGGCCGCCATGACGCGTACGTCACGCGGCAAGGTGGCGTTCAGCGCTGTCTGCAATTGCTCGACGGAGAGCGCGGCGTCGAGCGCAAAACTCACCACCTGGCCGTGAGCATGGACCCCGGCGTCGGTGCGTCCGGCGGCGGTGACCACGACTCGCCGGCCCTCGAACGGGGCCAGTGCATCTTCGACCACCGCCTGCACCGTGCGATCCGTCGCTTGGAGTTGCCAGCCGGCGAAGTCAGTGCCGTCGTAGGCGAGGGTGAGCTTGAAGGTGCGGGACATCCTTCGCGTCCTTCGTGTCAGTCTTTAGAAAGTCTTTCTGGACCCAGGTTTGACGACGGGTGTGCCCTGCGCGCACAACGGGCACTGGTCGGGCTGGTAGGTTGGCAGTGCCATCGGCAGCAACGCCGCGTATGGAATCTCGAGACCGTGCGTGCCACCGCTCCGATCGACGATCGAACAGGCCCCGACGACCTGCGCGCCTGCCTGCCGGGCGACTGCGATCGTCTCGCGCGTCGACCCCGCGGTGGTGACGACATCCTCGACCACCAGAACCTGATCGGCCGGTCCGAGTGAGAACCCCCGTCGCAACGTCAGCACACCTTCCTGGCGTTCGGCAAACAGGGCGCGCACGTTCAACGCGCGGGCGACTTCCTGCCCAATCACGATGCCGCCGAGTGCCGGCGATAACACGCAGTTCGCGCCGTAGCGCCGGACCTGGTCGCCGAGCGCGGCGCCAATGGCCTCCGCATCCCGCGGGGCGGAGAGCACCAGGGCACATTGGAGATAGCCCGTGCTGTGAAGGCCCGACGACAGGCGGAAGTGGCCTTCGAGCAACGCTCCTGAGCGTCGGAATAGCGGTAAAAGGTCGGTTTCAGGCATAAGGCTGACGGCCGGTTGTCGCGTATTTGCAGGACGGGTCGTGGACCCGACAGGGCGGAGGGTAGTATATCGACGTCGACTGGGCGAACCTGGGCCGACGCGATCCCGTCTACTTATCAGATACCTGCTAGGTCGGTACCCTTCTTGCTGACGTACTGAGGGTTCACTTTTTTTCGAAACCTTGGAGTACTCGTAATGCGTTGCCAGCCGTGTTTTTCGGTGCGAACTGTGGCCACCGCCCTGTCTGCTGCCGCCACCGTGTTCGTTTTCGGAGCAGGCCCTGTCCGAGCGCAGACAGCGCCGGCCCCGATGGCCACGGTCGGCGTGACCGCGCCCCAGCCGAGCGGCCCGGTTCGCCGGTTGTCGATTCAGGAGGCTGTTGCGCTGGCGCTCGAACAGAACATCGACCTGCAAGTCGATCGCATTGATCCTCAGGTGCAGGACCTGAGCGTCTCGGTGGCGCGCAGCAATTGGACGCCGGCGCTGTTTTCGAACTTCTCGACGCGCAACCAGAGCAACCCGTCACAGGACATCTTCAGCGGTTCGGCGACGTCGATCACAGACGCGCGCTTGACCACACAAGTGGGTGTGCAACAGCTGGTCCCGTTCTACGGCGGAAGCTATAGCGCGTCGTTCAACACCGGCCGGATCAGTACCAACAACATCTTCAGCCAATTCAATCCACAGCTGAACTCATCGGTCGCCTTCAACTACACCCAACCGCTCCTGCGCAACTTCAAGATCGATGCGACCCGGCAGCAGGTGATGGTCAGCCGCAAGAATCGCGAGATCTCCGACGTTCAGCTCGATCAATCAATTGCCGTGACCGAGCGCAACGTCAAGAACGCCTATTGGGATCTGGTGTTCGCCAACGCCAGCCTCGCCGTGCAGCAGCAGTCGTTGCAGCTGGCGCAGCGTTCCTTCCGCGACAACCGCTCGCGCGTCGAGATTGGCACCATGGCGCCGCTCGACATCGTCCAGGCCGAAGCCGAAGTCGCGCAACGCGAAGAAGGCGTGATTCTCGCCGAGGCGCAAATCTCACGTGCCGAGGATCGCCTGCGCGCGCTGATCTCCAACCCGGCCGACCAGCCGGAGTTCTGGAACATGCGGATCGAACCGTCCGACCCGCCGACCTTTCAGCCAGTCACCGTTGATGTCAACGCGGCAGTTCGTAATGCATTGGCGACCCGTTCGGATTTAGCGGTCACGCGCAAGCAGATCGAGTCCAATGACATTGCGATTCGCTATTTCCGCAACCAGGCCCTGCCCGACGTCAACGCGCTGGTCAACTACAGCGCGATTGGCCTGGCCGGCACACAGCTCGAACTCAGCCCCGGCTTTCAGCCGACCGTTCTCGGCCAAACGCAACGTGGATTTTTCGGCGCACTCGGCGACGTCTTCGCCTCGGACTTCCCGACCTGGTCGCTGCAGCTGCAGGTGAACTACCCGATCGGCGCGTCCAACGCCGAAGCCAATCTCGGCCGCGCACGCCTGCAGAACACCCAAGCCCAGAAACAGCTGCAGAGCGCCGAGTTGCAGGTGACCCAACAGGTCCGCGAGCTCGCGCGCAACGTCCAAACCAACTCGAAGCGCATTGAAGCGACCCGCGCATCTCGCGCGCTCGCCGAAAAGCGGCTCGAAGCGGAAGAGAAGAAGTTTCAGGCCGGCATGACCAGCAGCTTCCTCGTCATCCAGGCCCAGCGCGACCTGTCCCAGGCACGGAACAACGAACTGCAGGCGACCATTGACTATCTGAAGTCGGTCGTCGACTTCCAGACCGGCCAGCGCGCGCCGATCAACGGCGGCGGTGGCGGGGCGACCACGGTCAATACCGGTCAGATTCGGCAATAACAGGGATCAGGGATCAGGGACAGACCCAAGCGGATTAGAATCGGCGCGTGCCGAAGCTGACCGTCACGGTCATCACGCGCAATGAAGCGACCAATCTCCCGGCAGCCCTCGAATCCGTTCGCTGGGCCGACGAGATCGTCGTCGTCGACTCGGAAAGCACCGACGACACGGTGGCCATCGCGCGCCGCTTCACCGACCGCGTGATCGTTCGACCCTGGCCGGGTTACGTTGAACAGAAGAATTTCGCCGCCGGACAGGCGCAGCACGATTGGATTCTGTCGATCGATGCGGATGAGCGTGTCTCGGCACCGTTGGCCGATGAAATTAAAACGCTGTTAGCACATCCGCCGACCGCCGTCGGCTATCGCCTCCCTCGCGTCACCTTTCACCTGGGACGATGGATTCGCTCGACCGACTGGTATCCGGACTATCAACTGCGCCTCTACGATCGCCGCCATGGCGCGTGGACCGGGCGCTACGTCCACGAGTCGGTGCGGGTCAGCGGCGCTGCGGGACAACTACGCGGCGAACTCCAGCACTACGCATATCGCGACATCGCGCATCATTTCCAGACCATGGATCGCTATACGACCCTGGCCGCCCGACAGATGTACGAGGATGGCCGCCGCGCCAATTGGTTTGATGTGCTGGTCCATCCCCGGCTGGCCTTTTTTCGGAACTACATCCTGCGCGGCGGTATTCGCGACGGGATGCCGGGTTTGATCATTTCCGCGATGAACGGCTACTACGTCGGCCTGAAGTTCGCGAAACTGTGGGAATTGTGTTCGCCCTCCATATCGACACCGCCCGGACCTGGCGCGGCGGACAGAACCAGGTCCTCCTAACCGTCCTCGGGATGCGTGCGATCGGCCACCGGGCCGTACTGGTCGCGCATCCGGAGGGAGAGTTGTATCGACGCGCGTCTGAAGGCCCGGACCTGGTGCCGCTGGCGCCGCACAACGAAGTCGATCTGTCAGCAGCGTGGAAGCTGTCGCGCATCATCAAGCAATGGAAGCCGCCGATTGTTCACGCCCATGATCCGCACGCGGTGTCGATGGCCGGGCTGGCGCTATCGTTCAGTGCGCCGGAACCGCGCCCGCGGATCGTGGCATCTCGCCGGGTCGACTTTCATTTACAGACCCACTCGTTTTCACGGTGGAAGTATCGCCAGGTCGATCTGTTCATTGCCGCGTCCGAAGCGATCAAGAACATCCTGATTCACGACGGCATCGCAGCGTCCCAGATCATCGTCGTCCACGACGGCATCGACGTGGCCAAGATTGGCCGCTTGCCGGCGCTCGATATTCACGCCGAGTTCTGGCTTCCGCATGGTGTTCCGGTGCTCGCCAACGTCGGAGCGCTGGTCACGCACAAAGGCCAACGCTATCTGATCGACGCGATGCCGCAGGTCTTGCGCGAAGTGCCCGATGCGCACCTGGTGATCTTCGGCGAAGGCGAGCTGCGGCCGACCCTCGAGCGACAGATCAAGGACCTGCATCTGGAAAAGCACGTGATCCTCGCCGGATTTCGCGAAGACGTCCTGCAACTGGTGAAGTCGGCTGATTTGTTTGTGATGAGTTCGGTGACCGAGGGGCTGGGATCAACAGTGCTCGACGCAATGGCGATGCATCTTGCGGTGATCGGGACGCATGCCGGGGGCATACCGGAAGCGGTCTCCGAGGGGCAGACCGGCCTGTTAGTGCCGACCGCTGATGCCAACGCACTCGCCCACGCCATGGCGCTGCTGCTCAAAGACAGACAGCTACGCAGGCGGATGGGCGAGGCCGGTCACCGGCGGGTGTCAGAGCAATTCGGCGTCGCGCGACTACTCGAAACGACGCTTAAGGCGTATGCCAACCAAGCCGCGCCAGCCCTTGCCCATCGCGGATAACGATACCGCCGGGGACGAACGCCGGCACCGCCCACGTCTCACCGTCGGCGACCTCGATCCGCCGCTCTTCATTGAACTTCGCCCCGTCGCGTTTGGCGACGATCAGATCGCCGACGTTGGTGAGAAACATCACATGCGCCGGCCCCAGCAGAATCGAGGCGTGCTCGCCTTCGCGGCCGTCGGTCGACCAACGCACGGCGCCGGTCGCCGCATTCAGCGCAACGAACTGTCCTTTGCGTTTGTTTGATATCCCGTAGATGACGCCGTCGGCGGCAACTGGCGCACTCATGTACATCGTGATGTCAGCGTTCTTCCACGCCTGCGTGGCCTGCCATGTGCCGCCGGTGTTCGCCAGGGTGAACGCCTGCGTCCCCTGCCGGACACCGCTGACGATCAGTTGCGACCCGGTCCACAGCGGCGAGACGATGTTCTCGTGCCATTCGTCTGGAAACGGAATCGACCACAGCGAGGCACCGGTCTTGGCGTCGATGCCGACGATCGATTGATTGGTCAGCGTGACGATCTGGCGGACGCCGGCCGCAGTGAGGACGATGGGCGAGGCATATCCGGGGCCTGGCCCCTTCCAGGTCCAGCGTGGCGTGCCTGTCGCCGGATCAAGCGCGAGCACCTGGCCGCCGTGGATGTCACTGCCAACCTGAACGATGAGCGCCCCTCCTTCGAGCATCGGCGACATCGCGGTGCCACAGAACAACTTCGACGTGTCGACCGAGCCCGAATAATCCTGGCGCCACGCGACGGTGCCGTCGGCGACGCGCCACGCGGTCAGCACGCCGGTGACACCGAGCGTGTAGAGATGCTGGCCGATGACAATCGGAGTGGAGTTGGGGCCTTTCGCCATCCGCACCGCGTACTGATTCTTCGCGAATGGTGCCGCGTACTTTTGTTGCCAGAGCACTTTGCCGCTGGCGAAATCAACGGCGGTGACGATCTCTTCCGGATCGCGGCGGCTGTGGACGAAGACGCGGCCGCCGACTACAACGGGCGACGAATAACCCTCACCGACCTCGACGCGCCACATGCGCTGGGCGGTGGTTGGCCACGCGGCAGGTAGGTTCGCCGCGACCACCGACCCATCGCGGCTCGGCCCGCGCCACTGGGACCACTCCTGCGCGTGCGTCGCCGCCGTCATGACTCCGCACGCCATCACGATTGAGTGAATAAGTGATTTGGTGATTGGGTGATTGAATTGGGTCATTGGGATTGGGCGATGGCATTGGGTCATTGGGCGACTAAGCCAGTGATGGCGCCCCAACCGCGATTGTGGCAGAACGCTCGTCCCTAATCGTTAAATTCCAATTAAATCGCTCACCCAATGCAGTCACTCAATCACCAATCGCCAATCACCGGATCGCGCGTGGCCGGCACAGGCCGCGCAGTGGGCAATTGCGGTCACCCTGCGGCTTCCCGTACCCGCAGGCATTCATCATGCCGACATGACAGAGCGAGAAATCGAACTTCACTGGGTCCACCGGATCCAGCTTACGAAGAGAGGCGGTGATGTCAGCCGCCATTCGCCAGCCAGGGCTGGCGTAACGAGTGAGCCGCAGACACGTGCCGAGGCGAATGACGTGGGTGTCGAGCGGCACGATCAACTGCGCCCGTTGCACCTGTGACCAGATCCCGAGATCCACGTGATCGCGGCGCACCATCCAGCGCAGGAATAAATTCAGGCGCTTGCATGCGCCGCCGGTGGAGGGCCGGGCAAAAAAATACGCGACCCCTGGTTTGGACACGACCCGGCCGTAGACCGCTTTCTGATTGAGCGCACACGCGCGCCGCGAGAAGCTGTCGAGCGCGCCTTCGACGGTCGCCGCGTCGCGGTCGGACCCGGCAACGAAAAAATTCTCGATCGAGCCATGCGAATCGAGCATCTGCCGAAGCAGCCAGACCAGCGCGGCCAAATCGATACCGCGCGTCCAGCGGTGCACCAGGTGATCGAGGGCGCGGCGGTCGCGCGCCGGCTCGAATGCACGCACGTAGGCGGCGGGCGACGGGCCCATCACGCGGAGTAATCCTTCTATTGAATTGAGCACGCTTTGCACGCGGCCGAAGGCAAGGGCAGCGGCACAGAACGCGACAATCTCCAGATCGTCTGGACGCGCGAAGCGGCGCACGATCTGGATCGGATCGGTCACCGACTGGGCATCGTCGAACTGCTGGTACAACACTTCGAGCCGACCCTTGAGGTCGGCGCGGGTCGCGGCGCGGGCCATCTGTCTCGGTATTATTTGCGCAACGGCAGCGCGCCATCGACGGCCGTCACCGCGTCGAGCACGGTGCGCGCCACCTGGGCGAAGAAGGCCATGTCGATCTTGTCGGCGGTGTCGGTTGGCTTGTGATAATCCGGGTGATCTTCCACGCCGAAGTAGATGAACGGAATGCCTGCGCTGTGAAACGCGCCGTGATCCGATTGCGGCGTCCAGTCGTCCACACCGCCGGCGATGTCTTTTGGTTTGTCGTGACCGAACAGGACGTTCACCTCCGAACGCTTGGCAACCGGCTCGAGCAGTGGGCGAAGCGCCGGCTGGTGATGTGTGCCCGCGAGATACACCTCACGCTTGGCACTGCGACTGACCATATCCATGTTGATGTTGATCGCCAGCCGTTCGCGTGCAATCGGCGGGTTGGCGACGAAGGCGCGCGCACCCTGCAGACCCTGCTCTTCGGCGTCGAACGCGACAAACACCGCGTCATGACGCCACGGTGACGTGCGGCAGTGACGTGCCAGATCCAACATCACCGCGACACCCGACGCGTTGTCATCGGCACCCGGATACATGGCGCCGTCACGGGTTCCTAAGTGATCGTAATGCGCGCTGATCACCATTACCCCTTGGTCGGCGGCGCCACGGCCTTTGCACATCGCGGCGACATTAACGCCATCCGCGGTGGTCGGCGTCGCGCCGGCTGCGGCGCGTGGGGCGAACGTGAATGATGTCTGGTAGTCGGTGCCGAGCGGCTGCAAACCGATGGAGCGAAAGCGCTCGACAATCAGCGCACGCGCCTTGGCATTCCCCTCGGTGCCGGTCCGCCGCCCGCCAAATTCTGGGGAAGCCAGTGTACGAACCGTCTGCTCGAGGGCTGCGCCGTCCACTTGCGGACGCGTTACGGTGGCAACCTGAGCGAACAGTCCAGGGGAAAACGCGACGACAGCGAACAGGAGCAGGACGGGGTGGCAGGAGCGCATTCCCTATTATCAGGTCGTTCAGGCTGACGCCGTCGTTCGCCGCTCGTGCCCCTTAGCGCGGTACATCGCGGCATCGGCCGCCTCCAACGCCGCGTCAGGATGCCCGCCAGGCGCGAGTTCAGCAAGACCCACTGAAAACCCGAGCTGTGGCAGCGTCGCGCCCGCCTTGCGCAAGCGCCGTCGCACTTGACCGATGCGGTCCTCGACGCTTGTCTGATCGAGCCCGCTGGCGACTACAAGAAACTCGTCGCCGGCAAACCGCACCACCGCATCGTCTGGTCGGAAGCATTCACGGAGCGCCGACGCAAAGGCCTTGAGGCTGAGGTCGCCAACATGATGGCCGTGCAGGTCGTTGATGCCTTTGAACCCGTCGAGGTCGAAAAACATCAGCGTCGCGCCATTGGGCTGGACCGAGCGGAACACTTCCGGCAATGCGCGACGATTGGCCAGGCCAGTCAGGGGATCGAGATCGGCGAGGCGGCGCAGATCGAGTTGCGCCTCGAGCAGGCGTTCATTGGCGCGCCGCATTTCGGACTGCGTGCGGTCGGTGACCCCGAGCACACAGCCGAGCGCAATCACCCACTCGGCGCCGGTGTCGAACGACGAATGCGTCGACATGAAGGTCGCGTTGAACTCAGTCATCGAGACCGGAAACCACGGTACCAGTTGTGAGGTATACGCCGCGGCTTCGACGTACCCAAGGATGGCGCGAATGGCCAGACCACCAGCCAGCCACCTCACACCGCGTTCGCCAGAGCGCGCCAGGACGATCGCACCAATGGTCATCATCGACGCAATCAACAACGACTGGCCGACGCCGACCAACGTCACCGATGTCAGCAGAAAGGCGCCGGCAAGTCCGGCAGCGCCGGCGATCGCCGTCATCAGTCTGGGCTGCATCAGCACGCCGGCGGGCCGCACCAGCGTCCAGGCACCTTGCAGCAGCATCAGAACAAACGCGGTCTTGCCGCCCACATAGAGTGCGCGCACCAGCGGGCGAAAGGATTCCGGCGGTTCCAGGTACCAGTAAACGATCGTCACGCTCAACGCGAAGACATTGACGAACCACGCGCGAACCCACCAGTGCAGATCGACACGTCGGTCCGACCGCGCCAGTGCGGCGAAGAAGACCGCAATCATCACCGCGGAGCTGATCTGGACCGCAGTGCTCCACCGCCAGAGGAGTAATTCCATGGACGAGCTTAGGGCAGAGTTTACGCTCTTTTAAAACGACGTGATCGGCACGCCCTTCGCGCACAATGGGCACGCGTCGGATGGACACCATGGCGCATCACCAGACATCGCCCCAACGCCATGATACGAGGCCTCAGCCTGCTCTTCCATCGCCGCACCCTTCGGCCCGCCTCCGATCACGACACGCCCCTGCGCGACGAGCTGCTGAGCATCGAGCGTCTCGAGGAACGGGCCAAGTCCATCGCCGCGCGTTTCACCATTGATCCAAATCCCAGCCCTCTGGCCGGGAGCGTTTTGCCGCGGTTTCACGACAACGTCCGCGTGCTCAGCGCGGCGTACCGCACGCTGGCTGACGACGTCCACCGCGGTGAGTTCATCACGCAGGCCGGCGAGTGGCTCCTCGACAACTTTCACTTGGTGACGTCGGAGATTGCCGAGGTGCGCCAGAACCTCCCGCGTGGCTATTACCGCAAGCTGCCGAAGCTTGCCGCGCGTGAGCTGGCAGGCCAGGCGCGCGTGTACGCCCTCGCGATCGAGCTCATCCGGCACAGCGACAGCCGTCTCAGCAGACAGCAGTTATTGCGCTTCCTGCACAGCTATCAAACAGTCGCGCCCCTGACCATCGGCGAGCTGTGGGCCTGGCCGAGCATGCTCCGCCTGGCCCTGCTCGAAAATCTGCGCCGCCTGGCCCAGGAAATGCTCGACGCCCGCGCGGCGCGCCGGGCGGCCGATGCCTACATTGGCCGGATCGATGCGGCCGGCGAGGGCGAGTCCTCGCCGCCGTTGCCGGCGGTGCTGCACGCCTCGTTCGTCGCGCACCTCCTCCAGCGCGCCCGCGAGTTCGGTGTGCGGTTCTCGAGCGTAGCCGCGGCGGTCGATGACCACCTCGCCGCCCAATCGGTCACCACCGAGGCTGCCATTCGCAGCGAGCATCAGCGTCAGGCGGCGGCCCAGGTGTCGGTGGCCAACGCCATCACGAGCCTGCGCCTGTGCGCGACGCTCGACTGGAGTGTCTACTTCGAAGCCGTGAGCCTCGTCGAGCGGGTCCTGCAACGCGATCCGGTCGCGGTCTATTCGCAGATGGATTTCCTCAGTCGCGATCGCTACCGGCAGTCGGTCGAGGAGCTGGCCGATAGCACCGGCGAGGCCCAGGTGCGGGTGGCGTTGCGGGCTGTCGAGAGCGCCCGACAGGCGGCGGAAGCCGAATCACCGGCGCATCGGACGGCCCACGTCGGCTATCACCTCATCGGGAAAGGCCGGCGCGACCTCGAGATCGATCTCGCCTTTCATCCGCCGCTGATCAGGCGGGCGTGGCGCGGGGTCTTCGCGCACGCGACAGGCGCGTACCTCGGATCGATCGCGGTGCTGACCGCACTCCTGCTGTCGGCTGGTGTCGCCTACGTCCGCGCCCAGGGCGGCACGGCGATGACCCAGGTGTGGACGGCGCTGCTTCTGGCACTGCCTGCGAGCGAGGTCGCGATTCTGGCGATTCAACGGCTCGCCGCCCGGCTGGCGCCTCCCCGGCGTCTGCCGCGCCTCGAGTTGCCAGCCGGCATCCCCGAAGGCTCGCGGACCATGGTCGTCGTACCGGCGCTGCTGACCAGCGTCTCACAGGTCACAGCGCTCATCGAACACCTCGAGGTTGTCGCCCTGGGCAACCTCGATCCCCGGATCCACTTCGCGCTGCTCAGTGATTTCGCCGACGCGCTGTCGCGCGAAACCGCCGGCGACGAGGAGATGCTCGCCACCGCCCGCCACGGCATCGAAGCGCTCAACGCGCGCTACGGCGACGGCCGGAACGACCGGTTCTATCTCTTCCACCGGGTCCGGCGCTGGAACGCGCCGGAGGAGGTGTGGATGGGCTGGGAGCGCAAGCGTGGAAAAATCGAGGAGTTTAATCGGCTGCTGCGTGGCGCCACCGACACGACCTTCGACGTGCAGGTCGGCGACGTCTCTATTCTTCCTCACGTGCGGTACTGCATCACCCTCGACGCCGACACGCTGCTGCCCCGCGACAGCGCCCGCAAGCTGGTCGGCATCATCGCGCACCCACTGAACCGCCCGCGCTTCGACGCGTCGGTGGGTCGGGTCACCGAGGGCTACGGCATTTTGCAGCCGCGGGTGAGCGTGACGATGTCCAGTGCGGCCGATTCACGTTTCGCGCGCGTCTACGCCGGCCACACGGGCGTGGACCCGTACACGACGGCCGTGTCCGACACCTATCAGGACTTGTTCGGCGAGGGGATCTTCGCCGGCAAGGGCCTCTACGACGTGGACGCGTTCATGGCCGCGCTGAAGGGGCGCGTGCCCGAGAACGCGCTCCTGTCGCACGACCTCTTCGAGGGCGTCCACGCCCGAACCGCTCTGGTCACCGACGTCGAGGTGGTGGAGGACTACCCCGCAAGCGTGCTTGCCCACGCGCGTCGGCAGCACCGCTGGGTCCGAGGCGACTGGCAAATTCTGTTCTGGCTGTTGCCGTGGGTGCCCACCCGCGCAGGCCCCCAACGCAACCGGTTGCCTCTGATCTCGCGATGGAAGATCTTCGACAACCTGCGTCGCAGCCTCCTGGCACCCGCGACGGTCATCCTGTTGGCTCTCGGGTGGAGCACGTTGCCGGGGCACCCGGCGATCTGGACGGCCGCCGTAGTCGCCAGCCTCGCCTTTCCGCTCTACCCGCTGACGCTCACGGCGTTGGCCGGGCCGGGCGCCCAACAGCCGTGGCGGGCCTTCCTGCGAGTGCTGTCTGAGGATCTGAAGACGACATTCGCGCAGACCGCGCTCCAGCTCGCGTTCCTCGCCCACCACGCCTCGGAAATGGTGCACGCCATCGTCGTGACGCTGGTGCGACTGGTTGCGACCCGCCGCCGGTTGCTCCAATGGGAAACCGCCGCGGCCAGCGCGGCGCGCGGCGCCGGATCGTCGCGGCGGGCTACCGCGCGTGTCTTCATCGAGGAGATGGCGGCGAGTCCGTCGATGGCACTGGCTGGCCTGCTCCTGGTCGCCGCGACGCGCCCGGCCGCGCTGGGCGCGGCGGTTCCAGTCCTGGCGCTCTGGGGACTCGCCCCGTTGATCGCCTACGTGCTCAGTCGGCCGGCCACAGTCCGGCACGTCGAACTCAGTCACGACGATCGCCAGTTACTCGAGCGCATCGCTCGCCAGACCTGGGGCTATTTCGCGACGCTGATGGGTCCCGAGGATCACGGACTTCCGCCGGACAACCTGCAGGAAACGCCCGACATCAGAGTGGCGCATCGGACCTCGCCCACCAACATAGGCATGGCGCTACTGGCGATACTCGCGGCCCATGACCTCGATCTCATCGATGTCGACGAGCTCGTCACCAGAATCGATGCGACCCTCACGAGCATGGAAGGTCTCGAGCGGTTCGAAGGTCATCTGCTCAATTGGTACGACACCCGTACCCTGGCGCCCCTTCCACCCGCGTACGTCTCCACGGTCGACAGCGGGAATCTCGCGGGCGCGCTGATGACGCTGGCCGAAGGGCTCAAGGCGCTTAGCCGGCAGCCGACGTCGGCCACGCAGGTGTGCGCGGATTTCGGGACGGTCGCGGTCGCGGCGGATCGTTTGGCGGCGCGCGCCGCGGACTTCGCCGACGGCATGAACTTCCGACGGCTCTACGACCCCCAACGGCAAATTCTGTCCATCGGCTATCGACTCGCCGATGCCGATGGTCCGGGCGGGCTGGACGGGTCCTATTACGATCTGCTCGCCTCCGAGGCGCGACTGGCCAGCTTCATCGCCATCGCCAAGGGTGACCTTCCCGAGAAGCACTGGTTCCACTTGGGTCGGCTGCTCACCGGCATTCGCGGCATGCCGACGCTCCTGTCATGGAGCGCGACCATGTTCGAGTACTTGATGCCGTTGCTTATCATGCGGAGTTATCCGGGAACGCTGCTCGCGCAAACCTGCGAGATGGCGGTGCGCCGGCAGATCGATTACGGCGCCGGGCATGGGATCCCCTGGGGGATCTCCGAGTCGGCCTACAACGTGGTGGATCGCCACGACACGTATCAGTACAAAGCCTTCGGCGTGCCCGGCCTCGGCCTGAAGCGGGGGTTGGGAGACGAGCTGGTGGTCGCGCCGTACGCGACCGCTCTGGCAAGCATGCTTGAACCGACGCGTGCGGCCGAAAACTTCCGTCGTCTGGCAGCCGAGGGGCTCGACGGCGCCTACGGGTATTACGAGGCGATCGACTACACGCGGCGCCACAGCGACGAGACCGCAGGCGGGACAAGGCGCCCGACAGGCGTCGTCGTCCGAGCCTACATGGCGCATCACCAGGGCATGACGCTCGTAGCCCTCGCCAATGTGCTGCGCGGTCACGTGATGGTCGAGCGATTTCACGCCGACCCGCGTGTGAAGGCCACCGAGTTGCTCCTGCAGGAACGGGTGCCGCGCCAGGCACCGATGACGCACCCGCGAGCGGTCGAAGAAACACACCTGTCGGCCCCGGCGGAAGCGACGGCGGTTCGTCGCTTTCGCTCGGCGCATACCCGGTTCCCTCACGCACAGTTCCTGTCCAACGGGACCTACGTTGCCGTCGTGACCAACGCGGGCGGCGGCACCAGCTTCTGCCGTGGGCGCACGGTGACGCGATACCGGGACGATCCCACCCGCGACCCGGGCAGTCAGTTTCTCTATTTGCGCGATGTGCGCGGCGGGATGGTGTGGTCGGCCACGTTTCATCCGATCGGCACCGAGTCCGCCGACAGCGTGGCGACCTTCCAGGCGGAGAAGGCGACGTTCCGTCGCCGCGATCACGACATCAGCACGCAACTGGACATCGCCGTCTCGACCGAGGATGACGTCGAAGTGCGGCGGCTGGAGGTGACCAACCACAGCGACCGCGTCCGCGAGATTGACGTGACCAGCTACGCCGAAATCGTCCTCGCCGCCCAAGCCGACGACCTCGCGCACCCCGCGTTCGGGAAACTTTTCGTCGAGACCGAGTACTTGTCCGCCAACGCCGCGCTGCTCTGCCGGCGCCGACCGCGGGCGCAGGAGGAAGCGGAGGCGTGGGCGGTGCACGTCGTCAGCCTCGAAGGTCGAAGCCACGGCCCGGTTGAATGGGAAACAGACCGGGCGCGCTTTCTGGGCCGCGGCCGTGGTCCCGAAAATCCCCAGGCCCTCGACGGGCGCCCCTTGTCGGGGACCACCGGCGTGCCACTGGACCCCATCGTCAGCCTCCGACAACGGATCCGGCTCGAACCGGGCGGCGTCGTTCGGGTGGCCTTCTGCACCGGGATGGCCGCCAGCCGGGAGACGGCGGTCGCCTTGGCGCAGAAATATCGCGCCCCGAGCGCCGCGGCGCGGACCTTTGCGTTGGCCCACGCGCAGGCGCAAAGCGCGCTGCGCCACCTCGGCATCTCCAGCCAGGAGGCGCTGCTCTTCGAGCGTCTGGCGTCGCGGGTGTTTTATGCCGACGGATCACTGCGCGCGAGCTCTGACCCATTGGCCCTGAATACGTTGGGTCAGGAAGGTCTCTGGCCGCATGCGATCTCCGGAGACTTGCCAATGGTCCTCGTCCGGGTGGTCCACGCCGACGACCTGAAGCTGGTGCGCCAGGTCCTGCAAGCTCACGAGTACTGGCGCCTCAAGGGGTTGAGCGCGGATCTCGTGATCCTCAACGAACATCCGATCAGTTACTTCGACGAGATGCACGCCCAGATTACGGCGTTGCTCGACACCGGCCCGTGGCGGGCGTGGAAGCATCGGCCCGGTGGCACCTACCTGCTGCGTGAGGATCGCCTGTCCGAACCCGAGCGCGTCCTGTTTGCGACCGTCGCGCGTGCCGTGTTGAGCGGCGACCGCGGCGACCTCGCCAACCAGCTCGATCGTCCGTACGCCGGGTGGCCGGCACCAGGGCCTGGCGTGCACGTGTCGCCGGACATCCCGCGTCTGGCGGTCGAATCGCCTTCTCGTACAGAGGAAGAGCCGGTCCCGCCCTTGGTCATGAGCAATGGGATCGGCGGGTTTGCCGACAGCGGCCGAGAATATGTGATCGTCCTCGACGGTGCGCGCGAGACGCCGATGCCATGGGTCAACGTGATCGCCAATCCCTCGTTCGGCACGATCGTCACGGCATCCGGGTCGTCGTACACCTGGTCCGGGAACAGCCGCCAAAACCGCCTCACACCGTTCGCCAACGATCCGGTCAGTGATCCGACCGCCGAAGCGATCTTTGTCCGCGACGACGACACTGGCGCAGTGTGGTCACCGACTCCGGGTCCGTTGCGCCGCGCCGCCACGAGCGGCCGGGTCGTGATCCGGCATACGGCCGGCCGGACCCGCTTCTCGCGTGTGACCCACGGCATTCGTCACGGCCTCGACATCTTCGTGGATGCGACCGACCCGGTCAAGTTCTCGCGGCTCACGATGACCAACGCGGACAGCTCGACGCGTCGTCTGAGCGTGTTCGCCTATCACGAGTGGGTCCTCGGACCACCACGCGCCGACCAGCGGGCGTACGTGAGCACCGTGCGCGACACTTCGACCGGCGCGGTCCTGGCGCGCAACGCTTACAACACGGACTACGCGGGACGAGTCGCCTTTGTCTACGCCAGCGAGCCTCCGCGCTCCGCGACCGCCGACCGCATGTCGTTTCTCGGTCGCAACGGCTCGTTGGCGCAACCGGCGGCGCTCGAGCAGGAGACCCTTTCGGAGCGGTTCGGCGGGGGGCTCGATCCCTGTGCCGCGCTGCAGGTGACCGTGACGCTTCAGCCTGGCGAGAGCCGTGAACTGATCTTCCTCCTGGGCGAGGCGACCGACCTGAACGGCGCACGCGAATTGATCGGCCGGCACGGGCATGCGGCCGGCGCGGCGGCGGCGGCGGCCGCCGTGGCTCGCTTCTGGGATGAAACGCTCGACGCCGTCCAGGTCCGCACGCCTGACGATTCGATTGATCTGCTCTTGAACCGATGGCTGCTCTACCAGGATCTCAGTTGCCGATTGTGGGCCCGATCCGGGTATTACCAGCCGGGCGGCGCCTTCGGGTTTCGTGACCAGCTCCAGGACGTGATGGCGCTGTCGCTGACCAAACCGGATCTGCAGCGGGCACACTTACTGCGCGCCGCGCGCCGGCAATTTCTTGAAGGCGATGTCCAGCACTGGTGGCATGAACCGTCCGGCCGTGGCACGCGCACGCGCTGTTCGGACGACCTCCTCTGGCTTCCTTATGTGGTGGCGCATTACATACAGACGACGGGAGACCTGGCGGTCCTCGACGAGCCGCTGCCATTCCTCGAAGCCCCGTTACTCGACCCGACTGTGCAGGAGGCTTACATTCAGCCCACCGTCTCATCCGAGCACGGAACGCTGTTCGAGCACTGCGTGCGCGCCATCGACAAAGGGCTGACTTCCGGGGCTCATGGCTTGCCCCTGATCGGGAGTGGCGACTGGAACGACGGCATGAACCTGGTCGGTCGCGCCGGGCGAGGCGAAAGCACGTGGCTCGGCTTTTTTCTGCATACCGTCCTGACCGAGTTCGCCCCCTTGTGCGTGGCCCGCGGCGACCGCGCGCGAGCCAAGCGGTACCACGCCGAGGCGACCCGGCTGGCCGCGATGCTGGAGCTGACGTGGGACGGTGAATGGTACCTGCGCGGCTATTACGACGATGGCACGCCGCTGGGATCGGCGCAGAACGAGGAGTGCCGCATCGACTCGATCGCGCAATCGTGGGCCGTGCTCTCCGGCGCAGTCCCGGCCAGGTTCGCGGAACGGGCGATGGATGCGGTCCGGACGCACTTGATTCGTCGCGCCCCTCAGATCCTGCTGTTGCTCACCCCTCCCTTCGATCGATCGGCACAGGACCCCGGCTACATCAAAGGCTACCCACCTGGCCTGCGCGAGAACGGAGGGCAGTACACGCACGCCGCGGCGTGGCTGGTCATGGCCCTGGCACGTCTCGGGAGCGGAGACGAGGCGGTCGAAATGTTTCACCTACTCAATCCCGCCAATCACACGCGCACGGCCGCGGACGTCGAGCGCTACAAGGGCGAACCCTACGTCCTGGCGGGAGACGTCTACGGTCATGCGACGCTGGCCGGCCGGGCCGGATGGACGTGGTATACGGGGTCGGCGAGCTGGCTGTATCGCGCCGGTATCGAGAGCATTCTCGGACTCAAGCGCCGGGGCCCCACTTTCGCGATCGACCCGTGCATTCCCGCCGCGTGGCCTGAATACGCGATCACCTGGCGGTTCGGCCGCACCACCTACGAGATTACGGTGCTCAACCCCGAGCGGCGGTGCCGCGGGATCGGGACCGCGGAGTTGGACGGGGCAGCGGTTGATCCGCGCGCGATGGCGCTGGTCGATGACGGCCGCACGCATCATGTGCGCCTGGTGCTGGGAGACCGCCAGCCACGATCGGGCGCCGAGGCCGGACGCGTGCGGACGACGGGTCCGCGAACCTCTGCGTGAGCGTCGCACGACAGGCGAACGGCGAAGCGAACGACCAGTCCATGGGATCAATCGATGCTTGAGCCTGTCGATGCGCGGCCATCTTAAAACGACGTGATCGGCACACCCTTGGCGCACAACGGGCACGCGTCAGATGGATGATTTGCCGGCGCCTTGTAATCGACGAGCGCGAAATTTGGCACCTCGAGCGTCATCTGCGCTTCGAGCCGGTCAACGATTTCGACGGTCGCGATGATCTCGCCACCGGCTTGTTCGATCAGCGCCGCGCACTGCACAAAGGTCTGTCCGGTGTTGCGGACATCATCGGCGAGCAGCACACGGCGGCCCTTAACCAGGCGGCGATAAAAGGGGCTGAGCGTCGGATGCCCCTGGGCGGCAGTGCCAAACGGGGCGAAGGAATACGGCGGATGGGCCAGCGCCCGCCGCCCATCGAGCAGCCCGGCGATGGTGTGCGCTAATAACGCGCCACCGGTGACTGGACCGGCAACGAATTCGGCCTGCTCGAGAAGCGAGGCCGGCACGATGTCGATCAAGTCTTGGGCGACGCGCCAGATCGTCGACGGATACCGAAACAGTTGATGCGGGTTGAGGTACAGCGCACCGTGGAAACCGTTGCCGTAATCGAAGTGACCCTGCATCACCACTTCGAAGCGGCGCAAATCATCGAGGGCGCGGGCGCGAATGTCGTCGGGGCGTGGATTCATCAGGCGTGGTCCGTGTCCAGCTGCAACCCGCTCTCGGGGTTTGAATAGACGATGCGACCGCCGACGATGGTCGCCGCGACGCCGCCGCGCAACGTCCAGCCGTGAAACGGCGTGTTCTTCGAACGGCTGCGTAGCCGGGCGCGATCAATCGTCACCTCGAGATCGGGCGCCAGAATGGTGATGTCGGCGAGCGACCCAGCCGCCAGCGTCCCGCCAGGGATGCTGAGAATCTTTGCCGGGTTGGTCGACATCAGCTCCACCACTCTGGCCACGCCGATCAGTCCGGTGTGCACCAGTCGATCGAAGACCAGCGGGATGGCTGTTTCCAGGCCGACGATGCCGAACGGCGCCCGGTCGTACTCCACATTCTTCTCGTCGTAATGATGCGGCGCATGATCGGTGGCGATGACGTCGATGCTGCCGTCCTTGAGGCCGGCCAGCATCGCATCACGGTCGCGTGCCTCGCGCAGCGGCGGATTCATCTTGGTATTGGTATCGTAGGCCAGCGGCTCGGCAAGCAGGTCGTCGGTCAGTGTGAAGTGATGCGGCGTGACTTCGCAGGTCACTTTCACGCCGCGGGCTTTCCCCTGGCGCACGGCTTCGAGCGTCGTCCACGCGCTCATATGCGCGATGTGGACATGTCCGCCAGTCATCTCGGCGAGCAGAATGTCGCGCGCCGCCATGATCGACTCGGCGGCGCCGGGAATCCCTTTCAGTCCGAGCTCCGCGGCACGGGGCCCTTCATGCGCGCACCCGTCAGTCTTGAGCGACTGATCTTCGCAGTGCTCGATCATCGGCATGTTGAACATGCTGGTGTACTCGAGCGCCCGACGCGCGAGCAGCGCCGTCGCCACCGGATGGCCATCATCGGTGACCGCGACACAGCCGGCCGCGTGCAGCTCCGCGATGTCCGCCAGCTGCTCGCCTTTCTGGCCCCGCGATACCGCCCCGATCGGATAAACGCGCGCTAACTTGGCTTCGGCCGCCTTGCGCAGAATCAGTTCGGTGACCCCGGCGTTGTCGTTGACCGGGTTGGTGTTGGGCATGCAGGCGACCGCGGTGAAGCCGCCGGCGACCGCCGATGCTGTTCCCGTCGCCACCGTTTCTTTGTGCTCCTGGCCGGGTTCGCGCAGATGGACATGCATGTCGATCAGACCCGGACAAATCACCAGGCCCGCAGGGATGGTGATGACCGACCCGCCCTCGGCCAGCGACTGCGCCAGATTGCTGCCCACCTGCGCAATGCGATCGCCGTCGATCAGAATGTCGAACACGCCATCCAGACCCGCGGCCGGGTCAACGACGCGCCCTCCCTTAAGCAGCCGCTTCATCTTCCGCTCCTCCTGCGAGCAGGTAGAGCACAGCCATGCGCACCGCCACCCCGTTCGCTACCTGGTCGAGAATCACCGAGAACGGCCCGTCTGCAACTTCCGACGCAATCTCGACACCTCGGTTCATCGGTCCGGGGTGCATGATCATCACGTCTTCCTTCGCCCGGCTCACCCGCGCTTCGGTCATGCCAAAGGTCGTGAAGTATTCGCGCAGCGATGGAAAAAAGCCGCCCTGCATGCGTTCGAGCTGGATCCGCAGCATCATGATCACGTCGGCGTCCTTGACCGCGGCCTCGACCGAGGTGGTGACGGTGACGCCCATCCGCTCGATGCCGGTCGGAATCAACGTGCGCGGTCCGCACACCCACACCTCGGCGCCGAGCCGCGTCAGCAGCAAGATGTTCGAGCGCAACACCCGGCTATGCAGCAGGTCGCCGACAATGGCGACCTTGAGTCCCTGCAACCGGCCTTTGCGATCGCGGATGGTGTAGGCGTCGAGCAGCGCTTGCGTCGGATGCTCATGCGTCCCGTCACCGGCGTTGATGATGCCCGACCGGCAAATCCGCGACAGCATGTGACACGCCCCGGACGAACTGTGGCGCATCACGATCATGCTCGGGCCGAGTGCTTCGATGGTCATCGCCGTATCAATCAGCGTCTCGCCCTTGACCACGCTCGACGTGCCGATCGCGACGCTCAGGGTATCGGCGCTGAGCCGCTTCTCGGCAATCTCGAATGACGTGCGCGTCCGCGTGCTGGGCTCGAAGAACAAATTCACGACCGTGCGGCCGCGCAGAGTGGGGACCTTTTTGATCGCGCGTTGACCGACTTCCCGCATCGCATCAGCAGTGTCGAGAATCAGGACGATCTCTTCGGCGCTCAGGTCAGCAATGCCAAGCAGGTCCTTGCGGCGGAGGGCGGTGAGCGGTTGCGACGCAGCGTCCATGGCTTACTCCTCGCCGTGGATGGCGACTTCGTCGACGCCATCGATTTCCTGCAGGCGAACCTGGACACTTTCACGCCGTGATGTCGGCACGTTCTTGCCGACGTAATCGGCTTTGATCGGGAGTTCGCGGTGTCCGCGATCGACCAGTGCGACGAGCTGAATCGCCCGCGGACGGCCAAAGTCGACCAACGCATCGAGCGCCGCACGTGTGGTGCGTCCGGTGTAGAGCACATCGTCGACCAGGATGATCGTCCGGTCGTCGATTGAAAACGGAATTTCGGTCCGGCGAACCAGCGGTTGTGGTCCAACCTGGTGCCGCATCAGATCGTCGCGGTACAGCGTGATGTCGAGCGCGCCGGTGCTGACATCGTCACCGGTGATGACTTTCAACGCGTCGGCGATGCGCTTGGCCAGCGGCACACCTCGGCTACGGACACCGACGAGCGAGATGTCACTGAGGCCGCGATTCCGTTCGACGATTTCGTGAGCAATGCGCGTGAGCGCACGTGAGATGCGGTCGGCGTCCATGACTACCGGCATGGCGCGACCTTCTGGCAGGTCTGCATGAATCCCCTCTTCGCGAACTCTCGGGTCCGCAGTTAAAGAGAAGGGGAGTATAGCTCAAGTGCTAAGTGCTGATTTTCACCTGCCGTAGGTCGGAATAAAGGTGATCGGACGGGAGGCGGTGAAGTTCGGGCGGAAGAGATCGGTGCGGGCGAAGCCGTCCATGTCGCGGCCGACTGGGAGGCCGAGATAGTACAGAACGGTCGGGGCGAGATCGAGGATGGAGGCGCGCGCGGGGCGGCTTGGTGCAACGGCGCCGCCGAACGCCAGCAGGAAACCATCCGGCGCGCGTTCGTGGGTCCCGCTCAGACGGGCGTTGCCGACGACGCGCTCGAGAACGCGTTTACCAGGGCTGAGCGGCTCCATTCCGAAAGCCGAGACGACGAGCAACAGATCGTCGGGTCCAAGCGTATCGACGGCGCGGCCGACGACGCTATCGATGAAACCGTAATACTCACCAAGCACGCGGCCATAGCGACGGCGCTCCTCTTCGGAGACATCACCAAAGGCCGACGGGTTCGCGTAACGAAGAAAGTAGTGGCCGACAGCGTCGAGGCCGGGAAAGCGGACAGCCGTAAACTGCGTCGGTATCGCCATCTCAAAGGCGCGAAGAATTTGCAGGTGCATCCGGTCGGCGGCGATCGGCGCCGGGTCCGCACGCGCGTCGGCGTCGCCTTGCGGTGTCTCGCCTCCAGTCGACACGACGGCCACCGGATCAGGAAGCGGATTGGTGGTCAGCGCTGCTCTGGCGTCAGCAAATCGTTCTGCCGGGGCGACCGACGTGCCGCCCTCCAGGCCAAGTTCAGCGCTACTCAGGCGATGGAAGTTATCGCTGATCACAAAGCCATTGACCGGAGGGGCCGGGTCGGTCAGCGGCCAGCCGACCACGCCAGTCGAAATGCCGGCGTCGCTCAGAATGTTCCAGAGGGGGCGCGACAGGAGCGACCGCGAATCGTGCGGGGTTTCGTTCATTACGCCGAATCGCACCAGCGCCTGTGCGAAGCAATAGTCGGGTAAGAGTTCAAGCGCCGGGCCGCCGGCCCGAACTCGATAGAGCGCCGATGCGCGAATGCCATTGGCAACCGGGACTCGACCGGTCGCCGCCGCACTCCACACCGGCTCGGCTTGGGTCGGCTGCAACGTCGCGAGATGCAGCACGGCCCCGCCGTCGAAGATGCGGCCGAAGTTCGGCAGTCGGCCCTCCGCGACGGCTGGCGAGATAACGTCCAGCGTCGCGCCATCGAGCGCAATGACCGTGACCCGGCCCGCGCGCGGCGCCCATTCGAGCCCGACCACCGGCGCCGTCGATCGTGCGACCAGCGTCGTCGCGTCATCCCACCCTCTCGCGGTGAGCGGTGCGGCCAGCGAAATGACCATCATCGACGTCAGCAGTAGCGCGCTGACCGCGCCGCCGCGGCGGCCGATGTGTGCCAACGCGATCAACAGGAAGACACCTGCAGACGCGGTCACCGTGATCGCCCCGGCAGTCATGCGGCTCAGCGCCTGTGGCTCGAGCACCGCGCCGTAACCACGCAGATTGAGCCACATCACCGTCGCACCGGCCCCAGCTGCGATGGTGCACAGCCAGGACAACAAGCGGACGCTCAGCCATCCCGGCGACAACACCTCGTTTGCGGTGAGTTGCCGCAGCACGATCAGTACGTAGAACACAGCCGTCAGGTTGACGCCGTAGGCGAGCCCCATCGCCAGCGCCAGCGGCACAACGGCGTCGAGCGATAACGGGAACGTCGGGTTGAGATGGAGAACGAGAATCGTCAGATAGCCCGCAGCCACGGCACCAGCGATCGCCGAGTTCGACAACATCCGCAGAAAGCGCACGTCACATTCTACGCACCCAGCACCAGCACTCAGCACTAAGCACTAAGCACTGAGCACTGAGCACTCAGCACTTATAATTCCCTAATGCCCGTCGACGTGCATGCAGACGTGATCAGCAACGTCCGCTTATCCGATGACTACAACGTGCTGACCATGGCCGCACCCGAGATCGGCGAACTGACTCAGCCCGGTCAATTTGTCATGGTCAAAGCGGGGCCACTGCCAGACTCGATCCTGCGCCGCCCTTTTTCAGTGTTCGAGGTGATTCGCGAGGGCGGGCGCGTTAGGGCGATCAGCATTTTGAACAAACGGGCCGGCCGCAACACGCGGGCCCTGTATGCGCTCGAGGCCGGCGGGCGCGTGTCGTGCCTGGGCCCGCTCGGCAAGCCCTTTTCCCCAACCGTGGCCGGTGAGGCGTGGTTGATCGCCGGCGGAGTCGGCCTGGCTCCCTTCGCGACACTCGCAGAATCACTTTCGCATCGCCAGGTCCAGACCACCCTGTTCTACGGTGCGCGGAGCGCACGCGAATTGTTCTACCTCGAGTTCTTTGAACGACTCGGCGTGACGACGATCCTGTCCACGGAAGACGGATCGCGCGGGACCCACGGCCGCGTCACTATTCCGCTGGAGCAATCGCTTGCGCAACTGCCCGACGCGGGCCGCGCGATGCTGTATGCCTGTGGGCCAGAACCGATGCTCGAAGCCGTGGCGCGTTTGGCGGCGAAGTATCGGCAACCGTCGGAAGTGTCGGTCGAACGGGTGATGGGGTGCGGACTTGGTGGCTGCTACAGCTGCGTGATCCCGGTGCGTAACGGCTCCGAACATTCGCACTTCGTACGCGCCTGCGTCACCGGTCCGGTGTTCGACGGATCGACCATCGTCTGGGAGAAGTGTTGATGGACCTGCGCGTGCGGATTGGTGCGCTCGAACTACCCAATCCAATCATTGCTGCCAGTGGCTGCTTCGGCTATGGCGTCGAGTACGAGGAGGTGGTGGATCTGTCGCGCCTTGGCGGTGTGGCGGTCAAGGGCCTGTTCTTGAACGAGCGCGAAGGACATCCGCCACCGCGGATTGCCGAGACACCGGCCGGCATGCTCAACGCGATCGGGCTGCAGGGCATTGGCGTGCATCGCTTTGTCCGAGAGAAACTGCCACTGCTCCACGCACGCGGGGCGCGCACCATCGTCAACATCTGCGGCACGACGCTCGACGAGTATGCCGAGGTCGCGCGTGTCCTCTCTGACGCTGAAGGCGTGGCGGCGATCGAGTTGAACATCTCGTGCCCGAACATCAAGGAGGGCGGCATCCAGTTCGGCTGCAGCCTGATCGGGACCGCCCAGGTGACGGCGGCGGTCCGCAAGGTGACCACGCTGCCGGTGATTCCCAAGCTGACGCCGAATGTGACCGATGTGCCGTCGTTCGCCCGCGCCGCAGAGGAATCAGGCGCAGATGCGGTGTCGCTGGTCAATACGTTTCTGGCGATGGCGATCGACGTCGAAACACGCCGGCCACGATTGTCGAACATGCTGGGTGGGTTAAGCGGCCCGGCGATCCGCCCGATCGCCATTCGGATGGTGTGGGAGTGCTTTCGGGCGATTAAGATTCCGATCATCGGCATGGGCGGGATCGCCGATGCCACGGATGCCGTTGAGTTCATGCTCGCCGGATCAACCGCGGTACAGATTGGCACCGCGAATTTCACGGATCCGTTTGTCTGGAACAAGGTCCTCGACGGCCTCGACGATTACATGCTCCGCCATCAGGTTGGCAAGGTGACCGAGTTGATCGGCAGCGTCGACACGTCGCCGCGGACGGCCGTGCATCCGGAGCCTGGCCCCGTTGTGACAACTTGTGACAAAGAACACTGCTGAAGTTGCCGATGGTGTGCAGAAAATGAATCGCGTGCTGGTCGCTCTCGACGTCGACACCGCGCAGGACGCCACCGCTATGGTCGATCGCCTGAGTGGCACGGTTGGCGGCTTCAAAATCGGCAAACAGTTGTTCACCGCCGAAGGCCCGGCAATCGTTCGCGCCATTGCTGAGCGCGGCGAGCGCACCTTTCTCGATCTGAAGTTTCACGACATTCCGAACACCGTCGCTGGCGCGGTTGCCGCCGCGGTCAGTACCGGTGCATGGATGGTCAACGTGCACGCGTCGGGTGGCCGCAAGATGATGCGCGCGGCTGCCGATGCGGCCGTCCAAGCCGCCGAGAAACGCGGCAGTGCACGCCCGTTAGTAATTGCGGTGACCGTGTTGACCAGCCTCGATGCCGCGCAGCTTCACGAAACGGGGGTACCGCACGCTGTGCTGACTCACGTCGTGCACCTTGCGCGTCTGGCGCAGGAGTCCGGCCTTGACGGTGTCGTCGCATCGCCGCTCGAGATTGTCGCCATCCGCGAGGCCTGTGGTGCGGATTTCACCATCGTGACACCGGGCATTCGATCCGGGGGCGGGGCCACTGATGATCAGGTGCGCACGATGGCGCCTGCGGAAGCCATCGCGGCCGGCGCCTCGTACCTGGTGATCGGCCGTCCGATCACGGCTGCCCGCGACCCACGCGCCGCGGCGCAACAGATCGCTTCCAACATCGCGCAGTGAGGCGAGCGTGACGCTCACTCTCTACTCCAAGCCAGGCTGTCATCTCTGTGAAGACGTGCGGGCGGCGCTCGACGATCTGTGCGTCGAGTTCGACTTCACCATCGACGAGATCGATATCACCGCAGACGATGGGCTGTGGGCACGCTATCGCTACGAGATCCCGGTGCTGTTGCGCGACGGCGTGGAGATCGCGCGCGGCCCGCTGACCGAGCGCGATCTCGCGACGATGCTTATTTCGCGGTGATGACGAGGTGGCCGCGGCGATTTTGCTGCCAGCACGCCTCGTTTGATTCGCTGCAGAACGGCGATTCCTTCCCCATCGACACCACCTCAATCCGCTCGCTCGGGACGCCGAGACTGACCAGGTAATCTCTCACGGCGTTACCGCGGCGCTCGCCAAGGGCCAGGTTGTATTCGGTCGAACCGCGTTGGTCGCAGTGGCCTTCCACAGTAATGCGGGTGGTGGTCCAGCGCTTCATCCAATCAGCGTTCTTCTGCAACGGCGCGCGGGCGTCGTCACGCAGCGTGTGCTGATCGAGGTTGAAGTAAGCATCGCCGAGCGGCCGTTCTGAATTCAGCTGCTCGAGTGACTTGCGGCTGAAAATATCCTCTTCGGTCAGTGCCGCCGCGGCGGGTGCCGGCGGCGGCGGCGCAGGAGGTGGCGGCGCTGGCGGCGCGGCCGGCGCTGCGGCCACCGGCGGGGGCGCGACGGGCACGACGGCTGCAGGTTTCTTGGCGCACGCGGCGGCGCCGAGGCTGATGAGGACGCAGAACGCGACGAGGCCGGCAGTGCGCTGAAGTACGGTCATGGCTGCAGCTTACAAGCTTGAGTCTGATCGTGTCAACGCTGAGCTGCGATATTCACGCCGAAGATGCGCAAGCTCAGGCGCCGCTGGTCGTCCCCGCCGTCACGGTCCGCCGGGACGAAGACCTCATCCGTCTCGATTGTCAAACGACCGCCTGAGGCCTGCAGGGCATCGAGCGGCACGATCACGCTCCACAATTCGTTCGTGTCAAACCGGGTTTCGCCAACCACGCGGTCGCCGGTCTTGAGCCGGACCTGCGGCGCCTGATCGAAATACCGGTTGGGCTGCTCGACCCGGATCGTGACCGCAATGGGCGTCGTCGCATTGAGAATCCGCAGGGTCGAGTAATTCGAGGTCCACCGCCACATCCCGATCGCCGGGTTGTATTCGGCCTCGTGCCAGCCTTCGTCGTAGGCCCACATCAGCGCGCCCTCCGACTGCAGGTCGAACTGTTCGATGGCGGTCGCGATCGGTTTGCCACTGCGCGCGGTCGAGGCAAGGGTCAACCGAGCGAGCGGCCCGTCGCCGGAGAGCGCGCCGGCGGGGAGTGCAATCTCCCTGACAAAAAATCCGGCTGAGGCCTCCCACGCGGCGACCTCCCTGCCATCCACGGCTGCGCGGAAGGTGACCGGCCCGTCGCCGGTTGCGCCAAGATGTCGCCCACCGATCAGCATCATCGTCGCTTCATTTCGCCGGCGCACCCAGGCCGTGATCGGCGCGATTGCCGGCCCCTGCCCGGTCACACGCGCAATGCCCGCGGTTTCCGGGGTCAGCGCCCATCCTTCCTCAGCAAACCAGCCGGGGGCAGGCAGGCGATACCAGGTCAGGCCAAGCGGGCGAATGCCGCCGAGCTCCGACAGTGACGTGAACGGCCACGCGAAGTCGGTGCGGTCGGCACGGCTGCGCGGATCGATCAGCGCCAGATCACTGCGCCTCGGGTCGGCGAGAAACCAGACTGGTTCGATGTGGCCATCTCTCCAGTAACGCACCAACTCGAGCCACTCGCGGCGGGGTGGCGCTGCCAGAATGCGCGCGATCGGCACCGGATCGGCTTCCAGGGGACGGCGAAATGTCTGATGCAGCGCCAACGCGCCCGGACGGGTCGGGGGGACGGAGGTCGCGGGGACGGAGGTCGCGGGGACGGAGGTCAAGACCGCCGCGCGGATCTCCGCAAATGCCATCGCCGTCGGACTCGGTTGACTCGCATACGCTGCAAGCGTCGGCGCACCTGTTGCCACCGCCCACAGTGCCAGTAGTCCGGTAGCCGGCAAGGCGGCGCGGCGGGCCAGCAGCGTCAAGCCATGCACAGCGAGAAACGCCACCGCAGGCACCAGCGGGAGGGCATAGCGCACAAAATGCGTGTCCTGGAACAGCAGATGAAAAATCAGATACGGGATCGTGAGAAGGCCGACTGCGGCCAAGGCGCGTCGATCGCGCGTAAATAATGCGACGACGCCGACCGCGGCGAGTGCGATGACCACTGAACCAAGCGCGATCGAGTCCCAGGGAAAAATCAGCGTGCGCATCAAGGCGAAGGCGGCCAGCCGTGGCGCGGGGTTGAGATAGAGCATCTCAGCGCCGGCGAAATCCTCGCCGGCCTGCGATCCGAGCGCGCCTAGATAGGCGGTCCACCCGCCGCTCGCCACCACCAGCGGAACCGCCCAGGCCAACACACCAACGCTGAACGCGACCGCTCCACCGATCATCGCGCCGGCGACGCCTCGCCCGATGCGGTCGACCAGCACGCCGAACAACAGCGGCACAGTCAGGAACGCGTTCTGTGACCTGAAGCCAATGGCGAGACCTGCGAGCAGCGCGCCGAGCACGATCATGCGTCCCGACGCACCGATGCGCTCAGGCGCGAGGCGTCGGTCGCCGTCAGCGTCACGTTGCTGACGCCACCACGCCAGCGCGAGTGCGGCCTGCGCCGCCAATGCCGCCGCCAGACCGGGGACGTCGCTCATCGGACGCACGCCGAGATACCAAAACAGCGGGCAGGCGATCGTCAACGCCGTCGCGGCTAGCGCGATCGGGTCGAGGGTCGACCACGGCGGGCGAATGAACTCGTCGTCCGCGCGTCTCAGGCATGTCAGGACGCGATAGAGCACGAGGATCACCACCATCGCGCCGATCAATGCGATGACCGACAGCGTCCTCGCTTCGATCGTCGCCGGCGAGGCGACTCCGCTCACCGCACGCACCATCGGTACGCCGGCTTTGCCCAGGGCGATGTAAATCGGATAGCCGGGCGGGTGCGGACGATGCTCGGCGACATCGAAGTCACGGACCCCGAGCGCAAAATTGACCGAGTCGATGTCTTCCAGCGAAGAAACGAGATACGGAACGTGCGCCAGCGCAAACGCCAGCGCTAATGCCGCAAGGGCACCCCGGATCACTGGATGGGGCGCAGCCGCAGCGCTTCGTTCAGGCTGCCGAGCCGATAGCCCTGTAAATCAATCGTGACGTGCTGATAGCCGACCGCTTTCAACTCGCGGATGAGGGTCGCGTTGATCGCCGGCTCGAAAGCGCGAGCCATTTCGTCTTTCGCGATCTCCAATCTGGCAAGGGCATCGTGATGGCGGACGCGAAAGACCCGAAAGCCGAGCTCACGGAGCACGCGTTCGGCTTGCTCGATGGTCTGAAGCTTCTCTTCGGTAACTTCGCTGCCGTAGGGAATGCGCGACGACAGGCAGGCCGACGCCGGCACGTCCCACGTCGGCAGACCGGCCTGACGCGAGAGCATGCGAATCTCGTCTTTGGAGAGTTGCGCCTCGTCGAGCGGGCTTCGTACGCCGTATTCACGTGCGGCCTGCCGGCCGGGGCGGTAATCGCCGCGATCGTCGGCGTTGCTGCCATCGGCAACGGCCGAAAAGCCGCGCGCTTTGGCCAGCGCGGTGAGATGCAAATACAGCTCGTCCTTGCAGTAGTAACAGCGGTTCGCCGGGTTAGCGCGATATTCGGGCCGTTGCAGTTCGCCGGTTCGAATCACTTCGTGCGGAATACGAAACTCGGACGCGACGCGTAAGGCCAATTGGCGGTGCGCATCGGGGTAACTGGCGCTGTCGGCGGTGACCGCCAGTGCGCGCGGGCCCAACACGGAAAACGCCTCATGCGCAAGATACGCACTGTCGGCGCCGCCGCTGAAGGCCACGACGACCGAGCCGAGTTCGGCCAGGATTTCGCGAAGGGCCAGCTCCTTCGCGGCAAGCAGATCAGGCACGCGCATTACTCTTCATCTTTGACGTCGTCTTCGTCGTCCTCTTCTTCTTCCTCTTCTTCCTCGTCCTCCTCATCGTCATCGTCATCGTCGTCGTCGTCATCGTCGTCGTCGGCCAATTCGAGTTCGAGGGGGGAGTCACTGGCGACGCGGACAAGCGCCCCGCATTCCATGCATGACATCTCGTCGCCGATATCGACCTCCATCTCGTCAAGATCGATGATTGAGTCACACTCGGGACAATTAGCTGCCATTGCACGCTCCTGCGGATGGAAAAACAGTGAAGATGTTCGAATTATAACGAGAAGCTGATAGAGTCTGCAACGAACGGACCCGCCGTTCGTCTGCTGCAAAATGCCCGCTGCGGTTACCGCCAAGACCGTTCTCGTTGCCGACGATACCGCGTTTGTCCGCGACCGCTTCAAAGCGGCGATCGAGGGCGCGGGACACCGTGCATTGACCGTGAAGAGCGCCGCCGAACTGCTCGCCCGCGTGCGCACCGACCTGGCCCAATTGGATCTGCTGGTTATCGACTTGCGGCTGCCGCATGCCTCAGGCGTCGAGGTGGTGCGCAACATCCGCAAGATGGACGAGGGCCGCTTGCCGATATTGATCTTCAGCGGAACGGTCAATACGCCGGAAGAGGTCCGCGACCTGGCGGCCCTGGGTGTCGCCGGCTACGTCAACGAATACAGTGCGGTGCAGCACATCCTGCCGTCGCTGGCGCCGCATCTGTTTCCGGACAACTTTAATCGACGCGGCAGCCCGCGCGTGGTGCTGGGTATTCCGATTGCGTATCGGTTCGGAAACACTATCGCGGCGGCGCTGACACTCAATCTGAGTCGCGGCGGCATCGCGATCCGCACGACCAGCCCGCTCGAACGACTCGCCAAGGCGCGGCTGCGCTTTCGCCTGCCGGGTTCGAAGAAAGATATCGATGCCGAGGCGTTTGTCAGTTGGAGCGATACGCGAATGGGGATGGGGTTGCAGTTCGAACGGGTCACCGCCGCCGATCAAGGCGCGATTGACGAGTTCGTGGATGCGCATTTCTTTCAACCGCGGAAATAAGTGCTGAGTGCAAAGTGCTGAGTGCCAGCACTTTCACCGTTGCCGCAGTAACCGCATCGCGTTGGCAACGACAAGCAAAGACGTCCCCGTGTCGGCAATCACCGCCATCCACAGCGTGGCGTAGCCGGTGACCGCCATCACCAGAAATGCGCCTTTGAGGACCAGCGAGAGCGCGATGTTGGTGTGGATGTTTCGCACCGTCGCGCGACTGAGGCGGATGGCGTAGGCAATCCTCGGCAGTTCATCGCTCATCAATGCGACATCGGCGGTTTCCAGCGCCGCGTCACTGCCAATCGCCCCCATGGCAATGCCGACATCGGCGGCCGCCAGCGCCGGAGCATCGTTGACCCCGTCGCCGACCATTGCAATCGCGCCGTACTGCTGGCGCAGCGCCTGCACCGCCGTGACTTTCTCCTGCGGCAGCAACCCGGCGCGCACATCGTCGATGCCCAGCCGCGCGGCAATCGCGCGGGCGGCGGATTGGTGGTCACCGGTGAGCATCACGATCGGCCTGATCCCCTGGCGGTGCAGGAGATCGATGGCGTCTGCGGCGAGCTCCCGTTCCTGGTCTGCGACACCAATCGCGCCGACGATGATGCCGCGGTGCGCAACCAACACGGTCGATGCGCCGCTGCTGGAGATCGTGTCGGCGGCCGCAGCTGCCTCTGAAGTGAGGCGGCCCTGCTCACGGAATAACCGCGCATTGCCACACATGACCACGCCACCATCGACCCGGCCCTCAACGCCGAGGCCGGGCAGCGCCCGAACGTCGGTCGCCCCTGCGATTGCGAGTCCGCGCGCGTGTGCGGCGGCGACGATCGCGGTGGCGATCGGGTGTTCCGAGCGACTCTCAACGGCGGCAGCAAGGGCAAGCATCGCTTCGTCGGATTGGTCCGCGAGCGCGGCGATCGACGTCACACTGAGTGAGGCACGGGTCAGCGTCCCGGTCTTGTCGAAGGCCATCGCTTTGATCGACGCCAGGCGCTCCAGGTGCACCCCACCTTTGATCAACACACCGCGGCGAGCGGCGCCGGCCAAGGCCGAGACGATCGAGACCGGTGTGGAGATGACCAGCGCACACGGACACGACACCACCAGCAACACCAGGGCGCGGTACAACCAGATTTCCACCGGCATCCCGAGTGCAGCGGGGACCAACGCCAGCGCAGCGGCGGCAATCAGCACGGCCGGCGTGTAATAGCGCGCGAAGCGATCAATAAACTGCTGTGAGGGCGCGCGTTGCGCCTGCGCGGTCTCGACCAGGTGGACGATCCGTGCGAGGGCCGTGTCACCGCGATGCCGCGTCACCGAGACATCGAGCGCGCCGTGACCATTGATGGTGCCGGCAAACACTTCGTCGCCGATGGCTTTGTCGACCGGCAGCGACTCGCCGGTAATCGGCGCCTGATTCACATCCGATCGCCCCGCCACGATGCGGCCGTCGAGCGGGATTTTGTCGCCGGGGCGGACGACCATCACGCTCCCGATCGAGACCCGCTCCACGGGCAGCATCTCCTCATGACCGTCGTGACGCACCCGCGCTTCAGCCGGCGTCAGGTCCATCAGCGCGCGAATCGCCTGCCGGGCTTTATCCATGCTGCGCGACTCGAGCCACTGCGCGATCGCAAACAGGAAAACGACGGTGGCGGCCTCGCTCCATTCGCCCAGGACCATGGCGCCGACCACGGCCACCAGCATCAGAACGTTGATATCGAGGTTGAGAATGCGCAGTGAAGATAACGCGCGGCGCGCGGGGAACACCGCGCCAGTCACCGTCGCAGCGACAAACGCCGTAATCACCACGGCGGGCGCAGCGCCGGCAAACTCCAGCACCAACCCGGCGACTAATGCCAGGGCCGACGCCAGCACCAGCCACCCGCGCGCCGGCGACGCCGCCGGGACCACGCGCTCTTCGTGCTCGAGCCAGGCGCGCATCCCGGTTTCGGCGACGGCATCAACGATGACGTTGGTCGAAAGTACCGCGGCGTCGTACTTGATGTGGAGCCGTTGGCCGACGATGTCTGCGGCGACGTCCTCGATCCCGAGAAGCGGTCGCAGACGGCGTTGCAGAATTGCCGCTTCCTCACTGCAACACAGGCCATCGATGCGAAACACCGATTCGGCGTGCACGGCGCAGCGCGGGCACATCGGCGCGGACATCGTCGCTGTCGGGGCGTTCACCGTGCCGACCTCTGCGTCGCGCGGGCCGCGGCCCGCCCGCCAGCTTCCTGGATATGGCGGAGGCCCTGACGGAACAGCGTCATGATGTGGCGATCATCGAGCGCGTAGAAGACCATCCGTCCGTCACGCCGCGGGCGGACCAGGCGTAAGTTGCGGAGCAGCCGCAATTGATGGGAGACCGCTGACTCGGACAGGCCGACGATCGCCGCCAGATCACAGACGCACAGTTCGCCGTGCGACAGCGCATCGAGCATGCGCACGCGTGTCGGATCGCCTAACGCGCGAAACGTCTCCGCCAGGTCGGTGACATCGTCTGGACCCACCAACGCCGCGCGCAGCGCCGCGACCTTGGAGGGATGAAGATGGGTCAGGTCGCAGCGGTCGGCGACGGTCTCGCGAACATCTGAGCTACTGCTCATATGTTCATAGACTACAACACGAAGACACGAAGGACACGAAAAAATTCGTCGGCTGATTTACTTCGTGATCTTCGTGATCTTCGCGTGTGTTTTGCTACAGGCTCTGGAGCGCCGCCTTGACGCGTTCGTAGTCCGGCTCATTCCGCGCGTCGTCGAGCACTTCCTTGTGCCGTACCACACCCTTTTGATCGATCACGAAGACGCTGCGCTTGGCGATATCCTTCAATCCGATCATGTCGGGATTGACCACGCCGTAGCTGCGAATCACCTCTTTGTTGTAGTCGCTCAGTAGCGGGAACTCGAATTTCTGCTGGTCACCCCAGGCTTTGAGCGCAAAGAACGTGTCGGTGCTCACCCCAAGGACTTGCCCCTTCGAGGCCCCGAGCGCGGTCATCGAATCGCGGAAGGTGCACATTTCGGTCTGGCACGTCGAGCTGAATGCGGCGGGGAAAAAGGCCAGCACCACGGGGCCGTTCTTGACTGCATGACTCAACGTGACCGGCTGGCGGTCTTGATCCATCAGGGTGAAATCGGGAGCGTTCGAACCTACGTCGACAGACATGAATCCTCCTCAGGGCAGTAATAACAAACGATGGGCGCGGGCCGCGTCAACGGCTGCCCGCGAAAATGGCTGCGACCGATACTGACCGAGTCGCCACATCTCATTCTGATCGAAATAATGCGGGCTGAGCGGATGGCCCGACTGCCCGGCTGGCAACACCACCTGCGACCCGTCCCAATTGCCGACATCAAACAGCTCGCGCCACGACGGCGCTTCCCATGCGGCGAAGGGCCGCAACCGATGATGGCTGATGCGCATCACGGTGCTGATCCCGCCGCTGACCTCGGACGGCCCGCGATTGAACAGCCAGCTGAGCGGGCGCGCACCCGCGCCGAGCGGATGTTCGAAACGAGCCGCGTGCGCACGGCTCCAAGACATGCCGCCGTCGAAGTCTCGCGCCAGCCGGGCCGTCGCGTCGCTAGCGGCGAGTCGATAAATATCGTCGCGCGTTTCGCGACGATCGAGCGTGCCGATGTCGTCAAACCACCGCGAGTTCTGATCATCAATGATTGCGTGAAGGCCGGCCGGCCGCTCGGCGCCGGCCCATACGAAAAAGCGCTCGAATAACTCTTCAGCCATCTCGTCAACGAAGGTTCGTCGCCACAACGCATCTTCAAATAAGTGATACACCGTCACGATCGGGCGATCGTCCATCACGTGATTCCAGCCGCGGAGGTCATTGAGTGTGCGTTCGCCGGCCGCACCCTCGGTGGTCGGTGGTCGGTAATCAGTGGTCGGTGGTTGGTGGTCGGTGCTGCTCAATCGCATCGTCGCCGACTCACCCGATGGCGCCGCCGAAGCGGGCGGCAGATGGCGCAGGATTGCCGCCGCATCAAGAGCGGTTAGGTCGTTTTGCCACGCCGCGGCTGTCTGGAGATCAACCCGTTGGGTCTCGGCCAGCACGTCGTGTAGCCGCTGCGTGCGGAAGGGCAGCGCCCAATCGCGCGTGATCAAACCGGGCCAGGACCGATCGATCTGGTTATTGGACGAGGTGATGAAGCCGCGCGGCGGATTGAACAGTCGCGGCAAGGCCGCTGGGCCGACGCTACCGCTCCATTCGCCTTCTCCGGTGGTGCCGTCGTTGGGGAACATGCCAACGCCGCCGGAGCGGACTGGTAATACGCCCGACATCGCGTACCCGATGTTGCCTTCGACATCGGCGTACACGAAGTTTTGTGACGGCGCGGCAAATCGCTCGACCGCGGAGGTAAAGTCGGCCCAGGTTGTCGCCCGATTGAGCGCCTCGAAGGCACCGGCCATCTCGCCACCCGCCGCGTCCCATCGCAGTGCAAAGGCCCGTCGCTCACCGGTGCGATCGGCATCTGACGCCAGCCACACCGGCGCATCGTCCCACTCCAACCCGACCTCGGCGAACACGGTGCCATGGCGCGTACGCCAGACTTCGAACGGTTGCGGCGCGGCGCCACGGATGGGAATCTCGGTCCGCGCAACCTGCAGAGGCAACCACTGGCCGCGATACCAGTAGCGCTTGCGCGCCAGGTCGATGCGCTCGACGTAGAGGTCCTGCACGTCGGCGCCGGTGTTGGTCATCCCCCACGCCATCTGGGCGTTGTGGCCGAGCACGATGAAGGGCGTCCCGGGTACGGTGACGCCGATCACGTCGAGACCAGCAGCGACCAGATGCATCTCGTACCAGACGCCGGGAAACTCCAGTTGGAGATGTGGATCGTTGGCCAGTAATGGCCGGCCAGTGGCGGTCCGTCGTCCCGAAACGACCCAGTTGTTGGAATTGCCGCGCCGCGCGCTCGGCTCCAGCCATTCCAGACCGGCTGGAAACTGGCCGGTGGGACCACTCGCTTTGCTCGTGGTGGGACCGGCCTTTCGGCCGGTAGGAGGACCGGCTTCGCCGGTGGGCTGTCCTACCGCAAGCGCAGCGAGCGGTCCCCCGACCGGCGAAGCCGGTCCCACCGCCCGACCGGCGAAGCCGGTCCCACCGCCGAAGGCGGTCCCACCCGCGGAGCGGGTCCCTGTATGACCGTGGGGCCATCAGCAGGGTAACGGCCCCCTAATCGCAATGCTTCATCGACACCAAACTGCGTCGCCAGCGCGTGCCGAACCAGTTCGGCCTGGTGATTCTCGGCAAGCCGCCAGGCGAGCAGGCGCCCGACTGCAAGCGAATCGATCGCGGTCCACGGCGCAGTGGTTGTGCGGAGGATCTGCAGCTCCAGCGGACGCAAACGCCCCCCTGCCCCTTCCATTTGAACGTTCACGCCCGCGGCGTAGCGGGTCAGTGCGTCGCGGACCACGGGCGGTGCGGCGCGCCACTCGGCCTCAGCGGCGGCACGCAGGTCCAGCGTCAGCAAGCGGCGATCAATCGCCAGCGTGTCGCTACCGAAAACCTCGGATAGTCGTCCATAGGCCGCGCGACGGTACAACTCCATCTGCCAGAGTCGATCCCGGGCGTGGAGAACGCCGGCGGTAAACCACGCGTCTTCCGGTCCCGACGCATAGACATGCGGCACGCCGTGGCCGTCAAACAACACCTCCACCGGCGCCTGCAGACCAGCAACCCGTAGTTCACCGTCCAAAACAGGCAGCGAGCCACGCGCCCACCACCAGCCACCGGCAGCGGCGAAGATGACGGCGACGACGATTAGGATGAGAATCAGGCGTTTCACAGGGCGTCCGGCGATCCGAGGCGTCTTGCCGCCTGCTGACGGTTTGAATAAGATGGGGGGCTGCGTCACCACTGACGCGGCATCTACTTTACCCAGCCGCGCTCGGTAGTTCAAAGTTCAAAGTACAAGTGCACAGGGTTTCACCATGATTGAGGTTCAGAACCTCACGAAACGATACGGAACTGTCACCGCCGTCAACGATGTGACCTTCCGCGTCGAAGCCGGAGAAATTCTCGGCTTCCTCGGACCAAACGGCGCCGGGAAGACGACGACGATGCGGATTATTACCGGCTACATGCCGGCGACTGAAGGGCGCGTCCTGGTGGGCGGCTCCGATGTCTTCGAGAAGCCGATCGAGGCCAAGCGTCGCACCGGATACTTGCCCGAAACGCCGCCGCTCTATCCCGACATGACGGTGCGCGAGTACCTCAACTTCGTCGCTCGGATCAAAGGCGTCGCGCGGCGCGACATCAAGTCGCGCGTCGATGATGCGATGAAGAAGACCTGGGTCGCGGACATGGCCAACCGCCACTGCGCGAAACTGTCGAAAGGCTACAAACAGCGCGTCGGGCTGGCCCAGGCGATCATCCACAACCCAGATGTGCTGATCCTCGACGAGCCGACGGCAGGGCTCGACCCGAAACAGATTATTGAGACGCGGCAATTGATTCGCGAGCTCGGTGGCAATCACACCATCGTCCTCAGCACCCACATCCTTCCGGAAGTCAGCCAGACCTGTCAGCGCGTCGTCATCATCAGCAAGGGGCGGGTGGTGGCGGTTGATACGCCGGACAACCTGACGGCACGACTGCGCGGTTCGGAGACGATGTATTTACAGGTGGCGGGCACTGCGGGGGAGATCGAAACTGCGCTCGGCGCGATTCCGGGCATTACCCGGGTCAGCGCGACTGCACGCGACGGCCTGGTCGAGGTCGAGGTCGACAGCGAGCGCGGTCATGACATCCGCCGCGAACTATCTTCGACGATCGTCAACCGCGGCTGGGGGCTGCTCGAATTGAGACCAATGCGCATGAGTCTGGAAGAAATCTTCCTGAGCCTGACCACCGAGGACGCGACCGGGGCGCCTGCCCCCGACGCCACCATCGCGACCAGCGAGACGGAGGTGGCCGATGCGTAACGTCCTGACAATTGCCGGCAAAGAGGTGCGCGCCTACTTTGCTTCGCCGATGGGCTATGTCGTCGTCGGCTTGTTCGCGCTGCTCTACGGCTGGTTCTTTTATGCGCTGCTCTCGTTCTTCAACCGGCAGAGCATGCAGATGACCGGGGGGATGGGCCAGCCGCCGATGAACATCAACGAGATGCTCATTGCGCCGCTGCTCAGCAACGTCACCGTGATCCTGCTGTTCTTTTTTCCGGCGATCACGATGCGCACCTACGCCGAGGAAAAGCGCTCGGGCACGATGGAGTTGCTGCTCACCTCTCCGCTCACTGATGCCCAGATCATTTTTGGCAAGTTCCTCGGCGCGATGACGTTGTATGCCGCGATGCTGGCGGTGTCACTGCTCCACCTCGGCATCTTGTTTCTCTACGGCGAGCCGGATTGGAAACCAATTGCGACGGCCTACCTCGGCCTGCTGCTGATGGGTGGCTGTTTCATCTCGCTCGGTTTGCTCATCTCGAGTTTGACGAAGAGCCAAATCGTCGCGACGCTGGCGACGTTCTCGGTGTTTCTGATGCTGTGGGTGATCAACTGGATCGGCAGTTTCGTCGGGCCGACCGCGCAAGCGGTGCTCTCGCATCTGTCGATTACCGATCACTTTGAAGATTTCGCCAAGGGCGTGATCGACACGAAGCACCTGGTGTACTACCTGAGCTTCATTTCATTCGGGCTGTTCCTGACTGCAAAGTCGGTCGACAGCGAACGGTGGCGGGGCTAATGCTGAATAAAGTTACGGGCGTCATTGGTTGGATTGGTACGGCGCTGGTGTTTGGCGCCGTCGCGATTCGCTTTCTTCGTCCGGAGTGGATGCAATACGGCACCTACCTGACGTGGGCCGGCCTGGCCTGCATCCTGCTCTACATGCTCGGGCAATGGCGGGACGTCATGTCCTTCTACGGCCGGCGTCAAGCGCGCTACGGCACCGTGTCGGTGATCAGCATCCTGGTCGCGGTCGGCATCCTCGTCGCCGTGAACTACCTCGGCACCCGTCAGAACAAGCGATGGGACCTGACCGAGAATCAGGCGTTCAGCCTCTCCGACCAGTCGAAGCGCATCCTTCGCGACCTCGATGCACCGGTGCGCTTCACGGTCTATGACCAGGACACCGGTTTCGAGCGCTTTCGCGATCGGTTGGACACCTACACCTACGAGTCGAAGAACGTCCAGGTCGAATACGTCGACGTCGACCGTAACCCGGCGCGCGCCAAGCAGGCGGAGATCAGTGCCTACGGCACAGTGGTGATGGACTACAAAGACCGCGAGCAGCGCATTTCGGCGGTAGAAGAACAGGACGTGACCAACGCGTTGGTGAAGTTGGTCAGCGGACAAGAAAAGAAGTTGTATTTCACGCAGGGACACGGCGAGCGCGACACCGCCGGCGCGGATCGGCTCGGCTACGCGACCATCGCCGGGGCGCTGGGACGCGATAACTTCAGCGTCGGGTCGGTGGTCCTGGCGCAGCAGAAAGACGTGCCTGCCGATGCCACCCTGTTGGTGGTCGCCGGCCCGAAGACCGATTTTCTCGCCCCTGAGATCGATGCCATCAAACGCTACGTCGCCACCGGTGGCAAGTTGCTCCTGATGATCGATCCGCCCGAGCCTGCCGGTGCAGAGATCACCAATCTGCGGAGCTTCCTGCAGGAGTGGTCAATCACACTCGGTAACGATGTGGTCGTCGACGCCAGCGGCATGGGTCAGTTGTTTGGCGGCGACGCGTCGGTGCCGGTCGCCACGATCTATCCCGGGCATCCGATCACTGCAGGCTTCAGCGTCATGACCGCCTTTCCGCTGGCGCGTTCGGTGACGGTTGTCGAAGGCGGTGCCAATGGCCGGACGCCGCAGGCCTTGGTGCAGACCAGCGCGCAAAGCTGGGCCGAAAGTGATCTCAAGAGCCTGGCCTCGGGCCGCGTCGAGTTCAATGGCGATCAAGGCGATCGTCAGGGGCCAGTGGCCCTGGGCGCCGCGGTCAGCGCGCCGGCGACCGACGCGCCTCCCCCGCCGCTGGCCGGCAATCTCAGTCCTGACGCGCCGAAACCAGAGAGCCGGATTGCGGTCATTGGCGATTCGGATTTTGCGGCGAATAACGCGGTCGGCATTCAGGGCAACCAGAACTTTTTCCTCAACGCCATTAACTGGTTGGCGCAGCAGGAAAACCTGATCGCCATCCGCCCGCGTGAAGCGAAAGATCGCCGCGTCACGCTGACCGCTGATCAGCAACAACGCATCATGCTGATGTCGTTGCTGATCATCCCCGGGCTGGTCCTCGGCGCGGGAGTCTACACCTGGTGGCGGAGGCGCTAAGCCATGCGCGGCCTGCTCTCGACGCTTGCCCTGATCGTCGTCCTCGCCGGACTCGGCGGCTACATCTATTTTGTCGACTCCAAGCGGCCGGCCGGCGGCATCGAGGAAAAACAGAAGGTGTTCGCTGTCGATGGCGAACTGATCGAAGAGCTGACCGTGACCTCGGAGAACGAGACCAGCTCGCTGCGCAAGGAAAACGGCACGTGGCGGATGACCGCACCGGTGACCGGCGACGCCGATCAAACGGCCGTGTCATCGGTGACCTCGAGCCTTGCGGCGCTCGAGATTAATCGGGTGATCGACGAGAACGCCGCCAACCTCGCCGAATACGGTCTGGCCGAACCCAAGATCAAGGTGGCGTTCAAAGCGGCCGGCGGTGTCACCGGCGAATTGCACCTCGGCGAGAAAACCGCGACGCAAAGTGACGTCTACGCGGTCAAGCCCGGCGAGAAACGCGTCTTCCTGGTGCAGGCCTTTCATGAAGGGTCGTTCGCCAAGAAGGCCTTTGACTTGCGCGAGAAACGCATCCTGAATTTCGACCGCGACAAGGTCGACAGTGTCGAAGTGACCAACGCCGGCACCGCCATTCAACTGGCCCGCACCGGCAGCGAGTGGGGGGTCAAGCAGCCGGTGCAGGCGCGCGGCGATTACAGCGCGATCGAAGCGCTGCTGACCCGGCTGTCGAGCGCCGCGATGACCAAGATCGTCGCCGACCCGGCGAGCGGCGCGCCGCCGGCCGCCGATGCCCTGGCCGTCTATGGACTCGATCAGCCGGTCAGTAAAGTGACCGTTGGCGCCGGCAGCTCACGCGCGACGTTATCGGTGGGCCGCGCAGTGGGCGGCGAATTGTACGCGCGCGACGAGTCCCGCGGTTTGATCTTCACCGTCGATCCCGCCATCGGCAGCGACTTGGCGAAGACCGCCGACGAGTACCGGGACAAGGACCTGTTCGAGTTCCGTGGCTTCAACGCCTCGACATTGACGATCGTCCGCGGCACCGACACCTTTGAATTCAAGAAACTGGCGGCCGCTGGAGAGAACGCCCCGGAGAAGTGGCAGCGCGTTACCGCCGGCGGCAGCGCGACCGATGTCGACGCCGCCAAGATGGAAGAGTTGCTCACCAAGCTCACCAGTCTGCGCGCGCAGTCCTTCAAGGTCGCCGGTGCAGAAAAACCTGCGCTGCTGATCTCGGCCAACTATGACGGCGGCAAGACGGAGCAGGTGCAAATCGTCAACACCAGCACTGAAGCCGTCGCCGCGCGCAACGGCGAGCCGGGCGTCGCGGTGCTCGACCCGCTCGCCTACGAAGAGCTGGTCAAAGCATTAGACGCGCTGATCGCGAGCTGAGACCACCGTGCGAAGTAGCGCCGTCCTTCTCACCGTAGCCGTTCTGCTGAACGGTTGCGCGACGCGGCCGGTGCCGATCGCGCCGGTTGTCGCCCCGCCCCCGGTCGCTGCTCCTGCCCCGAGTCCTCCAGACGCCGCACCCGCCCCAGCTGCCCCTGTCGCTGTCGCGGTTCCTGCTGCGCCCAACACCCCGGAACGTCTGCCCCGCGACCTGCAGACGATCTTCTCGACCCCCGCCGCTGCGCATGCGCACTGGGCGGTCCACGTCTACTCGCTTCGCTCAGCGAAGTCGCTGTATAGCCTCAATGCCCATCAGTTCATGGTGCCGGCCTCCAATCAGAAGTTGCTGACGACGGCGGTGGCCGCTGAACGGCTTGGGTGGGATTTTCGCTTCGCCACCAAGATTGTCGCAACCGCACCGATCGAGGCGGACGGCACGCTGGTCGGCGACCTCGTCATCACCAGCAACGGCGACCCGACGATCAACCCTCGCCATCCGGAGCGGTGGCGCATCTTCGATGAATGGGCCAAGGCCCTGCAGGCCAAGGGCTTGAAAATCGTCAGCGGCCAGATCGTCGGCGACGACAATGCGTTCGCCGAGCCCGGCTGGGGTCTCGGGTGGGCCTGGGACAACCTGCAGGATGGCTACGGAGCGCCGGTGAGCGCCCTGCAATACAACGAGAATCAGGTCACCCTGCAGATCGGCCCGGGCATGGCGCCGGGGGATCGCGCGATCATCAGCATGACCCCGCTTGGCAGCGGCCTGTTCATCGATCACGGCGTGACCACGGCAGCACCGAACGCGGCCAACGGGGTCAGGCTCGCTCGGGTGCCGGGCACCTCGTTGCTGCAGGTGCGCGGCCAGATCGCGGTTGACGCCAAGCCGATCAGCGTCAATGCCGCCGTTGATAATCCCACCCGCCTCTACGTCAACGCCTTTCGCGAGGCGCTCGCGCGCCATGGGATCTTTGTTTCGGGAACCCCGATCGACATCGACGATCTGCGCACCGTACTCAAACTGAGCGACGCGACCACGCTGATCGACGATCGATCGCCGCCGCTGTCGGAAATCATCGATGTCACGAACAAGTGGAGTCGCAACATCTACGCGGAAACGCTGCTACACGCGATGGCGCCGCCAGGCGCTCCTGCGACCGGCGCCGTCGGTATCAAGCGACTTCGCGAAACGCTCAGCGCATGGGGCATTCCAGCCGACTCGTACTTATCGCGTGACGGCTCGGGCCTGTCGCGCTACGACTTCGTCAGCGCCAATGCGCTGACCCTGTTGCTGACCAGGATCGCCGCCGATCCGAAACACGCTGAACTATTTCGAGCGACGTTACCCGTCGCCGGCGTCAGTGGCTCGTTGGCGAATCGCATGAAAGGCACAGTCGCCGAGGGCCGCGTCGCCGCCAAGACCGGCACGTTGTCGCACGTGCGGGCGCTGTCCGGTTACCTGACGACGCTGGATGGCGAGCCGATGGTGTTTTCGATCCTGGTCAACAGTTACCAGATCCCGACTGGGGAGATCGACGCGATCATCGATCGGGCGTTGGTGAGGATGGTAGGCAGGTAGGCGGGTGGGCAGGTGGGCAGGTAGGCGGGTAGGCAGGTAGGGCGGGTAGGAATGTCGACCTGTCCATCTGTCCACCTGCCTACCTGCTTACCCGCTTACCTGCCTACCTGCCTACCCGCCTACCTGCCTACCCGCCTACTCACTGGCAGCGGTCTTGCCATGCTGTCGGTATGGGTCAACCACATGAGAATCTTGTCGCCTGGCAACGCGCCGACGAATTGTGTGTGGCGATTTACGGCATCACGCGAACGAAATTTCCCGCGGAGGAAAAATATCAACTGTCGGCGCAGCTTCGGCGCGCTGCATATTCAGTCGCTGCAAATATTGTTGAAGGGTACGCGTTTCCTGAAGGCCCGATGCGCGCGCGACATTTGCGAATCGCGATCGGATCGTTGGCGGAGGTGAGTTACGGCCTTCACCTCGCTACTCGTGTCGGTCATTTGTCTGCTCCCGACCACGAAGCGTTCGGGAAGTTGCTACGCATGACCGCCGCGCCACTGCACGGACTACTGAAGCGGTCGCAGACTTTGAGGGCAGCGTCAGCGAAGTAACTACCCGTTACCCACCCGCCTACCTGCCCACCTGCCTACCTGCCCGCTCTACCCGCCTACCTGCCTACCCGCCCCCTCTACCCGCCCACCTGCCCACCTGCCCACCCGCCTACCTGCCTACAACGACACATATCGCCCGAACACCACCGCCATCACCAGTCCGACCGCGCCGACCATTAGCGCGCCCGCAAGACCGACGATGAACGGCTTCGGGCCGACGCCTTTGAACACCGCGAAACTGGTGTTCAAGCCCACCGCCGCCATCGCCGTGCCGAGCAGCACGCGCGACGCCCAGAAGTCGCCGATCTGATTGGTCAGGCGCGTCCAGGCAGCGGCGTCCCATAGACCGTAGGCAGCGCCGGTCGATTGCAGGGTCGCGTCGCCGGCGGTTCGCACAATCGCCATCGCGACAAATCCCAGGACAAACAGCGGAACCAGCGTCTTCCAGTTCGCCTTGTGGCGCGCGCCCTCCGCGCGAGAGGCGCGCAGATGCATCCACGTCAGCAGCGGAATGACGCCGGCCAAAAACAAGTTGCGCGTCAGCTTGGTTACCGTCGCCACTCGCAACACCACATCGTCGCCGTACATCTGCCGATAGGTGAGCGCCGCACCGACGACTTGTGACGTGTCGTGGATCGCCGTCCCGAGAAACAGGCCGACCGTTTCCGGTCGCTGCAGCAGCGCGTGCGCCAGATACGGGTAGGCCAGCATCCCGAACAATCCAAAGGCGACGACGTTGGCCACTGCGTAGGCGACCTCCTTCTCGTCGGCCTCGATGGCCGGTGCGGTCGAGACGATGGCTGTGACCCCGCAGATGCTGGTGCCCGCAGCGATCAGGATGCCGAGGCGCGGCGGCAGACCGAGTCGCCTGTTGAACCAGGTGACGAACAACAGGCCGGTGGCGACGGCGGCAAGGACAACGGGCAAACCGGCGAGGCCCAGCCGCGCCACGTCGAACGCGCTCAAGCGGATGCCGACCAGCACGATGCCGAGACGCAGGATCGTCGTGACACAAAATTTGAGTCCGGGTGTCAGCGCGCCCGGCAGGGGCACCAGATTCCGCAGCAGGAGTCCAAGCACGATCGCGACGGGAACACCGGAGACGGGGCTGCTGCCCGAGGACAAGCCCTGCGCCGCGAGGATGGCTTTGCCAATCACGTCGGCGAGCCAGAAGCCGGCGATCATCACCACAACCGCGGCAGCGATCCCGGGGAGCAGTACGAGCGGCTTAGACATCACCAGTTGCGGCGATCAGGCGACGAGCCAGAATCCGCCGACCAGCAGCGCGCACAATGAGCACGCGTAGAGCATGCCGCGGTAGGCGTTGACGCCGCGCCGCGCGGCGCGCACGGTGATCGCACCGACGACAGCGGCAAAGGCGGTCATCGCCAGGATCGCGCCGACGCCGAAGCCGGCGAGGTAGGACAGTGCCGCCGCCTGCGTCGGCAGCGCGAGCGCCGGCAACACGCCGAAAAGATGTGAGCTGCCGGCGAGTCCATGGAGCGCTCCCATCGCAAACGATGCACCGCTCGAGGCGTGACGGTGCGGCCGCGATGAGCGTGCGCGCGCGAAACCCCAAACCCCGACGCCGACGAGCATTACGCCGACCAGCCGTTCGCTGTAGGCAGAAATCGCTTCGATGGGCAGGAGCGATCGGAATCCAATCAGCAGCAGGCCGATCACGATCACGCCCCCGGTGTGGCCGAGGCCCCACTGAAAACCGGCGCGCCACTGCGGCCGATCGCGGTCTGCCGCAAGCGGGGCGACGGCGGCCAGATGATCCGGACCGGAGAAAACGTGGATGAGGCCGGCCGCGACGCCGGCGAGCACGGCAAACATCAGGTCGCTGCTAGCGCTGAATCGCCTTCAGTTGGAAGAACTCGTCGAGCGCCAGCGGCCCCAGCTCGCGGCCGATGCCGGATTTCTTGTAGCCACCAAAGGGCGCCAAGTGATTGAAGCGTCCGCCGTTGATGTCGACCTGGCCGGTCCGCAACCGGCGAGCGATCTGCATCGCGCGTTCCGGTGTGCCACCCCAGACGCCGCCGGACAGGCCGTAGATCGAATCGTTGGCGAGTCGAATCGCTTCTTCTTCGGTGTCATACGGGACGATTGCTAACACCGGTCCGAAGATTTCTTCCTGGGCGACCGCCATGCGGTTGTCGACGTTGGCGAAGATCGTCGGCTCGACATAAAAACCCTTGGCAAGCGAAGCCGGACGGTCGCCGCCGGCCACGAGCTGCGCGCCTTCTTTCTTGCCCTGACCAATGTAGCCCAGCACGGTCTCGCGTTGATTCGCGGACGCCAGCGGGCCGAGCCTGGTCTTCGGATCGAATGGATCGCCAACGGCCAGCTTCGCCAGTTGGGCCTTTGCCAACTCGATAATCTCGGCCTGCCGGGCGCGCGGTACCAGCATCCGCGTCCACGCCGAACAGGTCTGACCGGAGTTCTGCATGCAGTTGTTGATGCCGGCGGGAATCGCCTTATCGAGCGGTGCATCGTCGAGCACCACGAACGCCGACTTACCACCAAGTTCGAGCGTCACCTTCTTGATGCCTTCGCCGGCGAGTGATGCCACGCGACGACCGGCTTGCAGCGATCCGGTAAAGCTCACCATGTCGATGTCGTCGTGACCGACGATCGCTTCGCCGACGACCCGGCCTGCGCCGCACACTACATTCAGGACACCCGCCGGCAAGCCAATCTCGTGCGCCGCGTCGGCGAGCATCAGGGCGCTCAACGGCGCGAGCTCTGCCGGTTTCAAGACCACGGTGCATCCGGCGGCAAGTGCCGGAGCGATCTTGGAGACGACCTGATGCAGCGGATAGTTCCAGGGCGTGATGCAACCGACGACGCCAATCGGTTCTTTGACGATCAGCGAGTTGCCGAGTTCTTCTTCGAGCTTGTGCTCGCGCACGAACTTGCCGTTGAGCGCGATCATCGAGATCGGAAATTCGACCTGAACTTTGGTCGCGAAGCCAATGGCGGTGCCGACTTCGTGCGCGATCGCTTCGGCGGTCTGCGGCACGCGGCTCTTCATGGCGGCGGCAAGCTTTTCCAGCCACGTCGCGCGTTCGTCGGCAGTCGTCACACTCCAGTGCGTGTCGAACGCCTTGCGCGCGGCCTGCACTGCCCGATCGACATCTTCGGCGGTCCCGCGGGGCACGCGGCCGACGGCTTCTTCGGTGGCGGACGACACGATGTCCATCGCGTCGCTGTTGGCGGGCTTCTGCCAATCACCGCCGTAGTAGTGGTGCTCGTAGCGAATCATGACCTTTCATTCTACGTTATGCTGGAAGACCAACACGAAGGCCACGAAGATCACGAAGTAACGGTTTTTCTTCGTGTCTTCGTGCTCTTCGTGTTTGTTTTTTGAGAGCTGAGTTTCATGCTGATCACTGGCAAAACATTCATCATCACCGGCGGCGCGTCAGGGCTCGGCCGCGCCGCAGCCGAAGCGATTCTCGCGGCCGACGGCCACGTGGTCCTGCTCGACGTCAACACCGAAACAGGCAAGAGTGCCGAGCAGGCGCTCGGTGACAAGGCGCGGTTCGCGCAAGCCGACGTGACCAGCGAAGAGCAGGTCGCCGCCGCCGTCGAACTCGCGCGCACGACGTTCGGCGGACTGCACGGGGTAATCAATGCCGCGGGCATCGGGCCGGCGGCGAAAGTCCTCGGCAGAAATGGGCCGCATCCACTCGACCTGTTCGAGAAAACGATTCGCGTCAATCTGATCGGCACGTTCAACGTGATCCGCCTCGCTGCGGCCGCGATGGCGCAGAACACGCCGGAATCAAGTGGCGAGCGCGGCGTGATCATCAACACGGCCTCAATCGCCGCGTTTGACGGCCAGATCGGACAGCCGGCCTACGCTGCATCCAAGGGCGGCATCGTCGGCATGACGCTCCCCATCGCGCGCGAGTTCGCGTTGATCGGCATCCGCGTCGTGACCCTCGCGCCAGGCATCTTCGACACGCCGCTCCTGGCTGCGTTACCCGAAGCCGCGCGCCAGTCGCTCGGTCAACAGGTCCCGTTCCCCTCGCGTCTCGGCCGGCCAGCGGAGTACGCGGCGCTGGCCAGACACGTCATCGAGAATGAGATGCTGAACGGTGAAGTGATCAGGCTGGACGGGGCGCTCAGGATGGCTCCTCGGTAGGGACCGCTTCGCGGTAGGACCGCCTTCGGCGGTCGGACCGCTTCGCGGTTGCCCTCGTCCATGAAGTTGCGTGGCAGTGCGGCTCGAGCCGATTCCGTGGCAGGTTGACTACGAAGCCTGAATCGTTCGATGGACGGAAACGTGACCGATGCGCGATGAGGCTGTGATAGGTCGCTGCTATCACTGGTTGCCGCACGCGAAAAAGGGTCGGTCCTCCGTTCCAGCGAGGACGATCGAACGCAGCAAATTAACCGACGACGAGATCGGGAACCCACCAAGCACCCGGAGAAGAGAGCACCATGGACCGCACCCGGCTCAGTCGCAGGCTCACTTGGCCCCTCGCCCTGATGTCAACCGCGCTCATTGCAGCGGTCCTGCTGAGCATCAGCGTGTCGGCACTCACTCAACTCCAGCCAGCCCCGAACCCGCCGACCCCAAAGCCTCTGCAGGACGACAACGTCGGGCCGGCGCCGGCATCCATCGGGACCGACATTCCGCTGACCTACTTCGGCCCCAGTCCCTCGCAGGTGAAGAAGGAGCTGATCGGTCCCTATCAGCTTCTAAAATCCGGTCAACTCGACACGGAGGCGGGCACCATCACCCTCCCGCTGTACCGCGGCCGGCTCAAAGACGGCCGGAAGGTCTGGTACATCCTCACCGACACCACGGACAAGACCAACGCCGAGGCGCTGGGACTCAACCACGCGGCGAAGCTGAGCTACTCCGAGACTGGTAAGGCGGTGCGGAGCGGCACCCTCCTCAAGGACGGGACGTTGATCTTCGACGATGGCGCGGTCGATTTCCGACCCGAGCACCGGATCGTGCCCGGCGACGCGCCCAATTTCTTCCCGCCAAAGGTGGCCGAGCCGGGCGCCGTGGGGGATGCCGATTACACCCCGTTGGTGCGAATCACCAACAGCGGCAATCATATCTACAACGCGCCGGTATTGGCGTTCGCCGTGGACGCGGCGCAGATCAACTTCTGCGACGGCAACCCGGACTACCGCCGGGTGGCCGACGTCGTTGTGAAGATCTGTCCCAACCAGCCTGAGAATGGCGGCGGCACGGCGACGGTCCGTCTCACGCCCAACTTCAGCTTCGCCAGGCCGGTGCTCTACATGACGACGGAGGCCTCCGATCGCATGGCGGCGGCCATGGGCGGTGCGATATATACGCCCGCCCTCAGCGACTTGGGTGTGGGCCGCGACGATAGCTTCTCCAGCGCCGTCGAGCGCCTGTTCCAAATCACCAATGGCCCCCTGGGCAAGGACAACCCTCAGCGTCAGGGCTTGAACAGCAAGCTCGGCGATCCTCCGGGCGCGGATGGGAAGCCCCTCCACCCGCTCAATGTGATCGGCGGCATCCCGACCATCTCCACGGATTACAGCCCGCTCTGGGACATCAACCTCGGCGAGTGGACGCCCGAGGCGGTCCGCCTGGGTTATCGCGCGCGCGTGTTCGAGGAGTTCAACATCTTGGGGCTCGTGCAAAACGGCTGGATCACCGGGCCGGGCGGTAAGAAGTTCGGTTCCAATGGCATCGTCGTCAACTGCCCCATCGTGCATCGTTTCTTGTGAAGGCTTTCGAGAGTAGGCGGCAGTTCCTCGGCCGGCTTGGTGGAGCAACGGCAGTGGCTGGTTTCGGCAGTCTCGCGCCGCCTCCGACGGCCGACGCCGAGACCGTTCAGGCTGCGTCGGTCGCCGCCGACGCGCATCCGCGTCTTGAGCGGGCATACCAGCTACGCCACGAGGCGGCTCTCCGCCACAAGAGCAGCGGCATGCCGGCACATCCAGCCAACGGCGATGACGAGCGGTACCCGAACAGGATCGGCAGCTTCTCGAAAGCGCTGCCGCACGACACCCTCGGCGATGTGAATCGAGACGCGTACAAAGCGCTCCTTCGCGCGGTGCGCAGCGGTCGCCCAGCCGACTTCGAGGAGATCCCGTTGGGCGGGCCGGTCAAGCTCCGCAATCCGCAGGGGGCGTTCGCCTTCGAGCTGATTGGGCCAGACCCGCACCAGCTGGCGACGCCCGCGGCACCGGCTTTCAGCAGCGCGGAAGCGGCTGGGGAGATGGCCGAGGTGTACTGGCAGGCGCTGACCCGCGACGTGCCGTTCTCCGAGTACGACCAGGATCCGATCGCCAACGCCGCGGCAGTCGATCTTTCGCGGTTCTCCGATTTCCGTGGCCCGAAGCGCGGCAACCAAGTGACACCGTCCACGCTCTTTCGCGGCGTCACGGCCGGCGACGGCGTGGGCCCGTACATCTCGCAGTTCCTGTGGCAGGACGTGCCGTACGGCGCCACCCGGCTGCTTCAGGAGATCCGGACCACTGTGCCCGGTGTCGACTACATGCACCGCTACGGCGACTGGCTGGCCGTGCAGAACGGGTCCGCCATGGACGCGACGCGGCTCCACCCACATCTGCGGTACGTGCGCACGAGCCGCGACCTCGCCGAGGTCGTCCACCGCGACTTCACCTATCAGCTATTCCTGAACGCCGCGCTGATTCTGCTCGGCACCGGCACGCCGCTCGATTCCGGCAACCTGTTTGGGGACCGGCCGCGGCGAGCGGCCGACGGAACGTTGCTGGGCTCCGGCGTGCCGTACGATACCGGCGACCCCTACGCGCGCTCGCGGACGCAGTCCGGCTTCGCTACGTTTGGCGCCCCAGCCCTCCTGGATCTGGTGGGCCGCGTCTCGAACTGCGGGTTGAAGGCCGCCTGGTACCAAAAATGGGTTGTCCATCGTCGCCTCCGGCCCGAAGAGTTCGGCGGGCGGATCCACAACCACCTGGCCGGCGCCGAACGCTACCCGATCCACGCCGACATCCTGAATTCCCCGGCGCTCGAGACTGTCTACCGGAAGAACGGCACCTACCTGCTGCCAATGGCTTACTCGGAGGGCTCGCCGACCCACCCCGCGTATCCCTCGGGCCACGCCACCATGGCAGGGGCCTGCGCCACTGTCCTCAAAGCGTTTTTCGACGAAACGTACGTGCTGCCGACACCGGTGGTGCCGAGCGCCAATGCCGAATGGCTGGCGCTGTACGCCGAAGCGACGGACCTGACCGTCGGCGGCGAGCTGGACAAGCTCGCCTCCAATGTCGCGATCGGCCGCAATGCGGCCGGCGTCCACTGGCGCACAGACGCGATCGAAGGGCTCCGGCTAGGCGAAGCGGTCGCCCTCGGCGTGCTGGCCGATGTAAAGGGCTGCTTCAACGAGCAGTTCGGCGGCTTCAGCCTCACCAGGTTCGATGGCACGATCGTCGTGGTCTAACAGCGCGGTCCTCACCTAACGTCCTGCCGAAGGCGGTCCTACATGGTTGCCACGCCGCGCTAAAGCGAATCGGCCAGCAAAGTCCTGGCGGCGGCGACGAGTTGTTCCGCGTCACAGGACAGGCCACCGCCCTGCGCCAGGTCCGGTTTGCCGCCACCCTTGCCACCGAACTCGGCGATCAGTGACTTCAGCACCTTCGCTGCATCGAGATCGGCGTCGCCGCCGCGCGCCACGATCACCACCGCCGGTGTCGCGCGATTGAACAATGCGACGACAGCGTCGGGTGCAGCTGCAACAATTGCCGTCGCCAGCGTCTTGAGCGTGACAGCGTCCCATCCGTCCAGCGCTGCGGCAATGACCAGCCGTTGACCGATCCGCTCACCGCCGGCGACCAGATCCTTCGCCTGGTGCACGGCCAGTTGTTCCTGCAGACCGCGGATCGTCCGCTGCGACGCCTTGGCGTCGCTCTGAATACGCTCGATGCCTGCCGCGAGTTCGCTCGGAGCGACCGACAGATGGCGCATCGCTGCCGCCAACGCATCTCGCCATTCGCGGAATCGCCCGAGTGCACGGCCGCCGCAGAGAAACTCGACACGACTGCCGCCGCGCAATTTTTCTGAACTGCCGGTGGCGATGATCCCGATCGCACCGGTGCGCGCCACATGGGTCCCTCCGCACGCGGACAAGTCGAAATCCTCGACGTCGATCAACCTGAGTGGGCCGGTGCGTGCCGATTCCTTCCGCAACGGCATCGCCGCAGCTTCCTCGGCGGTGGCATAACGAATCGCGACTGGGCGGTCGCCCCACACGACGCGATTGGCTTCGTCCTCGGCGGCTTCAATCTCGCGTGCCGTGACCTCGCGCGCCAAATCAATTGAGGCTGACGCCGCGCCAAGATGAAAACTCTCCGTGCGGACACCAAACAGGCGATCGAAAGACGCTGACAGCACGTGCTGACCGGTGTGCTGCTGCATGTGATCGAGCCGTCGTGGCCAGTCGATCGACGCCGCTCGCGTCGCTCCCGGGGTCAGCATGCGATCGACGACATGGACGATCTCGCCGTCGTCCCGATCGACGACGTCGAGCACCCGTGCGTCGCCAATCGTTCCTGTGTCGAAGGGCTGACCGCCGGACGTTGGATAGAACGCCGTCTGTTGCAAGATCACTTCGATGCGGCCATCCTGCGACTGGCACGAGGTGACGACAGCGTCGAACTGAGTGAGATGGGAATCCGTGTAATAGAGGCGCGTGGTCATGCGGGCTTTTCGTCAGAGGGCGCGGCGGGCAGGTCGAAATAGAACACCGCACCGCCCGATGCGGCGCGGCGATATCCGATCGACCCACCGTGGGACTCGATGATGCCGTAACTGACGGACAGGCCGAGGCCAGTCCCCTCGCCGACCGGTTTGGTGGTGAAGAACGGTTGAAACAGCTTCGACTCGTCGTCGGGCAGCACGCCGTGGCCGCTGTCTTCGACTTCCAGCCGCGCGGCTGTCGCGTCGCCGGTGACGCGGATGATGATGCGGCGCGGCTCCGGCGTTACCATGACGGCCTGCTCGGCGTTAATCATGAAGTTCAGGACGACCTGCTGCAGTTCCTGAAAGACCGCGACGACCGGTGGATCGCTATCCTCGTGCACGTCGAGCGCGATGTTGTCTTCTTCGAGTTTGCGTTGCCGTAACTCGACGACCGAACTGACGACGTCGCGCAGACGCACCGGCGAAGCAGCAGCGCTCTGTTGCCGGCTGAAACGCGACAGGTTGCGGATGATCACGCTGGCGCGCGCGCTTTCCTTCTGAATCAGCAGCAGTTCGCCGCGCACGTGCTCTGGTACGTCGTTTCGGATCTGCAGCAGTTCGGCGAACCCGAGGATCGCCTGCAGCGGATTATTCAGCTCGTGAGCGACCCCGGACACGAGTACACCGATGGCCGCCAGCCGTTCCTGGCGGATCACTTGCCGCTGCAACGACTCGAGCTCCTGTCGCATACGGCGTTCTTCAGCTACTTGCGCAGCGACGGCTTCGCGGGCCTCGCGCAGCTTGGTCAGCATCTCGATGACCGACGCCTGCAGACGCTCCATTTCGAGCGACGGCATCCGGGTCGGCTCCGGCGTGGTCAGGTCGCCCGCCGCCACGCGGCCGGCAAATTTGATGGCGCGGTCAAACGCGCGCGTATACGGCCGCAACAGCAGGAACTCGAGCAGCAGTGTGAAGACGGTGACCGAGATGACGATCAGCAGGTTGCGACGGAAAATTGGCGCCACACGCTCACTGGCTACCGCCGTCGGGATGCCGACGCTGACCATGTAGGGGCCGCCTCGAAAGAGCGCGTTGGCAAACACCCGCTCGACGCCGTCCATGCCGTCGCGAATAACGAATGCCGGCACCTCCGCCATCGGCAGGGCCGAGGCGGTGATGCGGCTGCCGACGTATTGCTCAGGGTCACGGCTCCGCGCAAGCACGGTGCTCTGTTCGTCGCTCACAGTCACCACGGCGCCGGTTGGGAGCGGGATCGCGCTGATGACGGTTTGCACGGCGGTCAGATTCAGGCCGCGCTCGAGCAGCGCCACCACCGTCGCCGCCGTGGAACGGCTCTCGGCCTCGAGCGTGTTGATCTGCTCGCGGAAGGTCGCGCGTGCAGCCCAGGCGAACACCAGGAACACCGGCACGAGGATCGCGAGATTGAGCAGAACGATTTGGCGGCGGAGTGGCTGGGCCACGCCGGGATCTTAGACGATCAGGGATCAGGGATCAGGGATCAGGGATCAGGGCCCAGGGATCAGTGATTACGCAGATTCCGCCACTAATGGGTCGACCAGCCCCGCTGCGCGGAAACCGGCCTCGCGCAGCAGGCAACTGTCGCAATGTCGACACGGCCGGCCATCGGCGAGCGGGTCGTAACAACTATGGGTGAGCGCGTAGTTGAGTCCGAGCGATAGTCCCATCGTAATGATCTCGGCTTTGGTCAGCGCGATCAGCGGCGTTCGGATGGTCAACGACTGTCCCTCGACTCCAGCGCGTGTCGCCAGCGCCGCGAGCCGCTCGAACGCTTCGACAAAATCAGGGCGGCAATCCGGGTAGCCGGAATAATCAAGGGCGTTGACGCCAATGACGATCTCCGCGGCCCCCAGCACTTCCGCCCAGCCGAGTGCGAGCGACAGAAAGATCGTGTTGCGCGCCGGCACATAGGTAATCGGGATATCCGAGGCGTCGAGCGCGCGGTCCTTGGGGACGGCGATATCCGCGGTCAGCGCCGAGCCACCGAACTTCCCCAAATCGAGATCGAGTTCGACGTGGCGCCGGACGCCCAGGTCGGCGGCCACCTCGCGCGCGGCCGCCAGTTCACGAACGTGGCGCTGTCCGTAGTTGATGCTCAGGGCATACAACTCTGCGCCGTCACGACGGGCGACGGCGGCGGCGGTATAGGAATCAAGCCCGCCACTGAGCAGGACGACGGCCTTCACACGCCTCGCGTGTCGGGCGACCAGATGAACTTGTGGGCTTGCAGCTGCAGCCGCACCGGCAGCCGGTCGGCGAGAATCCATTCGGCGAGCTGTTTCGCATCCATCACCCCGTGCACCGGCGACAACAGGATGGCCGCGACGCGTCCGGGCAGCGACTCGCGCGCAATCACCTCGCGAGCAAAGTCATAATCGACGCGGTCTTTGATCACGAACTTCACCTGATCAGCGGCATTGAGGTGGGCAAAGTTCTGCCACTCCACTCGCGCCGACTCGCCTGACCCGGGACACTTGACGTCGAGAATGCGGACCACACCTGCTGGCACCTCCTCGATGCTGCGGTGACCACCGGTTTCGAGCAACACCGTCTTGCCGGTTTCGAGCAGCCGGTCCATCAACGGATAGACCTCTTTCTGCAGGAGTGGCTCACCGCCGGTCAGCTCGACGAGTCCACAGCCAAAACCGTCGACCGCTGCCATGACGTCGTCGATCGACATCTTGTGGCCTTCGTGAAACGCGTAGGGTGTGTCACACCACGAGCAGCGCAGGTCGCACGCCGTCAACCTGACGAACACACACGGCTCGCCCGCGTAGGTGGACTCCCCCTGGATGGAATGGAAGATCTCGTTGACTATGAGCATTCGCTGAAACCTCCATTTTATCGTCGCCCCACGCCCGGAAACACGGAAGCGTCAGTTTAGGGTTGGAGAATCCTTTGTTCCGTGATTCTGTGTTTTCGTGCATCGTCCGTTACGAATAGGCACCTCCGGCTGGAACTACCCCTCGGGCCGGGGCACCTGGAATGGGATTTTCTATCCCGAACAGCGCGGCCCGGGCTTCGACGAGTTGCGGTTTTACGCGGAACGCTTCAATACCGTCGAGGTCAATTCCACGTTTTACGGCCAGCCGCGAGCCACGGTCAGTCTCGGCTGGGTCAAGCGCACGCCACCGGGGTTCGAGTTCGCGGTCAAGCTGTATCAGAAGTTCACCCACCCCAATCTGACCACCGACAAGACGCCGGTCAGTGCCGCCGACATTGATGCATTCAAGAGCGGCATCGAACCGCTTGCCGCGGGCGATCGGCTCGGGCCGCTGCTCGCGCAGTTTCCGGCCAGCTTCAAGGATTCACCAGAGGCACGGGATTACCTGGCGTGGCTGCTCCGCACCTTTGCGGATTATCCGGTCGCCTTAGAACTGCGCCACAAAAGCTGGAGCGACGAGGCCGCCGCCGTCGTCGACCTGCTCCAGCCGCATCGCGCGACCTGGACACAAATCGACGAACCGAAATTTCGCTTTTCGATCCGGCAGGACTTGTTAACGCACGTGAAGGATTTTTATTATTTGCGGCTGCATGGGCGCAACGCCGAGCAATGGTGGCAGCACCAGCAGTCGGAGGATCGCTACAACTACCTGTACACCGAGGCCGAGCTGAATCCGTTTGCGGAGACCGTGAAAGCGGCGCGCGAACTGGTCAAGAAGCAATATATCTACTTCAACAATCATTTCGCGGCGCAGGCGGTGGCTGACGCCGCGGTGCTCCGTCACTTGCTCGACGAGCCGGTGGATTCCCCGATGCCCGCCGAGCTGGTGACGCGTTACCCGATGCTTGAAGGTAAAGTCGCTACTTTGCCCCCTTCACGGTTGCTCTGATAATCCGGTCTTCCGCGGCAATCTTCTTCACCACGTCCATCCCGGTAATCACCTTCCCGAAGATCTGATGCTTGCCGTCGAGATGACTGGCAGGCCCGGTGACGATGAAGAACTGGCTGTCGGCCTTGGCCGCGTCGCCGGCATGCGCCATCGAGACGATCCCCGGCGCGTGCTTGAAGTTCTTGGCAAACTCCGCGACGCCGATCGACGTGCCACTGCCGCCGCGTCCCCAGCTGTCCTTCTTGGTCATGTCGCGTGACGCCGGATCGCCGAGCTGAATGACAAAGTTCGGAACCACGCGATGCACGCGCAAGCCGTTGTAGAAGCGCTTGTTCACCAGACCGACTATGTGTGCGACGGTTTTTGGTGCCTGTGCCGGATAGGTCTCGATTTCGATGATCCCCTTCTCGGTTTCGAAGACGAGCACCGGACCAGACCCAGGCGTGGGTTTGTCCTGAGCGGCGGCCGTCATGGCAAAGGGAACGGTCACGAAGCCGAGTAACACGACGAAACGAACCAGACGCATGGCTACTCCTTGAAAGATCGCGGCGGGCACAGAGCCCCCTGACGATGATAAGGGCATTATTCAGGATTTGCTGACCGCCACAACGCCGATCCGCGGACAGAGGCCAGCTACTGCGCAGACCGGGCATCTGGGGTAGACCGGCCGGCAGATATTCTGGCCCCAGGTGACTAGATACAGGTTGAGTCGCGACCACCATCGTTGTTCGATGCGCGCGTAGAGCGCGTGTTCAGTCTCGGTCGGGTCGGTGGTCGCGACCCATCCCAGCCGATTGGAAATTCGGTGCACGTGGATGTCGACGCAGATGTTCTGCTGGCTGCGAAACCCGACAATCAGCACGAGGTTCGCCGTTTTGCGCCCGACTCCGGGCAGCGTGACCAGTTCGCCCAGCGTCTGCGGCACTTTGCCACCGAAACGCGCGACCAGCGCCTCACACGCCGCTTTCACGAATCGCGCCTTGTTGCGATAGAAGCCGACCGGGTAGATCAGCTTTTCGATCTCGGGCACCGATAACTTCGCTAACGTCCGGGGCGTCCGTGCCGCGCGGAACAGGCGGGTTGACGCCGCGTGGGTGGTGGCGTCCTGGGTGCGAGCCGACAGTAACGTGCTGATCAGGATCTTGAAAGGGTCTTCAGCGCTCGCCTCGGAGATCTTTTCAACCGCGGGCACGCTCATGCCCTCAATCTGCTGCCCAATCGTGCGCATCACGCGATCAACCCGCGCCGCACTCGGACGCCGTCGCGTCATACCGGTGTGAGCGGCGGCTCTCCGGACAGCACGGCCAGCGTGTTCGATACGGCCAGGTCGGCCATCGCGGTGCGCGTTTCTGTCGTCGCACTCGCGATATGCGGAATCAACATCACATTCTCGAGGCCGAGCAGCGCCGCGTGAACCGCTGGCTCTTCTTCGTAGACGTCGAGCGCGGCCCCGATGATCAGGCGTTCCTTGAGCGCCCACGCCAGAGCGGCCTCGTCGACCACCGGGCCGCGGGCGGTGTTAATCAAATAGGCGGTGCGCTTCATTTTCGTCAGCGCCTTTTGATCGATCAGATGCCGCGTCTCCGGCGTCAACGGACAGTGCAGGGACACCACGTCGGAGGTCGCCAGCAATCGATCGAAAGGCAGATACTGAGCGTCGGGCAAGTCGACCGGATTGCGCGCCGTATAGGCGACCTTCATGCCGAATGCCGGTGCGCGTTCGGCGACGGCGCGGCCGATCCGGCCGACCCCGACCAGCCCCAATTGCTTACCGCGCAACTCGGTGCCGAGCATGTGATCGAGCGCCCAGCCTTTCCATTGACCGGCTCGCAACTGACGCTCGGCTTCGCCGAGCCGGCGCGTAATACCGAGAATGAGCGACCAGGTGAAGTCGGCACAGGCGTTGGTCAACACGTCGGGCGTGTTGGTCACCACGATGCCGCGCTCACGGCACGCCTCGACATCAATGTTGTTGTAACCGACCGCGATGGTGCTGACGACTTTTAGCTGCGGCGCCGCGTCGAGCACCTCGCGATCGATACGATCGGTGAGCAGGCAAATCAGGCCGTCTTTATCGGCAACTCGCGCGATCAGCTCGGCGCGAGGAATGGCGTCACGCTCGCCGTAGAGGTCGACGTCAGCCAACGCTTCCAGGCGCGAAAGCACGGACGAGGGGATCCGCCGGGTTAGAAGAACTCTCACCAATTCACGTACGTGCGTCGTCCGTCCTTCATCAGTGGCCGTACGACTGGCAGTAGCCGCAGTGATTACAGGCGACCGTCGGCTCGATCATGCACGGCCCGCCTTCTTCGACACCGCGGTCGAGCAGAAACTTTGCAAAGCTCGCGTGCGATCGCCACAGCGGCGCAGGCGCGACGACACCAGGCGCCGGCGGTGCGGTCTGCCCGCCGCCCAGGTGCCGCGCAATCGCGTCCCGCACCAGCGATCGCAGTTCGTCGTCCGTCATTCCTGAATATCCAACTGATCGACGATACCAACAATGGCCGCATCCACGGGAGCGCCCTTCTTGCCCAGCGCTTCGCCGGCCGCGCGTCCTTCCAGGACGGCAATCACCAGCTCGCCACGGCCGGCGCCGACCGAATCAATCGCCAGCAACGTATTGGCCGGCTTGACGCCGTCCGGCACCTCGGGCTGCAGCAGCAACAGCTTGGCGCCTTCAAACTGTGGGCGCTTGTGTGACGACACGACTTCGCCGACGACGCGCGCCAGGATCATTCGGTCGACCAGTGATCGACGATGCCGACGATGCCGGCATCGGTCGGGACCTCTTTGGGATGAAACGGGAAGCTGGCTTCTTTGCCGCGCACGAAAAACACGTTCTCGCCGACGCCTGCACCAACCGAATCGACCGCGACAATCGGGCGGCCGGCGTTTCCACCGTCCGCGTTGATCGGTTGAATGATCAGGAGCTTGATGCCTTCAAAGGCTGGTTCTTTGTAGGTGGCAACGACGTCGCCGATGACGCGGGCGAGCTGCACGGCTTACTCGTCGAGGTCGACGGCGTCGACAATGCCGACGACGGCGGCGTCGATAGGGCAGTCTTTCATGCCCGACGCCATGCGCGCGGAGCTGCCGCTGACAATCAACACGGTTTCGCCGACGCCGGCGTCGACCGTGTCAACCGCCACCAGGTAACCGCCTTCTGTGCGCGTGCGATCTCGCGGGTCGACCGGGCGGGCCAACAACAGTTTGTTGCTGACCAGACGCGGGTCTTTCCGCGTCGCCACCACGGTGCCCACGATTCTGGCGAGGATCAAGCTTTTGAGTTCGCCTTACCGATCGGCAGGATATCTTCGAGGTTCGAGTGCGGGCGCGGAATCACGTGCACCGACACCAGTTCGCCGACGCGGCGCGCCGCCGCTGCTCCGGCATCGGTGGCTGCCTTGACCGCGGCGACATCGCCTCGGACGATCGCGGTCACGTAGCCGGCGCCGATTTTTTCCCAGCCGACCAGCGACACCTTGGCAGCTTTCACCATGGCATCAGCCGCTTCAATCATCGCGACCAGACCTTTGGTCTCGATCATCCCGAGTGCTTCACCCATTCATCACCTATTTGAGATTGCGAACGGCGTCTTCAATCAACGCGGTTAGTTCGCGGTATGTTAGCCGAATTTCGCCGTCCCCGCCCAGCGCCGCCAGGCTGGCGAGGGTGCGGTCCGGCCGCGATTCCAGCGCCGGATTGTTGGCCACCAGCCGCGTCCCGGTCGGGGCCCACGGCGCCTGAACCACCTGGCAGTCCGCCTGTCCGCCTGCCCCGAAGGTCATGTTGTCGTCGGTGCAGACCGGGGCCGGGGACGCGATGCCGTACATGCCACGCATGCCTTGAAGCCGCTGCACTTCTTCGCGCGACAGCAGGTTTTCGCGGCCCAACATCCGCGTCGCCAGGCTGATCTTGGCGAAGTGCTCGATCGTTTCCATCCGGTGGTAGGCGGTGTAGAGGTCCGGGCCGATGGCCAGGGCGCCGTGGTTCGCGAGCAGCAGGCCGTCATGTGCCTTGAGGTACTTGCTGCAGGCCGCCGGCAACTCATCAGTGGACGGCGTGGCGTATTCGGCGATCGGGATACTTCCCAGGGTCGTGACGACTTCGGCCAGCACGGCGCGATCAAGGGGAATGCCCGCCACCGCAAACGCCGTTGCCGTCGGCGGGTGGGCATGGACCACTGCGCGGGCATCAGGGCGATCACGATAGACCTGCAGATGCATCTTCAACTCGGACGACGGATCGCGGTCGCCGGAGAGCTTCTTGCCGTCGAAATCGGTGATCACCATCATCTCGGGCGTCATGAAGCCCTTCGACACGCTCTTGGGCGTAGTGATCAACCGGCGCTCGTCGATGCGCGCACTGATATTGCCGTCGTTGGACGCCACGTAGCCGCGGTCCCAGAGCCGGCGGCCAACTTCGACGATGTCGGCGCGGAGTTGTTCTTCAGTCCGCACGGCGGCCCCACTCGTCACGGCACTTATCGGAACAGAAGTAAATCGTCTCGCGCCCGCGCGTCAGCTCGAGCGCTTTGCCCGGCACCACGTAGGTCCCGCAGATCGGGTCCTGGATCATCTTGACCGGCGGTGCACTGGCAGGCCGGTGCGGCTTGCCGACCGGATTGCCAGCCGCGTCGCGAATGGTCGCCGCACCTTTCAGGACGCCGCCCAGCAGGCGCCACACCGCGCGCGCGATAAACAGCACCAGCAGAAAGAGCAGCAGCGCCCGCAGCACCCTACTGACCTCCCGGCGTCGTCGCCGGATGCGCGCTTTTCAGGCCTTCGAGCGCCTTCTTCGCGGCCTGGCCTTCCGGACTGTCTGGGGCGAGCGCGACGACCTGCTGCCACGCCTGCGCCGCGCCGGCGAGATCCTGCTTGCCGAAGGCTTTGACGATGCCGAGGTTGAGGAGTGTCTTGGTGTGCTTGGCGTCGAGGCTCAGTGAGTTCTCGAACTGTTTGACCGCGCGATCGGGTTGGTTGATGTAATACAACGCCACGCCGAGATCGGTCGACACGTCCGGGTCGCGCGGATTGATGGTCATCGCCTGCTCGTACCAGCCGATGGCGTCGTTGTAACGTTCGGCGTCGAAGTAGACGTTACCGAGCTGGACACGGGTCGCGGCGTCCTTCGGATTCTGCTCGGCGGCGGTGCGCAGCGTCTGGACACGGTTCTCGTCGAGCGGCGCGGCCTGCGGCGTGCCGCCGCCACCAGCCGCAGGAGCCGCTTGCTGTTGCTGCGCCGCCGGAGCCGGGGTCGCGGCTCGATTGCTGCTGATCGCTTGCTGGCTGCCGAGGATCCACCCGACGATGAGGCCGAACAGGATGCCGGCGGCGGCGAAGACTATGGACTCTGCTTTCATGTTGCGTGCTACTCGATCCTACCCGCCAACCCGCCCACCTGCCTACCTACCCGCCCACCTACCTACCCGCCCACCTGCCTACCTGCCTACCTGCCCACCTCAGAACGCGAGCGCCGCCTTGAGCCACTCCACCAATGCCCGCGCGAGATCCTGATCAGCGGTCAGCAGTGATGTCCCGTGGCCGCGGATGCCGCTAATCCGTGGCTCGCGGTTGATGGCGGTGCCGGCCAGCTCGTGGACGGTTCGCAGCGCATACGGATCTTCGCTGCTCGCCACCATCCACACCGAGCGGTCGGACAGTTTGCGCATGGTGGCGCTGTCCAGACGGACGCCGCGATAGTCGAGCGACGGAGAGATCAGCGCGACGGCGCGGACCGCTGCTGCGTCGGCCGCTGCCAGCGCGCCGACGCTCGCGCCGAGCGACGACCCGACCACCCCAAGCCCGTTGGCGCGCACATTGGGCCGTGCGCCAAGCCAGTCGATCGCGGCGCGGACGTCTGACGTCATTGGGGCAAAGGCACCGCCGTTGCCGCCGGAGCCGCCATGGCCGCGGAGGTCCATCGCCAGAACGGTGGCACCCTCGTCTCGCAAGCGCTCAGCGAGCCAGGCCCATTCGTCCTTCGAGCGGCCAAGCATGTGGACCAGCACGATGCCGGGCGCGGTGCTATCGGAGGCTTCGTAGAGCATGCCGGCCAGCGGTGTGCCGTCAGCAGCAGAGAAATTGACCAGGCGGCCTGTTGCAGCCGCGGGCGCCACGCAGCACGCGAAGATGATGACGGAGACGGCGGCGAGGGCGCGCGCGAGCGGCGCGCCCGGGTTCATCGCGCCGGCTCCAGGTCCAGGGCGATCAGGTAGTCGAGCACCGATTGGCGCAGGCCGACAAACATCGCGCGGCTGATCAAGGCGTGGCCGATCGACACTTCGTCGAGATGCGGCAGTTCGCGAAACATCGTCAGGTTGCGCAAGTCGAGGTCGTGGCCGGCGTTGACGCCCAGCCCTAAGCGGTGCGCAGTCTGTGCCGCCTCTGCATACATCGCAAAGCTGGCCGCGGCCGCGGCCGGGCCCTTGTCGAAGGCGCGGGCAAATGGTTCGGTGTACAGCTCCACGCGATCGGCATTGAGATCGCGCGCCCACTGGATCGCCGCCGGATCCGGATCGACGAACAGGCTGACGCGGATGCCGGCGTCTTTCAACGAGCCGACGATCTCGGCCAACTCCGAGTGCGGTGTATCGGCCGGCCATCCGGCCTGACTGGTGATCTCGCCTGGCAGTACTGGCACCAACGTGCACTGGTCGGGCCGAGCCGCCAGCACCAGTTCAACAAACCCGGGCCTCGCATCGCCTTCGATGTTGAACTCGACGCCGCCACGCAGCGGCGCTAATTCTTCGGCGATCTCCCGGACATCGGCAGTGGTGATGTGACGGGCGTCGGCACGAGGATGCACGGTAATGCCAGGCGCGCCGGCGTCGAGGCAGACACGGACGGCGTCGAGCACCGACGGCGTGCGACCGCCGCGGGAGTTGCGGAGCGTGGCGACTTTGTTGACGTTGACGGAGAGTTTGGCCATGGAAGGGGCCCCGGGTTCAGGCCCCAGGTCACGCCCAGTCTATTCGAGAATTGGTGGACGTCGGCGACGTGTAGTCGGTGTGACGTCCCCCCGCGTTCAGTAGCGGGTCGGTTTAGAGTCCGGCGGTTACTTTCGCTGTGTTCGTCCCTGTCGTCAACTGGCGGGCGTATTCGGCGGGCGTCAGCCCGCCGAGCCCCTTCTTCGGTCGCTCCTCGTTGTA
>DATLXN010000016.1:0-1548 GCA_035575715.1 Vicinamibacterales bacterium | reverse complement strand
CGACGAATTTCGCCGACGATGGTCGGCGTCGCAAACGTCGCGAAGCGCACGCCGCGCTTGGGATCGAAGTGGTCGAGCGCGTTGATGAGGCCGATCAATCCCTGCTGGATAATGTCGTCATACATTTCGCCGCGATCGGTGAAACGCCGCGCCAGATAGGACACCAGATTGCGGTGCATCAAAATCAGGCGGTCGCGGATTTTGGGGTCGCCGGTCGCCTGCCACTGCGCGAATAAACGCTGAAATTCGGTTTCAGACGCGCCCGCTTCGACGACGGCTTCAGTCACCGCTTCAGCCACTTCGAGATCGGAATTTCCCGCTTCAACAGCCGCGCCGACGCCCGCACTGGCCGCCGTTGTGCCCGACACGTCAGCGGCGTTAGGGCCAGGCGCGCTCGCCCGTGGCGGACGGCCGCGCCGGCGCGGGGCCGGCACACCTTCACCAACCGCTGTTGCCGGAATGTTGGGGGTTGCAGACGCAGCCGACGCATCGGAGTCGGACGGCGCGATATTCACACGGCGCGGCATCCTCTCACCTCCGCAGTGCCCGACACGCTACAGGATTTGTTGGCCGCAAGCCACAAGCCCACAATGCAGATTGGTTTAGAACAGGCGATTATGAGCATGCTCTCACTGTGACAACCGCTTGGTCATGTGCACTTCGGTGCGATCGACGGCGCTGGTATGGTGGCTCACTTCATCCATCAAAGTCTGGATCAGCAGCAGGCCCAAACCGCTTTCGGCCAGCTCTTTGGATGCCTCGTCCCCAACCAAAGTACTTTGTCCGGCACTCGCTCGGCGGCGCGGCGCGGGCAGGCCGGGCGGCGGCACGCGACCTTCATCGAAGACGCGCACTTCGAGGCGATCGGGATACGGCATCATCTGCACCGTCACCAGCGGCATGGTATCCGGCGCGGTTGCGGAAGCGGCACGCAGCGGCGCGGCGTGGAGAATGGCATTGTTACAAGCTTCGGCAACGGCCAGTTTGATGTCCTCGACCTGATCGTAGGCAAAGGCCATGCGACTGGCCACGCCGGTGACAGCCAAACGCACCACCAGAACATACTGAGAATCGGCCGGAATAATGACGGTGATGGGCTGAGTCGGAATTGAATCCGCGTTGCGCTGAAGGGAATCGACGCGCTCGGAAGTCGATGTTTCTGAAATGGGCGTTGAAGTGAATCGTGGTGTGCCGAACTCGTCGCGCGGTGCTGTTAAGTGTTCAGCAGCGAGCCGTTCATTGGTCAATGGCTCATCGGCGCCTTGAACGCGAGCCGCTTCGGTTGCACCTGACGATGATTCGCGCAGTTTTTCCACTTCCTGAAAGTCCTTACGCACGGGCACAATGGCAGCGTCCAGCACAGAAGAATCGGGTCGAGTTGTGGGCATATTCTAATCCTCGAAACGGGGAAGGACGCCAGCATCGTCCGATCGTGTTACGATCGAACTTCAAGACAATTACAGGCCGCTTGCAAAATCCGTAAAAAGCGGCCAATTGGCCACATCACGAGGTAGCCGGCACATTGAGATCGCGCACCGCAGCCGCTCC
>DATLXN010000015.1:0-119817 GCA_035575715.1 Vicinamibacterales bacterium | reverse complement strand
GCCGAGATGGACGTGTACATCAAGCAGCACGTCGACGCGGTCGCCGCGGAATGCGCCGCTGCCGGCTTCCGTGCATCGGCGGTGCTCAAGCGTGGTGAGCGCTGGACTCACGCCGAAACCGAAGCCGCCGAGCGATGGGCGCAAACCCTGCTAGCGGAGCACCGCTACTAAACAATGCGCCGCGCCACTGTCGCCACCACGTCAGAGCCGACGGCGCCGCGGGTGGACCGTGGGGTGTTGGCCGACGTGCTCGACGGGCTGCGCGCGGAAGTGGCGGCGCTCACAGCGCGTGTCGCGGGACTGGAGGCCCGCGTCGGCCCGCCGGCTGATGCTGGCGACGATGCGCGATTCTTAACCGCCATTGCGGAAAGTACGCTCAGGCACTACACCTTCAGCGCCCGCGAGCTCGTGAATCATGCGACGGTCGATCCTGAACTGCGAGCGGCGCTGGGCGGAGTCACGTCGGCGAAGCGTGTTGGTAAGCGCCTGCACCGGCTGGCTGGTCACCTCGTCGGCGGGTATCGCCTCTGTCGCGTCGATCGCGATCTCAACGGCACGATCTGGATCGTCGAGCAAGTGGGCGACTTACATACAAACAGCTGACGGCAACGGATCACCGGGCGCATATTCACAGTATGGACACTGAACGACTTAGCAACTTCACGATTTCTCAGATCACTCACGCGCGCAGTTTGGATTTCGTGCGCTGGGCGTCGGCTCTCCACGTGTCCGGATCGAGCAGCATCGCTAGCGCCGCGGAGGTGTTCGAGGCGAAACACCCGCGATCACTGTCGATCGACCTGGTGCGCAAGGCGGCCGTCGCGGCCGGAACGTCAACAGACGCGACTTGGGCTGGCCCACTGGCGGCGCTCAAGCCGTTGTCCGACGGCTTCCTGAGTTTCCTGCGCCCCGCGACGCTGCTCGGGCGGATTCCAAATCTGCGCCGCGTGCCGTTCAACATCAGCGTCAGTAAGCAGACCACCGGTGGAACGTATCAGTGGATCGGCCAGGGCGCGCCCGCGCCGGTCAGCAAGATCGACCTCGCGACGGTCACGCTCGGAATCGCGAAGGCTGGCGGCATCATCGTCGTATCGGAGGAGCTCGCGAAGCTGTCGCGCCCCGGCGCCGAAGTGGTGCTGCGCGATGAGATGGTCAAGGGCGTCGCGAAGTTCCTCAATGCGCAGTTTGTTGATCCGGCGGTCGCCGCAGTGGCGAACGTCAACCCGGCATCCATCACCAACGGCACCACGGCGATCGTGTCGTCGGGCACGTTGGCAGCGAACGCGGCAACCGATATGCAGGCGCTCCTCAGCCAGTTCCTCGCCGCTCACCCTAGCGTCGAGGCGATGGTGCTGCTGATGTCGCCGGCCAATGCGGTGGCCGTCTCGCGCGCGCTGAATCAGCCGACGCTCGGGCTGAACGGCGGCACGCTCTACGGGATACCGGTGGTGACGTCCAACTCAGTCGGCACGTCGATCATTGCGCTCGACGCACAGGAGATCCTGTACGCCGACGACGACGGGCTTGAGGTCGATAAGAGCAGCGCGGCGACGCTCCAGATGGACAGTGCGCCCGACGATCCGACCAGCGCAAGCACGGTGATGATTAGCCTGTATCAGAGGAACCTGGCCGGCTTCCGCGTCACGCGCTACGTGAACTGGAAACGCGCAGCCACGGACAGCGTCAAGTACGTCTCAGGTGCCGTATATGCGTAACACGATACCGCGGCGTCTCGCCCCGCCGGCGGACGGTGACGATCTCATCGCTGATCTCGAAGCGCGCATGATCCGCGCTTTGGACGAGGGCGCGCTGCTGCACGGACTATCAGAAGCCGAGGCCGCCACACGGCGACGCGCGGGCGTCGCGCAGGCACGCGCCGTGAGCGCCGGACTGCGCGCCGAGCATCACGCACGGAAGGGGACCGCATGACCGTCGATTATCCGAGCCGGATGGCGGAACTCGACCACAAGATGCAGCATGTTCACACGATGGACGACTGGCGACGTGTTGGCGAGAAACCGCCCGAAAGCCTCACCGACGATGACATCACGATTATCGGATTCTTCGGTGGGGCGAACAGCGCAGATGCGGCCCACACGAGACGAGAAAAGGCGTTCACGGCTGCGCCCGTCGCGAAGACGGCCACCCCTTCCCCTCGCGGAATGCGCTTGGACCCGACCGCGATGGCGGACATGATCGTCAAAGCGATCAGGGCCGCCTGCGATCCCCTCGCGGCACGCATTGCGACACTCGAAGCGCGGCCGGCCATGAGGTTTTGCGGGACGTGGACGGCGACGCGCGGCGCGACGTTCGAGGCCGGTGATGTCGTCGTGCATCGCAGCGCGACGTGGGTTTGTACAGCGCAGACCGTCGGCGAGCCAGGGCGCGACTTCGATCATTGGCAACTAATCCAGAAATCGCCGAGGGAGAACCGATGACGGGGGAGAATCGATGACGGTCGACGAAGCCATCGACAAAGCCGGCCGCGAGATCGACGCGATCATCGAGGGGAAATTGATCGACCTCGAAGCGCGCTTGCACCACGATTGCCTCGCGACTGGCGATCCCGATCGCCTGCGCGCTGAACACGACGGGCTCGATCGGGTGCCCGACCCCGGCGTGATGCTCGACTCCGGCGGAGGCCCGTGTACGGATAATCCGACGTGGTCGAGGGTGAGCGTTGAGGCCGTCGTCGCGCAGCAGCGTGCTGAATACACGGCCTGGCGCGACGAGACGCTCCGTAAGCTGCGCGCGGACGTCACGACGTTTGCTGAGGTGTGACCTCAACGACTTCTCTCGTTGCGCGAATCGCGTCGCGGAGGCCCGCGCGCGTATGACACCACTCGGGCCAGAGCTGAGATTTTACCTGTCGACGACGGGCTGATCCGACCTGCTGTGGTCGCAAGTGTTCAAGGACGCCTCCCTCTAGGCGGATGTTGACGCGCGAAGCCCATGAACCCACAGGCGTATACTTGCGAGCGCGCAACCCTGTCGCGCCGTAGTAGCCTCGTCCCCCCGGCGGTGCCTTTTTTTAGGAGCGAACGAATGTCCCGTCTGTTGCTATTTGTTTCAGCGCTGTTCCTAGCGTTCGGTTCACCGACCGGCGCAGTCCCGAGCGCGCCTGGTTCACTGGTGGCCACGGTGACGGGTTCCACCGTCGCGCTCACGTGGCTCGCGCCGGCGGGTTTGATCACGGGGTACCGTCTCGAAGCCGGCACGTCCACGGGGGCGACCAATGCGGCGAATGCGATCGTCGGGACCGCCACGGCCTACACCGCCGTGAATGTCCCGGCCGGCACGTACTACGTCAGGGTTCGGGCCGTCGCACCCGATGGTGAAAGCGCAACCACCAACGAGGTAGTGATCTTCGTGGGGGGCGGCGCTGGATGCACAAGTGCGCCGAATCCGCCTCGCAATCTCGTTGTAATCGTAGCAGGGGCGTTAGTGAACATGACGTGGTCTGCGCCAGCCGGGGGATGCCCGGCGACTGCCTACGTGCTGCGCGCGGGAAGTGCGCCGGCGCTCAGTGACATCGCCTCGATCCCGGTTGGCGGCGTGTTAGGACTCTCAGCCACTGCACCGAACGGCACCTACTACATTCACGTGGTCGCGCAGAACGCCTTCGGTACCAGTGCGCCATCGAATGTCGGGACCGCCGTGGTGGGATCCTCGCCGATTCCGCCTGCCCCAACACCGCCTGCCCCAACACCGCCGGGGCCGACACCACCTCCCCCGCCTCCGCCAACACCGTCATTCGGGCCAGGACAGTGGCTCGTGAACAGGCAGATTGCACCGGGCCGCTACTACTCAGATCCTGCGTCTGGTTGCTATTGGGAACGACAACGAGGACTCTCGGGTAGCTTCAGCGACATCATCTCGAATGAGTTCATCGGCTTTGATGCGTTGCAGTGGATCGTCGACATAGCATCGACCGATGTGGCGTTCGAAACAGACGCTGCGTGCGGTCAGTGGTCGCAGAGCCCGCGGCCAGCGCCCACTGGTATTCCCGGCGGCGTGTGGCGCGTCGGCCAGCAAATTCCTCCGGGCACATATCAAGTCGCGGCGAAGTCGGGTTGCTATTGGGAGCGCCTGCGCGGTTTCTCCGGCACCTTTAACGACATCATTGCCAACAAGTTCGTATCCACCGCCAGTCCGCAGCTCGTGACCATCATGTCAACGGATGTTGGATTCAATAACGATGACTGCGGAACCTGGACTCGTATCAGCAGCGATGAAGCCGACCAGCAGGGAACACCGAGCAGAGCTGACATCGAATCAGAGTGGCGTTTGCATTACGAATTCCGGTCGAGCCGGGAACCTAGGCCTCTTGTTAAGCAGTGAGGCACTGGCACAAGACAATGGCCCGAGCAGATCCAGCGGTGAGCACATGCAACTGACGCAATTTTTACCGTTGCATCAAATCTTGAAAGACCCGCACGGCCTGATCGAGTTCATTCCGCCGGCGGAGCGCCCTCAGGCGACCGGCAAGAAGCCGCACAATGTCACCACGACGGACTGGGTGTGATGAGCGTCGGCCTGGCCAGTCCACGCGAACAGCCGCGGCCGAACGACACGCCGGTGTGGACGCTCGTCAAGAACGGCCGCATCGCGCAGTGCCTGACGCGTATTGATCTCACGGTCGACGGGGTGGAGCTGCGCTACCTACTTGATGGCGAATTTCGCTCGAGTCGGCTGTACGTCGGTAGGTTCCTGGCGGAGCTAAAGGCGGATGCCGCGGCGAAGCGCGTGGAGCTCGAAGCCGCCGGCTGGATCAGCCACGGGCACTAGCCTGATGGTGAAAGGCAAGGGCCGACGCACCAGCGTGGCAACCCGCGGGCGCTGGTGCCAGCGGCGAAACGCCCGGCACCGAGGGCGAGGCGACGACGGCGGCAGGTAATCCCGTTCTCGGCGCCTGCACCCCTAATGCACCCTTGACTACGTAAGGCGCCGAACTGTCTCGGCGCCTTTGTGTCGTGAACACCTGATTTTATTGGTGTAAAGTGGTGCGCGCTGGTGGATTCGAACCACCGACCCCCGCCGTGTGAAGGCGGTGCTCTACCGCTGAGCCAAGCGCGCGATGCGGGACCGACCAATCTCTAGTGTAAGCGGAGCTACATCGTTCCGTAAAGGCGATCGCCGAAGTCGCCCAGGCCAGGAACGATGAATTTGTGATCGTTGAGCCGGTCATCAATCACCGGCGTAAAAATCGGAATCGCCGGATAGGCCTTTTCGACAGCGGCAATTCCTTCCGGCGCTGCGACGATGCACACCAAACGGATGTGGCGGGCGCCGGCCCGCGACAACATGTCGAGTGCCGCCACCGCGCTGCCGCCGGTCGCGAGCATCGGGTCGATCATCAGGACATAGCTGTCTTCTATCCGTGGCGGCAACTTCCAGTAGTACTGCGACGCCAGCGCGGTGCGTTCATCGCGCTGCAGCCCGATATGGCCGACGCGCGCGCCAGGCACCAATTCCAACATCCCCGGCAACATGCCCAAGCCGGCACGAAGCACTGGCACCAGGACCACGTCACTGGTCACCCGCCGGCCCTGCGCCGGACCGAGCGGCGTCGCGACGGTATCGGCAACGGTCGGCAGATCGCGCAGCGCCTCGGCTGCCAGTAGGACGCTGATCCGGCCGGCAAGTTGCCGGAACCGCTCCGGCGTCGTGCGCGCGTCGCGCAACTCGAACAGGATGTCCTGGACTAGTGGGTGAGTGACGAGGTGGACCACGGGCGACAGCTTACCGCAGGAGTCATGCGTTCGCCTTCGGCCGCTATACTCTCGCGCATGCAGTCTCGATTCACTCGCGCGGCGGCGATCGCCGGGTTGCTCGCCCTTTCCTTGAATCTGCCGCCACTGGCCGCACAAAGCAGACGAACGGTCGACCTGATCATCGCCAACGGCATCGTCGTCACTGTCGATGCCGAGCAGCGGGTGTGGTCGCCCGGTTCGGTGGCCATTGACGGCAACCGCATCGTTGGCATCGGAAGCGCCGACCGCGTGGCCGGTGAGTTCCGTGGGCGCGACACGATCGACGCCACTGGTCGCGTGGTCATGCCTGGCCTGATCAATACCCACACCCACGCGCCGATGGTGTTGTATCGCGGGCTCGGCGATGACCTTGCGCTGATGGAGTGGTTACAGAAATACATTTTCCCGGCCGAGGCCAGGACCGTCACGCCGGCGTTCGTGCGGACCGGGACGCGGCTGGCGGCACTGGAAATGATCCGCTCGGGGACCACCACCTACGTCGACATGTATTACTTCGAAGAAGAAATCGCCCGCGCGACCAAAGAAGCTGGCCTGCGCGGCGTGCTCGGCCAGACGGTCATTGAATTTCCGGTCCCGGATGCCAAAACACCTGCCGACGCTTTGGCGCGCGCCGAAACGTTTATCCAGCAGTATCAACAGGACGAACTGATTGTGCCGGCCGTCGCCCCGCATGCGGTCTATACCCTCGATGCGCCGACGCTGATGAAATCACGAGACCTCGCGGCGAAATACAACGTTCCGGTGTTGATTCACCTCGCCGAGACCGAGGCCGAAACCGGCTTGTCGATCGAGCGCCATCAGGCCAGGCCGGTCGCTGCACTCACCGCCATGGGATTCTGGGGGCCGCAGGTGATCGCCGCGCACGGCGTGTGGATTCAGCCCGACGAAATAGCGGTGCTGCACAAGCACCGTGTCGGGATCGCCCATAACCCCGAAAGCAACATGAAGCTGGCGAGCGGTACCGCGCCGGTGCTCGAGTATTTGAAATCCGGAATTGCGCTTGGCCTGGGCACCGACGGCGCGGCGAGTAATAACGACCTGGACATGTTCGAAGCGATGCGGCAGTCGGCCCTTCTGCATAAATTGATCGCCAAGGATCCGCGCGCGGTCAGTGCCCGGACGGCGCTCGAACTAGCGACGATCGGTGGCGCCCGCGTGATTGGACAAGAGCAGCGCCTCGGCTCGCTTCAAGTCGGCAAGCTGGCCGACGTCTTGGTCGTGCGCATGAATCAACCGCGGCAGACGCCGATGTACGACCCGATTTCACATCTGGTCTACACCACCCGTGGTGATGATGTCGAAGCGACGATTGTCAACGGCAGGATCCTGATGCGCGACGGGAAGGTGCTGACGCTGGATCAAGCGCAGGTCCTCGAGGCGGCGCGAACCGCCGCAGGACAAGTGCGGCGGGCGATTCAGTGAAAGTGGCCAATGGCCGGTTGTCAGTTCAAAGGGGCTTGGTGATTTCTTGAACTGGAAACTGTTCACTGGAAACGATCGCTCTTACTGAAGCACTCCGATATACGGCAGATTGCGGTACTGCTCCTCGTAATCGAGGCCGTACCCCACGACGAATCGGTCTTCGATGGTGAAGCCGACATAGTCCACATGGACGTCGATTTTGCGGCGCGACGGCTTGCTCAGCAGACAGGCGGTGCGGAGCGTCTTCGGGTTGCGTGCACGCAGGATTTCCTGCAGATAATGCAGCGTCAGCCCGGTGTCGACGATGTCCTCGACGATCACGACATTGCGGCCCTCGAGGCCGTAATCAAGATCCTTGATCAGGCGGACCTCGCCCGACGAACTGGTTCCGGCGTAACTGGAAAGAGCCATGAAGTCCATGGTCACCCGGCCGTCCATCGCGCGCACCAGGTCGGACAGAAACATCACGCCGCCTTTCAGCACGCAGATGAAATGCAGGTTCTCGTCGGGCGTATCGCGGCGAATCTCCTGGGCGAGAGCGGTGACGCGATTGCGGAGCGCCTCAAGCGGAATGAGTGTGGGAATCTGCGCCGTCGACATGGGCAAGCGAGGGTAGCATAGAAGGCGTGATCCGTTTCGACATCATCACCGAGGCCGACGCGCGCGGATTGGAAATCGGCTCCGCGGTGACCCTGAGCCCAGGCGGCCACGTCACCCCGCTGGCCCAGGATACGCTGACCAGTCGACGCATCACCGTCGTCCGCGATCAAGTTGACGGCGACGGAGCCATGTTGATTCCCGTGGCTGACATTCGCCGTGTGGCGTTGGGCAGCGACCACACCGGGGTCGCGCTGAAGACGGCGATTCGCGACCGGCTGCGCAGTCGCGGGATCCAGGTTGAGGACATCGGCACCAATAGCTCGGAGCCGGTCGATTATCCCGACATCGCCGGCCGAGTCGCCCGCATGGTCGCGCGGCGCGAGGCCGACGCGGGGATCGTCATCGACGGGGCCGGGTTGGGGTCGACCATCGCGGCAAATAAGGTCAATGGCGTTCGCGCGGCGATGTGTAGCGACCGCACGCTGGCGCGCTATGCCCGCGAACACAACGGCGCAAATGTCCTGGCGCTCGGCGCGACGTTGATCAGCGTGGACGACGCGCTCGCAATCGTGGAAACATGGCTGGCGACGCCGATGCGAGAAGCCCGGTATATCCGCCGCCTCGCCAAGATTCGGCATCTCGAGCAGACCGGTTAATGTCCGACATCAAGCGCGTCATTGAGATCATTCTTCAGGAACTCGCGGCCGCTGGCGCGGTCGCCCCCGCCCGCTGCGCGTGTCACGGCTTTTCCACCGACTGTTGTCCGCAGCAGGTCGGCGGCGTCTTAGCCGCTGGCGCGTCGCGGTTAGGGCTGCACGCGGCAGGCGGCGGTGCGGGCGAAGTCTCGGCGCTGATCGATCACACCCTGCTCAAACCCGACGCGACGGCGGCAGAAGTCGAGAAACTGTGCCGCGAAGCCGCCGAGTTTCACTTTGCCACGGTCTGTATCAATCCGACCTGGGTGGCGTTCTCTGCTCGCTTACTCCGCGGGAGCGGAGTGGGTGTCTGTTCAGTGGTCGGCTTTCCGTTGGGCGCCACGACCCCGGACGTCAAGCAGTATGAAACGCGGCGCGCGATCTTTGACGGAGCGACTGAAATTGACATGGTGATCAATGTCGGCGCCCTGAAATCCGGCGATTTACGTCTCGTCGAACAGGATATCGAGGCGGTCACCACACCATGCCGCCAGTCCGGTGTGATCAGTAAGGTCATTATCGAAGCCGCCTTATTGAGTGAGGAAGAAAAAGTGACGGCCTCGACCTTGACCAAGGCCGCCGGCGCCGATTTCGTCAAAACCTCCACCGGCTTCGGCCCTGGCGGTGCGACCATCGCCGACGTCATGCTGATGCGGCGGGTGGTTGGCGACTCGGTCGGCGTGAAAGCCGCCGGTGGTGTGCGTGACCTCGAACAAATGCGCGCGATGGTCGCCGCCGGTGCCTCGCGGGTTGGCGCAAGTGCCGGTGTTCGTATCGTTAAGGAGTCGCGCGGCGAGTCATTAACGAGTATGAAGCCACCCACTTATTGAGTCGCCTCGTAGTAAGATGGCTCTCTTTCTTTTCCTTCCCCCGGAGGATGATACGTGGCAACCGAGTTGACCCGTGACGACTTACGCAATCTGGCTCGGCTCGGTGCATCGCGCCGACTCGAGGAGTTACAGCAGGAAATAAATGCGATTCGCGCCGCCTTTCCTGATTTGGCCGGTAATAGTACCGGACAAGGCCGCGGCGGCAAACGTCGCGGACGTCCACCTGGTTCGGGCGCCACCGGCCGCGGTTCGGCGGCCGCGAAGAAGGCGTGGGACACGCGGCGCGCGAACTCGGCAGCCAACGATGGTGCGGAGAAAGTGGTGGCGAAGGCAGGTAAGCGCCGCCGCCGTCGCAAGATGTCGCCGGCCGAGAAACGCGCGGTGTCCGAGCGCATGCGGAAGTACTGGGCTGATCGACGCAAAGGCAAAGGATGATTCGTCGCGCGTTCGTGTTCGCTGTCATATTCGTGGCGGCGGCCAACACGAGTCTCGCCCAGCCGAAACTTCCAATCGGGCGCTTCGTCGCCGATCTCCAGGTCACATCGTCGGGTCTGCCGACTGCCGAAGGGTGGACCCCGGCGGTGCCGCAAGGCACCGAGGTGCCCTCACGTGGCCTTGGCCTTCAAGGTGGCGCTCAGGTTTTTCTGTCACAGTTTCACTGGGGCACACTCGGCGTCGGTGCGTCGTGGATGATCGGCCGCGGCTCGACGTCCGCGCCGGGGCCGGAGAAGCCCGTGGCAGGTCAACCACCCCCGCCGCCGGCCCCGGCGGTGATTCCGGACGTCGCTACGCGTATCTCCAGCGTGACCCCGCAAGTGTCGCTGAACTTCGGACATTCGCTCGGCTGGAGTTACCTCAGCGCGGGCTACGGCCTGACTAGTGTCACCAGCACGCGAACCGCGGTCCCTGCGGGCGCGGTGGCGGCGGCGGCTCCGGCGGCGACATTGGAGTCAGGGAAGATGGGCGCGATCAATTTCGGCGGTGGCGCGCGGTGGTTCATCAACGATCGGATTGGCGTCGGGTTCGACCTGCGCTGGCACCGCTTGCCACCGGTGTCCGCGCGCGGCTTCTCCGGCCGCGCCTCGTTGCTGACCGCGGCGGTGGGCCTGTCGATCAAAGACCAGTAGTACACTGCGTCGAGCGCGGGCTTAGCATAGTGGTAATGTTCTGGCTTCCCAAGCCAGCTAGACGGGTTCGATCCCCGTAGCCCGCTCCATACACGGTCATTAACCACTACGGCGACGAAGTCCTCACCACTCAGCCCCTGATGATCCCGAGCACCTCGTCGCGGCGGCGCTCCATGATCGCCGGGGTCAGTCCCTCGAGATTCAGGCGCAGCAGCGGCTCGGTGTTCGAGGCGCGGACGTTGAAGTGCCAGTCGGCGAACTCGGCGGAGATACCGTCCAGTTCATAGACGTTGCCGCTCGCATACTCGCGCTTCAGCCGCGTGATTTTGTCCGCCGCCACCGTCATGTTCGCGACCTTGGTGTTGATCTCGCCAGAGATGAAGTATTGCTCGCGCAGCGGCTGCAGCAGGTCCCGGAGTGACTGGCCCTTGTTCGACATCAACTCGAGGATCAACAAGGCGGGGATGAATCCGTTGTCGGCGTAGAAATTGTCCTTGAAGTAGTAGTGGCCGGTGACCTCGCCGCCGAAGATCGCGTCTTCTTCGCGCATCCGGCGCTTGATGAAGGCATGGCCAACCCGGTTCATCAAGGCGCGGCCGCCGTACTTGGCGACGATGTCCTTGACCGCGTAGCTGGCCCGGACGTCGTAGATGATCGTCGCGCCCGGGTGCCTCATCAGGAAAGCTTCGGCGAGCAGCGCGGTGATGAAGTCGCCGGCAATGAATTCGCCGGTGCCATCGAGGAAGAAGCACCGGTCAGCGTCGCCGTCCCAGGCGATGCCGACGTCGGCCTGTTGTGCGACCACCTGCTCGGTGATATCACGGCGGTTCTCTTCGATCAGCGGGTTGGCTTCGTGATTCGGAAAGGTCCCGTCGACCTCGAAGCACAGGCGCGTGGTGCGGCAGGGTAGTCGATCGAACAACCGTGGCGCGACGATCCCGGCGACGCCGCTCCCGGCATCAAGCACGACGTTGAAGGGCTTGATGATGCTGGCGTCGATGAACGACATCACGTGATCGGTATACCGATCGAGGATGTCGCCGTGGCTGACCGACCCAGGCGCGCCGCCGGGCGGCGGCACCGTGCCGCCCAGGATCATCTCCTTCATCTCACGGATACCGGACTCGCCGCTGAGCGGGAAGGCATCGCGTTTCACCAGCTTGCAGCCGTTGTATTCGCCTGGATTGTGCGACGCGGTGATCTGGGCGCCGCCGTCCAGGCCGTCGGCCGCGACAGCGAAATACATCTGGTCGGTGCCGCACAGCCCGTAATCGATGACGTCGCCGCCCTGGCTGACCGCGCCGTCAATGAACGCGGCGGTCAACGACGGCGATGACAACCGCATGTCGCGGGTGACGGCAAATCGCCCGGCCCCGAGATGCGCCACGAACGCGCGCCCCAGTTGCCGAAACAGGTCCTCGGTGACCTCCGAGGGATAGAGCCCACGGACGTCGTAGGCCTTGAAGACATTGGAGTCGAATGATGGCGACATGGAATCAGCTCTCAAATGGCACTTAGCGCTTCGCGCTCAGCACGTGGCACTTCGCACGCGGCACTCAGCACTTAAATCTTCGTGTAATCGGTCAGCGTCGTCTTGTCGCCAATCACCGATTGACCGCGCAGCACGACATTGCGGCCGACATGGCAATTGCGCGCGATGATCGCCCCTTCGATGACCGCATGTTGGCCAATCCGGGTGTTCGGCCAGATGATGCTCGACCAGACGTGCGCATCCTCTTCGACCACCACGCCTCGGCCGATCACTGAATAGGGCCCGATGACCGCGCCCGATTTGATTTGCGCGCCGGCGTCAATAAAACACGGCGCCTCGAGCCGCGCCCCGTCTTCGACGCGCGCATCCGGCGAGACAATCGGCTGGCTGCGGTCCGCCACGGCAAACAGCCCGCCGACGAAACGTCCGTCGAACATGTCGCGGTGCACCTGGACGTATTTTTCCGGCGTGCCGATGTCGATCCAATAGCCACGGTCGATGTAGGCCACAAACGGCTCCCCGCGCTCGACCAGCGAAGGAAAGTAGCTGCGCTCGATCGAGTAGGCGACGTCTTTGGGGATGCGGTCGAAGGTCTCGGGTTCGAGCACGTAGATGCCGGCGTTAATCGTGTCGCAGGTGATCTGATTCGGATCGGGCTTTTCGAGAAAGCGCTTCACCGAGCCGTCCTCGGCGGTCTCGACCAGCCCGTAGGCCGAGGGGTTGTCCACCGGGGTCAGCACAATCGTCGCCTTCGCGCCACGCTGGCGATGCATCGCCAAGACGCGGTTGACGTCGACCGACGTCATCACGTCGCCGTTGAACACGACCAGGGTGTCGGTGATGCCCTTGGCCGCAAACCGCACGGCCCCGCCCGTGCCGAGAGGCGCCGGCTCGACAACGTAGCGCACGCGGACACCAGTCCCGGCACCGTCGCCGAACATCTCTTCGATGCGTCGCGGCTGGTAGTTGAGGCTGAGAATGACCTCGTCGATCTCCGGCACCTGTTTCAACAGGTCGATCTGGTAGTGGAGAAACGCGCGGTCGAAGATCGGAACGATGGGCTTGGGGGTGTGGATCGTCAACGGTCGCAGCCGCGTGCCCTTACCCCCTGCAAGGAGAATCGCCTTCATGTGACCCGAACGATCTTACCGCAGACCACCGGTGTAAAATGACCGGGCCGCTTGCATGAACCTTCCGAATTCGCTGACGGTCGCGCGCATTTTTCTGGTGCCAGTGCTTGTGTCGGTTCTGCTCACCGAGTTTGAAGACCGCCTGATCCTCGGTTTACCTGTCGAGCTCGTCGGCGCGGCCATCTTTGGCCTCGCGTCGCTGACTGACTGGCTCGACGGTTACCTGGCACGACGGCGCGGCCAAGTCACCCCGCTCGGTCAGATTCTTGATCCGGTCGCCGACAAGCTGCTGATTTCCGCGACCTTGGTGTCGCTCGTCTCCATCGACCTCGCGCCGGCGTGGATGGTCGTCGTCATTATCGGCCGTGAGCTGGCGATCACCGGCTTGCGCAACGTCGCCTATTCCCGCGGGCTGATGATGCCGGCGTCACCGCTCGGTAAACTGAAGATGGTCTCGCAGGTCATCGCCATCCTGTTGCTGATCCTGGGCTGGGAACGGATGCCGCTCTTGCTGATTGCCGGACAGGCGATGCTGTGGGTGGTGCTGGGGACCGCACTGATCTCGGCGTTCGATTACTACCGCCGCTTCAACCGCGCGATGAGCCATGCGACCAAGCTTGCCGATTTTTCGCAAGCCAAAGCCCGTGCTGAAGAACGCAAGCGCGCCGGTTGATCTGTGGTTATGGCCGCGCGCGGATTCCCCAGTAATCGTCGCGGCGAATGTCCTGATTGGCGCGCTGCACCACGACCTTGGCTGTTTCCGTATTGACTTCGACGACGATACCGTTGCCGATTTCGACCAAGGGTGTGCCGTTCTCGCGATCGCGGTAGAACCCCACCCGCGTGCCACTGACCACGCCGCGTGAGGCGCCGCGGTCGATCGTCAGAAAATCACCCGCGCCGAATTCTTCGCGCTGATCGAGGCCGAACAGGACCCGGCCCAGGTCGTTGAAGTCGGTCGGCCCATCCGGCGCGATGGTCGCCGGCAGCGTGGGCTCGACATAGGGATCGAGATAATCGCCCGACTCGACCGCGGTGCACGCGTAATCGATCCGCGCCAGCGCCGACCGCTCGTCCGCCGCGACAATCGTCAGCCATCCAGAGGTGCGAATCGAGCCGCGTTCTCTCACCGAGATCGCCTCACGGCTGATCGGCGCTCCGACGCGTCGCGTGAAATAGCGCTGACCAATCGCCAAGCCCTGGGGGGTGCCGCCACTAATCACCACCAGGTCGTTGCGCGACGAGTGCTCATGCAGATCGACCGCATGCGGTGCCACGATGCGCAAAGCCGGGACAGGGACGACCGTTGTGGGCACATCGGCGCAGGCGATAAAGGCCGGAACCACCGTCTTGGGTCCCAAATCGAGCCCACCCTGCAGGGCCGGCGCCGGCAGGACCGTTTGAGCGGTCGCCTGTGCAGACCCGATCCATACGACCGCCGCGAGGATGAAAACCGTGTTCGTTCTCAATGACATTCACCCTGAGTGCGTGGGGCCGGCCCCGCGTTACTGTGTTTTGAGCTCGGCGACGCGTTTGCGCGCCTCTTCGAGGTGTTCGCTGACCTCGAATTCTTTCAACAACCGCTCGTAGTAGGGGAGCGCTTCGGGCTTCTTATCGGTCAGTCGGAGGGATTCGGCTAGATGGAAATAGACCGCATCGCGGCGCGTATATTCTGGGTCGGCGGCAAGCACTTCGCGGAAGCGTTCAATGGCACCGGGATACCAGCGGGCGCGGAAATAATAGCGCCCGACCAGGTAACTCGCTTCGCTGAGACGGTCCTTGGCCTCGCGCATCAACGTGCGGGCGTCGCCGGTGAGCGGGCTGTTGGGATAGCGGTCCAGCAACACCTGCAACTCTTTGACGACGTCGCTGGTGGCGGTCTGATCGCGCCCGGGGGCGAGCATTTGTTTCGAGTAGGCCAGCGCCAGCCGGTACTGCGCATAGTCGGCGCGGCTATTGGTTGGGTAGAAGGTCAGAAACTCGCGAAATTCATTGATCGCAAGCAGCAGCGACTCGGTTGAGCCCTCGCCGATATAGGTGTCGCCGACGGCCAGCTTCGAATCAGGCCGGTACGGGCTTTGCGGGTAATTATCGACAATCTGCCGGAAATACTCCCGCGCCCGCATCCATTTGCGCTCCTTCAACTCTTCCTGGCCGCGGGTGAACAGGAACTGGTCGGCATCCGCAGTCCCTTCGGGCACCTGCGTACTCTTCGCCGCACATCCGCCGAATATCAGCGCCACCGTCACAATCACAAAGAGAGCGGAACGTCTCGTCATTTCCGAATTGCTTCCATCCAGGCAAACATTGCGCGTAAGCCCTGTTCAAGATCCACCGACGGCGCAAACCCCATGTCGGCACGGGCCCGCGAGGTATCGGCGTAGGTATCGCGCATGTCACCCTTTTGCGCCGGCAAGTGCTCAATCGATACCGAGCGCCCCGACACGCGGCCGATCATGTCGAAGACGTCTCGCAGTGACACGCGTGACCCGCCACCAATATTGTAGACGCCCCCGGGGGTTCCCCGGACGGCAGCCGTCGCGGTGGCGGTCACCGCATCGGCGACGAAGGTAAAGTCCCGAGTCTGCAAGCCGTCGCCATATTGGATGACCGGCCGGCCGTCGAGCACCGCCGTGAAGAAGCGATGAAAGCCCATATCCGGACGCTGGCGCGGGCCGTAGACGGTGAAATACCGCAGAGACACGGTCGGGACGCGGTGATTGACGTAATACAGGTGACAGAGGTGCTCGGCCGCCAGCTTGGTCACGCCGTAGGGCGACACCGGCTGGACCATGACGTCCTCACGCATCGGTAACGACACCTCGTCGCCATAGACCGATGAACTCGACGCATAGACGACCCGTTCGATCGGCCGGCCGACACAGGCCTCGAGCAGTAACTGGGTCGCGTCGACGTTCTGCGTGGTGTAGGTGCTGAAATCGCGCCCCCAGCTTTTCCGCACGCCGGCCTGGGCCGCGAGATGGAACACGTGCGTCACGTCGGCCAGCAACCCGGGCAAGTCAACCGTCGCCAGGTCGGCTTCGATGAACTGGTAATGTGGCTGACCGCGCAACGCGGCGAGATTCCGTTCCTTGAGTTCGCGCGGATAGTAATCGGTGAAGCAATCGATCGCAGTGACCCAGGCGCCCTGGCCAAGTAACCGTTCGCTGAGATGCGAGCCGATGAATCCCGCGCCACCTGTCACTAACGCCTTCATGCGAATAAATCCTTCACCCGCGCCGGCAAGCGGAGCGGGCGACCCGTGAGGTCGACCGTCGCGTGGACGGTCGAACCGGTCGCAATCGTGACCGCATCTGCTGTGCGCACCAGCTGGTAATCAAAGGCGAGCCGCACCGCCGAGACCATGCGCGCCGCCGTACGAATCTCAATCTCGTCGTCGTATCGCGCACTTGTCTTGTAGGCGCATTGCGCCTCGATTACCGGCAGGCCGAGGCCGTCCTGTTCCATCGCACGATAGGTCCAACCGGTGTCGCGCAGCCACTCGGTGCGACCGATTTCAAACCACACCAGATAGTGGGCGTAGTAGACGATGCCCATCTTGTCGGTTTCGGCATAGCGCACGCGCACGGTGGCGACCGATGTCCGCGGCGGCGCGTTCATGACGTGGGTCGAGAGCGCCGCGCCGCGTCCTTGAGGGCGCGTGCAGCCTGTTCCGGCTCGCCACCACCGAAGATCGCCTGGCCCGCGACCAACAGCTCCGCGCCGGCGGCGACGACCGCCGCAACGGTCTGCAAGTCGATGCCGCCGTCGACTTCGATCGGCGCGTGGCTTCCGGCGGCGGTGAGCATCGCCCGCACCGCACGGATCTTGTCAAGACTACGCGGGATAAAGCTCTGTCCGCCAAAACCGGGATTGACCGACATGACCAACACAAAGTCGAGGTCACCCGCGACATTTTCAAGGGCCGCCACCGGCGTCGATGGATTCAGCACGACGCCGGCCTTGGCGCCAAGTTTCTGAATCGCGCCAATGGTGCGATGGAGGTGGGGCAGGACTTCAACATGGACCGACAACATATCGGCGCCCGCCGCGACAAACGCGTCAATGTAGCGATCGGGATCGGCGATCATCAAATGCACGTCGAGCGGAGTCTTGGCGACCCGCTTGATTGCGCGCACCACCGGCGGGCCGATGGTGATGTTGGGAACGAAATGGCCATCCATCACATCGATGTGAATGAGGTCCGCACCGCCGCGTTCCGCCGCCGCGATATCACGACCGAGATTGGCAAAATCGGCCGAGAGAATCGACGGCGCCAGGCGGATATTCACTGGCTCACCTCGAGCGAAATCGAATCACCCGGATGCACCTGATAGCCGCCGGCCGGAGTCTGTCGAATGATGACTCCTGGCGGGATGCCCGGTGACGACTGCTGCGCCACAATCGCAACCCGAAAGCCGCGCTCGCGGAGCAGGTCGGCCGCCCGCGCCCCATTAACGCCAATCAGGTCCGGCATCACATAGCTGGCGCGGTCTTCGCCGCGATTCACCAGCAGGCGCACCTCCGCGGTACGGGTGTTCGGCGGCGGGTCCTGCGCGACCACGACACCAGGCGGGTACTGTCCGTCGCGGATCTCCGCGACGCTGGCCGTGGCGACGCCTTCCTGGGCGAGACGGATCTGCGCGGCGCGTTCTGATTCGCCGACTAATCGCGGGGCCACCACGACACGCGGGCCTGAACTCAACCAGATCCGCACGCCGCGCTGGCGGCGTGCCGTCGACCCGGCGGGCGGATCCTGTCCCAGAACAATGCCTTCAGGCACTTTGGTGTCGGGACGCCGGGCCTCGTCGACGCGAATGACCAACCCGAGGTCGGCAGCGAGGGTGCGAGCTTGTTCGAGGGGACGGCCGGCCATCTGTGGGACTTGGACTTCTCGGGCACGGACGGCAACACGCATGGCAATCACGGCAAACACCAGAAAGGTCGCCACAAGTGCGCCTACCAGAAGGAGCAGCTTGCCGGCGCCCCACACTCTCAATCCAAGTGGCATGCGCAGCAGCCAATCGTACTACAGGCGCCTGGTCAGTACCGCGCCGAAGAATGCTTCCAGTCCATGCTGCGCCGAGGTGCGCAGGTAGCCTTCCGGCGTCGCCATCTCGCGGAGGTCGCCGGGCAGTTCCGCCAAGCCATCCACACGGGTCACGACAAACGACTCGTGCGTCGCGAGAAAGCCACCGACGACCGCTTCGTTCTCCTCACGTTCACTCGAGCAGGTGCTGTAGACCAGGCGACCGCCTGGGGCGACCAGTGGTGCGAGGCGGGCCAACAGTTCAATCTGCGTTTGCGCCAGCGCGACGAAATGCTCGGCGGCGCGTCGCCAGCGGATATCCGGATCGCGGCGCACCGTGCCCAGCCCGGAACAGGGCGCATCGACCAACACGCGCTGGAACGACTCGTCGGCGAACGGCAGGGGGCCGTGATCGGCAATGTAGACAACGTGCGCATTGTCCACCTCGCAACGGCGCAGTGTGTCGGCTAACAATTGCACGCGTTTGGCGCGCACATCGGTCGCAATGACCATCCCTGACGGACCGCATTGCGCCGCAAGGGCGACGGTTTTTCCGCCGGGAGATGCACACGCGTCCAGCACGCGATCACCAGGACGCGCCGCCACCAGTTCGGGAATGATCTGCGACGCTTCGTCCTGCACCAGGCAGAACCCTTCGCGGAACGTGGTGGTCGCCAGCGCGCGTCCGGCGATGACTATGACGCCGTGCGTCGCATGGGTCGTCAGCGCGGTATCCACCGCTTCCGCCTGCAACCGCCGCTGCAACTCTTCGCGGCTCACGCGCGCGAGGTTGGCAACCAGGGTCAGCGCCGGCGGCTGATTGTTGAACGCGAGCCACTGCTCGGTCGCGGCCACGCCGTAGCGGGTTAGCCAGCGATCGACCAGCCACGACGGATGCGAGTGAACGACCGCTAAATACTCACTCAGCGCCTGGTGGTCGCGCTCAGTATCGACCGTCGCAGGGCGCGTTGGCCACGACAACGTGTCCCGTTCGCGCGCCAGCCGTCGGAGGATCGCGTTGGTGAATCCTGAGGCGCTGCCGAAGCCTGCCTGCTTGACTAACGCCACCGCGTCATTGACGACCGCGCTGACTGGTACGCGATCGAGGTAAAGAATTTGATAGGCGCCCAGCCGCAACGCGTCGAGCACGCCGACGTCCAGGCGAGGCAGCGGCGTCGCGCTCAAGCGCTGGAGCTGGTAGTCGAGGCGGTTGCGCCAGCGCAGCGTGCCGGTGACAAGGTCGGTCACCAGCGATCGATCGCGAACGTCGGCCAGGTGATCTCGCGAGCGGCTCAGTGCATCGCCGAGATCGGCCCGCCCTGAACTGATCGCCGCGAGGGCCTGAAACGCAGCGGCGCGGGCAGGCGCGACCACGTTAGCCGAAGACCTGTCCGGTGAGCCGTCCGTGCCCGGCCAGAAAGTCGCGCGCCGCCATCACGCGGCGACCTTCCGGTTGAATCTGTAACACGTCGATGCACTGGCCATCGCCACAGGCGATGGTGATCGCCTGGCCATCAGCGATGACGCACGTGCCGGCCGACGCCCCGCCGCCTGCATGTGGAGACAGTCGCGCGTGGTGGATCACCAGTCGCGCGCCATTGAGAAAGGTGTACGCCGCCGGCCACGGCCGCAACCCTCGCACCCGATTGTGCACGGTCGACGCCGGGTCGGCGAAATTCAGGCGGCCTTCTTCTTTGGTCAGCCTCGGCGCGTAGGTCGCCGCTGCGTCTTGCTGGGGCGTTTCGGTGATCGGACCGCGCGCGAGTTGATCAACGACGGTGAGCAGCAGGTCGGCCCCGAGCGTGGCGAGGTCGCGCTCAACCGCGTCGCTGGTGTCTTCGCGCGTGAGCGGCCGAACCACCCGCGCCAGCATCGGGCCGGCGTCGAGCGCTTTGACCACCCGCATGATCGTCACACCCGTCGTCGGGTCGCCGGCAATGATCGAGCGGTGCACCGGGGCGGCGCCGCGATGCTTCGGCAGCAGCGACGCATGGACGTTGATCATGCCGAGGCGTGGCGCGTGCAGGAGCCACTCCGGTAAAATTTTTCCGTATGCCGCGACCACGCCAAGGTCGGCCTGCCATGCCGCGAACAAATCGGCGAATCCGTCGCGCGTCAAACGCTCGGGCTGCAGCACCGGGATGCCGCGCTCAACCGCCAGCGCCTTGACCGGTGCGTCGGTCACTTTCTGCCCGCGACCGCGTGGGCGATCGGGTTGGGTCACCACCCCGACGACCGGATGCCGGGAAGCGACCAAAGACCGAAGTGTTGGCACCGCAAAGGCGGGCGTGCCGAACAAGACCACCCGCAACGGCGGGCCCGCGTCGTTCACCACTGCCCGGCCCGCGTCAGTTTGCGAATTTTGCGCACGATGAGATCGCGCTTGATGCCGCGCAGTCGATCGACAAATAACCGCCCATCAAGATGATCCATCTCGTGCTGATAGGCCCGGGCGAGTAGCGCCGTGCCTTCACGTTGCTGTTCCTGGCCCTGCCGGTCCAGGCCGCGGATCACGACGCGTTCGGGGCGCATGACAGTGGCGTTGAAGCCGGGGATGCTCAAACACCCTTCTTCTTCGAGCTGCATCCCCTCGCGCCCGACAAACACCGGATTGACCATGGTGATCAGCGCCGTCGGATCGCGACCGACCGACAGGTCAATCACAAAGACGCGCAGGGGCACGCCGATCTGCGGCGCCGCGAGTCCGATGCCGGGCGCCGCGTACATGGTTTCAATCATGTCGTCGATCAGCGTGGTGATCTCGGGTGTAATCGCGGCGACCTCCTGCGCGGCCTGGTGCAGCCCCGCCACGCCGTATTTCACGATCGGTCGGAGCATCAGGAAGTGACGGGGGCCACGCTGGGTCGAGTCAGCCGGCGTCGGACATCGCCATTGGTATCCCGGAATTGGCGCGACAGTTGACGCATCGAATCGCCACCAAACCGTTCGAGCACCGCCTCTGCAAGCACCAGACACACCACTGCTTCACCGACGACGGCAGCGGCCGGCACGGCGCAGACGTCGCTCCGTTCGATTGCCGCAGGTGCGTCTTCGAGCGTCGTCAAATCGACGGATCGCAGCGGCTTCATCAGGGTGGCGATCGGCTTCATGAACGCGCTCACGCGCACCTCTTCGCCGTTGGTGACGCCGCCTTCGAGCCCGCCGGCGCGATTGGTAGGCCGTGCGATCGCCAACCCCTCGGCGGCATCACGTGCCACGATCTCGTCGTGCACGCGTGAGCCCGGTCGCCGCGCGGCGTCGGTGCCGATGCCGATACCGACCGCCTTGATCGCCGGAATCGACATCAGTGCCTGTGCCAGGCGGCCGTCGAGTTTGCGGTCCCACTGCACATGCGAGCCGAGGCCCGCCGGCACCCCGCTGGCGATGACTTCGAAACTGCCGCCGAGGGTGTCGCCGGCTTCACGCGCGTGATCGATGGCGGCGATCATCAGCAGTTCCGCAGTCGCGTCGGCACAGTGCAGAGGTGAGTCAGCCGGGATGGCGAGCACCCGGTCAAGCGGCATCACTGGTTCATCGGGGAGCACGACCTCGCCGATGCCGGTCACGTGGCTGGCGACTTCAATACCGAGTGCGGCGAGCAGTTGTCTCGCGATCGCGCCAACCGCTACCCGCGCCGCTGTTTCTCGAGCGCTGGCCCGTTCGAGCACGTCGCGCAAGTCCTCGTGCTCGTACTTGAGGCCGCCACTGAGGTCGGCATGACCCGGGCGGGGCCGGACGACCGCAGTTCGACGCGCACCGGTGGCACCGGGCGCCGGCTCGGCCTCCACGTGCATCGTGCGTTGCCAGTTATCCCAGTCCTTGTTCGGAATCAGCAAGGCGATCGGTGCGCCGGTGGTGCGGCCCTTGCGCACACCGGCGATAATGTCCGCGCGATCGGACTCAATCGCCATCCGCCGTCCCCGCCCATAACCGCCCTGGCGTCGCCGCAGATCCTGCGTGATCCGATCGAAATCAATGATCAGACCGGCCGGTACTCCTTCGAGGATCGCGACCAGGCTGCGCCCATGCGACTCGCCGGCTGTGAGAAACCGCAACATCGGGCAGGCATTGTACTAGAACTTCCTGCGCGGTTCGTTGAGGGGCCGCCGTAAAACACCGCGGATTCACGCAGCTAATCGTGCGGCGAGCGGCTTGCACCAGCGTCGGTTCATGTTGCGTTTCGATCGCTATCTCAGTTGGCACTCGCGGGTCCTCGACTTGGCGAGCGGCAACGGCGTCGAATTGAAGCGCACGCGCGACGGGCGCGCGACACCGACGCTGTTTCACAGCGAGCAGCAGCGCACGCTGATCGACCTGGAACCGCAGGACACCGCACGCATCGAGGTGTGGGAGGACTGGACACCGCGGCGCAAGCCGCCACAGCTCGAGTCGGAGACGACGGCCTTCATCGAGTTGCTTGACTGTGCGCGTCACGGCGCGCCACGCGCGTTTGACCTCAGCGGCCGGCACGCGTGCGATCACCAATACATGATCCGCGCGCTGGCGCGTGAGGCACGGGTGCGCGGCTGGGTACCGATTGGCGTGGAATTGCTTGCGCTGTTGTCGCGTCAACCACGAGCACTGCGGCCGACAGGGCTGGCTAATCGTTCGCTGGTCATTTTTGCCGAGGCACCGGGCCTGTCTGGCGACGCCGTGGTCGCGCTGGTGAAGCTGGCGCAACGCGACGCCCGTCCGCACGTGCTGGTCCGAACGTTGGCGCGCGCCACGAACAGTTGGCCCTTCACTGGACCGAAATTGCGCCACTCGGTGCATGAGAACGCTGAGCCATTTGGCGGAAGCATCGCACCCGTTTCTTCTTCAGATGTGCAAGCCGAGGCCCAGCTGCGGTGGTCGCATCTGCTCCAGACATCGTCAGGCGCGGGCCCCGGGACCAGTGCGCTTGATCTCGCTGAGCTCCTGGCTGCGCGTGATCAGCCGTTCGAGGCGCGCGCGCTGGTCGAACAGACGGTCAGGGAACCGGCGCTTGCCACGCGCGGCGCGGCGATCCTTACCGCACTCCACACACGCGCTGCCGACCAGGCCGCGGCGCGGTTAGCCGGCCCGAACGAACACAGCGCCAGGGGGTGGGAGATGGTCGATGACTTTGTCGGCGTGCTGCAACTGTGCCAGGACCTCGAAGACGAGCAGACGGCCCTCGCGCGGGTCGGCGCCTACCTGCGTGACCGGCTGCAGGCCTCGAGTGTGGCGTTTGTCGTCCGTGAGGGCACGGCGCCTCGGATTCTGTCCCGCGTCGGGTCGGAAGCGGCGCGGACCGACCTCGCGTTGCGGTCGATCGATACCGGCGTCGCCATCCGACCGTCAACTGGCCACGGGCCCGTCGAATCGGCGTGGCCGGTGCGTCACGCCGCGGAAGTGATTGGCGCGGTCTGGTGCCGGTGGAGTGCCGGCACGCCGGTGGCCTCGCAACAGGCGTCGGCCCTGCTGGGCATCGCGGCAGCCGCTGCGGCGCCAAGCGTCCGGCTGGCGTTGGCACGCCGCCCATCGGTCACATCGATGGCGAATCCGGTCCCTGAACTGGTCGGCGAGAGCGCGTCGATGATCGCCGTCCGCGGCGCGATTGTCCGGGCGGCCGCGTCCCCGTTTCCAGTGGTCATCGAAGGGGAGAGTGGATCGGGCAAGGAACTCGCCGCGCGCGCGATTCATTCGCGGAGCGTGAGACGTGATCGCCGGTTCTGTGCAATTAACTGCGCTGCGCTGGTCGACGAACTCGTCGAAACTGAGCTGTTCGGACATGTTCGAGGGGCCTTTACCGGCGCGGCCACCGAGCGGGCCGGCGTCTTTGAAGAAGCCAACGGTGGCACGTTGTTCCTCGACGAGGTCGTCGAACTGGGCGCGCGCGTGCAAGCCAAGCTGCTGCGGACCCTGCAGGAAGGTGAGATTCGCCGCGTCGGGGAATCGCAGGTGCGGAAAGTCGACGTGCGGATTGTTGCCGCGACCAACCGGCCGCTGGCCACGCAAGTCACGGCCGGCACGTTCCGCGCCGACCTGTGGTATCGACTCGACGTGATCAGGGTGACGCTGCCACCCCTGCGCGAACGTCTCGAAGACCTGCCGGGGCTCGTCGACCATGTGTGGCGTGGGCTCGCCGCCCGCACCGGCAGCCGTGCGGTGTTATCGCCGTCGACCATTGCGGCGTTCGCGGCGTATGACTGGCCCGGCAATATTCGCGAGCTGCAGAACGTCCTCGCCTCGCTGCTGGTGTCAGCCACGCGCGGCCGGTTGATTGGACCGTCAGCGCTGCCGGCGCATATCGCACGCGTGGCGGCGATCGAACGCGGCGCCTCGCTTGCCGATGCCCGAAAACAATTCGAAGAGCGATACGTGCGCGCGGCGTTGGCCCGCGCGGGTGGACGCACCGCGGCTGCGGCGCGCGATCTCGGTCTCAGCCGTCAGGGCCTCGCCAAGCTGATGGGGCGGCTGGGTATTGGCGATCTCCCCACGTCAAGAAGCGAGGCCAAGCAGTAGGTCGTGGGCGTGACGCGGCTTCCGCCCTGACGCGGACTACAATGGGCGCGTGGTCCGCTATCTGATTCGCCGGATCTTGCTGACCATTCCGGTGATTCTCGGCGTCGCGACGCTGGTCTTCTCACTCATTCATCTGGTCCCCGGCGATCCGGCCCAGGCGATGCTCGGCGACGGCGCCTCCGCGGCAGATATCGCCGACCTTCGCACCCGTCTTGGCCTCGACCGCCCACTGGCCGAGCAATATGGCCGCTTTATGAGCGGCTTGGTCCGCGGCGATCTCGGCACGTCCTTTCGCACCAGTCAGCCAGTCGTCAGCTCGATCGCGGAACGCGTTCCGGCGACAGTCGAACTGGCGTTCGCCGCCATGTTCGTGGCGATGATGGTCGCCCTGCCACTCGGGATCATCGCCGCCGTCAAGCGCGGCACCATTGCGGATCACGCCGCGATGACCGTCGCGCTGGCCGGGATTTCCATCCCCAATTTCTGGCTCGGCCCGATGCTGGCCATTTTGTTTTCGGTGTATCTCGGTTGGCTGCCGGTCTCCGGTCGCGGCGGGTGGGAAAGCTTGATCCTGCCGGCGATTTCTCTGGGCGCGGCGCTGGCCGCAATCCTGGCGCGGATGACCCGGGCGAGCCTGCTCGAAGAGTTACGCGAACTCTACGTCCGTGCCGCGCGGGCACGCGGGGTGTCGCGCTCGCGATCGGTTCTGCGTCACGCCTTACGCAACAGCCTGATCCCGCTGGTCACCATTCTCGGGCTGCAATTCGGCGCCGTGCTGACCGGCGCGGTGATCACCGAAACCATTTTTGCGTGGCCCGGCGTCGGCCGCCTCTTGATTCAGTCGATTGGCTTCCGTGACTACCCGCTGGTCCAGGGGTGCATTCTGCTGATCGCGATCACCTACGTCACCGTGAACTTGATCACCGACCTGATTTACGGTGTCCTCGATCCGCGGATTCGCTATGAATAGCCGTCATGAGTAGGGCAGCGTCATGATGCGCGTCGGCGCCACGCTGGTCATCCTGATTGTCGGCGCGGCGGTGTTCGCGCCGTGGCTGGTGCCGTTCGATCCAGCGACGCAGGAGTTGCCGCTGCGATTAGAGGGGCCGACTAGCGGTCATTGGTTCGGGCTCGACGAACTCGGGCGCGACATTCTGTCGCGCGTCCTCCTGGGCGCGCGCGTCTCGCTGTTTGTCGGATTCGTCGTCGTGGGCGTGTCCGGAGTCGTCGGCACGGCCATGGGATCGATTGCCGGCTATTACGGCGGGCGCATCGATCAGGTGATCAGCCGCGTGATGGATATCCTGCTCGCGTTCCCCGGGTTACTACTCGCGATCGCTCTGGTTGCCGTGCTCGGCCCCAGCCTGGGCAATGTGGTGATGGCGCTGACGGTAATCGGGTGGGTGGGCTACGCCCGCCTGGTGCGTGGCCAGGTCCTGCGCGCGCGCGAATTCGAGTACGTCGTCGCGGCCCGGGCGCTCGGCGCGGGCACGTGGCGAACGATTACCCGACACGTCTTACCGACGGCCTTGCCGGCGGTCACCGTGCAGGCGACCCTCGGTATGGCCGGCGCGATTCTTTCTGAAGCGGCGCTGAGTTTTCTCGGCCTCGGCGTGCAACCGCCGACCCCGAGTTGGGGCACGATGATCAACGGCGGCCGCGCCCACTTGCTCGACGCACCGCATCTCACCGTATTTCCCGGCGTCTTCCTCGCACTGGTTGTGCTCGGCTTTAACTTTTTGGGCGATGGGTTGCGTGACCGGCTCGACCCCAAGACGGAGCGGGGGAAGTAAGGAGAGAGGTCGCCTTTGCCCGTCGCCTGAGCGCCTGCAGAGCCAATGACGCCCCCGTCTCGTCCTCGGCCCGTTCAATCCAGCGCAGCGCGACGCGCGGTTCGCCGAGCGTGATTGACAGCGTGGCGATCTGGGTCGCGACGCCGCCGATCGGTTCACTCTCGCCAATTAGCATCGCGTAACGCAGCAACGCGTCGCGCGCTTCCTGGGCGCGGCCGCCACGGGTAGCCAGGGCGGCGAGGTCGAGAAACGCATCGGGGCGCACCGGCAGGCGTGTCGTCGCCTGGCGCAGCGCTCGTTCGGCCGCCGCCGTATCGCCGCCCAGTTGGTGCGCTCGACCGAGGTCGGTGAGTGTCTCGCTCGATGCGTCGGAGTGGCTCGCGGCTGCGGTCAGCGCTTCGACCGCCTTCTTTAACGCCACGCGGTCCCGCGTCGCTTCGGCAGACTCGAGCCAGACGCGACCGAGTGCGGCGTAGACTTGTGGCTCATCTGGGAACCGCTCGACCGCGCGGCTGAGAGTGACGACGGCCGCTTCGTGGCGACGAGAGCGGGCGTGGGCCAGGCCGAGGGCGACGACTCGCTCAGGGCGCGAAGGGTCGAGCGCGGCGAGCGCGGCGAGTTGATCGATGGCGTGCGGATGATCGTCGGCCGCGGCATACACGCCAGCCAACGCCTCGCGCGGACCGGTCAGCGCAGGTTCGAGACGAATGGCCGTGTCCAACGAGGCCTGGGCGAGATCCAGCTGGCCTTGATCACGTAAGCACAGACCAAGAAGGTAGTGGGCTTCGGCCAGCGTTTTGTCCAGCGAGACGGCCTGGCGTAGCGCGTCGGTGGCGTGCACTGGCGCCCCGGCGCGATACCGCGCGAGACCGAGTTTGTACCAGACCCGCGCAGTCCGATCATCGAGGGCGAGGTAGGCCTGATAACGCTCCGCCGCGCGTTCGTAACGTTCCAGGGCGAGGTTCGTGTCGCCCAACAATTCGGCCGGCACCGTCGCGGTGGGGTCGAGGTCAGCGGCGCGGCGCAAGTCTTTGACCGCGGCGGTCAGCTCGCCGCGGTCGTGGTAAGTGATGCCGCGCTTGAGGTGGGCCACCATCGAGTCGGGACGCAGGCCAATGGCGCCGCTATAGGCTTCTAAGGCCTGGAATGGCTGTTCGGCTGCCAGCGCGCGGTCGCCGTCGGCAATCAGACGGGCGTAATCGCGGTCGTTGGCGTAGACCGTGTACAGACCGGCCCCCGCGGCCGTGGCGGCCGCCAGCACCAATAACGCAGCCACATACCGGCGCATTGCCGCGAGAATAGCACTGCCGGAAAAAGGGCCTGCCCCTTTTTACGGTTTACGTAAAAAGGGGCAGGCCCTTTTTCGCGCTGAGGGAACTTTCCGACCGGGTCGGGATCTAACTTCTTCAGTCCCAGTTCCTGTCGAATAGCGGGCTGGGCGGGGAGTTGATAGACTGCATGGAGTCACGACTCATCGCCGGGCAATTTGTGAAAGATGCGGGCGCACTCGGGTGGTCGGAAGTTGGAACCGGCGAAGCCGCGCTGATTCAGCGTTGTGCCGCCGGCGAGGAATCCGCTTGCGCCGAACTGGTCGCCAACCACGAGCGCATGGTGTTTCAACTCGCCCTGCACCTGATGGGCGACCGTGACGAGGCGCTCGATCTGTCGCAGGAAGTCTTCCTGCGTGTGTTCCGCACTCTTCACGCGTTTCGCGGTCACTCCGCCCTGAAGACCTGGATTTATCGCATCGCGATCAATCAGGCCCGCAATCGACAGCGCTGGTGGCGCAGGCGTCGTCGTTCTGACCAGGTGCAACTCGAACAGCACGTGCAGGACCACGGCGAACTGCGACAACCTGGAGACGGCGACGCACCCGACCGCGCATTTGCGCGCAAGGAAATGGCGACCCGTTTGTGGGCAGCACTGGACGCCCTGCCGTTCGATCAACGAACGGTCATTGTCCTGCGGGAGATTGACGGCTTGAGTTACGACGACATTGCCGACTCGTTGAGTGTGGCCGTAGGGACGGTCAAGTCGCGGCTGACCCGGGCGCGGCAAACGCTCCGGCGCGAGTTGCGCGAGGTGCGCGAGGTGCGCGAGGTGCGGTCATGAGGCATCAGGTCCCGTGCGCCAGCGTCCGCGCCGAGCTGTCTGAATATCACGACGGCGAGTTGTCGATCGATGCGCAGATTCTGATCCAGAGCCACCTGCAGGCATGCGTCGCCTGCCGCCTCGAAGCGGCAGCGCTTGCCGACCTCGGCGATGCCTTACGCACCATGGCCGGCTCGGTGCCTGGCCGTTCGGCCGCCGATACCGGCGTCATCGCCGGCGCTGTGCTCGACCGCGTCCGGGTGGAGCAGCAGCAGTCTCTGTCGATGCAAGTGCGCACGCTGTTCGAAGACATGCACTGGGTGTGGGCTGGTCTTGGCGCCACCGCGGCGTTGGTGTTTTGTGTCGTGGCGTCGGCCGGGGTCCTGCATGCCGCCAGCGACGAGAAGCCGGAGTCGCTGGCCGGCATCATCACCGCGCTCGCCAATCAAGGCTCGAATGACAACCCCGTGCAACTGGCCGACACGATGAGCGCGCCACGAGCGCTGTTCGAATTGCCGATGCCCGTTTCGGAACACGACGCAGAACTTGCCCTCTCCGCGGTCGTCACCCGCGAGGGTCGCATCCAGAATCTCGCCGTGCTCGCCGAACAAGCCGCCGCCTTACACGTGAAGCCCGAAGTGCTGATAGCAATGTTGCAGGCCGCGTCGCGTGCGCGTTTCGCGCCGGCCATTTCCGGTGGGTTGCCCGTCGCCGTCAACGTCGTCTGGTTGGTGACGTCAACAACCGTCAAGGGCCGGCCTGATTACGACTTATACCTGCTGGCGCCGCCACGGCGGCCCTCGTCGCAATCCTTGCCAAGCCCCTTACCGGTAGCCAAGCGCCCGCCCGCCCCCGTCAAATCGCCCGCCGCGGGCGATGACGGACTAACTGCCGTGTAGCGTGTAGGACTCGCGAGCACCCTCGCGAGCAGGACCGGTCGTCGCTTCGCGCGACTGGCACGACACGCGGCGGTCAACAGGACACGCTGCTTCGCTGACGTGCACGACCGGTTGACCGCTTCGCGCGACCGGCACGACACGCGGCGCTTCGCGCGCGTGCAGGATGGCCGCCGTTCGGCGGCCGTAAGAATTCGGCTTCGCAATTCACCAGCTCCCCGGAGGTGTTCCCCTTCAGGTAGGTTTCACGGCCGCCGAACGGCGGCCGTCCTGCACGCGCCCGGCGATAATGCTGCGGGCCGCGTGTCCCGCCCGGGGCGCGGAGCGCCGCGGGTCCTGCGAGGCGGCGCAGTCGCCGAGTCCTACTTGATCACAATCTCTGCAGAGCCGACGTTGTTCATCGCATCTGTCGCACGGACGACCAGCGTGCGGCCGGCCATCGCTGCGCCAAGCGACAGCGCAACGGATTCATGACGGCCATCCAGAATCCCGTCCTGCGGGAATGCACTCTGCCAGCGCTGCGCGTCGAGTGAATATTCCACGCGGCTGACCGGAGAGTCAGCGTCGCGGATCTCAATCGGCACAATCAGCATCGCACCTTCGCGGCGCGCTGCAGTCAGTGTCACGACCGGTGGAGCATTGTCGATATTGAAGCTGCCGCTTTCGCGTTCGCCTTTGAGCGCCGATTCGGCTGGGTTGGATTTTTGATCCGACGCGACCACCTTGACGACGTAGGCCCCGTTGGGCGCCGACGCGGTATCCCACACCACGATCGTGTCGGTCAGGTCCGCCTTCAACACCTTCCAGGTGGTGTCTCCTTCGCGGCGATACAACACGTCGTAGATCACCTCGTCGCCGTTGTCGTCTTCGGCTTTCCAGACGATGGTTTGCAGTCCTTTTTGATAGGTCCGCCGCCCAAGCGAATTTCCGCCGGCAGCGGCGGCCCCGGCAGTGCCGGCATTCGCGAGCCGGCGTTCCAAGGGTTCTTGATCGAACCCGGCAATCTCGGCTTCGCCGGTCGAGAAGGGTTTCTGAAACACCACGCCCGATGGATGCACTGTGACCGATGCCACAGTGGGTCGCACATTGCGCTGCAGGTAGGCGGCGGAGACCGACGTCAGAATCGGTGACGCAGTTGTGCCGGTCAGGATGGCGCGCCACTGCAGGTAACGCGCTTTGGGGCTGGTGATCGGCGACCCGCTGGTCGTGACGTAGGGCGCAGACCAGTCGCTCCACGCCTCATCCGGCGCGCGCGTGTTGCCTGACCGCGTGCGCAGCTCGATGCCGGTACCTGAAGGCATCGACGCGCGCCAGGACACCGTGCCCCACGTCGCGACCATGCGTGCGTCCTTGACATCGGAGTCGTAGGTGCCGCGCTCCGCGCGCCCAGGCGACAGCGCGAGCAACTGTCCAGGATTGGCCGTCGCAATCAACGTGCGCGACGGCGTGCGATGAATCATGGTGGCTTGGTGGGCGGCGACGCGGGTCAGCAGCGTCGCCTGCATCGGTTCGCCCGCGAGACGAAAAATCCGGCCGCGTCCGCCGGTTGCGACCAGCAGACTACCGTCCGGTTCGAAGCTGATGTCATACGGGGCGTCGTCTCGCGATTCCCATAACTGGTCAGACAGGCCGTCGGGCAGCACGCGATACACCGCACCGGTGGGACCACGCCCGTCGGCGCGCGCGCCGGTTGCACCACCGGCCTGGGGTGTCACCGGCACGTCGATGATCGCGATCGAGGTGATCTCGGTCGACACCGAAGCGACAGGCGCAGGCGGTGGCGGGTCAGTACTCGCCACCAACGTGGCGCTGTCACCGCCCGAAGCCCGGCCGCTTTGCGCGGCCACGTAGAGCAGCCCTTTCGGATCAAACCGCAGGGCCTTGATTTCCTGATAAGTAGTATCCAGGAGCAGGAAGCCCTTGCCCTGGCTGTCGACGCGGAAGACCCGGCCAGGCGACCCAGTACCGACCAGCAGCTGCCCAGTCGCGTCGAGCGCTAAAGTGCTGGCGTGGGTGCTTTTGGTGGAGAAGAACGCGCTGCCTGCGCCGTCCGGGGTGATGCGATAGACGACACCTTTATCGCCGGTCGCGGCATAGACGATACCCTTCGGGTCGACGGCCAACGACCAGATGTACTTCGCATCGGGATCAAAAAACGGCGTCGATTGGCCGCGTGCGTCGACGCGATAGATCTGGCCATCGGGCGACGTGCCGACGTAGAGCCCGCCATTGGGCGCGGCGGCGAGCGCATGGACGGCCATCTCACCGCTGTCGAAGAACACCGTGCCGTTCCCGTTGCGGTCGACGCGCACGACCTTGCCATCGTTGCCGGTGCCAAGGAAGGTCGAGTCCTCAGCGCCCGCTAGCATCGTCCAGACGAAGGGCACGCTGGCGTCGTGGATACGACTGACGTTTGGGCCGAGCATCAACCGCCCGTGTTCGTCAATCGAGAGATTCTCGACTTCGCCGCGCAGGAAGTCGGCTTGCGTAGCAGCCTCCCAGAAGCCGGGCGTCGCGTGAACCACCGATGCCATACACAGAACGACCACACACCACAGATTACGCAGATTACACAGAGGGGAGCGTCTCACGTGAAACTCATGAATTGAGAAAGTTCGTAACTGCCGGGCGGTCGCAACACTGCCAGCACAAGGACACGAAGGCGTATTTTAGAAACCGTTCTTCGTGACCTTGGTGATCGTCGTGTCGGCATCTTAATCCGCGTAATCCGCGTAATCTGCGGATACCTATTTCTGCGTCATCGCTAAGGCTGTTCGAGCGCGATGGTCAGCTGCCGCGACCCGCTGATCGACAGTTCGATCGGCACTTCCCACTCGCCGCGGGTGGCGCTACGCAGGGGGCTGAACGTCCCACTATTGCGGTCGGCCTCGAACACCGCCAGCACCGACGGCGGCAGCGCGGTCAACGGTTCGCCGTTCACAATCGCCCCGTCATCAGGCGCCGACAGTCGAATGTAGAGACGGTTGCTCTTGCGCGCTTTATTGAAGGTGCGAATCAACTGTGCCGCTTCCTGCGTCTCGGCGCCGCGCGTGTGCCGGCGATCATCCGAGGCCATCCGATGGGCGTCGGCGACCAGTAGCTGCACGGAACTCCCGGCGTTGAGCGGGATCTGAATCGGCACCGACTTGACGACTTCTTCGCCGGTATTGGTGCGTAGCAACACTTTGACGATCGCCGCGCGGCCGGCGCGCGGCCGATCGGCGTCCAGCCAGACGCGCTCGATGCGAGCGGTGCGCGACTGCTCGGAGGCATCGATGGTGAGCGCCAGTTTCTGCACTTCGACCGGTTGCGACGCATTCTTAATCAAGAAGGTCAGCGGCCCCGCGACATACGCCGACGCAGCCCCCGCCGGCTGGTCCCCGCTGAAGATGTCCTCGAAGGCGATGTCGTCGTGTTCGCGCACCGACGCGGTGCCGCGCACGGTATAGGACGCGGGTCCGGCGCCGCGCTCGTAACTGGTCAAGACATTCGCCACGGCCAGGTAAGTGAGGAGTGGCGTGAAGGTGTGATCTTTGACCACCTCGAAATTGAAGGTGCGGCTCGGTGTGCGATCGGAGTTCAAGGTGATCGACACCGGAATCATTTTGGGCATCACGCCAATACGGCCGGCGACCGCCGTTGCGCGATCCTGCTGCACGGTGCCAATGACTGCGCCGAAACTCGCCAGCTTGCTTGACGCCATCAGGCTCGGGAGCACGACCAGCACTTCGGCCTGGGTCAACGGAAACTCGGTCGGCCCGAGGTTGTACATCGGGTGGCCAAAGCCGTAGACCTTGTCGCCGTCGACGTGCGTCACCGTGCCGGTGGCGCCGAGGGCGAAGTCGCCGCTCAACAGCGCCACGCCCATGGCATCGCCGGGATGCAACGTCCGTGATTTGGCCGGCGCTGACGCCGCCCGTGCCGACTGGGTGTTGGTGGCCGCCATCGGCAGAAACCCGCGATCGGTCAGGGTCGCGCTCAGCGGGCCCAGCACGCCTGGTGCAAAGCCGGACATCACCAACGGCACCGCAATGGGCTGGAGCATCGTCGCCATCTGCGGCGAGAGGCTGGCATCACCGGACAGCATGGCGTGTGAGGCGTCTTCGGCAAATGGCCGGGTGCGTCCGAGATCGCGACTCCAAATGGCAAACAGATCCTGAGGCGCTACCGGAAAGGTCATCGCCACCGGACGCGAGGCGGGCGCGGTTCCGGCGAGCGCAGTGGCGTCGGTCATTTCACCGATCGGTGTGATGCCGGCAATCGGTTCCTTGGAAAACTGGCCGAGCGAGTACGACACCGCGCCGAGCATGCGGCCGTCGACATACACCGGGCTGCCGCTCATGCCGGCGATTACGCCGGTCTTTGCGAGCGGACCGCCCTCGAGGCGAGCGAGGACCAGCGACCGGCCCGGCCCGATCACGTTCTTGAGCACACCCAGAATGTGCACTTGGAACTCTTCGATTTTGGTGCCTTCAAAGACGGTCCGGCCGACCCCGACCATGCCGGGGCGAATTTCATCGACGGGAATGACGGACGTCTGGGCGACAGGGCTGGCGATGGCCAGCCCGGAAACGACGGCCAACACGGTCAGCGTTCGAAAATTCATTGCAAATGATTGGAAGGCGTGGACTTGTCTCAATTATAAGCGGCTTTCGGCGGATTCCCGCGGGCATCTGCCCGCAGCATTTGACAGCGCCCGACTGCGTTTGTTACCGTGGCGACCGCGTGACGTTTGCCGTGCGAGTCTCGATCGTGGCCGCAGTGCCGGCTTGGTGGTGGTATTGGCATCCCTCAGAAGGGGCCTAGGCACCGAGTAGATACCGTTCCACCGACTCGACCCAAGCGCCTCTTCAGCAAGTCTGGAGAGGCGTTTTGTTTTTGGGCCCACGCCGGGGAGCGGGGAAACACATACTGGTTATTTGGACGTCAATGAGAGCCGCAAAGCTTTGTGTCACCGTCACCGCCGCCACCACAGCCGAGCTCCGCGAACGGCGCGATCGGGTCACTGACGCCGACCTCATCGAGCTGCGGGTGGATTCAGTACGCGATCCCAGCGCGGCAGGCGCCTTGGCCGGGCGGCGGACGCCGGTGATCTTCACCTGCCGGCCGAGGTGGGAAGGCGGGTCCTTCGCCGGCTCCGAAGAGGAACGGCGGCGCATCCTGCGTGACGCGCAACAACTCGGCGCCGACTATATCGACGTGGAGGCCAATGCCGGCTTCGACGAGCTGTTGGCAGCCCGCGGCGGCCAGGGCATCGTGCTGTCGATGCACGACTTTGCCGGCGTGCCGAGCGATCTCGATGCGCGCCTGGCCGCCATGCGCGCGACCGGCGCCGAAGTCATCAAGATTGCCGTCATGGCCCACCGGCTCACCGACTGCCTGCCGCTTCTCGCGATTGGCCGCCGGGCGACATCGCCCACGGTGCTGGTGGCCATGGGTGACGCGGGAGTGGCCACGCGCGTGCTGGCAACCCAGTTTCGCTCGAGTTGGACCTATGCCGGTGACGGTGTGGTGCCGGGCCAGATGCCGGTGGCGCAACTGCGCGACGAGTGTTCCTTTCGATCGGTTCACGCGCGCACCGCCGTCTACGGCGTCGTCGGCCGTCCGGTGATGCATTCGATCTCGCCGGCGATGCATAACGCGGCGTTTCGTGCCGTCCGCATCGACGCCGTGTATGTGCCGCTCGCCGCGGCCGACTTCAAGGACTTCCTGACCTTCGCTGAGGCGGTCGGACTGCGCGGCGCGAGTGTCACGGCGCCGTTCAAAGTCGACGCCTATGAACATGCCGCCGAATCGGATCCGACCAGCCGACGTGTGCAGTCGGTCAATACGTTACGGCGCGTCGGGGATCGCTGGACGGCCTGTAATACCGACGTCGCCGGGTTTTTGGCGCCGCTTCAGGGCCGCACTCGTCTGCAAGGTTGCCTCACGACGGTGATGGGCGCTGGCGGGACGGCGCGGGCCGTCGCTGAAGCCTTGAGCGCGGCCGGCGCGCACGTGTCGATTGCCGCGCGGCGCCGCGACCAAGCCGAGGAGGTCGCCTCGCGCACCGGCGCCGTGGTCACCAGTTGGCCACCGACGCCAGGATCATGGGAGGTGCTGGTCAACGCCACGCCAGTCGGGACGATGCCAAATGTCGACGAGAGCGCTCTCGATCCAGGGGCCCTCGCCCCCGGCACTGGCACCGGCGCCTTCGCCAGCCCTCGCAGTCGGCTCGGCGCCATGGTCGGACTGGCGCAGCATGGGGATCCTCGATTGGTTTATGACCTCGTTTATAACCCTCCCGACACCCAGTTGCTGCGCGACGCGCGCGCAGCGGGGCTCAAAACGCTGGGCGGCCTGGACATGCTCGTCGCCCAGGCCCAGTTGCAATTTGAATGGTGGACCGGCGTCAAGCCGTCCGAACGTGTGATGCGTGACGCGGCGACCGCGGCGCTTAGGAAACCGACCGTATGAAACTGACGACGTTCGAAGAATTTGTCGACTTGGCCAAGCGCGGCACCTTTGTGCCGGTAGTCAAAGAAGTGGTGGCCGATCTCCTGACGCCGGTCTCAGCGTTCTTGAAAATTGCCGAGCACTCCGATTACGCGTTTCTCCTGGAGAGCGTCGAGGGCGGGGAGCACGTCGGGCGCTATTCCTTCCTCGGCAAGGATCCGTTTTTGATCTTGCGCGGACGCGAAGGCGAAACGGTCATTGATCGGGCCGGCGTGACCAGTGTGGCTGAGAAACCCTTCATCGACACTCTCCGCGAACTGATGAATGGCTTTCAATCGCCATTCGTGCCGGGCTTACCGCGCTTCACCGGCGGTGCGGTTGGCTACCTGGGCTACGACACGGCGGGCTGGTTCGAACCGGCCGTGACCCGCATGACGCCTGATCCCGACGGCGGCGACGATGCCGGCTTCATGTTGTTCGATACGGTGCTCGCCTTCGATCACGTGCAGCACCGCATCCTGCTGATTGCCAACGCGCGAATCTCCGGCGACGAAGAACTGCGCTCGCTCTACCAGTTTGCGTGCGCCAAGATCGAATTTCTCGAGCGCGAACTCGAACGCGCCCTGTCGTTGCCGCGCCAGACGTCCACCGAGACCCTGGCGCTCGAATCCAACGTCACCCAGGCGCAATTCGAAGCGGTCGTGCGCCAAGCCAAGGAGCACATCGCGGCGGGCGACATCTATCAGGTCGTTTTGTCGCAACGATTTTCTGCGGCAGTCGGCGTCGATCCATTTACGGTGTACCGCGCGTTGCGTCACGTCAATCCGTCGCCGTATATGTTTTTCGTGCGCATGGGCGAACGCTCGATTGTCGGATCGTCGCCCGAAATGCTGGTTCGCGTCGAAGGGCGGCGCGCCGAGACGCATCCGATCGCGGGGACCCGTCCCCGCGGCCGCACTGAGGAAGAAGACCAGCGGCTGGGCGACGAGCTCAAACGCAACGAGAAGGAACGCGCCGAGCACGTCATGCTGGTCGACCTCGGACGCAACGACCTCGGCCGCGTCTGCACCTACGGCAGCGTGCGCGTCCCGACCTTTATGACCATCGACCGCTATTCGCACGTGATGCATCTGGTGTCGATGGTCGAAGGGCAGCTCGCTGAGGATCAGGATCGGCTCGACGCGCTGGTGGCGTGCTTTCCGGCCGGAACCGTGTCTGGCGCGCCGAAAGTGCGTGCGATGCAGATTATCAAGGCTCTCGAGACGACGCCCCGCGGGATTTATGCTGGCGCGGTCGGCTACCTCGACTTCGCCGGCAATCTCGACTTCTGCATCGCGATCCGGACGATCGTGCTCGAGCGAGGTCGCGCGTCAGTCCAGGCCGGTGCCGGCATCGTTGCCGACTCCAACGCCACGGCGGAGTACGAGGAAACCAAGGATAAGGCCCGCGCCATGATCCGCGCCCTTGAACTCGCGATGGCGGGGCTCTGATCGCGATGGTCCTTGTCATCGATAACTACGATTCGTTCACCTATAACCTGGTGCAATACCTGGGCGAGCTGGGTGCCTCGGTCGCCGTTCGTCGCAACGACGAAGTCACGGTGGCCGAGGTGACCGAGTTGGCTCCCGACCGGATCCTGATCTCACCAGGCCCGGGACGACCCGAGGACGCAGGTGTCACGCTTGAGGTCATCCGCGAGTTCGCTGGCCGACTGCCGATGCTTGGCGTGTGCCTCGGCCATCAGGCCATGGGCTTGGCTTTCGGCGGTGACGTCGTTCGCGCCCCGGTGCCGATGCACGGCAAGACCTCAACCGTCGAGCATGACGGGCGGGGCGTCTTTGCCGGCATCACATCGTCCTTCGAGGCTTCGCGCTACCACTCGCTGATCGTCGCTGAAGACCGGTGGCCGGCGGCACTCGACATCACCGCGCGCTCGAAAAACGACGGGTTGGTGATGGGGTTACGGCATCGTGAATGGCCGATGCACGGCGTGCAGTTTCATCCCGAATCGATCCTGACCCACGAGGGCCGGCGCATCCTGCGGAACTTCCTCGAGCTATGAGCCTGTTCAGCGCGCTCATAGAAAAGCTCGGGCGCCGTGACGATCTGACGACCGACGAAGCGGCCGATGCCATGGCCGTGATTATGCGCGGCGAAGCCACGCCGGCGCAGGTCGCCGGCCTGTTGATCGGCTTGTCGATGAAAGGCGAGCGTCCCTCCGAGCTGGTCGGCTTTGCCCGCACGATGCGGCGGGAAGCAGTCCCGCTGGCAACGCCGGCCGGCGAGGTGTTCGATACCTGCGGCACCGGCGGCGATCGCTCCGGCACCTTCAATATCTCGACGGCTGCAGCGATCGTGCTCGCGGCCTCTGGGGTCCGCGTCGCCAAGCATGGCAACCGATCGGTGTCGAGTCTGTGCGGCAGCGCCGATGTCCTCGAGGCGCTAGGGGTCAACGTCGCTGCCACGCCAGCAGTGGTGGAACGCTGCCTCGCCGCAGCCGGCGTCGCGTTCTTTTTTGCGCCGACCTTCCACCCGGCGATGCGCCACGCCGGACAGGCCCGCAAAGACCTCGGCGTGCGGACGGCGTTTAATCTGCTCGGGCCGCTGACCAATCCCGCCGGGCCGTCGCGTCAGATCGTCGGCGTGCCGCGGCCGGAGCTCACCGAACTGATCGCCCGCACACTGTTGCTGCTCGGCTCCGAGCGCGCCTGGGTCGTCCACGGCGCTGATGGTCTCGACGAGTTGTCAACCACCGGTTACACCAAAGTCTCGGAGTGTCGCGGCGGGGCCGTGCAGACCTTTTATGTGCATCCGGCCGACTACGGATTGCCGAAGAGCAGCGTTGCGGCGCTCAAGGGCGGCGACGCGGCGCAGAACGCACAGCGGATTCGCGAGGTGCTCGACGGAGTCGCTGGGCCGGCGCGCAACGTCGTGCTGTTAAATGCCGGGGCTGCCTTGCTGGTGGCCGGTCGCGCCGACTCGGTGAAGGATGGGATCGCGGCGGCGGCGCAGGCTATCGACGATGGGCGCGCGAAGGCAGTGCTGGCGCGCTTAGTGTCCGTGAGCCATGGGGCAACCCAATGACCGCGACCACCCCCGACCTGCTCGAGGCGATTGTGGCCGCGACGCGCCGCAGTGTCGCGTTGCGTCAGGCTCGCGAGTCGCTTGCGGCTATCGAAGCACGCGCCCTGCTGCGCACGGCCGGCGGCGACCGCTTCCAAGCGGCGCTCGCGCGCGAGGGCGGCGTCAATATCATCGGCGAATGTAAACGCCGGTCGCCGTCGCGCGGAGTGCTGCGGCCGACCTACGATCCGGTTACGATCGCCAAGGCGTATCAGGCCGCCGGAGCCTGCGCGGTGTCGATTTTGACCGAGCCGACCTTCTTCGATGGCGCGCTCGACCACCTGCGTGACGTGCGCGAGGCAGTAACGATCCCGCTCCTGCGCAAGGATTTCATCGTCGATGAATATCAACTCCTCGAAGCGCGGGCGACCGGCGCCGATGCCGTTTTACTGATCGCCGCGGCGTTGCCCGATATCGATCTCCGGCGGTTACACCAGCAGGCGCACAAACTCGGGCTCGCCGTTCTGGTCGAAGTGCATGACTTGCGCGAACTCGAACGCGCCGGCGCAGCCGGTGCGCAGATCATTGGCGTCAACAATCGCAACCTGCGGACGCTTGACGTCGACCTGCGGGCGTCCGAAACGATTGCCGCGCGGATGCCAAAAAATGCCATTGCCGTGAGCGAGAGTGGTCTGAAGAGTGCCGAGGATCTGGCGCGAATGCGGACACTCGGTTATCGCGCGTTTCTGATCGGCGAGCGGTTCATGACGGCCGACGATCCCGGCGTCGCGCTGCGCCAATTGATCGAGGCGGTGACAGCGTGACCGCGATCAAGTTTTGCGGCATGACCCGCGCCGAAGACGTCGACGTCGCCGCGCAACTCGGCGTTGACGCGGTCGGCTTTGTTCTCTGGCCGGCCAGCCCACGGCATGTTGCGGTCAACGCGGCGCGCGCCTTGATTCGGCGGCTGCCGCCCGGCATCACCCCGGTGGGGGTCTTGGTATGCCCTTCGCCGGACGAGATCCGCGAGGCACTGGACGCGGGAATTCACATCGTCCAGATCCATGGCGAGACGCGCCCGCGGCTAAACGATGCGTATGAACAGTGGATTGCCGCCTCACTGGGCAACGATGGCCTGCAGCCGGCCGTCGATGACACGCTGACCGTCTTACTTGACGCGCACGATCCCGAGCGGCACGGCGGCACCGGCCGGACCATTGATTGGTCACAAGCCGCCGTCATCGCGGCGAGACGACGGGTCATGCTCGCCGGCGGTCTGACGCCGGGTAACGTTGCCGCAGCCATTCAACAAGTTCACCCTTACGGCGTTGATGTCTCATCCGGCATCGAAGACGCCCCTGGCAGAAAGAACCTGCACGCGATGAACGCATTCGTCGCAGCCGTACGCAAGGCGGATCAATGACTAAAGCGACACCACCACCTCTCGATTGGTTCGGACGACGCGACCCTGACGCCCGCGGCTATTTCGGCGAATTCGGGGGACGCTTTGTTCCGGAAACCCTGGTCGCGCCGATCCAGGCGCTCGAACAGGAGTATTTTCGCGCCCGCAAAGACCCCGGCTTTGCCGCCGAACTATCGAAGCTGCTAACCCACTACGTCGGACGCGAGACGCCGTTGTGGGAGGCCAAACGGTTACGGCAGCACTGCGGCGGCGCGCGCATCTTTCTCAAGCGCGAAGACTTGACCCACACCGGCGCGCACAAGATTAACAACGCTCTCGGCCAGGCACTGCTCGCCGCACGAATGGGCAAGAAGCGCATCGTCGCCGAAACGGGTGCCGGCCAGCACGGAGTCGCCAGCGCCACCGTATCGGCGCTACTGGGCCTGGAGTGCGTCGTCTACATGGGCGCCGAAGATATGGCCCGACAGGCGCTGAATGTATTTCGCATGCGATTGCTCGGGGCGGCAGTGGTCAGCGTCGACTCGGGCAGCAAGACGCTCAAGGATGCCATCAACGAGGCGATGCGCGACTGGGTGGCACGGCCGGAGGATACGCATTACCTGCTCGGCTCGGCGTTGGGGCCGCACCCGTATCCGCTCATGGTCCGTGAATTTCAATCGGTGATCGGGCGCGAGGCGAGAGCCCAGATCCTCGACATCATTGGCCGCCTGCCCGACGCCGTGATTGCGTGCGTCGGCGGCGGAAGCAACGCGATTGGCATCTTCGATGCCTTCATTGGCGATGCCGACGTCAAGCTGATTGGCATCGAGGCCGGCGGCGAATCGATTACACCTGGCCGCCATGCTGCGCGTTTTGCCGGCGGATCCGCCGGCGTCCTGCAGGGGACCCGTACGTTTGTGCTGCAGGACGAAGCCGGCAATATCGAAGGCACCCACTCTGTGTCGGCCGGCCTGGATTACGCGGCCGTCGGCCCTGAACACGCCTGGCTGCATGCTAACGGGCGCGCCGAGTATCACTACATTTCTGACGACGAGGCGCTGGAGGGCTTTCGCACGCTGGCCCGGATGGAAGGAATCATTCCAGCATTGGAGTCGTCACATGCCATCGCTTATGTGATGAAGCATGCGCGCACGATCGGCCGTGATGCGGTGCTACTGGTCAACCTGTCAGGCCGCGGCGACAAGGACGTGCAAAGTGTCGAAGAGCGGATGAAAGGTGCGAATGTCGCGCATTGATGCGACGTTTCGCGACCTCCGGCAAGCAGGCAAGACCGGCCTGATCACCTATGTCACGGCCGGCGATCCTGATCTCGAGCGCAGTCGCGACATCCTGGTGCGGCTCGACCGCGCCGGGGCCGACGTGATCGAGGTCGGCGTCCCGTTTTCGGACCCGTTAGCCGACGGCCCGGTGATTCAGCGGGCCACCGAGCGCGCGATTGCGTCGGGCACCACGATGAGCAAAGTTCTCGACATGGTCTCGAACACACGGTCGGCAATCAAGGCGCCGATCGTGCTGTTCACCTACGCCAACCCAATCCTGCGCATGGGTCTCGAGACCTTCGTCGCCAAGGCCAAGGCAGCTGGCGTCGATGGGGTGCTGACCCTCGACGTGCCTCCCGAGGAGTCGGAGGCCATTCGCGCCGCGCTGGCCAAGGCGCGCATTGATACAATTTTTCTGTTGAGCCCGACCACCAGCACCGAGCGGATTCGCCGGGCTTCGGCGCTCGGCACGGGGTTCCTGTATGGGATCTCCCGGCTGGGTGTCACCGGTGCCCGCACCGACGTCGCCGACTCGGCGCAGGAACTGGCCGACCGTGTGCGCGCCGAAACCGGCATGCCGCTGGCGCTGGGGTTTGGATTGTCGACGCCGGAGCATGTCCGGGCGATCTCGGCCTTTGCTGACGCCGCGGTGGTGGGCAGCGCCTTAGTCAACGTGATTGCCGAACATGGTCAATCACGCAAGTTGCTCGATGAAGTCGAGCGGTATGTACGATGGCTGAAGACTTAAGTCTCGACGCATTACGCGAAGAAATCGACAAGATTGACGAGGTCATCGTCCGTCTGCTCGATAGCCGGGCGCGCTGCGTCTACACCATCGGCCGGATCAAGAACGAGAAGGGGCTGCCGATCTATGAGCCTCAACGCGAAGCGTCGGTGATCGCGCACGTCAAGGAATTGAACATCAAGCTGGGCGGACCACTCGATGAGCACGCCATCGCGCGGCTGTATGAGCGCATCATGGACGAAGCGCGACGCATTCAACGCATCGAGGCCAAAGTCGAACCGGTGCCGGCCGACCCCGATGATTTCGTCGAGCGAGAGTAGTCGGTCGCCCGCATTGATTATGCGCGGGGCTCGAGCCCCGCGGTCAGGGAGTGAGTCATGGTTGTCGTAATGAAAGAGCGTGTCAGCGATACGCAGGTGGAGAAGGTCATTGCCCACCTCGTCGAGCTCGGCATGGACGTCCACCGTTCGAGCGGCGCGTCACGCATCGTCCTCGGCGTCGTCGGCAGCGGCAAGGTCGACCCGCGGCTGATCGAAATGTTGGACGGGGTGCATGAAGTGCTGCGCATCAGCGAGCCGTACAAGCTGGCCAGCCGCACGTTCAAGCAAGAAGACACCGTGTTTTCCAGTGGTGAAGTCCGCATCGGTGGCGACGAAGTCATCGTGATGGCCGGCCCGTGCTCGGCGGAGGACGAAACGCAGGTGCATTCGGCAGCAGCGGCGGTCAAGCGCGCCGGCGCCAAGGTCCTGCGCGGCGGGGCATTCAAACCGCGTAGTTCACCGTATAGCTTCCAGGGGCTCGGCGAGGGCGGTCTGCAGATGCTGCGCTCGGCCGCCAATGCGCACGATCTCAAGCTGATTACCGAGGTCATGGACATCAGCCAGATCGAAGTGATTGACAAGTACGCCGACTTTTTCCAGGTCGGCGCGCGCAACATGCAGAACTTCACGCTGCTGCGTGAACTCGGGCGCACCCGCAAGCCGATCATGCTCAAGCGCGGCATCTCGGCGACCATCGAAGAGTGGTTGCTGTCGGCCGAATACATTTTGTCGGGTGGCAACACCAACGTCATGCTGTGCGAGCGCGGCATCCGGACGTTCGAGAGCGCGACCCGCAACACCCTGGACATCTCCGCGATTCCGGTGGTCAAGCAGCTCAGTCATCTCCCGGTGTTTGTCGATCCCAGTCACGGCACCGGGCGCCGCGATAAGGTCGGCGCAATGGCTCGGGCCGCCGTCGCTGCAGGCGCAGACGGACTGATCATCGAAGTGCACTGCGACCCCGACCACGCCCTGAGTGACGGGGCTCAGTCGATGTTTCCGGGTCAGTTCGATCGGCTGATGGCGGAACTGCGGATCATTGCGCCGGCCATCGGCCGGAGTATCTGCCTTGAACCGGTGACGCGCCGAGGATGGGCGAGGTGAAAGTGCTGGGTGCTAAGTGCTGGGTGCTAAGTACTAAGTGTTGAGTGCTAAGTGGTGAGTGCTAAGTGGTGAGTGCTTAGTGGTGAGTGCTAAGTGGTGAGTGCTAAGTGGTGAAGCTGGGTGTTATCGGACCGGGGTTGATTGGTCGTTCTGTGACGCTGGCGGCCCGGCGGGCGTGGCCTTCGATTGACGTCGTCGAAGTCGATCGAGAGCAGCCGCTTGACGCGCTCGTGGGCGCTGACGTCATTGTCGTCGCAACGCCAATCGATACGATCCTGGACATCATCGCCAACGACGCCTCCCGATTCACCGGCTCACTCATTGTCGATACCGGCAGCACCAAACGCGCGATCCTCGATGCCGCACGGGCGGCCAACCTCACTACTTTTGTCGGCGGGCATCCGATGGCCGGTGGAGCCACCACCGGGCCAGGCGCGGCGCGAGCCGACTTGTTCGACGGCAAGCCTTGGTTCCTGATTCCCGGGCTCAATCGCTCGCTGCTCGACAGCGCGCGGTCGTTCGTGGAGAGCCTCGGCGCCTCACCGGTGATGATGGACGACGACGGCAGGGATCACGACCGACTGATGGCCGCGGTCAGCCATCTGCCGCAGCTTGTGGCATCGTTACTGATCTCGGTCAGCGGGGCGGCGGCGGGGCCGCCCGGTCTCGGGCACGCCGGCCCCGGTTTACGCGATACGACGCGACTCGCCGAGAGCCGCGCCGATATCTGGCAAAGTATTGTGGCGACTAACGCGGGCGAGATCGCGCCACTCCTACGCACCCTCGCCGACCAGTTGCACAGTTGCGCGGACGCACTCGAGTGCGACGACGCCATCCGCTCGATGTTCGAGACCGCTAATCACTATCACGCGATTCTGAATGGAGCGAATGATGCGACGTAAGGCACTGGCAGGGGTCGTCCTTGGCGCGCTGTGCGCGTGGGTAACGGTCAGCAGCGCGCAGAATCGCATCGATGTCGTGACCCCGTCCGCACCGGAACTGGCCGCCTTCGGCGCGCATCACATCGGCGTCCGGACGCTGCGCGTTGTCGATGGCAACCGTCCGGACATTCTCAACACCAAACCGGATGGCCCCACCGCGAGATACGACCGGGCCCTAACGCTGGAGATCTGGTATCCGGCCAACCTTGCCGCCGGTCAGCAGCCGGGCGGCGAGTATCGCGTGCTGATCCGCGACCCGAAAGTGACCGCGACCTTGGTGGGGAAGGCGGTTCGCGATGCGACGCCGCTAAGACCCGCTGCACCGTTCCCGCTGATCATCGTCTCGCACGGTTACCCAGGCAATCGTTTCCTGATGAGTCATCTCGGTGAGAACCTGGCCAGCAAAGGGTTCGTCGTCGCGTCGATCGATCACACCGACAGCACCTACGACGACCAGAAGAACTTCGGCAGCACGCTCTACAACCGATCGCTCGACCAGGTGTTTGTCCTGAATGAGATCGCCCGGCAGAGCCGCCCACCGTCGCAAAGTTTTCTGCTCGACCTGGTCGACGCGAATCGGACCGGTATCGTCGGCTACTCCATGGGCGGCTATGGCGTCGTCAATACCATCGGCGGCGGCTATTCAACCGCCAGCGCCACCTTTGCCAGTGCACCGCCGAACAAGTTGCTGGCCGACCGCGGCGCGGCCAGTGCTGCGTATCGGCAGTCGATTGACTCGCGCATCAAAGCGGCGATTGCGGTGGCGCCGTGGGGCATGCAAAACGGGTTTTGGGATGCGGAGGGCCTCGCCGGCATCCGCACGCCGGTGCTCTTCATCTCCGGGAGCGCCGACGACGTCTCTGGCTACGAGAAGGGGACGCGCGCCATCTACCAACGCGCGATTAACGCCGATCGCTACTTACTGACCTTCCAACATGCGAATCACAACGCCGCCGCGCCGATTCCGGCTCCCGCGGAGTCGTACGTATTCTCGGAGGCGCTCAAGTCCTATCCGTTCACGCACTATGCCGACGCGGTGTGGGACACCACGCGGATGAACAACATCCTTCAGCATTTTGCGACCGCCTTGTTCGACGTCCATTTGAAGAATGATCAGAGCAAGCGTGACTACCTCGCGGTCGCCGGCACGACGCCGAGTTGGAAAGGCTTCAAACCAAAGACGACCGTTGGACTGACGCTGGAACACGCGGCACCCGCGTCGAATGCCGCCTCGCAGGCGGCGACGACGCCGCCAGTCAAGGTCACGGTGCTGTCAACGATGCTGGCGGGCAACCCGGGTGAAGGCGTCGGCGAGTGGGGGTTCGCGGCATTGGTCGAATCGAACGGCCAGCGGCTACTGGTCGACACTGGCGCGCGTCCAGAAACGGTGCTGAAGAATGCTGCCGAACTGCGCATCGATCTCTCGACAGTCACCGATCTGGTGATCACCCACAATCACGGCGACCACACGGCCGGACTGGTCGTGTTACGGCGAGCGTTGGCCCGGAACAATCCCAAAGCCCTGTCGCGCGCGCACGTCGCGAAGGGGATCTTTACCAGTCGACTCGCCGGCAATGGCCGGGAGGCCAATGGCCTCCTGCCGCTCAAGGCCGAGTACGAAGGGTTGGGCGGGACGTTCATCGAACACGACGGCCCGGCGCAACTTATGTCAGGGGTGTGGTTTGCCGGTCCGATCCCGCGGCCGCATCCTGAGCGCAATTACGGGATCGGCAATGCGCGATTGCAGCTTCAATTGCCGAGCGGCATCGTTGACGACACCGTTCCCGAAGATTCATCGGTCGTCGTCAGCACGCCAGCCGGTTTGGTCGTCGTTACCGGCTGTGGTCACGCTGGCATTATCAACACGCTGGAGCACGCCCGCACCTTTACCAAGGAGACGCGCGTGCACGCCGCGATCGGAGGCTTTCATTTATTCGGCGCGACCGATGATCAGCTCGCCTGGACCGCCGGCAAGCTCAAGTCGTTCGGCCTGCAGCATTTCCTCGGCGCACATTGCACCGGGATCGAAGCGGTGATGCGGATTCGCCAGCTGAATGACATGACCCGCAAGACTGCCGCGGTCGGCGCGGTGGGCGCCACCTTCACGCTTGGCACCGGGATCGACTCGCGACTGCTCGCACAGTAAAGCGACGCGACTTACTGTGGCGACGCCGTCGTCGTCGTCGCCGGCTTCTTCACTTCCGGTTCGTCTTTGCGTTCGCCGATCTTCCAGTCGATACCGCGCGTGTATTTCATCAGCCAGCTGATTTCTTCGGCGTCTCGCATGCGAATGTGCAGCGGCTCGCGGAAACCGTGTGGCTCACGCGGGAAGCGAATGAAGCGAGTAGGCACGCCGCGGTCCTTCAGCCCCTGGTAGAACATCATGCTCTGACCGATGGTGTCGGTGTCGTCGTTCTCGCCGTGGAGCAGCAGCGTTGGCGTCGTGACCTTGTCGATGAACGCGTAGGGCGACTGTTTGCGATAGGCCTCAGGGTTTTCCCACGGGGTGCCGCCGATGTACCACAGGCGGATGTCGTGATTGAAGCCCATCGCATACTCGGAGGCCCAATCGGACACCATCGCGCCCAGCGAGGCCGCCTTGAAGCGCGGGGTCTGGGTGATCGTCCAGCCACCCAGGATGCCGCCGTAGCTCCAGCCGCGCACCGCCATCTGATTCGGGTCGGCGATACCGGCCGCGATCACCGCGTCAACGCCGGTCATCGCATCCTGGTAATCGCCGCCGCCAATGTCCTTCATGTTGCCCCGGAGCAAGGCATCGCCGTAGGACGTGCTGCCGCGTACGTTTGGTTCGAGGACCGCCCATCCCATAGACGTGTAAATGTGATTGATGCCACGAAATGACGTCGACCACACGCCCGCCGGTCCGCCGTGAATGCTGAGGAGGAAGGGGAGCTTGTCACCTTGCTTGTAGGATGCGGGCAGCCACAACAGCCCTTCAATTTCGAGGCCGTCTTTGCTCTTCCACGTCATCGGCCGCATCTGCGACACCTGCACTTGTTGCTTGAACCAGGGGTTCGCGTCGGTGATCGTCGTCGCCTGTCCGCGCGCGACGTCGACGACGACGATTTCCCCAGGTTCGCCGGGCAGGCTGCGGGTGCCAGCCACGCGCGTCAGGTCTGTTGAAGCAGACGACGAGGACAGGCTGATGTCGCCGGTGAGGATCGGCTTCGAGCGGCCGGACGACAAGTCCAGTTCGTAAATGCCGCTACGTCCGCGCAGGTTCGAACTCATCACGAGCGAACGCGCCGACGGATGCCAGAAGTATTGGCCGATGTCGCCGGCAAAGTTGGCCGAGAGGACCGTCGGACTGCCGCCACCTTCGATTGGATGGATGTAGAGATTGCCCTGGGCCAGCTCCCAGGTCTGATCGTGCGGGGCCACGTAGGTGACCGCTTTGCCGTCCGGCGCCCAGGCCAGGTTGCTTTCCGGCGCTTGATTCTTCGTGAGCTGGGTTGAGGTGCCGGTGGTCGTATCGACCACAAACACCTCGGTGAGATTTTGCCGGTTGCGTTGATTGTTCGGCCTGCTCGTGAACACCACTCGGCGACCGTCCGGCGAGGGCTTGAAATCGCCGATGAACTGCTCGCCGGTCGTCAGTTGCCGCGCTTGTTTATCGGCAACGGTAATCCTCCAGACGTTGGAATAGGTGCCGCGACCCTGGCCGTTCGGCCCTTCGTCGACAAAAATCGCGTCGCCGGCATTCTTGCGCGCTTCTTTCTGCGCGTCGGTCTGCGGCTCTTCGGCGGTGAAGACCAATCGCGAGCTGTCGTCGGTCCACCGGAAACTCCGGACGGCGGCCTTCTGCTCGGTCAGCTTGGTCGCTTCGCCCAGCCCGCTAGTGCGCAACAACCAGATCTGCGCGCCTGGCGCATCCTTGGCGTTCTCCGCCTGATCGCGCGTCGACAGAAACGCGATGTGGCGTCCGTCAGGCGACCACACCGGGCCTCGATCCTTGTCACTGCTGAGCAGTTGGCGATGATCGGTCCCGTCAGCGTTGGCAATCCAGATCGACGTGACCCGCTTGTTGTCCGACCATTTCTTCAATTCTGATTTGGTGTAGATCACCTGCTTCCCGTCTGGCGAGATCTCGGCGTTCGAGACCTGCACGAGGTTGAGCATGTCATCCAGTGTCGGCGGCCGCTTGTCTTGTGCCGAGAGCGGCGACGCCAGGCCCAACGCGACCAGCAGGAACAGTGCGCGACACAGGTGCTTCATAGGCGCGCAGTATAATTCAGCCAATGAACAAAGTCCTCCGAGACGCGGAGGAAGCCGCCGCGCTGGTTCCAGATGGCGCGACGATCATGATGGGCGGCTTCGGTCTGTCGGGTATTCCTGAGAATCTGGTGACAGCGTTGCAGCGGCGCGGCACCAAGGACCTCACGATCATCAGTAACAACGCCGGCACCGATGACTTCGGCATTGGCCTGCTGCTGCGTGCCCGCCAGGTGCGCAAGATGATCGCGACCTACGTCGGCGAGAACAAAGAGTTCGAGCGCCAATATCTCCAGAAGGAAATCGAAGTCGAACTGGTCCCGCAGGGCACGTTTTCGGAGCGGATCCGCGCGGCTGGTGCCGGGATCGCGGCGTTCTACACGCCAACCGCCTATGGCACTCTCGTGGCCGAAGGTAAAGAGACCAAGGTCTTCGACGGCAAGCACTACGTCATGGAACGGGCGCTCCCGGCCGACTTTGCCTTCGTCAAGGCGTGGAAGGGCGACTCGCTCGGCAACCTGATCTACCGCAAGACCGCGCGGAACTTTAATCCGGTCATGGCGACCGGTGCACGCTTCACTATCGCCGAAGTCGAGCATCTGGTCGAGCCGGGCGCCATCGACCCCGACCACGTCCACACGCCCGGGATCTACGTCAAACGCATTTTGCAAGGCAGAAACTACTTGAAGCTGATCGAAAAGCGCACGGTGCGTCGTGGATAAGCGCGAACGGATCATTCGCCGCGTCGCTCAGGAACTGCGTGACGGTGACTACGTCAACCTCGGCATTGGCATGCCGACGATGGTCGCCAACTTTGTGCCGGACGGCGTCGATATTACCCTGCACTCCGAGAACGGCATGCTCGGCGTCGGTCCGTATCCAGTCGAAGGCAGCGAGGATCCGGATCTGATCAACGCCGGCAAGGAAACCGTCACCGAACTGCCGGGCACCTCCTACTTCAGCAGCGCCGACTCGTTTGCGATGGTCCGCGGCGGCCATATCGATCTCACCGTGCTGGGCGCGCTTGAAGTAGACGAAGCCGGCAATCTAGCCAACTGGATGATCCCCGGCAAGATGGTCAAGGGCATGGGCGGCGCGATGGACCTGGTCGCCGGCGCGAAGAAAGTCATCGTCACCATGGAGCACACCACCAAAGAGGGCGGTCACAAGATCCTCAAGGAGTGCACGCTGCCGCTGACCGGTCTGAAGGTTGTGCATCAAATCATCACCGAGCTCGCGGTCATCGACGTCACCCCTGACGGCCTGTTGCTCAGGGAAATTGCCGCCGACACGACACTCGATCATGTCCAAGCGTCGACGGGTGCCTCGCTGAAGGTCACAAAGGATTTGGGTTCGTTTTAAATGGCTGCTCAACCGCTCGCTGTCATTCTCAGTGCCTGTCGGACACCGGTTGCCAGCTTCGGCGGCGCCCTCAAGGACCTCTCCGCGCCGGACCTTGGCGCCATCGTTGTGCGCGAGGCCATTCAACGGGCGGGCGTCAAGAACCAAGACCTTGGCGAAGTCATTCTCGGCTGCGTGCTGCAAGGCGCCGCCGGGATGAACGTCGCGCGCCAAGCCGCAATCAAAGCAGGAGTGCCGGTCGATGTGCCGGCCGAGACCATCAATCGCGTCTGTGGCTCCGGACTCCAGTCGGTGGTCCACGCGGTCGAAGCAGTGCGCGTCGGTTACACGGACGTGGTCGTCGCGGGCGGTGCGGAGTCGATGTCGAACGCGCCGTTTGCGATGAAGGGGGCCCGCTGGGGATTCCGCATGGGTCACGCCGAAACCGTCGACACCATGATTTACGACGGACTCACCGACGCCATGCACCTGTGCCACATGGGCATGACCGCGGAGGAAGTGGCGAGCAAATACCAGGTCACGCGTGAGCAGCAGGATCAGTTCGCCGCCGACAGCCAGCGCCGCACGGCAGTGGCAGTGGCAAGCGGCGCCTTCGACGATGAGATTGTTGCCGTGCCGGTCCCGCAGAAGAAGGGCGACCCTGTCTCGTTCGCAAAGGACGAATACCCGCGCGCCGGGACGACAGTGGAGAAGTTGGCGGCGCTGCGGCCCGCCTTCATGAAGGACGGGACGGTGACTGCCGGCAATGCCTCGGGGATCAACGACGGAGCCGCTGCCGTGGTCGTCTGCTCGATCGAAAAAGCCACGTCGCTTGGCCAGCAGGGCGTCGCGCGGATTCTGTCTTACGCGACGACCGGCGTCGATCCGATGGTGATGGGCATCGGCCCGGTGCCGGCGGTGCGCAAGGCCTTGCAGCGCGCCGGGCTCGAGATATCGGACATCGCGTTGTTCGAATTGAACGAGGCCTTCGCCGCACAGTCGGTAGCCGTCGCCCGTGAGTTGGCAGTCGACACGTCGAAGGTCAACGTCAACGGCGGCGCGATCGCGCTCGGGCATCCGCTTGGCGCCAGCGGCGCGCGCATTTTGACGACGCTGATTTATGCGCTCAAGAAACGCGGCGGCGGCAAAGGGGTTGCGAGCTTGTGCATTGGCGGCGGCATGGGCATCGCGATGGTGATCGAAGTCTGACCATTGCGCGCGTCGTCGAAGCGGCGATCATCGCCCACGCCCGCGAGGCGGCGCCGGATGAATGCTGCGGCTTATTGGTAGGTGACAGCGGTGCGATCGTCGACGCGATCCGCGCCGGCAATGTCGCAGACGATCCGACGCGCCGCTATCTGATCGATCCCGCCGACCACTTTCGAGCGCTCCGCGACGCGCGGCACCGGTCGCTGGATGTGATCGGCGCCTATCATTCGCATCCGCGGTCCGCGCCGATTCCGTCGGTCACTGACGCGGCCGAAGGATTCAGTCACTTTACCTATGTGATCGTCGGCCTGGCTGCGGAGACTCCGGAGCTCCGGGCCTGGAGCTGGGACGACGGGAACTTCACCGAGCTGGCGCTCGTCCGAGGAAGGTAAGGCGCTTCTTTCGTCTTACCTTGGAGGAGGTCACGTGCGCAGAGCGTTTCGGGCGTTCAAAGTCATTGGTTCCCTTAGCACGCTGCTTCTCTTGTCTTCCGTTGCGCATGCGCAAAATCAGACCGACCGGTCCCCGGCACCGACGGTCTACCGCACCACCGGCTCGCGTGTCGCGATCGGCCGCGACATCCAGGTGGCGCGCGACGAAGAGGTCAGCGACGCCGTCGTCGTCGTCGGCGGCTCGTTGCGCGTTGACGGCCGGGTGCGCGACGGTTTGGTCGTGGTCGGCGGCAATGTGACGCTCGGCCCGAGCGCTGACGTCCGCGGCGATGTCGTGCTCGTCGGTGGCCGGCTGTATCGCGAATCCGGGGCGCAGGTCCGCGGCCGTGTCAGCGATGTCAGCTTTGGCAACTGGGGGACGTGGTCGATAGCGGGAGTGGATCTGCCGCGCGTCAGCTTTGGCAATTTCGGCAGTTTCGGCGGCTGGCTCAGTCTGCTCAGTGCGATGTTCCGGATTGCCCTGTTGTTCGTGCTGATGGCGTTGGTCCTGGTGCTGGCGCGCGCGCCCGTGGCCCGGATCGGCCGCGCCGCGGCTGCCGAACCAGGCAAAGCATTTATCCTCGGACTGGCGGCAGAACTGCTCTTTCTCCCGGCGCTCGTCATCGGCAGCATCGGCTTGATCATGACAATCATCGGTATCCCACTGGTGGTGCTGCTGATCCCGATCGCCTTTCTCGCCGGCTTTCTCGCGTTGATCATGGGGTTCACGGGCTTGGCGTGCCGGTTGGGTGAGTGGGCCGAAGATCGTCTCGGCTGGCGCGCGCACAGCGCGTTTCTCGCCAGCGCCATTGGTCTGGTGCTGATTATTGGGCCGACGATGTTGTCGCGCGTGATTGAGATTGCGCCGGCACCGCTGCAAATCGGCGCGTTCGCGCTGTTCATGACCGGCGTGCTGCTGGAGTTTGTGGTCTGGACCGTCGGTCTCGGCGCCGCGTTGATGACTGGCTTTGGTCGCTGGTCCACGGTGCCGCCGCCGGTGCCCCCGGTGCCGCAAGCCAGAATGGTCACGGTCGCCGGCTGAGAAAAGGGCCTGCCCCTTTTCCACGGATTTGTCGGAAGTTTTTCCCGCAGAAGCGCAGAAACTGCGCGGTTCGACAGCGGAAAAGGGGCAGGCCCTTTTTTGTGCACCCTGCTACACTTAATTTTTTTGGCCGGTTTGGCCGAATTAGGGAAGAGATGCAGCCCGCCTACGAGATCCCGCGCTTCACCAGCAGCCGCACCCCAGTTGCCGACCTCGATGCCGATCTGATCGCGGTCGCTGTCCCCACCGATCAACTGGCGTCGTTTGATTGGCTGGACCGCGCGACCGACGGGCAGTTCAACGCGGCGGTGACGCGCACCGCCTTCAGCGGCAAGGCCTGCGAGCAGTGGGGGGGGCAGACGCTGGCCGGGACCTGGCGCACGTCACAACTGCTGGCGGTTGGCGCCGGCCCAGCGACCGAGATGTCGCCGGAACGTGCACGTCGCATCGGCGGCTGCGTCGGTCTGACCGCACGGCACCAGCGTCGGCAGCGAGTTGCGATTGTCATCCCGGAGGGATGGCCAACCGCGGCCGTTGAAGCGCTCACCGAAGGCATCACACTGGCCAATTACGACAACGGCCAGTACAAGAGCAAGCACGAAGGCCGTTTCTTCGTGACCGCCGTAGAGATCGTCGGTGGCGCTGCGCAGGTGAAGAGCGCCGTCGATAACGGCGCCCGCGTCGGCGAAGCGATCAATGCCGCCCGCGTCCTGATCAACGAGCCGGGTAACCGTCTCACGCCGCGCGATTTTGTGGCGCGCGGGCAAGAGCTGCTCGATCTCCCGGACGTCACGACCGAGATCCTCGACGAGAAGCGCATGGCCGAACTCGGTATGGGCCTTCTGCTTGGCGTTGCAGCTGGCAGTGCCGAGCCGCCACGGATGCTGGTTGCCCGTTACGAACCGAAAGGCGCACCAGCGTCACCCGTCCTGGGTCTGATCGGCAAAGGCATCACCTTCGACACCGGCGGTATTTCAATCAAGCCGGCGGATGGCATGGAGCGGATGAAGGATGACATGGCCGGGGGGGCCACGGTCATTTCGGCCCTGCGCGCAATCGCGTTCGAGCGCCTGTCAGTGCGCGTCATCGTCATCGTCCCGTCGACTGAAAACATGCCCGGCGGCCGCGCCACCAAGCCCGGCGACATTCATCGCGGCGCGTCAGGGATCACGGTCGAGATCAATAACACTGACGCTGAGGGCCGCCTGATCCTCGGCGACGGACTGTGGTACGCGAAGGAACTTGGCGCGACGCATCTGATCGACGTCGCCACACTGACCGGCGCGTGTGTCGTCGCGCTCGGGAAGATCACGACCGGCTTGTTCGGCAGCGACGGCTGGGTCGAGGTCGTCCGCGACGCGGCCGAGCGTGGTGGCGAGCGGGTCTGGCCGATGCCGCTGTTCGAGGACTACAAGGAATCGCTGAAAAGCGAGATGGCCGACATGTTGAACAGCCCCGGCCGTGCCGGCGGCGCGATCACCGCGGCGATGTTCCTTAAGGAGTTTGTCGGCACGACGCCGTGGGCCCATCTCGATATCGCTGGAACGGCATGGGCCGATGAGCCGCGCGCATGGACGATGAAGGGCGCGACGGGCGTGATGATCCGAACGCTGGTGGAAGTTGCGCGTTCGGCAGGCAAGAACTGGCCTTAACAGGGCCGGGTGCCGAGTGCCAGGTGCCGGGTGGCGCCGAATGCGGCCTACCGGGGGGAAATGTTAGTGATATGCAGAACGTCACGCCGTCTCAACCCGTCAGCATCATCGAAATTGGCCGCGAGCCGTCGGCCAGCATTGACATGATCCAAGTGACGGTGGCGGCCTTCGGGATCACCGGCTGGATCATGGCCTCCGCAGTCGTCGCCGGGCTGCTGGCCGGCGCCCTCTACATTTGGTACCGCGGTCGCGGGCCGGCGTCGACCATCGAAGCGCGCGGCTATCAACACAACTTCTTCAGAGCCGAATAGCATTAGTGTTCGGCGACCGCGCCCTGGCCTTTGAGGGAGCGGCGATAACGCATCACGGCGGCGTGCAAGGCGTCAGCGATGCGTTGTTTGTAGGAGGCTGTCTTCAGCAGCTGCAGTTCCTCCTTATTGGTGACGAAGGAGACCTCGGCCAACACGCTCGGCATCCCCGCGCCAATCAACACCACGAACGGCGCCTTCTTGACCCCGAGGTTGCGGACGTTCTTGTTCGAGCGGCGCAGCCGCGTGACCAGCGCTTCCTGGACCATCGCCGCAAGGTCGCGCGATTCATCGAGCTTGTTGTTGAGCGTGATCGCTTTCACCAGGTCCGGCAAGTTGTGCATTTCCCCGTCGTTGGCGGAGTTCTCACGCGCCGCAACCGCTTCGGCCTCGGGACTCGAGGCAAAGCTCAGAAAGTAGGTCTCAACCCCCCGCGCCGCCTCGTTGCGGCTGGCGTTGGCATGAATCGAGAGGAACAGGTCGGCGCCTTCGCGATTGGCAATCGCCGTGCGCTCTTCGAGCGGGATGTAGACGTTGCTGCGGCGCGTCAGCACCACCTCAAGGCCCGGCTCGTTCTGCAACAGTTTCTCGACCCGTAACGCGATGTCCAGGGTCAGGGCCGCTTCGTCGAGATCTTTGACCTGCGCCCCAGGGTCACGCCCCCCGTGGCCGGGGTCGATGACGATGCGCGACACCCCGAGACCGAGTTGGCGGGCAATCGAAAAGCCGCCGGCGCTATTGCTGTTGGGTGGCTCTGGCGCGGCAGCGCGTTCCGGCATCACCGCCACGGCCGAACCTTCAGTCGTTGGCACCGGTGGTGGCGGCGTGGCAGCGCTGACCACAGCCGCCTTTGCCGGCACCGGCGGGGCCGCCATCGGCGGGGGCGGCACCGGCATGGGTGATTTCACCGGCGCGGGCAACGGCGCCATCGGCACGACGCCTGGCGACGCGGCTGCTACCGCCGACATCGGTTCGGCGTCAATCACCAGGCGGAACGGGTTGTAGAGCGGATAAACGCTGTGACGGCGCACGCCCTCGAGGTCGAGCACGACACGCACGGTACTGTCTGGATGGCGGCCGACGCGGATCTGCCGAACCACGGCAGTCGGATACCGCAACACCGAGTCGATCAATTCTGGCGCCGCGTCAACGCCTTTGAGATCAAAAAACACCCGCGATGGGCCGGCGAGTGACTCTTCGCGATAGGCGACCTCGCGGTCGAGCGCCAACGTGATCCGCACGCCTTCGGGCAGCACCGCCCGTTCGATGCCAAGCAACCTGGCACGATCACCAGTCACCGCCGCGCTCACGGGTGAAGTGGTCAACGGCGACACGGCCACAGCGGCAATGGCCGGCAACGGCACCGCCACAGCCGGCAGGGCAGCGGGCTTGTCGAGTCGCGCCAGAGCGGTCGTCGATTGCCTCTTCAGCGAACTGGTTGGATACTCAGCCGCGACCCGGCGATAGAGACGTCGGGCGGCGTCGCGGTCCTTCCGGTCGCCGAACTTCACGTATAACGCATCGGCCAGCGAGGCCGCGTTGAACAAGGCGTTGTCGGAGTAGCCGCTGACCGGGTAGCGACCCACCAACGCTTCGTAGGCGGCGATCACGGCGCGCCCGTCGTTCAGCGTGCGACGGCGTATCGCAGCGGCGGCCGACGGCGCCGTCTTGGCGACCACCGCCCGCGCCGTTGCCTCGCGCGCCTGCGCGTTGCTGTAACGCACACGTGCGGTTTGCGCAGTGGCCGCAGCCGGCGAGACCAGCCCCAAAGCCACGGTCAGTGTCGCCACGCCGGCAAGATCAATCCAGGTCGCCTTCATCATGTCGCTCCGTTAGCGCAACTGTGCGTCGACTTCTTCGAAGTACTCACGTCCGACGAGCACCTCGCGCGGCTTCCCGCCCACCGCCGCTGATACCAAACCCTCGGCTTCCATCATGTCGACCAACCGCGCCGCGCGACTGAAACCAATTCGCATCTTGCGCTGCAGATACGAAATCGACACCTGGCCGCCATCGACGACAATCCGCGCCGCTTCGTCGTAGAGGTCGTCCTTGTCGTACTCGATCCCTTCGGGTCCGCTCTTCTTCTCTTCCGCGGTAATCGTTTCGTCATAGACCGGCTTACCCTGCTTGCGCAGGTAGCTGGCCAACCGCGCCGACTCCTGCTCCGAAATATAGGGACCATGCAGTCGCATCTTCTGCGACGAGGCCGGCGGCAGGAACAACATGTCACCTTTACCGAGCAGTTGTTCGGCGCCGTTGCCGTCGAGAATCGTCCGGGAATCGATCTTCGACGAGACTCGGAACGAGATGCGCGACGGCAGGTTCGCCTTGATCAGGCCGGTAATCACATCAACGCTCGGCCGCTGCGTCGCCAGAATCAGGTGGATGCCGACCGCGCGCGCCATCTGTGCGAGCCGGCAGATCGATTCTTCCACTTCGTTGCCGGCGACCATCATCAGATCGGCTAACTCGTCGACGACGACGACGATGAAGGCCAGTGGGCGAGGCGGTTCGCCAACTTCGGGTAGTTCTTTGTTGGCGATCATTTCGCGCACGTTGCGGTTGTATTGCTCGATGTTGCGCACGCCGAACGCCGCCAGCGTTTTGTAACGCTCTTCCATCTCCCGCACCGCCCAGCGCAGCGCGTTGGCCGCCTTCTTGGGCTCGACAACGACGGGCGTCATCAAGTGGGGAATATCCTCATACATCCCAAGTTCGAGACGTTTGGGGTCGATCATGATCAGCCGCACATCGTCGGGCGTCGCTCGATAGAGGATGCTGGTCAGCATGGCGTTGAGGCCGACGGATTTGCCGGTCCCGGTCGATCCGGCAATCAACAAGTGCGGCATCGTCGCGAGGTCGGCCATGAACGGCTCGCCGTGAATCGTCTTACCCAGCGCGATCGTCAGCTTGGAAGGCGCGTGTTGATAGAGATCCGACTCGAGCAGTTCACGCAACGAAATCGCTTCGCGATTCGGGTTGGGAATCTGGATGCCGACGGTCGACTTGCCCGGGATGCGCTCGATCAGCACCGACTCGGCTTGCATCGCGAGGCACAAGTCATCGGCGAGGCCGGTGACACGGCTGTACTTGACGCCGGCATCCGGCTTGAATTCAAAGGTGGTGACTACCGGCCCCGGGTGGATCTGGACCACCGATCCCTCGACCGAAAACTCGCGGCACTTCTCCTCGAGCAGGCGTGCCGATTCCATCAGTTCGCGCTCGTCAACTTTGCTCTCAGCCTTCGGCGGATCGAGCAGCGACGACGGCGGCAAGGTATAGCCACTCATGCGCCGTTCAGCCGGACCGCGACTGACTGGCTCTGAATCGGTGAGCGGCAGCGGCGGGGCCATCGGCGCCCTGCGCTTCTGCACGACCGGCGGCGTCGATCGCATCGCCGGCGCCAGCGGCCGAGCGGGGACCGGCAGGTCATCGTCTTCGTCGTCATCGACGGGTGGCTTCGCGGCAGCTTTACCGCGCAGCGGCGAGACATCCGGCTTGGCCGCGCGTTCGACCGCGGCCTTGAGCATCTCCGGTGACGCGGTGCCTTTCTTGACGTGCTTGGCGATCACGTCCCGGCGCTGTTTGGCCTTACGCCGATCGTCAATCCATTGCCGGAATGCCAGCCACGATGCGGCGAGACCGCGGCCGATGGCGCTGAAGACGGCACTGAAGAAGCGGCCAAACGAAAATTGCGTGGCGAGGATGACGGCGACAAACAACAGCGTGAGGATCACGATGATCGATCCCATTCGACTGAGGTATTCGCTCATCGCCGCGGCAAGGTAGTCACCCAGGTAACCGCCGGCGCGAAACGGCCGCTCGCCGAGGTCGATCCGGCCGAGAACCAGGCTCATGAACGCGCTCGAACAGGCGAGCACCAGCACGGCACCCGTCGCTTTGGTGTAGATCGCCTCGATCTGACGGCACCAGAAATAGTGCCACCCGGCAGTGACGATCAGCGCCGGCAGCAGAAACGACGCATAGCCCAGTAACTGGAACGACAACTCGGCAAGAAAGGCCCCGACCCGGCCGACGAAATTGGCTGGTGCCTCGACGCCGGTGCTGAAAAACCACACCGGGTCATTCGGTTCGTAGCTCGCCAGCGCGATCAGCCAGATCAGCGCTGACGCAAACAACGCGACCCCGACGACCTCGCTGAAACGCCGCGACAGAGTAGAACCCGCTGCAGCCATCTTCAGATCTCCATCACGATCGGCAACACCATCGGCCGCCGGCCGGTTCGTTTGCGCAGAAAGCGCCGCAATTCGACGCGAATTTTTTCTTGAATCAACCCGGGGTCGGTCCGCTCTTCGACGCTGGCTTCCGCGATGATCATCGCGGTCATGCGGGCCGACTCGGCCAACACGTCGTTGCCTTCGCGATCGGTGACGAAGCCGCGCGCCACGATTTCGGGCAAGGTGTCCACGGCTCCGGTCTGGCGGTTGATGGCAACGACCGCGATGACCAGTCCATCGGCAGCTAGATGCCGTCGATCGCGCAACACCTCGTCGCCGACTTCGCCGACGCGGGTCCCGTCAATCAGGACCCGGCCGACCTGTGCCTTGTCGGCAATGCGGCCGCCCTCGTGATCAAAACGAATCACGTCACCGGTCTCGGCGGTAATGACATCGACCGGCGACGGCAGTCCGCCGGTCACCAGTTCGGCGACCCGGGCGTGGCGCGCCAGCTGGCGATACTCGCCATGAATCGGGATGAAGTAGCGCGGCCGGACCAGCGCCAGTAACAGCTTCAGTTCTTCCTCGGCGGCGTGGCCCGAGACGTGTACGTGTTTATCCGACTCGGTGATCACTTCGACGCCGCGCTTGGCGACGTGATTCATGACCCGGCCGATCGCCTTCTCGTTGCCCGGAATGGCGCGCGCCGAAATGATCACGCGATCCGGCGGGGTCAGCTTGACGTAGCGGTGATCGTCGATGGCAATACGCGACAGCGCGGCATTCGGCTCGCCCTGTGAACCGGTCACCACGCAGAGCACATCCTGAGAGGGGAAGCTGGCGACGTCGCTGTCGCGGATCTGGACGCCGGCCGGAATGCGCAGGTAACCGAGGCGCTGGGCGATCTGCGAGTTCTCATTCATGCCGCGGCCGACAAACGCCACCTTGCGATCGAACTGCACCGCGAGATCGGTGAGAATCTGCATCCGATAGAGGCTGGATGAAAACGCGGCGACGACGATCTTGCCTTCGGTGCTGGTGAAGATCTCCTCGAAGGCGTCTTCGACGTCAATCTCGGACCCGGTATACCCGCGCCGGTCGATGTTGGTGCTGTCGCCAAACAACGCCAGCACACCTTCGGCGCCGAGTTGAGCGAAGCGGTGCAGATCAAAGGGTTCACCGGCGAGCGGCGTCTGGTCGATCTTGAAATCGCCGGTGTGAATGATCAGACCTTGCGGCGTCCGGATCGCGACCGCCATGCAGTCGGGCATGCTGTGCGTGACGCGGATGAACTCGATCTGAAACGGACCGACGGTGATGACATCGCGCGGCTTGACCGCGTGCAACCCATGGGGGGTGTCGAGGCCGTGCTCATCGAGCTTCGGCTGGATGAACGCCAGCGTCAGCGGCGTGCCGTAAATCGGCCCATCGATCAACGGCAGGATGTAAGGAACCGCACCAATGTGGTCTTCGTGACCGTGCGTCAGCACTAACGCCTTGATCTGGCCGCGACGGGCTTCCAGATACGACATGTCGGGGATGATCAGGTCGACACCGAGCAAGTCGGGCTCGGGGAACATCGTGCCGGCGTCGACCACGATGGTCGTCTCCCCACACGAGATGGCCATCATGTTGAGGCCGAACTCGCCCAGGCCGCCCAGCGGCACGATATCGACGTGGGGTACGCCCGGCGCAGTCGCCTCGGCGTCCATCGCACTACTCATTGCAATCCCAGCCAGGGCTGACCTGGAACGGACAAGCTAGTCTCAAACACCCTGCGGGCAGACTTCGGGCGTTAGTGAAACAAGCGGCTTCAGGCTGCTGGGAAAAGCCTGGAAAAATCTTGGCGGGCTGGGCCGAAACTATAGCACAGGCAAGCGTTTAGCGGGCAAGCACGTCGGCGAGCCGCGCGACGTCGAGAAGGGTCAGTGTCTCAGGCCGGCGGCGGGGATCGAGCCCGGCTGTGGTGAGCGCCTCGGGCGCCGATACACCCCGGCTGGTCGCGAACGGCGCGAGGGCGTTGGACAGCATTTTTCGGCGCTGCGTGAACACTGCCCTCACGATCTCAATGATCAGCTTGGGATGGCGAACTTCCGGCGGGGGTGGTCGAAAGGTCAGGCGAACGACCGCAGAGCGGACCTTGGGGGCCGGCCGGAACGCTCCTGGCGGCAAGGCCAGCAGGGTCCTGACGTCGGCACCCAGGGCAGTGGATAGCGACAGCACACCGTATTCGCTGGTGCCCGGCTTGGCGATCAGGCGATCGGCGACTTCTTTTTGCAACATCAGCGTCGCATCACGCAGCAGGCCGGTGGTCGCGGCTGTCTCGAGCAGGCGAAACAGAATCGGCGACGAAATGTTGTAGGGCAGATTGCCCACCACCCGTGCGGCGCCGAGTTCCCTGGCAATCGCGCCGAGATCCACATCGAGGACGTCGGCGGTCTCGACACGCACGTTGGGTAACGCGCGAGCGGCGAGATCGGCCGCCAGATCGCGATCCACTTCGACGGCGACGATCTGCTTGACGCGCGGGGCGAGGGGCATGGTAATCGCACCCCGGCCAGGGCCGATTTCAATGAAGCGGTCAGTCGCCACCGGTTCGATGGCGTTGACCAGCTTAGTCACCCAAGCCGCCTCGAGGAAGTGCTGGCCAAAGCGTTTGCGCGCCTTCATGGTTTCGGGTCTGGTGCTGACGCGTCGCCGCGCCAATACCGCTCCTCGATCTCCATGATCTGATCTTCGTCCATGCCGAAATAGTGACCGAGTTCGTGAATCAGCGTCTCACCGATCGCGCCGACGATCTCGTCCTCATCGCCGTCGCAGTCTTCTTCGATCTCGAGTTGATACAAGCTAATCCGGTCGGGCAGTGCATTGCCGTAGCCGGATTGCCGTTGGGTGAGCGGGATGCCTTGATACAAACCCAGCAGTGATTCGTCGTCTTCCATCGCCATTTCGGCCAACAGCTCGGGGGACGGCCGGTCTTCGACAATGATCGCGACGTTATGAATCGCCCGGGCGAATTCGGCAGGGATGGTGTCGATCGCTTCCTGGACCAGCGCTGTGAAGATCTCGCGCGTCATCGCCGCTTCTTGGACGGCACCGGCTTCGCCTTTTTCGCACGGCCGGCGCGCACCACGATGCCGCCGGTTCGGTAGAAGTCGCAGTCTTTACGCGCGTTGCACTTCTCGCACAGCGGCGTCGGGCGACAGATTCGACGGCCATGCAGAATCAGCAGGTCGGAGCCCGTGGTCCAGCGCGCCGCAGGCAGGAGCGCGCACAGCGCTGATTCGACCGTCTCGGGTTGTTCACTGTGCACGAGTCCGAGACGGTTGGCGACACGCAGCACGTGGCGGTCGACCGGTAAGCCCGGGACGCCAAGCGCGTGCCCCAACACCACGTTGGCGGTCTTCCGCCCGACCCCCGCCAACTTCACGAGCGCATCCATGTCGGCTGGCACCTCGCCGCCATGGTGCTCGACGAGCGCGCGAGCCATGGTCACGATCGACTTTGATTTCTGTCGAAAGAATCCCGTCGACACGATGATCGGTTCGAGTGTTTCGGGTTCAACCCGCGCCAGGGCTCGCGCGTCGGGAAACCGTTTGAACAACGCCGGCGTGACCATGTTGACCCGCTGGTCGGTGGACTGCGCTGACAGGATGGTCGCCACCAGCAATTCGAACGGCGTGCGGTAAACCAGCTCGGTATCGGCGTCCGGGTAATGCCGCTCCAGCGCATCAAAAATGCGCCGCGCCGTCTCGCGCGACTTCACTGCGCTCGCCTAGTGAACCGGCCCGTTGCCTTCGGGCTGCGGCGGCGGGGCAGGGCTATGGGAGTCGGAAAAGATTCGCAGGTTTTCCTGCAGGGCCGCAATCAACGTCGGCACGAACTGCACGGGCATCACGACGCGCGCTTTGACCGGCGCGCGAACGATGTGTTCGGCCTCCGCCGCGCGAATTTCTTTCTCTGACAGGGGCATGACTTCACAGAAGGTGAGCGTAAAATCAAACGGGGTGTGGGCGACACCGCAGAAGTTGGCGTACACGCGGTCGGGGCCGCGGCTTTCCTCGTCGGGTACGATGGTGAAGTTGATCTGCTTCCGATCTGACATCTCTAGAGTCTACGTCGGCCGCCAGTCGCCAGGCGTCGGTCGCCGGGCGTCGGGCGTCGGCCGTTAGTATTTCCGCATCACGCCGACGACCACGCCCTGGATCTGGACGTTGTCCGGGTCCGTCAAGATCGGTTGCATCGTCGGGTTCGCCGGTTGCAGGCGGATGCGGCCGTTTTCCTTGTAAAACTTCTTGAGCGTCGCCTCATGACCGCCGACCAGAGCAATGACCATTTCGCCGTTGTCGGCCGACTTGCGGTCTTCAACCACCACCCAGTCGCCGTCGCAAATCTGTTCGTCGATCATCGAATCGCCGCGGACGCGCAAGACATAGTTGTCACGTTTGCCGCTCAACAGCATTTCCGGAATCGCCATCATCTCGTTGCCTGGGATCGCTTCGATCGGCATGCCGGCCGCCACGTAGCCGAGCAGCGGCACTTCAACGGCCCGGCCGCCGCCACGGCTGGGCAGGAGCTCCACCGACCGACTGCGATTCCAGGACCGGCGGATGAAGCCCTTTTCCTGCAGGTTGGTCAGGTGCTTGTGCACCGTGGCGAGCGAAGATAACGTGAAGCGCTTGCCGATCTCTTCGAGACTGGGCGCGTAGCCGTATTGCTGGATGAACTCGTTGAGGTAGTCCAGAATCTCGCGTTGTCGCTTGGTGAGTGGCTGCACGGCCGGAGAATAACCAAACAAAAGGCGAAAGTCAACTTCTGTCTGCGGCTCATATAACCCTGGAGTCCAGGCCCGGTCTAACGGGCAAAGGACGCGGCGATGACCGATGGATCCGCAGTTCACTTCTGGCCGGGACGCTTCTCCGCGCCTGGGCCATGGACGGTGAGAGTGGTCGACCCCGAGACTGAGGGCGACGCGACGCCCGACATCCAGACTTATGCTGGTCTGGACGACACGGCACTGGTCGCCGCGTGCCTGGCCGGCGACCCAGGCGCGTTCGATGTCATCGTCGAGCGCCATCGGCGCACGGTCTACCAGGTTTGTTTTCGCTTCGTCGGCAATCACGAAGACGCCAGCGATTTATCTCAGGACGCGTTTGTGCGCGCGTGGAAAGGCCTGAAGAGTTTCAAAGGCCAGGCGCAGTTGTCGACCTGGCTGTACCGGATTGCCGTCAACGCCTGCTTGAACCGTGTCAGCGCGAAGAAGCTCGCGACCGAGGTGATCGAGCCGGAACAATTTGTCGATACCCGCGCCGAAGTGCCGGGGGCCGCGCTGCGGCGCGATGAGCGGGCCATCGCCGTGCGTCGCGCCATCGCCAAGCTGCCGGAAAAACAACGCGCGACGCTGATCCTCCGAACCTATCAGGAGTTGTCGCATCAGCAGATTGCCGATATTCTCGGCAGCTCGGTTGGGGCGGTGAAGGCCAATTTCTTTCACGCGCTGGCGAATCTGAAAAAGATCTTAGGGACCGAGCCATGAACCATCTCAGGCCTGATGAGCTCGTCGACGCCGTCGAGGACGCGCTGGCGCCGGACCGTCGGACCCACCTTGCCGTTTGTGAGATCTGCCGCGCCGAAGTGTCGCAACTCGCGGCAATTCTCGGCGACACACGCGCGGTAGGGATGCCGGAGCCCTCACCCCTCTTTTGGGATCGCCTGTCGCACCGCGTGCGTGCGGCGATTGCCGAAGAACGCCCCGCGACGCACGGATTCCCCCAGTGGTTACAGTGGCCGGTGCTCGTCCCCTTCGCCGGTCTTGCCTTATTACTGATGATGCTTGCCTGGGCGATCCCGGTCCCAACCGTGGAGACAGCGATCGCCGACGACCAGTTGACGCCAGGTGCCATGGCAGCGGTGAGCGAAGATCCCTCGGCCGACGCAGCGGAAGATACTTGGGTGGCGGTCACTCATTTGATTGGCCCGCTGGACATCCAGACGGTTGAAGCCGCAGGGTTGATCGGCGCGCCAGGCGCTGCCGAACAGGCAGTCCTCGACATGACCAGCGACGAGCAGGAAGAATTGATCAGGCTGCTCAAGCAGGAACTGGCGGGCAGCTGACATGTGGCTGCTGACGCGAGTGACGGCCTTGACAATTGCGCTGACGTGCGCGTCGCCGGCCGCGGCGCAACCGGCCCAGCCGGGACTACCGGCCGGGCCAGACGAGATGTCGCCGGCGCGAGTCCAACAGCTGTTCGACGCGATGCTGGTGATGCAGGCCCAGGAGGCCTTGTCGCTGAGCGAGCAACAGTACGGACAGTTTTTGACACGACTCAAGGCCCTGCAAGACACCCGGCGGCGGAATCAGCGGGAGCGGTTCCGTCTGATCGGCGAACTGCAGCGCCTGACCCATCCGGGCCGTCCGCGCGCGAGCGCGTCGGATGGCGAATTGAAAGAGCGTCTCGGCGCCCTGGACGAGCTCGAGGCACGCAGCGCGGTTGAAGTGCGTCGGGCGTACACCGCGATCGACGAGGTGCTTGATCCCCAGCAACAGGCACGTTTCCGGGTGTTCGAGGAACAGATCGAGCGCCGCAAACTCGAGCTGATTGGCCGCGCGCGCCAGAACAGACCCAACCGGCCACAGAACCCCAACCGGCAAACGCCACCTCGACGGCCGCCGGGCTGATCGGGTTCTACAATAGAAACATGAATGGCTTGGCCGTCTTAATCATCGCCGGTCTGCTGGCCGGCGCCGCGGCCGATGTGTCACAGCAGCAGGCGGCAGCTTTCCAGAAAAAGCTCGCGCGGATCGTCGCGATCGGCACCGTCAATGCCGCCGCGAAAAAAGCACCGCCGCCGCAGCAGACGATCGTCACCAACGACGAACTCAACTCCTACCTTCGATTCTCAGCGGGCGAGCAGCTGCCGGTCGGGGTGACTGAACCGTCGATGGTGATTCAGGGCGGCGGGCGAGTCAGCGGGCGCGCCGTGGCCGACCTTGACATCATCCGGAAGAAGAAAGGGACTGGAGGATGGCTTGACCCGACCAGTTATCTGACCGGGCGCTTGCCCGTGACCGCAAGCGGCGTCCTGCGCACGCAGGACGGGCGGGGCCGCTTTGAATTGTCGAGCGCCGAAGTCGGCGGCATTCCGATTCCCAAATCGTTTCTGCAGGAAATCGTCTCGTTCTACACGCGCACCGCCGAACATCCGAGCGGTATCACCATCGATCAGGCCTTCGAGCTGCCCGCGAAAATCCGTCGGATCGACTCGACGCCGGGGCGCGCCGTCATCGTGCAGTAACATGCCGACGTGCCGGATGCAGTCTCCGCTAAAGCCACTGCCGGCGAGCGAGATCCGCTACAACTCCCGCTGCAGTTCCTGAAAGGTGTCGGCCCACGTAAAGCGGCCGACCTCAAAAAGGCCGGTCTGCTGACGGTTGAAGACCTGCTCTTCCGATTCCCCCTTCGCTACGAAGACCGCAGCCACCTGCAACCAATCGTTTCGATCAAGCCGGGACAAACCGTCGCCGTCAGTGGCGAGGTGCTCCACGCAAGCCTGCAAACGACACGGCGCGCAGGGTTTCGCTTGTTCACCGCCCTGGTCCAGGACCCAAGCGGGCAAGTGCAGGCGGTGTGGCCGAACCAGGCGTTCCTCAAAGATGTGATCCGCGCCCACCAGCACATCGTGCTCTATGGCAAGGCGGAGTTGTGGGGCTCGCGCGGGCTTCAGCTCACCGATCCGGAGTTCGAGATTCTCCGCGACACCGGCGGCGACCAAACGCCAACCCTCCACACCGGGCGGATTGTGCCGGTCTACGAGCGCACCGGCAGCGTGACCACCAACATGCAGCGGGCGTTGGTCTGGCAGGCCCTCGAACAGCTACCGGCAGAGTTATTTGATCCGGTACCCGCCGAGATCCGCGCCCGTGAACAGTGGCCGTCGCGCCGCACTGCGCTGGGGCAATCACACTTCCCGGATTCGACGACCCCGGTCGACGAGCTGAACCTGTTTCGCGCCGCCGCCCAGCGTCGGCTGATCTTCGAAGACTTTTTTGTCTTTCAAACCGGATTAGCGCTCCGCCGCCAGCAGAACGCTCAGGTGCGGAAGGCGCTGGTGTCGCGCGTCGACGATAGCGTCCGCGCGGCGGCGCGTGCGGTCCTGCCGTTCAAGCTGACCGAAGGCCAACGCCAGTCGCTCGCCGAGATCGTCGCCGATTTGCAGCAGCCGTGGCCGATGCAGCGCCTGTTGCAGGGCGATGTCGGCGCCGGCAAGACGATCGTCGCGGTGCTCGCTGCGATCGTCGCCTTGGAAAACGGATTTCAGGCCGCCTTCATGGCGCCGACGGAAATTCTCGCCGAGCAGCATTTCGCGACGCTCTCGAAGTGGCTGGCCACGACGCGCTATCGCGTGGCGCTCCTGAGCGGCAAGATCACCGCGGCTGAGCGCCGCACCCTGCTGCCGGCGATTGCGCGTGGTGACGTGCACCTGGTCGTCGGCACCCACGCGTTGGTGCAGGACCAGGTCAAGTTCCGCGCCTTGGCGCTGGCCATCGTCGACGAACAGCATCGCTTTGGCGTCATGCAACGCGCCACCCTCGCCGGCAAGGGCCTTCACCCCGATGTGCTGGTGATGACCGCGACGCCCATTCCGCGCACACTGGCGCTCACCGAATGCGGCGACATGGAAGTGTCAGTCATCCGCGGCTTACCGCCCGGCCGCACGCCGGTGCGCACGTTGGTCAAACCCGACTCGCGGCGCGACGATGTCTACGATCTGGTTCGCCAGCAGGTTGCCGGCGGCCGCCAAGTCTACGTGATTTATCCGCTGGTCGAAGACTCGGAGAAGGTCGACTTGAAAGCGGCGACCGCGATGGCCGATCACCTCGCGCGCGATGTGTTCCCGGGTCTCAAGGTCGCTCTGCTCCACGGCCGCATGAAGTCGGATGACAAAGAAACGGTGATGCGCGCGTTCGCCGGCGGCACGCTGGATATCCTGGTCGCGACCACCGTCGTCGAAGTCGGCGTCGACGTACCCAACGCGACGCTGATGGTGATCGAGCACGCCGAACGGTTTGGCCTTTCGCAACTGCACCAGTTACGCGGGCGGGTCGGCCGCGGCAGTCACGAATCGGTGTGTGTGCTGATGTATCAGGCGCCGTGGAGCGATGAGGCGCGAGAGCGCCTGAAAGCGATGGCTGAAACGACCGACGGCTTTGTCATCGCCGAGCGCGATCTCAAACTGCGCGGCCCCGGAGATTTCTTCGGCACGCGCCAACACGGTCTGCCGCAGCTGCGGGCCGGCGACCTGACGCGCGACGTCGAGCTGCTCGAACTGGCTTTCGCCGAAGCCCGTCAGCGCGTTGACAGCGGCACACTCTCCGACGCGGAACGCGCCTATGTACAGAGTGTATGGCAGCGGCAGTTTGGATTGATTACTGTCGGGTAACGGCCGAACAGGCAGGCAGGGTGACCACGCGAATTTAAACCACAGATGGCACACATTTCAGCCTTCGTGGATTCGTGCCCTTCGTGTCGTACTTCTCGTCCTGTGTAATCTCTGTAATCTGTGGTCGGTACCTCCATTAATCTGTGGTGTGCGGATCATCGGTGGTCAATGGCGGGGACGACGTCTCAAGACCCCCACCTGGGACGGGCTTCGGCCGACTTCGGACAAGCTCCGCGAGACGCTGTTCAACATCATCGCCACGCGGGTGCCCGACGCGCGCGTCCTCGATGTCTGCGCTGGCACGGGGGCGGTGGGGCTGGAGGCGCTGAGTCGCGGAGCGGCCTCCGCGGCGTTCATCGACGCCGATCGCCGGGCAGTTGCCTTGATTGACACCAACGCCGAGCTCTGCGGCGCGCGGGATCGCTGTGTTATCATCCGCGACACCGCCGAACACGCCTTGCACAACCGGATCGACGGCGATCCATTTGATTTGGTGATGATCGATCCACCCTACGAGTTCACACCTCTCACGCCACTAATCGACAATGCCGCGTTGCACCTCGCAGCCGGTGGGTTGTTGATCCTCGAGCACGCGACGCGGTGCACGCTGCCGGCGTTTGCGGCAGTGACGGCGATGCGCACCGTTCGCTCAGGCGACAGCTCCTTAACCCTGTTCGCACCGCGATGACGACGCCGCCGCTGCCGTCTTCGCCGCATATTGCGATATTCCCGGGGTCCTTCGACCCGCTGACCAACGGCCACGTCGACATCATTGAACGCGGCTGCGTGATCTTCGATCGGGTCATCGTCGCGGTCCTGATCAATGCCGACAAGGCGCCGTTGTTTACCGTCGACGAACGGGTGCGGATGATCCGCGAAGTGTTCCGCGATCGCGCCAACGTCGAAGTCGACACGTTTGACGGATTGCTCGTCGAGTATGGCCGCCGCAAACAGGCACATGCGCTGATTCGCGGCCTGCGCGCGGTCTCCGACTTTGAATACGAATTCCAGATGGCGCTGATGAATCGCCGGCTCAATCACGATCTCGAGACGGTGTTCCTGATGCCTGCCGAGCAGTACACCTACACCAGCTCGCGATTGATCAAGGAAGTGTTTCGCCTCGGCGGAGCGGTGGGCGGCCTGGTGCCGCCGGTGGTCGAGGAACAGTTACGCGTCAAGCAGGCCAGCGTGGCCGGTCGACGGGCGGGAGCTGGTAACGCATGAATCTCAGTGGTCGCATGTTGCACGTCGCCCCGTCGCCCACGCTTCGCGTGACCGCCGAAGCCGATCGACTGCGCCGGCAGGGCGTTGACGTCGTCGATCTCGGTGCGGGCGAGCCGGATTTCCCGACGCCCGACCACATCAAGGCCGCCGCCCTCGACGCGATTACCAACAACTTCACCAAGTACACGCCGTCGGCGGGCATCGCCGAGTTGCGCGAGGCGATCTGCGCACGCTACAAGGCTGATTACGGTGTCGAGTATCGCCCCGAAGAAACCATCGTGACTGCGGGCGGCAAGCAGGCGCTTTACAACACTGCGATGGCGTTGTTCGAGCAGGGCGACGAAGTCATTACCCATGCGCCGTTCTGGCCGACCATTCCCGAGCAGGCTAAACTGGCCGGCGCCACGCCGGTGATCGTCCATAACCGCGCCGAGGATGGATTCGCCATCCACGCCCAACCGATCCTTGATGCGATCACCGCTCGCACCAAGGCAATTGTGATCAATTCGCCGTGCAACCCAACCGGCGCGCTGATCTCAGAAGAGGCGTTGATTGCCATTGCCGAGGCCGCGGCCAGGCGCGGCATTTGGGTGATTGCCGACCTGACCTATGAGAAGTTGATCTACGACGCCGTGCCGCACAATCTGCCGCGCGTGCTGACCGAGCGCTTGCGCGACCGAACGATCCTGTGTGGCGCGGCTTCGAAGGCCTACGCGATGACCGGCTGGCGCTGCGGGTGGGCGCTGGGTCCAACCAAAGCGATCGCCGCATTCAACGCCGTGCAAGGGCACTCGACGTCAAACGTGTGCTCGATCACGCAGAAAGCCGCGGTGGCGGCGCTGACCGGTCCACAGGACAGCGTGACGATGATGCTGAACGAGTACCGCACGCGGCGCGACCGCGTCTGGGAATGGCTGAGTGAAGATCAGCGGTTCACCTGCGTCAAGCCGCGCGGCGCGTTTTACCTGTTTCCCTATGCGGCCGACGCGCTCGAGCCGGCCGGCGTGCGGACCACCCAGGAGTTCGCCGAGGCCCTGCTGGAGGAGGCGCACGTGGCCATCACCGCCGGCGAGGGGTTCGACGCGCCCGGCTTTTTCCGGATTTCGTATGCAACATCGCTGGACCGGCTGCGCGAAGGCGTCACCCGGATTCACGAGTTTGTACGGCGCCGGGAACAGGGACGCGTCACCGCCCACACCGCCTGAGTTGAACGCCGCCCTCGCTCGCCAATTCGCAGCCATCGTCGGTGACGCCCACGTCCGGAGCGATGCCGCTGCGCTCCTGACTTACGGGACCGATGCACTTCAACGTGGGTGGCCGGCCGATCTCGTCCTATTGCCCGCAGATACCGACCAGGTCGCCGCCATCGCCCGCCTCTGCAACGATCGCCGCATCCCGTTGACCGCGCGCGGCGCCGGCACCGGCTATAGCGGGGGCGCGGTCCCGGTCCGCGGCGGTGTCGTGCTGTCGATGGAGCGTCTCGATCGGATTATCGAGATCGATGAGGACAACCTACTCGCGGTGGTGCAGCCGCACGTGATTACCGGCGAGCTGCAAGACGCGGTCGAAGCGCGCGGGCTGTTCTATCCCCCCGACCCGGCGAGCCTTGCGCAGTCCTCGCTGGGCGGCAATGTCGCCGAAAGCGCGGGCGGGCCGCGCGCCGTGAAGTACGGCACGACCAGGCGCTACGTCCTCGCGCTTGAAGCGGTCCTCGCGTCGGGCGAGGTCATTCGCACCGGTTCGAAGGCGGTGAAAAACGTCGTCGGCTATGACCTGACGCAACTGCTGGTTGGCTCCGAAGGGACGCTCGCGATCATCACCGAGATTACCTTGCGACTCGTTCCAAAGCCGGCCGTGCAGGCGACCATGCAGGCGACATTTGCCGATGTCCCGGCAGCGGTGCGGGCGGTGTCACTGGTGCTGGCCGCACGGGTGGTGCCCGCCACTCTCGAGATCATCGACCGTGAGTCGCTGCATGCAGTGGAGCGCCGGCTCAATCGGGCAGTCGCGCCCAGCGGTACTGGCGCGATGCTGATCATCGAGGTCGACGGCGTCCCCGGCGGCGTCGACGAGGAAGCCACCCGTGTGGTTGATGCGTGCCGGCGCGCCGGCGCAGCCTTGGTGCAGCGCGCACGCGACGAGCAGGAACGCGACGCGATCTGGGAGGCGCGCCGGGAAATGTCGTTGGCGCTGCGCGCTCTGGCGCCACGGAAAATCAATCACGACGTGGTCGTCCCGCGCGGACGCGTGCCGCAGCTCTACGATCTGGTCGCCACGATCCGGCGCAAACATGACTTGTTGATGCCATGCTTCGGGCATGCGGGAGATGGCAATATTCACGTCAACCTGATGGTCGACCCCGACAATGCCGACCACATGCGTCGCGCGCAAGCTGCAGAACAAGAACTGTTCGAGGGTGTCGTCGCGCTCGAAGGCTCGATCACTGGCGAGCACGGGATTGGTTTCTCGAAAGCGCGCTACCTCGGCTTGGAACTGTCCGCGGAAGTCATCGCGTTGATGCAGCGCATCAAGGTGGCGTTTGACCCGAACGGCATCTTGAATCCCGGAAAGATGTGGGACAGCGACGAGTTCCGCGGGTAGGATCCGCGGGAGCCGCTAACTAATCGTTGACCTGGACCACGACCACCGACTCCAGGTCAGTGCTCGGGTCTGGCCACAACAGCATGCGCACCTTGATGCCGCCGTCGTTGAAGTAGGGAAGTGCTGCGAGCCGGCGAAGCGTGAATCGGCGCTCGCGCTCGAACCGATCGGCTTCGCTCGATGACATGACGATCAGCGCCCGCGGGTTTCGTGTGATCCACTCCGCCAGATGTTCATCGTTGATGATGTCGGTGTGTTGCACGCCGGTGTAAAACACCAAATTCCGTACAAACACGCGATAGGTACCGATCGCTTCATCGTTGACCCGGGCACTGCGCACGGTGTTGGCGATCTGCTTGACGGCCGAATCTGCCGGCGCCGACAGGACACCGAACGGCAACATGCAGAAGGTCAGCGCGGCGGCCACTGCCAGGATCCCCGGTGCGCCGCGCCAGGCACTGGTGAGGCTCACCAGCACGACGGCGCCACCGCCGACAGCACTGACGATCGCCGTGGCGAGTGTCAGCCATGGGTCAACGTTGAGAAACAGCGGCTGCGCACGATACAGGAGCGCACCCAGGCCGACCAGACACAGACCGCCGAGGACGCAGCCGAAGACGACTGCGCGGTTCGGCCGCGGGCGCACGCGCGCACCGCCGAGGCTGCGCCATTCACGCGTCCGCTCGATGATCGACCCGGCCAGCAGCACCGCAAGCGGCGGCAACACGGGCAGGATGTAGCGCGGCTGCTTGCCCACCGACAGCGTGAAGAAGACCAACGGGATCGCCGCCCACAGCAGTAATCGCAGGTCGACGCTGCTGATGTCGCGACGCCGCGTCAGAAATTGAAAGAACGGGCCCACCCAGACGATGGCCAGCGGCGTCCAGGGCAACAGACCACCGGCGAGAACCGGGAAATAGAACCACCACGGCCTCGGATCGTTGAAACGACTGGTCGCGAACCGCTCGAAATTGTCGCCGACGAAGAACTCGCGCATGTAGGCGGTGCCGTGCTGCGCCCACATCGCCAGGTACCACGGTGAGGCGATCGCCACGAACAGAAGTAACGCCAGCACGACGTCGGCGAGCTCGACGTTGAACGACCGCCGTTCCATCAACAGGATGGGGAGCACGACGAGCACTGGGATCAGCAGTGCGAGCGGCCCCTTCATCAGGAACCCGAGCGCTGCGGCCGTCGCGGCTAACAGGAGCCATCGACGCGGGGAGTGTTCGCGTTCGAGTGTGGCGACAAACGCGGCCCAGATCGCCAGCGTAATGAAGAAGGCCAGCGGCAGGTCCGGGAGTGACATCCGCGCCAGCGCGAAATAACCGAAATTGGTCGCGGTGATGGCGCCGGCGAGCAATCCGGTCGTCTCATCGAACCACCGTCGGCCGCATGCGGTGACGATCAGCACCAGCCCGACGCCGGCAAGCGCCGACCACACCCGTGCGGCGAACTCGTTCGGCCCCGCCGGCCCGTAGGCGACGCTGGTCAGCCAGTAGAACAATGCCGGTTTTTGAAAACGCGGTTCGTAGTTAAAGTGGGGAGTCAGCCAGTCGCCGGATTCGACCATCTCACGCGAGGACTCTGCGTAAAACGCCTCATCCGTATCGGAGATCGCGCCTCGGCCGAGCCCTGCAAAAAACGAGAGCGCGGCCAGCAGAATTACAGGGACTGTCGAACGACGCACGCCCGACGATTGTAGCCGCATGGCGACGCCATCTGTCGGCTTTCGGCTGTCGCCGTCGTCCTGATCGCTGATACCGGATCGCTGAAACCCGCTATGATCACCGCTTGAAGACTGTCGCGGTCATTGGTGCGTCTCCGAACCGGCACAAGTTCGGCAACAAGGCGGTGCGAGCATTTGCCGAGGCCGGCTATCACGTCGTGCCGATTACCCCGCACCATGCCGAAATCGAAGGCAAGCGCGCCTACGCATCGGTGACCGATTACCCCGATACGATTCACCTCGCCACCGTCTATGTGCCGCCGGCGGTTGGCGAGCAGCTCCTCGAGGGGCTCGTCCAGAAGGGGATTAGCGAAGTGTGGTTCAACCCCGGCGCTGATTCGTCGGCGCTTATTACCCAGGCGCGGGCGCTGGGATTACGGCCTATTCAGGCCTGCAGCATCATCGGAATCGGGATGAGCCCGGCCCAGTTCTGATATATACTTCAGGTCACATTCGTCGTTCCTCCCCCTGCCAGGTCACACGAGCCTGAGGGACCCAGTCCCGCCGTCAGCCGTCACTCACAACTTCACCCATCGCACAGGTCAGCACCATGCCAAGTCATAAGCGTCAAGGTTCCGGACGTGGCCACCAAGCGCCGCAAGCCGACGTCGCCCAGGAAGTCGAAGCCGCCGCCGCCGCCGCCACCAGCGAAGGCCGCCGTGCCGGTCTGAACATCAGCGAGCTGAAGGACATGAGCATCCAGAAGCTCACCCAGATCGCCAAGGACCTGAACGTCCCAGGTGCCACCGGGATGCGCAAACAGGAACTGATTTTTCAGATCCTCAAAGCGCAGACCGAACAGAGCGGGTTCATCTTTTCCGAGGGTGTGCTCGAAGTGCTCCCCGATGGGTTTGGCTTCCTTCGCGCACCCGACTACAACTACCTGCCGGGCCCCGACGACATTTACGTCTCCCCGTCGCAGATTCGCAAATTCGATCTCCAGACCGGCGACACGGTGTCGGGCCAGATTCGCGGACCCAAAGAAGGTGAACGCTACTTCGCGTTGATCAAGGTCGAGGCGGTCAACTTTGAAGCGCCCGAGCAGGCGCGGGACAAGCTGTTCTTCGAGAACCTCACCCCGCTCTATCCGCAGGAACGGATCCGACTCGAGACCGAGACTGAGAACCTGTCGGCCCGCGTCATGGATTTGATGACGCCGATCGGCAAAGGCCAGCGCGGCTTGATCGTCGCGCCGCCCCGCACCGGCAAGACGATGCTGCTGCAGAACATCGCCCAGTCGGTCGCCAAGAATCATCCTGAGGTTTACCTGATCGTTCTGCTGATCGATGAGCGTCCGGAAGAAGTGACCGACATGCAGCGCTCGGTAGACGGCGAGGTCATTTCGTCGACCTTTGACGAGCCGGCGCAACGCCACGTGCAGGTGGCTGAGATGGTCATCGAGAAAGCCAAGCGCCTGGTCGAGCACAAGAAGGACGTGCTGATCCTGCTCGACTCGGTCACCCGCCTCGCGCGGGCCTACAACACCGTCAGTCCGCCGTCGGGCAAAGTGCTCTCCGGCGGCTTGGACAGTAACGCGCTGCAGAAGCCGAAGCGCTTTTTCGGCGCCGCCCGAAACATCGAAGAGGGCGGCTCACTCACGATCATCGCCACCGCACTCGTGGATACCGGCTCGCGCATGGACGACGTGATCTTTGAAGAGTTCAAGGGCACCGGCAACATGGAAATCCATCTCGATCGCAAGCTGACCGACAAGCGCGTGTTCCCCTCGATCGACATGTTGAAGAGCGGCACCCGCAAGGAGGAGCTGCTGATCCCGCGCGACGACCTCAACCGTATCTGGGTGCTGCGCAAGGTGCTCAATCCGTTGTCGCCGGTCGAGGCCATGGAACTGCTGCTCGATAAGATGGGCAAGACCAAGAACAACGCTGACTTCCTGTCAGCGATGCAGAAGATGTCCTGAGCAGGGATCAGGGAGCGGGGATCAGGGATCAGTTGCCCGCCGGATCGGGGATCGGGGTCCGGGGATCAGATCGGGAGATGGCTCAGCCGGGCGAACGGGGTGTGCAGGAGATTGAATGGCAAATATTAAAGTTCGGCAGAATGGCTCACTCCTCGTCGAGGGCGACGATGTCACGTTGGTCGACTGGAATGGCAATCCATACCCGTTGGCGAAACGGCCGTTCGCGTTGTGCCGCTGCGGGCACTCACTGAAGAAGCCGTTTTGCGACGGTGCCCATTCGCGAATGGGCTTCCAGGCCGCTGAAGCGGCGCTTGGCCCCGAAGCGCAGGATCGCCCGGCCGACGACGTCAAGAAGGATGGTCCGGCGACGTAAGAACAAGGCTGGACCGACGCCGCTTGTTTACGCGGTCGTCTCGGCCTCGACCGGCTGTGGGGGGGCGATATACGTGCCGTCGAGAATGGCGCGCAGTTCGTCGCCCTCCATCACTTCCTTGTCCAGGAGCACCCGCGTCACCTTCTCGAGCATGTCCTTGCGGTCCATCAGGATCCGCCGTGCATCGTTGTGCGCCTCGGCGATGATCATCTTCACTTCTTCATCAATCGCCCGCGCCGTCTCTTCGCTGTAATTGCCGCGTTCCGACGCCTGGCCAGCTTCGAGAAAGCGGTTGCGCCGCCCGGCATCGAGATTGACGGTGCCGAGTCGTTCGCTCATGCCCCATTCGGTGACCATCGATCGGGCAATATCCGTGGTGCGTTGCAAGTCGTTGGAAGCACCGGTGGAAATCTCGCCGAGAGCGATCTCTTCAGCCGATCTCCCACCCAGCAGTACCGCGAGCTGATTCATCAGATCGCGGCGCTGCATCAAGTAGCGATCCTCGAGCGGCAGCTGCATGGTGTAGCCCAGCGCGCCGAAGCCGCGCGCGACGATGGAAATCTTGTGGACCGGGTCGGTGCCGGGCAGGGAACTGGCGACGATCGCATGACCGGACTCGTGATACGCAATGATCTCGCGCTCCTTGGTGCTCATCACGCGCTTCTTTTCGAGTCCGGCAATCAGCCGATCGATCGCCTCGTCGAAATCGAGCATGTCGACCTGCTGCTTATCGCGCCGCGCGGCGAGCAGTGCCGCCTCGTTGACCAGGTTGGCCAGGTCGGCGCCGGCAAAGCCAGCCGTCCGCGCCGCCACCTTCTTGAGTTCCACTTCCGGCGACAATTTCACCGCCCGCACGTGAATCCGCAGAATATCTTCGCGGCCTTTGATATCCGGCTTGTCGACCAGCACTTGTCGGTCGAAGCGACCAGGACGCATCAGCGCCGGGTCGAGCACCTCCGGGCGGTTGGTCGCGCCCATGATGATGATCGCCTTGCGCGGGTCGAACCCGTCCATCTCGGCGAGCAACTGATTGAGCGTCTGCTCGCGTTCCTCGTGACTGCCGACGGGACTCTGAACCCGCATTTTGCCCAGCGCATCGAGCTCGTCGATGAACACGATGCACGGCGCCTTGGCTTCGGCCTGTGAAAATAGATCACGGACGCGGGCCGCGCCGACGCCGACGAACATCTCGACAAATTCAGAACCGCTCAAGCTGAAGAACGGCACCTTGGCTTCGCCCGCAACCGCGCGCGCCAGCAACGTCTTGCCGGTGCCTGGCGGCCCCACCAGCAACACGCCCTTTGGAATTTTGCCGCCCAGCGTGGTGTATTTCTTCGGTGTCTTGAGGAACTCGACAATCTCGCGCAGTTCCTGTGCCGCTTCATCGACCCCAGCGACGTCGCCAAATCCTACTTTGACGTCGTCTTCCGCATAAATCTTGGCCTTGCTGCGCGCGAACGACATCACGCCGCCTTCGGCACCGCCCATGCGGCGAAAGAAAAATGACCACAGCGCGACCAGTAATAACAGTGGCACCACCCAGCCAAGAATTTCCGGCAGCCAGCGGCTGACCACCTCGCCGGCGTACTTGACTTTGTGGGCTTCGAGATCTTCGATGAGCTTCGGGTCCTCGATGCGTGTGGTGGTGAAGGTGCTCGGACCGTCCGACTTTTTCAGCGTGCCGCGGATGACCGTGTCGCCAACGAGCACTTCAGCCACTTCGTCGCTGCGGACCAGACTCTTGAACTCGCTGTACGGCACCTGACGCCCAGACGGCGACAACAGATAGGCCTGACCGAGTGCGAGCACGACCAACGCGCCCAGCACCCACCAGATGGCGGCCGGGCGAGCCGGGCCCGTAGCTTTTTTCCCCCCTGAAGGGAGCAGTGGATTAGCCAACAGTTACCTCGTTTTTCGTGAACGCCAGTCCGTCAGGACCGACATCAACGACGACGCGATCGCCTTCGGCGAAATCGCCTTGTAGAACGCCGACAGCCAGCGGATCGAGAACCCGCTTCTGAATCGTCCGCTTCAACGGACGAGCGCCATAGATCGGATCATACCCCTCCTGCACGAGCAATTCCTTGGCCCGGTCGGTGAGCTCGACCGCAATCTTCCGGTCGGCCAGGCGCTTCACCAGGCCGCGCAACTGGATATCGATAATCGACTTCAGGTGGCCGCGCGACAGCGCGTGGAAGAAGATGATCTCGTCGATGCGGTTCAGGAACTCCGGCCGGAAGTGCTGGCGCAGGGTGTCAGTCACGCCCTGACGCACGCCGTCGCTCAATTCCTCGCTGTCATTCCCGGCGGTTTCGGCAATGTGATGGCTGCCGATATTCGACGTCATGATCACCACGGTGTTCTTGAAGTCGACGGTGCGCCCTTTGCTGTCGGTCAACCGGCCATCGTCCAGCAATTGCAGCATCACGTTCAGGACTTCCGGGTGCGCCTTTTCAATCTCGTCAAAGAGCACCACGGAGTAGGGACGTCGCCGCACCGCTTCGGTTAACTGCCCGGCCTCGTCGTAGCCGATGTAGCCCGGCGGCGCACCCATCAGCCGCGACACGGTGTGCTTTTCCTGATACTCCGACATGTCGATGCGGATCATCGCGTGCTCGTCGTCGAACAGAAACTCGGCAAGTGCGCGCGCGAGTTCGGTCTTGCCGACACCGGTCGGCCCCAGGAAGATGAACGAACCGAGCGGGCGGTGGGGATCCTGCAAGCCAGCGCGCGCCCGCCGAATGGCGTTGGCGACCGCCACAATCGCTTCGTCCTGACCAATGACGCGCTCGTGGAGACGCTCTTCCATCCGGAGCAGCTTCTGGATTTCACCTTCCATCAGCCGGCTCACTGGAATCCCGGTCCACTTGCCGACCACTTCGGCGATGTCTTCTTCGTCGACTTCTTCTTTGAGCATGCGCTGGGTTTGCTGCAAGGAGGCGAGCCGTGACTCCTGTTCCTTGATCTGGCTTTCCAGCTCCGGCACGCGCCCGTACTGCAGCTCGGATGCCTTCTGATAATCACCGCCGCGCTGGGCCTGTTCAACTTCCAGTCGCACCTGCTCGAGTTGTTCCTTGAGCTCTCGGCCCTTCTGGATGGCTCCTTTTTCCTGCTCCCAATGGGAACGCAGCTGAGACTGTCGTTCCTTGAAGTCGGCAAGGTCTTTCTCGAGCTTGCCGAGTCGGTCCTGTGATGGCCGATCGGTTTCCTTGCGCAGGGCTTCGCGCTCGATCTCGAGCTGCATGATGCGACGCTGCACTTCGTCGAGTTCAACCGGCATCGAATCAATTTCCATGCGCAGCCGTGACGCCGCTTCGTCGACCAGGTCGATCGCCTTATCGGGCAGGAAGCGATCGGTGATGTAACGCTGCGACAGCAGCGCTGCCGCGACCAGCGCGGCATCCTTCAACTTAACGCCGTGATGGACCTCGTAACGCTCGCGCAGACCGCGCAGAATGCTGATCGTGTCTTCGACGGTCGGCTCACCGACGATGACCGGTTGAAAGCGCCGCTCGAGCGCCGCATCTTTTTCGATGTGTTTACGGTACTCGTCGAGAGTGGTCGCGCCGATGGTGTGCAGTTCGCCACGGGCGAGCATCGGTTTGAGCATGTTCGACGCGTCGAGTGAGCCTTCGGAGGCGCCGGCCCCGACCACGGTGTGCAGTTCGTCGATGAACAGGACGATCTGACCTTCGGCCTCGAGGATCTCTTTCAAGACCGCTTTCAGGCGCTCCTCGAACTCACCGCGATACTTGGCGCCGGCGATCAACGCGCCCATGTCGAGACCGACAATTTTCTTGTTCTTGAGGCCCTCAGGCACGTCGCCGCGCACGATGCGCTGGGCGAGGCCCTCGACAATCGCGGTCTTGCCGACACCCGGCTCACCGATTAATACCGGATTGTTCTTGGTGCGTCGCGACAGGACCTGGATCACGCGGCGCACCTCTTCGTCGCGGCCGATCACCGGATCGAGCTTGCCACGGCGGGCGAGTTCGGTGAGGTCGCGGCCATAGCGCTCGAGCGCCTGATACTTGTTCTCTGGATTCTGGTCAGTGACCCGCTGGTTGCCCCGGATCGCGGTCAAGGCCTCGAGCACCGTCTGGCGCGTCACACCACGTTGCTTGAGCGTCTCGACGCTGGTGACGCGGCCGCTCTCGCTGAGGATCCCCAGCAGCAAGTGCTCGGTGCTGACGAACTCATCCTGCATCGTCCGCGCTTCGGCCTGTGCCGCGTCCATTACCACGCGGAGGCGGGGCGAGAAGTGCGCGTCGGCGCCGCCGTAGGCTTTGGACTGCTTGGCCAGGTGCTCGCGCAGCGTGCTGGCTGCGCCTGCAGGGTCGGCGTTCAACTTCTGCAGCACCGTCGGCACCACACCGTCACGCTGCTCGACTAAGCTCACCAGCAAATGCTCGGGCTCGACCTGCGCATGATTGGCGTCGGACGCCAGTTGCGGCGCCGCAAGAATCGCTTCCTGAGCCTTCTCGGTGAATTTGTTCAGATTCATTTCTTGTCCAGTTCCGCGAGTGCCTCGTAGTGCTTCTTCTGTTCATCGGAGAGCGTCTGCGGCACGCCGATATCAACGGTCGCGTAGAGATCGCCGGTGTCTTCGCCAGCGGCCGCGCCGGCCTTCGGCAGGCCGTGCCCGCGCAGTCGGAAGAGCTGACCGTTCTGTGTCGTCTGCGGCACCTTCAAGCGCAGTGACCTGCCAGGCAGGGTCGGCACATCGACCTCGCCGCCGAGGACCGCGGTCGTGATCGGCACGCGCACTTTGACGTAGAGATCGCGGCCTTTGCGCTCGAAGGTCCCGTGAGCCCGCAGGCGCACGCGCAGATAGAGATCGCCGCTGGCGCCGCTGCCGCCGCCGCGCTCACCTTCGCCAGACACGCGGACCCGCGACCCGTCGGTGACACCGGCCGGGATGCGTACTTCGACTGTCCGGGCCTCGCCGCCATGGCGAATCGCGAGTCTCTGAACCGTGCCCTGTAGGGCATCTTCGAGATCGAGTTCGAGCTCGTGTTCGACGTCACGACCCTTGGCGCTGCGCGGGGCGCGAGACCGCGTGCGCCGTTCGCCTCCGGCGGATGCCCCTTCTCCGGCGCCGCCAAAAAACGTGCGGAAGAAATCGGAGAACGGCCCGTCGTCGCCGCCGAACATCTGGGCGACATCCTCTTCGCTCATGCCCTGGAAACCGCCGGCGCCGCCCGGCGCGCCCCAGGCGCCACCGAAGGGATGGCCGGGACCGGGCCGCCCTTGCTGTCGCGCCTGCTCGTACATCCGCCAGTTCGCACCGAGCTCGTCGTACTTCTTGCGTTTGGCTGGGTCGGACAACACTTCGTTGGCTTCGTTAATCTCCTTGAAACGTGCTTCCGCCGCCTTGTCGCCCGGGTTGACGTCGGGGTGAAACTTGCGTGCCAACTTGCGGAATGCCTGCTTGATCTCCTTGTCGGTGGCGCTTTTGCCGATCCCGAGGGTGGAGTAGTAGTCCTTGAAATCCATCGCTTAAATGCCCAACAACTGATTGAGCTTGCCGATCTCGCGTACCAGACGTCGTCGGCCGTCGTTGCGCGACAGCTGCTCATCGCGCATCAGCGGCTGGATGCGGCGCATGACTTCGGCAATCTCGAGCAGCTGGTGCACGCCCGCGAGGTTGATGCCCAGGTCGTCGACCAGACGTTTGATGAACCGGAGCCGCTCGATTTCGTCGCGTGAATAGAGCCGCATGCTGCCGATGGTCCGCGACGGGCGGACCAGGCCCAGCCGCTCGTACTTGCGCAGCGTCTGCGGGTGCATGCCGAGCATGCGAGCAGCCGTCGAGATGAAGATCAGTTCGTCCGTCACGACCGCCGCCTTGACACATCTCAAGTATTTGACTTGATACGGACTGTGTCAAGCGGTAGACACTACACGGATGAGGTCGCCGGCCGGCGGCGGAGCGACTGTCGCTATACTGGACGACGCGTGTTTGACGTTCAGGCTACAGATCTCGTCACGGTTGGACTCCTGGTCGCGCTCGAAGGGCTGCTGAGCGCTGACAACGCCATGGTGCTGGCCGTTTTGGTACTGGGGCTGCCGCGCCATCAGCAACAAAAAGCGCTGCGCTACGGCATCCTCGGCGCCTTCGCCTTCCGGATCACGGCAACCGTGTTCGCTGCCTACATGATCCAGGTCCTGTGGGTGCAGCTGCTCGGTGCGATTTACCTGCTCTACCTGCCGTATCAGCACTTTTTCAGTCACGGTGACGCGGCGGAACGGCGCGGCGCCAAGCCGGCGCGACCCTGGCTGGGCATGTCGGCCTTCTGGGCCACCGTGGTGAAGGTCGAGTTGACCGATGTCGTCTTCGCCGTCGATTCGATCCTCGTCGCGGTGGCGATGTCCAACAAGCTGTGGGTGATTGTGACCGGCGGCGTGCTCGGCATCATCGCCATGCGGCTGGTGATCGGGCAGCTGCTGGCGCTGGTGACGCGGTATCCGGCGCTGGTCGACGGCGCCTTTGTGATCATTGCCTGGGTCGGACTCAAGTTGCTCGCGGAATACCTCCACAATATTGGGGTCCTGCATTTTGTGATTCCCAAGTGGATCTCGCTGGGACTGATTGTGGTGATTTTCGGAATTTCGCTGTGGTACGCGCGGCGGTCTGGCCCGGTCGCGAGCGATGATTCGGGCGACGAAGTGACCGACCTGCTCCAGCCGAAATCAGACCGCTGAATTCCGCGCAAACCCTCAAAAGCGGTTAAGCTTGGGCGTGCGCGTTCATCTCATTAATCCCAGTCACCTGGCCTTCGGCATCGCTGTCATCACGCCGCGTTGGTTGTATGTATTGGCCGCAGCGACGCCCAGCGAATACGGCGATCCGGTGATCGTCGATGAAACCCTTGAACAACTGAATCCGGAGACGATTGCCGCGGGCGACGTGGTGGGCATCGGCATCCACAGCGGCAACGCGCTGCGTGGCTATGAAGTCGGCACGCTGGCGCGCGAGCGCGGTGCCAAAGTGATCTTCGGCGGCATTCACGCGACGTTGTATCCGCAAGAAGCGCTCGACCTCGGCAACGCCGACAGTGTGGTCAAAGGCGACGGCGACCGGATCTGGCCGTTTGCGATCAAGGCGGTGCTCACCGGCGATCACCAGCCGATCTATGACGGCGGCAAGATCGACGGCGGCGCGATGCTGAAAGCGCGATGGGACTTGCTGCCGGAGGACCGCTACATGTGGGCCTCAGTTCAGACGGTGCGTGGCTGCCCCAAGCACTGTTCATTCTGTTCGGTGTGGCGCACCGACGGCCAGAAGCCACGCGTCCGTAGCAGCGACGCGGTGATCGAAGAGATCGTGGAACTGCGCCGCAAAGGATTCCGTTTCATTGCCCTGGCCGACGACAATTTCTATCCGGTCGCGCTCAATGATCTGCGGATGGCCGACCGGCGCGAAGACAAAACGACACTCAACAATCTCAAGGCGATCCGCGCCGAGCGGTTCGAGTTGATGGCCCGTTTGGCCAAGCTGCCCAAGGACATGATCTTCTTCACGCAGATCACCATGGAAGCTGCCGAGGACCCAGAATTCCTCGCCGCCATGAAGAAGGCCAATATCAAGGGCGCGCTGGTCGGCGTCGAGTCGGTGACGCCCGAAGGGCTGAAGGACGTCTATAAGGACTTCAACTACGCCGGCGAAGAGTTGGTCGATCGGCTCCGGTCATTCCGCGACAACGGCGTCCACGTGCTCGGCTCGTTCATCTTCGGTCTGCCGTCGGATCGTCCCGCAACGTTCGATGCGACTGCGGCCTTGGCGCAACGCGCTGGTGTGACGTTCGCGCAATTTGTGATGCTGACGCCCTTTCCTGGCACGGTCGACTTCGAACGCTGGGAAGAGAACATGGCGTCAGACCAAACACGCATCGGCGGGATTCCGCTGACCCGTCACTGGCTGATTCCGCAGGCGCAGCGTCCGAAGGTCTACTCGCCGCACCCGGTGATGGGCGCCGACGAAATTCGCGACCGCACGCAGGGCGTGTGGGACCAGTTCTACAGCCTGCCCAATATCTGGAAGCGTTCCAAAGTGGTCCCGAACGTCAAAGGCCGCGTCGCGTTCATGTTGATCTCGAAGCTCTATCGGCAGATGTACGCCAACACCGGCATCGCCACCGACAGTGCGCGGGTCAGCCGCGCACACCACATGGCGCGGATGCTGCTGGTCCCGACCCGCAGGTTCTTCGTGACGGCGCCGATGCCGGAATTGCAGGTCCCGAACTAGTCAGAACAACGGACGTCGCACCGAAACGCGGAATCACGGAATGTGACTAATTAATTCTGTGCTTCCGTGCTTCTGCGCACCGTACGGGTGTGGAGTAGCCGATGGGTAGGTACTTTCTCGTCGCGGTTACACTTGGCATCGTTTCCCTCCTGCACGCCGACACCCCTCGCCCCGGCATCGACTGGCCCACCTTTCGTGGGCCAGGAGCCAGCGGCGTCGCCGAGGGCACACCGACACCGACGGCGTGGGACGTGCCGGCGGGGAAGAACGTGCGGTGGCGGGTACCGGTCGCCGGCCTCGCCCATTCCAGTCCGATCATCTGGGGCAATCAGGTCTGCACCTCAAGCGCAGTCAGCGGCACCCCGTCTCCCGAACTCAAAGTCGGCCTCTACGGCGACATCACCTCGGTGATCGATACCACCGTCCACCGTTGGCTGGTCGCCTGTTACGACAAGGGCACCGGGCGGCAGCTGTGGGAACAGACCGCGCACAGCGGGGTGCCCAAGGTGAAACGCCACACCAAGTCGACCCATGCCAGTTCGACGCTGGCGACTGATGGACGCTTCATCGTCGCCTTCTTCGGCTCCGAGGGTCTCTACGCGTACGACATGAAGGGCAGGGAGGTCTGGAAGAAGGATTTCGGCCTGCTCGACTCTGGTTTCTTCATGGTCCCGGAGGCGCAGTGGGGGTTTGCCAGTTCGCCGATCATTCACGGCGACCGCGTGATCATCCAGGTCGACGTCCAGAAGGGGTCCTTTGTCGGGGCGCTGGATCTCAAGACCGGCCGCGAACTGTGGCGCACTGTGCGCAACGATGTGCCGACCTGGAGTACGCCGGCAGTGCACGACGCCGACGGCCGCGCGCAAGTGGTCGTCAACGGCTGGAAACACATCGGCGGCTACGACCTTGCGACCGGCAAAGAACTCTGGCGCATGACTGGCGGCGGCGATATCCCGGTGCCGACGCCGATTGCCGCCCACGGCTTGATCTTCATCACCAACGCCCACGGCAAGATGGCGCCAATTTTCGCGGTGCGTCCGTCCGCAACCGGGGACATCTCGCTGAAAGAAGGGGAGACGTCCAATGCCCATGTCGCGTGGAGCTTTCCGCGCGACGGCGGCTACATGCAGACCCCGATCGTCTACGGCGACTTGCTCTATGTGTGTCGCGACAATGGGGTACTGAGTGTGTTCGACGCCAAGACCGGTCAGCGCCACTACCAGACCCGGCTGGCCGACGGCCGCACCGGTTTCAGCGCATCACCGGTCGCGTCGAACGGGCGAATCTATTACACCAGCGAAGAAGGCGACGTGTATGTGATCAAGGCGGGCACGACGTTCGAGCAGATCGCGGTGAATCCGCTCGGCGAGGTGGCGATGGCGACGCCGGCCATCTCAGAAGGCATGATGTTCTTCCGCACGCGCGGTCACCTGGTGGCGGTGAAGTAATTGGTGATTGGGATCACCCAAGGCAACCACTCAATCGCCAATCACCAACTCACTGAATAGTTTTGCGGGCGGCGAGGATCGCGCGAATCAATTCTTCTGGCATCTCCGGCGGCGCATCAGCGGCGCCCGCTTCACACGCGCGCTTGCCGGCGAGAATCGTCTCGCGGTATTGCTCCATGTAGGTCACGCAGTTGCGGCAACGCGACAGGTGCGTTTCGAAAGTAGTCACCACCTCGGCAGGCAATTCGCCGGCGAGATAGTCAGACAGGAATTCGTCGCATTCACGACACGTCACAGCTCACCTCGGCTGAAGTGCGGCGCCAGCAGCGTCCGGAGCGCCTGGCGCGCCCGGTGGAGGCGAATTTTCACTGCGTTTGGCGTCGTGTCGAGCAATCGGGCAGTCTCCTCGGTGTCCATACCTTCGATGTCACGGAGCAATAGAACGGTACGGAAGCTGTCCGGCAGCTCATCGATGCGGCGGCGGACCATCTCGCGAGTCTCAGATCGCGACAGGCTGAGATCGGCCCGTTCGTTCCACGACGAAAACCTCTCCGCATAATGGCCATCGGACAAGAAGGCGGGGAGCAGCGGCTCGATCGACTCTTCAGGCTTGCGCCGGCGGGTCCGCAGTTTCATCAACGCACCGTTGACGACAATCCGATGGAGCCAGGTCGACAACTTGGCGTCACCATGGAACCGTGACAGGTTGCGAAACGCCGACAGGAACGCATCCTGAATGACGTCGCGCGCATCTTCCTCGGTGCCGACGATGCGACGGGCCACGGCCAGGAGCCGCGGCGAATAGCGCCGGACGAGGTCTTCAAAGGCCGCCTCCTCACCCGTGCGGAGACGGGCGAGAAGGTCGGTTTCCGATTCTTCCACCGGGGTGTCCAACGCGATCGTTATCCCTTGCTGAACACCAGTTTACGCGTCGTCTCGTCACGCCGGGTGACCAAACAATTACCACCGCATCTACCGCGCCGCACCGACCGGCACCGCGGACACCAGCGGCACGTCGCGGCTGTCACCCTCATAGAATACCTGCTCGAGAAATAGCCCTGAAGCCGGGGCGGTGAGGCGGGCCGGCGCCGCAGACGGTTCGCGGAGAAAGTCCTCGATCGCCGCCAGTGGCAGCCCGCCACGGCCGATCTCGACGATGACCCCGACCATCCGACGCACCATCTTCCACAAGAAGTGTGAGCCGGCCACGCGAATCAAAATCAGATCGCCTTCTTCACCGATCGTGACGTCATCGATCAGAACCGCCGTCGACTTGTCCTCCGGGTCGTCGTCGCTGAAAGATTGAAAGTCATGCATGCCGGAGAACTGCGCGGCCGCCGCCTGCATCACGTCGAGGTCGAGCGGGTCTTTCACCCACCACACGTAGGGCTTGGCAAAAGCCGTGCGGCGCCGCGACACCTGATAGAGATAACTGCGCGCTACCGCGGCATGGCGCGCGTGGAAACGGTGCGGCGCCTTGACGACCGACAGGACATGGATGTCAGGCGGCAGGTCGTCGTTCAGTTTACGACGCAGCTTGTCGAGCGGCAGGCCCATGTGGGCTTCGAGGTGTGCCACCTGCCGCAAGGCGTGGACCCCGGCATCGGTGCGGCCCGATCCCTGGAACTCGAATTCGTAACTCTCCAGTGCATCCGCGATGGCCCGTTCGAGTTCACCTTGCACGGTCCGTGCATTGTTTTGCTTCTGCCACCCGCTATACCGGGTGCCCGCATACTCGACCGTCAGCTTGAACCGCGCCACGCCAGCGATAATAGCGGACTTGTCGCGTACCACTTTCTTCGAGGAGCAAGAACGCTACCGCCGCGCGACGTGGCGGTGGACGCTGCTGGCCGCCGTCGCAGTCGCGGTGATGGGCATTCCGCTGAGCATCGTGCTGACCCCGTTGGTTTACCTGGCGCTGTTGATCGGAGCCCACATCATCAACCTCTTCTACACCTTGCCGGCAGCACTCTGGAGCGCGTTCGAGTGGCTGGCCACATCGGTCATGCGCGTCGTCGAAGCGTGGGATGCGCACGGCGCTGTCGCCGCGCTGCGCCTGGCAGTGGGACCGGCGGTCGCGATGATTCTGCCTGGGATGATGACCCTGCTCGGCATCTGGTGGCGCGTGCGGCGGCGCCTCGCCAGTCCTGACATCGCCGCACGGGCGATCGCCACCGATGACCTCGAGGAGCGGCAACTGGCCAACGTCGTCGACGAGATGGCGATCGCCGCGGGGATGCCCGCGCCGCGGCTGATGATTGTCGATGGCGCGGGGGCTAACGTCGCCGTGCTCGGCACCGTTCCAGACGATGCGGTGGTCGTGGTGGCTCGAGCAGTGCTGGATACGCTCGACCGCGGCCAGACACAGGGGCTGATGGCGCACGCGCTGGCGTTTATCGCTCATGACGACCTCGCGATTGCCGCGCGTCTCGCTTCGGTCGAGCAGACCAGCGCCCGCCTGCATGCGTTGGAGATCACCAGCGGCAATCCGCTGCTCTTGCCGTTGCACTTTATCAATCTCGCCGTCGTGGTGATCACCGGCTTACTGCAGACGGCACTGATCACGCCCATCTTCAGTGCGCTCTGGCGGACGCGCCGTTACTTAGCCGATGCGAGTGCGGTGCAGTTGACCCGCGAGCCGTCGGACCTGTCGCGCGCGCTCGAGGCCCTTGGTGGAGAAGCCGTCGCTGGCTGGGACGCGGCGCCGCTGCACGTCGTTGTCGGCGGGAGAGGACCCCAGACACCAGCACGAATCGCCAAGCTGGCGCGGCATATGGTCGCTGCGGTCGCGGCACCACGCCACTGGCGCGTGCCCGGACCCTTGGAACTGGCCGGCGCCATCGTCTTGCTCCCACTCATGGCGCTGTTCGGTTATCTGATGGTGATGGTGCTGATTGCGGTCACGCTGATGGCGGCCGCGGCGATGGGCTTGGTCCTGCTAATCATTTACACGCTGTTCGGACTGATCCGTTGACGCCGCGGACGCCACCAGGTGCGCCGACGCCCGCCGGCGGCGTGGTCCCGGATTGATAAAATGGCCGCCATGAGCCATCGTCCAGTTCACACTCCGAATTTACCGAAACCGGTGGGCCCGTACTCACCTGGCATGAGTTTCGAACGGCTGGTCTTTGTTTCCGGGCAGGGCGCCACCGACCCGGCGACGGGCAAACTCGCCGGCGCCGACGCCACGGCGCAGACCGAGCAGTGCTTGAAAAATGTCCAAACCATTCTCGAGGCTGCGGGATCGAGTCTGCAGCACGTGATTCGCTGCGGCGTGTTTCTTCTCGACATGCGGGAGTTCGAGCAAATGAACGCGGTCTACTCACGGATGTTCGGCGATCATCGTCCTGCACGCACGACGATCCAGGCGGCTGGTTTGCCCGGGGAGGGCCTACGCGTCGAGATCGATTGCATTGCGTATGTTCCGTAACAGTTGCCAGCTGACAGTGCTCAGTTCAAAGGACATCCGGGCGATCCGGACTTTGAACTGGTCACTGACAACTGGAAACTATTCGTGGCGAATCGCCCCTGCCGGTCGCAGCCCATATCGATTGGCGCAAAGGTAGGGCTACAATCGATCCATGACGTATCAAACGATTCGCCGCTGGCAGTCCGCTGCGTGCCTGGCCGTGCTGGTTGCGGCAGCGCCACTTGTTGGGCATGCCGACGAGGGGTTTTGGCCTTTTAATCGCATTCCGCGCGCCGCGATCAAGCAGGCCTATGGCGTCGACCTGACCGACGCGTGGGTGCAGCGCGTGCAGCAGGCATCGGTGCGCTTCCCGAGTGGCTCGGGTTCGTTTGTCTCGGCCGACGGCCTGGTGCTGACCAATCACCACGTCGCGATGGACCTCATCTCCAAGCTCAGCACGCCGGACCGCGATTACGTGAAAACCGGGTTCCTGGCGAAAGAGCGCAGTCAGGAACTCGTCGCCAAGGATCTCGAACTGGTGACGCTGCAAACCATCGAGGACGTGACGGCGCAGGTCAACGCCGCGATCAAGCCAGGCATGACCTCCGCAGAGACCCTGGCCGCGCGACGCAGCGCGATTGCGGCGATCGAAAAAGACTCGGAGGCCAAGACCGGCCTGCAGAGCGAGATGGTGACGCTCTACCAGGGCGCGCAGTATCACCTGTATCAATACAAGAAATTCACTGACGTGCGCCTGGTCTTTGCGCCGGAGTTCGACGCGGCGTTTTTTGGCGGCGATCCGGACAACTTCACGTTTCCACGCTACGCGCTCGACATGACCGTGTTCCGGGTCTATGACAACGGCAAACCGCTTCAGGTGAAGCATTACTTGCCGTTCTCAACCACCGGGACGAAAGAAGGAGAGGCAGTGTTCACGTCGGGGCATCCCGGTACGACGCAGCGGCTCAACACCGTCGCACACCTCGAGTTCCTGCGCGACATGTCGCTACCATTCAACATCGAGGTCTACACGCGGATGCGTAATGCCCTCGACCGCTACGCCAAACAGGGCGCCGAGCCGGAGCGGCAAGCCAAGGACATGTTCTTCTCGCTGGAGAACTCGCTGAAGTCGTGGAAAGGGCAACTGCAAGGCCTCAACGATCCGGCGACGCTCGGCAAGAAGGTCGCCGCCGAAGCCTCACTGCGTGCGTCGGTGATGGCCAACGCCAGTTACCAGACGCGGTTTGGCGACGCGTGGGACGCGGTCTCGAAGGCTCGTCGCGACTTGCATCCGTACAACGTCGAGCGGGTGATGTTCGAAGGCGGCCTCGGCCTTTATTCCGATTATTTCACCCACGCACGTACGCTGGTGCGCTGGGCTGACGAGAGTCAGCGGCCGAACGGTGAACGGCTCCCTGAGTACACCGATGCGCGGCGCGCCGCCATCGAACGGCAAGTCGGGTCGTCGACGCCGATTTATGCCGGGCTCGAACAGGCGCGGCTGGCCGAGTCGCTCGCAATCATGCGCGACAAGCTCGGTGCCGATCATGCGCTGGTGCGCCAGGTGCTCGACGGCAAAGCACCCGACGCGCGTGCCGCGGAACTGGTCGCCGAGACCAGGCTGGGCGACATCGCCGTCCGGAAACAGTTGTTCGCGGGAGGGGCGGCCGCGATCAAGGCCTCGACCGATCCGTTCATCGTGATCGCGCGCAACATCGATACGCGCGCGCGCGAGCTGCGGACCAAGTTCGACAACGAAGTGCTCGCCGTCGAACGCGACGCCTACGCCAAGATCGCCCAGGCCGGGTTTGCCACACAAGGCGACGCGCTCTACCCGGACGCGACCTTCACGTTGCGGCTGTCGGTTGGCGCGGTGAAGGGGTATGACGAGAACGGCCAGCGGGTCACGCCCTACACGCAGATCCGCGGCCTCTACGTGCGCGCCGATCAGCATGGGATGAAACCGCCCTACAAGTTGCCCGATACGTGGGCCAAAGCGCGGTCGACGGTCAACGTCAGCACCCCGTACAACTTCGTCACCACCAACGACATCGTCGGCGGCAACAGCGGGTCGCCGGTGATCAACGCACGCGGTGAGCTGGTCGGCTTGGTGTTCGACGGCAACATCCAGTCGCTGCCGGGATATTTTATCTACGACGCCAGCGTCAATCGCGCGGTGGCCGTTGATTCGCGCGGCATCATCGAAGCGCTACGCAAGGTCTATCACGCCGAGACGCTCGCCAGTGAGTTGCTCGCCTCGGTTGCCACTCCGACCTCCGCAAAGTAAGTGGCCGCGCCGCTCCCCCGGTCGGTGAAGTTGCTCGGATGGACGAGCCTCTTCACCGACGCCGCCACTGAGGCGATTTATCCCTTATTACCGATTTTCGTGACCCGCGTCCTCGGTGGCACGGCCATGTCACTGGGGCTGATCGAAGGCGCGGCGGAGGCGATTGCCAGCGTGCTGAAGATCGTCTCGGGCCGGATGTCCGATCGCACCGGCCGTCGCCGGCCGTTCGTGATCGCCGGCTACTCGCTGGCGTGGCTGGCGCGCCCGTTAATCGCGCTCGCTGCCACCTGGCAGCACGTCTTCGCCGTGCGTCTGGTCGACCGTATCGGCAAGGGTCTGCGCGGGGCGCCGCGCGACGCGATGCTCGCCGCGCTGGCGCCGGAAGGCGAGCGGGGAAGGGTGTTCGGTTATCACCGCGCGATGGACCACCTGGGTGCGGTGATCGGTCCGCTCGCGGCGGCGTTGTTTCTGTGGTTTCTGCCGGGGCAATACCGTGCGTTGTTTGCGCTGACGTTCATACCGGGCGCACTCGCCGTCGCCATGTTGCTGTTCGTCCCGGAGGTCGGGGTGACTCCTCAGCCGACGGTGCCGACCAACCAGCCGAACCGGCCCGACCAGACCACATCCCGCCAGCCTCTGCCGGTGCCTCTCAAGCGCTTCTTCTTTATCCTCGCGATCTTCACGCTCGGCAATTCGACCGATGCCTTCCTGCTGTTGCGTTTGTCTGACGCGGGATTGCCCACGATCTACCTGCCGATCGTCTGGGCGGGCCTGCACATGATCAAATCAGCGTTGTCGACGGCCGGCGGCGCGCTCTCCGATCGGGTCGGGCGGCGGCGGCTGATTGTCGGCGGGTGGCTCCTGTACGCGGTGGTCTACGCCGGCTTTGCATTCAGTGAATCGCTGGTCGCCCTGCTGGCGTGGTTCTTCGCCTACGGGCTGTATTTTGCGATGGTCGAAGGATCAGAAAAAGCCCTGGTGACCGACCTCTCGCCGGCGGCGAGCCGGGGCACCGCGTTCGGTTGGTACAACGGCGTCCTTGGCTTCGGCGCGCTTGCGGCGAGCGTCCTGTTCGGCACGCTGTGGCACCTGTTTGGACCGCACGTCGCGTTCCTGAGCGGCGCCGGGCTTGCGCTTACAGCCGCGGCGGTGCTTGCTTCTGACCGACGACTTGCATCGCCGTCGTAATCATCGACGCGACGTCGCTGAGGTTGGCCGGCAGGATGATGGTGTCGGCGTTGGTGATCACCTTGCCGAACTCGTTGATGTATTGCTCGGCGACGCGGAGCTGAATCGCTTCCTGGCCGCCGGGGACGCGCGTCGCTTCGGCGACGCGGCGCAAACCTTCGGCGGTGGCGGTGGCGACGGCGAGGATGGCCGACGCCTGGCCTTCGGCCTCGTTGATCTGCTGCTGGCGGCGCGCTTCGGACGCCTTGATCGTTTCCTGCTTGGCGCCCTCTGCGCCATTGATTGCCGCGTCGCGTTGGCCTTCTGAGGTCAGGATCACCGCACGCTTTTCGCGTTCGGCGCGCATCTGCTTTTCCATCGCGGCGAGAATGTCGTGCGGCGGGGTGATGTTCTTGATTTCGTAGCGCAGCACCTTGACGCCCCACGGCTCGGACGCCTTGTCGAGCTCGGCGACCACCGACGTGTTGATGTTGGTCCGCTCCTCGAACGTGCGATCGAGATCGATCTTGCCGACCTCACTGCGCAGCGTCGTCTGGGCCAGCTGTGAGATGGCGAACAGGTAATCGGAGATGCCGTACGACGCCCGCTCGGGATTCAACACCTTGAGATACAGGACGCCGTCAACCTGCACCTGCACGTTGTCGCGCGTGATGCAAACCTGGGCCGGGATGTCGAGCGCCGTCTCCTTCAACGAGTGGCGATAGCGGATGACGTCCATGAACGGGACCAGGATGTGAAAACCGGCGTTGAGCGTCCCCGAGAATCGTCCGAGCCGTTCGACGACATACGCACTTTGCTGGGGCACCACGACCGCCGTCTTGGCGAGGATGATGATCGCCATGATCGCGAACAGAATGATGACGAACAGTCCGCCTTCCATCATTTAATTCCTTTGTACCGGGGTGTCCGCGTCCGGTTCGGGCTGCACGAATACCAGCAGGCCGGCGTCGACGCCGGTCACGTGGCAGCGTTGTCCGACTTCGATTGATTCCGCCGCCGTGTTGCGCGCGTTCCACAGCGTGCCGCGCAGTTCGACTCGTCCGACGTCACCCGGCGCAATCCGCTCGCGCGGCACCGCGAGCTCGCCGACCAGCGAGTCGACATCGATGCGCGGTTGTTCGACACGTGTCTGCAGGCGGCCGCGGAACACGGCCAGGAAGATCACCGAGGCGATCGTGAAAATGAGCCACTGCAACCACGGCTGGCCGATGACCCCGAGCAGGGTCAGGACCCCGACGGTCAGGGCGCCGAGTCCGAAGAACATGACGAAGAAGCCGCTTGGCGTCGCCAGTTCGATGACCAGCAGGATCAGACCGCCTGCCAGCCACATCCACGATTGCATGGTGCGCCAAGTATAGCTCTGCTGAAACACAGACGACGCAGAGTGTTCTGCGTTACGCCTTCCCGGTCTGCGCTATCTGCGCAAACTCCTGTAGGATCATTAGTTCTGATGCCTCGTATTCTTGTGACCAATGATGACGGCGTGCATGCCGAAGGGATCCACGCATTAGCTGCCGCCCTGCAATCGATCGGCGACGTGACCGTCGTCGCGCCGCTGTCAGAATCCAGCGCGATCGGCCATGCCCTGACGTTGCGGCGACCCTTGCGCCTGGAAAGGGTCAAGGAGCGGTTTTACTCCGTCGACGGGACGCCGACCGACTGCGTCAATATCGCGGTCGCCGTGGTGATGAAAGGCGAGTTGCCCGACATCGTCGTTTCCGGGATCAACACCGGGTGGAACCTGGGCGACGACGTGACCTATTCGGGGACCGTGGCGGGCGCGCTCGAAGGAGCGCTGCTCGGTATTCCGGCGATCGCGGTGTCGCTCCGTCGTACGCGCGACTATGTGTTCGACTTCGGCCCGTCGGCGGAAGCCGCCGCGCAGCTCACCGACTTGGTCTTGCGGCATCCCTTGCCTGACCGGACGTTTCTCAACGTCAACGTGCCGAAAGGCATACCCAAGGGGTTTCGTCGCACGGTGCAAGGCAAGCGCAACCACATCACCAAAATCGCCGAGCGCCTAGACCCGCGCGGCAAGCCGTATTACTGGATTGAAGAGGGGATTGACGAGTGGGCGCCGCACGATCGCAGCGACTATCACGCCGTCAAGGAAGGCTTCATCTCCGTGACGTTGCTGCACCCGGATCTGACGGCCCACTACGCCGCTGACAGTCTCGAGCAGTTCCCGCTGCCGCAGGAGACCGAAACGCGGTAAAGAAAAGCTAGCCAGGAGTGGTGCTTTTGGTTAGACTATCTGTTCGTGTCGGGGCGTGGCTCAGCCTGGTAGAGCGCTCGGTTCGGGACCGAGAAGTCGTAGGTTCAAATCCTATCGCCCCGACCACTTTTCCCTGGTAATACTCTCCAGCCCACACAACCCTTTTCGCGTCCTTGCCAGAGGCCTCCCCGGCGTCAGCGATCTCCTTGATCGCCGTAGCCCGACTTGGTTTTCTTTTTGGCCTTGCGTGTGCGGTCGGCCTTCAGTGAGCGGCCCTTTTCATCCATTTCCGTGAACCGGCCGCGGGTCGAGCGCTTGGCGTAGAGAGTGGCGGTCGGTGAGTTGACGGTGTCACGCTTTGCGCTCGCGCGCTTTTTGGCGCCGGACTTCTTGGCGCTGGACTTCTTCGCACCCGACTTCTTCGCGCTTGACTTCCTCGCACCGCCGCGCGCCGCGGAGGATGACCGTTTTGCTGTCGACTTTTTCGCCGCAGTTCGCTTTGCCATGGCGGTGATATTACCGTCACTCGCCGATGTTCGGAAGATAGAATCAGCGCCGACCGTGATTTCCTCTCCCCCGAGCGCGCCGCGTCGTCGTCGCGCCACACTCATCAATATCGCGCTCGCACTGGTCGGTGGCATCTTGCTGGTGATCACGATCCGCCGCGTCGGCTGGATCGCGGTGCAGGACAGCTTGCGGCAGGTCGGATGGTGGTTTGTCGTGGTGCTTGCGCTTGGGGCGTTGCGCTTTGCGGCACGCGCGAGAGCCTGGATGGCGTGCGTCAGCGCGATTACCGCCGCCGGCGCACACTCTGCGAACTCGCCGGCACTTAGCACTCCAGCACTTAGCACTCAGCACTTCTGGAAGGCGACCCTCGCCAGCGATGCGCTCGGCAACCTCACGCCGCTCGGGTTTTTGGCGAGCGAGCCAGCCAAGATTCTCTTCGTCCGGAATCGCCTGTCGACGGTGACGGCCATCGTCTCGGTGGCCGCCGAGAACGCCTTTTACATGGCGTCAGTGGTCGTGATGTTGACGGCGGGCGCGGCGGTGTTCATCGCACTCACCGATGTGCCGGCACAACTGCGTAGCGGCGTGCAGGCCGTCTTCGCCGGCGCCGTACTCGCGGTCATCGCGGCATTTGTCATTGCGCGGCGTCGTCCTGCGGTCTTATCGCGGCTGGCCCGGCTCCTGACCCGCGCGACGGGGCGGGCGCAGGCCTCCGCCGAGCAACTGGAACAGGTCGAATCGCACTTCTACGGCGTGCTGGCGTGGCCTGCCACTCGTCTCCTGCGGGTGATCGGTTGGGAAGGGCTGTTTCACGTCGCTGCGGTTGCCGAGGTCTACCTGGTGCTCGGCCTCCTCCCTGGCGGCGATGACATCTCTCTTAGTCAGGCCTTTGTACTGGAGACGACCGGACGGCTAATCGCGGTGGTGTTCAAGATGGTGCCCTATCGGGTGGGTGTGGACGAGGCGGGCGGGGCACTGGTCGCAGGAGCCCTCTTGCTGAACCCGGCCGCCGGCGTCACCCTCGCGCTTGTGCGCCGCATTCGCATTTTTTTCTGGAACGCCGTCGGCCTCGCATTCATCGCACGAACTGACACGAGCAGTTAGCACGTAGCACGTAGCACTGAGCACTGAGCACTTGCACTGAGCACTCATCACCTAGCACTTAGCACTTCATTCGATCGCCTCGAGCGGAGTTTCTGCCGGACCCGAAATCACCGTGCCATCCGTTTTAAATCGCGACCCGTGGCATGGGCAATCCCACGTCGTCTCGGCCTGATTCCAGTGCACGTCGCACCCCATGTGCGTGCAGACCGCCGAGCACAACGTCACCGCGCCTTGTTCGTCGCGGAACGCGGCGGTGCGCTGTCCGTTGATATCGACGACCTTGCCTTGCCCGGGCCGCAGACCGCGCAACGACGTGGCGTGCTTGGTCGCAAGGCGATCGCGAATCAGGTAATAGGGGAAGTCCTTGTTTTCGCGCACGTAGTCCCACGCGGCGCCGCGAATTTTTGTGCGACCCGGGTCGAAGATGTCTTTCCACGCATTACTACGCTGCATCACGGCATCGCGCGCCATGATTGCGGACAGTGTGCCGAAAGTCATGCCGTTGCCGGCAAACCCGGTCGCCGCGAACTGCTTCTCGGCCGTCTCGCCGATGAACGGTAAGCCATCGTTGGTCTCAATCACCTGGCCTGACCATCGGTCGGTCAGCTCGATCGTTGGTAGCACCCGGCGCAGCGTCTCCTCCAGCGCGGCGTAGCAATTGCGCGTATCTGAGGCCTGTCCGGTCTTGTGATCCTCACCGCCAAAAATCAGGTAGTCGTAACCACTCTCGGGATGCACGCGCAGGTAGTGATACGGGTCTGCCGTATCCCAGTACAAACCGTGCGGAATTTGCCCGGCCGGCAAACGTCCGCCCAACGCATAGCTGGTGTAAAGCGCAAGTTTGGTCTGCAACAACGTCGCGCTCGCGACGTTCGCCTTACCGACGATCGGATTATGAGTCGCCAGGACGACGTAGCCGCACGATACGGTGTATTCCCCAGATTTAACGGTGAGCGGGTCATCAGTCACTTCGTCGGCATTGCTGTATTCAAAGACGTGACTGCCGTCGCCGGCGATCGTCGCTAGCAGCCCGGCGAGATATCGTCGCGGATGGAACAGCGCCTGGTTGTCGAATCGCGTGCCGGCGAACCCAAACGGATGGATGACGTCCTGATACGCAGCAGGGAAGCCGAGTTCCGTGGCCAGCTCGGCCTGTTGACGCAGTGAGTCCTTCGATTCGCCCTCGCCCATCAGCGCGGTGTGCAGGAAGCCTGGCACGCGCTCAAACTGGCAGTCGATGTTCTCAGCCTGGATATTGGCTTCAATCTGATCGATCGCGACGCGCCCGGCGTCCCACACCGCGGTTGCGGTCTGCCGATCGAAATGGTCGACGATGTCCGACAGCAACAGGTCGGTGACCATCGTCAAATGCGCAGTCGTGTGACCGGAATCAATGCTCGCGCATTCATGACGTTCGAGTAATGCAACGGTCAGCCCGGCGGCCTTCAGCAAATACGCGGTCGTGATGCCGACGATGCCGCCCCCGACGATGGCGACGTCGACGGTGACGTTGCGGTCGATGGACTGAAACGTTTCCGGGGATGAGGTGCGGATCCAATAGGGCGTGGTGTCAAGCTGGGCCATTCGTCTTATCCCTGCAAACGCGGAGCCGTGCGGGCCGCGGCCGCACCGGCTGATCTATGATCCGCCCATGCACTTCAAGTCTTCGACAGCTGCGGCGGCGGCTGTACTTTTTCTGGTCACGCTGTTCGCTGTCCCACTGGCGCCCAGGCTGCACGCGCAAGCGCCAATCACCGTTAATCCCGATTTATATGCCGGCATGCGCTGGCGCAACATCGGACCGGCTCGCGGCGGGCGCTCGATTGCGGTCGCCGGTAGCGCCTCGCGACCGAACGAGTACTACTTCGGCGCAGTCGGTGGCGGCGTATGGAAGAGCACCGACTACGGCAACACTTGGAATCCGGTGACCGACTCTACCCTCAACACGTCCTCGGTTGGCGCGCTCGCCGTGGCTCCCTCGAATCCCGACATTGTTTATGCGGGAATGGGTGAGTCGTGCTTCCGCGGCAACATCATCCAAGGTGACGGCGTCTACAAAACGGCCGATGGCGGTAAGACCTGGACCCACGCCGGATTGCCCAACACCGAAGTGGTCAGCAAGATCCGTGTCCACCCGACCAATCCGGACCTGGTCTATGCGGCGGTGCTCGGCCACTCCTACGAGGCGCATCCCGACCGCGGCGTGTATCGCTCCAAAGATGGCGCCAAGACCTGGGAACGCGTGCTTTTCCGCAACGATCGGAGCGGCGCGATCGATCTGACGATGGACCCGCGGAATCCTGAGGTGTTGTATGCGGCGACGTGGGAAGTGTCGCGCACGCCGTGGTCGATGGACAGTGGCGGCGCCGGCAGCGGCCTGTTCAAGTCGATCGACGGCGGCAGCACCTGGACCGAAATCACCAGGAACGCCGGACTGCCGAGCGGCGTATGGGGACGGGTCGGCGTGTCGGTCTCCGGCGCAGACAGCAATCGCGTCTACGCCATTATCGAAAACGAGAACGGCGGTGTGTTCATTTCCGATGACGCGGGCGCGACGTGGCGCAAGGGGAGCGAAGACCGCAATCTCCGCCAGCGCGCGTTCTACTACACGCACATCATCGCGGATCCGGTCGACAAGGACACGGTCTACGTGTTGAACGTCCAGTTCTTCAAGTCCACCGATGGTGGCAAGACGTTCCCGACCCAGATACGTCCGCCGCACGGCGACAATCACGATCTGTGGATTGCGCCCAACGACAACCAGCGCATGGTGCAGGCCAACGATGGCGGCGGTAACGTCACGGTCAATGGCGGACAGACCTGGTCGGGCCAGGCGTATGCGACCGGCCAGTTCTACAACGTGTTCACGACCAGGCACGTGCCGTATCACGTCTGCGGTGCGCAGCAGGACAACAGTACGGCGTGCGTCGGCAGCCAGAATAATCCCGGCGCCGGAGAAGGCAGCTTGCCGCCGATTTTCTACGCCGTCGGCGGCGGCGAAAGCGGCTACATCGCACCGGATCCCAGAGACACGGCGGTGTTTTACGCGGGTAGTTACGGCGGGTACTTAAGCCGCCTCGATCGCGATACCGGCCAGCAGCGCGCGATCCATATTTATCCCAACAACCCGATGGGATGGTCGTCGATCGACATCAAGGAACGCTTCCAGTGGACATTCCCGATTGTCTTCTCGGCGATCGATCCGAGCGTGCTGTATGCCTCATCCCAGCACCTGTGGCGCACCATCAATGGCGGTCAGGGCTGGCAGAAGATCAGTCCCAACCTGACGCGATCGGATCCCAAAACGATGCAGGCCTCGGGTGGGGCGATTACCAAGGATCAGACGGGCGTTGAAACGTACGCGGTGATCTTCAGCGTGGCGCCGTCGCGGCAAGACGCTGGCACAATCTGGACCGGGTCAGATGATGGGTGGGTGCACGTCACGCGCAACGGCGGCAACGACTGGGAAAAGGTGACGCCGTCAGACTTGCCCGATTTCACGCGGATCAGCCTGATCGAGGCGTCACCGCATCAGAACGGCGTCGCCTACCTGGCAGGCAATCGCTATCAGCAGGGCGATCGCCGGCCATATGTGTTCAAGACGGCCGACTTCGGCAAGTCGTGGCAGAAGATCACCACGGGCATTCCCGAAACCGATTTCGCGCGCACCATTCGCGAAGACCCTAAGCGACGCGGCCTGTTGTATCTGGGTACCGAGACGGGGATGTACATCTCGTTCAACGATGGGGCTACCTGGCAGTCGTTAAAATTGAATCTTCCCGTGACACCAGTGCACGGCATCGTCGTCGAAGAGCGCGACCTGGTGATCGGCACGCACGGGCGCGGTTTTTACATCCTTGATGACATCAACGTGCTGCGCCAGGCGGCCGGCGACATCACGCAGAACGCGCTGCACGTCTTTCAACCGAATCATCCCCTGCGCGGCCGCGATAACAACATTGCTGTCGATTACTACCTGGGCAAGGATGCGGACGAGGTCAAAGTGGAATTCATGGACGGTGGCGGCAAGGTGCTGCGGTCGTTCACCGGCTCGCCTAAAGATCCGGCACCTACGCCTGGGGGTGGTGGTGGCTTCGGCGCGGTCGCGCCGCGAGTCAGCGTCAAGAAGGGAATGAACCGTTTCACGTGGGACCTTCGACAGGAAGGCGCGGCGGTCTTCCCGGGCATGATCATGTGGGCGGCGCAGCCCCAGCGCGGGCCGGCATCGCCGCCAGGGAAATACAGCGTTCGTATTACCGCCAACAGCGAAAGCAAATCGCGCGATTTCACGATCGGCGTCGACCCTCGCCTCAAGGCCGACGGCATTACCGAGGAGTACCTGCACGAACAGTTCAAGCTGTCGGCGGAGGTCCGTGACCGGGTGAGTGAGGCCAATAACGCTGTGGTGCGCATCCGCGGCGTCCGCGCGCAGGTCGAGGAGCGACTGAAGAAGGTTCCGGAACGGCGCCGCGCGGAGATTCAGAAGATTGCCGACGGCCTGCTCAAGCCGCTGGCGCTCGTCGAAGAAGAGATTTACCAGGTGCGCAATCGCAGCTCCCAGGATCCGCTCAATTACCCGATTCGCCTGAACAACAAAATTGCCGCGCTGATGGGGATCATCGAGAGCGCCGACCACAAGCCGACCGATCAGACCTACGAAGTGTTCAAGGAGCTGTCGGCGGAACTCGAGAAGCAGCTGCAGCAGATGCGGACGACGGAGAAGAACGAGGTGCCGCGTTTGAATGCGGCGCTCAAGCGCGAGAGGGTCGAAGCGGTCGACCCGGCCGCGAAGCCAAAACCGGAAGTGAAACCGGAAGTGAAATAAGTTACGACACGCGCGACAGCGCGAGCAGCGCGACCACGCCCGCGGCGAGCTGGAGACCAAGCGAGGCGCGATCGCGGAGGAACAGCACCCCAAGGCCGAGACACGTCGCCGCAGCCGCCAGTGCCGACCAATACAGATCGCGCGTCGTCTCGTCGACGGTTCCGGCCTGCGCGCGTCGCCGGGTCGCATCGATGATGGTGTTGGCGATGTCGCGATCGGAGTCGCGATCGAGCTCGAAGTAGCGGCCGCCGCCGGCGGTGGCGATGACGGCCAGCGACGCGCGATCGAGCGCGGAGGAGACCGCCGACCGAGCCGGATCGCGATTCGGCTCGGGGATAATTCCGCCGGCCGTGGTGCCGACACCGATGACAAACAGCGGGATGCGCCGCTCCTGCGCGAGCGCGATCGACTTGGCCACCGATCCGCTCCACGCCTGCCCATCGGAGATCAGGACGAACGCGGTCGGGTTGCGGGTCTGCGCCGGCGCCTTGACCTTCCGCATTTCCTCGTCACGTTCGATCAGTCGCAACCCCCAATAGATGCCCCGTTCGATGTTGGTGTCCCACGAGGTGTCGTCTTCGACGCGAAACGGCGGTTCGGTCTCGAGGTGATCGAGAAAAAAGAAGAACGTGTTGGGGTCGCGCGTCAGGCGGACCTGCGGCGTGGCGATCGAGGCGAACAGCGCCAGCGAAATCCGATCGTCTTCCCACTGCAGTGATTCGGCAAGCGTGCGCAGGAAGCCCATCGAGCGCTGCCAGCGCGTGCTGCGCATGTCGCGGACCCGCATCGACGCCGACCCGTCCTGCAGGATGACCAGGTCGATGCCGCTGGTGCGCAGCATCGACGCCACCGCCACCGGACGCGCAATCGCGATGATCGCGCTCGACACGGCGAGAATCATGAACAACCAGAACACGAGATCGCCGAGCACCGGGAGCCGTTCGGTGGCTGCCGCTTGGGGCAGATGGCGATGGCGCCGCATCCGGCTCACGTCACCGCGCCGCCGCCACGCCTGCCAGATCCAGATCAGCAGGAGCAGGGCCGGGAACGCCAGCAGCGCCAGGAACGCCGGCTGCGCAAAGCGCAGCGCTGCGAGATCTAAGCTAGTCGGCACTTAGCACTTCTACCCCTTGCGAATCTTCCGCCCGGAGCGTCCCGCTTCTTCCGCTTCCTGCCGTTCGTCCGGCATCATCGGGACGATCATCTTGAATTTCTTCATGTCGCTTTCCTGCGGCGGCGCGCCGGCGAAGCCGTGCACGGTGAGCGTCGCGGCAGGCGTTGTCGCAGGCAGATTCTGACGGGCGCGGGTCAATAGCGCGCGCAGGCGGAGGACAAACTCAAAATTGTACGCCGCGTCTTCGTTACCCGGGTCGGTGCGCAGAATGTCGGCGTAACGCTTGGCAATCGCGTCGAGTTTCCCGACCGCTACCTGCCACGGGGCACCGGTCGTGCGCAGCGCGCGGTACTCGGCGTTGGCAGCGAGCAACTGCAGGTCGGGATCCTCGGTTGCGGCCACCGGTTCGAAATCGCCGTTCCAGTAATGCGCAGTGGCGACGCTGTTATCGCGGCCGCTACCCAGCCGAGCCAGCAGTGGCTCCAATAGCGGTGGGCCCTTCGCCGCTTCCAGCTCGGTCGCGGCACGCTCGTAGCGCAGCGTGATCAGGGAGTACTCGGCGGAGGCGCGCCGCTCTTCGGTCTTACCCGCCAGCCACAACACGCCGCCGACAGCGGCGAGCGCAACGGCAAACATCAATAACGCACTAAATGATTTCATGGTCGTGTTCTAAGGAAAAGTTTGAAACCACGGCATCGTCAGCCGCATCAACAGCGCCAGGCTCCAGAGCGTTGCCGCGGCGAGGGCGAATGACGCGAAGCGCGGCTGCTCGGTGGTGTAACGCTTCATTTCGACGCGCCCAACGGCGGTCCGATCGATCTCCCGCACGGCGCGGACGATGGCGGCCTCGTCGGTACCGGCAAAAAATTTGCCGCCGGTCTTGGCTACCGCCGCCGCCCACGCGTCATCGGACACGCCGGGGACCGGACGCCCAGGCACACCGACGCGAATGAAAAATACGGGAATATTGGCCTTCGCCGCATCGTCGAGGACGTCATACGCGGTCCGGCCGTCCTCCATGATTTCCGCGTCGATGCCGTCGGTGAACACCACCATCGCGTTACCGGCCGCGTCGAGGACGTCGAACGCTTTGAACAGGCCGACGCTTTGGTCGATGGCGTTGGCGATGACCGTGCCTTGATCGGGAAAGGTCATGAACTCGGTCCAGTCACCGATCAGCGACATGCTGAACAGAATGTTCTCGTAGTCGGTCGTGAACGGCGTGATCACGTAGGCCTGGTCGCCAAACTCGATCAGCGCGAGCAGGTCGCGGTATTTGCCCTTCATGCGGAGCTCGACGAAGTAACGCGCCGCACCGACCGTCGTGAAGAACATCGCGTCGTTGGGCGCATCTTTCGCCAACCGGCTGGACGGCATGGACGACAGCATGCTGGACGACGCGTCGATCATCAGGCTGATCCGCCGTCCCGGAAAGGACGTCTCTTCGCGAGTGAGGGCGGTCTTCGGGTCGGCGAGCGCGAGTGCAAAGAAGGGGATGCCGGCCATTGCGCAGATCAACGCGCCGTGGCGTAACAGGGTCGTGCCGCGCGGCCTGGCCCACTCGATCAGCGACGGCAACGCCAGACGGCCCCGCCCACTCGACCGGCGGGTCAGCGTCCGCAGGAGCAGCACGCAGAGCGCGACGCCAAGCAGGAGGACCGCCGCCAATCGTGCGGAGCCCTCAGCTGAGAAATACAAGCCACCGAGATCCAGCCCCTGCGCTTCGATCAGGAGCGCCTCGAGCTGATCGCGGAGCGCGTTTATCGCACCCACGCCTGAGGTCTCCAGCCGCGAGCCGATTGCCGGACTGACCCCATGGTCTCGGCGACGCGGGTGAAACGCTTGGCCACGCGGTCCGCTGCCCGGATGACGGTGGCGACGGCGGCGTCGAGGTCACCTGATTCCGGCGCCGCACGTCCGTAGCGCGCGGTGGTCAGCTGCAACAGGGCGGTGTCCAGATCACTCGCGGCGATGTCGCTGGTCGTATGGCGCGCGCTGGTCAACCCTTGGGCCGTCGCAGCCCCGGAGACCGCGATGTTCCGGCGGCCGAGCGTGCCGCGCAGCACCACTTCGCCGTTGGTCGCCTGCTGCGCACTGACCCGTTGCGGGACCGGCTGCCCAGTCATGTAGCTGGCGACCACCCGAGCCGCAGCGAGCGCACGCGCCACCAGTTCCGGGGTCCACCCGGCGCCGCGTGTGGCTTGCTGGAGGTCGCGCAGTTCCCGGCGCACACCGCCGAGCACCGTGCGATGCGACAACAACCTGGTATCGGCGACCTCGGTGGGCGTGCGGCGGCTGCGCGCCCATCGCACCAGCGCGACCGCCAGCGTGAGTGCCGCGACACCGAACAGGATGAGCGCGAGCAATCGATACATGCGTGCCCGGAACTCGCGCGCCGCAATCTCGCCGAGTGAAGGCACCGTCATCTCGCGGATGTGCGTCGCGTTGTCGGCGACCAGCGACGACACCCGCATCGGAATCGCCGGCAATGCATAGCTTTGCTCACGGCCTTGGACCGCGGCGTCCTGCTGCACCTGGCTTTCGATCCGGTAAGTGATCTCCATGCCCTTGATCGGGACGTCGAGCCCGAACGCATCCTCACTGATCAGGCGGACGATGTATTCGTACTGCATGAAGCGGCGACCAGCGGTGACGTGGTCTTCGCTTTGTGAGCCGCCGGTGACCTCGTAGGGTGGGAACTGCACCGCTGCCGATCCAAGGCGCGTCCGATCGATCACCGCGCGCGCCGCTTCGGTTTCCAGCGCCGAGCAGGTCAGAATCACCGAAAACGGCTCGCCGACGCGGACCGTCGCCACCCCGGCGCGCCACCAGCAGGTGACCGGCTCCACTTCCACGTTTTGGGTGGCCGGTTGCGCGAGCGCGGCGCCCGCCGACAGGACCAGCACAGCGAGTACGGTCGCCGCTGTCCCGGTTCTGTGGTCGTGCGTTTCTTGTCTTTCGACTTTCGACTTCCGTTCTTCGTCTTTCGACTTTCGTCTTTCGTCTTTCACTTTGTGCATCCCTACCGCCGCCGCAGGCGCCGCTCCGCCACCCATTCCAGGAGGGCGATATCAAATTTGGTCGGATCCGATTCGAGCCGCAACGCATCGATTCCGGCCTTCTTGGCCGTCACCGCCACGTCGTCTTGCCACACGCGCACCCGACCGGCCATCGCCGCCAATTCGCGGCGCGACATGACCCGCGATTTGCCACTCTCAACGTCGAACGCCTCAATCCACCCGGCCGAGACGCCCGGGAGTTCAAAGGCAAACGCGGCATCGACGATCCCGAGAAACACGTCGTGAAGCGAATTCAGGTGCGCCAGATCGTTGACCAGCTTCTCGACGTTATCGAACAGGAAGTCCGAAATGACTGGCACCATCGACGTCTTGCGCATAAAGCCCGACAGCGACCCGCCGAGTTCGCCGGTGTTGCGCAACTCTTGCAGGCCTTCGCCGAACTGGTAGGCGTCGAGACAGTGAATGACTTGTCCTTTGCCGATCCGCGGCCGCAGTCCTTGCAGCTGTGAAAACTCGTGATCGAAGGTCACCAGGCCAATCGAATCCTGGAAGAACACCGCTGATAGCCCGATGGTTGCTAACGTGCGCGCGATGATCGTCGCAATCGGCACGCCGTCGATCCCGCAGCGGGTCGACAGCGAGCGATCCGCCACCATCACCACGCTCGACGTGCTCGGTTGTTCGAATTCCCGAATGATCATCGGGCTGAAATTGGTCAGCGACGACTGCGCCCAGTCGATCGATTCGAAGCGATCGCCGGGCTGATAGTCACGCAGGCCGACGAAATCGAAGCCGGAGCCGTGAAAACGGCTGGCATGATCACCGATCGTGAACTCGCGCATCCGTTTGAGGATGAGCAGTTCAACTTCCGTAATATCGGACAGGCTGATCAGCGGTTCGGCGTTGCGCGCCCCGCGGTCGGCCCAGGTCGCAGCGCGGCTCCTCACGGAATCGGCACTCGCTGAATGATGTCGTCGATGACCGCTTCGGTCGTCAGGCCGTGGCTGGCCGCATGCGGTCCGAGCCAAATGCGGTGGCCGAGCACATACGGCGCCAGGTCCTGGATGTCCTCGGGATAGACCTCGTCGCGGCGGCGAATCAGCAGCGCCCACGCCTTCGCCAGACGGCCCCAGCAAATAATCGCGCGAGGCGAGGCGCCCAGATCGACGCCGCGCTCGACCAGTTCGGACGGCGAATGGATGCGCCATTCGATTTCGGGGTTGTACGGACGGCTCGCCGCCACCAGCCGCTGGATGTAGTCGCCCAGTGATTCGTGCAGGTAGACGTGCTGATTGATCGCCGATCGTAGTTCGACGATGCGCTCCTTCGACATCAACTTGTCGAGTTTGATGCGCTTGAAGTCGAAGTTGACCAGCTTGCGTTCTTCTTCTGGCGGCAGGTACCCGATGTTAACCATGATCGCGAAGCGATCGGTCGCCGCTTCGGACAGCGGGAAGGTGCCCTGTCCCAGTTCCACCGGGTTCATCGTCGCGATGGCAAAGCTGAAGGCGGGCAGTTCGTGGGTCACTTTGCCGACGGTGACGGTGCGATCCTGCAGCGCCTCGAGGAACGCGCTCTGCGATTTGAGCGGGATGCGGTTGATTTCGTCGAGCAGGATGATTTCGGCTTCGGCGAGCGGGCCGAGCTCGGTGGTCAACTCGCCGGTGGCCGGATTGATCATTTGAAAGCCGACCACTTCGGTCGGTTGCAGGTCGGCGCGGCCTTGCAGGCGCGCGAACTTCGCATTACTGATCGCGGCGAGGATCACGCCGAAAAACGTTTTACCGACGCCGGGCACGCCGCGCAGCAGCAGGTTGCCGGAGCTGACCTGTCGTTGTTCCTTTTTGTCGTAGGTCGTCGGAATTTCTGAGAGCAGGACGACGTTGGCGAGCTGCTTGGGTCGGTCGTAACCGACGAGCGCCTTACCGCCTTCCGTGATCACTGCGTCATGGAAGGCGAGGGCTTCTTCGAGATCTGGATGCAAAAGGGACCGCCTGAGCCCGTAATCCTACCTCAGTGCCGGCAGCCGGCGCGGAAAACTGCGCGGCGACTGCGCCAATGTGGTGCGACGCCTGTGACCAATCCCCGATGCCCGTAAATCCCTGATCCCTAATCCCTGATCCCCGATCCCTGATCCCTGATCCCTGTCGACCAACGACCGAAACGCATCGGCTACAATGGCCCGGATGCGGGGAGCTCGCCGTTTCCTGGTGAGTGGACGGGTCCAGGGCGTCGGGTTCCGATACTTCACCCAGGACGTGGCGCGGCGCCACGGGCTGGCCGGCATCGTCCGCAATCTGGCCGATGGTCGTGTCGAGGTGGTCGCAGAGGGCGGCGCCGATGCGCTGACCCATCTGGAGGCGGCGATGTGGCGCGGCCCGTCACACGCACGCGTCGAACACGTCGACGTGGAAATGATGCCCCCAAGCGGGGCGTATCTGGATTTTCGAGTCGGGTAGCGCAGACATGGATCACCTCAAGGCGAAGATTCGACATGTTCCAGACTTTCCGAAGCCGGGCATCCTGTTCTACGACATCACCACGTTGTTGAACGACAAGCAGGGATTCAAGGACACGATTCACGCGCTCGCCTCACCGTATGCCGGCACACGCATCGATCAGGTGATCGGCATCGAGAGCAGGGGATTCATTCTTGGTGCCGCGGTGGCGCACCAACTTGGCGCGGGGTTTATCCCGATTCGCAAGCCGGGCAAGCTGCCGTCCACGTGCCATCGCGAAGACTACGCGCTCGAGTACGGCACCGATAGCCTCGAGATCCATGAAGACGCGGTTGGCAGCGGGCAGCGCGTGCTGATCGTGGACGACGTACTAGCGACCGGCGGCACCGCAAAAGCCGCGGCCGGCTTGGTGCGCCGGGTCGGTGCCGATCTCGCGGGACTCGCGTTTCTGATCGAGCTCGATTTCCTCAAAGGTCGCGACAAACTCGCCGGCCACGCGATTCATTCGCTGCTGCATTACTAACGCGGCTTTAACCTGGGTCGTTGGTCGTTTGATTTCGTTTTTCCGTCTGTCGTCTTCGGTCCAAGCGCCTGTAGCTCAGCTGGATAGAGCATCGGTTTCCTAAACCGGGGGTCGCAAGTTCAAGTCTTGCCAGGCGCACCAATATTTGAACGTCTTCTCGTGGACAGCATGAACAACATGGACAGTGGGACGACGCTCGGCCGCTACAAGATCGTCGAAAAGATCGGCAGCGGCGGGATGGGCCAGGTCTATCTCGCGCAGGACACCACACTGGGCCGCAACGTCGCGCTGAAGCTCCTGTCGCCGGAGGTGGCCGACGATCCCGAGCGGCGGGCGCGGTTCGAACGCGAAGCGCGCGCAGTCGCCGCGCTCAATCACCCCAACATCGTCACCATTCACGCGATCGAACGGGAGGGTGACACCTATTTCATCGCGATGGAATACGTGGCCGGTCGCACGCTGAGCGGGGAGACCTTCGCGGATGGCCTGCCGCTGGTTCAATTCTTCGACATTGCGCGACCGCTCGTTGATGCCGTCAAGTGTGCGCACGAGAAGGGTGTCATCCATCGCGACCTCAAGCCGGACAACGTCATGGTCGATGGCAGCGGCCGGTTGAAGGTGCTCGATTTCGGCCTTGCCAAATTGAAGCCGGGGTTCCTGGAGGAGAACATCGATACACGCGCCGCGACCGCGCACGACCGCTCAGTCGCGGGACAGATTCTCGGCACGATCGCCTACATGTCTCCCGAGCAGGCGGAAGGGAAAGAGGTCGATCACCGTTCCGACATTTTCTCGCTTGGCATCATGCTGCACGAGCTGATCACCGGACGCCGGCCGTTCAGCGGTGACAGCAGCGCGTCGATGATCTCGTCACTGCTGCGCGATCAGGCGCCCACCATTACGGCCGTCAATCCTGCGCTGCCCGAGGACCTCTCGGCCGTCATCACGCGATGTCTCGCGAAGGATCCGGCCGCCCGCTATCAAAGCGCCCAGGAGCTCGCGCGGGATCTTGGCGCCGTGCACGGGCGTCTGACGTCATCGCTGGACGGTTCGCTTCATGGGCGCGCCTCGAGACCCGCCACCTCGAAGGTGTTGCCACTCGCGTTGACCGCTGCACTCGTGGCGGTGACCATCGCATTGGGATGGATGTGGATGACGCGCGGCGCGCGACGTGATGCGGCGCCCATCGTCAATGCCTCGTTCACGCAATTGACACACGAGCCCGGCCAGGAGCTGTATCCGACGCTCTCCGCCGATGGGCGCACGATCGTCTATGCGCGCGCCGGCGCCGGAAATATGGACCTCTTCGCGTTGCGCGTCGGCGGCGAAAACGCGACGAACCTGACCGCCACCTCGCCTGCCGACGACTCACAACCGGCGTTCTCACCCGATAGCGAGCGCCTTGTGTTTCGCTCCGAGCGTGATGGCGGCGGCCTGTTCGTCATGGGCGCGACGGGCGAGTCGGTGCGTCGTCTCACCGATTTTGGATTTCATCCGGCATGGTCGCCGGACGGTCAGCACGTGGCGTGCGTGACGCAGAACGTGATCGATCCGGGCTTCCGCTTCACGACCAGCCAGTTATGGGTGGTGGCGGTTGCGACCGGCGAGAAACGGCTCCTCGGCGAAGCGGACGCAGCGCAACCCAGCTGGTCGCCCAACGGCCACCGCATCGCGTATTGGGGCCGGGCGGGAGAAAATGCGCGCGGCGACATCTGGACGGTTGCCGTCGGCGGCGGACCCGCCGTGGCGAGCACCACCGACCCCGCCACCGACTGGAACCCGGTGTGGTCGCCCGACGGCACCGCCCTCTATTTCCTGAGTGATCGCGGCGGCAGCATGAATGTCTGGCGCATGGCGGTGGACGAGCGATCCGGCGCGGTGCTCGGGGCCCCCGAGCCCGTGACCACCGGCGCGGGCACGTCCACCCAGCACCTCACCATCGCGAAAGACGGCCGGCTCGCCTACGTCGTGCGAGCCGAGACGATGAACATCCAGCGGGTCGGGTTCGATCCGGATGCCGCCGCCATCACCGGCCTGCCGTCGCCCGTCACGCGCGGCTCACGCACGTTCGCACAGCCTCATCTCTCGTCGGACCAAAGCCAGCTCGCATTCAACACTTCCGGTAAAAAGGAAGACATCTTCGTGAGCCGGGCTGACGGTACGGCGCTGCAACAGGTCACCGATGATGGCTTCATCGACCGTGCCGCACGGTGGTCACCGGATGGTCGGCGCATCGCCTTCTACTCGGACCGCACCGGCAAGTTCGAGATCTGGGCCATCAATCGTGATGGCAGCGGGTTGCGCCAGCTCTCGCAGAGCCCGGGAGCGCACTACCCCGTGTGGTCGCCGGACGGGGCACGCATGGCCTTCTCCACACACGCGCCGAACGGCGCCGCCATTTTCGACACGACAGGCGCGTGGAACAGCCAGACCCTGGTGCGGCTGCCCGACATTCCGGACAAGACGCAATCGTTCGAAGTCTGGTCATGGTCGGGCGACGGCCGCTGGCTGGCGGGCCAGCGCCACCTGGCCGACCTGTCGCACGCCGGCATCGGCATTCACGAGATCGGCTCCGACACGCTCGACTGGTTGACCGATTTTGGCGAGTGGCCGGTGTGGTTGCGCGACGGCCGCCGCATGCTGTTTTCGCATCAGGGAAAGCTCCACCTTCTCGATCGTGTGACAAAGAAGACGACGGAGCTGCTCGCGCTGCCGCAGAACAACCTCGGCAGCGTCGGCCTCGCCGCCGATGACCGCGCGATCTACTTCACGGTGATGGCCGCGGAGGCCGATCTGTGGATGATGACCGTGAAGTGAGCAGAACTCTGTAGCTGCAGGAGTGCCGTCATGGACCGCAGGGCGCATTGGGAAAAGGTCTACACCACCAAGACCGAGCAGGACGTGAGCTGGTTCGATACGCTCCCGGCCGTATCGCTGGCGATGATCGAAGCCGCTGGACTGACGCCCGACACCTGCGTCGTCGATGTGGGTGGCGGTGATTCGCGGCTGGTCGATACGCTGGTCGCCAAAGGGCTGGAGTGTGTGGCGGTCCTCGATGTGTCGGGTGCGGCGCTCGAACGGGCTCAGTCCCGCTTAGGCACAGATGCGACGGCGCTGACGTGGATCGAGAGCGATGTGACTGGCGAGTGGTCGCTGAAGCCGATGGACATCTGGCACGACCGTGCGGTGTTCCATTTCCTCACGACGCGGAACGATCGGGCGCGCTACCTCGTGCAGCTGCGTCAGACGATCAAACCCGACGGGGCGGTCATCATTGCCACCTTCGCCCCTGACGGCCCCAAGACGTGCAGCGGCCTGCCTGTGATGCGCTACTCCCCCGAGGCACTAGCGGCGGAACTGGGCGGCGAGTTTCGACTGGTCGAGGCGGTTCCGCATCTGCACAAGACGCCGTGGGGCGCTATTCAATCGTTCCAATATTCGCGCTTCGTTCTGCGTGCCTCTGCATAGGCGCATCTGTGTCAAGCAAACTATTGGGGCGTCCTTACCAACTAAACCGGATCGAATCCGCATTTGCTGACGGCCCCAAGTGCGGCCGCTGCTTCGGCACCGAGCAGTTCGCGGTATACAACAGGAATGAACTCCACTCCTGTCTCAACTCTTCGGCGCGAACGGTGGAAGCTCACCGCACGTCTGGTACGCGCCCTCGAAAAGCCGATGCTCCTGCTCAGCGCCGTCTGGTCGCTGTTGCTCATCCTCGAGTTCACTCGCGGATTGTCGCCGTGGCTCCAGACGCTCAACAACCTCATCTGGGGTGCGTTCGTCGTTCAGTTCGTCGGGGAGTTCGTCGCCGCACCGGCCAAAGGCGTCTACTTACGTAAAAGCTGGATCACCGCGCTGTCGCTGGCGCTTCCAGCGCTGCGCCTGCTCCGGCTCGCGCGCGTCGCGCGGGTGGCACGGTTGGCTCCCGCGGCTCGCGGGATCCGACTCGCGCGGTTACTCAGCACGTTGAACCGCGGCATGCGCACCCTTGCACTCGGATTCAAGCGGCGGGGCCTGGGGTATCTCGTCGTGCTGACAACGTTGGTGGCCGTCACCGGTGCGGCGGGGATGTACCGCTTTGAGCTGGATGCGCCGGGTGGCCCTGGGTTTCAGGATTACGGCACGGCGCTGTGGTGGACCGCGATGTTGCTCACGACCATGGGGTCTGAATACTGGCCACGAACGGCCGAAGGGCGCTTCCTGTGCCTGCTGCTCGCGATTTATGCGTTCGCCGTATTCGGATACGTGACTGCCGCGATCGCGGCGTACTTTGTCGATCGCGATAAAGGAATGCGTCCCGTGACGCACCCGCCGGATGCGTGACCGCGTGCCGTCGCGCTGCGCGGGCTATCCCGAAGACTATTGCTTCAACTCTGGCTGCCGCTCGCTTCGGCCTTGCCGAAGGCAGTGAGCCACAGAAACCCAAGAGTTCCTGCTATCAGTGACGCCAGAACAATGGCCATTTTTGAAGCGTTAATAACCGCTTCATTTCCACCAAAGGCCAGATTCGTAATGAAGATGGACATCGTAAATCCGATGCCGCCCAGTATTCCTGCGCCGCAGATGTGGCGCCAATTCAGATCGGGGGGCAGGCGGCACAGGCCGCCGGCAACGGCGGCGAAACAAAGAAGCGTTACCCCCAAAGGTTTTCCCACGATCAGGCCCGCGGCGATGCCAAGGCTGTTCATGCTCGCCAGGTTCTGCATCCAATCCGTGCCGATCAGGATCGCAGTATTGGCCAGCGCGAAGAGCGGCAAAATAATGAATGCGACCGGTCTGTGCAAAAACTGTTCGAGCCGGTGGGATGGCGACTCTGCGTCGTCGTTTTTTGCGGAAAAGGGGATGGCAAAGGCCAGCATCACGCCAGCCACCGTCGCGTGCACGCCGGACTTGAGCATCAGGAGCCACATCAACGCGCCGCCCAGCAGATAAGGCACCAGCGACATCACCCGCAACAAGCGGTTCAAGGCAAAGAGCAGCATCCAGACTGCGAGGGCCGCGGCAAGATATCCAACCGAGACTTCGGCGGTGTAGAGCACGGCGTGATGATGATCGCGGCCAAATCGTCTATGACGGCGAATGCCACCACAAAGACCTTTAGCGAAGCTGGGATGCGATTTCCGAGGATGGCCAGCACAGCCAGTGCGAACGCGATGTCGGTCGCCATCGGAATGCCGATGCCGGGCTGCGTTGGCGTGCCCGCATTGAGCGAGTAATGAATCAGCGCCGGGGCGGAAAGTCCCCCAACGGCCGCGAACATCGGCAGGAGGGCGTTGCGGACGTTTGACAGTTCGCCGCTGTAAAGCTCGCGTTCGAGTTCGAGGCCAATGAGGAGAAAGAAAATCGCCATCAGCGCATCGTTGATCCAGTGCTCAAGGCTCAGGCCCCCGGCCCGTGTTTGCCACCAGCTCACGTAATCTGTGCCGGTTGAGGAGTTCGTAATCAGCAGCGAGGTCACAGTGCAGGCGATCAGCAGAATCCCGCTGGATTTCTGCGAGTCAAAAAACCGTTGGAAGGTCTTTGATAGGTCCCGCTGGACAGTGCCCATGGCCGCGGCATTCTAGCAGACACCTCGGCCGCCGCTGCTGCGGTGGATACGCGCGAACGGGAGCACGAGACCCCCGCCAAACGGCCGATCGGCGCTTTGCCGTGTGGTGTGTGAAGTAGCTCGAGGAGGATGAGGGACCCGACGAGGAGCGTGAGCGCCGTGCACCCTAACGAAGAGAACGGGCCCGGCCCGTTCCAGACGCGCGATGCGCTACGCGTACATCGGCCGGTTGGCGCGCAGCGCGAGCCAGCCACGGGCAATCCGGTAAATGAACCAGATGGTCACGATCGCAATCGGCAGCCACGCGATCAGGATGCCGATACCCAGCGTGCCGACGACAAACAGTACGCACAGCGCAATCCACAGGAAGCCAAACCAGAAGGTCCGGATCTGCCAGCGGAAATGCGACTCCAGCCAAGTGCCGCTGACGTCGTTGCGTTTGATGTAGTTGAGGATGACGGCAATGATCGACGGCCACCCGGTCAGGAACGCGCCGACGACTGTGGCGGTGCCGAGAATGCCAGTCAGCAAGCTGAATGCATGCAGCGCGTAGATCGCCGTCGTCCAGGTGACGAGCTCGTTCGATGATCGCTCCATACGGCTCTAGCCTACTGTAGATGGGCTTCACATCCTCTGGTCTTGGCGCCAGACCACGGCCGCATCGGTCCCGCGCCCGCGTCGTGCAGGACCGCGCGGCCGCTAAGCGACCCAGACCGGCGGCGGCGTGATCGACGGATCAGGCGGGCCACCGGGATCGGGTCGTCCCGACCCTTCGAGACGGCTGATCGCGCGCACGGTCATGTCCTGATCGCACAGAATCTGGCACGACAAGCGGATGCCGGTCAGCCCCTTCTGCGCGAGTTTTTCCTGCTCGGCCACCGTCATCGCGGTCGGTTCGCCCTCGATAAACTCGATGCGGCAGGTGGTGCAGCGGGCATTCCCGCCACACGCGTGCAAGATGTCCACCTTGGCGTCCTGCTCGATTGCGAGCACGAGGCGCTTTCCGTCCGGCACCGCAAACGTTCCAAATCCCTCGACCTTCAGTTGTGGCATCCCACGATTGTATCGATTCGCCACAAAGCACCAACTACCGACTTGCTTGTAAGCCGATGCGTCAGCGCGCCCTAATGCCACGCTCCGAGGCGTCTACGGCTTTGCCAGTGCGCGCGCCCAGTTGAGCACGACCTGCGCGCCCGTCACATCCTGATCTTCGATCGGCACATTGAGGAAGAACCGCTGGCCGTTACCCGAGACAACCCAGCGATGACGCGACCCGTTGCCGACGCGATTGAGACGATGCTGGAACAGCCGCGCCGGTGTGCCGGCGGTCAGGCTGTCGGCGGCGATGGTCACCGGCACGGCGAACAACGTGTCGTCGGTTGTGGAGTAGATGATTTCCTTCCCGCCGTTGGTCCACATCGGCCATTGCCCGCCGGCGGTAGAGATCTGCCACTTGCCTCCCGTCGGGGGATACGCCTGAACGTAAATTTCCACGCGGCCGGATTCGTTTGATTGATACGCAATCCACTTGCCGTCTGGTGAAAAGCGGCCGACCGATTCGGTCAACGGCCTCGGCGCTGCGATGACCGGCGTCGGCGCTCCTGATTTTTCCGAGGCAATGGTGAGCAGATCCGCTGTGTCCGTGGAGGAGGGCAGCGACTCGACGAGCAGGCGGCTGCCGTCAGCAGACCAGCCGAGGGGCACCGTGATTTTTTCCTTGTCGGCATAGACGAGCGCTTCGGCGCCGCCGCCGCCGGCGGGCTTACGGAAGACCGCCAGCGGCGATTCCGCCGTGCCTGCGCCGTACGCGATCCATTGGCCGTCGCGCGACCACATCGGAAAGCCTTCGAAGAACGAGCCAAAGGTGAAGCGCGAACGCGTCCCGCGTTTGAGGTCGACGACCCAGACGTCGTACGCCGTATCCTTCTCCGCCAGGATCGCCACCGCCAGCCGCGATTCGTCCGGTGAGAGCGCCAGCTCACGGTACATCGCCGGCTCGCCGATCGGGCCGAGCTCGCGGCCCGCACGATCGACTGCCACTAGGCGGCTGATCGGCAACTGCGTCTCTGCCATGAATGTCAGATCGCCGGTGAGCGAGAGCGAGAAGTTCGCGCGCCCGAGCTCCTGCATCTGGATGCGATCGGTCACCGGAAATGGATCGCCGGTGAACGAGAGCGATTCGGCTGAGAACGGCCGCGCCATCAGCGTCTGCTGGCTCACAAAAAAAATGTGGCCGGCGGAATACTCGACGCGCGACGTCATGTCCATGAGAAACGTGCTCTCGCTGCTGTCGAGCGTGCCCAGCCGCAACGCCATCGGTCCGCCCGGACCATTCGCGAGGAAGAGAAAGTGTTTGCCATCGGGCAGAAAGAACGGCCATGCCGCGCCTGCTTCCTTGCGCGATTGGTCAGGGGCCACTGCCACGGCCGGTACGCCGCCGCCATCCGCAATGCGCCGCACGGGATCTGCCGTGCGACCGTCGAACAGAATCACCCCGGCACTCGACCACGTGCCGTCCGCGCCACCTTGCTGTTCGCCGAGCAACTGCGTCGGACCACCGCCGGCGGCGATTTTCTTCAACTGTGGGCCGGCAAAGAACGCGAGGTACCGGCTGTCGGGCGACCAGAACGGACGCAGCACGCCCTCGGTACCGGCGAGACGGACGACCTCGAGCGAGTCAAGTCGCCGCACGAAGACCGACGACACGCCTTGGGCGTCGATGCCGACAAACGCCACCGCTCGTCCGTCAGGCGAGAGCCGCGGCCACGACAGGCGCACGCCTTTCGGCGAGACGATCGAAAAGCGGGTGAGCTCCGGCGGCGAAGGCCTGGGCAGCGTCACCAGCCGGCCGACGGCCGCCGCCGCAATCAATCCGAGCACGGCCACCGCTCCCCACGCCAATCGCTCGCGCGATTTGCGCCGCGTGCTGACTGCGGCCGGCGCGCCGATTTGCGATCCGCCCTCGGCGATCCATTTGAGCTCCGCCGCCATGTCCTGCGCCGTCTGCCAGCGATCGTCGGGCTCCTTCGCGAGACAGAGCGACACCACACGATCGAGCGCCGGCGGCGTGAGCGGATCCACGGTGGAAATCGGCGCCGGCCGGCTCGCCATGATCGATGCGATCAGACTGGCCTGGCTGCCGCCGGCAAACGCCTTGCGGCCGGTGGTCATTTCGTAGAGCACCGCGCCGAACGCGAAGATGTCGGTGCGCGCGTCGGCTTCCTTGCCTTCGAGCTGCTCCGGCGCCATGTATTGGAACGTGCCGAGAATGGTGCCCGCCGCGGTGAGCGATCGATCCTGCGTCGCGAGCGTCAGCCCTTGCGCCGCGGCCGCGTTCGCATCGACGCGCGCGAGTCCGAAATCGAGCAGCTTGGCCCCGGACTTGGTGAGCATCACGTTGGCGGGCTTCAAGTCGCGATGCACGATGCCCTGCTTGTGCGCGCGGCTCAGTGCATCCGCGATCTGCACACCGTATCGGAGCGCCTCGGGCAGGGGCAGTGCGCCGCGCGTCAGCCGCGCCGCCAGCGTCTCGCCCTCGAGTAATTCCATCACCAGGAAGCGGACGCCCTCCTGCTGGCCGACGTCGTAGAGCGCGCAAATGTGCGGATGGTTCAACGACGATGCGGTGTGCGCTTCGCGCTCGAAGCGGTCGACGAACATCGGATCCAAGGCGAGGAGCGCCGGCAACACTTTGATCGCCACCGCGCGATCGAGCCGGGTATCGCGGGCGCGATAGACCTCGCCCATGCCCCCGGCGCCAATCGGCGCGACGATTTCGTACGGACCGAGACGGGTGCCGGAAGATAAAGACATGCGCGGCAGATTATAAGCGGGGCGGCGAGCGCGGTAGACGTGCGCTCGCACACCTGACCACCAGCGGCGATGGCCGCCCGTGCGAGACGACCGTCAGAATTTATAGCCCAGCGTGAACTGACACGCGCGCGGCGGATGGCGGTAGAATCGCGAGACGGGAGTTGTCACTTCATGCGCATCGTGATCTTTAATCTGCTTGTCGTGATACTGGCCATCAGCACGTTTGGTTGCGGCAAGACCGAGGCGCCTTCTGCCGGTGCGCAGAACTGACGCGCCGGCCATCCCCGTGGGCGCTGACGTCACGGGCGCTTACGATCCCGTCGCAGAATTCCAGGGAGAATTTGCGGAACTCGATTTTCTCTCGCTCGCGAACATCGACGAGAACGCGGCGTCCGCCCCGCTGAACGGCTTCCTCCGACCAAAAGTGAAGAGCGCGAAGGACTACGTGCTCAAAAACCCGAAGATCGAGAAGATGGGCCTCACGTTCACGACTGCCGTCGTCGACGGAGTCCACTATTCCTTTGATGGGGCGTTCACCGTGCTGGATGACTTTCCGAACAAACCCCCGGCTTACGATGTCGTAGTGCTTGCAGGTACGTTGACAAAAAGCCGCGACGGGAAATCGGTCGCGGTGACGCCGGTGAAATTCCGGTACGAGGCTGGAGGCTGATCGCACAGCCCGAAGGTTCAGCCCGCAGTGATTGAAGCGGGGAAGGCTCGAAGCATCGTCAGGTTCGAGAATTTCGGCAAGAAGCAGCAGGTCGAATCCAAGCCCCGACAGATTTTTTGAGCCGGGCACCTGGCTGTGCGACAAGATGTGAGGATGGGGGATGAGCCGCTTCGGTCGGCACCATCGGAGCCAGATCCGCGCGTCTACTTCGCCGCTGAGCGCACGTTCCTCGCGTGGATCAGAACCGGCCTAGCGCTGATGGGATTTGGGTTCGTGGTCGCGAGATTCGGGCTCTTCCTCCACGAGATCGCCGCAATGCAAGGCGGTCCGCCACCTCCCGCCGGCTTCTCACGATGGTTTGGAATCGGCTTGATTGGTCTCGGCGTGCTGCTCACCGCCGCTTCCACCGCGAGGCATCTGTCGACCGTCCGCCGCCTCAATCGCGGCGAACCGTTTGTCGGCCGACCCACGTGGCTAGGCGTATCGATTGCGTTACTGCTCGTCGTGGTCGGGGTGTCGCTGGTCGTGTATCTCCTGACGGCGGCATGAAGCGAATGGATCATTTAATGGCAAAGAAGAGTGCCGGCCGAGGAATAGCGCGGAGATCGTCAAGAGCAGTGCCCCGGAAGAACGCCGTGGCAACGCTGCGCCCTTCAGACCGTCGAGGCGGGCCTGGCTCTGGCTTGATCCTTCGTCAGAGGGAGCCGCTCAATCTGGAATCACCGCAATCCGCGCTCCGAGAGTCGATCACACCATCCGAGCAGTTCTACGTGCGTAACCACTTCGCTGAGCCCGATCTCAAGCGATCGACGTGGCGGCTGAGCGTCGAAGGTGCCGTCAAGAAGCCGGGCAACTTCTCGTATCGCGAGTTGACGGCAATGGCGACTCAGTCCCAGGTGACGGTGATTGAGTGTGCCGGCAACGGTCGGGTGTTCCTGGCGCCAAAAGAGAAGGGCCTTCAGTGGCAATCGGGAGCGGCGGGCAATGCCGAATTCACCGGGGTTCCGTTAACGGCGCTGCTCGAACGAGTCGGCATATTGTCGACGGCCGTCGACGTGATGTTCGAGGGTGCCGACCATGGTGAGATTGAGGATGAGC
>DATLXN010000014.1:0-147480 GCA_035575715.1 Vicinamibacterales bacterium | reverse complement strand
ACCATCTCGCGTCCCCACAGCTCGACGACGGTCGATTGCGGTGCGAGAATCGTCGCTTCAATGCGCTCGCGAATCCCGGGGCTCGCCGATTCTTCGGCGTCATTGGTGTAGGTCCGTGAGAATGAAGTCACTGTCAGGCCGGCAGCGCGCCGCACACGGTTCGCGACGCGACGGACACGTCGTCCAACCCTGACGCTCGCCAGACGCAATGGCGACTTGCCAAGCGGGACGCCGGTCTTCTGCACCGGGATATCTGCAAACAAAGTCTGATACGTCGACAACGCCCAGGCGTCGTAAAGCCCGGCGCGGACCTGCGACGGCAAACTCATCGCGAAGTCGACGACGTCGAGGTCGATGAACGGGCGCCGGACCCGGACTGACGCCGACAACGCCGTGTTCGGCCGGCCGATCGCCTGCGCGAACTTGTGCTCGAAAATCGTCGCGCGGGTGGCACCTGACCCGTCCCACTGGGATTGCTCGCGCACGGCTTGGCGCGCCTCATCCCACGACAGCGACATCGGCGAGCCGAGGAATGACAGCGCAATCGTCGCGTCAACCTCCGAGGCGACGTGGTCGTAGGTCGTGCCGACGATAACGTCCCCAAGGTAGCCCGACAACTGACAATCGACAGCCGCCGTCAGTTCGGCGTGATTTTCCAGATGCATCAGGTCGATCAGATCGATCAGGCCATCGGTGCGCTGAATGTGGGCGCTGCGTCGTTCGAGCCAGTCGGGATGAGCGCGTCCGTACAACGGCAGGAAGCGATAGTTCGCGCCCGCGGCGTGCGCCGCTTGTTGCGCAAACCGGACATCGTCGCATCCGGCGATGCCATAGCTGAACGCCGTCCACGACGGCGCGTGCAGCGTTGCCTCGGCAAGGATCGCGCGGCTATCGCGACCCCCACTGAGTGTCTGCCCCGGCTGTTTCGTCCCGAGCAAGCGCCGCGTCACCGCCGTTCGCCAACGCGGTCGTAACTCCTCCACCGCTTCGTCGAGGTGCAAGGCGGAAGGCTCTGGGAGATCCGACCACGACCAGTAACATCGTGTCGTCGCCCTGGTCGGATCGGTCACGTGCACTGTGTGCGCCGGACGCATCGCCCGAACGTCGACGATGTTCGTTTTGTCGCCCAACCGGTAACCGGCAAACGTCACCGCCTGACGAATCGCCGTTACGTCGGGATTCGGCGCGACGTCTGGCGCCATCAGAACACCGCGGACGCCAAAAGCAAACGTAAAACCGGAACGATTCGCCGACCAATAAAGGGGCAGCGTCGCGAACCGATCGACCGCCAAGGTCAACGCCCGCGCCTCGCGATCCCAGAAGGCGAGCTGGAACTCGCCGTTCAATGCATTGATCGCTGCCGGGCCGTCCCGCTTCAGTGCATCCGCGATATCTTGTCGCCACGTTGAATCGCCAGCCGTCTCGCGGGCCCGTAACGGCGCGCGCGTCGCAAACACGTCTCCGGCGATCCACAGCAGGCCGCGGCCATCACGACTCTCGGCACACCACGATGGCGCATCGCCTGGAAGGTGCAGGCCGCCGATGGTGATCGCGTCCGCCGCGGCGCTGACGAACTCCTGCTTCGGATTCGAACGCAGCGCCGCAGCCATTTGGCTGACGACCGAGCTCGAGCCGTGGCCCGATGCCGGCCAGTGACCGAACACACCAATCATCGCGATTCGTGGACCTCGGACGCAGCCAAGCCGTACGGTTCGGGCGTGACTACGTCCAACCCGAATTCGGTCCGCCAGGCGCGCTCGAACGTCGGTCGATCGAATCGGGCGAGCGAGGCCAGCGCGGCACGCCCGGCGACGCGTCGGTCCTCCTCGTTGGTCAGAAAGTATCTTAGGCCGCTCGCCACTGACGCCGCTGTGTCGTCCGCGATCCAGCCATCGACGCGGTGGACAACAAGTTCCGGTAACGATCCACTGCGCGTCACGATCGACGGGATGCCCGCAGCTTTTGCCTCGAGGACGACGCCGGCCATCCCTTCGCGCAGGTCGAGGCGCGACGGACAGCAGTGCACCACCGCCTGCACCATCAGCCCCGGGACATCGTCGCGCAAACCCAGGAATCGGACGGCATCCACCAAATCGGCCGCGGCGGCTCTATCGATAAGCGTGCCGCGGTGACCACGGTAGGCCGGCGATTCCCCGCCCTCCAATTCACCGACGATGTCGAGCGTGACGGGAAGACCTTCGGCGCGGAGCAGTGACACGGCGTCCAGCAGGAGATCGATCCCCTTGCCGGGAATCAACTGGCCAACGAAGATCACCCGCATCGGCGACGCCGCGGCCGTCGCGTGCGGCCGCCGTGTGGCGACGGTGTTGCGAATGACCGCCACCTTGTGGGCCGGTAGACCGTGTTGCAGCACGAGCTCCCTGAAAAATTGCGAGTTGCAAACGACCCGGTCGACGGCAGAGTTGACCATCCACCTCCACAGGCGCGCATAGAACACGCCATCGGCTGGTGCCATTCCCACGCGCAACACGACCCGGCGGCCGAGTAGGCGCAGCACCACCAACGCCGGCCAATGGCGCACAGCGATCAAGAAATCAGGGACGACGATGTGGCTTGCTCGCGATTGCACCGCATGACGAATGACGTCCGAGCTGCCACCGACGACGTCGGACACAATGCGCCACGCGGTCACCACCGATAACCGCCGGATCAGCGGTTCTTCGCAGCGGTAGGTCTGCCAGGCGACAGCGGCGTCTTCGGCCAGACGCACAATGCGAGAGCTCGCCCACCGATTGACCAGTACGTGGACGCCCGCATCAGCACGCAATGTGCGCAACACCTCGAAGGTCATGCGCTCCATGCCGCCGGCGACCACCATGTGACCGCACAGCGCCAACACCTGCCGCTTTTGGAGGCTATTGGCGATGCGCGTGCTGCGCTGCAAGCCGAGCCGGACGCAGGCAGCATCCAGACCGGTGGTCGCAGCGGCAAATGAATGTTGCGCCGCGACATGCCGGCACGCCTCGTCGAAGCGGTGGCCGCCGAGCAGCGGCCGCCGGATCCGCTCGAGTGCGTCAGCCAGGCTGGTGATGTCGCCACACCGGGCCACCGCACCGGTCCGCCCCTCGATGACGAGGTCGGGCTGGCAGCCAACTTCGTCACTGACGACTGCTGGAAGACCAGTCGCCATCGCCTCGTTCACGACCAGGCCCCAGGTTTCGCGTCCGTCGCTGGGCAGCACCAGACAATCAGCCGCGACATAGCTCTGAACGATCGCGTCCTGATTGAGGAAGCCCGCGAACCGGGTCGCGACACCGAGTTGCGCCGCTTCTGCCCGGCATGACGCCTCCAACGGCCCAGTGCCGACGATCAGCAGTTGCGCATCGGCGATGCGGGCCACCGCTCGGATCGCGTCGAGCGGCCGCTTCTTCTCTTGCAGCTTGCCGGCGAACAGGACGGTGAACTGTTCCGGCGCGAGACCAAACTGGGCGCGTGCCTGCGCGCGTGACGTATTGCGAGCCTGGTGGTCGAATGTATCGTTGTCGACGGCGTGCGGCGACTGAAACACCAGCGGTTCGGCCGCGCCGCCCGCCTGCAGGTACTCGCGCGAGCGGGTGCCCACGGCGAGATACGCACTGTAGGCAGCAAGACGGCGGCGCGAGGCGCGACGCCAGATCCGATGCGAGAGCCCGCGCCGCCCAGACGCGAGGTGCGTATCACCGCGATAGACGGCCGGCCATCCACGCCTGCGACAGATCGCAAAGGCGCGCCGGTAAAATGCCGCGTGCCACCCCGGCACGACGACGGCATCAGGAGCCGTTTCCGCCAATGCTTCTTCGAGGTCCGGCACATCGACGGTCGAGAACGCGGCGGCATCGATCGACGCGTCCGATCGACCCGGAGTGAGAATGCGCGACTCGTAGCCTCCGAGCAGATCGCCACTCCATGCGAATCTCTCGTCGCCAAACCCCGTGGCCTGAGCGGTGTCGGTCGGCTGCACCGCGTAGAGGACGGTCAGGCGGAGCGACGAACTGTTAGCATGCATCCATCGGAACCACGGCGACAGGTACTGCACCGGGTGCGTCATCAGGAACGTGACGCGGTAAGGGCGCTCGATCAAGACGGCCCAGTCACGCGGTCAAGTAAGCCGGCCAGGCGTCCGGCCAATACCGGCGCAGTCAATGCCGACATCCTCGCCAGCCGCTCCGCAGGTGGCCGCGACGTCGGCGATACTCGCAGCCATTCGCGGAGGACCTGGGACACCGGCTCCACACACGCGCGCAGCGACGCTGGATTGTCAAACCCGATCACTTGGACCGTCGCATCATTGGCGTTTCGTAGCTGCCGTACCGCATCGCTTTGTGCGTGAGCGAGCGCCAGGATCGGCCGTCCCGACGCCAGTGCGGGGGCCACTTTACTCGCCGTATATCGGGCTTCAGTGCTTCCCACGATCAGTAACGCGGTCGAGGCGAGCTGCGCCCGTAAGGCAGCCGCGAATGGCACGCGCGCCGCGTGTTCCGAGATCAGGTCGCCGATGCCCATCTCGCGCGCCAGCATCAGCGCACGTTCGGCTCCGCCGGGTTGTGCCTGGTTACTCGTACCGATGAAGTGCAGACGCAGCCGCGCCGCCAGCGCCGGATCGGTGCGACGCAACTCGCGGACGCCCTCGAACAACACCCGCACGACGTCCATCGCAAGCGGCAGCAACGTCCCGACGTAAGACACATGGCACATGCCGTCAGCGCTGTCGAAGAAAGGATTGCGCGTGTGGTGCGATGACGCGAGCTCGACGTCGCGCGGGTCGAGGCCAATCGGCAGCTCCAGTGACGGGCGAGCATCCAACACCGGGTAGGTTGCACGCAGTGAGTCGAGTAACTCACTCGAGACACTGGTCAACGCGTCCGCGTGCGGCACCACGCGCCGCTCGATCACGGCTGCGACCGTGCGGCTGATGCGGCTTTTGAGATTCGGAGCGCCATCGGTGCCCGGTCCTACCGATGCGCCCCACGCGCCGACCCACGGATCCTGCAGATCCAGCACGAACGGTACGCCGAATTCGCGTTTCAGCGACGGGCCGAGCAACGCCGGATAGATCGGATACGTCGTCACGTAAATTGCGTGGTAACCGCCGCGCGCCAACTCGTGACGCGCCGCGGACCGAAGTCCCGGCAAGGCGCGCAGGCCCAGGTCACCGACGCCCAGTCGACGCGTCCATGTCGCACTCAGCGCCGAGGCGCGAATCACCTCCACACCGTTGTCCGCCATCTGTTCGAGTTCGAGGTCCAGGGTGCCTTCGTAGGCCGCGCGATCCACCGTCAAGACGGTTGGCCGCCAGCCATGACGCCGGAGGTAAGGGGCGAGCACACGGGCGCGGTGTGTGCCGGCGGCGCCATCGGGCGGATAGTGTGGGCTGACAAAAAGCAGGCGCTTCAACGGACCGCTTCGACAACGACGCCTTCGCCATTGGCGATCCGTTCACGAATTTCCACCAGCGCCAGGGACTCGCGCGGAATGGCGCTGTCGAGATAGTCACGCACCGTCGCTTCAGCAAAGCCGGCAGCGGTCAGAGCGTTGGCCAAACTTTCGCCGTCGTAAAGCCACTTATGGGTCTCGAACTGCGTCCGGGCGCGATACCACTGCAACCATGGCTGCGGCGGCGCCGTTTCGTCCGGGACGAGTAGCGTGGCGGCGAGAAACACGTCACCCGCGCCCGTGCCGGGCTTCGCGTCGATGTACTGGCGAGCCCACGCGTGCAAGTCCGGCGTCACGATGCGACAAATGCCGCCGGGTGCGAGCACGCGATAGCACTCCCGGAGAAACGCACGGGCGTCGTCGCGCGTCAGGTGCTCGATGAAATGAGAGCTGTAGACGACAGCGACGCTGGCGTCAGGCCATCCGAGTCCTTCGCGCACGTCGCGACACACGATCCCCTCCGGCCAGTGACCTGTTTCGCGGCCCGTGACTGTTGCTGCCGCACGTGCAAACAATGGCCGTTCGGCGAGCCATGCCTGCCACGAGCCATCGATGCTGATCCAGCCCGGAACAACCGTCGGCCCTGAGCCGACATTCAGCCACTGGCCCCGTGGTAACGAAATACTCACCCTCCGGCACTCACCAGTTCTTCGTACAGCGACTCGTAGGCTGAGGTAATCACTTCGTCGCTGAATCGTCGCTCGGCGTCGGCGCGGCACGCGCGTCGGTCGATCTCCGGCAATCGCGCGATGCTGTCGCGCATCTGATCCGGAGTGTCGCAGACAAAGCCGGTGACGCCGTCGATGATCCCTTCCGGCACGCCGCCGCGGCGAAAGGCAATCAACGGCGTACCGCACAACATCGCTTCCGGCAGCGTGACCGGGAACGGTTCTTCCCACTCGATCGGCATCATCAGCGCGGCCGACTCGCCGAGCAGTTTGATCTTCTGTTGGTCATTGACCGGGCCGATGTAGGAGATCAATTCGCCGTCGAAGCGTGGCTTCAGTTCGCGCTCGAAGTAGTCCTTCTCGTGAGGCACTGTCGATACGTTGCCGGCGATGATCAGCTTGCGATTGGCGGCGCGTGCCACGTCAATCGCCGTGTGGGCGCCCTTGCAACGCTCGAGTCTGCCCAGGAACAACAGCGGCGCGCGCGCCGCGTCGACGTTTGTCGACAGCGTGTAAAGCGCGGGACGCGCGCAGTTGTAGATCACACGCCAGTCGCCACCGCCCGGCGCGCCGGTCCGCCGGATGGCATCACTGACCGCCGTAAACACCAGTTCGCGGGCGCCGACGCGACCGAAAAGTTTCATGTTCGCTGGATTCACCGGACGCATGTAGGTCTGTACCTTGCCGACCCGATGCCGCGCGATCGACAGCAGGTAGGCCAGCCGGCCAAAGTTGTGAATGACATCGAACCGCCGGCCCATTCGCGCGAACCGTCCGCCAAGGGTGAGCGTATTGCGCACGTTGCTCCAGCCTGTCCACTCGCCTTCGCGACCAAATGACTCGAGCGCAGCGTCGGTGCGGGACCCGGGCGCCGCCCATAACGTCACGTTGTGGCCCCGCAACACCAAACCATCGGCGAGATCGGCCACCACGCGCTCGATGCCGCCGTAATGCAAAGGCGGGACGCGAATGTAGGCGTCCATGAGCAGCAGGATGTTCACGCCAGCGCCCTTGTCATCAGCGCGAGCAGGACATCGCGCTCTTCGCGATGATCCCACCGCCAACGTTTGACGGCTGCCTGTCGTGCTGCGCGACGCGCACCGAGCAGGCGATTGCGGTCTGACGCGAACCGTCGCAGATGTTCTGCAAAGACGTCAACCTGCCCAGAGGGATATAAGAATGCAGCGTCGCCGAGCTGCCCAGATATCCATCGATGCGCCGGCGTATCGCTAACGACCACGGGCAGTCCCATCGGTAGATAGGTGAAAATCTTGTTCGCCAGGCAGACGCGGTGATTAGGAATGGCTTGTGTCTCGAGTGCGAGACCGATGTCATGCTGGGCACACAAGGCCAGCATGCTGTCGGGCGCGGCAGGTGGCTCGACGGCAAGGCGGGCTCTCGGGGCGGCCTGCGCGGCGAGGCGGTGGAGGCCCGCGACATAGGTGTCATCGGATCGGCCCCGCAGCGTCAACACCGCGTCGATGTTTGCCAACCCAATCGCCGTAATAGCGTCCTCAAGCCCTCGGCCAGGACCGATGGTCTGGCTGAACCAGTACAACCGTAGCGCGCCACCTTCAACCGGATCCAACACCTGATAGTCAGGCAACGAGAACACGTTGTGCAGTACCGAAGGAGCGACACCAAACCCATCGCGGTAGGCGTCGGCCATCAAGGAAGTGGACGTCGTCACAAACGCGGCTTTTGGGAGCACTTCGCGCAAGACACGCCGCGCCGCGTCGTGCTGCAGCCCGCCGTCCCGAGCATCAAGTTCACCGGTGTGCAGATCCTCGAGATCCAAGCCGAAGGGGACCTTCGCACGCGCCGCTATTTCCGGAATGACGCCCAAGCCACCGACTGACCCCCCGACCACGAGATCAAACGGTTCGGTGAGCGCCCGGCTCACAAGTTCATCGTGCGCGCGCGATAACGCGCGTGTGACTGCCCACCACGGCGCCGCCGCTGGATCTGCCATCCTCAGGATCGTCCGCGCCACATGCCGACGTGCGCCGGTCGTCAGGTATGTCGCCGTTGCCACCCCACGGCGAAATTCGACGCGCTGCCACTGCCAGGTTCGGCTCGCGGCGGTCATCTCGTCGGCAGCAACGGCCCAATCAAGGAATGACGCGCTCACCACGCGCACCTGGTAGCCAGCCTCGCTCGCGGCGTCGGCCACCTTGAGCAGTCGAGGCGTCGTCGATAGATGCCCCGGCATCACTACCAGCACGCGAGACTTCATCGCCACGCGCGGGCCAGCCGGTAGAGCAATTCATCTGCGGTCAACCCGTCAGTGGCCATGAAGCGAGGGACGTGCAGCGGACTGACGTCGGGTTTCGCCAACCGCTCCTCGGTGGTGAACGCAAACTCGATCGATGCGCTGCGTAAGGCATCGCAGGTTGCCTCGGTAAAGTCGACGTCGGGACGCCCATTGGGATAGGCAAATGCGCGCGGTCGCTGGCCGGTCCATTTCTGCAACGTGTCGAGATTGGTTTCTATTTCTTCGCGTTGCACCTCGAGTGGCACTCGCGCGAGGATCGGATGCCGGTGCGTGTGACCGCCGATCTCAATCAAGCCGTGGCGAGCCAGTGTTCTGACACCATCGGGCGTCAGCGGTGCTAACGGGTCGTCGGATGCTACGGTTCGCCTTACGGCATCGACTGCAGCCTTCCAGCGTTCGTGGTCGGCTTCCTTCAGCGGTTCGACGCCGACCTCATCGCCGGCGTAACCCATCGCGTCGTACCAGAACATCTCGCCGTTGAGCACCGGCTCGGTGCAGACGAAGACCATCGCGGGAATTTTGTACGTCTCGAGCAAAGGCAGCGCTTCACTGAGGACTGACTGGTAGCCATCGTCGAAGGTCAACATTACTGGGCGCGCCGGCAACGAGCCCCGGCCAGCGCGATAGGCACGCCAGTCGTTCAGCGAGATCGGATGGCAGTAGCGCGACAACGTGCGGCAGTGTCGGGCAAACGTCGAGGTGCGAACGTGGATGCCGGCGAACGGCAACTGACTGTCCGTCACGTGATCGCGTCGAATCGCGTGGTAGCAGAGCACGGCAATGCCGTCGAGCGACCGGAGTGACAGATATGCGCCAAGCATCGACTCGAGCGGCAGTCGCTTGGCAAGCCCGCGCAGCTGATGGTTCACGGCTTTTGCAGCACGAAGTTGAAGTGTTGTTCGTGCAGAGCAATCCGCAGCTGAAACACGCCGGTCATGTCGCGTCCTGCGGCGCCGCCGGCTTTTGGCAGCGGATCGTAATGAGCACGGGAAAGCGTTCGTCTTGCACTACGAGCTCACGCGTGTCGAGTTCCTCAACTGCCAGCCCATAGATTGCTGCGGCCGCAGACAGGCAATTGCCGTGAGCGGAAATGGCGATCTCCGCGTTCGGCCAGGCCCCGGCGGTCAACTCCCGCCATCCGGCAGGCGACAGTCGCCAGTAATCGTCTGACGCCGAGGTCAGGCGTAATAGCCCGGCAGCTGACGCAAGGATCACGCCGCCCGGTTTCAGAACGCGGAACGCCTGGCGCAAGGCACCGTCGATGTGTTTGAGGTGCTGCAGCGTGTTTGGCAGCAAAAAGCAGTCGTACGCCACCGAAGGGATGTGGCCGTCGGCATTGGCCAGGTCGCACTGAAAAGTCGGTGAAAACTCTGAGACGATATCGACGGTGTGAGACGTGCGCACGTCGATGCCGAATTGCCTGGTGTACCCAGGGACTTGGATTTCCAGTACGTCGCCGGTGATGTCCGAGCGGTGCTCCTCGAGAAAGCGGTGGAGATAAAAACGATCGATGGAGGGTTCCGCGGTCAAAACCAAACTGCTCAGAGAAGGGGGATGTCCGTCGCAAATTGCCCCAGTCGGGCAGGTCCGCATGCCGCGTTCGAACGCGCACCGCGGTGGTCAGCCGCGGCCCCATCAATCGCTTCCCGACACGGCGGATAAAATGCCTCACGCTTGGTACAACCGCACGTATTCAGCGCACACCTGATCGAATGTTCGCGGTGTATGCGGGGAGGTGCGCCATTGATCGATCGTCGATGCGGGGTTCGCCGCGATGCGCTCGAGCAGGCGGGTCAATGCGGGGCGATCACCGGGCGGGAACAGCGCCCCGTTGATCCCGTGTTGCACCACTTCGTTGAGTGCCGGTAGGGCGCTACCGATCACCGGCGTGCCCACGGCGTACGCCTCTAAGGCGACAGTCGGCCCGCCTTCCACGACCCGTGAGGGACAGCAGAGTACGTCGATCTCACCGAGCATGGCCCACACTTCCGGTTGCGAGCAGGCGCGGTCGAAGGTAATTCTCGAATCGTTGGCAGCCGTGGCCTCCAGTGCGGCCAAGTGTTCGCGATCGGCAGGGGACGAGGTTATGGCGACGATTCGCGCCCGTAGGCGCACTGACTTGGCCAAGGACAGAACCGCGTGAACGAAGTCGTCGAGTCCTTTGATACTTTCGACTCGACCCACGTAACCCACAGTCACCGGCCGTTGCGGGTCACGCACCGCACGCCCGGAGGGGCAGGTAGTCACCGCGTCGCGCGCCACTCCCAATCGGTTAACGACCACTTTCGCGGGCGGCGCGCCATTGGCGAGCAGCACCCGCGCAGCAAAATCGCTCAGCACCACAAGGTGGTCAGCCACCGCGAACAGCTCATTCTGGCGCATCATGTTGCCCTCGATCAGACTGGGCATGGCCAACGCAGTGGCGGCGCGCCCAGGAATCCGAGCGGCGACGCGCGACGCCTCCAGTGGAATGTGTGCCAGCCCCGCGGCAAGGGCGTTCGGCACGCCACGGTGCTTGAGCGCACAGGCAGCACATCGGTGGACGCGAGTCACGCCGTCGCAGAGCGCAACCCCGTCGTGTAGCAGTGTGCCGCGCTCACAGGTGAACCACAAACTGGCGGCGTGGGTTGTCGAGACGACGCGTGCGCCGAGTTGCTTTGCCGCTTTGATTTCGGCGAGCCCGAGCCCGGTGACGAAGGTGTGGGTATGCAGGATATCTGGCTTCACCCTGGCCAGCCAGGCATGAAATTCGGCCGCGCCGACAGAGACTGAATCGCCCCTCGCTTCCGCCCGTGTCAAGGACACCGGAATGGGATAGCGATAAACGGGCACGCCGTTGATCTCGTACGAGTGCGCGGTCGCGAGGCCGGCTTGAGGCGCCGCTACCAGCACCTCGTGACCTTGCGACTGCAGACATCGCGCAAGCTGGCCGACGTAGAGTTCCGTGCCGCCGACCGAGTCGGGCAGGTACCAACCGACCGCCTGAACGATCCGCACGTCAGCTGCCTGCTGGCTGGCGTGAATTCACCGGGCACACCATTGGGACAATGACGCACCCACAATCAGCGCCGCCCGGGGAGGCGGACCCAGTCCGGCGTCAACGCCTCGCCGTCGCTACTGACCGGGGTGCCGGCCAGCGCCGATCGCGACGGCCGACGAAAGTACCGCGCCCAGTCGGCCACGGTGAGGCCGGTGTGGCGTAGGCGGTAGGCGGCCAAAGCCAAGCGCCGTGCGCGGAGATCGCGCCAGGTCTGCTTGGCTACATTCCACGCAAAGGTGTGACGCGCCGCTTCGGTCTGCGTCGGGGACAGCGGATTCTCATCACTCGACAGCATCCGCCAGACATACCCAGGAAGGCGGGCGTACTCCTGCGCCACATTTTTGCTGGCGAATTCCTGGCCCTCGTGGAGGCGGTACCAGAACAAATCAGCAGGGACTAACAACACCGGGTAGTGCGCGCAGGCCTTCATCAGAAAGAGGTGGTCCGAAAACACCCCTTCTTCAGGAAAGCCGCCGAGCGCGCCGAACGTTTCGGCGCGGTAGAGCCCACACGCCGGGCCACCCATGAACAAGCCGAAACCGAGGTACTCGCGTTCATAAGCCTGCTGCGGTGACAGCAGCATCGGCACCGGCCCGCCGGACCACGGCCGCGCCGCTGACAGCGCGAATCCCGCCGCCGGGTGCTGCTCGAGAAGCGGCACCATCATCTCCAGGCAATGCGGATACATCAGGTCGTCGGAGTCGTGGTATTTCAGGTAGCGGCCCCGCGCCAGTGACGCCGCGCGATTGCGATTACCGAACTGGCCGAGATTGCGTTCGTTGACGGTCAGGCGAATCCGCGGATCGATCGCGGCGTAGCGTTGCGCAATGGCCAGAGTCCCGTCAGTTGAGCAGTTGTCGGTAATGACCAGCTCGAAATCGGGAAAACGTTGCGACAGCACACTCTCGATTGCCGCAGCGATGTAACGTTCCCGGTTGTACGACGTCATCAAGACGCTTACCGCGGGGGCCCTACTCACCGTGTCGATGTCTCCGAGGCGAGGTGCTGACGCATCCACGCCGCCGTGCGCGCGATGCCATCGGCGAAGGGCGTGCGCGGCTCAAATCCCAGTTCGCGGCGCGCCACCTCGATCTCGGCGATGATGTCGCGAAGGTCGTCGCTGCGATACTCCCTGGCACCCAACGCGAGCGAGCCGGGACCGTTGACTGCTGCGGCAATCTGACTGAACGCGTCGCGCAACGCGATCCCTTCCCCACTGCCGATGTTGAAGGTCGCACCAGGCGCGAGTGACGGCGTGGTCGCGGCACGGATCAGGGCGTCGATGTGATCGTCGATGTACAGGAAGTCGCGCCGGGCGCTGCCGTCAGTCACTGCCACTGTCTCACCGCGGAGCAGCCCTCGGATCACTGACGGAATGACGCGCTGCGAGTCGTCGCCCGGCCCGTAGGCACCGTAGGGGCGGACAATCACGGTTTCGCGATGAGCCGCGCGTGCGAGTCCCGCGATCAGGACGACCGCTGCGTGTTTCGTCGCGCCATACGCACCAACGGGTGCATGAAACGAACGCTCGCGCGCAGGCTCCGATTGCGGTCCGTACTCGGCCGGCGTTCCCGCCATGATCAACCGACGCACTGACGGCGTCATGCTGGTCCAGACGTTCCACGACCCGAGCACGTTGGTATCGAACATCGCTTCGGAGTCCCGCTCGTCAGGCTGTGCACCATATGCGGCGAGGTGGAACACCAGATCGGGACGGGTCGCTTCGAATACGGCCGCGACCTCGCTGCGATCGACAAGGTCAGCGCGGTGCCAGATCGCTCTCTCATCACGGCCATCGCGCGCCACCCGCGAGATCGCGTGCACCCGGGCGCCGCTGCTCGACAGCGCGCGCACCAAATGCGTGCCCAGAAACCCAGTCGCGCCGGTGACCAGGGCCACCGCGCCGCGCACCCCGCTGCTCAGGGCGCGCTCCACTCGAATGGAATCTTCGCGCTCGTTGGCTCGAGGCGATCGGATTCAGCGGGGTCGTGAGCCAATGAAGCGCAGTTGGCGACCAGAGAGAGGCCGGGACCGCGCCCACGAAAGCCATTCCAAACGCCCGGCGGGATGGTAATCAGCTGGTAGTGATGGCGTCCAGTTTCAATCACCATTACTGCTCCGCAGGTTGCCGAGCCCGGGCGATCGTCGAACATCACCAGTTGAATAGCGCCAATCGGCACCGCGAACTGTGACGTCGATCGGTTGTGACGACGCCACGCCTTGATCGCGCCCTGATCGACGCCACTGAAGTAAATTTCGCCGAAGCCGGCGAAACCGGGGTCATCGGCGCGCACCATCCGCATCAACACACCGCGGCTGTCGGTGAACGCATCCAGCGGACGGCAGCGCACACCGTCGATCAGGTCACTCACGCCGACGCCTCGTAATCCGCAATTTGACGGCGACACAGAGCAGCGACACCCTCGCCCCGCGCGCGAGCCGTGTACCACTCCACTGTGGCGGTGATCGACTGCTCAAACGACCAACGCGGACGCCACGACAGTTCCGCTTCAGCTTTCGTGATGTCGAGCCGTAAGAGCGTCGCTTCATGCGGGTCGTCGGGGCGTGACCCATCTCTCCAATCGCCGGCGCCCCACAGCTTCACGATGGTGTTGACCAGCTCGCTGACCGTGCGCGTGTGATCCCTGGTCGGACCGAAATTCCACGCCTGCGCGGTGCGCTCCCGTTCTTCGCGCGTGCCGGTCACGAAACGCGAGGCCAGCGTGAGATAGCCGGACAACGGCTCGAGCACGTGTTGCCACGGCCGAACCGCCGTGGGGCTGCGCACGATGATGGGTTGGTTGGCTTCGAGGGCGCGAATGGCGTCGGGCACGATCCGGTCAACGGACCAATCGCCGCCGCCGATGACGTTGCCGGCACGCGCACTTGCGACACCAACCGCCCGATCACCAAAAAAGCTGCGCCGGTAACTGCTGATAATCAGTTCCGCCGCGGCCTTGCTCGCGCTGTATGGATCGTGACCGCCAAGTTCGTCGCGCTCGTGATAACCGCGATCCCACTCGTGGTTTTCATAGCACTTGTCACTCGTAATCAACACCAGCCCGGCCAGGTCAGCCGGATGCTGACGGGCGAGATCGAGCACATGCGCCGTTCCGATCGCGTTGGTGGTGAGCGTCGTCAGTGGATCGCGGTAGCTTTCGCGAACCACCGCTTGCGCCGCGAGGTGAAACACCAATTCTGGCCGCGCCTTCAGCCACGCATCCTCGAACGCGGATCGGTCACGGATGTCTCCCTCGATGTGGTTGAGCACGCGGTCGACGTGAGCGTCGGCAAAGAGGGTTCGCCCGGGTACCGGCGGCAAGGCAAAGCCGGTCACCTGCGCGCCGAGCTCGGCGAGCCACAGCGCCAGCCAGCTCCCTTTGAACCCGGTATGGCCGGTCAGCAGCACCCGCCGGCCGCGAAGGGCCTGGCGCCACCGCGCAGTCAGCGCGTCCACGTCGCCCACGGCGCACTATTGGTCCACAGCCGTGACAGCTGCTGCAAGTCACGCGGCGTATCCATGCAATACCAAAAGCCATCGTGCGCGTAAGCCATCAATTGGCCGTCACGCGCGAGCTGCTGCAGCGGCTGCTCCTCGAGCATGACCGACGGGTCGTCGGCGATGCGATCCAGCACGGCTCGCGAAAACACGAAAAAGCCGCCGCTGATCCAGCCGGCTGTGACTTGCGGCTTCTCGTTGAACTCGGAGACGCCGCCGCCGCTGCGCACCTGCAACTCCCCGAATCGACCGGGCGGATGAACGGCGGTCACGGTCGCCAACCTACCGTGCGAGCGATGAAAAGCAACCACCTTCCTGAAATCGAGATCGGTCACTCCGTCGCCGTAAGTGACGGCAAAGATGTCGTCCTGGGGATCGAGGTGGACGGCAGCGCGGCGAATGCGATACCCGGTCATGCTGTCGACACCAGTCTCGGCAAGCGTCAGCCGCCACTGCGATTCATCCGCGGACGGCGCGACGAGCGCCGTCTTGGTGGCCATATCGATCGTGACGTCGTGAATCATCGACGCCAGGTTCAGGAAATATTGCTTAATCACGTCGGAGCGATAGCCGAGGCACAGCACGAAGTCGTTGAAGCCGACGTGGGCGAAGCCCTTCATGATGTGCCATAGGATGGGGCGCCCGCCGATCGGCACCATCGGTTTCGGCAAGTCGCCATTCGCCCCGCCGAGGCGAGTGCCCATCCCGCCGCACAGGATCATCACCTTCATATCGGCTTCCCCTGCGCCCGTCGCATCGCGGTACGGATGGTGCGGACGACCGGGTTAGGAACCCAGGACCGATCGAGCCGGCTGCCGTACGGCAACGGCACCTGTGCGCCGCGCGGCCGCCGCAATTCACGCCACCGGTCGTAGAGCGCTTCGTAGGCGGCAATCCGGTCGCTGACGTTGAAGCGCGTCGCCACCATGTCGCGCGCCGCTGTACTCATCGCCTCGAGCCGGGCACGATCTGCGGCAACGGTGGCGATCGCCTCGGCAAATCCCGCGTTATCGCCAACCGTCGGCGTAAACCCGTTGACGCCGTCTTCGATCACCTCGGGTACCCCGCTCGGAATATCACTGATCACCGGCACCAGCCCAGCCCCCATGGCTTCGACCAGCGCAACCGAGAACCCTTCGGCGCGAGTCGGTAAGACAAAGACGTCGAACTCAGGCAGCGCGCGCAACACGTCGGCATGCATCAAGACGCCGCGCCAGTCCACGTCACCGTTTGTCCACATGCTGCGCAACTGGGCCTCATCCGGGCCGCCGCCGATGATCGTCCACCGATAATCGATCCCGCGCTCCCGTAACAGGCGAGCAATCACCGGGAGATCGAACACACCTTTCTGGCCGTGGTCGAGCCGACCGGCAAACAACAACCGCAGCGGGCCCGCTACCGGCTGGCGCGTCGTCGCCGGCAGCGGCACTCCATATGGCAAGTGGTAAATGTCGCCGGTGCGGTGTGGCAAGCGTGCGCGCAATCCGTCGAACATCGAGCGACCATACGCGACGAACACGTCGATGACGCTGTCGTGCCGCACGGCGAGGTCGTAGTAGTAGTCATGATCGCCGTGCAGGATCTGCACGACCATGCGCCCCGGATCGTGCACATGCAGTAGCGCCAACTCTAACAGGTCGTTGCTGACCAACACACCGCCGCCCGGCGGCAGCGCGTCGCGCAGACGACGCAGCACCGCGTGAATATTCTCGACCGGCAACGTGTATTCGACGGTGGTCTGAGTCGCCGCCTGCAGCGGCTGGGCAAATCGCGCATCGGTCGACAGGGTGTTATGGGTCAACACCACGTGATGGTCCGGGCTGCTGCGGTGTGCGAGCAGCGACGCGACAATGTTGAGCATCCCGCCCATCTTGTCCGGCAGCACGTAGACGACGTTGGTGCTCACCGTTTGACCCGCACCCGGCTGTTGACCACGCTGGGGCTGTCGAGCGTTTCCTCGATGCCTCCGTGCAACAGGTGATCGATCACTTCGACGCCCTGCGCGAAACTGTGATCCTGGTTCGACACCTCGTACTTCCACGCCCCAAAACGGCCACGCGAAAAGACATTGCGTGCTTCAAGCGCGGGACGAAGCTGCGCCAGGATCGAGTCACGATCGAGCGAAGGCACCGGGTAGCCGCGTGTGAGTTGACGATGCCAGGTGTGATGCACCGCATCTGCGGTGTCGATCAAAGCGGTGTTCACCAATCCGCGCACGGTGTCGGCAACCACGTCGAGGTCGCGCAGCGGACGGTAGGACGACTCAGCGACTTCAGCCATCAGCGACCACTGCGCCGCCGGGTCGGCAACGTTGGCCGGCGAGTAGTGTGAGAAGTGAGTGACCCGGTAGAACGGGCAATTATCCTCAGGGAAATACAACCAACATTTATTGGCCAGCTCCGGGCCGGGCCGCCCATGCAGTCCAATGCCGATGACATGCGTCGAGGAATACTCCAGGCCATCGGCGGTTGCGGCCAAAGATGCCGCAAGGTCGCTCATCGCGATCAGTTCGTCGATCGCGATCGTGCTGATCATGCGGCGATACGCGACCTCGGTGTGATCGTCAAACGTCGCGCGACGACGAGCGGTGTCCACGGCGGCAAGACGCCTGTTCCACTTGAACTTCCCGGGATGGCGGTGCTCGAGGCGTGACGCAAGCGTGCGCCAGATGACTCCTGTCCCGCCGCGCTGAGGAAAGCGGAATCGATTGTTCGGCCCCCACGACACGTCGTCGCGATTGAGCCGCAAGTTTTCGACGACGCGCGGCAAATCGACAAGGGCGACGCGATCGCCGATCCAGTCCCACGCCATCCGTTCCGGATCGCGGGCCCACACCTTGGTGTTATAGGGCCGCATGAATAACGACGCGATGCCTGCACCAAAGGTCGCGTCAATCCACGCACCGAAGTCGTGGGGCGCGCTGCCGGCACTGCGCTGCGCCGCATGAATGAGTCCGACGATGGCGCGGGCAGCATCGTCCTCCGGCAGGTTCTGAAGATTGAGCTGAAACGGATACGGGACGAAGCGTCCACGCACCCGTACCCACGACTCGCGATCATGGAAGTACCAGCCGTCGGGGCCGAGCAGGCTGTCCATCAAATCATCGAAGTAATCGTAGTGGCTGAACTGGACGTGGCCGCCAAAGTCCCAGGTGAAACCGTGCGCGTCGACCACCGACCCGGCGAGGCCGCCAGCCTCAGAGGCCGCTTCGCAGAGGAGCCAGTCCGGATGGCCGAGCGCGTCGAGGCGCCATGCCGCACCGAGGCCAGTGGGCCCGGCGCCGATCACGAGGCAGTCGACCGTCGTCATCCCTGAACGGCCACATGCATCGCGCTGCTGTCGTACAGAGCGACGTGGCGATCGCGCAGGTGGCGCAAGCTCAGGTGCTCGTCGTAACAGTGTCGGGACGCTGCCGCCCGCGCCGCACGCTCCGCATCCGTCCACTGAAAAGCGACGGTCAAGGCGTCCGCGATCGAACGCGCGGCGAGGTCCGGGATCATCGCCGCGCCGGCGCCAAGGCGCTGGAAGGTCAGGTTCCCCCCGCCTGCATGCAGGACGAGTGGGCAGCCGAGATCGAGCGCTTCAATGGTCGACAAGTCAAACAGGCTGAAGCGATTGACGTTGATCACAAAGTCCGACGCGGCCAGCAGGTCGGCAATGTGTCCGACCGGCCCGAGCGCCTTGACCCGACTGATCAGCGGCAGCGTGTCAATCGCGGGGCCGGCAACCGCCACGATTCCGGGCACGTCGGTACGGGACGGCATTGCCCGCAAGGCGTCGAGCAGGCGGTCGAAGCCGCGGTACGGTTGCGCATTGCCGATGTAGAGGCCAACCGGTTCCGCGGCAGGCAAGCCGCAGCGTTGGCGCAACTCCGTGCGGCTCAGGTCAGGCCACTGGCGCGGCGGCGCGGCCGCACCAGTCATCAGGAACTCGACGCGGGACAGCGCGGTGGCAAAACGCCGATCGCCCTTGACTAGTTCATCGACGGACTCCGGACACGGCATCAGCACTTTGTCGACCCGGCCGATGACGTCCAGCTCCCGCGCGTTCCACGACAGCACATCGGGCAACTGCGCCACTTCCTGCCAGTCTCGCTCGGGGACCCCCCAACACCACGTCAAGTACAACGCGATCGGCATCGGGGTGTGCAGGAACAACCACACCTGTTGATGTGGCTGCCGCTGCGCCAAGGCCGTTTCCGCCGCCGCTGCATCGTGCGCGAACAACACCTCGGTGTTCGCAGCAACGGCTGTGGCGACCGACGCGGCCACGTCAGCCTGCATGGCGGACCACGAACCAGACATCAGTTCGTCGACTTTGCCGCCGGGTGTGTTGATGTCCGCCGTCGACGGTCGATAAAACGTCGGCGGACCAGCGACGCTGCTACGAACGCGCCGCAGCCATTGCTGCGCTGCGCTGTTGGCACTTGGCTGCACGGGCGCCAGCGCCGGCGATGGTCCCCGCGGCGGCAGCGCGACGACATGGTCCGCAGTGCCATAGGCGCCGAAGGCGCGCGCGAGTTGGGCCAGGTACCCGGCCGGCCCACCCTGCTGTCCGGTCTTTGAACCGAGGTGCGCGATCGTCATCGGCGGGACACGATGAACGCGTTTGAAAATGGTCCGTAACTACGCCACTGCACCGCGTGCCATTGCGGATGCTGTTCGAGAAATTCGGCGAAGGCGCGCGCTTCTCCACGCCCCGGATGGCCGCGGTAGTGAAACCAATCGTCGAACAGCACGATTGCGCCATCCTCGAGCACCTCCGCGACACCGGCGAGGACGTCGCGCGTCGATTCGTAGAGATCGCAATCCACATGCAATAAGGCGATCCGGGACAACTGTGACGGCACCACGGTCGGCAACACCGCATCAAACCGTCCGACGAGCAAGGTCGGCTCCGCCAGTTCACAGCGGCGGAACAACTCGCGCGTCGACTCGGGGGTCACTCGTTCGCCCGGCTGCAGCAACGGATGCGCACCGTGCATCGTCGCGCAATCACCTTCGCCCCATCGCGCGTGTGGTTCAGTCGACGCAGGCAGACCCTCGAAAGTGTCGATACCAATCACGCGCCGGGTCATGCCCTTGGGGTCGAAGGTGGCGCCTTTTGCGAGAATCGACAGGCTGACTCCGCCAAAGACTCCACACTCGACGATGTCGCCTTCGATCTGTTCGAAGTTGATGTATTCGATGGCGTCGAAGAACGTGCTCGACCGCGGGTCGCCACGAATCAGTCGCGAAATCAACGGCGGTTGCGGCTCGCCGGCCAACGCGCGTGCGGCGCGGCGAAGTCTGTTCAGCATCTAACTGGCGCTCGTCGACGCCGGCAGCGGCGCTTCGATCAGCTGCCAGTGGCAATCGACATGCAGCACGCCTTTCCGATCAGCGTCACGCTGATAGAGGACGGAAGTGCCGGCATTCGTTGCAAAGGCAAATGCCGGTTCCTGTAAATCGACAATCGTCGCTTCGTTCCACAAGCACGTGACGACGTGATAATCGCCGGCCAGCAGTGAGTTCGGTGGCAACACCACGCGCGCCTCCAGTTCGGTTGGCCCCGGCGGCAACCGCATGTCGAGATCATCGAGATTCGACGTCAGGATGGGCAGGCCATCAGCATTGAGCAGCCCGATCCCCAGACGAGTGCCGATGGCATGCGCGGGCACGAAGACGCGCATTGCGATGGTCACGGGATCGGTGATGACGACGCGGTCGACGGGGTCGCCGTGCGCGTCGACCAGCTCGGCCTGGAGCACCTGCGCCTGCCCGGTGCGCGCCCGCGCGACGTAGCGGCTGGCGCCACTGCCACTGAGGTAGCGCGCGACAGCTTCACGCGGCGTGCCGTGAAAAGCGATGTGACCTTCCTCGAGCACCACCGCGCACGTGCACAGGCGCTGAACGGCGGTCATGTTGTGGCTGACAAACAGCACGGTGCGGCCGGTGCCGGCGACCTGATCGAGCTTGCCGAGGCATTTCTTCTGGAAGCGCGCGTCACCCACCGCCAGCACTTCGTCGACGATCAGGATCTCCGGCTCGAGATGGGCAGCGACCGCAAAAGCGAGGCGAACATACATTCCGCTCGAATAGCGTTTGACCGGCGTATCGATAAAGCGTCCGATTTCGGCGAACTCGACGATCGAATCGAATCGGCGATCGACGTCTGCGCGGCTCATCCCCAGAATCGCGCCATTGAGCCGGACGTTCTCACGGCCAGTCAAATCCGGGTGAAAACCCGTCCCCACTTCCAGCAACGACGCGACGTGTCCGCGGATGACCGCGCGCCCTTCGGTCGGCGGTGTAATCCGCGACAGAATTTTCAGCAGCGTCGATTTGCCAGCGCCATTGCCGCCGATGATGCCAAGCACCTGGCCGGCCGGCACGTCGAACGACACGTCCTTGAGCGCCCAGAAGAGGTCAACGCCCGCGGGCGCCAAGCGATCGCCCCCAAGCCAGTTCGACGTCCGTTTCAGCGCACCGCTGATGCCGGACGTGATGCGATCACGCAAGTTGGTGACGCCCGCGTCGGCGCCCAACTGGTACTGCTTGCTCAACCCCTCGATGCGAATCGCCGGCTCGGTCACGTTACGTTTTTCACCGCGTCGACATACATCGAGTACACGGCATGCTCATCGCGGTCCTGGGCAAGGGCCGGCAAGCGCGACTGCTGGAAGGTGGTCAGTTCCAGGTCACCAAACCCGACCGCCTGCAATCGCCATGAGAGGCTGGGCCAGTCGTAGGCCCATCGATGTTCATGCCACTGATGAAAGACATGGTTCACGATGTCCAGCGGCGTCGGCAGATCGTTGGGCAACGGATCGGGCACAGCTAATCGATGAAAGGCGACGCGATCGTCATCGAGATACGCGCGAAGGTAGCGAGCGGTGTCCGGCACGATGATCCGCAGCACGCCGCCGGGCTGTAAGGCGCGATGACAATCGGCAAGCAGTGCCGGCAACTCATCGCGCGGGTCGAGATGCTCAACGAAGTGCTCAATGCGGATGCCGGCGCAGGAGGCGTCCGTGAACGGCAGCGACCGCCGGCAGTCCCAGCGCACAACATCATCGTGATACGCCCGCAGCTCGAGATTGATGAAGCCATCGATGACAAACGGGCCGGAGCCAACGTTAACCAGCAGCTCACGTTGCTGCCGCAGCTGTCTCAGCCGCCGCCGCGCAGGCCACCACCAGCGTGACTGCCAACCGACGATAGCGGCTTCGCCTTCGGTCCGCAACGCCCACAGCAAGCTGCGCGAAATACCGAGGCGATTGGCCAGGCGCAGCATCCGTCCGTTGTCCTGCACGCCTTCATCCGGGCGCGGCACGACCGGCACAGCACAGCCGGGTTGCGGCGTTGTCAGCACCTCAGGCGAGGTCGGCAAAGGACCGTTCTTCGCGGCGGAAATACCAGAGTCCGCCGGCGAGGAGCGCGGCGGTCACGGCCACCGACGCGGCAACTACAGCGACTGGCGGCGGCGGGGTACCGAGGAGCGCCCAGCGAAACCCATCGACGACAGTGGTCATCGGGTTCAGGCCGTAGACGACACGCCACTGCGCGGGAATCAGCGAGCTGGGATAGGCGACCGGCGTCACGAACAACCAGAGCTGTATCGCGAACGGCAACGTGTATCGCACGTCGCGATAACGGACCGTTAGCGCAGATAGCCACGCGCTTGCGCCAAGGGCGATCAGGAGCGAGAAGACAAGCAACAGCGGCACCACTAGAAGCGCAAGGCTTGGCATGATGCCGTACCAGGCAATGAGCACCAGCGCCAGCAGCAGCGTCAAGGCGGCATCACACAGCGGCGTCGTGACCGCAGCGGCCGGGACCAGCAATCGAGGGAAGTAGACCTTGGTGAGGAGATTCTGATTGGTGATCAGTGCGCCCGCACCGGTCGAGACCGCCGCCGCCAGATAGGTCCACGGCACCAGCGCGGCAAACACAAATACCGGATACGGCACGCCGTCGGACGGGAGCTTCGCCAGGCGCCCGAAAAACACCGCGAAGACCACCATCGTCGCCAACGGCTGCAACACGGCCCACGCGACACCCAACGCGGTCTGGCGGTACCGAACCTTCAGGTCGCGCCACACCAGAAACGCGAGCAGCTCACGGTAACTCCACAGCTCGGCCCACGCGCTGCCGGTCATATGGCCGCTGTCGATCACCGTCACCGGCGTCACGGCAGTGGCGGACATGGACCCCATTGCACAGCGTTGTCGATGACCAGATTGCGCGCCCGCTCGCCGGTGCCGGGTAGCGCGAAGGGCACGTCGCGCAGTGCCGACACCAACGCCTGGCTATCGCGCAACGACGGACGAACGTAATAGTGTTGCACCCACAACGCATCGCGCCCGTAGGCGGCGGCGTGAATATAGTTGTGGTCGGTGACGAACTGGCGGATGCGACGTGTCATGCCGTGCCAGCCAAGCTCGAACGCGCGGTCCGTCGACGATTCGCATTGCGTCGTGAACTCGATGACGGCCGGCGCGTGAGCAGCCAGATATTCGGCGCGCACGCCGTCGCGGGCGATTGCCGCGTCGTTTAAGCCGACCAGATCAATCGTCGACGACCAGCCGCTGGCAAACGACAAGATTCCGGCATCAGTGACCGCCATCCGCAGGCCGCGCCCGCTGAACGCGGACAACTCTCGCGCGACCGCGTAGCGGCCGTCTTCGACCGGCACTTGGTAAACCCGTCGCGCCTGGTGCCACACCGCCAGCGACGCGCCAATCACCACCGCCACCACCGCTGCCGCATAGGCGAACGGTTTGAAGCGCCTCAGATCAACCACCCGCGTCCTGACGGCATCAGTCCACAGCGGCCACGCCAGCAGAGCGATTGGCGTGAGCGCGTACTGATACCGGCTGTTGAAATTCTGGTCGTCGTAGATGAACGCCCAGAACGCCGTGAACGCAATCGCCGGAATGGCGAACGCCCACGCCTCTCGCCGGCGGGACCACAACACCAGCGGCACCGTGAGCAGCGCCGGCCACATCGCGAACGCACCGCGTTGCAGCGCAATCGCCGACGCAACGGAATCAGGCCATGTCCACTTCACTACTGTGGGAGGCAGGATGTCGCCGAAGTAGGTCCAGCGCCCGAGAGCCAACGTGGCCGCACCGGCCGCAAAAGTCACTGCCGAGACGACGGCGACGCGGTCGACGCCGCGGGCAATCGCATAGCCGAGCCACATCGCGGAAGCGAGAACCGTTCCATCCGGCCGAGTGATGAGCAAGAGGATCAGCGACGCGCCGAAGATCTGTGCATCACGCGGGTGTGGCGATCGCAGCGATCGCACCATGGCGCACCACGCCGCCACTGCCACCAGCGCGAAGAGTGTGGTTCCGAACCCAGCTGCGACGTAAGTCCAGGCCGGGCTGAATAACACGAACAGCGCCGCCGCCACTGCGAGCCCACGCGGCTGCTTGAACAAGCGCGCCAGCGCCAGGTAGACGGCGATCACTGTCGCCACGTGCGCCGCCGCCCCAACGGCACGCGCCGCCCATTCGATCGAAAACGGTCCTTGCGCGACGAGCGCGACCACGCCCACAAAGAGCAGATCGCTCGCACCGCTCACCGTTGGCCCGTCCGGGTTCCATCGAAGCCCGTCGCCCGCGGCAAGGTTCAGGGCATATCGAAACAGAATCGCTGCATCCTCCGCCACCGGCGCAGCCACTGCGACGCGGGCCTCGAGGAAGACGAAAGTCCCGACGGCCAGCGCCATCACGATGGCGGCATCGGCCAGCCGCCTCATCGAGGCGTGCCGGCGTGCGCATGCAGAAAACGGCCAAGTACCCCGAGACCCCATACGCGGTTCCAGTGGACGTGCCGCTTGCTCCACTGATCCCAGAGATGGGCCGGCGCCTCGTGCTTGATCCAGCCATCGCGCGCCAGCGCCTCGATCCCGGTGTAAACGGCGTCTTTGAGGCCGTGATCAATCCACAGCGCGAACGGCAGCGTAAAGCCGCGTTTCGGCTGACCGAGAATACCGCTCGGCAGATTCGGCACAGCGCGCGTCAGAAGGGATTTCTTATCCAGCAATGCCGGGTGACGCGCGAGGTCGGGCCATATCGCGCCAACCAGTTCGGCGTCGATGAACGGCACACGCACTTCCAACGCGTGCGCCATGGAGAATGCGTCGATATCGCGCAGCAACTGCGACTGCAGATAGATGGTGCTCTCCAGCCGCGCGGCGGTTGCCACGTCGACTTCGCTTGCGACGGGACGCAGCATCGACTCTTCGACTTCGCGGACACGCGCCATGGCCGAGGCATCGAGAGTCAGCGCTGGGCCGGCGATCGACGCGAGCTCTGTCGGCATCATGTAACCGCGCAGCGCGCGATACATCTCACCGGGTGCGCCCCGACTGGCCGCGAAGTGGGCCCACCGCGGCGACTGCCATGCCGGCCGTGCGGTCGCCGCGATCCGTGCGGCGAACGGGGCCGCGGGTCCGAGCATGCGCGACAGGCGGATGGCACGAGGCAGGCGGCGGAACGACGGGTAGCCGCCAAACACCTCGTCGCCGCCAACGCCGGACAACACGGCTTTGACGCCGGTCGCGGCCACAGCGCCGGCGACCGCAAAGGTGTTGAACCCGTCGACCGTCGGCTGATCCATGACATGCAGCGTGGTGTCGAACTGCCGCGCCACGGTCGCCGCGTCGACCTGCAACGTATGGTGCGTGGTGTCGAAATGCTGCGCCACGAGTGCTGCGCCCTGCGCCTCCGAGTAGGCTTGCTCGTCAACGACGACGGTGTAGGTGTGAAGGGCTGACACCCGCGGCCGCGCCAGCGCGGTAAGCGCCGCAGAATCGAGGCCGCCGGACAGAAAAATTCCTACCGGCACATCAGCGACCAAATGCGCCGCCACGCTGTCATCGAGTGCGGCGCGTGCGCGCTCGATCATCGCCGCGGCCGTCGTCAGGGGATCCGGATCGCCAGTCCACAGCTCGCGGGCGTCGGCAAAGCGGCCGCAGCGGGATGTGCCATCGGCTGACCACGTCCGCCACGTGCCGGCGGGCAGGGCTTCAACACCGCGCACCCAGGTGAGCGGGGCGGGGATATGGCCCCAGCGCAAAAACGCGAGCACGCCGGCGGCGTCGATCGTGCCATCCGACAGACCGGCGTCGATCAGGGCACTGACTGCCGACGCGAAACCAACCTGCCGCGTCGTTGCGGCCACGTACAGCGGCTTGATCCCGAAACGATCGCGGGTGACGGTGAGTTCGCGCGCGTGGTTATCCCACACCGCAAGCGCGAACATCCCGCGCACGGTCGCAAGAGCGCTCACGCCGCGGCGCGCAATGAGCCGGAGTACGACGTCAGTGTCGGAATTAGTGTGAAACGTTTCTCCCGACGACTCGAGGTCTGCGCGCAGCGCGCGGTGGTTGTAGATCTCACCGTTGAACACAATGTGATGCCGGCCATCGGGCGTGGCCATCGGTTGATGGCCGCACGACGTCGGGTCGATGATGGCGAGGCGGCGATGCACCAGCAATGCGTCGGCGGCCGGCGACACATAGCGACCGCGATCGTCCGGACCGCGATGCGCTAATCCCGCGTCCAGGCGCTCGGCGATCGACGTGAAATTGGAGCCGGGCGTGAAACGAATCACGCCGGCAATGCCGCACATTTATCTATTGGGTGATTGGCGATTGGGTGATTGGCGATTGGGTGATTGGATGATTGAGTGATTGGCGAGCGGCTGTCAGATCCGCCGCTGGCGGACCACGATCGTGTCACCGGGCACCACGCGGTCGGTCAGGCGGACATCGACCTCGACGAATTCGCCCGGCTTGTTCGGGTTTTCGCGCCGCACTTTGATCCCGCGCGTCGAGCCGCGTTCGGTCATCCCGCCGGCGACGGCGATGGCCTGTTGTACGGTCATGCCGCGGTCAATGACATAGGAGCCGGGCGTGCGCACGTGGCCGCTGATGTAGAAGCGCTCGGCGCGGCCGACGATGACGGTGTCGCCATCCTGCAGAACGACGTTGCCGGCCACCTTGCCTTCTTCGAGCGCTTTGAGGTCGACTTTGATTTCCTCGGCGTTGACGTCGGCATCCGGCTGCGCCGCCTCTTTCTTCGCACTCGGATCACGCGGACGAATCACACGAATCTCGTTGCTCGCATTCGACGTCACCGACCCGGCAAGCGCCAGGGCCTCGAGCAGGGTCATATCGCCCTGGAGCGGATACTTTCCAGCGGTACGGACTTCGCCGACGATGAAAATCGTGCGGCTGCGAAAATCCTGAACTTCGACGGCGACCGTCGGACGCCGCACGAAACCATCTTCCAGCAGTTTGGTCAGCACCGTTTCGATCTCGCGGGCGGTGCGTCCGGCGACGTGGTGGCGGCCGAGCATCGGATAGGTAATCGTGCCGTCGGTGTCGACGCGGAAGCTGCCGGTCAGCTGATCTTCATTGAAGACGGTGATCTTGATCACGTCGGCCGGGCCGACGACGTAGTCAGTGGTTTGGGTGCCGAGGAGTTGCCGTTCGGGCATCGGCGGAGGAGTCGGCGCGGGCGTCTGCGTTTTCGGCGCCTGCACCGGCGCGGCCTGACCCGCGACCGAGATGGCACTCATCCCGACGACGAACGCGAAGACCGCGGTGGCGAAATGGTGTCGTGTCATTACCGGAACCCGTACGTATAAGACCCGAACAAGCGGCGGCGGTTAAATCGCCGGTCCGGACGAGCGTCGGACACGCGTTCGGCGTACTCGTAATTGAAACCAAGACGGGAGTTGTCCTGAAGATTGTAGCCGACGCCCACCTGATAGGCGTTGACCGCTGGGTTGCTGCCGCTGACTGCGGCGACGCCGACTTCGGCATAGTCCAGCCACTGACGGGAATAGCGCCCCTGGACGTCCCACGGCCCGAATAATTTCTGCGTCCAGGTGACATCCGCACCGGTATCGATGAAATACGACTCCGAGGTTTCAAAGGAGTACTGCACGCCGCGGGTAAACTCGCCGGTGACCGTCGCGCGGTCGAGCACGGTATAGGTCAGCGCTGCAGCGCCGGTGATTCCGCGGTAGGACGGGATCGACGGATTATCCGGTTTGAAATCGTCGAAGCTCAACTCGGCGCGCCCGCGGACGATGGCCTCTGATGAAAATTCCACCTCCACCGTCGCGCCCCTCGTTTCGGCATTGCGGCTACCGGTCTGGTCAAATCGATCACGGCTGATCCCGCCCGACAGCGTCACGATGGTGAAGGGCGTGGCCTGGATGCGCACGCCACCAGAGAACGCCTGTTCGCGGCGATTGAGCGTCTGCGCCAGGTCGGTGGCGCGAAAGATTTGATTGTCGTCAAACCGCGTCCGCAGCCGCGACCCCATCACAAAAAATCGGGCGAGCGGCGAGATCTCGAAGCCGACTCCGCCCGAGAGCTCGATCTCCGCGCGACGGGCGCGCAGATCGATCTCATCGTTTGGGCGGGTGCGCTTCTGGGCGTGCGCGCCGGCGATCCATGGACGGACTCGACTGAGCAGGAACTCGAGACGGCCGCGATAGTTGCGGCTGATCGATCGCTCACTCTGGTACTCGTGGTAGTAAGTGAAATCGTTCGACGTGACGCCGCTGAACAGCAGCAAACCGGTGCGCGCGTAGATCTGCATGTCGGGCGTCAGCGTCAACATGTAGTCCCGCTTCGGATCGACAGGCTCGTCGAAGACGTTGGTGTCGACTCCCGCTTCAGTGATGCTCACGTTCGGCGAAAACAGGAACGGCCCGAGGCGAAAGTCGTAGTCGGCAGGTTCGACTTCCGGCAGCGATCCGGTCAGCGGACCGGATTGCGCGAACGTCGCCATCGGCACCATGAGGAGTAGCGCCGCGACGATTGTGGCGTGCCGGCCGCGCCCGGTAACGCGAATCGTCATGGTTGGCTGTCCTCAGGTTTCAACTTGATGCTCAGCTGACGCGCTTTGCGATAAAGGTTCGGCCGCTGTAATCCCAGGGCGCGTGCGGCCGCGCCGACCCGCCATTGGTGCTGCTCGAGCACCGCCAAAATATAGCTGCGTTCGAAGGTGCGGCGCGCTTCGCGCAATGACGCGACGCCGTGTCCATCGAGACCGAACTGGGCTAAGGCTTCCGACACGCCAATGGGTGCTTTCGTTTCAATCACCGTATTGCTCCTGCCGGGATCTGGTCCGGCGACACCACTGCAAACCGTCCATCACCATCGGGATCCCTTTCGGCCCGCTCGACCTTGCCTGCCGCGTCATACACCAGCCGCGTGTCGGGCCGTCCCGTGACGCGCGTCGTGTCAAACGCCAGCAGTCGCAGCCGACCTGCTTCGAAGGTCTCCCACTTGTCCGGTCTGCCGTCTTCGTTGCTGTCCTCTTCCACACGTACGAGTTGGTCGCCGCGGAAAAATTCCCACCGATCGATCTGGCGTGTCCGGCCCGTTGAAATCGTCAGCCGACGTTCGCCGTTGATCTCGGCGACTGTCGTCCAGCGATCCTCGACACCATCGTTGCGGCTCGAGGCCCCGACGGTGACCAGCGTGCCTTGCGCGTCGACGTACTCCCATCGATCGACGCGCCCGTCATCATCGAGATCCAACTCGGACCGTAGCGGAACGTTGCCGTTCAGATACGTGCGTTGATCGACGCGCCCGTTCTGGTTGGTATCCAGATCGAGACGAGTCAGCCGACGCGTGTACAAGTCGTAGCTCGGATACGGCTCTGTCCCAGACGCACAACCAATGCAGCAACTCAGCAACACAACTGAACTCCAGCACCAGTGTCTCGATGAGACAGCTTCGCCCTCTCGCTTACAGCGGTGAATCATCTACAGCCACTCAATTCGGACTCCATAAGACTTTATATGTCTTAATAGACCCCAATAGAAGAGAATGATGCGCCCAAAACCTGACGGTGTCAAACAGATACGGGGGAGTGACACTGCTAAGTGCTAAGTGCCAGGTGCCAGGGGCCAGGTGCCAGGTGCCAGCTGCCGGGTGCCAGGTGCCAGGTGTCTAGGTGTCTAGGTGTCTAGGCGAGGCTGCAGAGGTGGACGGGCGGGTGCAAAAGTGCGAAAGGCAGCGCGCCCGACCGCCCCGCACCGGCACCCGCCACCCCAGCACTTCGCACTCAGCACTTCGCACTCAGCACTCAGCACTTCCCCACCCTGTATCGGATCTGAGACAGGGAAGGGTTAGGCGGTAGGGTGGTCGTCGCCCGCCCGGGGCGCGCTCCTCACCGTGACGGTCGCGGTTGATGGTGGGCTGACAAGGACGCGGTGTTCTGAGCAAGTAAGATAGCCGCCCGTGCCACGACCGAGCGAGACGCGTCCCTTCCTCAAATGGGCGGGCGGCAAGCGGCAATTGCTGTCGCACCTGCGCCCGTTTTACCCCGGGTCGTTCAATCGCTATTACGAACCGTTTCTTGGCAGCGGCGCGGTCTTCTTCGATCTCCACAGCAGCGGTCGATTGCAGAATGCCGCTGCAACCCTCAGCGATGAGAACGGGGATCTGATCGGCACCTACTTGCGTGTGCAAGATTCGACAGAGGCGCTGATCGCGGCTCTCGAAGAACTGGCTGCCGGCCACACACAGCATGGCCGCGCGCATTACTACGCGGTACGGGATCAGCACTTCAATCCAGGCCGCGACCGGTGGCGGCAGGACGGTGCGAATCCCGACCTTTTTTCAGTGCCGCTGGCAGCGATGTTTCTGTATTTAAACCGCACCGGCTACAACGGGCTCTTCCGTCTAAACGCTACCGGCCACTTCAACGTGCCGGCCGGCAGTTACGACAATCCGCCGATCGTCAATGCGGCGCGCTTGCGCGCGGCGGCTGCGGCGTTGACCGACTCGAACGTGTCGCTGCGCGCCGCGCCGTTCGAAGCGGTGCTCCACGACGCGGGCCGCGGCGATTTCGTGTATCTCGACCCGCCGTACGCCCCGCTCAGCGCGACCGCGAATTTCCGCTCCTACACGGCTCGCGGGTTCAGCGATGCCGATCAGACGCGTCTCCGCGACATCGTCGTCGCGCTCGCCAACAAGGGTGCTGTCGTCCTGGTGAGTAATTCCACCGCGCCAAGCGTCGTCGCGCTGTATGACGATGGGTCGGCACAGCGCGCAGGACTGCACAGCTCGCGTGTGCCGGCGCGCCGGTCGATCAACACGCGTGGCGATCGCCGCGGTGTGATCGAGGAATTGTGTGTGACGAACGCGGTGGGCTGATTACCGGGTGAGGACTGCTCGCTGCGCTCGCAGTAGGACCCTCGCTTCGCATCGGGCAGGACCGCTACGCGGTAGGGGCTCGCCCGTGCGGGCTCGGTATCGCGCCGGGGCACGGGCACGACCACCGACCACCGACCACTGGCCACTGGCCACTGTTATGCGCCGTTGAGCCAGACCAGCTTTTGGCAGCTGGGGCACGCATAAGCCAACCGCAGATCCTGCACGAATGAGACGTAGCCGCCTTGACCCGTTGACGCGCACGCGGGGCAGATGCCGCGTGCTTTCGCATCGACCGTGGCCACCTTCAGCACCCGTCCGTGGGGATCGGGAATCGAGGTTGGCGCAGCGGAGTGACGCGATAAAGCAGCGGCACCGCCGGAGACGGACTCCCAGCGAAAGAGGCCGTGGTACAGATCCACCCTGGAGACGATTGAGTCATTCATCGAACTACGCATGGTATCAGCAGAGCTTGGAGACCGCAATATCTAGTGGCGCGACCTTGCTCACGGGACAGGCCACCAGCCCGACGACTCGAGCACACACGCCACAGAGTAGGGCGGTGGATCACCCACTGCAAGGATGCTACGCTTACAGATTCCGGTGTGCGAGAGTGGCGGAACTGGCAGACGCGCCGGTCTTAGGAGCCGGTAGCCGCAAGGCTATGGGGGTTCGAGTCCCCCCTTTCGCACCATTCGACTCACCGTGCGGCCTGCCATGGGCCGCCGCCCGGCTCGCTCATGGCAAGCCCACGCGACATGTCGAATGCCCTGAGCGAGTCGGGCAAACTGCAAGTCGAAGGGCTACCTTTTATAGATCACATGAAAACTGAACTCCTCGACATCAACGAAACACGCAAGAACCTGATGGTCGAGATCCCGTCCGACGTTGTCGACGCCGAGATCTCGCGGATCGCCACCAAATACAGCCGGGAGGCGCGCCTGCCGGGCTTTCGGCCCGGTAAGGTGCCGGCCACCGTGGTCCGCAAGAAATTCAAGAACCAGATTCTTCACGACGTTGCCCATGGATTAGTCGAGCGCGCCGTCGGCGAGGCGCTGACCGAACGCGGGGTTGAACCGGTCGATACGCCCGATATTCGCGACATCAAGGTCGAAGAGGGACAGCCGCTCACCTTCAAAGCGGAATTTGATGTCCTGCCACCGTTCGATCCGGGCCAGTTCGGCGACCTCGAGGCGAGCCGCGCGGCAGTGGCGATCGACGATGACGCTGTCGCGCAGGCGCTGCAACAACTGCGCGATCGGGCCGCGCGCTTCGAGCCAGTTGAAAACGGCATGGTCGGCGACGGTCACACCGTGGTCGTCGATCTCGAACGCCAGCCGTTCGACAAGGAAGGTCAGGCCGGCGAAAAGACCAAGCACGAACGGGTGCCGGTTGAACTTGGTGCGGCCGCCAACCCGCCGGGGTTCGATGATCAACTGCGTGGCCTGAGTGCCGGCGGCACCAAGTCCTTTCGTCTGCGATTCCCGGACGATTACACGATGCCTGAACTGGCCGGCACCGATGTGGACTACAACGTCGCCGTCCATGACGTCCGGCAACGCATCGTCCCAACCCTCGATGATGAGTTCGCCAAGGATCTCGGCGAGTTCGAGACGCTCGACGCGTTGCGCGGCCGGGTGCGCGATGATCTCGAGGCCGAAGCGCGCGAAGCCTCAGAGCGCCAGGTGCGTGCCGAGATCCTCAAGAAGATCGCGACGCGGGTACCGTTTCCCGTCCCGGTGTCATTAGTCGAGCGTGAGATCGACCGTCGCGTCGAAGAGTTCGCTCGCCGTTTGATGGATCAGCGGATCGATCCGCGCACGACGAATATTGATTGGGCGGCCTTCCGTGAAGGTCAACGCGAGCCGTCGACCGAAGCCGTCGCGTCGGCGTTGGTCCTCGACGAGATCGCCAAGCGTGACCACGTGGACGTCACCGAGGAGGATATCGACGCCGAGCTGGAAAAATACTCGGCGCGGTCTGGTCTGACCATCCCGGCTGTTCGGTCCCGACTCGAGCAAGAAGGTGGGCTCGGCCGCCTCGCCGCCGGCCTGCGACGCGAAAAAGCCTTATCGCATGTGATGCAACAGGCCCGAATCACCGGGTGAGGCGCGTCGCCGGTATTACAATTCTGTCATTGGGCGACCGAAGAAACTCGCCGTTTGGCCTCTGGAGGCCTATTGAGACAGAGGCCGCTCGCCCGATAAGTAATAAGGGAGTTACACTGGAGGAGGTCTAGACCTTCCGCGTCCACTTCCCGACACAAGACATCGACCAGATACATGAGTTCCCTGATGAGCGCTGCCCACAATCAGCTCGTCCCGATGGTCGTCGAACAGACCAATCGCGGCGAACGCGCCTACGACATTTTTTCGCGTCTCCTTAAAGACAACATCATCTTCATCGGCACGCCGATCGACGATGGCATCGCCAATCTGGTGATCGCGCAGATGCTCTTCCTCGAAGCGGAAGATCCGGACAAGGACATCCTGCTCTACATCAACAGCCCGGGCGGATCGATCACTGCCGGCTTTGCGATCTACGACACGATGCAATTTATCCGTCCCGACGTGCAGACCTACTGCATTGGCCAGGCGGCGTCGATTGCGGCCGTGTTGTTGGCGGCGGGTCACAAGGGCAAACGCTTCTCGCTGCCGAATTCGCGCATCCTGATCCACCAGCCCTGGCTGTCTGGTCTGGGTGGCCAGGCGACCGATATCGATCTCGCCGCGAAAGAGATCTTGCGCATGCGCGTGCGGATCAATGAGATCCTCGTGCAGCACACCGGACAAGATGTGAAGCGGATTCAGACCGACACCGAACGCGACTACATCATGTCGGCTGAGCAGGGCAAAGAATACGGAATTATTGACGACGTCATCCGTAAACGGGTGTAACCTAGAAGTTCCGGGAGACAAGAAGGCGAATGGTCAAAAAGACCGGCGATAGCGGCGAAATTCTGCGCTGCTCGTTCTGCAACAAAGATCAGAACGACGTCCGAAAATTGATCGCGGGTCCGACCGTGTTCATCTGCGATGAGTGTGTCGAAGTTTGCAACGACATCATCGCCGACGACAATCGGTTCGAGAGCCGTGGTGTGCGCACCTCCCTGCCGACACCGCAAGAGATCAAGAAGTTCCTCGACGAGTACGTGATCGGCCAGGAGCTGACCAAGAAAAAGCTCGCGGTCGCGGTCTACAACCACTACAAGCGGTTGGAAATTCAGAAGCAGCCGCGCAGCCGCACCGACGTTGAACTGACCAAGTCGAACATCCTGTTGATCGGCCCGACCGGCACCGGCAAGACGCTGCTCGCGCAGACGCTCGCCAAGCTGTTGTCGGTGCCCTTCACCATCGTCGATGCGACGACCCTGACCGAAGCCGGCTACGTCGGCGAGGATGTCGAGAACATCATCCTGAAGCTGTTGCAGGCGGCCGGTGGCGACATCGAAAAGTGCCAGCAGGGCATCGTCTACATCGACGAGATCGACAAGATCGGCCGCAAGGACGAGAACCCGTCGATCACCCGCGATGTGTCAGGCGAAGGCGTCCAGCAGGCGCTGTTGAAGATTCTCGAAGGCACGGTCGCCAACGTTCCGCCACAAGGCGGTCGCAAGCACCCGCACCAGGAATTCTTCCAGATCGACACGACCAACATCCTGTTCATCTGCGGTGGCGCGTTTGTCGGCCTCGACAAGGCCATCGAGCGACGGATCGGCAAGAAAACGCTCGGCTTCCGGGCCGACATCAAGTCCCAGAAGAACAAGGAAGTCGGCGTCATTCTCGAGCAGATCGAGCCGCAAGACCTGATCAAGTTCGGACTGATTCCCGAGTTTGTCGGCCGTCTACCGGTGGTCGCCACGCTGCACGAACTCGACAAGCCGGCGCTGATTCAGATTTTGACCCAGCCGCGCAACGCGATCACTCGTCAATATTCGAAACTGTTCGAGTACGAAAATGCCAAGCTGCGCTTTACCGACGAGTCGCTCGACGCGATTGCCGAGATGGCGCTGGATCGTAAGATTGGCGCGCGCGGCCTGCGCATGATTATCGAAGACCTGATGCTCGACTTGATGTATCAGATCCCGGGACAGAAAAAATCGCGTGAGTGTGTCATCACGCGCGAGATGGTGCTCAGCAAGAGCACCGGTCTTGAAGTCGTCGAAAAAGCCGGTTAAACCAATCGCCGCCAGGGTCGTTCACGGCCTGGGCACCTTGACCTGGCACCGAAGCGCCGCACACGGCCCTCGGCACCTGGCACTCAGCACTGTTACTTATGGTCGAAGTCTACGAAACCCTCCCGGTCGTTCCGCTCCGCGACGTGGTCGTCTTCCCGCACATGATGATGCCGTTCGTCATTGGCCGGCCGTCATCGATTCGTGCGCTCGAGCACGCCTTGGCGAAGGACAAGCGGATTTTCCTGGCCGCCCAGCACGACGCCGCGGTCGACGATCCGGGCGCGGAAGATGTTTACACGATGGGCTGCGTGGCTAACGTCGTGCAGAGCCTGAAGTTGCCGGACGGCAACATCAAGGTCCTGGTCGAAGGCGTTGAGCGAGCCCGCGTGATCGAGTGGAAAGAAGACAAAGGCTTCCACCGCGTGGTCGTCAAAGTGCTGCAGCGGATGAAAGAAACCGCCGGCGATGTCGAGCAGACGATGAGCCGGGTGGTGTCGCTGTTCGAGCAGTACGTGAAGTTATCGAACAACCTGCACTATGACGCGATGATCGCGGCGGTCAAGGTTGATGATCCCGGTAAGCTCGCCGACACCATCGCCGCGCACCTGCTGGTTGGCGTCGACGAAAAACAGAACCTGCTCGAGATCAACTCACCGCTCGAACGTCTCAACCGCATTGCCGCGATCCTCGAAGCCGAGGTCGATAAGCTCCAGGTCGATCGCCGAATCCAGTCTCGCGTCAAGAAGCAGATGGAAAAGGCGCAGAAGGAGTACTACCTCAACGAGAAGATGAAGGCGATCCAGAAGGAACTGGGCCGCAAGGACGAAAAGGGCAACGAGGTCGAAGACCTCAAGAAGAAGATCGAACAGTCGCGGATGCCGAAGGACGTCGAAGAAAAGGCGGTCCAGGAACTCAAGCGACTCGAATCGATGCCGCCGATGTCGGCCGAGGCGACTGTCTCGCGCAACTATCTCGACTGGCTGATTGCGGTGCCGTGGCACAAGAAGAGCAAGGAAAGCCGCGACCTCAAGAACGCCGACAAAATTCTCAACGAAGACCACTACGGCCTCGAGAAGATCAAGGAACGGATCCTCGAGTTCCTCGCAGTGCGCGCGCTGGTCAAGAAGCCGAAGGCGACAATTCTCACGTTCGTCGGCCCTCCGGGTGTCGGCAAGACGTCGCTGGCCAAGTCGATCGCTCGCGCGATGAATCGCAAGTTCGTCCGCCTGTCGCTCGGCGGGGTCCGCGATGAAGCTGAAATCCGTGGCCACCGCCGCACCTACATCGGCGCCTTCCCGGGGCAGATTATCCAGTCGATGAAGAAAGCGGGCACCCAGAACCCGGTGTTCCTGCTCGACGAAGTCGACAAGATGTCGATGGACTTCCGTGGCGACCCCTCGGCGGCGTTGCTCGAGGTGCTCGACCCGGAACAGAACAACGCCTTCCAGGACCACTATCTCGACGTCGAGTACGACCTCTCGCACGTGATGTTCATCTGCACGGCGAACGTGCTGCATACGATTCCGCAGGCGCTGCGCGACCGCATGGAAGTGCTGCAGCTGGCCGGTTACACCGAGCAGGAAAAGGTCGAGATTGCCAAGCGATTCCTGATCCCGAAATCGGTCGAAGGCAGTGGTCTCACCGACAAGAACATTGTCTTCACCGACGAAGCGGTGCAGGCGATCATTACGCGCTACACCCGCGAAGCTGGGGTCCGCAACCTCGAACGCGAGATCAACTCGGTCAATCGTAAAGTCGCCCGCCGGGTCGTCACCGAAGGACCGGATACGTTCGAAGAAATTACCGCCGAAAAAGTGACGCAGCACTTAGGGGTCCCGCGCTATCGGCCGACCGCGGCCGAAGAACAGAACGAAGTGGGGATCGCCACCGGGCTGGCCTGGACCGAAGTCGGCGGCGAGATCCTGATTACCGAAGCCACGCTGATGCCGGGACGCGGCAAGCTGACGCTGACCGGTAAGCTCGGCGACGTGATGCAGGAATCAGCGCAGGCGGCGATGAGCTACGTGCGCTCGCGGGCCGAGGAATTCGGGATTGCAAAGGACTTCAACCGGCGCTACGACGTCCACATTCACATTCCGGAAGGCGCGATTCCGAAGGACGGCCCGTCGGCCGGCATCACCCTGGCGACCGCGTTGATTTCCGCGCTGGCTCGCATCCCGGCGCGTCGCGACTTCGCCATGACCGGCGAGATCACGCTGCGTGGCAAGGTGTTGCCGATTGGCGGACTCAAGGAAAAAGTGCTGGCGGCGCACCGTGCCGGCATCAAGAACATCATCCTGCCGAAGGACAACGAGAAGGATTTGGCCGACATCCCGAAGAATGTCCTCGACGTGATGAACCTGTATCAGGTGTCGACCATGGACGAAGTGTTGAAGCTGGCTTTGGCCGGGCCGATCGTGCCGATCCCGCCGACGCCGGACGCACCGGTGGTTGATGACGGCGCGGATGCGATTACTCACTAGGTCGGGTCAGCCGGGCCGGTCAGGTCGGACGGGTCGATCCACCCGTCCGAGAACGTGACCGCAGAATTCATCACGAGCGCGACCTCACCGGAGGGGTTTCCACGAGAAGCCCTGCCGGAGCTGGCCTTTGCCGGGCGGTCTAACGTCGGCAAATCGAGCTTGATTAACGCGCTGGTGAAAAAGAAAATCGCGCGGACCAGTGCCGCGCCCGGCAAGACCCGCCTGGCGAACTTCTACCGGGTGACGCCTGATGGGCCGCCTCCCTTCTATCTCGTCGACCTCCCCGGGTACGGGTACGCGAGGGGGGGCGAGGCGTCCAAGCGCGAGTTTGAAGCGATCACCGGCAGCTATTTCGCGGCCCATGCCGGGGGTCGGCTCAAAGGGGTGCTGTTGCTGGTTGACAGCCGCCACCCCGGGCTGGCGCCCGATGGGCACGCCTGGAGTTGGCTCTCGCAAGTCGATGTTGCGCGAGTCGTGATTGCCACCAAGGTTGACAAGCTGACACGCAGCGAGCGCGTGCGGCACTTGAAAGAGCTCGAACAGCTACACGATGGTCCGGTGCTGGCGGCTTCCGCGCAGACCGGCGAAGGGTTGAAGGAACTGTGGAAAATGATCGACACGCTGCTCCGGCCGAGACCGCTGGAGACGCCCCCACCGCCACCGCCGAACAGCCGGTAACACTCGACCTGACGACGCTCAAAGAATTGAGCGTCACGGCACTCACCAAAATCGCCCGGGACCACGAGATCCCCGGCGCGACCGGCATGCGCAAGCAGGAGCTGATCTTCGAAATCCTGCGCGCGCGCGCCGCCAAGGCCGGCCTGATCTTTTCTGAAGGTGTGCTCGAAGTGCTGCCCGATGGGTTCGGCTTTCTGCGCGCCCCCGACTACAACTACCTCGCCGGCCCGGACGACATCTACGTCTCCCCGTCGCAAATCCGCAAGTTCGACCTGCACACCGGCGACACTGTCGCCGGGCAGATTCGGCCGCCCAAGGAAGGTGAGCGCTACTTCGCGCTGATCAAGGTTGAAGCGGTCAACTTCGAACCTCCCAATCGCGGCAAAGAGCGCATCTTCTTCGAGAACCTGACGCCGCTCTACCCGCAGGAACGGATTCGTCTCGAGGCCGATCCCGAGCAGATGTCGACGCGCGTGATGGACCTGATGACGCCGCTTGGTAAAGGCCAGCGCGGCCTGATCGTCGCGGCGCCGCGCACCGGCAAGACCATGCTGCTGCAGGCGATCGCCAACTCGATCACCACCAATCACCCCGAGGTCTATCTCATCGTCCTGCTGATCGACGAGCGTCCTGAAGAAGTCACCGACATGCAGCGATCGGTCAAAGGCGAGGTGATCTCGTCAACCTTCGATGAACCTGCGCAGCGTCACGTGCAGGTCGCCGAGATGGTCATCGAGAAAGCCAAGCGACTGGTCGAGCATGGCAAGGATGTCGTGATTCTGCTCGACTCGATCACCCGCCTGGCCCGCGCCTACAACACCATCGTGCCGACCTCAGGCAAAGTGCTGTCGGGCGGTGTCGACAGCAACGCGCTGCAACGCCCGAAGCGCTTCTTCGGCGCCGCACGCAACATCGAACAAGGTGGCTCCCTGACCATCGTCGCCAGCGCGCTGGTCGACACCGGTTCGCGCATGGACGAAGTGATCTTCGAAGAGTTCAAGGGCACCGGCAACATGGAGGTGCACCTTGACCGCAAGCTGGCCGACCGCCGCGTGTTCCCGGCCATCGATATTCAGAAGAGCGGCACCCGCAAGGAAGAACTGCTGATGCCGAAGGAAGACCTGCAGCGCGTCTGGGTCTTGCGCAAGGTGCTGACGCCGCTGTCCCCGGTTGAGGCGATGGAGTTGCTCCTCTCGAAGATGAGCAAGACCAAGGCGAACGCAGAGTTCCTCGCCGCAATGCAGAACGGCAAGTAGCAGAAGCGGCTACTCGTGTCCTTCTGTTACGTCGGTGCCAGGCACCCTTGATTCAGGGCGGTCGGCGGCGATCGCCATTCGGTCAGCACCGGTCACGACCCGTCGCGCGCGCGGCATCGACCGCAGGTTATCGCGCGCTGCCAGCTCCGCGCCGGGCACGGCGAAGTCCACTCGGGTCAGGGGGCGGGCCTGCGCTTCAGTGATGCGCCGTGCCAGTCGATCGATAAAGTCGCGGGTGGTGTGGCACACGGTCAGTGCCCGCGTTTCATCGAACACATGACCCGGGTCGGCGAGCTGTTTGGCGCACTCGTGCAAGCCGCGCACGTCGCGCAGCGCGTCGCTCAGGAAGGCGTGGGCCGCGGCGCGTTCTTCGTCAGTGCGCCATTTATCGACAGCGGCGACGCGCGCCTCGACATGGTTCGCCAAAGCGGACCAATCCACGGCCCCGGCGGCGACCGCGCGCTTGGAGTCGACCGCCGCGGCCAGCGCATGGACGCCGTGATACGCGGCGCGCATCATCTGAAACACCGTCGCGTTGTAGTGACCGAGCGTGAAGCAACGGCCCCCTTCGGCAACTTCGGCCTGCGCCAGGGGAAACGCGGCGGCGGCTTTCTCACTGGCGCTGAACTTGAAGCCCCACAGCCGATCGTGAGGCAACGGGTAGACGGAGCAGGACTCGACGTCATGGCGAATGTGCCGGACCAGTTCGGCCGTCTCGCTTCCCAACTTGTCCAATCGCCCGGACTCGAACGCCGCGAGGGCAAAGTCGGCGCGGACGCGCGCGGTCTCGAGGTCGAACTCCCGGCACACTTCGCGTGCATCGGTGAACACCTGGGCGAACAGATCGCTGGTCAAGTCTTCCGTTTGGCGGCGATCGCCAGACTCCAGGGCGCTCTGGATCAGCGTCAGGTTCTCAAGGGTCCCGATCAAACGCTCGATCGGTGTCACGCCATCCGCGCGATGACGCCAGATCGACCGCGCACTTACGCCGTCGAGGGCCGGGGCCGGCGCAGCGATCACGGCTCGCTGCTGCACGGCGACGAAATCACCCGCGGCAATCACTCGCCGCCACGGCTGGAATGGGCACGGTCGCGGTGTAAACGGGGGCCGGGTTAGGCGTCGCCGCTGGCAGCGGTAGCACCGGCGGCGGCGCTTGAGCAATCGGGCTGGGCTCGGGGCGTTCGACACCCGCTAGAACCGCGTCAAGCTTCTCGAATGCGTCTTCGTACTCGTCGAGACCGAGCGCGAGCTCAGTGCTGGGCGGGGGAATTGGTTCGGCGGCACCGGCCGAAACGGGCACCGGCATCGACGGGGTCACGCGAGCCGGGAGCGCCGGCACCTCGTGGATTCCCTTATCAAGGGCCGCGAACGCCGCGTCGAATTCCGCAAAGCAGTCGTCGTTAATAAGACCGGGCTTCGACATAACGCTGTCAGATTTAGCAAGACTCGCGCCACCTCGACCTTTTGGCTGCGTGCTAAAGTCGAACCACGATGCTGACGCCCTCACGAATCGTACGCGTCGGCTTGACCCAGATGACGTGCGGCCCCGATCCGCAGGTCAACCTCGGTCGTCAGGCCGCCTTGATTGAGCAAGCTGCCGAAAGTGGCGCCCACATCATCTGCACGCAAGAGCTGTTCAAGTCGCAGTATTTCTGCCAGGCCGAGGACCATCGCTTCTTCCAGCTCGCCGAGACCATCCCCGGGCCCTCGACCGAGGCCTTCCAGAGTATCGCCAAGGCGCGCGGGGTCGTGGTCATCGCGTCGTTATTTGAACGCCGGGCGGCTGGTCTGTATCACAACACTGCAGTCGTCATCGACGCCGACGGCGCCCTGCTCGGCATCTACCGGAAGATGCACATCCCCGACGACCCCCTTTATTACGAGAAGTTCTATTTCACGCCTGGCGACACCGGCTTTCGGGCCTGGAAGACCAAATACGGCACGTTGGGCGTGCTGATTTGCTGGGATCAGTGGTTCCCTGAAGGGGCCAGGCTGACCGCCATGCAGGGGGCCGAACTGCTGTTCTACCCCACCGCCATTGGCTGGCATCCAACCGAGAAGGCGGAATACGGGCGGGCGCAGCACGAGTCCTGGGAGCTGATTCAGCGCAGTCACGCCGTCGCCAATGGTTGCTTTGTCTGCGCGCCGAATCGGATCGGGCACGAATTGGTCAGCGGGGTCGATCATCAACCGGTGCACCCGGATGGCATCGAGTTTTGGGGCCAGTCATTCATCGCTGCACCCGACGGCTCGGTCATAGCTCGCGCCTCGGTCGATCGCGAAGAGGTGCTGCTCGTCGACTGCGATCTGGCGCGCGTCGAATTCAGCCGCACCCACTGGCCGTTTCTCCGCGACCGTCGCGTCGATGCCTACGGCGATCTGACCAAGCGGTATATCGGCCTTTGAGGGACTGCTTTTCTTCGCTGCGCAGTAGGACCCTTGGGGTGGGACCGCTGCGCGGCAGGACCGGCGCTTCCGCGCCGGTAGGGAGACGACACAGATCATGAAGGTGAGCCGAACGGCGAGGCTCCCATCACGAGCGGAGCGAGTGGTCCTACCGGAGAGCAACGCGAGCTGGTCCCACCCGAGCACCGCGAGGGTCTCACCGTGAAGGGTGCCAGACGGTCCCTCGAAGCTACGCCGCGTGAGCTTGGCTACACCTTCCCCGCCGAGTGGGAGCGGCACGCCGCCACATGGATTAGCTGGCCGCGCCCTGAAGGCATTTCGTTCCCCGGCCGCTACCAGGAATCGGCCGAGAACATCGTTGAAGTGATCCGGACGATCGCCCGGTTCGAGGCGGTCCACATCAACGTCCCGAACATCGATTACGAAGAAATCGTGCGCGCGCGGTTGGCGGTGCGGGAAGTGGCGACCCGACGGATCCGCTTTCATCACATCAGGACCAACGAGTGTTGGACCCGCGATCATGGGCCGGCGTTCGTGCTGCGCACCCGGCGTGGACGTACCAGCGCGGCGATTGTCGACTGGGCCTACAACGCGTGGGGCGGCAAGTACCCCCCTTTTGATGCTGACGATGCGGTCCCGACGCGAATCGCCGAGGAGTTGCAGCTGCCGGTGTTTTGTCCGGAGATCGTCATGGAAGGCGGCGCCGTCGATTTCAACGGCGCCGGGACGGTCTTGACGACGACCTCGTGCCTGCTCAATAAGAACCGGAATCCCAGCCTGTCACGCGCCGCGATCGAGCGTTTCCTGAAGGACTACTACGGGCAGGAACACGTCGCGTGGCTCGGGGCCGGCATCGAAGGCGACGACACCGACGGTCACATCGACGATCTGGCGCGCTTTGTCGACGCCCGAACCATCGTGATCGGCATTGAAGACGATCCGCGCGATGCCAATTACAAGATTCTGCAGGACAACCGCCGGCGACTGACCAGGCTGCGCGATCAGGATGGGCGGCCGTTCGAGATCGTCGAACTGCCGATGCCCCAACCGGTGACCTACCAGGGCCAGCGGCTGCCGGCAACCTACATGAACTTCTATTTCGTCAACGGCGCGGTCCTGGTGCCGACCTTCGGGCAGCCGCGACGTGACGCCGCCGCCTTAGCGGCGATGCAGACGGTGTTGCCGAAACGTGCAGTGGTCGGCGTCGACTGCCGGGCGTTGATTTGGGGCCTCGGCGCGATGCATTGCCTGACCCAACAGCAGCCGCGCTGGTAGCGCCGGGACGGCCCACCCGTGCTGCTATAATCGACGTTTGCACTATCCGCCGGAAAGTGGACCGTGGGACTTTGTCCCCGCCCGGATCCGGCATTGGAGAATGACCGTGAAAGAAGGAATCCACCCGACTTACGAAGAAACCACAGTTCACTGCGGCTGTGGCGCGACCTGGAAAACCCGGTCGACCAAGAAAGATGTCCATCTCGACATCTGTTCGCAGTGCCACCCTTTCTTCACGGGCCGCCAGAAGCTGCTCGATATCGAAGGCCGCGTCGATCGTTTCACCAAGAAGTTCGGCGCGCAGACTGTTGAGCAGCGCAAGACTGCTGCGAAGGCCGCCAAGGATGCGAAGGCGAAGACGACCCGCAAACCAAGCTAGCGCAATCTACTCTTCGAGGGCGGCCATCAGGCCGCCCTCTCTACGTACGGCGAGTTTGCGCTCGATGCGATTGAGTCGATGCTCCGCTTGGTCGCGCCACCGCGACCCACTGCCCTCCGCCAACACATCGAGCACCATCGACCGCGCCGCCTGAAGGTCGCGCGAGCGATGTTCATGATGGATCGCGAGTGCTTCGCGCGCCTCGCGACGGAGCATTGATGGGCAACAAGGAATGTTGAGTAACTCCTGCCACGCCGCGGCGGCCTCGGCCATCCGCCCGTGACGGCGGCGAGACAGCGCCAAGCGGCGCAACGCCTCGCCTTGCACGTCCGGCTCGCGCCCGACGCGCGCAGCCAGTGCCGCCGCGCTCGCGAAACACGCTTCGGCGTTGTCGGTCGCGCCAGTACGTTCGTAAAGGCGCCCGAGACCAAGCGCTTCGCGCGGATGCATCGCCGCACCGGGCCCCTCATCGATCAGGCGTAACGCGCGCGCCGTCACCAGCGCGAGCGATAGCAAATCGATGCGGTTGTGCTCCAGCACCGCTTCGAGCGGGTAGGCATTGCCGTCGCGGATGAAGCGGTAGTACCGCGACGGGATCTCGAAGCCGGGCACATCGCCGACCCGGTGGTAGCCGGCGAGATGACGCTCCAGCACTGACAATTTGCAGCTGTCATCATCGAGCGGCGGCCCAGCGACAGTCGGGCGCTGCTTCCAGAGCCGGCGCGCGGGGTGCAGCATGTCGAGATGCGGCATCTCGGCGAAGGGGAACGGCAGGCGGTGCAGCAGGTAGCGCGTCTCGATCAGCGGGACGTCAAAGGAGCGGCCGTTGAAGGTGACCAGCGTGCCCTGATTGGTCATCCACTCGCCGACCATCGAAAGCAGCGCGCGCTCGTGTTCGAATCCCGGCAAGAGAAACTGCCGGACACGAATGCCGCCGTCTTCGATCACCGCACAGCCGACCAGAAAGGCCTGTGTCCCGGCGCCGCCGGCCAGACCGGTCGTTTCAAGGTCGAAGAAGCAGAACTGCTGACTCACCGGACCACCGCTACGATCGGACCGCCCTGGCCAGGCCCGCGCCAACACGTCGAGCGCCTCTTCATGCGACTGCAGCGTCTCGACGATCTCCCCGATCGGCTCGCGGCCATGGCGTCGGTCGGCGGCGTAATAGCGATCGATGACCAACACCGAACCCTGCGTCGTCTCGATCCAGTGGCCGGCGAGCACGTCGGCGGCTTTGAATCCGTCGAGCCTGGCCTCGCGCGCCGCGACCGCCGGAGTCTCGGTCTCCGCCTCGGCGTCCTGGTGCAATGCATCGTCGGCGACGCGTGGCACGACGCGGTGACCGGGATTGACGACCTGCCGGAGTCGATCGCCGAGACTGATCGCCATGGCTAGAACGGCATCTCTTCGGCGGCCGTGGCAATCGCCGGTGGCAGCTCGATCTCAGGGGTGAGGTCGCGGAATTGGTTCTGCAGCAAGTGGTCGAGGATGCGGAGCGCCACGGTCTTCGCGAGCGGACCGGTTTGTCCGATCGGGCCGACGCAACTCGGGCAGCCGTTCTCGCACGGGCAGTCCGCGATCAGTTCGCGCGTTCGCGACAGCAGTTCCGCGTGCATCGAGAAAAGCGGCTCGCTGAAGCCGATGCCACCGGGGTACGCGTCGTACATGAAGATCCGCGGCGTGTCGCCTTCGTCGGGCTTATCACCGGCGTTGATCGACAGGCCGAGGTCGTGCCCGTCGCACATCAATAACAGCGTCGCGATGTGACGCATCGCAAAGGCCAGGCCGTAAATTCCGTCGCGGCGATCGTCAGTCGCATACGGTAACCCGGCCAGCAACCCGAGAGGGATTTCCAGCCAATACGACGTCGTATGCATCTGCTGCTCAGGAAGATCGAGCTCACCAGAGCCGACGTTTTCATTGGTATAGAACTTGATCTTCTTGAAGCCGACGACGCGCGACACGACGTGCACTTCGCCGTGATTGGCGACCAGCTTGGCGTCCGACGCAAAGCGATCGAGGATGGTCACGCGCGTATACGTGATCGCATCGGTGTAGTAGTCGCAATCCACTTCGCGGACATAGGCCTTGCGGCCTTCGAAATCGAGCTTCTCGACCTGGAACAGGCGGCCTTCGATCAAATAGATCGCCTTGGGATGCAGCATCCGCGGGCCACTGGAGAAATCGGTTTCCGCAATCACCTTCGACGCGTGGGTCTGATCGATAACCACGAAATTATCTGATGAGATCGAGCGCAAACTGACCGCGTTGGCTGGATAGGCCTCGTTGGTCCAATGCCACTGCCCTTGCGGCGCGTCGGGCTGATCGGTCTCGGGAGGCGCCGACAGGTGCACCAGACCGGCGTCCTGGAGGACGCCGAGTACTTCCTGCACCTCGACCGAGCCAAACGAGTCTTCCGTGGTGAATGGGAGTTCGAAGGCCGCACACTTCACGTGCTCGACGAGGATATGCAGATTGTCCGGATTGATCAGCGCGTGCTCGGGCGACGCGTCGAAGAAGTAGGACGGATGGCGCAGCACGAACTGATCAATCGGGGCACTCGAACCAACCATCACCGCTGCGGAACGCGCGCTTCGGCGGCCGGCACGGCCGGCTCGCTGCCACGTCGAGGCAATCGTTCCCGGGTAGCCCGACAACACCGACACGTCCAGCGCCCCAATATCAATCCCCAGTTCGAGAGCATTGGTGGCGACGACGCCGCGCACCAGGCCGTCGCGGAGTCCACGTTCGATTTCGCGCCGCCGGACTGGCAGATATCCGCCGCGATAGCCCCGAATCAGTTCCGGCATCCCCGGCACATCTTCGAAATCCTCTTTGAGATACGTCGTAAGGATTTCAGTGGCCAGCCGGCTCTGTGCGAAGACGATCACTTGCAGGTTGCGCCGCAGAAATTCCCCGGCCACTCGCCTCGTCTCGGCCAGGTAGGAGCGGCGAATCCCTAATTCGCGATTGACGACCGGCGGATTGACGAAGACAAAGAACTTCTCTCCGCGTGGGGCACCGCTTTCGGCGACCAAAACAAAGGGTTTCTCGGCGAGTCGCTCACCAAGCTCGCGCGGATTGGCGATCGTCGCGGAGGAACAGATGATTTGCGGATCGGATCCGTAGTGTTTGGCAATACGCCGCAAGCGTCGCAGCACATTACAGAGGTGGCTGCCAAACACGCCGCGATACGCATGGAGTTCGTCGATGACGATGAAGCGCAAGTTCTCGAACAACTTGGCCCAGCGCGGATGGTGCGGCAGGATGCCCGAGTGCAGCATGTCGGGATTGCTGAGCACGACATGGGCGCGCGTGCGAATCACCCGACGCGCGTCGGCGGGCGTGTCGCCGTCATAGGTGTGAACCCCGATCGGGTCGGCACCCGCTTCGGCCAGCTCGCCGACCAGTTCGTGCAGCTCCGCCATCTGGTCCTGCGCGAGTGCTTTGGTTGGGAACAGGTAGAGGGCTCGCGCCGATGGATCGCGCAGCACCGCGTCCAACACCGGCAGGTTGTAGCAGAGTGTCTTGCCCGACGCAGTCGGGGTCGTGACGACGATGTTGCGCCCGGCGGCCACCTGCGCAAACGCTTCCGCTTGATGGCTGTAGAGCTGACTGATGCCGCGCTTCTCGAGCGCCGCACGAAGCCGTGAATCGATGCTGTCGGGAAACGGCGCGTAGCGGGCCGCGACCGGCGGCAGGCGGCGGACAGCGGTGATGACGCCGTCAGGGGTGTCAGCACGCTCCACCCATGGGCCAGGCGCGAGCTTCTCGAGCGCTCCCTGCAGAGCCACTTCTTTGCGCTCTATTGCACGGATCGCCGGAAGAGTGCTCATGGCTTCGCCATGCTACACGATCAAGAAACGAAAGCGAAGATCTAGCGCAACTGGACGCCGAGCGCAATTATATACTTGACAAACCCAACCGGAAATCCTAGAATGTCGTTATGGATGCCGGTCAACCGCTCACGCCCCTGAAGTGGTCGCAACTCAGCCCCGTGCTGGCCGACGAGGACAAGGCCCGCGCCTATCTGGAACAGATGCGCTGGGGTGCTGACGGCGCGGCCTGCCCGAAATGCGGCGGCGCGAACGCCTACCGCCTTATCCCCCGCAAGCCGGGCAGCACCACGCGCAAGGGCCTGTGGAAGTGCCGCGTATGCCGCAAGCAGTTCACCGTGACCGTCGGCACCGTGTTTGAGGATTCGCACATCCCGATCACCAAGTGGCTACAGGCGCTCTACCTCATTACCGCTAGCAAGAAGGGCATCAGCGCGCATCAGCTCCACCGGATGCTCGGCATCACCTACAAATCCGCGTGGTTTATGGCGCATCGTCTGCGCTATGCGATGTCCTCCGGTCCGATGGCCCCTCGCCTGACGGGCATCGTAGAAGCCGACGAAACCTACATCGGCGGCAAGCGCAAGAACCGCACGGGTCGCCCTGGTCCCGGCGACGTGCAGAAGACGCCCGTAATCGCGCTGGTCGAACGCAATGGCCGCGCCCGTGCGTTTCCGATGATGCGCGTCACGTCCGAGAACGTGCAGAAGGCGCTCGCGGCCAACTTGCACCAGATTTCCACGTCCGAACTTATTACCGACGAGTCGAACCTGTACGGCGGCGCGAAGTTTGGACGCATTCCGCACTCCACCGTCAATCACACCAAGAAGGAATACGCCCGTGGGCACGTCCACACGAACACGGTGGAAGGCTTCTTCTCGCTGTTGAAGCGCGGTATCTTCGGCGTGTTCCATCATGTCAGCAAGGAACACCTTGCCCGTTACTGCGACGAATTCGCCTTCCGCTATTCAGAGCGCCACGTGACGGACGCGGAGCGGGCGGGACTGCTCGTTAAGAACGCCGAAGGCAAGCGCCTGACCTACAAGCAGCCAGCAGGCGCTCGGGCGGCGCATTAGGGAGGAAGCGCGGACGACGCGCCAATCGTGGCCGCGTCGTCGCGTTAAGTTTGGTGGAGGGCACGGGAATCGAACCCGCCCCCGCGCTGAATCCAGTTTCCGGCAGGAGAACCAGTCGCCCCCCAATCAGCCTCGGCTCCCGTTTGGGGAGCCGGACTGATGGTGGGGGTCTAGGCTTAATCGCTTAGAAGTCGCTCATGATTTGACCCAAATCAACCGAAGTACTATTCTGTAGATGCGGGCGGCGGGACTCGAACCCGCAATCCTGGTAGGGAAGCCGGTTTAAAGCCGGTCGCGTTTGCCAGTTTCGCCACACCCGCACATAGGGATGCATCGATGGTGCGCCCACCCACGGGCCGTCCTTCAGCTTCCTACGGCAGAAAAGGACGGCCCTTCGTCTTCTCCCCTCTGCCCCGGTGGGCCAGAGTGAGGGGACAACATGTTGTCATCCGGGTCTACTCCTTCAGGTGGAACCCGCCATGCTCATTCTTCGTGACGAGTCCGTCGCGTTCCATTCTCCAAATCTCGTTATAAACACGATGACTGAATCGAGTGGCCCCTGCACGGCTGTAGCCTTCTAGACGTAGAACGCGCGTCACATCTGCGGCCTTCCAACCTGGGTGAGCGCGCAGGTGAACACTAACCACCTCCCGCATAGTCATCCCCGCATATTTATCGGTCTTCGCCGGCTGCTGATCGTCGGCAGGGGCCGCCAGCGGAACCCGCTGAGGGAACTCCGCGGTGTCGTAATGAGCCAACACGCGACGAATAGCCGCGATCCCCTCATCGATCAACGCGCGCTCAGCCACCAGTCCGGCGACAGCCCGCCTGAGTTCCGCCAGCGCCGATGGATTCAACGTCATGGAGATCCTAATGTAGTGGATCAGGGGATCAAGCGCAAGGGATCATGCGGGGATCTTTCGCCCCAAAAGCAATACAGCGGTTAGTGCAGCTTGTGGTAAACTGCGGGTGCGCTCAGGGGTTCCGCTTTCTGGAACACAGAGATGCCTCCAAGCAACCGGTCGGATGCGCGCTGTTGATGCGCCCCGACGGCGGCTCCGTCGGATTGGAGGTGATTTATGTGCTGAAGGAAGACGAACAGATCCCGGAGGGGTATGAGGTCGTTTACACGGCCTATATCACCCTCCGAGACGGGCGGCGGCTATACGCTTCTTCCAAGGGCCTAAAGGCATTTAGGCTCGTGGTGAAATCGAAGCGCGATAGCTAGTGGGTAGCCCCTGAGCGCACTTTAGCACATGCGCCCCACAAGTACAATCCGTGCATCCGGATGGTTGATACCTAATGCCTAAGCGCAAAGCCGAGCCTCTCCGTCCACTCCATATCCCTCTCGCCTTCGATGAGGCGGTCAAGGCGATGCTCGGTACACCTCCACCACCGAAGGAGACCCCAGGAAAGCGCGCAAAAAAAAGGACGGTGAAGAAACGAAAAAAAACGTCTTAGGAAGCTCACAGACCGTGGGGCAATGACGGAGCGGTCGCCTCGGCGAAGGCGTTATAGATTGCGATCCAGACGTTGTAGATCATCCCGCCAACGATGGCGACGGCACTCGGCATTCCTAGCTCACTGAGAAAGGACGATACCGCCGCCTTCCGGTACCCAGGTGCGGGGTTCCAGACGTGATACCAAAGGTTTGCGACAACCGATGCCGTTCGGAGTACTCCAGGGAACCGGACCGCCCCAAGTCCCTCCGGGTGAGCATAGAATCGAAACCATTCGACACCTACGGCGACCACGAGGACTGTCAGAAACAAAACAGACGGATCGGCTGGAGCTCGGGGGTCGCGCAGGCTTTGGGGATGAGCGCGTTAATGGGGGATGTTTGCCAAGAGGTCGCCCAGAGAGACGCCCCACGATGCCACAGCGGCCAGCACCACCACGACGCCGAACAGAGTCCAGCTGAATGGCCGGCGATGCTCAACTAGAAGGATTCTGGGTAGTGTGCTCATAAAAACGCTCAGATGATACTCTCATTATTAGACGCCACTCAGACCTAAAAGTGGCGACTTATTAGTCTTATTTCAAATTGCACAAAATTCGCCAATTAGGGTTAATCGCTCAGCGGTCCCGCTTGGGTTTGTGAACTATATAATTGCGACGCCGAGCGCAACCATTCTTACTGCCCGGTGTGCAATCGAGAACATTCTCCGACGAGTCGAGCTCTCACACTTGTCGTTGCCATGGTGAATCCATTCAAGTCGAGCATCCACGACTTCCTGCTACCACTTCCGCCGGCTGAAGCGGACGATGCGCAGCGCCAGGATCTGGTTGACCTCATCACCGCGCGGGCGGAACGACTCGAGCTCGAAGCCGCCACACTGCGCGAACAGGCCGCACGCCTGAGTGGTCACGCCGGATTCCGGTCGCCCACCGAGGGCAATCCGTGGCGCACCGGACGCGCGGCGACAAGCTGACGCATTGTCGCCGAATTACTGCTTAATCAGGGCGACGCGGCGTTCTTGGCGCGCCCCGCGTCGGTCGCATTGGCGTCGACCGGTTGCGTGTCGCCAAGATCCGCGGCGGTCAAGCGGCCGGTCGCAATGCCCTGTCCGGCGAGCCAGGCGACCACCGCGGTGGCGCGGGCTTGTGAGAGTTGAGGTTGGCGGCGGCGTGGCCGACGTTGTCGGTGTGTCCCTCGACGCGCAGCTGCCAGTCGGCGTTGGCGCTCAGCACCGCGAGGATATCGGTCAGCACCTTGTCGCTCTCGGGTGAGATCGCGGCGGAGCCGGTCGCGAAATTGATGCCGTACAGATCGAGCTTCCCTGAGGCGTTGATCGCGTCAGCGATCGCCTGCGCACCAGCGGTCATCTCCTGCTGCATCTGTTTGACGAGCAGCGCCCCTCGAGCGTCTTGGCGTCGCCCGCGGTATTAATCACCAGATCGGTGCTGTCAAATTCCCGGCTGTTGCAGGCCTGCACCCGACAGCCTGGCATCCGCGGCATCAGTTTGGACTCGACCAGCTTTGACTCGACGCACGCTTCATCATCCGGATCGATCTCTTGTGCGCTCGCCGGGACGCCGCGACGATCACGAACATCACCGCATACATCACATCACTCGATCGCTTCATGAATCAGATCCTTGAAAAGAGGATGGTCGCGCACCGGATCGAAGTCCGGGTCGCGCGGGAGACGCCAGTGCGTAAATGCGGTCAGCTCGCGCAACGGCGACTGCAGATGATCGAGCACCGTATCCGCCTCACCCCGTAGTGCGTGCAACGACGCCAGATAATACCGCGTGAACGGGTCGTCGCCACCGCCGGTCAGCCGCGCGGCAAACGCCTCGAGGGCGAAGTCTTCATAGATCACGGCCTGATGCAGGTCGCCAGTGCGTCGATACACCGCGCCAAGCTTCTGGTTCAATTCGATACTCGTCCGCTCCCGCAACACATGGTTGCCGGCCGAGACATATTCCAGCTCGCGGCGATATTCGCGGATCGCGTCCTCGTATCGACCCTGCCGGTATAGCGCGTAGCCAAGTCGCGTGTGGGCTCCGACAATCAGCAGCCCCGCCGTCCCGGACATCGCCTGCTCCTGCAGTGCGATGGCGCGGCGCGCGATCTCCTCGCCCTTGGCGAAATCGCCGCGCAGGGTATAGAGCAGGGCCAGCTGCAGAAACGCGTAGCCGCCGGCGGGGTTGAGTCGCAGGGTGTGCTCGAATTCCGTGATCGCCTCGTCGATCCGGCCCTTGCCGACCCAGTAGGTGCGGGCGAGGATGCCACGCGCCGCGCCATGAGCGGGATCGATCTGCAGCGCCTGCCGCAGCGTCGCAATCGCGTCATCTGGACGCCCGAGGGCGAGCAGCGTGCTGCCCAGTCGCGCATGCGCGTCGGCATAGTCGGGGCGCCGCTGCACGACGACCCGAAGCAGTTCCAGGCTGCGCTGCAACAGGTCGGGCAGCGAGAGGAACGAGCCTTTGAGTTGCAGTGCGCCACCGAGAGCCACTGCGGCCTCCGCATACTCCGGGTCACGCCGGACGGCTTCTTCGAGCAGCACGATCGCGCGATCGACCGAATCGCGACCGGCCAGCCGGAGATTGAGCATGCCGCGCGAGTAGGCCTCGAATGCCTCCAGCGACTGCGTGCCCCCACCTTCGAGCGCTGCGAGCTCGCTCTGGTTCACGTCCTGTCGTAAACCGCGCTGCAGCAGTTCCATCACCAGCTTGTCCTGCAACTCGAACAGCTCATCGAGCGCGCCGTCCAGCTTCACCGTGGCCAACAGGCGGCCACTGCTGACGTCGATCGCCTGCGCGGTAATCCGAATCCGCGTCGCCAGACGCTGGTAGGCCCCGCTGACCACCGCTCGGGCACCAAGACGCCGGCCGAGCTCCACGGCTTGATGCTCATCGACATGGCGGCCGTGCGACGTCAGATTGCGTTGCAGATCGAAGATCTGCTCGCGCGGCACCACCGCGAGTGTCTTCACGCGCGTCAGGTCGGCAGTCAGCGATTCGGCGATACCTTGACCGACCCAGTCATCGGCCGGATTGCCGGTGATGTTCGAGAAGTTGAGCACCGCCACCAATTCGCCTTCAACGGCCGTGCGCGGGCCCGATGGCGGTCGCACCGGCATCGGCGCGGCAGCATCGGCAAAATCAATGGGGCCGAGCCACGCCGCCGACCCGCGCTGCGTCGAATCGGCCTGATTGGTCCGCCGACGCGCGTGCAGCAGGTCGATGTAGAGGTCGCGCGCGGCTTGATAGCGGAACTGCGGCTGCTTCTGGAAGGCCTTGCGAAGAATCGCGTCGATATCTTCGCCGGCACTGTAGTTGTAGCGCGCGATCGCGTCAGGTTGCTGGTTGAGGATGCGGTCAGCAATCTCCGGCAGGGTTGAGCCAGGGAACGGCAGCCGCGCGGCGAGCATTTCGTAGAGCACCACGCCGGTTGAAAACAGATCGGCGCGATGGTCGACCTCACCGCCGCTCAGTTGTTCGGGCGCCATGTAATTGAGCGTCCCCAACACCATCCCGGGCATGGTCCGGCCGGCCATGGTCTGAACATCTCCGGCGGTCGGCGTCGGCACGAACTTGGCGAGCCCAAAATCGAGCACCTTGACCAACTGGCGCGACGTGATCATCACGTTGGCGCTCTTGATGTCGCGGTGCACCACGCCGCGACTGTGCGCTTCGTCGAGCGCGTCGGCCAGTTGCAGCGCCACATCGAGCGCGTCGAGGACCGGCAATGGCCCACGCGCGATCCGTGTCGAAAGCAGCTCGCCTTCGACGTATTCCATGGCGATGAACAACGCCTCGTCTTCCTCGACCAGGTCGTAAGTGACCGCGATGTGCGGCGATCGCAGCAGGGCGGCGGCCTGGGCCTCGCGGATCAGGCGGCCGCGCGCTTCACCATCCGCGCTGACGTGGGCGGCGAGAAATTTGAGCGCGACCCGGCGGCCCAGGCGCTGGTCTTCGGCGAGGTACACCTCTCCCATCCCGCCACCGCCAAGGCGTTCGATGATCCGGTATTGGCGGATGGTCGACCCGATTAGGCCTGTCCCTGTGGCCACGCATCAATTATATTGGCCCGGCATGCCCACACTGGTCCGGCGCCTCGGGCTCTGGAGCTCTATCGGAATCGTCATCGGCATCACCATCGGAGGCGGCATCTTCCGCACTCCGGCGGGTATCGCGACGCGCGTGCCCGAGCCGACCATGATGCTGGCCGTCTGGATCGTCGGCGGCCTGATCGTTTTGTGCGGCGCCCTGGCATTCGCCGAATTGTCGGCGGCCATGCCCGAAACCGGCGGCATGTACGTGTACCTGCGCGAGGGGTGGGGCCGACCGTACGCCTTTGTCTACGGGTGGGCACAACTGGTCCTCATCCGCGCAGCGGCGCTGGGCGGGATCTCCTCGGTGTTCGGCGAGTATTGCCTCCGCGTCTTCGGCATCGATCCCGCCCTGTATCCGTCCGGCGCGGATTACCTGGCCGCCGGCGCGATTGCGTTTGCCGCGCTCGTCAACATCGCCGGCGTGCAGTTTGGTGCACTGTTCACGGGTATCTCAACGATCACCAAGTTCGGTGCCTTGGCGCTGCTGGTGCTCTTCTCGTTCTTGCTCGGCGGCGGGTCGGGCGCCACGTGGTCGAATCTCGCGCCGACCGACACTCCGGTTCAGGCGGGGCTCTTCGGCCTCGCGTTGATCTCGGTGTTGTGGGCCTATGACGGGTTTGCCGATCTGTCATTTGCCAGCGGCGAAGTCAAAGACCCGCAGCGCAACCTGCCACGCGCCATCATCTTCGGCACGCTCGCGATCATTGCAATCTACATCTCTGCGAACGTCGCCTATCTCTACATGAACCCAATCGAGAAGGTGCAATCGTCGCGGCTGATTGCGGCCGATACGATGGCGGCGCTGTTTGGCCAAGCCGGCGCAGCGTTCATCTCTGTCGTGGTCATGATTTCGACCTTTGGGTCGCTGATGGGCAGCATGTTGGCCTCGCCGCGCATTTTTTTTGCGATGGCCGATGACCGGCTGTTCTTCAAGGCGATCGCCGCGGTCCACCCGAAGTTCAATACGCCATACGTCGCGATCATGCTGGCGTGCGTGCTGGGCATCGCGATGGTGATGACCCAGACCTTCGAGCAATTGACCGATACGTTCGTGTTGGCGATGTGGCCATTCTACGGACTGAGCGTGGCCGCGATCTATCGCTTGCGGCGCTCGCAGCCACATCTGCACCGACCGTACAAGGTCATCGGCTACCCGATCGTCCCTGCGGTGTTTATCGCGGCGTCGGTGTATCTGGTCATCAACGCATTGATCAGCGATCCCAAGTGGACGTCAATTGTGTTTGCGGTGGTGCTGGCCGGACTGCCAGTTTATTGGGCCGTCTTCCGCAACGCACCCGGAGGGGCTGCGCCTAATTCGTAATACGTCTTTTTTCTTTCGTCTTTCGTCTTTTTCTTCCGCCTAAAACATCCGTGATTGCGCGCCGTCGACGACAACCGTGGTGCCGCTGACCCAGCTGGCGCGCAGCGACGCGAGGAAGGCGACGACATCGCCTACTTCTTCGGGGCGACCGAAACGCCCAAACGGCAATTCGTGACGGACGAAATCGGCAATACCTTCCGGGTCGGCTTGCTGGCGTGCATGCCACGAACCGCCCGGAAATAAAATCGAGCCGGGCGCGACGCCGACCACGCGCACCTGATCCTTGGCGAGTTGCTGCGCCAGTGATTTTGTCAGACTCAGTTCCGCCGCCTTCACCGCGTTATAGGCCATCCGGCCGCCCGCTTCGCGCCCGAAAATCGACGAAATGATCACAATCGTTCCGCCACCGCGCTGCTTGAGAAACGGCAGCGCCGCACGCGACATGCGAATCGTCGGGAACAGCGTCTGATCGAGCGCTTCCTGCCACGTCTCGTCAGGCGTATCGAGCAGCCCGGCGCCTTTGGCCAGTCCGACGTTGTTGACCAGCACGTCGATGCTTCCCAATTTGCCGACGGCCGCGTTGACAACCTTCGTCACCCCATCGGTCGTGGAGACGTCGGCTGTGACAGCCACGATCTCGGTGCCCGCCGGCGCCACCACTCGCAATTCTCCCGCGGCTTGCTCGAGGCGGTCCGCGCCACGCGCGCACATCACCACATGGCACCCTTCGGCCACCAGCGCGTTCGCGCTCGCAAATCCCAGACCGCGACTGGCACCCGTGACGATGGCGACCTTACCGGCAAGCTGTAAATCCATTCGTTCCCTGATCCTTGATCCCTGATCCCTGATCCCTGTTTTTCTAAAGCGCCGAGAGAAATGTGCGAACGGCGGCGTTGAAAGCGTCTGGCTGCTCGAGACTGGGGAGATGTCCAGTCCTCGCCAGGACGACCAGCTCGCTACTGGGATAGCTCGCCTGCATCTTGCGCGCATCATCAGGCGGCGTCAGCGTGTCTTCTTCGCCGACGATGATCAGCGTGGGAATGGTGAGGTTCTGCAGCACCGCCGTGGAGTCGGGACGTTCCATCATGCGGTTGATTGCACCGCGCACGGCTGCCGGCGATTGTTGCTTGATGAATCGTCGCACCAGCGGCTCGAGGTCCTGGCGTTGGTCGATGGAGGTTTTGCCTAACAACTTCGGCATCATCTCGCGGGCCACGCCCGACGCGCCTTCGCGGTCGAGTAACGCCAGCATGCCGCGCCGATTGGCGCGGCCTTCCGAAGTGTCGGCAGTGGCCCGCGTATCGACGAGGATCAAGGCTTTGGCGAGCCCCGGCGCGGCACGCATGACAGCAAACGCGACGTAACCGCCCATCGAACAGCCGCCGATGACCGCCGATTCAATCCCCAGTTCACTCAACAGGTCGGTGACGTCGGCGGCGTAGTCGGCCATCGCTGGATGGTTATCAACCTCGGGCAGCGTCGAACCGCCGAACCCGCGCAGGTCAGGCGCCAGCAATCGCCAGCCTTCGGGGAGCGCCTTGACCTGGCCCTCCCACATGGCCGCGCCGAGCGGAAACGCGTGGATCAGCACCAGGACGCGCGCCGACCGTTCGGTCGGAGCAGAGTCGAAGTAGGCAACGGTCCGGCCGTCGAGGTGCACGTATTGGCGATGCATCTAGATCTCGATCGCACCGCCAAGGGCCCGCAGATGCTCGCGGAACGTGTGCGTCGGCTCCGTCGCTCGACGCGTCAGGTAAGCGTCCAACTGCAATTGATCGCGGAGCCGCTCGCCTTTCATCAACCGCGCCGCCTGCGCCTGCTCACGGGCGGCAATATCGCGGGCCGCTTCGACGACCCGCGGCAACTCCGCTTCAGCGACGACCACGATGCCGTCGACGTCGGCGAAGACGATGTCATCACGGGTGACGGTGACGTGACTGAGCGATGCCGCTTCGAGCGCGTGGACGCTGCGTGTGCGTAACTCCTGCGGGCCGGCCGGACAGGTGCCGAGCGACCACACCGGAATGCCAATCGCTTCAATCGCCGCGGTATCGCGATGCGCGCCCCACACGATGATGCCGGTCAGGCCGGCGACGTGTGCTTCGCCAGCGACCAGGTCACCAATACAGCCTTCGTCGAGGCGACCGCCGTTGTCGATCACCAGGACGTCGCCTGGCGTGGCGGCGGCGATGGCTTCGAGGAACACATCGGTGCTGCCGGCATGTCGCGCCGGACAGGCGCGCCCGGCAATGCGGTCGTGCGGGCGCATCGGTTGCATGTGCTGCGGATTGAGGCGTATCGGTAGTTGCAGCAGCGCGCAGGCGTCGGCGATAAACGGTGTGGTCCAGTCGAACGCACGTAACAAGTCGACAATCATGTCGCCATCCTATCGCGTCACGTGGCGCGTCGCAGCTTGCGCAACGTTTCGCGGGCACTTTCGAGTTCCGCCTGGCGGCGCTCCGCCTCCTGCTCGGCCTTCTGAAACGCGGCCTCGGCACGCTCGACCGCGGTCTGGGCGCGACGCAGTTCGGCCTCGGCGGCGCGCTGACGTTCTTTCTCTTCGGCCGCTTCTCGCCTGGCCACTTCGGCTTCGCGCTTGGCGACCGCAGCGGCCTGGCGCGCTTCAGCGGCGATCCGCCGCGCTTCGGCGGCAGCTTCGGCGGGTGAGAGTTTTTTGATCTCGGCGTGGGGCCGCGGCACCAGCCGCAGCGGCGGCGCCGTCGCACGCACCGGCAGACCGGCGAGGGCCTCGAAGCCTGCGGGCCGGAGCGGCTTGGTCAAACGGCCAGGTTGATCGCCCGCTGGCAGCGCCTCCAGCGTCTCGTTGACCGCGTTCATCGTCGCCGTCGACGCCGCTTGGTTCGCTTGCTCCAGTAGCGCGCGCACCTGGTCGGAAGCGGCACGAATGGCATCGCGATGCGCCTTTTCGTTGTCGCGAAGGTGTGCCGGCTTGCCGGCCAATAACTTGCGATGCTCGGCGCGAAGCTGTTCGGCCGCTTTCACCAGCCGATCGAAGGTCATGCGGTGGCGCCAATACAGTTGATTCACGGCCCACGCCGGAACACTCGGCTTTTCGAGTTCCTTGATCGGCGGGGTGGTCGGGCCGACGCGCTTGGCCAGTGCATTGCGCGCCGGCGTGAACTCACCTAACGGCAGCCGATACAGCGCATCAATCTCGTCGTTCAACCTGGCCATTTATGCGCGCTCGTCGCAATCGCTGCGAACCTTTTCCCGGAAAAAGGGCTGCCCCTTTTTCCCGCGTCTACTCCGGAAAAGGGGCAGCCCCTTTTATCCCGCGTTGATGGTGTCCAGGACAACGCCGCCGAGCGCTTCGATCTTGCGCGCGCCCATGCCGTAAATTGCCGACAGCTCGGTCAGTGATTTCGGTTTGACCCGCGCGAGCTCACGCAAGGTCGAGTCGTGGAAGATGACGTAGGGCGGGACACCTCGCGAGCGCGCGATTTCGAGACGCATCGCGCGCAGCCGATCGAACAGGGAGCGGTCAACTCCGCTCCACGATTCCACTTCGATGCGCGACCGTGGCGCGCTGCGGCCTTTTTCGACCCGCTTCTGCCGCGCCAGCGACAACTCAGCGCCGGCGGTTGGGTTCTTGAGCAGATCGACGCCGTCGTTGGTCAGCTGCAACACCGGGTAGTTGTCGTCGGTTTGTTGCAACAGCCCATGGGCGAGCAGTTGATCGATGTAGCCGCGGACCTCATCGACTGAAGCCTCACGCAACAAGCCGAACGTGCTCAGCTGGGCGTGCCCGCGCGCCGCCACCTGTTCGGCGTCGCTGCCGCGCAGGACATTGGCCACATGCGTGGCCCCGAAGCGCTGACCGACCCTCGCGACACAGGACAGGATCTTGCGCGCGAGGAGGACCGGTTCGCCGACCGCCTCGAGCTCGCCGAGGCAGTAGTCGCACGCCTCACAGACCTCGCGGTCGTAGGTTTCGCCGAAATAGCCGACGATATGGCGATGACGGCAGCCGACGCGCGCGGCGTAGCGTTCCATGTCGCGCATCAGCCCGCGGCGTTCCGGAGTCAGCTCGCCATTGCGTTCGAGCATGACCCGCCACTTCATGAAATCGGCCGCTCCCGTAATCAGCACGCACTCCGCTTCGAGCCCGTCACGCCCCGCGCGACCGGACTCTTGCTGGTAGTGTTCGAGCGACTGTGGCGCGCCGGCGTGGATCACGAACCTCACATTCGATCGATCGATCCCCATCCCGAACGCCACGGTCGCGACGACAATGTCGATCTCTTCGTTGAGGAACGCATCCTGGTTGCGATGCCGTTCGAGGTCGGCGAGACCGGCATGGTAGGCGCGAGCGCTGAATCCCTGCTCGCCGAGCCACCCGGCAATGTCGTCAACCTCACGACGCGATAGGCAGTAGACGATGCCGGCCTGATTGCGATGGCGGCCCAGGATGTCGAGGATCTGGCGCTTCAGACTGGCACGCGGCAGCACACGGTAAACCAGATTGGGACGGTCGAACGAGCCGACCAGTTCGAGCGGATCCTTGAGCCCCAACTGGCTGACGATGTCGCGTCGCACGCGCCCGGTGGCCGTAGCCGTGAACGCGTGCATGCTGATGTTCGGCAGCACCTGTCGCAGACTGGCCAGTTGGCGATACTCGGGCCTGAAGTCATGGCCCCACTGGCTGATGCAGTGCGCTTCATCGACCGCCACGAACCGGATCGGTGTCGACGATAGATTCCAGATCGAACCGTCGCTCGCACCATCGCCGACCAATCGCTCGGGCGCAACGTAGAGCAGTTTAAAACGGCCCTCCCGCAAGCCGGCGCGGACCGCGGCCTTCTGGTCCGAGCTCATCGCGCTGTTGTAACAGGCCGCGGGCACGCCGTTGGCAACCAGCGTATCGACCTGATCTTTCATCAATGCGATCAGCGGCGAGACCACTAACGCCAGCCCGTCGCGGACCAGCGCCGGTGCCTGAAAACACAGCGATTTACCACCCCCGGTCGGGAGCACCAGCAGCGAGTCGCGGCCGTCGACGACGGCAGCCATCGCTTCTTGCTGCAAGGGTCGGAAAGCGGTGTAACCCCAGTACTGCTGAAGTAGCGGAAGAAGACTCTCGGAAGACACGGGCGTGCACAAATTATATTGGGTCAGAGAGATGCTTCAGGAGACTTCCGCGGGTCTGTTCTGCCCGGACGGCGATTTTTATATCGATCCGTGGCACCCGGTGCCGCGCGCGCTGATTACCCACGCGCACGGCGATCACGCGCGCTACGGCAGTGCGGCGTATCTCTGCACCGACGCCTGTGCCCCGTTGCTGACACGACGCTTCGGTCCAGGCGCGGTGATCGAGTCGATGGCCTACGGGCAATCGCTGACGCTCGGCAGCACGCGCGTCAGCTTTCATCCGGCAGGCCACGTCCTGGGCTCCGCACAGGTGTGCATCGCAGGTCCGGGAGGCAGGTGGGTCATTTCTGGTGACTACAAACGTGCCGCGGATCCAACCTGCGCGCCGTTCGAGGTCGTGCCGTGCGATACCTACATCACGGAAACGACGTTTGGTTTGCCCATCTATCGCTGGGATTCGACCGAGACGGTCATCGACGAAGTGAAGGGGTGGTGGGACGCCAATGCCGCCAATCAGCTGACCTCGGTGTTGTTCTGTTACACGTTGGGTAAGTCGCAGCGTCTGCTCGCAGAACTGGCCACCGTCAGCGAGCGCCCGGTCTACGTCCACGGCATGATGCTGCCGATGATCGATGCCTATCGCGCGGCCGGCGTGGGGATGCTGCCGACGGTGCCGCTGCTCGAGAAACCGAAGGGCACCTCGTTTGCTGGTGAACTGGTCCTCGCGCCACCTTCCGCGCGCGGCACCCCGTGGATGCGGCGCTTGGGTCAGATCTCCGACGGCTTGGCCTCGGGGCTGATGCGCGTCCGTGGCGTTCGGCGCCAGCGCGCCTACGACCGCGGGTTTGTGCTCTCCGATCACGCCGACTGGCCTGCGTTGCTCGAGACGATTGCCGAGACCGGCGCCAGCCGCGTGCTCGCGACCCACGGGCATGCCGAGCCCTTCGCGCGTTATCTCCAGGGCCTCGGTCTCCAGAGCGGCGTGATCCGGACCGCGTGGGAAGACGAAAGCGGATCGGACGATCACGAATGATCCGTTTCGCGCAGTTGTTCGCGGCCATCGATCAGACCAATTCCACCAACGCCAAGGTCGCGGCGATGACCGCCTATTTTGCCGCGGCGCCGCCTGCCGATGCGGCGTGGGCGGTGTTCTTTCTCACCGGTCGTCGGCTGAAACGGCTGGTGCCAGGTTCGTCGATTCGTCAATGGACACTCGGTGCCACCAATCTGCCGTCGTGGGTGCTCGACGAGTGTTATGCGATCGTCGGTGACGGTGCGGAGACCGCCGCACTCATCCTCGACCAACTGCCATCGATGGCGGTTGACGCCGACACCTCCCTCGCCAGATGGGTGGAAGACCGCATCCTGCCACTTCGAAATGCCGAACCTGACGACCAGGAAGGCTACGTGCTGACCTGGGTCCGCGAATTGGACCGCTGGCAACGCCTGGTTCTCTTCAAGCTGCTGACCGGCGAGTTGCGCCTCGGCGTCTCTCAAACGTTGGTCGTGCGAGCGCTGGGTCGCACCGCCGATCTGCCGGCGACGACGATGGCGGCGCGGTTGATGGGCGACTGGACGCCGAGTGCGGCGTGGTACGGCGAGTTGTTGTCGCCGGGTGTGACCAAGGATGACCTCTCTCGGCCCTACCCGTTCTACCTGGCGGCGCCGATCGAACCGACCACGACGCCGGCGGCGCTACTCGGTGATCCGGCAGCGTGGTCCGCCGAATGGAAGTGGGACGGCATTCGCGCCCAACTGGTCAGGCGCGCCGGTGAGATTCATCTGTGGTCACGTGGTGAGGAACTGATCACCGCGCGGTTTCCTGAAGTCAGCGATGCCGCCGCAGCGCTGCCAGACGGCACCGTCATCGATGGCGAGGTGCTCGCCTTTCGCGACGATCGGCCACTGCCCTTCTCGTCGTTGCAGCAGCGCATCGGCCGGCAGACGCAGGTCGCGCGCAAGGCGCGGGATATTCCGGTCGTGTTCATGGCCTACGACATCCTCGAGCAGGACGGGCGCGACGTCCGTAGCGAACCCTTGCGGGTGCGGCGGGCGATGCTCGAGCAACTGGTCACCAACGCGGCCCGCCAGGCCCCGTCGCGCGCACCCGATCGCGGCGCGGCGATTCCGTTGCTGCCTTTCGAAGATCCGCCGGTGCGGGCGCTGGGACCGACCACGCTGCGGTTATCCCCCCTCGTGGTAATCGGAGACTGGGAGGACATCGGCCGGCTGCGCGGCGAGTCACGGGCCAACGGCGTTGAAGGCCTGATGCTCAAGCGCGTAGAGTCACCGTACGGCGTCGGGCGCAAGCGCGGCGATTGGTGGAAGTGGAAAATCGATCCGTTCACCATTGATGCAGTGCTGATCTACGCGCAACCCGGTTCCGGGAAGCGCGCCAGCCTGCTCACCGACTACACATTCGGGCTGTGGGACAACGGCGAACTGGTCCCATTCGCCAAGGCCTACTCCGGCCTGACCAACGAAGAGATTGCCGAACTCGATCGCTGGATCCGTCGTCACACCGTCGAACGCTTCGGGCCCGTTCGCCACGTCGAACCGATCCACGTCTTCGAGCTTGGCTTCGATGCGATTGCGCAGTCGTCGCGGCATAAATCAGGTATCGCGGTCCGCTTCCCCCGGATGCTGCGGTGGCGCACAGACAAACCGGCGGCCGAAGCGGACACGCTTACCCAGCTTCGCCGTTACATCCTGTGAGCCGCCTACGCACACCCCGACGTCGTGCCGCAGTTGCCGCACTTGTAGCAGGCGCCGCTGCGCACCATGATCGAGCCGCAGGTCGAGCACGGCGGTGCATCTTCCTGATTCTGCATGGCGCCAAACGACGACGCCCTGGACTCGGTCACGATCTTGGCACTGGGCGGTGGTACCGGCACCGGCACGGAGACCGCGGCGTGCGCGGCACCATTTCCGTTGCCGGGGCTGGCGTCATCGCGATTGTTGACGCCCGCGACATACTGCGCTTCCGGCGACAGGAACTTCGACGCCATCCATCGGAAGATGTAGTCGACGATCGACTTGGCGAAACGCACGTCGGCGTTCTTGGTCATCCCCGACGGTTCGAACCGCACGTGGCTGAACTTGTCGACCAGCGAATGGAGCGGCACGCCGTACTGCAGTGCGTAGCTAATCGCCTGGGCGAACGCATCGGCAAAGCCCGAGATGGTCGAGCCTTCCTTGGCCATGACCAGGAAGATTTCACCGGGTTGGCCATCCTCGAACAGGCCGACCGTGATGTAGCCCTCGTGTCCGGCGATGTCGAACTTATGGGTGAGCGCCTGGCGCTCGTCGGGCAGCTTGCGGCGCACCGGGGTGCGCGATGCGACCGCCGCGGCCACCGCTTCCTGAATCGCAGCCTTGGTGGCGCCGCTCTGAAAAGCGCCGGCCGGCACTGCATCCCTGGAAGTGTTCAGCGGCTGGGTGCGCTTCGAGCCATCGCGATAAATCGAGATCGCCTTGGCCCCGAGTCGCCAGCTTTCCAGGTAGGCCTGTTCGATCTCTTCGACCGTCGCCTCTTTCGGCACATTGACGGTCTTGCTGATCGCGCCGGAGATGAACGGCTGGGTCGCGCCCATCATTTTGATGTGCCCCATGTAGTGGATCGAGCGTTCGCCGTTGGCCGCCTTGAACGCGCAATCGAACACCGGCAGGTCGCGGTCGAGCAGATGCGGCGCGCCTTCGATGGTTTCCTGACGATCGATGTAGTCGACGATGTCGGCCACCTGCGTCGCGGTGTAGCCCAACTTCTTGAGCGCCATCGGCACGGTGGTATTGACGATCTTCATCATCCCGCCGCCGACCAGTTTCTTGTACTTGACCAGGGCGATGTCCGGTTCGACGCCAGTCGTATCGCAATCCATCATGAAGCCGATCGTGCCGGTCGGCGCGAGCACGGTGGCCTGCGCGTTACGATAGCCAAAGTCCTCCCCGAGTTCGACCGCATCGTCCCACGACTGTTTCGCCGCGTTGTAGAGATCGGCGGGCACGTATTTGGTGTTGATGTCCTTGATCGCGTCGCGATGCTTGCGCATCACGCGGAGGAACGGTTCGCGGTTGGCCTGGTAGCCGGTGAACGGCCCGCCGTGGTCGCGCGCGACGCGCGCCGACTGGGCGTAGGCCTCACCGGTCATCAACGCGGTGATCGCCGCGGCATAGGCGCGGCCACTGTCGCCGTCATACGGCAGACCGCGTGACATCAGCAGCGCGCCGAGATTGGCGTAGCCAAGGCCGAGCGGGCGATAGGCGTGGCTGTTCTTCTCGATCGCCTTGGTCGGATAGCTCGAATTCGAGACCAGGACTTCCTGTGCCGTGATCAGAGTGCGGACTGCCGCCTTGAAGGCGTCCGCGTCGAACTCGCCGTCTTCGCGCACGAACTTCATCAGGTTGATCGACGCCAGGTTGCACGCCGAGTCATCGAGGAACATGTATTCGGAGCAGGGGTTGCTCGCGTTGATCCGCGCCGTGTTCGGGCAGGTGTGCCATTCGTTCACTGTCGTGTCGAACTGCATCCCGGGGTCGCCGCAGACGTGGGTGCCTTCCGCGATCATCCGCATCAAGTCGCGCGCGCGGTAGGTCTCCATCACCTCGCCGTTGGTGACCGTCCGCGTCTGCCAGACGCCGTCGTCGACCGCGGCGCGCATGAATTCATCCGTCGCGCGCACCGAGTTGTTCGAATTCTGAAAAAACACCGATGAATACGCCGTGCCGGTGAACGAGCCGTCGTAGCCGGCATCGATCAGTGCCCACGCCTTCTTCTCTTCCTCAACCTTGCAGTTGATGAACTCGACGATATCGGGGTGTTCGGCGTTGAGGATGACCATCTTGGCGGCGCGGCGGGTCTTGCCGCCCGACTTGATCACGCCGGCAAATGCGTCGAAGCCCTTCATGAACGACACCGGGCCCGAAGCCGTGCCGCCGCCGGCCAGCAATTCTTTTGACGATCGGATCGACGACAGGTTACTGCCGGTTCCTGATCCGAACTTGAACAGCATGCCCTCGGTCTTGGCCAGCGTCAGGATCGACTCCATCGTGTCGTCGACCGCGTTGATGAAGCAGGCGGAGCACTGCGGCGCTTTCTCGAAGCCACAGTTGAACCACACCGGGCTATTGAAGGCCGCCTTCTGCTCGACGAGCAGATGCTTGAGATCGCCGCTGAACGCCAACAGCGCGTCGTCGGAGGCGAAATACTTTTGCTTGCGTGCCCATTCGGTGATGGTGTCGACGACCCGGCCGATCAGCTGCTTGACCGAGCGCTCGCGGTCAGGGGACCCGACGTGCCCTCGAAAATACTTGGAGACGACGATGTTGGTCGCCTGTTGCGACCACGGCTTCGGCATCTCGACTTGGCGCTGCTCGAAGACAATGTGGCCCTTCTCACTGCCGATCACGGCATCACGCGATTCCCATTCGACCTGGTCGAACGGATCGGTGCCGGCGGTGGAGAAAAAGCGGGGAAACTCGAGGCCCGGTGAATCGGCCTGGGTCCGCTTGCCCGTGTCCGGCCCCTCGGCCGTCCTGCTGTCCTGCACGTGTGGCATGGTGTGCGCAGCGCCTTCTTGCATGCATCCTCCGCGGCACGAGACACCCCTCCCCTGTGGGGCGCTCGCCCTATTGTAGAAACCGGTCGCTAAATTGAACTTGGTCGCGCGCGGTGATGTCGTTCGAACTTCGGTCTTTGTGTAGCGTTGTTGCCTGGAATCTGCTGCGGGCTGGGAGCGCCGCGACCGAGCCAAGCCGTTTCACGCGCGACGCCCAATATGCGCCTGCTGGCGCCCGTTGTCAAGCGCCTCGACCACAAGATGTTGCGTTTTTATTTTAGGTCATACGCTAGATATCGCGAATTCCGAAGAATTTGAATGCCTTCGTATTATTTTCGCTTAACGGAATCTTTTCCGCAATATTTCGCACCGCTGCACACCCCGCCTGCCTGACCCGAGGCTTGGCGCTGTGGTGACAATGCGTGAGGGGTGCCGCCGCAGCTAACGAACCAGGACAGCGGCCATGGTCGCCGCCTTGTCGGCGAGTTTGCCGGCAAATGACAGGTTGCCGTTCTTCAGTGCGTCCTCCGCCTGTTGGATGAAGCGACGAGACGTCTCGAACTGCGCGCGACCGTCGGCATCAAGCGCGGCGTAGTTGACCCGCTGCAGATGACTCGTCGCACGTGTGACTAAGGTGCGAATTGCCGCTTCGGTTTTTGCCTCCGCGCCGGGCGCCGGCTTGAGCGTCAGGGCCGGCGCGCTGGTCGTCGGTCGCTCCGGTTCGCTGCGTGCCGGCTCTGGCTTCGACACTTCCGGACGCGTCACCGGCGGCCGCGCCACCGGCTTACTCGCAGGCGTGGCGTTCGCCGTGTCGCCTGAGGTGCGTTCAACCGGTCGGACCGGGTCGTCGACGTAAGTCTCGACCACCCGCGGTGGTGGCGGTGGCGGCGATAACATCGGCATCACCGGTTCGGTGCTCGCACGCGCGCGTGCACACCCGCCAGCCAGCGCTGCGAGCAGGACGATGAGGACGAGCTGGTGGTGACGCACGAGTCTTAGATTTTAGACCTGAGAACGTTGGAGCCGAAGCGATTCGGCGCGTAGTGATGAGGTCGGCGGCTTTTGCGGCGTCTGCGCGCCGGCCTTCGGCATTTTGATCACGAAGGTGGTGCCGACACCGGGGGTCGATGCGACGTCGATGTCGCCGTGATGCAATTGCACCGTGCGATAGACCAGCGAGAGTCCGATGCCGGTGCCCGTCTCCTTAGTCGTGAAATACAAGTCGAAAATTTTAGCCAGATTTTCGGGCGCGATGCCGACGCCGGTATCGGTGACCCGGATCTCGACGCGACCGTCACGCGTCGGCGCGCAGGCGATGACCAGTTTGCCGCCGTCGGGCATCGCCTGCACCGCGTTCTTGGCCAGGTTCAGCAGCGCCTGACGCAGGATGCCGGGATCGGCTTCGATATCCGGCACGTTACCGGCGACCGCGGCCTCCAGCGTGACGCCGGTCACGTTGGCCTCGACCGCCAGCGCTTTGAGCACTTCATCGACCAGCGCCGCGGCCGCGACCGGCTGCAACTCGAGTTCCTCCGGGCGCGCGAACTTGAGGAATCCCTGCACCACGTCGTCGAGCCGTCGAATCTCACGGGCGATGATGTCGACGTGCGAGTTGGTGGCTGTCGCGTCGGCACCGGCCGCGAGTTTCTGTTTCAATAATTCGAGGTGAATGGTCATCGCGTTGAGCGGATTCTTGACCTCGTGCGCGACGCCGGCGGTCAGCCGGCCGAGCGCGGTGACGCGGCGGGACAGCTCGAGCAATTGCGCTCGCTTGGCGTTGTCCGGCATGACCGCTTTGAGCTGATTGGTGACGCTCGCGAAGACATCGCCCAGCTCTTTGAACTCATCACCCTGGAGGTCGAGCGTCGCCCCGAGGTCGCCTTGCCCGAGGCGACTCAGGCCACTGCGAATCACGTGAATCGGCCGGACCACCACCTGCGCCAGCACGATGGCGACGACGATCGCGACCGCCAGCGCGAGGACCGCGGCCAGAGCCGCCGGCTGCAAGGCATCGGTCAGCGTGTCGCGGATCAGAAAGGTCGATAGGCCGACGCGCACCTCGGCAAACGGCATGTCGCCGAGCAACATCGGCTGCCGCCACTCGAGCATCCGCGCTGTCTGATAGACCGCGCGCAACTGGGTCAGGCCGCTGGCATTGGCGAGGGCGGCGAGGTCGTCGCCGTCCGGCAACCGCTCGCCCATTCGTGACGGATCACTGTGCGCGACGATCGCCCCTGAGCGATCGACAATCGCCGCATAGACGACGTCTTCGGAGTACAGCGACGATTCGAGCGCGGTGCGGATCGCCGGGTCGCGACGCAAGTCCTGGTAGCCCGTTTCAGCGCTGGTGACTACTTCCTGCGCGCGGTGGAAGACGGTTTCAGCGATGAGCTCCCCCCGCTGGCGGCTTTGCTGCAACAACGTGCGCGTCAGCGCGGCAAACTGCAGGCCGCTCAGCACCACGACCACGAGAATCACGATCGACGTGACGCCGAGGACCTGTTTCTGTTTGATTGACACGGGTTAGGGGTCTGATTTCATCCGGTTCAGCTTGTTATGCAACGTCTTCAAGCTGATCCCGAGCATTTCGGCGGCACGTGTTTTGTTATTCGCAGCCGCCTCCAGCGTGGCGACGATCAATTTGCGTTCGGCTTCATCAACAGTCATCCCCGGCGTGATGGTCACGCCGCTACCTGGATCGCTGGGGCGCGTCGACGCACCAAACCGCGGCAGGTGCGACGGCTCGATGTAATCGCCGCGGACCAGGATCGTCGCCCGCTCGATGACGTTGCGCAGTTCGCGCACGTTACCTGGCCAGTCGTACAGCTCGAGCATCCGCATCGCATCCGGGGTCACCGCTTTGACGTGGCGGCGGTTACGCGTGTTAAACTCTTCGACCAGCGCTTGAATAATCAGCGGCAGGTCTTCCTTGCGATCGCGTAACGGCGGCAACGCGATGGTGAAGACGTTGAGCCGGTAATACAGGTCGTCGCGCAGCTTGCCGTCTTTGATCGCTTCGAGGGGATCCATATTGGTCGCCGCCAGGACGCGCACGTCGACCTCCTGTTCGACCCGCCCACCGAGCCGGCGAAACTTGCGCTCCTGCAGCACCCGCAACAACTTAACCTGCGTCGACGGCACCATTTCGGCGATTTCGTCAAGGAACAAGGTGCCGCGGTCGGCCAGCTCGAAGCAGCCAGCGCGGCGGTCGATCGCCCCGGTGAAGGCACCGCGTTCGTGGCCGAAGATTTCGCTTTCGAGCAGGGTTTCTGGAATCGCGGCGCAGTTGATCGCGACAAACGGCGCGTCGGTGCGCGGGCTCAATTGATGAATCGTCTGCGCCACCAGTTCCTTGCCCGTGCCCGACTCACCGATGATCAACACCGACGCGGTGGTCGGCGCTGCCTGCTCGATGACCTGATAGATCTTCCGCATCTTCTGGCTGTTGCCGACGATGCGTCCGAAGCTGCCCTGGTCGCGGAGCTGGCGCCGCAACACTTCGTTTTCGCGTTTCTGGGTGTTGAGTTCGGCGATCCGTTGCAGCAGCAGCTTGAGTTTTTGTGGATCGACCGGCTTGGTCAAATAGTCCGCCGCGCCGTCCTTGAGCGCGGCAACGGCGCTCTCCACCGAGCCTTGCGCGGTCAACAGAATCACCTTGAGATGCTCGGCCTCGTCCTTCAGCGCGTGCAGCAACTCCATGCCGTTCATCTTTGGCATCACCATGTCGGTGACCACGATGGCCGGCCGGAACGTCGTCACCAGCTTGAGCGCTTCTTCGCCGTTGGCCGCCGCTTCGGTCACAAACCCCCACGTGCGGACCAGTTCCGCGAGGCCCGCACGGGTGGCGGCATCGTCCTCGACAATCAGCACGCGTTCGGCCTGTGATGCCGTCTTCGATTCCGCCATTAGCTACCCACCTCGCACCCGAGCCCCCCGCCCCGCGGACCTTTTTGGAGTGTACCATCGAGGCGAGTGTCTTCTGAGCCCTTGACGCGCGGTCGCGCGCTTGCCGAAGTGGTGATGTGCAGTGGATTTCCAACACAGTTAGCCATCATCGCGGCGTTACGCGTGGCAGGCATTCAGGTGAAGCCCGATGGCACCCTCTCAGCGCAATTCATCTTTGCGGTGTCGGCGATTGACACGGTGTTGCTGCTCGGCTTGATCTTCTTGTTTCTGCGGCTCTCGCACGACCGCGCCCGGGATGTGTTTCTGGGCAGTCAGCCGATCGGCACCGAGGTGCGCCTGGGGATCGTGCTGGTGCCGATCCTGTTCATGGCGGTGGTGCTGCTGCAGCTGGTGGTGCGACTGATCGCGCCAGCCCTGCACAACGTCGACATCAATCCGTTTATCGCGCTGCTCGCGTCGCCGTGGCTGCTCGCCGGCTTTATCCTCCTGGTTCTAATTGCCGGCGGATTGCGTGAAGAGCTGCAACGGGCGTTCTTGCTGCATCGTTTCGAGCAACGTTTGGGCGGCGGCCGCGTCGGCTTGGCAGTGACCAGTCTTGCGTTCGGACTGGGACACACGCTGCAAGGCTGGGATGCCGCCATCGTCACCGCGATGCTCGGCGCGTGCTGGGGCGCGATCTACCTGACACGGCGCAGCGTCGTGGCCACAGTGGTGAGCCACGCGTTCTTCAACGTCGCGCAAGTGGCGGTCGGCTACGCCGCCCTCGCGCGCGCCTGACCCCCCTACCTGCCTACCTGCCTACCTGCCCACCTGCCTACCTGCCCAATACCACGACCACCGCCCGACGTCGCAGGTCAGCAACCCAGTCGGCAATCAAGTCCTGGCGATTACTCTCCGCCGCGGTGACGGCAAACCGCTGGCTGAGATAAGAGCGAATCCGCAGGTCATCGCGAATCCATCCGCGTAAGCGGCCGTCAGTAAATCCGTTCGCTTGGAGCGTCCGATTAAACGTCTCTGCTGACCCCGCTCGCGACCGAACGCGATCCAGTTCCTCGGCGACCAGCGTGTCGGCCGGCTCCGGCGGCGCATAGCGTTCGACCTCGCGCAGCATCAGGGTGCGTTCGATTAACCCCGCCAGCACGGTGTCGGCGTCGGCAGACCGGTCTATATCCGGGAGCAAGCCAAGCTGTTGGGCGAGGCGCACATCCGACAAGGTGATCACCTGACCGGACACGATCGCCAGCGTGCGCTCGATCAGCTCGCCTTGTCCCGCAAGCGTCATCCACACAGAGAGCGCGACGATCACTAGAAGGCCTGCCCCAAGGAAATGTGAAAGACCGTGCCGCGCTCTCTCGCTCCACTGGCGAGCACGCGGCGGTCAAGATTGAAGCCCAGATCGACGCGCAGCGGGCCGAGCGGCGAACGGTAGCGCACACCGAATCCTGCCGACGGCCGCATGTCGACGGCACTAATGTCGCTGGCCCGGCGGAACACGTTACCGGCGTCGAAAAATCCTACGCCGCCAAGCCCTTTCCAGTACGGCGAGCGCAACTCGACATTGGCGACCACCAGCCCATTGCCGCCGGTCGGAAAGCCCTGATCGTCAAGCGTCTGTGCGGTGCCCAACCGATCGAGCACAAAGCCGCGCACTGTGGAATCGCCTCCGGCGAAGAACCGTTCACTTGCCGGCACGTCGTCGACCACATCGACCATCGGCTGGCCGTCGGGTCCGAGCACCGGCACTCCGTCTTCGTCGCGGCGAGCCACGGTGCGTTCGAAGCCAACCGCGATACCGACGCGGACGCCGGCCGCGACGGTCCATGCCGCGCGCGTCGGTAGCCGGCGGTAGACGAACAGTTGCGACGACGTTTTGACAAAGCCGACTTCCGAACCAATCATGCGCGGCGCCACGGCGGTGTCGATGCCGACCACCGCTCCGCGCGTCGGGTCGAGCACGTCGTCGCGCGAATCGCGCAGCACCGACCCGGTCAGGGTCGACAGACGCACTCTGGGGAACACCCGGTCCACCAGGAGCCTGACCTCTGGCTGGATCTGCTCGTCGAACAACCGTGTCCGATCAAACGTGTAGCGGCCGCTGACGGTGAGGGCGGGTCCAAAACGACGCGCGTACTCGCCGCGCACGCCGCGGCGATTGAAGTTGAAGCTGGAGCGGATCGCCTGTTCCACGAACGCGGTGAACTGGAAATCACCCGTGGCATCGAACGGCCGCGGCTCGCGGAAGGTTCCGACGATGCGGTACTCGTTGAACCCATAACCGCCTTGATCGGTAGGGTCGGTGGATTCGACACCGGGATCGCGCGGTCGAATACTGACGCGGGTCAGCAAGGTCACCGAGCGATTCTTACCCCACAGGTTGCGACGGCTGATCTCGAGAAAGCCGCGCGGCGCGAGCTCAATCTGCTCCTGCGCCTGGTCGCCTTCGCGACGCAGCCGGCGGCCCGCTTCCACGCCGCCGCCGTAGGAGACCGTGGTCGATGGCGCTTCCTCCAGTTCGATCAACACGTCGCGGCTGATCGTTGCAACGGCGTCGGCCTGTGCGGGGTCCGGCGACGCGGCGTCGAGGCCGCCATGCGGCAATTCAATAATCCGGACGCGACGGAACAGGCCGAGCGCCGCCAGTCGTCGCTGACTTTCGATCAGCGCGTCATCGCCAAGCGCCTGGCCGGGCAGCAATGCGATTTCGCGGCGCACCAGATCGGGATTGGTCCGCACGGTACCACTGACCAACACGTGATCGACGACCGTGCGTGGTCCCTCGCGGACGTTCCACTTGACCTCGAGCACCGTGCCATCACCCGACAGGGCCGTCTCGGCATCGACCCGGGCGCTGCGAAAGCCCTCGTTCTGGTACAAGCGCTCGACCGCGTCGCGATCAGCGTCAAGCTGGGGCCGATAGAACGGGCGCCCCTCGATCAGACCCAGTAACGGGCGAACGCGCAGTTCGCTCAACTGGGTCGCGCCGCGGATGGTTACCGCTCCGACAGTGGTGCGCGGCCCTTCGGCGATCATGAGGCGAACCGTCACCGGACGGAAGGGTGCGTCGCCGGTCGTCTGCTCCGCTTGGACGACGATTTCCGGCTTCACCACAGCTCGGGCAAAACCGCGCACGCGGTAGAGCTCGGTGACGGCAGCCGCCACCGTGGCGACACGGTTATCCGCAAAGGCTTCGCCAGGCTCCAGCGGCAACAACGGGAGAATATCCGCGTCGGCGACCGCCGAGTTGCCGACGACATCGATCGCTGACAACCGGTGCAGCGGTCCGCGCGTGGCGGTGAACGTCAGAACCATTTCCCCCGACCGCTCTTCGCGCACATAGGTCGCAGCCGCGGCGCGGTAGCCCTGCTGGCGCAGGAACGCGGCAATGTTGCGACTGGCGTCCTCGAGGAGGTCCAGGTCCACGCTGCGCTCCTGCCGAATCGGCACCAGCGTATCGCGCCGATTCTCCGGGAGCGGGTCGCCTGCAAACACCACGCGCACCAACGGCCCGCGGTCGACGTCGACCGTGACGTTGGCGGTCGAGCCGTCGGCCGAGAACGTGGCGGCGACGTCGACATTGGCCTCGTAGTAACCGGCGTCACGCAGCCCGGTCTCGTAGTCCTGCACACGGGCGTCGATCGCCGGCACGTCATACGGACGGCCGCGTTCGAGGCGGAGCGCGCTCAGCACCGCGGTCGAGTTAACGTTCTCGCCCCGGACCATGGCGCCATCGATCACCGTGCGTGCACCGGGATCGATGGATACGACCAAGGTCGCGACTTCGGTTCTACTTCCAGCCGCCAGCCGGGTGCCGATCTGCGGACGGCGGTAGCCACGCTGCACGTAGAAATCGGTCAGGACGGTCACCACTTCCGATGCCCGCGACGCGGCCGGTCGGGCGCCTAGTCGATCGGCGATGGCGGTTCGGAGTTCGGCCGCGCTGAACCCCAGGCTGCCGGCAAGCTCGATCACTGCAATCCGTTGCAACGGGACCAGGACCCAGCGGAGTGCCACTCCATCAGCGCGCAGCGATGATCCTTCAGCAAAAACGCGGATATCTTCGAAACGCCCCAATCCGACGAGGTGTTCGATGGTTTCGCGGACGCGCTCCATCGACAACGGTTCGCCGACCCGGGTTTCGATCAGTTGGACGATGCCGGGCTCGACCAACGCAGCGCCGTTGACCTCGATTCGCACATCGACGAGCGTGCGGCCGAGAAAACTGATCACGTCAGCCCGGGCGCTGCCGGCGCTCAGAACAATCGATAACGCCACTGCGGCAAGGACAACTGGCGATGGTCGGACCAGCGCCATTAGAAGAGATGCCGCTTTCTCACCTCGATTGCGTAGGTCCGATCTTCGTTTTGCGAGAGCACCCACCCAAGGCTGTCATTCTGGTCGTATTCGAGCAAAATGATTTCATCACGCGTCGCCGACGACAGGCTGCGCGCATAGGTCAGGTAGAGACGCTCCGAAATGCGCTTGCCGATGGTGACCCGCGCCGCCGGGTTGACATTCAGCCGCGATGATTGCTGATAGGGATCCATCAACAGCGGCGTGATCTGAAAGCTATCCACGCCAAACGTTTCCTGAACGACCCGGCCGACTTCCTGGGATAACGCACCGGTCAACGCGCGGGTGGCGCGGGCCTGCAGGATGTCTTGCTCACGTTGATTTGGCTGCCGCAGTGACGCCAGTTCGATATCGCCGGCGGGCGCCGTGTCGCTGAACAGAATCGTCAGAATATCGAGCGGCGCGAGCGGTGGGTCCGAGGTGAACTCCGGGCGCATCCGTTCCGTGGTGCCGGCCATCCGCAGCGTGACACGATAGGTCTGGGCGATATCGCCCGGCACGCGCACCCGCGTTTCCGCTTCGATATCGAAGAACGGCTGGATCCGATTGGGATTGGTGAAGTCGAGGCTGCCGCGCGTGACCAGATAGCGGCGGCCTTCGAAGCGGACTTCGCCGCGTTCGATATCCGCCCGGCCAAACAGTAGCGGACGATCGAAGGTGCCGCGTAAATTGACGTCGGCGCTGGCGACAATGCGGGCCTGATCGTTCTCAATGTGCAAGGTCGACGGCGCGGTGATCCGCACGTCGTAGCGCAACGGCAAGGTCGCCGCGGCCATTGCGCCGGGCGCGCCAGGTAAAGGCGTTTCTTCTCCGCCGCCGAACATGTTGCCCGATGTGCCAAAGCCGCGCGTCCAACTCGCACTGTCGACCACCACCGTGCCGCTCAGAATCGGCGCGGTCGCCGGGCCCTGCAACGCCAGCGTCGCATCGACCACCGACCGCATGCCTTCGGGGAAGCGCAGCCGCATGTTCTCGCCGGTGGCGGTGACGTCGAATTCCGAGAGCGCATAGCCGACAAAGCCCACCCGGCCGCCGAAACGGACAGTGCCGCCGCCGATTTTCCCGGTGAGCGGGGTCGTATAGCCGGGATCGTCCAGGCGAATCCCTGATGCGTTGAACGTCACCACGCCGGTCAGATCTTCGAGCGCGTGCGGAAAGGAGAAGTGCCGCAACCGCCCCGCCGTCAGCATCGCCTGGCCGGACACCACCGGCCGTTCAGCGGTGCCGCCAATCAGCGCCGACACGTCCGCGCGGCCCGAACTACGAAGGTCGGCCATGAAGCCCTGCAACACCGCCAGGTTCGCCGCGCCATTGGCCTGCAGCGACAAGCGCTGGGTGTTCATGTCGACCGTGCCAACCACATCCAGCGCGGTATCGTCCCCGACCAGGCGCAAGCTGTCGATGCGCAGGGTGTTGCCGTCGGCGGCCAGCTCGATCGGCCCCTGATTGCGCAGTTGGTAATCGACCAGGCGCAGGTCGAGCTGCTCAACCGAGGTCGAAATGCGCAGCGCCTCAGGGTTGTAGAGTTCGCCGACGACGCGGATCGTTCCACTGGCGACTGCCGTGGTGTACGGCGAGAGGTCCGGTTTGAAGACGCGCGCGAACGAATCCAGCGAGGTGTCGTTGACCCGGAATGACAACTCCGCATCGCCGTAGTCATCCAGTTCGACTCGCCCGGTGCCGGACAGCGCCAACCGCGGTGACGCGCCCTCCAACTCGAAGGTGAGCAGTGTGTCGCGAATCGCCAGTCGCGCCGTCGCTTCACCGACGCCTTCGTCCCCGAAGAAGAGATCGTTCGCGGCGACCGTGACCTCGTAGCGCGGCTGTTCAAAGGTGCCGCTACCGGTCGCGGAAAAATCAATCATCCCGGTCAGCGCCGGCGTATCTGGAAACGTCGCCAGGTCCAGCGACTCGACGGCGATATTGCGGCCATCCGTGTTGAACGAATAGGTGCCGTTCCAGCCGACGTAGGCGGCGCCGGTGATCCCGCCGGTGCCTTTGACGATCTCGAGTGCGTCGAGACGGACGCCGTTGCCCTCGAAACGAAGCCCCGCCGAGGCCGACTCGAACCTTTCGTCGTAGGCCGTCAGGTTGGTGATCGTCATCCGGCCAAAACCGAACGGCCGGGTGTACGGTCCGTAGACGTGAAATTCTCCAGACAGCAAGCCTTCGATCGGGTAATCCTCGAGATCGAAGGCATCGGCGAGATCACTGACTGGTCGGTTCTCGATGCGAATCCGCGCGTTGATCTCTTCACCGCGATCACGGCGTGGAAACCCGAGCGAGAACAACCCTGACGCATCAATGCGCGCTTTGCCGCGGGTGATCACCACCTTGCTGACATTGGCATACGAGTTCTCGATGACCACATCGCCTTCGGCGTCGCCCCACACCACGTCGAAGGCACGCATCGCGCGCGTGCGGAAGTGGCCGTCAATCCGCGGACGGCGGAAGGCGCCGACCAGCACGCCGTCGAACTGCCCGGCGCCATCCATTTCGGTGGCCCGCGTCGGCGATCCAAAAGCAGTCATTAAACCCGCCAGAAAACGGCCACTCTCCTGCCAGTTGGCGCTGGTGACATGAAACGGGATGTGGGCTGTGTCGCCACGGAAGGTGGTCGCCCCGTTGAAGGTGATGAACGTCTCAGCGGTCGCGATCTCACCGCTGGTGATGCGCACGTCGTCCCGGTCAAAGCTGTAGTCGAGCGCGCCACTAATGGCAACGGGAGCGACTGGCGTGTGATTGCTGAACGGACCCATCTCGTCGACGCGAGCCTCGGCGGCTGCGATCTGCGCCTCGGTGACGTCGCGACCCATCGGCACCGTGCCGGTTGGCGTGACGTAGATGGAGCCAGCTCCGCTCCGCTCACGGAAGCCGCCGGAACCGAGCGGCCACTCGAGCCGGTTGTGACCCGAGGCGCGCCCAGCCAGCCGGATGCCCTTCAACTCATAAAACTCCGACAAGATGTTGAGATCCACATCGTCGTAGTCAACTTCGAAGGTGGCCTGGGCGCGCTGACCGGGTTTGCCCAACGGCGCCATCAGGTGCGTGAAGCGCGTCTGGCCACCAGCAAATTCCGAGGTCGCGCGGGTGACCTCGAAGCGGTCGGGCACCCACACCACCGACCCTTCGAGATTGGCGAAGCGATAGTCGTTGATGCCGGCTTCAGCGCTCGTGAAATTACCTTTCAGTTCACGCCCGCCCTTGAATAGATGAAAGGTGCCAGTGAAGTCGCCCTCGCCGTGCAACGCAAAGGTGTCCTTGGCGAAGAAGATCTCGCGCATCCGGGGGAACTGGATGTGCGATTTGATCTGATAGGTCATCTCCGGCCAGCGCGCGGCCTCGACCACACCGGTCAGCTCCGACTGTGCGCCATCGGTTGTCAAGTCGATGCGATCAAAAATGATGTTGCCGTCGCGCACCTTGAAGCTGGCGACCATGTCGGCGGACATCGGTTCGAAGGCCTCGAAGTCGATGGTGCCGCCATGAAATTCGGCGCGACCGCCATAACCAGAAACCTTCCCGGCGGTGACCTCGAGATTTGGCGCGATGATGCCCCACTTGGAGCCATAGTCGTCGAAGACCAACTCGCCGCGCGTCGCGCGGAGGTACTGCACGGTAGTGACCACTGGTCCGGGACGGCGCGCCGCGCGCGGCGGCCCGTTGACACGCGGCCAGTTGTGGCGCCCATTGGGAAAACTCTCGACGACCAGCTTCCAATCGGTCATCTCGATCGTGTCAAGCAGCACCTCGCGCCCGAACAGCGCCCGCCAGGTCAGAGACACTTCGATGCGCTTGGCGACCAGCCACGGACGCGACTCGGGAGTCAGCCCGTCGACGCGCAGATCCTCAATGACGAACCGCCCGCGCACGAGTTGCACACCGAGGCGGCCAATATGCATCGGGCGATCGAGCCATTTCGACCCCTCCCGCTCGGCCCGGCCCTTGAGCGCCGGCCCGAGATCGACGGCCAGTGTCGAGACGGCCACCACCGCGACGATGATGGCGAGGACGATGACGATGGCACGGAGCCTCCGGTAGGTCGTCTTCAGCACGCGGCGTTATTCCACGACGACCAGCGGAGTGCCCGACTCGACCGACTGGCCCTCAACCACGAACACCTCGCGCACGCGGCCGTCGCGAGCGGCGCGCAGTTCGTTTTCCATCTTCATGGCCTCGACAACAATCAGGCCCTGGCGCGTTTGCACCTGGTCGCCGGGCTTGACCAGGATCCGCACCACCTTGCCTGGCATTGGCGCCAGAATCCGCTGCGGCCCGGTGCCCTTGGCGCTCACCGAATCACGTGAACGGCGCCCGAGTCCGTTGCGCATCAAGACCGGAATACTGACGCCGTCGATGTGCACATCGACCGTGTCGACCCCGGCCTGCGACGCGACGACCGCCTCAACGCTACGAGCCGTGCTCTCGCCGTGATCGCGGACCAACAGCGACCAGATATTGCCGTGCACGCGCACGACATCGATCAGTCGGGGGACGCCGTCAACCAGCACGCGAAAGCCGTGGCCGTCCCGCGTCACCTCGACCGTGCGCAGCCGATCGGCGATGTCAAACTGCAATTTCATGCGCTAGCGCAATGCCTCGCTGCGCGCATGACCTTTCCATCGGCTGCTGGCCTCACTGGCCGCGGGTGCGGGCGCGGGCCGGAGCACCTGGGCCAGCGCAGCGGCAATCGCCGCCATCTCCTGCTGGTACGCCGTGGCGGCTTGCAGTGGCTCGCCGTTGCGGGCGCCCAGCTTGCGATCGATGAAGCCGGTGTCAAATCGGCCAGCCAGAAAATCCTCGTCGTGCAGGAGCCATTGAAAGAACGGGATTGTTGTCTGGACACCGCGCACCTCGTACTCGGCAAGCGCGCGGCGCATCCGAGCGAGAGCGTGCGGACGCGATTCACCCCAGGTGACCAATTTCGAGATCATCGGGTCGTAAAAAATGGGCGCCTCGCCGCCCTCGTAGGCACCGCTATCGTCGCGGACACCAGGGCCGTGCGGCACGCGAAGACCGGTAATCCGCCCCGGCGAGGGCATGAAGCCGAGTGCCGGATCCTCGGCGTAGATCCGGCACTCAACGGCGTGGCCGCGCGGTGCGAGGAGCGATTCGGGGTCGAGGGTTAATTTCTCGCCACGCGCGATGCGGATCTGCCACGCGACCAAGTCGACGCCGGTCACCATTTCGGTGATCGGATGCTCGACTTGCAGACGCGTGTTCATCTCGAGAAAGTAAAACTGGCCGTCGGTGTCGAGGAGAAATTCAATCGTCCCGGCGTTGGTGTAATTGACCGTTTTGGCGACCGCGGCGGCGGCCGCGGTCATCGCGCGACGCGTCCCTGACGGCACGGCGAGCGACGGGCTTTCCTCGACAATTTTTTGATGACGACGCTGCAACGAACATTCGCGTTCGACAAAGGGCAGCACCGTCCCGTGGTGGTCGCCGAGCAGTTGCACCTCGATGTGACGCGACGCCATGATGCGGCGTTCGAGATACATCGCGGAATCGCCAAAGGCCGAAGCCGCTTCAGAGCGAGCAGCGCGCAGCGCATTCGGCAGTTCGGCGGCGTTGGCGACCATGCGCATGCCGTTGCCGCCGCCGCCGGCAACGGCCTTGAGCATCAGCGGGTAGCCAATGCCTTCGGCGATCTTCAGTACCGCAGCGTCCGACACGGTGTCGGCGAGTGGCTCTGCGGTTCCGGGCACGACCGGCACGCCGGCGCGGATCGCCGCCTGCCGCGCCGCGGTCTTACTCCCCATCAGGCGAATCGCCTCCGGCGTCGGCCCGATAAAAATCAAGCCCGCGTCGCGACACGCGGCCGCGAAGTCTTCGTTCTCGGCGAGGAAGCCGTACCCCGGATGCACCCCATCCGCCCCACTCTGGGTGGCGGCCGCGACGATGGCGTCGATCCGGAGGTAGCTTTCGCGCGGCGGATTCGGGCCAATCGGACACGCTTGGTCGGCCAGTCGCACATGCAACGCGGCGCGATCACACTCGGAATAGACCGCGACGGTCGCAATGCCCATGTCACGACACGCGCGTATGACCCGGACCGCAATTTCGCCGCGGTTCGCAATGAGGATCTTTTTCACAGAGGAAAGGTCCCTCAAATTCTAACATCCGCGGAGCGGTCCCACCACGAGTGGTCCCACCGCGAAGCGGTCCTAGAGAGGAATATTCCCGTGTTTCTTGGGCGGGTTCTTCTCGCGCTTATTGTCGAGGGTGCCAAGCGCTTGAATCAGCTTGCGACGCGTCTCGCGCGGCAGGATCACTTCGTCGATGTAGCCCTTCGCCGCCGCGATGTATGGGGTGGCAAACTTGTCGCGGAACTCGGCGACCCTCTGCGCGCGGAGAGCCGCGGGATCCGGCGCCTGGTCGATCTCGCGCTTGCACAGAATGTTCACCGCGCCCTCGGATCCCATCACGGCGATCTCTGCGCTTGGCCACGCGTAGTTGAAGTCGGTACGGAGGTGCTTGCTCGCCATGACGCAATACGCACCGCCGTAGGCCTTACGGGTGATCACGGTGATCTTCGGCACGGTGGCTTCGGCGAATGCGTAAAGCAACTTGGCGCCGTGTCGAATGATGCCGCCGTACTCCTGCACCGTTCCCGGGAGAAAGCCGGGCACATCTTCGAACGTGATCAGCGGAATGTTGAAGGCGTCGCAGAAACGCACGAAGCGTGCGCCCTTGACTGAGGCATTGATATCGAGGGTCCCGGCCAGATGCGCGGGTTGATTGGCGACGATGCCCACCGACCGACCACCCAATCGCGAAAAGCCGACCAGGATGTTCTTGGCGTAGTGCTCATGCACTTCGAGGAAATAGCCGTCGTCGGCAATCGCATGAATCAGGTCGAGCATGTCGTACGGCTGATTCGGCGACGATGGGATCAACGAATCGAGCGCGTCGATCTCGCGATCGATCGGGTCTTGCGTCTCGAGCCGCGGCGGGTCATCGAGATTGTTCGACGGCATGAACGAGAGCAGCTCGCGGATCATCGCCAGGCACTCGGCGTCGTCTTCGACGGCGAAATGGGCGACGCCGCTGCGTTCGTTGTGCGACATCGCGCCGCCGAGTTCTTCCTTGGTGACGTCCTCGTAAGTGACAGTTTTGATGACGTCCGGACCGGTGACGAACATGTAGCTGGTCTTCTTCACCATGATGATGAAGTCGGTGATCGCCGGCGAATACACCGCGCCGCCGGCACAGGGGCCCATCACCGCGGAGATCTGCGGCACGACGCCCGACGCCAGCGTGTTCCTGAGAAAGATGTCGGCATACCCGCCGAGCGAGACGACGCCTTCCTGAATTCGGGCGCCGCCGGAGTCATTGAGACCAACGATCGGCGCGCCGTTGCGCATGGCCATGTCCATGATCTTGGTGATCTTGGCAGCGTTGGTCTCCGACAGTGACCCGCCGAACACGGTAAAGTCCTGCGCGAACCCGTAGACTACACGCCCGTTCACCAGCCCGTGACCGCTGATCACGCCGTCGCCGGGAATGATCTGCTTGGCCATCCCGAAGTCGGTGCAGCGATGCGTCACCAGCTTGTCGACTTCTTCGAACGTGCCCGGGTCGAACAGCTGTTCCATGCGATCGCGCGCGGTCAACTTACCCTGCGCGCGGTGCTTCTGCAGGCGTTCTTCGCCACCACCCTGCTCGGCGAGGCGTTCGAGATCGTGCAACTTGTCGATGGGGTTCATGAGTCAATTACGTACGGTACGCGGAAGCGCGGAAACACGGAGAAAAATCTCGTTCCGTGATTCCGTGTTCCGTGCTTCGTCCGTTCACGCCTCTACGCAGGGATTACTGAGGGAGCCAATGCCCTCGATTTTGACCATCACCCGGTCTCCCGGCTTGAGCGGGCCCACACCGGATGGCGTGCCGGTGCTGATGACGTCGCCGGGTTCGAGCGTGCAGAAGCGCGACACGAACTCGACCAGCTCGGGCACCGAAAAGATTAACTGATCGGTCCGCGACGACTGGCGCTTGTCGCCGTTGACCCAGCCCTCAATCGATAGATTGGACGGGTCGAGCCCGACGGCGATGCACGGGCCGAGCGGGCCAAACGTGTCGAAGCCTTTGGCGCGCGTGTATTGCACGTCTTTATTCTGCAGATCGCGAGCCGTGACATCGTTCATGCAGGTCAGCCCCAGCACGTAATCCATCGCGCGTTCGGCTTTGACGTTGTAGGCCCGGCGGCCGATCACGACGGCCAGTTCCGCTTCGTGATCGATGCGACCGGCCCACTGCGGCAGCCGGATCGGATCGTCCGCGCCAATGACCGACGACGGCGGCTTGGAAAAGACCAGCGGTTCGACCGGCAGCTTCTTGTTCATCTCGGCCGCGTGATCTTTGTAATTCAACCCGATCGCGATGATCTTGGATGGTTGCACCGGCGGCGCGAATTTCAGGCCGGTCTCTTCAATCAGCATGCCGACGTGATAGTCACCGAAGATGTGGCCTTCGAGCCAATACAGCCCACCATCACGCTCCAGCGCGTAACGGCCACCCATCCCCTGGCGAATCCGGTAAATACGATCCATGTGGTGAACCTGGCAAGTTCAAAGTGTGAACTTTGGACCTGGCACTTGAGCCTCTCTACTGCCGCGCAGTCTCTTCGCGTCGGTTGGATTCTTCGCTGCGGTTGCCGGCGCGATCGACGGCCACCACCGCATAGATGTAACGTGCCCCGGCCTTCACCGCTTCGTCGCGGAACGCGGTCGCCGGCATAATTTCTTTGGTCAGCGGCGCCAGTGTCCCACTCGGGCCATCCCCGCGCAAGACCAGGTAGCCGGCCACGTCGGCCGAACTACTGCCCTCCCAGATCAGACTGATCGCGCCGGAAACGGCGACCACGTCTAGATTGCCGGGTGGCAAGGGCGCGAAGGTGTCAGTAAACGGCGCACATGCCATCGGCGAGGCGGGGCCACGCACGTGAATGCCATTGATGATGTCGACGGCGCGAACGACAAAGCAACGCTCGGCACCAAGCGTGATGCCGTCCTGCACAAACTCCAGGCCGCCAATCGGCGCCGCAGTCAACGCGGTCGGCATCCCTGGTGTCGCGCTGGCGACGGTCGGCATCCCTGGTGTCGCGTTGGCGGCGGTCGGCATCGCCGGTGTCTGGTTGAGGGACACCTCGTAGACGTCGTAGGTCGTCGGCGGCGCGCCGGGGACAGTGGGTCGCGACGCCAGCAGGCCCTCTTCCGGCGCTTCAATAACTCCGCGGGCATCAACCGGCGGCTTCCAGCGCACCGTCACGCTGGTTTCGGCGACAGTGATCTCCGGCGTCGACGGCGCAGCGCTGACCTCGCCCAATGGCACGGGCACCAGGGCCGTCGGCGGGCCGTAGCGGCCGCGCGGGCTAATCGCGGTGGCGAAGTAATAACGCTGTGCGCCGCCGCCATCGATCGGGGCAATCAACGCCCGGGGGACATCGATGATCTCGACCGGCACGCCGCGTGCGTCTTCAATCGCTGGCAAGGCGACTGGCATGCGGGTCTCGGCAGCCAATGTTTCGCGCATCACGACAATGGCGCCCTGATCGACGCCGGGACCAAGCGGCGGCAATGGCAACGGGGGCATGCCCTCTTTGACCGGCGGTAAGGGCGGCAGTGGACGGCGAACCGGCTCGCTGCCGACCAGCGTCGCCAGCGACCGCAGCACCTCGGGGTCAATCACCTGCGGCACCCGATCGGCGGTGATTGCGTAGACCTCGATGCGTGCGATGTCGGCTGGACCGAGACCGTCGACATTGACCGCGGGCACGGTCAAGCGCGCGAACACGTCGTTTTCGATGCGGGTGACGGCGAAGTCGATCGGCGCCACCGGGATCCGCTGCAGTGGCGGCAGCGGCGCGCCCTTTTTGCCGCATCCCACCCCCAGCACCACCATGATGGCGATAGTTACCCACCACGGGTTCGGGCCGGTTCGGTGTTGTGGCACTCGCCTCACGTCACGGGGTCGGACACTGGGCCAACGCGATGTGACGCAATTCACAGGATGTAACGCGAGAGATCTTGATTCTTGACGATATCCGCCAGCATGCGGCGCACGTAGGCCGCGTCAATGGTAATCGATTTTTCCGCGAGTTCCGGTCCTTCGAACGAGATCTCATCGAGCAGCCGTTCCATCACGGTGTGCAGCCGCCGCGCGCCGATGTTCTCGGTGCGCTCGTTGACCGTCGCCGCAAACTCCGCAATCAGATCGATTGCATCGTCGCCAAACGACAAGTCGATGCCTTCGGTGGCCATCAACGCGATGTACTGCTTGACCAGGGAACTACGCGGCTCGGTGAGAATCCGCACGAACTCGGCCTGGCCGAGCGGCTCGAGCTCGACGCGAATCGGAAAGCGGCCCTGCAACTCGGGGATCAGATCCGATGGCTTGGAGACGTGGAACGCGCCCGCCGCAATAAACAAAATGTGATCGGTGCGGACCATGCCGTGTTTGGTGTTCACGGTCGTCCCTTCCACGATCGGCAGGATGTCGCGCTGCACGCCTTCGCGGCTGACGTCCGGACCCTGCGCCCCTTCACGGCCGGCGATTTTGTCGATCTCGTCGAGAAAGATGATGCCGGCCTGCTGCACGCGGTCAACCGCCACCCGCGACACCTGGTCCATGTCGATCAGCTTGTGTTCCTCTTCCTGCGCCAGCGCGATATTGGCGTCCTTGACCGGCACGCGCTTCTTCTTCGACCGATTCTGGAAGAGCCCGGGCATCATGTCCTTGATGTTGAACTCGACTTCTTCGACGTTGGCGCCAGTGATAATCTCGAGCGACGGAAACCCTTTATCGCGCACTTCGATTTCGACCAGCCGATCATCGAAACGCCCCTCGCGCAGCTGCTCGCGCAATCGCTCGCGCGTCCGCGTGGTTTCCTCGCGCACCGCTGCGGCGTCTTCATCTGGCGCAAACGGCCGCGGCGGCAACAGCAGATCCAGTAATCGCTCTTCGGTATTGGCCCGGGCCTTGCCGCGCACTTCGACCAGCTGCTCCTCACGCACCATCGCCACGCCGATCTCGACCAGGTCGCGAATCATCGACTCAACATCGCGGCCGACGTATCCGACCTCGGTAAACTTCGACGCCTCGACCTTCAAAAACGGCGACTGCGCCAGCTTCGCGAGGCGACGCGCGATTTCGGTCTTACCCACACCGGTCGGCCCGATCATCAGGATGTTCTTCGGCGCGACATCCTCAGCCAGTTCGGCCGGCAGTTTTTGTCGCCGCATGCGATTGCGCAGCGCAATGGCGACGGCGCGCTTGGCCATCTTCTGACCGACGACGTATTTATCGAGCTCGCCGACGATCTCGCGCGGCGTGAGAGCGTCAATAGCGGAGGGTGTGCGCTCAGGAAGTTGAATCACAGTTCTTCGATCGTCAGCTTGCTATTGGTGTAGACGCAAATCTCCGACGCGATCAGCATCGACTGCTCGGCGATGGCGCGGGCGTCCAGGCCGCTATGACGGACCAGCGCCTTGGCTGCCGCTTGCGCGAACGCGCCCCCCGATCCAATTCCGATAATGCCATCGTCGGGTTCGATCAAATCGCCGGTGCCGGATAACAGAAAGGTCGATTTCTTGTCGACGATAATTAACATGGCTTCGAGGCGGCGAAGCGCCCGGTCGGTGCGCCAGTCTTTGGCGAGTTCAACGGCAGCGCGATCGAGATTGCCGCGGTACTGTTCGAGCTTGGCTTCGAAGCGTGAGAACAACGCAAATGAATCGGCGGCGGAGCCGGCGAACCCCGCCAGGATGCTGTCGTTATAGAGCCGGCGGATTTTCTTGGCGCCGTGTTTGACGATGGCCGCACCGAGCGTCACCTGGCCATCACCGGCCAGGACGGCCCGGTCGTTGTGCCGCACGGCAAGGATGGTGGTGGCGTGAAACATCTGTCGAGGCTATCTGCTGATTCGAAGAGGTGTCAAGAAACGCGGACTGCGCTGCCCACGCCGGAGGACGATTTGGGCGACAGCGCCATGAATAATCGACAAAAGTGCAAGTGATTTCGTACGTTTGATGCTGGCAGGGCCGTTGCTATCGGTAGGGCTGAAGGAGATTCCTATGAGATCGGTCGTCCTCACCGCCACCTTGTTGACCACGCTCTGGCTGGGCGCGCCCGCCGTCGCGGTGGCGCAAGAGCCCGACCCTGCGCCGGCCCCCGCGCCTGCGCCTCCGCCACCCCCGCGCGAAAGCGCCGTCCCACGGGCTGAGCGCCCGGAGCGCGCCGAACGAGCCCAGGTGCGCGAACCCGAAGTGCGCGTCCGCGAGACCGAGTCACCCGAGCATCGCACGCCCTCGCGCGGTGACCGGGCGCCCATGCGCGAACCCCAGCCCGTCGCGGCCAGCGGGTCGACGACGCCAGACGATGAACAACGTCGCGATGGCGCGGTCCGTCGTCCTCCGTCGGACGGTGGAAGAGGTGGCGGTCGCGCCACCGGCGGGAGACCGCGTGACCGTGGCGACAGCAACGGCGGCCGCGCTGACGACTCGGGCCGCGGCGATAATTCCACCGCCGGGATGGATCGCGCGGTGCCACGCACGACGGCGCGGCAGCCCGAGCGGGTGTATGTCTACCCGGACTACTACCGCAACTACAACCGGTATTACGACCCCTGGGGGTACGGCGGTTTCGGACTCGGCTACTTCTACTACTCGCCGTGGGGCTGGAACCCGAATTACCACGGTTACGGCTACGGTCCGAGCTACGGCTACGGTGGCTACGGGTCGGGCAGCTACGGCTACGGCGGCGGACGATATAGCTCGTATGGCTTCGACGCCGGCTCGGTCAAATTGAAGGTTCGACCCCGCGACGCAGAGGTTTATGTGGACGGCTACTTCGCCGGCCACGTCGATGACTTCGACGGCGTGCTGCAGGCGCTCAAGCTCGATAGCGGTGCCTATCGCATTGAGATTCGCAAGCCTGGCTTCGAGACGCTGCACTTCGACGTGCGCGTGCAGCCCGAACGCGCGGTGACGTTTCGCGGCGAGATGCGACCTGCGCCGTAGTGCGTGAAACGGCGAGTCTGTAGACCCGGCGCTAGAGGATAAGCACTGGCACCTGGCCCTCGTCGCGGCATCGGCACTTTAGAATGGCGGCGTATGGTCAAGACCATCGCCGCCATTTCGCTTGTCTACGACGTGAGCGCGGGGATGATGCTGGCGTTTCTGCGGCCGCAGATGCAAGCGGTCTTTGGCGTGCCCGCGCCTCTCCCACCGATCCACGCTGACTTGAATGCGATTTTTGTCACATTTGTGGGCGTCGGCTATCTGCTGCCCTACCGCGATCCCATCGCCTACCGGAACTACATGTGGATTTTTGGCGTCGGGCTAAAAACCGCGGGGGCGGTTGCGTTTATTGCCGACTATCTGCTGCGAGGCGCGCCGTCGTCCTCGCTCATCTTCGCGGCAAGCGACGCGTTGATCGCCGCGCTGACGCTGGGGGCGCTTGTGCGAACTAAGAACTAAAAACGAAAAATTAAAAACGAAGAACGGTTCTTAGTTCTTCGTTCTCCTCGTGAACCACAAATACAGCGGGATCCCGGCGAGGATCACGGCGGCACCGGTGAGCGCGATCACCGGATCGCGGTAGAACGCGTTGACGACCATGGCAATGCTGACCAGCACAAAGATCGCCGGCGTGACCGGGTAACCAATCGCTTTGAATGGGCGCGGCGCATTGGGTTCGCGACGCCGCAGGACAAACACTGCGGCCACCGCCACACCGGCAAACAAGGTGATCGCGAAGCCGACGTAGTTTGCCAGCGCGTCGAGACTGCCCGTCAGAATCAACAACGTCGCCCATGACGCCTGCGCGATGATCGACGTCGACGGCGTCTTGTATTTCGGGTGAACCCGCGCCGCTGCGGGGAAGAAGACGCCGTCACGCGCCATGGCGTAATAGACGCGCGGACCGGCAAACGTCCAGGCGTTGATGCCCGCGGCCAGGCTGATGATCGACACGATGCCCATGATGTCGCCCGCGCGCACGCCGAGCAACCGCTCCGCGACGACGTCGAGAACGCTCCCCTTCATCGCCGCCAATTCGCCGATCGGCATCACGTAGAGATACAGGACATTGATCAGCAAGTAGACCACCGTGACGGCGGCGGTGCCGATGGCCAGAGCGAGCGGGACGTTGCGGCCCGGGTTGCGGACCTCCTCCGCCATGTAGGCGGCTGCATTCCATCCCGAGTAGGTGAACATCACCGGAATCAACGCCAGCAACCAGCTGGTCGGAGCAACCGGGCCCGCTGCCTGTTCGAGATTCGCGCTGCTGCCGGCACCCATCGCAAAGCCAATCGCAATGAACACGAGAAACGCGGTGATCTTCAGGACCGTCAGCAAGTTCGTGAACACGCGACCGGGGCCGACACCGCGGATATGGACGAACGCAAACAACCAGACCGCAATAATCGCAACCAGTGTTTGCCGCGAGAACGTGAAGGTCAGGAACGGAAGCGGAACGCTGAAGAACGGCGTGTTGTTGGCAACGCCCGGAACGAAGCGATCGAGATACAGGACGAGGAACATCGCGCTCGCGGCCATCGCGCCGGCGAAGCCGGCAACGAATGACGTCCATCCGGTCAAGAATCCGGCGAGGCTGCCATACGCTTCGCGCAGATAGACGTATTCCCCGCCGGCGCGCGGACGCAACGCGGCGAGTTCCGCATAGGCCATCGCGCCGCAAAAGGCGAGGAAACCACCGGCCAGCCAGATGCCGAGGAACAACATCGGGTTGGGGACGTTGGAGGCGATCAGGGGCGGGAGGAACAGGATCCCGCCGCCGATGACATTGGAAACAATAATCGCCGCCGCGTCGAGGGGACCGAGGCGTCGTTCGAGGGTTTGGGTGGTGGTTGCAGTCGGCGTGGTCACTGGGTCAGGAGCTGCCGGTCAATGGGAAACTCGGCGAGTTTAGCCCAGACCTTCGATCCCTGCCGCAGGAATATTTCAACTTTCGCGTCGACGAACTCGCGATTCTGCAGCATCTGCATGCGCGGTTGCTCGCCGGTGTAGCCGAGACCCGATCGCAGCACCAGTTCCTGTGTCGAACTGCCGGAGGGCAGCGGGTCGCGCTGGATCGCCCAACCGTAGTGCTCACCCCACATCTCGGCTTCGCCGACGCGGCGGAAGATCGCATTGATTTGAACCGACCGGACCGGTTCGCCTGATTTGTTGCGGAGCTTGAGAGAAATGCTGGGGACCAGTTTGTTCTGGTTGCCCTCGACCAGACCGGCGTCGTACCAGCCGGTCACGACGTCCTGGACTTCGAGGACGGTGACCGCATCGATGTGACGGTTGCAGCCAGCCAACGCGGTAAGCAGGACGAGAACCGAGAGCGTGCGGCTCATCTTGTTATCTTATGACACCGCGGCGCCCGGAATGTTCCCGTCGGCCCGGTGTCTAGAACTCGCGCAGCTGGACTCGTTTACGCACCTCATCGCGGTCGATTTGGCCGAGACGATAAGCGGCTAAGTCGGCACCCTTGATCCGCAGCACCAGGGTGACGACCTCCTCATAGGGGTCGGGCGGCGCCAGCGTATCGCGCTGCATGTTGTCGCGTGCCGCCACCGTTAAATATTCATCGGGGGCAATCGCCATCGGCAGGCTGTAATCGATCATCGCGCCGACCAGTGCGCGGTGCACGGCCTCGGTGTAGGCGCGATTGATCGCGTTGGGATCCTGCAAATACTTGCGGTCAATCACCGGCACCTGCTGAGACGGCGCCGGAACGGCGTCGAGTGACAGTTCGCCAGGATTGACCAGCGCAGCGCCGACACCCTGCGCACCGCGCGCGGCGGGCGAGACGATGTCGGGCGGCGCGGCGTTGCGGAGCGGACCAAGCTGCAGTTCGAGGCGCCCGATGGCGTTCTCCGCGGCGGCACGCTGCGCGCCCGGCGCGGTCCGCGCAAAGGCCTTGAGCGTAGCGATCGCATCGGCGAGCCCCTTGTCGTCCTGCCCCATCATCGTGCGGAACGTCCACAGCGCGCTCTGGTGCAACACCGGGACGCCGACGTCGAAAAACACGCCGTAGCCATCGAGGTAGACGCCGCGCGCTTGCGGATCGCCCGACAGCGCCATCATCTCCGGCGCCATCGACCGCAACTCACGGGCCAGGCTCTGTGCGCCTGATGACACGGCGCGGGCCAAGGCGCCTTCCATCACGTAGATCTGATGCCGCAAATCGCTACGATCGATCGGGCGGGCGGCCGCGGGCGGAGTGGGCGGGCTCACCGGCGCTTGCGCCTGCGCGGTAGCCGCCAGCGTACTGACCAATAGTGCGGTCCCGAGCAACAACCCTGTCGTCTTCATACCTGTCCCCATCGCTGACATCTGCGCCGTCCAGCGCGGCGCTACGGTACCGGCTGCGTCGACACCCGACGCAGCAGGTTGAACATCTCGGCCTGTTCTTCGGCCGTTCTGACCGTCCGGCCCTGCAACGAGCCGAATAATTTATTGATCCGCATCAGGTCGGCGCGGCGAGTCATATCCCAATCGCGCGCGGTCTGGGTCAAACGGAGCGCCAGTTCCTGGCGCTGGCGCTCTTCACTCGCATCGATCAGCGCCTGGACACGGCGCAGTGTCGCGCTGCTCTCCGCGCCGGTCGACACGTCCGCGGTCCGTGGGGTCGCGACGCTTGGCGCGCCCGCCCGCTTGACCTCCGCCAACTCCTTCTTCATCGTCTGTTCCAGCGCGACCAGCGCCGTGCGCCATGCGTCTTGATCGGCAGCCGGTTGCGGCGCGACCGCGGCCGGCGCAGGTGCCATCCAACCGGTCGACACCGTCACCCCTTCCGGGGTGTAGCGCACCTGCACGTTGGCGATCGCCGCGCCAGCCGCGAGGATCAGCGCAGCGGCGGCAACCTGCGCCCACGCCGGCAGCGACCCGACGCTGGACCAGCGTGACGGTCGCAGCACGGTCGTCGGCTTTTGCGTGATCGTGAATCCGAGTGCAGCGTCTGGAGGCAGCCACGATTCGAGATCCTGTCGGACCGCTTGCAGCCCGGCGCTTTCATTCGCGCACGCGCCGCAGGTGCGCAGGTGCCGTTCCACTTCGCGACGCCCGTCGGCGTCAATCTCGCCATAGAGATATGCGACGAGCGTTTGTTTATCGTCGCAACGGAATGTTTCACTCATGATGCCTTCTCGTTTGCTCCTGCGCGATGCGGACCGCGCGTCATCCCCTGTGCTTCGAGATTGCGCCGCAGCACCGACAATCCCTGATACAGACGCGTCTTGACCGTGCTCAAGGGACAGCCTTGCAGTTCGGCTATCTCCTGGAACGTCAGTCCGTGAAATTCTTTCAACACGATGGCCGTGCGCTGTTCGTCCGGCAGGAGCTTCATGGCTTCAGCGACAGCTTCGCTCATGCGCTTTCGGCCGACCAGCTCCTCGATCGATTCGACCGGCCCCTGCTCGCTCGCCAGCTCGATCAGATCGACCCCTTCCGGCGTCGCCACGGTCGGCGTGCGCCGCTGCTTGCGCATCCAATCGCGGCAGAGGTTGAGCGCAATCCGATACAGCCACGACGAAAATTTGGCCTCGCCTTTAAATCCGGGCAACGCGCGGTAGGCGCGCAGGAAGGTGTCCTGCACGATGTCGCGCGCCTCTTCTTCGCGGCCAATCGTGCGATACGCCAAGGCGTAAATCGGCCGCTCCCAGCGAAGAATCAGCTGGTTGAAGCTGTCAGCGTCTCCTTTGACGGACCGTGCGACGAGCTCTTCGTCGGTCCAAGCTGTCCGGACCAGGCGGGGACTCCTTCCCGGGTGCGTTTGCTCGCCTTTCACTTCGGTAAGACGGCGGCTGCCGCACCTTAGTCTGCGATTCCTCTAAATTACTCGCAAAGCCCTGATTCAGCCGAGCCGAACGGCGAGGCCCCACCGGCGAGCGCAGCGTTGCCGGTCCTGCTCCGCGAGAATCACGGAGTCCTGGCGCCGTGCCTCCCCGCGGTCCTGGTACGACTCTGACGTACAATCGGCGCCGTGAGCGACGCAGCACGGCTGTGGCGATTAGCTCGGGCCGTGGCCCGGCACGACCGCATGTCAGAGCTACTGCCCGAGCTGCATCAGCAGGCGATCCAAGTCGCTGGCGGCCGTTCCAGCGTGCTGTTGCGCCTGAATCCGCGCACTGGCCTGCTGCACGCCGCTTCCGCGTCCGGCGTCGAGCGGCTCGACCCCGAACCATGGTTGTCTGACGCGGCCGGCCGCAGCGCCGCCGAACGGGCCTGGACCGAAGGGTCACCCGTCGTCCTTGGCGACCTGCCCAGCCTGACCGCGCGGCTCGATTCAAAGTCGGCCGTTCTGGTCCCCTTATTAAGCCGCACCGAGCGACTCGGCATCCTCGCAATCGGCGTCGACGATGTCGCGACGGTCGACGCGACGCGGGGCGAAATCGCGGCCGTCGGCGATCTCCTGGCGGTGGCGCTCGAACGTGGCCGCCTGCGGCGCGAGGCTGACCTTCAGCAGGATCTGCGCGAGTTGATGGCCAACTTGACCCGCGCGGTCTCGTCGTCGCTGCATCTCGGCGCAAGTCTCGAAATTTTTTGTGATCGCGCGTGCCGGCTGTTCTCAGCCGACCGGGTGTCGGTGTGGCTGCACGATCGCCGCGCCCGATCGTTGGAGCTGGTCGCCTCGTCAGACGCCGCCGACATTGCCGCGCGGCGGAGCGTCGCAACCGACGACATGACCGTACCGGTCTCGAGCGCGATGCGGCGCAGCGGCGCCGAAATGATCACCTCAACCGCCGATGGCGCGCCCGACGTGCTGGTGCCGCTCAAAGGCCGGCGCCGGGCGCTGGGCACGCTCGAGATCACCGCGGTCCGCGCCGAACCGGGTGACGAAATCGATCTGCTCGATCGCCTTGAAGAAGTCGCGCGGCAACTGTCCGCGGCGATTGAGAACGTCTGGCTGCTCGAGGATCTGCTGCGCTCACGCCGCGAACTGGAAAGCACCTTCAACTCGCTCGCCGACCTGGTCGTCGTCTGCGACAGCCGGCTGCAGTTGACGCACGCGAACCAGGCGTTTGCGGCGCGCCTCGGTCGGCGCGCGGCGGATCTGATTGAACATCCGCTCTCCGAGTTTTTCGGCGCCGACCTGGTGTCGTGGGTCGAGCGTCTTGGCGGAGCTGGTCCTGGGAAAGCCACCGATTACGAATCACGCGAGCTCGGAGACCCCGTCCTCGGCGGCACCTTTCTGTTCACGGTCAGCGCGTTGGTCGGGCGCGAGGATGAGCGCATCGGCACGGTCGTGGTGGCGCGTGACGTGTCGGACCAGGCGCAGCTGGAGACCGAACGGTTGGAACTGCGCAATCGGCTGACACAGTCCGAGAAACTGGCCGCCCTGGGGCAATTCGTCGCCGGCATTGCCCACGAATTGAACAACCCGCTGCAGGGGGTCCTCGGGCATCTCGAACTGATGCTCGCGACGCCAGGTCAGGCGCCGGCCCGATTCAAGCGCGACTTGAAACTGGTGTTCCGCGAAGCCGACCGCGCCGCCAAGATCGTGCACAACCTGCTGGTGTTTGCCGGTTCGCGCCGGATCACCCGCCGTCGTCTCAACGTCAACCATGTCGTCACGCGCGTGCTGGCGCTGCGTGCCACCGGCTGCGCCGCCGCGTCGATTACCGTCAGCAAAGAACTCGCGACGAAGTTGCCGCGGATTGCCGGGGACGCATTGCTCTTGCAGCAGGCGCTGCTCAACATCGTGGTCAACGCCGAACAGGCGTTGTCGATGGTCGACGCCCCGCGGACACTGCGATTGCGCACAAAAGCCATCGGCCGTCGCGGGATCGAGATCGAGATTGCCGATAACGGGTTAGGCATTCCGAACGACGCGCTGCCGCGGCTGTTCGAACCGTTCTTTACGACCAAAGAAGTGGGCCAGGGGACTGGTTTGGGACTAGCAATTGCCTATGGAATCGTGCAAGAGCACGACGGACGTCTGCTGGCGGCCAACCGACCCGAAGGAGGGGCGATCTTCACGATCGAATTGCCCTCGGGGACGGACACTGTAGAATAGGGCTCTCAGAGCGCAACTGGTGGGCATCAACTTTCCCAACGACGAAATCTTCCTCACAACCGAGGAGGTTCTCGAATATCTGCAGGTCAACCTTCGGACTGTTTATCGTCTGATCAAGGCCGGCAAAATTCCGGCTGTCCGCGTCGGCCGGCAGTGGCGTTTTCGCAAACGCGACATCGATGCCTGGTTGGACAGCCAGCGGCCCCGCGGCAATGACCGTGGCACCGCGCCCGCAGACGAACGGGCCGCCCGTTCCGCGGAGCGTCCACGCGTGCTGGTGGTCGACGACGAAGCGAGCATCCGTGAGCTGCTGTCGAAGACTCTCGCGCTCGCCGAATATGACGTCGACACGGCACCGGATGGGCGCGCAGCCATCGAGCGGCTGCGGCTGGGCCACTACGATCTGCTGATCGCTGACCTCAAGATGCCGGGCCTCGATGGCTTGTCGCTGATTCGCGAAGCGAAACGCCTGAAATCCGATCTCCCGGTGATCATCATTACTGGCTTCTCGACTGAGTCGAGCGCCATTGAAGCGGTCAATCTCGGCGTCGCCGGCTATCTCACCAAGCCCTTCCGCGTTCCCCAAGTTCTCGCCGCTGCTGCCCGCGCACTCGGCGAGTAGCGCCGCCTTGTGATCCAGCTCCAGCAGCTGCACAAGCAGTTCGCCGATCGAGTACTGCTCGATCACGTGACCTGGCAAGTGGGCGATAACGACCGCGTCGGTCTGTGCGGTCCCAACGGTGCCGGGAAGACCACGCTCCTGCGCATGCTCGCTGGATTTGACGAACCGGACGAGGGTCAGGTGGTCCGCCCCAATGCGCTGACCATCGGCTACCTGCCCCAGGACGGCCTGATGCACCGTGGCCGCACGGTCGTCGACGAAGCGAGTCGCGCGCTCAAATCGCTGCTCGAGATGAAAGCGGAGCTGCACGACCTCGAACACAAATTAGGCGACACCAGCATTCCCGAAACTGAACATGACGCGCTCCTCCACCGCTACAGCGAAATACAGGAACGCTTCGGCATGGAAGACGGCTACCACCTCGAACTGAAGGTGGCGACAGTGTTGCGCGGATTGGGCTTCGCGCATGAGGACTTCACCAAGCTGACCGATCACTTGTCGGGCGGCTGGCAGATGCGGTTAGCGTTGGCCAAATTGCTGTTGAGCCATCCCGACCTGCTGCTGCTCGACGAACCTACCAACCACCTCGATCTCGAAGCTCGCAACTGGCTCGAGTCGTATCTGGTCGACTATCCGAATTCGGTCATCCTGGTGTCGCACGATCGCTATTTCCTCGATGCCGTGGTGACCCGGATCAGCGATCTGTCGCTGCGCACGCTGACCGACTACCACTGCAATTACTCGCAGTACCTGGTCCAGCGCGACGAGAAGATGGCGCGGCTCTACGACGCCAAGCGGCGCCAGGATGAAGAAATCGCGCGGGTGCAGGAGTTTATCGATCGCTTCCGCTACCAGGCGACCAAGGCCGCACAGGTACAGAGCCGCATCAAGATGCTCGAGAAGGTCGAGCGCATCGATGTCCCGCCGGAGCGCAAGCGCATTCATTTTCAGTTCCCGCCGGCGCCAAAGAGCGGCCGCATGGTTTTTGAAATCAAAGCGGCGGGCAAGGCCTACGGGCCGAAGGTCGTGCTGGATCACGTCGACCTGCACATCGAGCGCGGCGATCGCATCGCGCTGGTTGGACATAACGGCGCCGGCAAGTCGACGCTGATGCGGCTGCTGTCGGGCGAAGAGAGTCCCGACCACGGTGAACGCAACGTCGGGCATCAAGTGGTGATGCAGTACTTCGCGCAGGATGAAGCCACCCGTCTCGACCCCAAGCTGACGGTTTACGAAACACTGTCGGACGGGTCGCCGGACTCGATGGTTCCGGCCATCCGCAACATCCTGGGGGGATTTCTGTTTTCCGGTGATGACGTCTACAAGAAGGCGGGCGTCCTCTCCGGTGGTGAACGCACACGGCTGGCGGTTGCAAGGATGTTGCTGCGTCCGTCAAACACCTTGTTGCTGGACGAGCCGACCAACCACCTGGATCTCGATTCGAAAGAAGTGCTGCTCGATGCCCTGGCAGATTACGGCGGCACGCTCATTTTCGTGTCGCACGATCGCTACTTCGTCGAACGGTTAGCGACCCGCATCATCGAGGTCGGACAAGGAAAGGCCACCTTATATCCAGGTACCTACGCCGAGTATCTGTGGTCGAAAAATAACGCCGGCGCCGGTGCGAAAACGGCAGAGCGGGCGAAGGGTCCGGTCGGTGCGCCACGCGCCAAGGGCGCACCGATACCGCCACCCACTGCGGCCGCTGATTACGACGCCCGGAAACGCGAATCAGGCGAACAGAAGAAGCGCGAAAAAGCCCTGAAAGCGCTGCAGACGCGCATTCGCGAGCTCGAGGCGCGCATCGCCGACCGCGAAGAAGTCGTCAAGACGGTCGAGACCGCGATGGCTGCCCCCGGCTTTTATGAGAACCATGAGCGAGCCAAACCGCTGCTCGACCAACATCAGGCCCTGATGTGGGAAGTCGGCGACCTGCTCAATCAATGGGAAATGCTACAAGCGCAAGCCGACGCGTTTACAGATCTGAAATCGTAGGACTGATTACGCTTTTGTAATCACGGTCAGGTCCGATCCATAATCCAATTTCTGTAATCGCAACGACTTAGACCGTATTCACTGCCTTGGCGGTTGAGGTACGGCGTTTGCGATAGCCGCGGTCTGTGACAGCGATGGCTCCACCTCGACGCTCCACCGCCCCCGTCCGTCCGACGCGGCGTGCGCGCACCCGTGGCACCTCTGACGAATTTTTCCGTCACATGGTCGCCAATATGCGCAACGGCGTCATGGCGATCAATCGCGCCGGCGGACTGGTGCTGATCAATGACGAAGCTTGTCGCATCTTCGGACTACCCGCCGATCACGATTACCTTGGACAACCCTACGCTGACGTATTTCGTCGTCACGGCGATATCGTCCGCGTGCTGAGCGGCGCCTTTGAACTCGCGGCATTGCCCAATCGTGCCGAATTGCGTTTGAAGCCGACCGATAAGGTCATCGGCTACACGCTGTCCCTGATCCGCGACGAGAAGGATCAGGTGATGGGTGCGGCGTTGTTCTTCAAGGACCTCACCCACGTCGAACAGCTCGAAGAACGCGAACGCCTGCGTGACCGGTTGGCCGCCCTCGGCGAGATGGCGGCCGCGATGGCGCACGAGATCAAGAACCCGCTCGCCGGCATCGAGGTGATGGCCGGTCTGCTGCGGCGGCAGATCCCCGATAAGCGCGACGCCCACTCGCTGGTCAACGACATCATCAGCGAAGCCAAAATGGCCAATGCGATCGTCGTCGAGATGCTCGACTTCGTGCGCCCGGTTCGCCTCCAGCTCGATCGCGCCTCGATCACCGATGCGTTGCAGAGTGCGGTGACGATGGCCGACGGCAAGGCCAAGCGTGGCGACATCACCGTGGACGTGCGGGTTGACGAACGGGTGCCGCCGGTTCAGGGGGACCCTTACCAGCTGACCCAGGTCTTCGCCAATCTCGTGATCAACGCCTACGAGGCGCTGAGCGGGCGCGGCGCCGTGACATTAACCGCACGCTTGCTCGACGCGGCCGACGACGGCGCGTTGTTACCGGATGGGCATCAGCCGGTCCCGACGGTGGTCGTCGAAGTGCACGACACCGGTCCAGGTGTCTCGGCTGAATTGACCGAGAAGATTTTCAACGCCTTTTTCACGACCCAGGCGCAGGGGTCCGGATTAGGACTGGCGATCGTGCGCAAGATCATCGACGCGCATGAAGGTCGCATCGACATGACCAGCACGCCGGACCGCGGCACCACGTTTCGAGTCACTTTACCTGTTGAACATACCGATGCGTGGGTGCGTTGAAGTGCTGGGTGGTGGGTGCTGGGTGCTGAGTGCTTGTTGCTAGTGAGGATGAGAGTGAATTATGGGACGAATTCTAGTTGCTGACGATCACGACGCCCTACGACGCGGATTGGCGCTCTCGTTAGGCGCCGCGGGCCATGATGTCGAGGAAGCGGGCAATGGCAACGCGGCGATCGAGAAGCTCCACGAGAACTACTTCGATGTCGTGGTCAGCGACTTGAAGATGGGCGGCTCCGACGGGCTGGATGTCTTGCGTACGACCAAATCGCTCCACCCCTCAACCTCAGTGATCCTGATGACCGCGTTCGGCTCGGTCAACACCGCCGTCGAAGCGATGAAGCACGGGGCCTTCGACTACGTACAGAAGCCGTTCGAGATCGAGGAGATGGAAGTGAAGGTCGAGAAGGCGCTCGAGTTGAAGCGTCTCCGCCATGAACTCGAATATCTCCGTACCGAACAGCAGGAATCGTACGACTTCGAACGCATCGTCGGCGCGAGTGAGCCGCTGCAGAAGGTGCTGACCGTTGTCCGCAAAGTGGCCAAGAGCAACTCGACCGTGCTGATCCGCGGCGAAACGGGCACCGGTAAGGAGCTGATTGCCGGCGCCATCCATCACAACTCGCTGCGCGCGTCGCGCAACTTCGTCAAGGTCAACTGCGCCGCGCTGCAGGAGAACCTGCTCGAATCCGAATTATTCGGTCACGAGAAGGGCGCGTTCACCGGCGCCGATCGGCAACGCATCGGACGGTTCGAGCAGGCCGACGGCGGGTCGCTGTTCCTCGATGAAATCGGCGACATGAGCGCCAGCACGCAGGCCAAGATCTTGCGGGTGCTGCAAGAGCATGAGTTCGAACGGCTTGGCGGCACACGGACGATCAAGGTCGACGTGCGGCTGATCGCGGCGACCAATCGCGACCTGCCGTCGATGGTCGGCACCGGGCACTTCCGCGAGGACCTCTACTACCGGCTCAACGTCGTGACGATCGACATGCCGCCGCTGCGTGAGAGGAAGGACGACATCCTGCCGCTCGCCGGATGGTTCATCCGCCGCTTCAGCAGCGAACTGAAGAAGAAGCTCGAGGGCCTGGACACCGATGCACAGAAGATGCTGGTGCGCTACAACTGGCCCGGCAACATCCGCGAGTTGGAGAACGCGATTGAGCGAGCGGCGCTGCTCGCCGAATCGTCGATGATTCGCGCCGACGACCTGCGGCTCGGTGATTTCGGGAGCGGCTCATCCCGCGACACGTCGTCGGCGGTCAAGATTCCGCCGACCGGGATCGCGCTCGAGGAGATCGAGCGCCAGGCAATCGTCGAAGCCCTCAAAATGTCGAACTGGGTGCAGAAGGACGCCGCGGAGCTGCTGACCATCAGTCCGCGCGTGATGAATTACAAGATCAAGACACTGAACATCGAGATGCCGCGGCGACGGATGATGCCGACAGCGGTGGCCGTCTAATCCGCGGAAGTGCGGAACGGGCGGAACGTGGCTTCGCACTCGCGCGCCGAACGGCGCGCGCCCCACTGGCGAGTCTGCGAGCCAGTCCCACGCCGACGCCGCACCGGTCGGCGCCCTACTCGCGGGAAATGCAGCGAGTCCTGCTACGGCGTGCGCACCACCACCGTGATGCCGTAGCGGTCGGGCGCGCGGCCGGTGAACGCCCGCGGACCGGCGACCGGCCACGCGCCGCTAATCCACGGATACGGGTTGGAAATATCCGCCCAGAACACCCCGAACGACGCCACACGATTGACGTCGAGATAGAAGCGGGCGATTGTGCCGCGGTCCTTTTTCCCCATCTCCACGCCATAGAGCCCATTGAGCGCGAGGTATTTGACGAGACTGTCGTCGCGCGACAGTTCTTCGCGCGTCAAGGTCACTCCGACAGTGGTCCGTGCGCGGAGCGGGAGTTCGAATGTGCCCCCGACGTAATAACCAGGCTTTTCGATTGGCTGCTGGTCGAACCCCAGCATCTCGGCCGACGTCGCGGTCGGCCCCCAGACGTAACGCGCGTACTCGCCGAATAACGAAACGAACCGATGCGGTTGCACCTTGCCGCCGACGACAAACGCATCGTCGATCCGCTTCGACGCCCAGTAGCTCGGCAGCCGTTCGACCTTCGACCCGGTAAACCCCCGTTTGTAGGCCACTCGCAGGTCGACCATCCGATGCGGCCGCATGCGCAGGTTGGCCACCGCGGTCAGGGCGCTATTGGTGTCGAGCGTGGGATTGGCAAAGTAGAACCAGTCGTAGTCCTTCTGGCGATTGCCTTCGCCGAGCACGGCTATCACCGACGCCTCGACAAGCGGCGCGCGGTCGCCGCTCCGGGGGTGCGCGTAGGCCAGCATCAACCCGAAATTTGCTTCCGCGTTGAGGCGCTGAATCCGGGTCATGTCCTTGGCCGTCGACGACCCCAGTTCATGTGGCGAAAACCCGATTGGCAAGATAAACCGTCCGAAGCGTGCGCCGATGCGCGCGGTCGCGCGCCAGTCGACGTAGCCCTCACGCAAGGGGCCCTGCTGGTTGATGTAGTCGAGCGCATAGGTGTTGTAGGTGTCGACTCGCTTGTTGCCGTTTTCGACATCGCACGGCACGACCGGACCCGCGGAGTAGATGCGCGGATCGTTGGGGAAGAAAAAATTTTCTTCACCGCAGGCCGGCCTTGACGACACCTCGTTGACCGGATTGAAACTCGCGTAGTAATTGATCCGTGGTGTCAGCCTGCCACTGAACGCAATCGTCGCCTGCGCGACGCGTCCTTGCTTTTCAAAACCCAGTTGCGCCTGCATGCCGTCGTGCGCCCAGCCGGCAATCAACACGCCGCTGATCTTGAAGCGCTCACTTTGCGCGACATCAAAGCCGAACAGGTTGCTGTGATCGGATTCCTCCGCCGCGGCTGGCGGGTCGGTTTGGGCGTTGACCGGACCGGTCGCGAACGCCAGACACAACAGGACGAAGCGAACCAGAAGGCGGACATTCATACGAGCTATTCCTGACGGCCCGAGCGCGGGTGGGCCTTGCGGTAAACGTCAATCAGCTGCGCGGCGTTGACGTGGGTGTAGCGCTGTGTGGTGCTGATCCGCGAATGACCCAGCAGCTCCTGGATCGTTCGCAAATCGGCACCATGCTGCAACAAGTGGGTGGCGAACGAATGGCGCAGCGCATGCGGACTGATGCCGGTTTGCGTAATCGACTGCGCGACATAGCGGCGTAACAGGCGATCGATGCTACGCCCGGTGAGCCGGGTGCCGCGGTGATTGACAAACAACGGATCCCTCCGTTCTGCGTTCCTCCGTCCCGTTCGTCGTTCCGAGTTCCCACGTTCCGTTCTCGGTTCTTCGTTCTTCGTCCTTCGTTCCGCAAGGATCGCCGCGCGGTCCGACAGCCATGCGCGCACAGCCGCCTCCGCCGCGCGGTTGAACGGGACGATGCGCTCTTTGCCGCCTTTGCCCATCACGCGCACCATCCGGCTCGGCAAGTTGAGACTTTCGAGGTCGAGTCCTTCGAGCTCGCTGAGGCGCAACCCCGACGCATAGAACAGCTCGAGAATCGCGCGGTCTCGTCGCCCGAGCGGCTGGGTTGCATCCGGCGCCTCGAGCAGGCGCGACATGTCCTGTTCGGTCAAATGGACGGGTAAGGTCTGTTCGCGGCGCGGCGACACGGCCAAAGCCGTCGGGTCGTGCGCGATGATGCCTTCGCGGCGAAGGTAACGGACGAATGAGCGCAGGGCCGAGACTTTGCGCGCGACCGAACTGCGCGCTTCGCCGAGCCGGCCCAGTTCGGCGAGGTGCCCGCGCACAGAGTCCGACGTCAGATCGGCGGGCGTCAAATCGCTCAGCCAGCGGTTGCCATCCTTGGCGACGCGAATCAGGTACTGCGAAATGTCCGATTCATACGCCCGCACGGTGTGTGCGGAGGCGTTACGATTCAGCCGCAGGAAGGCGAGAAATGCCTTGAGGTGCTCTTTCAAACGAGCCCACCTGCCAGGCGGCTTGCCTGCGCTGCGGTGTCCCACTCGTCGAGGGCCGCAAGCGCCCGTTCCGCGATCAGCGTTTTCTTGCGCATCTTGTCGCGCGGCGGATTGTCCAGCGGCGGCATGATGCCGTGGGTGATATTCGACGGCTGATAGTGCCTGGCCTCGGCATGCGACACGTAATACGCCAGCGCGCCGATCGCCGTCGTACGCGGCGGCGAGCTGAACGGCCGCTGCAGCACCATCGCGGCGGCGTTGCGCCCGGCAATCAGCCCTGACGCGGCCGACTCGACGTAGCCTTCGACTCCCGACACCTGTCCGGCAAAAAACAAATCGGGACGCGCGCGTGTCTGCCACGTGTCGTGCAAGACGGTCGGCCCATTGATGTAGGTATTGCGGTGGACCATGCCGAACCGGACGAACTCGGCATTTTCCAGACCTGGGATCATTTTCAGGACCCGCGCCTGTTCGCCCCACTTCAACTGCGTTTGGAAACCGACCAGACTGTAGTGATCGCCGGCAAGCGTGTCCTGGCGCAATTGCACCGCCGCGTACGGGAAACGTCCGGTACGCGGATCGGTCAGGCCGACCGGCTTCATCGGACCGAACCGGAGCGTGTCCGGCCCACGATGCGCCATCACTTCAATCGGCAGACAGCCTTCGAAGAACGTCGCGTTGTCGAAGTCGTGGACCGTTGCCGACTCAGCGCCGACGATGGCCTGATAGAAGGCTTGGTATTCGTCTTTGGTGAGCGGGCAATTGAGGTAGTCGCCCTCGCCATCGTCGACCCCACATGCGGGTCCTGCCGCGACGGGCGCGTCGGCCGGCGCCGCGCCGCGAAGACTCCGATTCCAACGCGAGGCGCGAAAGACCCTGGACATGTCGATCGACTCGGCCAGCACGATGGGGCTAATCGCGTCATAGAAGGACAGGTGCGCGGCGCCGACAAACGCGCTGATATCAGCTGATAGCGCGTCCGACGTCAAGGGGCCGGTTGCCACAATCACCGGAGAGCCGGGGCCACCCGCGGGCGGCAGCGCATGGACTTCTTCGCGACTGACTGTAATCAGCGGGTGCCCCGCAATCGCCGCAGTGACCCGTTGTGAGAAGGCGAGGCGATCGACTGCCAACGCGGCGCCGGCCGGCACCCGCGTCGCGTCCGCGGCACGGATGATCAGCGAACCGAGACGGCGCATTTCTTCTTTGAGCAGACCGACCGCGTTATCAAGCTTGTCGCCGCGAAACGAATTGCTGCAGACCAGTTCGGCGAGGCCGTCCGTTTTATGGACGGCAGTGGCGCGGAGAGGCCGCATCTCGTGGATGGTGACCGGCACGCCGAGCGACGCCGCCTGCCACGCCGCCTCGCTGCCGGCCAGGCCACCGCCGATGATGTGAATCATGAAGGCTAAGTGCTGAGTGCTAAGTGCTCGCGGCGGCGCGTTTGGCTTTCTTCTTCGGCGTCTTCTTCGCGGCTGCTTTTGCCGCCTTCTTTGGCGCGGCCTTCGCGCCACGGCGGCGCGGACCTTTCACGGCGCCGGCCCGCGCTTCGAGCAGCGCCTTCGCTTCGTCCATCGTCAACGCCTCGGGCGCGGTGCCCTTCGGGAGCGACGCGTTGGTGGCGCCGTCGGTTACATACGGACCGTAACGGCCGTCGAGAATACGGACCGCGGCGCCGGAGTCCGGATGCGGTCCCATGGCGCGCAGTTCTTTCGCCGCCGCGCCTTGGCGCCGCGATGATTTCTTCTCCTGGGCGAGCAACTCCTTGGCACGCTCGAGGGTCACCGTATAGACGTCGTCTTCCGGCGCGAGCGAACGGAAGTCAGTGCCCTTTTTGATATACGGACCGAAGCGCCCAATATTCGCGACGATCACTTCGCCATCGTCAGCGGCGCCGAGATCGCGCGGCAGCGATAACAGGCGCAGCGCCTGTTCAAGCGTCAGCGTGTCTTCGCTGTACTCGCGACCAAGCGAGGCGCGGCGCGGTTTCTCCGCCTTCTTGTCCGTAGGCGTCTCACCCAACTGCACGTAGGGACCGAAACGGCCAAGCATGATGTAGATCGGTTGGCCAGTCGCCGGATCGTCACCGACGGCGCGCGGACCCTGTGCCTTGGCCTTGAGCAGACTCATGGCCTTCTCGACAGACAAATCGGCCAGAGGCAAATCGTCCGGCAGCGATGCCCGCGGTCCATCGTCGGCCGTGTCACCGAGCTGCAGGAATGGACCGTACCGGCCAATCCGGACGCGAATCGGTAGCCCGCTTTCGGGATCGTCACCGACGTGAATTACCGGGTACGCGATTTCCTGACCCTTGTCTTCGACCAGGTGCTCGAGCCCGTGATGCTTGCCGTCGCCGCGGTAAAACTCGCGAATGAAATCGAGCCAGTTCTTTTCGCCATTGGAGATCTTGTCGAGGATCTCTTCCATCTCGGCGGTGAAACCAATGTCGACGTAATCACCAAAATGTTCGCGCAGCAGCCGCGTGACGGCGAACGCCGTAAAGCTCGGCACCATCGCCTTGCCCTGACGCGTCACATAGCCGCGACGCTGAATCGTCGCAACCGTCGGTGCGTAGGTCGACGGGCGTCCGATGCCTTCTTCTTCGAGCCGCTTGACCAGTGACGCTTCGGTAAAGCGCGGCGGTGGCGTGGTGGTGTGCCCCTTCTCGTCCAGCCCCGACACGACCAGCCGGGCATCGGTGTTGTCGGGCGCAAAAATCTGTTCGCCGATGGTCAGCTTGGGGAGCAGGGTTTCCTTTTCGTCGAGTTCAGCGGCCGGGTCGTCGCTGCCTTCGACATACGCCCTCAGATACCCGGCAAACTCGATCGCCTTGCCGCTGGCGGTCATGATCGCGGTCTCACCAGCACTGCCTTGACCGGTGATTTCGACGGAGGTGCGCAGCATCCGCGCTTCGGCCATTTGCGACGCAATCGCCCGCTTCCAGATCAGATCGTAGATGCGCAGTTCGTCGCCTTCGAGAATCCGCTCGAGCGCTTGGGGGGTGCGCTTGAACTCGGTCGGGCGAATCGCTTCGTGCGCCTCCTGGGCATTGCGCACCTTGGTCTGGTAGTTCCGCGGGCCTTTGTAATAGTCACCGCCGTACATCTCGGTGACCGCCTGCCCCGCTTCACGGAGCGCCTTGTCGCTCAACGTCGTCGAGTCGGTCCGGTGATACGAGATCAAGCCTTCGAGATCACCGCCACCGAGATCGACACCTTGGAACAGTCGCTGGGCGACCTGCATGGTGCGCTCGGCCGAGAACCCGAACTTCCGATTGGCGTCCTGCTGCAGGGTCGACGTGGTGAACGGCGGAGACGGTCGTTGTTGAAACGGTTTCTCTTCGACGTTGGTGATCGTCCACGGCAGGTTGCGCGATAACGCATCGACCAGGGCGTGCGTTTTCTCCTGATCGAGAACGCGAACATTCTTGCCGGTCAGTTGACCCTTGGCATCGAAGTCTTTGCCGCTCGCGATCCGTTGGTCACCGAGCCGCACCAGCGTCGCGGTGAATTCGCGCTGCTCGTCGGTGCGAACTTTGGCTTCGAGATCCCAGTAGTTCGCGGTGCGGAAGGCCATCCGCTCTTCTTCGCGTTCGACAATCAGGCGGACCGCGACACTCTGCACGCGTCCCGCGCTGAGACCGGTCTGGACCTTCTTCCAGAGCACCGGCGACAAGGTGTAGCCATAGAGACGATCGAGGATGCGCCGGCTTTCCTGCGCGCGCACCAGATTTTCGTCGACATCCTCGTGCGCTTTGGCGAGCGCCTCGGTGATCGCCTCTTCGGTGATTTCGTGAAAGACGATGCGACGCACGCGCACCTTGGGTTTGAGCACCTGCTTGAGGTGCCAGCTAATCGCTTCGCCTTCGCGGTCCGGGTCGGTCGCGAGAATCACTTCGGACGCGTCCTTCAGCGCACTCTTGAGGTGCTGGACATATTTCTTCTTGTCGGCCGGCACCACGTAGTACGCAGCGAAATCCCCATCAGTGTCGACACCCAGACGTCCCCACGACTTGCCTTTGATTTCTTTGGGGACATCGGCGGCAGACTCGGGAAGGTCCCGGATATGGCCATAGCTCGCCTCGACTCGGTAACGGTCCCCGAGGAAACGAGTGAGCGTCCGCGCCTTCGCGGGCGATTCGACAATTACTAGCGGTTTCGCCATATCTGAGTAGTCTGCAGTCTCTTCCGCGCGTTCCGCGGCTTGCCTGGGTGAAGCAAGTCCTTCGTCTCCCGCGCCTTCCGCCGTTCCGCCCTTCGAGAGCCTCAGGGCAGCCCCGAGCCCGGCCGAGGGGCGCGGATTAAGGTAGCACGCGAACGAATCGGCCCCCGCCAACTCGTTGGATCCGGCCCGATAACTCGAGCTCGAGGAGGCGGCCCAGCACGACGTTGGGGAGCTCGCCGGTCTGTCCAACGACATCATCTACCGTAAACTCAACACGTTCCGGCAATTGGCCGAGCTGTACCGAGCGTTCAACCGCGGCCTCGGCGCAGCGTTCCGGTCCAAGGTCTTGGAGAATATCGTCAGCTGACTCTACGACCTTTGCCCCATCCCGGATCAAAAGATGTCCTCCTCGGTTCCGGCCGCCAGTGACCTGGCCTGGCACCACCATCACGTCCCGGCCCTGTTCCAAAGCCGCGCTCGCGGTAATCAAGGAGCCGCTTTTTTCGGGAGCCTCGACCACCACGACCGCGAATGAAAGGCCGCTGATCAGGCGATTTCGCAGAGGAAAGTGGTGCGGTAACGGCGGTACGCCGGGCGGAAATTCGCTGATCACCGCGCCGGCGTGTTGCATGTTGGCGGCAAGTTCGCGGTGTTCGGCTGGATAGATCCGGTCGATGCCACACCCCAACACGCCGATCGTTTTGCCGCCAACTGACAGGGCGGCGGCATGGGCGGCCGAGTCGACCCCGCGCGCCAGCCCGGAAATAATCGTCATGCCGGCCGCCGCCAGATCGGCCGCGAGACGCGACGCCATGGCTAACCCGTAAGGCGTTGCGGCGCGCGACCCGACCAGCGCAATGCCGGGGCGTGACAGGGCCTGCGCTTCTCCGCGAATCCAAAGACACGGTGGCGGATCGGGTATCGAGGCGAGGAGGGCCGGAAAGCGTGGGTCGAATAGTGGGACGGCCACCGCACCAATCGCGTCTCCGCGGGCGATTTGTGCGGCAGCCGCGTCGCTGAACCGCTGAGATTCGTCGCGCCATCCGTTGCGATCGGTTTTCGTGGCGCGAGATCGGCACGCCCACATCAACAGCGACTCGTTCGCTTCGCGGGGCGGCAACGCGTCGTGATCTTCAGCGGTGGATCGATTGGTCGCCGCGCGCATCACCGCGGCAAGGAGTCGGCGATCGCGTGTTCCGAGGATGGCAATCGCAGCGGCGTCGGTCGGAGTCATGCGCGTCTCCACCGGTCGCCGACCAGAGACAAAAAGGTCAGCACCGGCCGTAAACGGCGGCTCTGACCTCTCCCGTCAATATACGCTATAGTGGAAAACAGGGATCATGTCTGCACGCATTCTGGCAGCTGCGTTTCTCGTGATGACGATGGCTTCAACGCCCGCCTTCGCCGATGCGCGCGGCGATGCCAAGAAGCAGGTCGAGTTCGGTATTCAGGTCGCGCAGCGCGGACTGTGGCGGGAAGCGATTTATCGATGGGAGCGCGCCACCCAGATCGATCCGTCGTATGCCGCCGCCTTCAATAATCTCGCGATTGCCTACGAACACGAAGGGCAGCTGGACAAAGCGCGGGGCGCCTACGAGAAGGCGACCGCGGTTGAACCCGACAACGCGATGATTCGCCAAAATTTCGACCTCTTCAAGGAAATTAATGACCGCGCGAAGAAAGACGGTCAGTAGCCTACTCCTGGTGCTCTTCGGCGCACTCTCCGGGTGTACGAACTACTACGAAATTCCTATCGAAACGCCGATCCAACCGAAGTTGGATATCGGCGCGTTTCAGCGCGTTCTCGTCGCTGGCTTCATTGCCGGTGGGGACGAAGAAGTCGACGCCAACCTGGAGACCGTCCGACTGCTCCGCAGCCAACTCCGGCAGAAGGGCAGCCTCCGCGTCATCGAGGCCGAAGCGCTGCCGCTGGCCGAGATCTCCGCAGAACAGGGTGGCATCGAGAAGGTCGCGCCTGCCTCCCCTTCCGATACCGCGTCCACCCAGGACCCACAGCGGCCGCCAATTCTCGAAGAGAAGGACCTCGAGCCTTACGAGAAAATCTTCGCTAACCAGGACTACTGGAAAAAAATTGGCGCCGAGCACCAGAGTCCGCTGATCGTTACCGGCTCCGTGCTCTTCCGGCCCCACACCAGTTCGGGCTTCGTCCAGCGCGAGCAGGAGGTCTACGACCAGTTCGGCCGCCGCCGGGTCGTGCCGCAGCGGGTCTACATGGAGCGCAAAGGCTTCATTCTCCGTCCCACGTTCGTGTTTATCGACGGCCGGACCGGCGAGACGCTTCACAGCGAGACTTTCCGCGAAGAAATTCTGTATAACCAGAATACCCAGACCCCCGCGTTATCGTCCTTTTTCGAGCTCATGGACCGGCTGTTGCCGACCTTTCTGAACACCATGAGCGCTCAGAAGATTCGTGGCTCGCGGATTCTGTTGAAGTAGACCCTCGCGACGCTCAATCACGTAGACCCTCGCTACGCTCGGGTGGGACCGGCGTGCTTCGCCGCCGGTGGGACCCTGCGGGTAGGAGGTGCGTCGCGTCGCTTCGCTCGCGCAGGGCAGCGCGACGATTCATTCCCGCCCGTCGAGCTATGCGAGACGCGTCCCCCCTACCGGCGAGCGAAGCGACGCCGGTCCCACCGCCGGCTGGCGGTCTCACCCGCCGCAAGGCGGGTCCCACCCTGCGGGTCCCACCCTGCGGGTCCGCGCCGGCAGGCGACCGGAGGGAGCCCCGTGATACAATCAGCAGTTCCTATTTACCGCGGAGAATTCACAGTGTTTGCGATTATCCAGACGTCTGGCCGCCAGTTTCGTGTCGAGCCCGGCGTAATCATCGAAATTAACGGCCACGCCAATGAAAAGGGCGCAGAGTTGACCTTTGATCAGGTCCTCATGGTCAGCAGAGATGCCGGCGAACTGATGGCCGGCGCGCCGTTTGTGTCGGGCGCCAAGGTCCTCGGCGTGGTCGACAGCGCCCACAAAGAAGCCAAAATCCGCATCTTCAAAAAGAAGCGCCGCAAGCAGTATCGGCGCACCAAGGGTCATCGGACCCACGTGACGCGCGTCCGCATCACCGACATTCAGGTCTAGTTCAATGGCTACAAAAAAAGGTCAGGGTAGTTCGCGCAACGGGCGCGACAGTAACTCGCAGCGGCTCGGCGTCAAGCGTCACGACGGCAACGTCGTCACCGGTGGCTCGATCCTCGTCCGCCAGCGCGGTCGGCGCTTTCAGCCCGGCCTCAACGTCGGACTGGGCAAGGATGACACCTTGTTCGCCAAGGTTGACGGACGCGTGAAGTTCGAAGATCACGGTGCGCGCGGGCGACGCATTTCCATTCACCCCGTCGAATAAGTGTTCGTCGACGAAGTCGACATCCATGTCGCTGCCGGCCACGGCGGCAGCGGCGCGCTGAGTTTCCGCCGCGAGAAATTCATCCCGCGCGGCGGGCCCGATGGCGGGAACGGTGGCAAAGGCGGCTCGGTCTACCTCGTTGCGGATCCTCATCGCAACACCCTCGTTCATTTCCGGTTCACACCAGAATTCCAGGCGCAGCGCGGCGGTCAGGGCGAAGGCTCGATGCGCTCGGGTCGTAACGGCGACGACCTCGAGGTCCACGTGCCGGTCGGGACCCTCGTGCTCGTCCACGACCCATTGATCCCGGATTCGGCAGAGGTCTTCGCCGACCTGACCACGATAGGTGAACGGGTACTGATTGCACAGGGCGGCCGCGGCGGCCTCGGCAACGCCCACTTCGCGACCTCGACCAATCGTTCGCCACGCAAGCACCAACCCGGCGAAGAAGGCGAAGAGCGCCATCTCCGCCTGCAGTTAAAACTGCTCGCTGATGTCGGCCTGGTCGGTTTTCCCAACGCTGGCAAGTCGACGCTGATCTCGGTAATCTCCGCAGCCAAGCCAAAGATTGCCGACTACCCTTTCACCACACTCACGCCAAACCTTGGCGTCGTCACGATGAGCGACGAGCGCAGTTTTGTCGTCGCCGACGTGCCCGGTCTGATCGAAGGCGCCCACGAAGGTCACGGGCTCGGGCACCAGTTCCTGCGTCACATTGAGCGGACCAAGGTCCTGATCCATCTGGTCGATGTGTCTGGCGCGTCAGGGCGCGACCCGATCGAAGACTTCGATACGATCCGCCGCGAACTGTCGATGTACAACCGCGAGCTGTTGACCAAGCCGGAGTTGGTGGTCGCCAACAAGATCGACGCGCTCGACGATCCGTCGCGGGTTGAGGCGCTCGAAGCGCACGCGCGCGCGCTGAGCCTGCCGTTCTTCAAGGTGTCGGCGGTCACCCGCGAGGGCGTACCCGCTCTGCTCGAAGCCGCGTGGCCACATATCGCCGAAGCGCGTGAAGCGGAGGCGGCGGCGGTCGCCCTGGTTGAAGAAGAACCGGCGCCGCTCGATGACGGCCCGGGCCCCGACTACAATCCGGCGTTAGTGCCGAAGCTGCGCAAGGCTGCTGCGCGTAAAGCGAAGCGCACACCCCGTCCTCGATGACAGTGCGCCCGCTGGTGGGCTTGCTCGGCGGCACCTTCGATCCGATCCATCGCGGCCATCTTGCAGTCGCCCGCGCGTCACAACGAGCGCTGGCGCTTGACAGCGTCAGGTTCGTCCCGTCCGCGCGCCCACCACATCGCCCTGACAGCCCGCACGCATCCGAGTATCATCGGGTGCAGATGATTCGGCTCGCCGTCGTCGAAGCGACCGCGACCGCCGATACGCGCTGGGAGGTGTCCGATCTGGAACTGCACCGACAAGGTCCGTCGTACACCTTCGACACGCTTGCGGCGCTGCATCGCGAGGGCCTCACCGCATTGCAGATTTGTTTCATCACCGGCGCCGACGCGTTCGCAGAAATCGCTACATGGCACAGGTACCCCGAGGTGCTCGACTCCGCGCATTTTGTGGTCGTCTCGCGACCTGGCACAACCCTCGATCACCTGCAGCAACGCCTTCCGGCGCTCGCTTCGCGGATGACCTACGCGCATGACGCAGCAACGGCCACGACCACGCAGATTGTGCTCGTCAACGCCGCGACCCCGGATATTTCGTCGACCGACATTCGTCGTGTCGCTGCGCGCGGCGAATCGTTGGAACAATTCGTGACCCCCGCAGTCGCTGCGTACATTGCGCAGCATTCGCTCTATCGACCCTGAGCAGGAAGCTTGCATGGCAAAGACCCCAAAACCGCGAACGCGTACCGCAACCAAGACGCCCCGTTTGCCAAGTCAGCTGAAGGCGGCGATTGAAGCCGCGCGCGACAAGAAGGCGACCGCCATCACCGTGCTCGATTTGCGCAAGACCGGCGCCTTTACCGACTACTTCCTGATTTGCACGGGTAGCAATCCGCGGCAGGTGCAGGCTATTGCCGATTCCGTCGAGCACGCGCTCCGGGCAGTCAAGGTGCGCGCCACGCATGTCGAGGGGTACGAGCGCTCCGAATGGGTGCTCCTCGACTATTTCGACTTCGTTGTCCACGTCTTCTCGACGCACGCCCGGCAGTTTTACGGTCTGGAGCGGCTCTGGGGAGAAGCGACGCGGCACGAATTGGCGGAAGAGACGTAACAGCTACGCTAGTTGCCAGTTCACAGTGTCCTGTTCAAAGACGCTCGGTGCCCTTTGAACTGGCAACTGACAACTGGAAACTTGCGGCGCGTCGCAGACGCGCTTTTAGCGACGCTCCTTTCTCCTCCCTGCGCTGTTTGCGCGCGTGTCCTCGACCATCCCCTGAGCGGCGCCGTCTGCGGCAACTGCTGGTCAGCGATTCATCGCTTCCCCGTCTCGTCATTTGCCGCAAGCCGTTCGGTGGCCCAGGCATGCGCGGTCGGGCCATACGAAGGGGTGTTGCGCGAGGTGATTCATGCCTTGAAGTACGACAGCCGCCGGTCCGTTGCCCGGCCGTTGGCAGCGCTCATGGCCGAGCATGGGAGACGAATGCTCAAGGGGGCTGATCTTCTCGTCCCCGTGCCTCTGCACCGCGCGCGCCAGCGCGAGCGCGGATTTAATCAGGCTGACGATCTGGCACGCGGGCTGGATCTGCCTATCGTGCAGGCGTTACGGCGGGTCAGGCGGACGCGGCCGCAGATTGAATTGGAGGCGGCACAGCGTCAGATGAATGTCGGTGGCGCCTTTGCGATGGCCGGATCTCGAAAGGGGGCCACACACGGCAGGGTCATCGTGCTGATCGACGACGTCACGACGACGGGGGCGACCTTGGAGGCGTGTGCGCGGGTGCTCAAAGCGGCAGGGGCCGCAGAGGTGCGCGCGCTTACAGCAGCGCGAGTCGTGACCGCACCGCGGTGAGGACCTCGGCGCTGACCGTGTCCTTGTCGGCCGTGCCGTCAAGCCGCAGCCACTGCGGTTGGGACGCCTGCAGCAGGTAGCTGTCGCGCACGCGTGCCAGTAACGCCAGGTCGCGCTCGTAGCGATCGCGGGCGCGTTGTTTGCGCGCGAGCGACGCGTCGGGCGGGATATCGAGCAGCATGGTGAGTGACGGCTGCGGCAAATACTTCTGCAGCGTCGTCAGCCACGCACCATCGAGTCCCTGCGCTTCGCCGTAGGCCACACTCGAGGCCAGGTAGCGGTCGCAGATGACAATTGCGCCGGCGGCCAGCCATCCTTCGATCTGCGCGCGATACTCGTAGCGGTTCGCCACATACAGCAGCTGCATCACATCGGGTGCGTAATCCCACCCGCCTTGCAGGGCGCGGCCGATCTCCGCGCCGATCGCCGTCTCGTAATCTGGAAACGACAGAAAGTGGACGGCGTGCCCCGCGCCAGTGAGCGCATCGACGAGTCTTTCTGCTTGCGTCTGCTTGCCGCTCTGATCGAGTCCTTCGAACGAAATGAGATGTCCCGTCACTGATCCTCGAGCCGCAGCATGTCGTCGAGGGTCTGACGTCGGCGGATGACCCGCCACGCGCCGGCATCGACCAGAATTTCCGGTGGCAACGGCCGGCGCAGATACGTCGACCCCATCACCGCGCCGTAGGCGCCAACGTCACGGACCACCATCAAATCGCCGACGTCGACTGGCGCGAGTTCGCGATCCCGCGCAAACGTATCGGTGCTCTCGCACACCGGTCCGACGATGTCCGCAGTAATGCGTGCGCCCTCGCGCGGCTGCACCGGTTCAATGCGATGGAACGCGCCGTAGAGCGCCGGTCGCATCAGCTCGGTCATGCCGGCGTCGAGCACGATGAATTGCCGCGCACCGGCGAAATGCTTGACGTCGACGACCCGTGTCAATAACGTTCCGGCCGGCCCAATCAAAACGCGTCCCGGTTCAAGTAAGGCGGTGAGACCCGTCGGCTTGACGATGGCGACGATGCCACGACTGTATTCGGCCGAATCAATCGCCGGTGTGCCGTCGTACGAGATCCCGACGCCGCCGCCAAAGTCGACGTGGCGCAGCGGCACGCCGGACGCACGCAGGCTCGCGGCGAGTTCAACCGCGGCTGTCGCCGCACGCAGCAACGGATCGAGGGTGGTGATCTGCGAGCCGATGTGGCTGTGCACGCCCACCGCTTCGAGGCCGGAACGGCGCTGAATCTCGCGAAAGATCTCCGGCGCGGCGTCGATCGGCACGCCGAACTTGTTCGTCTTGAGACCGGTCGAAATGTGCGGATGGCTTCGCGCATCGATGTCGGGATTGACGCGCAAGGCGACCCGGGCGACCGTGCGTTGCTCGCGGGCCAGCGCATCGAGGCGGTCGAGTTCCCCTGGCGATTCGACGTTGATCGCCTTGAGCCCGAGTCCAATGGCGCGCGACAGCTCGGCGGCGCTTTTGCCGACGCCGGTGAACATGATTTGGCTGGGGTGGAAGCCGCACCGCAAGGCGACGTCGACTTCGCCCATTGAATTAGCGTCGACGCTGCTGCCCAGGCTCTTGACGAGACGGACAATGCCCAGCGTCGAATTAGCCTTGAGCGCGTAGTGAATCGCGTGCGGGTAGTCGGCGAAGGCCGAATCGAGACGGGTGTACGCGTCGCGGATCGACGCCGCGCTGTAGATGTAACACGGGGTGCCGACGCCGGCAGCGATCTGGGCAAGCGCCACGCCGTCGACGGTCAGCCCACTTGCCGCCGTCACAGATGAGGGTGAGGACACAGGGAGTGCGTCAGCGATCATACCGCGAAGGCGCACACCGGTGCGACCGGAAAAACGTGGTACGATCGGCCGCCGCCCTGACGCGATGTCAGACACTGCTCAACCTCCGGACGGAATCGACGCCATTATTCAACGCTGCCTGGCCGGTGATCAGGACGCGTGGTCGCAGATTGTCCGGCAGCATTGGCGTAAGGTCTTCAACATCGCCTATAAGTTCACCGGCAAACACGACCAGGCCGAAGATTTGACCCAGGACGTGTTCGTCAAGATCTTCAAGTCGCTGAACACGTTCGACCGCCGCGCCAATTTTCAGACCTGGCTGGTCAGTGTGAGTCGCAATTTGTGTATCGATCACTATCGCAGCGTCCGCAAGGAGCGCGAGACGATCGATCGCGACATCGACCCAAGCGAATTGACGCCCGCGTCGACCACGATCAGCCCGTTCGCGGCGCTCGAACAACGCGACCGCGTCGAGTTGTTGAAGAAGGCCATGGAGCAACTGCCGCCGACCTTGCGGTCGGCGGTGCTGCTGCGTGATATTCAGGAATTGTCGTATCAGGAAATTGCCGATCGGCTCGATTTGCCGGAAGGCACCGTCAAATCCCGCATCAATCGCGGCCGCACCGAACTGGCGCGGCAGATCAAACGATTGCGGGACGAGCTCGAGACCGGAGTCGCAGGATGAACCTCACTACAGATCACACCACCGGCGTGGCCATCGTGCGTGTCGGCGAAGCGCGCATGATGTACCCGCTGCTTGCCGATTTTTCTGGCGCGGTCGTCCAGCTTCTGGCGTCGGGCGACCGCAAGGTCGTGCTCGACTTCTCCAAGGTCACCTACGTGGACAGCGCGACGATCGGCTGCCTGATGGACCTCTACCGTCAGACCACCGCGGCGGGCGGCGCGATCAAGCTGGCCGGTGTTCAGAAGCGTGTCGAGACGATGCTGACAATGACCGGGGCGCACAACTTCCTCGAGATGCACCCTGACGAGGCCAGCGCCGTCAGCAGCTTCGGGAGCTAGATGATGCGCACGATCAAGACGTCCGCGGGTCACGAGGTCGCGCTCGACGGCGACCTGCTGGCTGTGCTCGAAGCGTTGTTCAAACAAGTCACGGCCAAGCAGGAACTGGAACGGTCCTATCAGGACCTGACCCGGGAGATCGATCATCTGATCGGTCAGATGAGCCCTGAAGAAGTGCGCGCCTACCTGGCCGAGAGCCTGTTTCTCAACCATGTCAAATATGAGAACGACAAGCTCGAGTCGTATATGCGCAAGCTGGAGAAAAAGTAGGCTGACCCGATCGCATGTCCCTTAACTACCTGGCGACCCGCTTCACCTGCAGCTGGCCCTGGTCGATCGCCGTCATGCTCTGCGACGGCCGCATCGTCTGTGGCTGCGCTGACCCGTACGGCAAGCGCGTGCTCGGCGATTTCCGCACGACGTCGATGACCGACATCTGGCGCAGTCCGGTCGCGACTGAGCTGCGCGAAGATCTCAACACTGGCGGTGCGCCGTTTTGCGGTGATTGCCCCCTCAAGGTGCCCTTGGCGGCGGACCAGGCGGCGCCGGTGCGAGATCTCAACGTGCCTGCCCTTCCGAGCCGGCTGTATATCGAATGCACGGCGGCCTGTAACATCTCGTGCTTCCAGGCGTGCTGTGCGCCGGAAACCGGCATCACGCGCACGCGCCAGGCGGGGATGCTCGACTGGGACGTGTTCACGCGCGCTGTCGACGAGGCGGGCCCGACCCTGGGCCGCATCGATTTCTTCAATTACGGCGAAGCCTTCCTGCACAAGCGTGCGGTCGAGATGTGCGAGTACATCAAGGCCAAGTTCCCGCACATTTATCTCTACACCAGCACCAACGGCCTCGCGCTCACCGAAGAAAAAGCCCGTCGTCTGGTCCATTCCGGCATCGACGAAGTGACGTTCTCGATTGATGGCGCGTCGCAGGACGCGTACGTCAAGTATCGTCAGCGCGGCAAGTTCGACGTGGCGATTGCCAACCTGCGGGCGATGGCGGACGAGAAGGCGCGCAGCGGTCGCGATGTGCCGCAGATCAATTGGCGCTACATCCTGTTTAACTGGAACGACAACGACGCCGAGATGTCCCGCGCGCGTGAGATGGCAGCGGAGATCGGGGTCGATCGTTTGTGCTGGGAACTGACCGACCACCCCGAGGATTCCTTCTCGCGCCGATTCGCCGTCGGCAGCGACGAACTGTCGCGCATCCAGCACGAAATCTGGGACCACAACAATCTCGGCAACGCGATTCCCGGTGCGACCCCACGCGCACAGATTGATTTGCGCACATGGCTGCCGGCGTTACCGCTGCGCAGCAAGGCGGCCCAGCCGCTGGCCGTATCAACGCGGGTCAAGAATTTGTCGACCCGGCCGTTCCGCGCGCAAGCCAGTTATGGCCGTCGTCTGGTCCGCCTCGGCGCGCAATTGCTCGACGAGAGTGGCGCGATGATCAACCGCGACCACGCCCGCGCCTGGCTGCCTGCAGACATCCCCCCCGGCGGCTCTGCCGATATCGAGATCGAAGTGCCGACGCCCGGCAAGCCTGGCCGTTATGCGCTCAAATTTGACCTGGTGAGCGAGGGCATCGATTGGTTTGAAGCCTGCGGATCTGAGACCACGGTGAAGACGCTGGTGGTCAAGTAGGACCCGCTTCGCGGGTGGGACCCACGGGTGGGACCCGAAGGGTGGGACCGCCTTCGGCGGAAGGAAGCCTGCAACCGCGAGCCTAGCGAGCGGTCCTACCGTGTCCTACCTCCCCGCGACCTTCTCCACCGCCGCCATCACCCGCAGCAGATTCCCGCTCCACAACTTCGCAATCTCCGCCTCGGTATAGCCGCGACGCACTAGCTCCAGCGTCACGTTGAAGGTCTCGCTGGCATCGTTCCAACCGTCGACACCGCCCCCACCATCGAAGTCGGACGAAATGCCGACGTGGTCGATGCCGATCAGTGTGACGATGTAGTCGATGTGGGTGACGAAGTCGCGCACCGTGGCGCGTGGCGGCGGGGGCATCTTGAAGTCGATGACCGCGAGCTGCTTCTCGTAGTCCGCGCGTCGTGCCGGCGACAGCGCCGCTAAGGCTGCGGCTGCCCCCTGCTGGCCTCCCCCACCGGCAGGGCCGGCAGTCGGGATGCCAAAGTCCTTCCGCAACGCCGCGAGCGCGGCGGTGCGCTCGGCGGAGACCGGCGGCGGAATCTTGACGTAGCCGTTGAACGCCACGGTTTGGATCACGCCGCCGTTCTTCTTGAGCGCGAGCAGCTGTTGGTCATCCATATTACGGCTGTGATCCGCAAGGGCGCGCGCGGCGGAGTGCGAGGCAATGATTGGTGCCTTCGACAACGCGACGGTCTGCATCATCGACGCCTTTGACGGGTGCGAGACGTCGACCATGATGCCGAGGCGATTCATCTCCGCAATCGCTTTGCGGCCCATCTCACTCAGGCCGTTGTGCAGCCACTTGCCGTCACGCTCGCCGGTGTTCGAGTCGGACAGCTGACTATGTCCGTTATGCGCCAGCGACATGTAACGGCCGCCGCGGTCGTAGAACTCTTTGATTCGACCAAGGTCGGTGCCGAGCGGATACGCGTTCTCGATGCCAATCAGCGCGACCTTTTTCCCCGTCGCCGCGATCCGCGGCACGTCAGCCGCAGTCAACGCCAGCTCGATCTTGTCTGACGCGATTTCTTTGGTGAGGTGATGAATGGCGTCGAACTTGGCGACCGCCTGTTGATAGGCGTCGGCATAACCAGCCGGGGTCAGGTCGCCCTGTCCGACGTAGACGATGAAAAACGACGCGTCGAGGCCGCCGGCAAACATCTTCGGCAGGTTGACCTGCGTCGGCAGGTCCTGGGTGTAGTTGCGCTGCCGCGTAAAGTTGTCAGGATTGATGTCGTCATGCGTATCGAGCGTGATGACCCGGTCATGGATCGCGCGGGCGCGCTTGAGCAGTTCGGCCTCGGCCGCTCCACCGCCCTGGGCGTCAACGACCGGCGCATCAGTGACAACCATGAGTGCCGCGGCTGCGACACTCATCAAAAGCATTCTCGACATCGATCCTCCCAAAAAAACGTGCCCGGCGCCGGGGCGAGCCACGCGGGGATGGTAACTAAAAAAAGAAGGCCGCGTTACCGCGGCCTTATGGCTTCAGGAGGTCGTGCCCGGAGCGTAGAGTCAGTTGGCGCGCGCGATCGCCTGGATTCCTGCCGGCAGCAATGCGGCAGCGGCCGGTGATTCAACCAGCATCCAGGCATCACGCTCTTCGAGCAAACGGGCCGCCAGCGCCGTGTGCAGCGCGTGGCCCGCCCGATGCGCGACGACATGCCCGACGATCGGATGGCCGACCAGCGACAGGTCGCCGACCAGATCAAGAATCTTGTGGCGCACGAATTCGTCATCGAACCGTAGCGCGTTGAGGACTCCGGTGTCGCCGATCACGATGGCGTTTTCGAGTGAACCACCGAGCGCCAGGCCGTTCTGCCGCAGCATTTCGACTTCCTTCAGGAACCCGAAGGTGCGTGCCGGGGCAATGCTTTCGGCAAAACTCTGTTCGGTAATGCGCTCGGTCCGCGACTGATGGCGCAACATCGGGTGGTCGAAGCTGATCGTGTAGCTGACCTTGAAATGGTCTGACGGGTAGATCGCGATGCGCTTGTCGCCGTGGGTGATCTGGACCGGCTTCAGGATCTTGAGATACCGGCGGGGGGCGGACAGCCGTTTGATGCCGGCTTCCTGCACCAGGTAGAGGAACGGCGCGGCGCTGCCGTCCATGATCGGCACTTCGTTGTGATCGAGTTCGACGACGACGTTGTCGATGCCGACGCTGACCATCGCAGCGAGCAGGTGTTCGACGGTTTCAACCGTCGCCCCCCCTTTGCCGAGCACCGTCGCGTAATGAAACGCTGAGACGTTCTTGACGATGGCGGGAATCTCGACGCCAATGTCAGTACGACGAAAAATCACGCCAGTGTCCGGCGCTGCCGGCTTGAGGGTCAGCGTGACCTTATTACCGGAATGCAGGCCGATCCCAGCACAGGAGATCTGGCGGCGAATTGTGCGTTGCGCGTCCATTCAGTTTCCAAGGTCCCGGGGAGGACCTATAGGCCCTAGCAATTCCGGTGCCCTGCTACAAACGTTTGATAATAGCACGTAACTGTATATCAATAAAGCACTTACGGTAACGGTCTAGCGGCCGGCTGGCGTCATTGTGGTTTCCTGACCACGCTTGCCCATCTGCCAGGTGTGGCAAAAACACCACAGTATAGACGGCGCTACTTGAACATTTCCGCGAGGAATTGACCGGTATGCGAGCCTCGCGTGCCAGCGACGTGCTCGGGAGACCCTTGCGCGACGACCTTACCGCCGCCCTCGCCCCCTTCGGGGCCGAGGTCGATGATCCAGTCGGCCGACTTCACCACGTCGAGATTGTGCTCGATGACGATGATCGTATTCCCCTGATCAACCAGACGATTGAGCACATCGAGAAGCTTCCGGACGTCCTCGAAGTGCAGTCCGGTGGTTGGCTCATCGAGGATGTAGAGCGTCCGCCCGGTGCCGCGTTTGGACAACTCGCGCGATAGCTTGACGCGCTGCGCTTCTCCGCCGCTCAACGTGGTCGCTGATTGTCCCAGCGCGATGTAGCCGAGGCCGACGCTTTGCAAGGTGCGCAGCTTGGTCGCCAACGGCGGGAAGTTCTCGAGAATCGGCAGCCCTTGGTCAACGGTCAATTCGAGGACGTCAGCGATCGACTTACCGCGGTACTTGATCTCGAGCGTCTCGCGGTTATAGCGGCGCCCTTTGCATTGTTCGCAGGTCACGTAGACGTTCGGCAAGAAGTGCATTTCAATCGCGATTACCCCGTCGCCTTGACAGGCTTCGCAGCGCCCGCCTTTGACGTTGAACGAGAACCGCCCCGGCTTGTAGCCGCGGGCGCGCGCCTCCGGGACCATTGCGAACAACTCGCGGATGAAGGTAAACAGGCCGGTGTAGGTGGCAGGATTGGAGCGCGGCGTGCGGCCAATCGGCGATTGATCGATCTCGATCACTTTGTCGATCAGCGCAATGCCCTCGATCTGGTCGTGCGCCCCCGGCTCGTCGGCGGCACGATACAGCGTGCGCGCCAGCGATTTGTAGAGGATGTCGTTGACCAGCGTGCTCTTCCCGGAGCCGCTCACGCCGGTAATCGCGACCAGCATACCGAGCGGGATGCGCACGTCGACGTTGCGCAGGTTGTTCGCCCGCGCACCTCGTACGACAATCTCGCCTTTCACCGCCTGGCGCCTCGCCCGTGGCGTGTCGATGGTGCGCTGGCCGCTGAGATAGGCGCCGGTCAGCGACTCGCCATTGGCGGTGAGGAGGTCAGCAGGCAGGCCCTGGAAAATCACTCGGCCGCCGAGTTCGCCGGCACCAGGGCCGAGATCGATGACGTAATCGGCCATCCGGATCGTTTCCTCGTCGTGCTCGACGACGACGACCGTGTTGCCGAGGTCGCGGAGCCGCGCCAGCGTTGCCAGCAGCTTGCGGTTATCGCGTTGATGCAGGCCGATCGACGGCTCGTCCAGCACGTAGAGCACACCGGTCAGGTTCGAGCCGATCTGGGTCGCCAGGCGAATCCGTTGGCCTTCGCCTCCCGACAACGTCGCAGCCGATCGCGCCAGTGTGAGATAACCCACGCCAACATCGTTGAGGAAGCGCAGGCGATCCTGGATCTCCTTGAGGATGCGCGTCGCAATCAGTGTGTGCCGGTCACTCAGTTCGAGATCGTCAAAGACATGGAGCGCCTTGGCCACTGGCAAGTTGACATACTGCGAAATCGTCTTCCCTTTAATCCGCACCGATTGGCTCTCGGGCCGGAGGCGATCGCCGTTGCAGACCGGGCACTGGCGCAGCGCGCGGAATGGTTCGAGTTCTTCCTGAACAGCGAACGAGCCTTCTTCGAAGCGCCGACGCAGATTGGGAATCACGCCCTCGAAATCGCGCCCGTAGGGATCACTGTCCGCAGGTTTTTTCTTGCCTTTGGGCTTCTCGCGACCGGGCACTGGCTCAGCGGCCGTGCGCGCGCCGGGAGTCGGGCCGAGCAACACCAGGTCACGCTGCTTCCTCGACAACTTGCCAAATGGCACGGCCGGATCGATCGCGTAAAACGCCGCGATCGCCTGGACCGCGTCGCGGACCATTTTCCGATCGCCCTTGCCCCACGGTGCAATCGCACCGTCGGCCAGCGAGGTGCGGTCGTCGGGCACGATCCGGAGCGGGTCGAAATCCCACGTGGCGCCGAGCCCCTGGCATTCCAGGCATGCGCCGTGTGGCGAATTGAAGGAAAACGCCCGCGGCGACATTTCCGGCACGCTGAGGCCACAATCGACGCACGCCAATTTTCGCGAGAACAGGCGGTCGCCGCCGTCGAGCGAATTGATTAGCACGATGTCGTCGGCAAGACCCAACGCCACTTCCACGGACTCGGCGAGGCGGCGTTCGATGCCGCTGCGCACGATCAACCGGTCAATCACGATGTCGACGTTGTGATTGCGGCGGCGATCGAGTGCGATGTCTTCTTCGAGCGACCGCATCACGCCATCGATACGCGCCTTGGTAAACCCGCGCGCCTTCAGCGCCTGCAGTTCTTTTTTAAACTCGCCCTTGCGGCCGCGCACGATCGGCGCCAGCACATTAATGCGCGTGTCCTGAGGATAGGTCATCACCAGGTCGACGATGCGATCCAGCGACTGTGACGCGATCTCCTTGCCGCAGTTCGGGCAATGCGGGGTGCCGACGTTGGCGAACAGCAGCCGCAGGTAATCGTAAATCTCGGTCACCGTGCCGACGGTCGACCGCGGGTTGGAGCCGGTTGTTTTCTGTTCGATCGAGATGGCCGGCGACAGGCCTTCAATCAGGTCGACGTCGGGCTTCTCCATCTGCTCGAGGAACTGCCGGGCATAGGCCGATAACGACTCGACATAGCGGCGCTGCCCCTCGGCATAGAGGGTGTCAAAGGCGAGGGACGACTTGCCTGAACCCGACAGACCGGTGATGACCACCAGCTTCTGGCGCGGCAAATCGACGTCGACTTCTTTGAGGTTGTGCACGCGGGCGCCGCGTACCGAAATCCAGTCGTGAGGCATGGCTTACTGTCGGGATTGTTGCGGGGAACCCAATCAGTAAGTGTACCGTACGGTGCACGGAAGCGCGGAAACACGGAACAAAGTCAACACGAAGGCACGAAGGACACGAAACTAAATTGTTTGCTTTTCGTGAACTTCGTGATCTTCGTGTGGTATTGAATCAGGGCCGGAGCTTCGAGCGGCGGTACCCGTAAAGGAAGTAGATTGCGATCCCGACCGCCAGCCAGATCCCGAACCGTTCCCACGCCTTGGCCGGTAACCCGGCCATGATGTAGAAACAGGCCGCCGCGCCAACCAGCGAGACCACCCACACCGCTGGTACTCGGAACGGCCGCGGACGGTCGGGCTCCTTGATGCGCAACACCAACACACCGATACACACGATGGCGAATGCCGAGAGCGTACCGATGTTGGTCAGGTCGTAGATCTCGTTCTCGTCGAGCACCAGGCTGCCCATCGCGACGACCAGCCCAGTGACCACCGTCGTCACATGCGGCGTGCGGTACTTCGGATGAATGCGCGCCGCCCACTGCGGCAGCAACCCATCCCGCGCCATCGCCATGAAGATGCGCGGTTGGCCGTACTGAAAGACCAGCAACACCGCGGTCAGGGACACCACCGCGCCAAAGGCGACGATCCAGCTCGCGGTCTGCAACCCGGCCACTTCCAACGCCCGCGCCAGCGGGTCGGCGGCGCGTAACTGTTGATACGGGACCAGGCCGGTCGCGACGATGCCGACGACGACATAGATCAAGGTGCAGATCGCCAGGCCGCCAAGAATGCCGCGCGGCATGTTGCGTTGCGGGTCTTTGGTTTCTTCGGCGGCCGTTGAAATGGCGTCGAAGCCGATGTAGGCGAAGAACACGATCGCCGCGCCTTGATGGATGCCGCGCCAGCCATTGGGCGCAAACGGCACGTAGTTGGCCGAGTCGATGTGCATCGCGCCTAACCCGATAAACAGGCCGAGCACCAGCAACTTGACAACAACCATGATGTTGTTCGCACGGATGCTTTCCTTGACCCCGACGTAGAGCAGGGCGGTGATGGCCAACACAATGGCGAACGCCGGGACGTTGAGCAGAATCGGCATGCCGCCAATCCGCGGCGCGGTCTGAAGCAGCGCGTGGACCGCCGGATCAGAACTGAGCAACGCCGTGCGATAGCCGTGCGTCAACCAGTCGGGGAGATGGACGCCGAATCCGGTCAACAACGAGTTGAAGTAGCCGCTCCACGCGATCGCGACAGCGATGTTGCCGACCGCGTATTCAAGGATCAGATCCCAGCCGATGATCCAGGCCACCAGTTCGCCCAGCGTGGCGTAGGAGTAGGCGTAGGCGCTACCCGCCTGCGGAATCATCGACGCTAATTCGGCGTAGCACAGCGCCGCCAGTCCGCAGACGGCGCCGAGTAACACGAATGACACGATGAGCGCCGGTCCTGCGCCGTAACGGACGATCTCGCCTGAGGCCAAGACCTCGCCGGCGGCCGCCGTGCCGATCGACGAAAAAATTCCGGCGCCGATCACGGCGCCGATCGCGAGCATGACCAGATCACCTGCGCCCAGTACGCGCTTGAGCGACTTCTCGGAGCCTTCACCGACCAGCAATTCAGCGATCGGTTTTCGCGCAAACAATTGATTCATGTGGATTTGATGACGCTGTTATGCACCGTTAAGCATCGCGCTACGGACGACGGCGACTCGACACCTGGCGACCGGCGACCGGCGACCGGCGACCGATATTACCCGAAGCTATAGACCGTGTCGCTGGTGGCGACGACGACGCGATTTCCGGTCCCGAAGCTCAGACCGACCAAGCGTGGCCCGGCAATCACCAGGGTGCGCGTCGCGCCATCGATCCGGTAGACGCCGCTCGATCCGGCCAGCGCCTCGACCACGTGCAGCGCCCCGTCATGATCGAAGGCGAGACCCTGCGGTCGCCCAAACGATTGATCCATCGTCTCGACGACCCCGCTCATGCTGACGCGATAGATGCGATCGTAAGTACCAAGCGTCGGGCCGGTCACATACAGCCAGCCGTCCGGACCCATTGCCAGATGAAACGCCGCGACGCTGGCCGGCAGGGTGGCCAGTGTTGCGGTGCGGCCTCGGTCGTCGATGTGAAAAATGGTGCCCGACCGATCACCGACCAGCAGGGTGCCGTCCGGCGCAAAGGCGAGTCCACACGCCAGGCCCAGGTCCGACGCCACGACTTCGTGACGGCCGTCCTCGAACACGCGATACACGGTCCCGTCGAAGCGGCTCGAGAGGTACAGCAACCCGTCGGCTCCGAACACCATCGACGTGACGTTGACGATCCCGGTCACGAACGGTTCACGCGCGCCACCAGGCCCGGACACGCGGAAAACCGAGACCGGCGCCTGCTGCCCGCGCGATCCACTGTAGGTCGCGTAGACGCGTCCTTCGGCATCGATCGCCGGGTTGTCCACCTGGTGCAGGCCGGTGGCGACCATCGCGCCAACGTCGACATACAACGTCGCACCCGGCAGCCAGGGCACCTTGACTTCGGTCGCGCCGCCGCCGACACCGAGCGGCACTTCGACAGCCATGCGATCGGGTGCGGCAAACACCGCGCGCGCCGGCACACCACCAATCGAGCAGACCTCTTGGTAAGTAAGCGGAACAGGGAGCCCGTTCCCGCGGAGCCACAATCGGCCCCCTTCAATGACGCGCAGCGGGTCGAGCGCGGTCAGTTCGGTAGTGGCGGGCACAGGACGGATCGTACCGCGAATAGTTGCCAGTTCACAGTTACCAGTTCAAAGAATCACCGAGCTGTTTTGAACTGACAACTGGCAACTGGAAACTGCTTGTTGCTACGTGGCGTCCAGTTCGAGATTCCAGTAGAGATAGTCACGCCAGCTGTCGGGCGCGTTCCGCAGGCCGATGGAAATGCGAATCGCCGGCGCGGAGTCGGGTCGGCGCGGGGCCCGCACCATGCGCATCCGCGCTTCGTCCGGTGTGCGACCGCCTTTGCGCCGGTTGCACGACACACAACAGGTGACGATGTTTTCCCAATCCTTGCGACCACCTTGCGACACGGGCACGACGTGGTCGAAGGTCAGCTCGGGCGTCGGGAACGACTGGGCGCAGTACTGACAGGTGTAGCCGTCGCGCGCGTAGATGTTGGCGCGGGAGAATGGCACGTAATCAAAGCGCTTTTTGATACGGACGTAGCGGAGGAGTCTGATTACGGAGGGCAACTTCAGACTGAACGACACCGCGCGTACTTCGCGATCGTGGACGGCCACGATCTCGACCTTGCCCTGGCACCAGAGGGTAATCGCCTTCTGCCAGTGCACGACCTTGAGCGGCTCGTAGGTGGCGTTCAGGAGGAGCGTTTGCTCCATAATGGCGCCATTGTGCCCACCAACAGCCGAGGCTGTCAAGATAACGTCGAGGTAAATCGATGGGTGTCAGCCACTTAGGGCCCCCCTGCACAGATCGGCACCACCCACCGATAACCTGAAACAGACATGGTTCGTCTCTCCATCCTCCTGGTCGGTATCGTGTTGGTGACCGGTTGCGCCTCGACCGGCGCAGTGCCGCGGCCGTTTCCGCTCCCCGGGGGCGCCCATCCACCGGCCTCGCCAGCGGGCGAAGGCGCGGCGGCCGCGGTCATGGCGCCAAGCACCGATGGCTACTCCATTTCATCGACCGCGCTGTCATTGCGCGGCGCGCCTTACCGCAACGGCGGCGCCGATCCCGGCGGGTTTGATTGCAGTGGCTTTGTCAGCTACGTCTTCGCGCAACACGGACTTCGCATGCCGCGCGAAGTGCGTAAGCAATATGAAGTGGGGAAAGACGTCACGACCGCAGCCTTGGCGCCTGGCGACCTGGTCTTCTTCACGACCGTTGCTCCCGGCGCCTCTCACGTCGGGATCATCGTCGGCGGCGACCAGTTCGTGCATGCGCCGAGTACGAACGGGGTGGTGCGGGTCGAGCACCTGAGCACGCGCTACTGGGCTGATCGATTTCTGGGTGCGAAGCGCGTGAATTAGCGCGCACCCATCGCCCCGCCGCTTACGCGGCGACGGCGACAGACGAGGGATGGGTCGACAAGACGCGCGACGAACTGCCGCGGAACTCGCGCAGCTGCAAGTCGTCGCAGGCAAAGGTGCGCGCTGAGGTGTCGGCGATCTTTTCCACTGGCGCGGCCGCGACGTCCAGCAGCATCGGTTGATCCTCGATGGCCAGGCGATACCGACGCGGATACGACGGGAACGACCTGAACGTCGTGCCGGCCACCGAGCCGTAGCGCGTCCGCAGGCCTTCGAAGTCGTAGTTGAGGAACTCGAGCAACCGGTGGTCGGGGTTGGTCGCGATGTAGCGCTGGACCAACTGGGCCACATCTTCGAAATAGGTCGTGCTGTGTAACGCGTCGGAGGGCTCGCCGTCTTGGGTGTTGAAACGCCGCAGGCAGTTCTGCTCCGGATCAATGTGATAGAGCTCGTGGATCACCGTATCGAGCTTGGCAACCCAGTCCGGGGTCCCATCCGGATAGAGCGAACGCTTGCGTGAGCGCGCCAGCGTCTGGTCGGTGAAGCGCGGCAGGGCGAACGAGATCATGTAGTTCATCAGCTGCCCGTCGAAGTGCACTTCGGGCGACTTGGTGACGAACCATTCGGTGCGACGGGTAATCTCGCCATTGGCGCGGTCGCGCCAGAAAAAATAACCGGGGTCACTGGTCGGCATACTGAGACAGTGGCAGCTCGCGTAGGCGCCATCGGCACTGCTGCGACCGGGGCGGGCGAAGACAAGGACGCGACTCAAGTCGATGAAGCCGAGTTCGGGGACGCGGGACACGACATCCTGCATCAAGCGAGTCAGATGACCGGTGTAATTGACTCCCCCACGAACTGGCTGCTCGAGCCACGCGTTGCCGACTACCACTTGCACCTCTATTCCGTTTCGCGAACTATACCCCGCGCGCGGCCGTGATCTGTAGCGGCAGAATCGCCCCACCCGCGGCAAATTTGCGAACTCGAACTCATTGAACTGACTGGACTTGACAGCGCCAACGCGCGTCGAGCCTTTCAGATTGCAGGGTCTATGCCGAGTCTGAGCGAGACCGTGGACTCGAATTCATTGAGGGAATTGCGGCCGGGCTGTTGCCGGAGTGAGGCGGAACCGTAGCCGGGTTGGGGCTGGGGGGCGGGGCGTTCGTGGGCTCAGATGCCGGCACGACCGGTACTCCAGGCGCCTCGATCGCCGGTGGTTCGGTCGGCGCAACGGACGGCGCTTCAACCGTCGCTGGCGCCGGCGGTTTGATCCCCATGCGGCGAATGATGATCTGCTGCCGTCGCCGCAGGCGCGCGGTTGGCCGCGCCGGGCTGTGCTCGCGCGGGTTGATGATCGCCCCGGCGAGCAGCGCCCCTTCCTCCGGGGACAGCGCCGAAGCCGACTTGCCGAAATACGCGCGCGCCGCCGCTTCGCACCCGAAGATGCCGTCCCCCCACTCAATCACGTTGAGATAGATCTCGAGGATGCGACGCTTGGTCAGCGCCGCCTCGAGCCGCCTTGTGATCAGGAGCTCTTTCACCTTGCGCATCGGGTTGCGCGACGGCGAGAGGTACAGATTTTTGGCGAGCTGTTGCGTGATGGTACTGCCGCCGCGGCTGAACCGCCCTTCTTCCCAATTCAGTTCCAGCGACGCGCGCAGTTCCTTGAGGTCGACGCCTTCGTGGTCGAAGAAGGCGCTGTCCTCGGCGACGAGAACTGCACGGCGCAGGTTGTTTGAGATTTGCGGGTAGGGAACCCAGCGATGGCGAATGGCGAACTTCTTCCCCTCCTCCGCCGCTTCGCGCGTGCGCAACGCCATAAACGCCGTCGACGTTGGATTGACCGTCACCAGCGGGCGCACATCGGGGAGCGTGAGGTAGACGTAGCCGATGTAGAGGAACCCGATTGCGGCGCCCGTCACGAGCCAGCGAAAAAGCCTGCGCACCATGCCCGACTGCCTTCGCCCTTAGGCGCGGACGGTCCGCTGCAAGGCGGCTAGACAGAGGGTGACCAGCGCTTCGGTCGAGCTCGTACCCATCAAGCCGATGCGCCAGATCTTGCCCGCCAATGGACCGAGCCCCGCGCCGATTTCGATATTGAACCGCTGCAGCAAGGCACGGCGCACGGCAGCCTCGTCAATGCCGTCGGGGACTCGGACTGCGTTCAGCGTCCAGAGGCGCTCGCCTTCTGGTGGCAGCAGCGACAACCCCATCGCCTCGAGACCCGTTGTCAGGAGTTGGTGGTGCCGCTGATGGCGCTGCCAGCGTGCCTCGAGCCCTTCTTCTTCGATAACGACCAGCGCTTCGCGTAACGCGTAAATCAGCGACGCGCACATGGTGTGGTGGTATTTCCGCCGCAACCAGTAGTCTTCGAGCAGCGTCAAGTCAAAGTAAAAGCTGCGGCAGGTGACACGCTTGGCCAACGCCGCAGGCGTGAACACGATCGGCGCGACACCTGATGGCGCGCCGAGCCCTTTTTGACTGCAGCTATACACGACATCCAGCCCCCAGCCAGTGACATCAAGTGGCATCGCGCCCAACGACGTCACGGCGTCGACGACGATCATCGCGCCGTGGGCCCGCGCCGCGCGCGCGATGGCTTGGACTGGGTTCAACACGCCGGTCGATGTCTCCGCGTGGACGACGCAGACCAGGTCGGCTCTAGATTCAGTGAGCGCCACCTCGACCAGCGCCGGATCGCAGGCACGACCCCATTCGACGTCGATGCGATGGACGGTGGCGCCGTAGCGACGGCACATCTCTGCGAGCCGGTCCCCGAAATAGCCGGTGACGATGCACAGGGCCGTCGTGCCGGGTTGCACGAGGTTGGCGATCGCCACTTCCATCGCGGCGGTGCCAGTGCCGGAGACCGCAAACGCAAATGATCCTTCCGGTGCCTGAAACACGCGCAGTAATCGACTCCGCAGGTCGTCCATCAACTCCAGGAACTGCGGGTCGAGATGGCTCAGCATCGGCGCCGCCATTGCACGCATGACGCGCGGCGAAATCAAACTTGGGCCGGGGCCCAGCAACACCCGCTCAGTGGCTGGCAGCATGCGCTTCTCTGAGCACGCCGAGTGCCGCCAGCTGCCCGCGCAGAATCTCAATCACCGCTGTCGGCACGGGACGCAGTGGCGGCCGGGGCGTGCCGCCGTGGAGACCCATCAAATCGAGCGCGGCCTTGAGACCGGCGACACCGTAGACCGGGCCGATCGCTCGTGCCAGCGGCAACAGGCGGCGCTGCAGGGTACGAGCGTCATCTACACGTCCTGCCTTCACGTGATCGAACAGTTCGACGCAGAGCTCCGGGACGATGCCGGCCAGCGCCAGCACCGCTCCGTGCACGCCCATCGCGGCAGCGGTCAACAAGGTCGGCGCAGCGCCAGCCAGGACGGTGAAGCCCGGCTTCGCGCGCGCCAGGTAATCGCCGATCTGCAGCATGTCGTTGCCGGAATCTTTCAGGCCGACGATATTCGGGTGCTCGCTCAGTTTTTCGACCGCGTCGGGCAGCAGGTTGACACCGGTGTAGATCGTGACGTTATAGAGCAGCAGCGGGACCGGTGACGCGTCGGCGACTTCGGTGTAATGACGGATGAATACATCGCTGGTCATCGCCGGCTTGTAGAACGAGGGCGTGCGCGCCATCACCGCCGACGCACCGAGGTCCGCGGCGCGGCGGCAGGCGGCAATCGTGCCGCGCGTTGACTCGCGTCCCGTGCCCACGAGCACCGGGCGGTCGTTCGGCACGCGCGCCCGGACCGCACCAATGACCCGATCGGCTTCCTCTTCCTCTAACTGCGCCGCTTCGCCATTGCTGCCAAGGACGACAAGCCCAGTCAGCGGACTGGCCAGGTACCGGTCGACGTTGGCGACAATCGCGCGCTCATCGACGTCGCCACTGGCAGTGAATGGCGTCACGATCGGTGTGTAGATTCCAGCGAATTGGTGGGACATAGTTGGGCTTTTGGCTCTCGGCATTCAGCGACCGTTGACGTCAGACGTCCGATGCCTGACGACTGACGACTGGTGTTACGTCAGAGAACGCTCGATCTTACCCGACCGCAGGATGACGTTGGCGCTGAGGACCACGAAGAAGATCGCGACCGCCGGCGCCAGCATCCACGGGAAGCGGGTCATGACATTGACATCGGCCGACTCGACAAGCATCGTGCCCCAGGTCGGCACAGATTCCGGGAATCCCAGCCCGACGTAAGACAGCGTCGCCTCGGCCAGGATGAACGCCGGCAGGAGCAGCGTGGCTTGCGCCATTAAATAGCCGGCGCATGCCGGTAACAAGTGGCGCACGAAGATGCGCGGACCCGCAGCGCCAAGTGAGCGCGCGGCCACCACGTAATCGCGAGTGCGTTCACCTGAGACGATGCCGCGCACGCCTCGCGCCACAAATGGCCAGCCGACCAACGCGAATATGACGGTCATCAACGTGAAGATCACGCTCGCGGGAAGAACCAGCGGGAGGAGCGCGCGCAGCACCAACACCACGTAGATGATCGGCAGGACCATGACAAAGTCTGCGAGGCGCATCGCCGCCTCATCGATCCAGCCGCCGCGATACCCGGCGAGGCCGCCGATCAGGGTACCAAGCAACAGCGCAACAAGCGTCGCGGCGAGCGACAAGCCAATGGTCGCGCGCGCGCCGAATAACAATCGCGATAACAGGTCACGGCCGAAGCTGTCCGCACCAATCAAAAACGCCGGCGCCACTTCGTCGGCCGCGTACCACGGTAACGGCTGGGTGCGGGCGCGGTCTTCCTCGTAGCGCTGGGCTAAGCGATCGGCGAGGACCACCGGATAAATGAACGGGGCGCGCCATCCCGACGCGTCAGTGATGCGTGGCGGCATCGGGGGCGCCGACAGATAACCGCGATGCGCGGTGGCCGGGTCATACGGCGCCAGTGCGGGCGCGAACACGGCGATTGCCGCCAGCGCGAGGACGAAGAGGGCTGCGCGTCGCGTCATCGAAGGTCGCCCATCCGGCGGCGAGGATCGGCCGCGACCAGCATGACGTCGGCGGTCAAGGTGCCGAGCGCAATGAAGCAGGCGCCGGCCGCGGCGCAGCCGGTCACCAGATACAAGTCGCGGGCACGCAAGGCGTCGAACATCAATCGCCCCAGGCCGGGCCAGCCGGTGACCACTTCGACGGCGAACGAGCCGCTGAACAGGCTCCCGATCATCAAGCCATAGAGGCCCAGGACCGGGGCGAGAGACACGCGCCAGGCATGATGGCGCAAGGCCTGACTGAAGGTGAGCCCGCGCGCCTGCGCCGCGCGGACGAATGGTTCGCGCAGCGACTCACGAATGGCCTGGCTTTGGAGTTGCTCCAGTGTCGCTGCCAACGGCAGCGCGAGCGCTAACGCCGGCAGCGGAATATGACGGGCCAGATCGATTGCCCATGTCATCCAGCCGCTGTCCGCAAGCACAGACGAGGTCATGCCACCAACCGGTAACCAGCCCGTGCGCGCAGCGAACAGCATGAAGAAGAGGGAACCGAGCAACGGTGGCACCGACAGAATGACCACTGAGAGCGTGCGCACAAGACCCGGCCCGAATCCCGACGCGTGCGCGCCGGTGTAGAGACCCAGCGGCACGCCCACCGCGGTCGCCCCGACCAACGCGACCGACGCCAACACGGCAGTGTTGAGCGCCCGTTCACTGAGCAGGTCCGCGACCGGCCGCGAAAACACGACAGACCAGCCCAGATCGAAGCGCAGCGCTCCGGCGAGCCAGTCAAGATATTGCGCGCCGAGGGGGCGATCGAGACCGAGTTCCCCGCGCAAGCGCGCGCGTTGTGCGGGGTCGGAGGCGAGGCCGGCGTCGGTCGCCGAGTCACCGGGTGCCAGCCGTGTCAGGAGCAGCGTGCCAGAAGACACGACAAATACGAGCAGCAGCGCCACCAGGGCACGCCGCAGCAAGTACCGCCCGATGCTCATGCCCGCGCTACGAAGCTGGGCGGCCACCGCCGCGGATGGCCAGCGTATCTGGACTCCACAGCAGTTGCGGCCGCGATTGTGCGAGCTGCAGATTCACGACCCGAGGCGTCACGGCGAGATACAACCGTGGTGTCGCGAAGTGCAGGATCGGCAGGTGCTCCGAAAAAATTCGCTGCACGTCGTTAAAGATGCGCTTGCGTTCGCTTTCGTCAGCGACCGAGGCCTGTTGCGTCATCAACTCGTCGATCTGTCGTTCCCAGTCGGTGGCCGGTGTTTGCTGATTCAGATTCCAGACGTGCGCGGTGCCTGAACTGAGCCAATAATCCTTGTTCAGTGCAGGGTCGAGGTCGCCTTGGAACGCCATCCACACCGCTTCGAACTGTCCTTCCAACATTCGTGAAATGACCGTGTTGGCTTCGAGCGCGACGACGTCGACGGCGATTCCGATTTTTTGTAAGTCATCGCGCAAGACCGCGGCGCTGCGTTCGAGGATGGACGACCCGCGAAAAGTCTGGAGCGTGAAACGTGCCTCCGTACCGTTGTCGTCCTCGAGCCACTCGTCCTGATCGCGATTCTTCAGTCCGAGCCCTTCGAGCAACGCGCGCGCCTTCTCCACTGAATACTCGTAGCGCGGAATGTTCGGCCAGAACCAACGAGTGTTGCCCGGCGTGACCGGTCCGTGAATCGGCACGGCCTCACCGAGAAACACCGTCTCGGCGAACGCTTCTCGATCAACGGCATGTGAAATCGCCTGGCGGAACTCCTTGCGCGGCAACCAGGCGCCGCGTGGATCGTTGGCCCACTGCTTCGCACGCAAGTTGAAAAAGAACGAGTCGGGGTCGGTTGACACACCCAGATCGAGCAACTGCAACTTGCCCTGGGCGGCGAGCGTCCGCATACCCGCGATGTCCGTCGCGCGCAGTTGCTGCTGGCCGAAATCAACCTGCCCGGCCTGCAACCGCACCATTTCCGTGTCCTGCTCCGGAATGATCTCGATGACGATCTGGTCGAGATACGGCAGTTGCTGGCCCTGCGCATCGCGACGCCAGTAGCGTGGATTGCGCTCGTAGACGAGCCGCTGCCCCGGCTCGTAACGGGTGAGCATGAAGGGCCCAATCGACACCAACTCCGCCGGCGGGGTCGCCGCCGTCCATGCCTTGGCCAACGTGCCGGCCGTCAATGCGGCTTCGAGCTTGTGCTTGGGAAGGAGCGTGAGGTTATCGAGCTGCCTGATCCCCGGGGCGAATGGCGCGGGATAGGTGATGACCACGGTCCGTGCATCGGGAGCCGTCACCGTCAGCGGCTTGCCGGCGACGCGGAAAGTTGAGGTGTAGTGACTGCCGACGGCTTCATCGTACACAGCCTGAAAGGTAAAGAGGACATCCGCGGACGTGAAGGGAATCCCGTCGGACCAGACCACGCCGTCGCGCAACGTCAGCGTAAACGAACGGCCGTCGTCACTGGTCGTCCACTTTTCGGCCAGCCACGGTTCGATCTCCTGGGTCTGGCGATTGACGCGAACCAATCGGCCTTGGGTCAGGGTGGCAAAGAGTTCGGTTGGAAAGTCACGGGACGCGACCCTGTTAAAGCTCCGCGGCTCGCTTCGGGCTGTCGCGATGAGGGTGCCGCCACGCGTCGGCTGTTCGGTCGGTGGCGGGGCAAGCGCCGACGGCGGCGCCTCATCTCTCCCCCGCGCGCAATAGGCGTAGGGGATCAGAATGATGGCGACGATGACGATCGTCAGCAGTGCGCGCGACTGTCGGTTCACTTATTGGCCACCCGGCCAATAAACTGGCCGGTCCCCACACGCGAGTTAGCAGTTCCTGCAATCACTGTGCAGAAATTGCAAACAAACTAAGGTTTGGCGACGGAAAAGGCAATTCGTTGGCCGTCGTCGAGCTCGCAGGCACCCCCGCCTGCGCGGTCATCGTAGACCAACAACCCTCGCCCGAGCAATCACTTAGGGACATTTTTGCACTATGGCCGAGCCGTGGCACCGGCCGTGCGATTGGTTATGGCGGAGGTTGTTCTGTTGATGGACCCCGCACCCATGCTCGCGCACCACGTCGTGTCGTTTCAGCCGCAGCTCGGCCGCAGCGTCACCATTGATCAGGCTGCTCAGCTTCTCGGCGTCTCGCGTCGGACTGTTTACTACCGGATTCGTGAAGGTCGTCTGCGCACCATTCGCACGCTTGGCGGTTCGCAGCGCGTGCTCGTTGAATCGGTGCAGGAACAGCGGCACGGCTAAGGCCACACCTGTCCCCCTTTTTTCGGAGTCGGAGGACCGTCATGTTGATCGCCCTGCGGACCGACTCGAGACCCACTTCCCCCGGCGGGTTTCGGTCGCAGCGGTTAGTCGCTCTCGCTCTCGTTGTCGTTCTAGGACTACTCGCGTCCGGTCATTTCGCGCTGGCGGCGGCACAAACACCGGCGCGGCTGTCGCGTGATCTCGCGGCGCACCTTGACCGGTCCGCGTCCGAGCCGGTGGACGTCATCGTCTCCGGTAACGCCGCGTTCATCCAGCGTCTGGCATGGAAGCACGGTCTCGCGGTCAAGAAGTCGCTCAAGTCGGGTGCGGTGATCAGTGTCACGGCGGACGCGCTCGCGCGTCTCGCCGGTGATGCCGAGGTCGGTTCGCTTTCGGGCGATGGCGAGATGCGGTCGCAGTTGGCGTTGGTCACCGAGTCCACGGGGGCGAGCGCCGCGTGGGCCGGCGAGATTGCCGGGCTCGGTGCCGTGATGGGCCGCGGCGTCGGCGTGGCGATCATCGATTCGGGCGTCGATCATCACACCGCACTGGCGGGTCGGATTGTCGCGAGTGTTGACTTCACGCAGACGCGCGGTGTGGGCACTGGCACCGATCGGTATGGGCACGGCACGCACGTCGCCGGCATCGTCGCCGCAGGCGCGCCGAAGCAGGACACTGGTGAAGCGCCGGTCGGCATGGCGCCGGCGGCGCACCTGGTCAGTCTCAAGGTGCTCGATCACGAGGGACGCGGCAGAGCGAGCGACGTCATCGAGGCTATTGATTGGGCGATCGATCATCGTCAGCAGTACGGGCTGCGGATCATCAACCTGTCGCTGGGCATGGCGCCGACGCAGTCGTGGCGTGATGACCCGGTCTGCCAGGCGGTCGAGCGCGCCGTGCGCGCCGGCCTGGTGGTGGTCGCATCGGCGGGCAATTTCGGTCAGACGCGCGACGGCAAGATGGTGCTGGGCAGCGTCACTTCTCCTGGCATCTCGCCTTTTGCGATCACCGTCGGCGCGCTCCGCACGCAGGGCACGGTCGATCGGTCCGACGATGTCGTGGCGCCGTGGAGTTCGAGGGGGCCGACGGCGGTCGACCGTTTGATCAAACCCGACATGGTGGCGCCTGGTAGCAAAGTGGTGTCGTTGCTCGCCCCCGGGTCAACGCTGGCCAAGGCGTTTCCCGAGCGCCAGGTGTTAGGCGAAGGGCGGAACGGGTACTTCGAGCTGAGTGGGACCAGTCAGGCGGCGGCGGTGGTGAGTGGGGCGGCGGCGTTGTTGCTGGAGTCGCGGCCGGAGCTGAATCCGTTGCAGGTAAAGGTATTGCTGCAAGCGAGTGCAGAGCCGATCATCAATGCTGGCTTGGTTGAGGACGGTGCGGGCTCAATTGATCTCAGCGCGTTGGCGCGCGGCGACTCAGCAACACTTGCGCCACAAATGCTCTTTCCCGCCGGTTCTACTTCGTCCTTGGACTCCATCGTCTGGACCGATGACGTCCCCCCGATTCTGAGTAGCGTTTTGGTTTAGAGTCCGGCCCAGCGAAAGGGTCGGACGATGAAGAAGCGGTTCACCGAAGCGCAGATTGTGGGCTTCCTGCGGGAAGCCGATGCCGGGCTCCCCGTGAAGGATCTGTGCCGGCGACACGGGTTCTCCGAAGCGAGTTACTACCTCTGGCGGAGTAAGTTCGGGGGCATGAGTGTGTCCGACGCCACACGCCTGAAGGAGCTCGAGATCGAAAACCATCGGCTCAAGAAGTTGCTCGCCGAGTCCCTCCTGGAAAACGAGGTGACCCGTGAGGTGCTGCGAAAAAAGTGGTAACCGCACCCGCGCGACGCGACGTGGTGCGAGAGATAGTCGAACGCGGGTTGAGCGAGCGCCGCGCGCTGACGGTGGTGCACATGAGCGCGGCCGCGCTGCGGTATGTGCCGCGGCCGGATCGGGACCCGGACCTGCGCGACCGCATCGTCGCGCTGGCCCATCGCCATCGTCGCTATGGCGCGGGCATGATCTATCTCAAGCTCCGGCAGGAAGGGCGCGTCGTGAATCACAAGCGAGTCGATCGGCTGTATACGGAGGCCCGGCTGCAGGTGAAGCGCCGGCGCCGCAAGAAAGTGCCGCTGGCGGATCGCCAGCCGCTCGTCCGACCTCAGGCCCCGAATGAAGTGTGGTCGGCCGACTTCGTCTTTGATCGAACGGCCGAGGGACGCGTGTTGAAATGCTTAACCATCGTCGACGATGCCACAACCGAAGCCGTGGCGGTCGTCCCCGCACGGGCCCTGGGTGGTCTGCCGGTCACGCGGGTCTTGGATCAGCTCGCCGTCACGCGGGGCTTGCCGCACGTGCTGCGGACCGACAACGGGCTGGAGTTCTGCGGGCGCGCGATGCTGACGTGGGCGCACGCGCGGGGCGTGATTCTGCGGTTGATCGAACCCGGCAAGCCGACGCAGAACGCCTACATCGAATCGTTCAACGGACGCTTGCGCGACGAATGCTTGAACGAGCACTGGTTCACGAGCCTGGCGCATGCCCAGGTCGTCATCGAGACGTGGCGGCGTGAGTACAACGAGGAGCGACCGAAGAAAGGACTGGGCGGGCTCACGCCCGCCGCGTATGCACGGCAGTTGACGGCAAGTGCGAAGACAGCGAAAGTAACCGCCGGATTCTAAACCGATCCGCTACTGAAAGAGGGGGGACGTCACCCATTGCCTTCTTATCTGGGCGTCCTTGCAAATCTGCCTTGCGGAGTCGCTCAGGCGCCAAGCGGCCTCCGCGTTCATGGGCATCGCGGGATCAAGGAGGTAGGCGTCATTCTCGTCCGGACTCCCCGGCCGGGTAGGGTCCAGGAGCACATAGTGCGAGGCGACCGTATCGTCGTATGTCCCGGTCTTGAGCATCACCGCAAAATGGGCGCGCATCTCTGGCGGCAGAAGGCGGTATGCGCGCACGATCCAGCAAGTGCTCGCGTAGTTGCGCGGCCAGGACGACTTGCCCGAGAGGTACTCTTCCTTGGCGCAAAGCTGGACCTCGCCCCCAGTAACCTCCGAGACGATGTCGGCATATAGCGGCGCCATCGATAGGCCGGCCTTTGTGTAGTACAGCAGTTCATGTGCCCGCTGATTCAGCACCGACGGTGTCCACGGGGGCTCGCGATCCGGCTGATCCAGTAGACGGAGCACCATGGCAAGCGACGTCAGGAGGCAGCCCTCGTTGCCGATAGTGTTGCCGCTCTTGAATTTACGTAGGAGCTCCCGGGCCTTCCGGCGCGAGGCGGAGTTGCCGCGCGTGTGCGTCTCGATCACTTGGTCGCGATCCCACATCAACTCGTTGGCCCACTGTGGGTCGTCCTGACGGAAAGGCCAGCGCTCGGAATTCTCCACGTCTCTCTCCTGGGTCTAGAAGTTCGGTGGGCGTAACCCTATGGGCGGCTTACCCGCGGCGGGCCGCGCGAATGCGATTCTCTTCGGCCACTACATGAAACTGCCGACGTCCTCAGATGCTGTAGGCTGCCAGGGTCTTGGCGTGAGCCCCGAACAATTTGAAGCCGCTCACAAACCGAGGCGAAAGGCTGTCCACTGAATCCTGGGAACTCCAGTGAGTCGTCAATGCTGAAGTTCGAGGATCGACGGACGGTGTCGAGAGTCCGCTATCAGCGCGGAGTCTCACGTCGCGCAAGCTTTACGACGCGAGGAAGGATAATCCATTTAGGTAGAGCTCTGCCTCACGCTGACAATAGATGCGTCAACGCCAGCGCAGCCAGTATTGCGCAGCCACTTCCCGTCCGGGCTGGTCTGAGTGAGCCGACGTTGCGCATCTGGCACATGTCGAGGAAGGTCATGGGTCGCGGGGCGGCGTTTGCGCGGGGAGCGCGGACGCGCTGACCGCCGACCAGACGGCGATGCCGGTCAGGGCGGCAAGGGCCAAGCCGCGACGGAGAGTGTGTCGGCGGGCGGTAATTCTGGCCTTCTGGGCATTGGTGGCGGTCTTTCGACTTTCCGTTGCTGCCGCCGTCTAATCTGCGAGAATCCGCACACGTGAGAAACAGCGAAGTCATCCGCCAATGGAATCTGCTTCGTGCGCTGGAAGCGGCACGGCACGGGGCCACGGTCAAGCAACTGTCCAAGGACCTTGAGGTCACCACTCGGACCATCTGGCGCGACATGGAAGCCTTACAGGCGGTCGGGTTCCCGCTGTTCAGCGAGAAAGATGGGCGCGAGACGCGCTGGAGGTTGAACGGCGTTCCATTTAAGGGATTGGCGGACCTTGGGATCTCGTTTGTCGAACTGTGCTCGCTGTTCATGGGCCGCGCGATGGTCTCGAGCATGGCCGGCGCGCCGTTTGGGAGTGCGCTGGCGGCGATGTGTCACAAACTGGAGCGCACGCTGCCGGATAAGATGCGGCTCTTTCTCGACCGCCTCCCGGCGTTGATCGAAGCCAAGGGCGGCGCGACCAAGAAATCTGACGCAAAGACCCACGACGAACACGTCGGCAAACTCCTCGAAGCGAGCCTGCATCGTCGCGTGTGCGTCATGCGCTACCACTCCGCTTCACGAAATCGGACGAAGGACTACACCGTTCACCCCTACCGCGTGGTGCACGCGCACGGCGGACTGTATTTGCTCGCCTGGGTGCCCGAGTACGCCGAAGTCCGGACCTTCGCCATCGAGCGGATCAAGCGTGTCTCTCTGCAGGAGCAAACCTTCGTCCTACAAGCGGAGCTTCCGGCAGATGCCTTCGCCCATTCACTCGGGGTGAATCGCGGTAAGCCGGAGCGGATCATCGTGCTGTTCGCGCCGCGCATCGCGGGCTATGTGCGCGAACGGACATGGCACAAGTCACAGCAGCTCGAGGATCTTCCTGATGGCCGTGTGCGCATGACGTTGAACGTCTGCGCCGATGCAGCACTGAAAACCTGGGTGTTGGGATTTGGCGCCTTCGCCAAAGTCGAAGCGCCATCGTCCCTTGCCGAGGAGATCCTCGCGCAGTTGGAACAGGCGCGTGATGCCTACGCGCCGAGACTCGAGCTGGCGATTGCGCGAAATATTTTCACCGTCGACCAACCGCGACTGCCCGGCATCGGTTCACGGCGCGCCTCCTAGCCGCGGCGACGAGCTTTTCCATCTTCGCTGCGCGACTGGATCCGGGAGTAGTTGGCAAAATGCCGGGCCTTGGACGCTAACGCGGTGATCGGCTGTCCCAGTTCGAGTTCCTCATGGCGCAGTCGGTCGATGATCGCGACGACCTGCGGATTGCCAGGCGCCAGACCGCGCAGATGTTCGATAACGTCGCGCAACACCCGCTGCACCTCGTCATATTGCCCCCGGCGGTTAAAGCTCAGCGCGGTGGCGCGGGCTCGGTCGGCGAGCAATTCGGCGACCACGACAAGCACCTGCTGGTTAACCGGTTGGATCGTATTGGCAGCGGTGTCAGCCGCACGCCATTCGACGCGCATCGGCTCCGGATATAACTTTCCGTCGCGGTCGGTTAGAGAGCAGTCCACAAACGTGACTGATTCCAATAATTGCGGAGCGAAGCTCACCGCCAGCGCAAGGGTAATCTCCTGATCGGCAACTAGGTCTCCCAGCTTGACGCGGAGGTGGCTGTGCGCAGTCTCTGTCGGCAATCCGTTTAACGCCGTCACCTCGATACCCGGGGGGCACGCGATATCTAAGGTTGCGTCGCGTGCCACCGTCTCCAGCGTTTCACCGAGCTCACTTGTAAGAAAGTCAGGGATTTGTTTCGCCTTCTCGATGAAGTAGAAGTGGCCGCCGCCGTTGGTGGCGATGCGCGCGAGAAGCTCTTCGTCGAAGTCGGCGCCGACACCGAACGTCGACGTCGTCACGCCAGCTTCGCGAAACTTCGCCGCGGCCTGCGCGAGTTCGTCGTGGTCAACGACACCTTCATTGGCTAGACCATCGGTGAGTAGAAGGACCCGCTTGACGCCGTTGGCGCCAATGCCCGCCTGTTGCGCGCCGGCGAACCAGCCAGCAGAGAGGTCGGTGCCGCCGCGTGCATCGACCTTCGTCAGATTCGCAAATGCCTTGGCCTTCGCCTCTTTCGATGCCGCGGTCGTGGCGAGGATGGTGTCAACCACATTGTCGAACACGACAACTGCGAACTGGTCGCGCGCGTTGAGTAATTTAATCGCGTGGGTCACGGCGCTGCGCGCCATCTCGATCTTCTTGCCGTCCATCGATCCTGATCGATCGAGAACAAAAGCAACGTTCACGGCGGGCCGATCTTTCGTTGCGCCTTGCGCGCTGGGTGCGGTAATCGTGACCGTGAGATGACGAACGGCCGGGGTGTGAGCCGGGATGAGCGCGCGATCTGCCTGAATGTGCATCGGTGACCTCTTCGCAGAGCGTCGCAGCCGTCTGCGACAGAGGAGGTCACGGCTTCTGAAAAGGACGCACAATCGCCCGACAAATACCGGTCGAGGCGTGACCTGGCCTGTCACACCCGTCGCGCAATATTGGCGAGAAAGGGGCAACAAATGCCGAACTGGGTGTTTCAGGATCTTCACGTCACCGGAACCGCAATCGAAGTGGATCGTTTCTGCGAAACGGGTCTGATTAAAAAGAAACGTGGTGAGATCGACGACGTGCTCGACTTCAGACGGTTGTGTCCGCTGCGTTCGCGCGAGCGCAAGGATACCTACACTCACGATAGCGCGGTGGTCCTGGCGCATTTCAGGACGCGCACCCAGGCGCGGTTTTCGATGATCACCAGTTGGGACTATCCAGCGGAGTTCTACAACCGCTTGCCGAAACACTGGGCCCACCTGTCGTTCTGCTGTTCGGTGAACGAGGACATGGAACAGTTCGGAGGGGTTCTGGCGGTGATCGACGGAAAGCTGACCAATCTTGTGCGCGACTACAGTGGAAAGTACAACACCCGGTCACACGCTCGCGAGATCAAAGCATTGCTAAAGCGATGGTTTGAGCACCTCACGGCCAGCCGCGACTGGCGATTAATGGCACTGACCGGCCGGCGCAAGAGTGTGCCCTTCGACGCGCACTTTGACGATGACGACCGATTCTTTTTTCTCACCCCTGAGGATCTCGTCCGCTTCAAAACACGGTATGACGGTGGGGCCGCGATGCGACGGGTCGGCCGAACGTGGACCAAGACCAGGGTGCGCCTAAGATGAGTCTGCAGAACAAAGGGATGTGCATGGCACAACTAACGAAGCCTCTCACCGATCGCTTCGACGCGGCACTGGCGATGGCCAGCCAGATTCACCGGCACCAGTCCAGAAAAGGGACTGAAATCCCCTACGTCGCACATGTCCTCGGCGTTGCTGTGCACGTACTCGAACACGGTGGATCCGAAGTCCAGGCGATTGCCGCGCTACTGCACGACGCGATCGAAGATGCGCCCGCATCAATTGGCGCAAACGAGGTGCGGCGACAGATCAAGTCTGAATTCGGCGACGCAGTCCTCGCGATCGTCGAACACTGCACCGACACAGATGTGCAGCCAAAACCACCGTGGGTACAACGAAAAACCACTTACCTCGCGCATCTCCAAACGGCGCCCGACGATGCGCTGCTGGTGTCGGCAGCGGACAAGCTGCACAACGTTCAGGCGTTGCTGCGCGATTACCGGGCGGTCGGCGAAGGGCTTTGGGGGCGATTCAACAAAGAAGCGGGTCGCACCGGTATGCTCGGCTACTATCGCGCATTGGTCGACACGTTCACAGTGCGACTCAAGAACGACATTGTGAAGGAGCTCGAAACAAATCTTGAAGCGCTAGAAGCCGAGGCGCATGGCCCATGCCCGTGGCCGCCGCGTGCTTAGCCGCTAGCGCCACTTGCTTTCTGTCTTCTCTAAGACTTTTGCGATGGTGTCACACCATCCCACCAACTCTTCTCGCGTCGGAGGGAGTTCGTAAGGATGAAAATGCGCCGCACGACTGAGCGCACCCCAAGCCTGACTGGCCTGCCCTGCCAATTCGTCGTCAGCGATGTAAGCGCCGAGGCACAGTAGTTGCGCGCGAGCCGAACACTCCTCGACGCCGCGTGCTTTCGCGCTCCAATACGTCTTCAGCCCCACCTCCAGCGACTGCCTGGCCAAGAGCACTGCCGCGCGCGGCCACATCCCGCGGGTGTCCTTCGACGCGCGATCGAGCATTTGTCGGGCCTCGGCAAGCAGCTCGCGAGCTACGGTATCGTGCGATTCCACCGCTAATGACTCGCCGCGAGGTGCTTGACTAAGCGCGCGCTGTAATCAACGAGCAGCTTCAGGTCGCCTTCGTGGCGCTCGTGTGCGCCGGCCTTACAAATCTTGAAGACATCCACCGCCCACGAGCCCACCTTCAGGAGCTTGGGCATCACTTCACTGGTTCGCTTCTCATCGTCGAACAAGGCCAGAGCCATCAGCGGATGCGTGCGCGCATTCGTGGCCAGTAACTCCTCCACCGCGTCGTGTGTTTCACCAGAGGTCAAGCGGCGGCGCCGCACCACTTCCATGCAGGCTGCTTCAACCGCGGCGCGGCAGAACCCGGGGACAACGCGCGCAGCAACGTCCGTCGGCAGGTCTTCAGTCAGCGTCACGGCACGCGCGTCATCGATCAGCGTCGTCATGGGGTCGACAACCTCTCGCACTTCAACCACCGAACGTGCACGACGGGTCACGCTGTGCACGTTCGCTTGGAGCCCGAGTCGGCGGACCGCTTGCGGCAGCCGATCGTCGTGCGTGAACACGATCACCTGGCGCGTCTTCGCCGCGTCTGCGAGGGCCCGCGCCAAGCCTTCGACTCGCGTCGGGTCCATCGACTGCACCGGGTCGTCGATGCAGATGAAACGAAACGGGCTTTCTGGAAGCGTTGCGCGTGGGAGGAACAGACTGAGCGCAAGGGAGTGCAGTTCCCCTTGACTCATGACGCCGAGCGCTTCGGCTGGCGTGCCGTCCACCGTCACCTGCAATACGACCCGCCGCCGCCCCGCGGTTCCCTCGAGGACGACACCGCCAAGATCGACGTTGCTCTGCAGCCGCAGTTGATTCCATACCGCCCGCGCACGTTCAGCGATCGGTGCAAAACGTTCGTCTCGAATCGTGGCAGCTGCGTCCTTCCACCAGTCTTCGGCCGCCTTCAGCTGCTTGACCTGATCCTTTGCGGGGACCGCCTGACGCGCGGTCGGCAGCCAGGCTTGGATCGCCGCCGCAATTGGACGCCACGTGTCCTCGCGACGACCGCGTTCCGCGGCGGCTTGTTCCACGAGGGTCTGCACGGCCTCGGCGAACTCGAGTACGCGCCCTTCCAGGTGCGCGGCGAGTTCTGCAGGCGTGTCGATGTCCCGACCGGCGGCCCAATCGATCCACAACGTTCGAGCGTTCTTCAGCCCGGCGAGACCGACGGTGTGTGCCTGCGCGAGAAATGGTGGCGGCGGCGACAGAAAGCGCTGTGCCTCACGCACGGAGGACCTAGCCCCAGCAGTGGCGGACTCGCACGCCGCGGCCTCCTTGCGAAGCGTCGCAATGGCGTCCCGACTGGACGCCGCCCACTGTTCGCCGAGCACGTTGGTGGTGTTGCACACCGGACAGGTCTGATCGTGATGCGACTCGTGAAACGACAACGCCTGTTCGAGGAGGTCAGCTCGCTGCCGCGAACGCTCAGCGTCTGACCCGGCGAGTTTACCGAGTGCTTTCGCCGCCGATTTCAGCCGGGCGACGACGGCGGAAACACCCGTCACGTCGGCCGGCGGAATCGATTCAATGCGCCGCAGCATCTCCAGCTGAGACACATCCACCGTGTTCTCGTTCTGAAGGAGTTGGGTCAGCGCAGCGAGATTCCATGCGCTGGTTCTGAGCGCGGTGCGCGCGCGGTCAAGTCGATCGTCGTTGCCACCATTGTCAGGGACGGCGTCGATCAGACTCACGATCTCAGCAGCGCCGTCCTTCGCCTCGTCGCACAAGGCTTGACGGCTCTTCTTTGTCGCCGCGAGGAGTGTCTGGACAGCGACAAGGTCACTGAGACCCAAGACACCGCTGAGCGCGTCATATAGCTTCGAAGGTCCGTCTTCGAGCAGCGTGCCGAGCTCGTTGTACGAGAGAAACGGGCGAAATGTGCTGAGCGCCGTGTCCCAGCCAATCGACTCCAGCGTCTGCGTCTGTTTGGCCGGACCGGTACATTTCACATCGTGACTGTCGAGTTCATCGCCGGTCCATTTGCGGGCAACAGAGACGGGGCCCTTCCCCTCGACCAGTAAGTCCGCTTTGAGTGCGGCGCTGTCGTGATGCAGATTGCGCCAACCCTTACTCCACGCTTTGGCGCGCTCTTCCCAACGATAATTGCGACCGGTCAGCGTGTATTCAAGCCCTTCGGCGAAGCTCGATTTACCGGAGCCGTTGCGACCGACTACGAGCGTGAGACCGGGGCCAGGTCGAATTGACAACGTGGCGCTCGGTCCGACGCCGCGAAAACCTTCAACAGTGATTGCGGCAACATACGCGCCCGGCGGTTCCGTGGCGTTCCCCGCGACCGGCGCCACCGGAACAGGACGCTGGACGGTGCCCACGCCATCCAATAACGCGTGAAGCGATGCTTCGCCCTCGAGAGCGGCGAGGACGATGAGCGCCCAGGGTTGGTCGGCATGCGGCGGCTCGAACAGCGCGTTGACGATCTGATGATTGATCTCGGACACCGGCTCTACTCCGGGGAACGAACGTGGACTAACGAGGCCTCGACCTCGCAGCCCAGTTTACGCAGCGCATTTCGATAGGTATCAAGCTGCCGTTCATACATGTCTTCCGCAATCGTGACGTCCGTCTTGTAATCGCGCACCTGCCATCCCTCCGGAGATTGGAATAGCAGATCGATTACCCCGCTGGTCAACACCGACTCTTCGTTGATGACAAACGGCACCTCCGCAGAGTGCTCCCCCGTCTGTGCCGTCTGCCAGAACTCTGCGGTGCGGACTCGCTCTACCGTGTCGATGGCGAGGTCGATGACCTTCCGCAGTTGCGGCTCTTCAACCGTAAGCCACATCGCCAGCCGACGCAGGTCGTCGCGCGTCGCCTTCTGATGTCGCATCGCGTGCTCGAGCAAGCCGTGAATCAGCGTGCCCCATGCCATTCCGGCATCGGCCCGGTGCGCGGGCGTATCCGTGCTCACGACCTTGGTCGGATCGTCTTCTGCCGCAACCTCCATTTCCGTCATCCGCGCAATGTGGCCGGACGACGAGGTCACCGATGAAATGGACCACGAGGGCTCGGCCACCGTCCGGTGCGCCATCGCGCGAGCGTTGGCGGCGGCAGTCTGCGCGACGGCCGAACAATCTAACGGTGTCATCTGTGGGATGGTTGCCGTTGCCGGCACGTCGAGCTCTGGCGCATCGGCAAGAAACTCATTCAGCGCGCCCCACGCCGGACTCCGCGACTTGCCAGTCCATCGACTCACGACCAGCAGTTGGCGGGCGCGGGTGGCCGCGACGTAAAGCAGACGGTTCTGCTCGGCCTCGAGATACGGCTCTTCGGCTGCCTTGTGAACTGCCCAGTCCGGATGCTCGCCCAGCAACGTAGTCGCGCGCGACGTTGTCGATTTGCGAATGACTTGGAACCAACCTTGGGCCACATCGCCGGTCCGCGCGATATGCACGTCTACTTGCGGGCTGAAGCCGCCAGACGGATCGGCAAGAAAGACGACGTCGGCTTCGAGACCTTTCGCCTTGTGCAGATTCATGACGCGCACAACGTCGGTGCGGCCAGGTTCGAGCGGCAGCGATTCGACCTCCATCGAAGCTTCAGCATCGGCGTCGAGCGAATCGGCCGCATCGATCAAACTGCCGGCATCCTCCACGACCTGCCGCACCCGATCAACGGCATGCACCAGATCACCCGCCTCCACACCGCCAGGCGTCGTCGCCGCAAGTGCGAGGTAGCCGGTGTGTTCGAGAATGCGTTCGAGCGCAGCCGGTGCGGGGAGCACGCGGGTCCAGCGGTAATACTCGCGGAGGGCGCCAAGCGACTGTGTGACGCGCGCGCCAGCCGCAGCGTTAATTGACTTCGCCCCATCGAAGAAAATCGAGAACCAGCCGCCTGATTGCTTAAACGCGAACAGTTCCCGGTCGCTGACACCAAAGAGTGGGCCGCGCAGCACGTTAATCAATGACAGGACGTCGGCTGGATCGGCGATGGCGCGGAGCAATACAGTGAGCGCCTGCACTTCGGCCGATTCGCCAAACGCGCCCGCGCCGCTGACCTCGAGCGGGATATTCAGCGCTTCAAGCGCACCTGCGTAATTCGTGATCCCTTTCTTCTTACGAGTCAGGATCAAGAAGTCGCTGTAGCGCCGCCGCCTGGCATCAACTTCGCTGCGGATGTAGCGCGCAATCTTGGCCGCGTCCTCAGCCACCACGTCGCGGCTTTCCGCACAGGTATGCGTCAAGGTGACGACGCCGCTCGCGGCGGTGGACCCGGGCGTGGCTTTGGTCGGCGGAGCTTCGTTCGC
>DATLXN010000013.1:0-18743 GCA_035575715.1 Vicinamibacterales bacterium | reverse complement strand
TCTGCGGCTTTGAATCGTGGACCTGTCGCCGGTTCCACGTCGACTCGCCATCCGGTGAGGCAATGGACGTCGAGGTCACCCGACGAAGGGCAGAAGGTCGGACTAGTGGTCGGGCCGGAGTCGAACCACCCGATCTCGCCAGACCCTCAGCGCCGGGTGACGGTGTCGGGCGGCGAGGTCTGGCTCTACGGGCAGCCGGGCAAGGTCACACTGACGGCGCATCGGCGATGACGCGGCGAATAGGAAGGGTCAGGAGCCGACGAATCCCCCTTCACACAATACTGCTCGGCACGCTGGCATTGTCCGGATACCGGGTGGGTGCTCGGATTGGGAAACGCGAGCCTCGGACCCTTAACGCGCTGCTAGGATGTGGGCAAGAACGTGGTAGGAGCGCATAACTAAATGCGCTAACTTATATAGTATCAACCACTTCACACAAAAAAATGGCGGAGAGAGAGGGATTCGAACCCTCGGTAGAATTTCTCCTACACACGCTTTCCAAGCGTGCTCCTTCAACCACTCGGACATCTCTCCGCACCGGGGGCAAAGACAGTGTAACTGAGGACTCGCGTGCGGTGCATGCGAGCAGGACGCCCGGCCTTTCAGGCGCGGCGCAGGACATCCCCTACAGGAGATGTTCACGCCAGCGCGACCCACGCTCCAGTCCTGACCCGACCCGCAGCTCTTCCTCGGTCTCGAGGAAATCGACCGCGCCGCTCGTGATCTCGTAGAACGCGCCGATGACCGCGATCTTCTTCGACCGTATGGCGTCCTGAACGAACTTCCCCTTCTTCAGGTTCTGCACCTGGACACGGACGTTGGCGATAACCGCCTCCCGCATCTTCGCCTTCTCGTCGCGGATCGCGGGGAGCTTCTGTAACGAGGGGACGATCTGGTTGAGCAGAAACTGGATGTTCTCGGTTTCGCGCGCGCGCTCCTCGGGCGGGAGCAGCGCCGCTTTCACCGCGCCACAGCCTTCGTGCCCCATGACGACGACCACGTGCGTCTTCAGGTGCCCGACGGCATACTCGATGCTGCCGAGGGTCGTGCGATCGACCACGTTCCCCGCCACACGGGTGATGAACAGGTCGCCCAGCCCCTGATCGAAGACGATCTCGGTGGGCACCCGGCTGTCGGAGCAGCTGAGGACCACGCCAAACGGCGTCTGCCCGAGAATCTGCGCGCGGCGTTCTGCAGCGGAGGCCTCGGGCCGCTGTGCCTGACCGCCGAAAAACCGGGCGTTTCCCATCTTTAACGCCCGGATCGCTTCATCCGGGTTCGTGGCCACCGGATCCTTCAGCTTCGCGACTTCTTCCATCGTCGCGCCGCGACGGATCAGTTCATCCATTCGCGGATCCATTACCGCCGGCTTCTGTTGCTCCGCGGAGAGGCCGGCAGCTGCCAGTCCGCTGAAGGCCAGCACCCCCTGACACCACTCCCGCCGACCAATTCTCTGGCTACTCATTGATGCTTTTCCTCCTCGACTCGCTCACCATGCACTACAAGCGGCGTTAGCTCCGATGACAACGATCATGACACCCGCCGGCGGGCGCCCGCAAGAAGGTGGGACGCGATTCTTCGCCGACGCGCAGGACGCCGCGGCCTCACGGCGCGGCGCGGGACTCGGGTCGCTTCGCTCCCGAGCAGGAGCGCCGCCGTTCGGCGGCGCCTCCGTAACCAGGTTGGTGACTTCCAGCACCCTGCCTTCTTCCGCGCGCCGAACGGCGCGCGTCCCGCTCGCTAGCCGAAGGCGACGCGAGTCCTGCGCCGCGCCGTCAGGCCGCGGCGTCCTGCGCGTCGGCGAGGGCGCCTTCATGGCGTCTCCAGCAACACACCGGAGGCGCAGAGTGGGCATCGTCGGGCATCCACATCGTAAAGGGCCGTCGCTCGAGCGCTTCGACGGGCATATCGATCCCGCCGAAATGTCGAAGCGCTGTGTCGCCGAGCACCGCGAGTGCGCCCACAACAACCACGGACGCGCCTGCCTCCGATGCCGCGGTCATCGTGGCCCTGACCGAGGAGCCCGCGCTGATTATCTCGTCGACGATCGCAAGACGCTCACCGCCGATGCGACGCTGCAATTCCGGTGTGAGGTAGTACTGAGCTCTGAACAGGCCAGTCGCTGACAGCACCGGAGCCGATTGCGTGGAGAAAAAACGCACACCGAGCGCCGTTGCGAGTAGCTGCGCGAGGAGAGCACCGCCGACAAACGGACCGCACACGGCGGAAGCGCGATGAGGGCGTAATCGTACGGCCAGCGCGTCAACCAGCGGAGTGATGCCGGCCGGTTCCGTAAACAAGCCGTCGAGCGTCAGCCAGAGGTTGGTATGGTAGCCCGACTCAAGTCGGAAATGGCCTTGGCGTGACGGCACCGCAGGTAAGAGATCTGTCATCAGCCGATGCAGTCTATCGTGCTGAACCGCCACACATCGGGGTCCCGCGACTTGGTTCTTGCCCTACGGATGCGAGGACTAGAAGCGAGATCAATTCCTGCCCGGACGTATTGGTCGCGACGCTTGAGAATGTTCCGTAACCAGGCTGGTGACTTCCAGCACCCTACCTTCTCCGCGCGCCGAACGGCGCGCGTCCCGCTCGCAAGCCGGAGGCGACGCGAGTCCCGCGCCGCGCCGTGAGGCCGCGGCGTCCTGCGCGCCGGCGAAGAATCGCGTCCTTGGCCGCGGCGTCCTGCGCGTCACGAAGAATCGCGTCCTGCAGAAATAACCGTTCACCGACGTTCCTGTAAGCACATTTCTGTGCGACGGCTCGTCGCGCCACCCATTCGGGCGGGAAACACCAACTTTCCGCCCGCTCGGCGCGGGTACGGGATTTGGACGTGAGGCCCAGCGAGATGCCTACAGATCCTGCCACGGCCCGAATCACGGTGCTCCAGCGCGCGGTGTTCGAGGATGGACTCGGGAAGCGCCACCGTGGCCTCGGGCATGGTGGCGAGCCGGTCGAACTGCTCCAATTGCGAGATGAGTTCAACACCGGTGCATTCGAGGGCGCGCTGCGCGAGCGTGTCACCACACTCGCGGCCTTTCAGAAAACGTGCTTCGTCCGGGTGCATGGTCTGCAGCGGAACAAGCAGAGCCCGTCGAAGCTGTTCGTCGTGTCCGATCATGTAGCCGGCGCGCGCCTGTCCACCGTGCTCGGTGCGGCGAGAGAGCTGGTGCCACTTGCCGTCAACGCCAAGCTGTGTCTCATCCGCGAGCTGGTGGCCGCGATTGGGCTGCTGCATGAAAAGCTGCCCGGGATCGCGCACGGGGCCATCGCCCTCGAACGCATCGTGATCACACCGGAGGCGCGACTGGTCGTCGCCGACCATGTGATCGGATCAGCCCTCGAACAACTGCGCTACTCGCCGGAGCAATACTGGAAGGATCTGCGCATCGCGCTGCCACCTGGCTCGCCGCCGGCGTTCGATCAGCGCGCCGACGTCATGCAGATTGGCATCGTCGCACTGGAACTGATGCTCGGCCGCGCGATCGACAGAGACGAGTATCCTGCTCGGATCGAGGCATTGGTTGGACGGGCCTTCCGACTGACTGCCACCCGTCTCGGGGACGCTCCTCCGGTCGATTTGCAGCCGTGGCTGTTGCGCATGCTGCAGCTCGATCCCAACGGGTCATTCGCGTCAGCGGTCGACGCCTGGGAGGATCTCGAGCGCGTGCTCGGTGCGAGCCGTGACGTCGCCTCGTTCGACGCACTGAAGTCCTTCATGGCGGAGTACGTCCGGAAAACACCACCCGCACCGGTGACGGCGACGCCAAGCGAGGTGCCGCCGAGCGTGCCAGTGGCTGTCGCTGTGCCGGCGGTTGCCGCGGCCGCCACTGCGTTGATCCAGGCGCCCGAGGCGATGCCGCCGCGGCCGGTGACCCTGCCGAGCCCGGTGCTATCACCTGCGGTGTCATCACACTCTTCACCGCCCGACTCGACCTCCGCCGAGCCGAACGTCACGTTACCGGGCACGGCTGACCCTGCGGTTCGCCCTGGTTGGCGACGCCGCGCAGGACGAGGACTTGCGGCGGCTGCCGCCCTAGTGCTGCTCGTCGGCGCCGCTGGGTTCGGCCAGCTCTATTTCGCGCCTCCGGCCGTGGCTGAATCGACAGGCACGCTGGTCGTCAACACGACGCCGTCTGGCGTGGCCGTGATTGTCGACGGGCACCCGCGCGGCGTCACGCCGTTGACCGTCGAACTGGCTCCCGGCGAACACGTGCTGACGCTGGCGACAGAAGGCGAGCCGCGCATCATCCCGTTCACCCTCACCGCCGGTAAGACGGTGGCGCAGACGATCGAACTGCCGAAGGCTGCGGCTGTGACCGGGCATCTGGTGGTTCACAGCGAGCCGCCAGGGGCGCGCGTGACCATTGACGGCACGCCAATCGGGACGACCCCGGTCAAAGTCGAACAGCTCACGCCCGGCACACACAGCGTCACGCTGCAGACCGATCTGCGGTCGGTCACCCAGGACGTCACGATCGAACCGGGCACCACCGCCTCGCTCGTCGTGCCGATGGCAGCGCCGGAGGGCGTACCTGTCTCCGGATGGATTTCGGTGACGGCGCCGACCGAAGTGCAGGTCTACGAGGACACGCGCTTGCTCGGCACCAGCCGGAGCGATCGGATCATGGTGCAGGCGGGCCGGCACGAGCTCTCGATCGTGAACGAGGCACTCGGCTACCGCGCGACGCGATCGGTGACCGTCTCGGCTGGAAATGTCTCGGCCATCCAACTCGATTGGCCCAATGGTTCACTGGCGCTCAACGCACAGCCGTGGGCCGAGGTGTGGGTCGACGGCAACAAGAAAGGCGAGACACCGATTGGCAATATTTCCGTGCCGGTGGGCACGCACGAGGTCGTGTTCCGCCACCCGGAGTTCGGCGAACGGGTCGTTCGCGCAACCGTGACGGCCACCACGCCCTCGCGCGTGACCGTCGACATGAGGAAACCATGACCATGCGCGTCCTACGAATGGCTGTCGTCCCGCTGGTAGCGGCCCTGCTCATCGCGGCGCCTGCGCGCGCGCAGGATCGGATCGCGGCCGCTCAGGACCTGTATGCGACAGCGCAGTATGACGAAGCGCTCTCGGTGCTGGGCCGGCTCTCGGCCGAAACGACTTCAAGCGCCGAGCGCCAGTCGATCGACCTGTATCGCACGCTGTGCCTGTTTGCGGTCGGGCGCCGCGATGAGGCCGATCGCGCGATCAAGGGGATCATCGAGCGCGATCCGCTGTATCGCCCGGGCGATGACCAGTCGCCGCGGACCCACGCCGCGTTCAGCGATGCCCGGAAGCGGATGTTGCCCGGCATCGTGCAACAGCAGTACGCCGAGGCGAAGGGCGCCTTCGATCGGAAAGAGTTTGAGGCCGCGGCTGGGGTCTTCAAGCGCGTCATCGACGCGCTCAACGACCCCGACATGGCGTCGGCCGCGCAGCAGCCGCCGCTGTCAGATTTGCGCACGTTGGCAGCCGGGTTCCACGACCTGAGCGTCAACGCGATTCCGCCTCCACTGCCGCCGCCGGCTCCCGTAGCGGCGCCGGCACCGGTCAACCTCCCGCCGCGCATTTACGCGGCGGAGGAGTCGGGGGTCCGGCCGCCACAGGCCCTCGCGCAGGAATTGCCCGGATATCCAGGCCCAGTACCACCGATGGGCCTCAAGGGGATCGTCGAGGTCGTGATCAACGAGGCGGGAGCCGTGGAGTCGGCCGCGATGATCGTGCCGGTGGCAAGTAACTACGACAAGATCTTACTGAGCGCCGCGAGTCGGTGGCAGTTCGTGGCCGCGACGGCCAACGGCGCGCCGGTCAAGTTCCGCAAGCGTATTCATGTGAATGTGGCGCCGCCGGCCCGCTGATCGTGAAGACTCGCGTCCTCAATGAGCGCGCGCCGGATCAAATCCGTGGGCCAGCAGCTCTTTCAGCAGCTCCACTGGCGCCCCTTCTTCAGCGGCCAGGGCCATCAGGGTTTCTCCTTGATGACTGCGGATGTTCGGGTTGGCGCCGCGCGCCAGCATGCGCCGTGCGATGACGAACTGTTCGTGATGGAGTGCGACATGGAGTGGCGTCCACCCGGATGAGCCGCCGGGGATCGCGTTTCGCCGATCGGTGAGGTTGAGGTCGGCGCCTGCGTCGATCAGTGTGGTGACGACCGCCTCCCGCCCGTTGGCCTCGCCGCCGCACTTGTGCGGTCCACTGCGGTGGCCACCGCGCGCCGCCCAGTGCAGCGGCGTCTGACCGGTCGGATCGAACTGATTGAGGTCTGCGCCTGACGCGATCAGCGCGCGGATCGCTGTGAGGTCACCACGGTGGGCCGCAGTGGCCAGCGGTGTCCCGGGTTGTTGCCAGAAATACGCGCACCCCGATGTCATCGAGACGGCGAGCGCAAAAGCGAGAGCGTTCACGAATCGCATGGGCATTCCTCCTGAGACAGGCGCGACACTCGCGCGAGGGTTTCATTAGCAAAGAACTTTGATCTACAGACCTTACGCGCGCAATACCGCACTAACTCCGCGACGTGTTTCCGTTACTTCTTCCGGGTGGCTTTGATGATCGCGTCCATGTGATCGAGATATTTCTCGAGCGCCTTGCGGCCGGCCGCAGTCAGCGCGTACTCCGTGCGCGGGGTCCGTCCCGCGAACGACTTCTCACAAGCGACGTAACCCGCCTCTTCGAGGCGTCGCGCGTGGACGCTCAAGTTGCCGTCCGTGGTGCCGGTGATCTCTCTCAGATCAGTAAAGGCGAGCGAATCAGCCGCCGCCAGCGCCGCGAGGATCGCCAGCCGGGTGCGGTCGTGGATGACGCGATCGAGCCGTTGCGGCTGCGGGGCCGCCGCTGGCGCTGACGTGACCGGCCGTGCCGCGCGGGCCGCACGCTGTTTGAGAGGGTTACTAGCCGCCATATTTTCTCGCGATGTAAATACCAAATCCACATTGCAGCGCACCGAACCCGAGCGCCAGCCAGACATTGCCCCATGAGGGCGGCGTCACCAGCGCGACACAGCCCAGCGTCATGAACGCCAGGCCGAGCGCCCGTACCGGCGCGACACTGAACGCGCCGCCGGTCAACGCCCCGGTGCCATAGAGCAACAACCACACCGACGGCATCAGTGCCCAGGCGCCGGACAACCACAGCCCCACCGTCAGCGCGCTACCCGCGACCAGCGGGGCTGCTAATGCCAGTGCAAATCGACGGCTTGCCGCGCCAGTCAGCGCCAGCCCGGCGCGGTGCGCCTTGACGCGCATCGCCCCGATGCAGATCGCACACGCCATCACTGCCGCTGCCAGCCACACGAGGAGCCATCGCTCGGCCGACGGTTGCAGCGCGGCGACCCCCGCAGCGACCAGTCCGACGACACCCATCGCCACGCCACCGTAACCAGGCACTGCCGTAAACGTGCTGCTGCGCTCCATCGCCTGGCGAATGAACTGCAGGCTCTCCGCCGCATGATCGGCAAGTGCCACATCGGGAGCGTCAGGCCGACGAGCGGTCATGGGAGCCACACCGATAGGCTATATCGAAACGCCATATCGTCAAAGAACTTTATAAAACAAAGTTAGCGACACCCGGCTGCTGGCCATCACCGAGCGAGGCCGAACGGCCGAGCCCCTGCCGCGAAGCGGTCCTGCCCGATGCGCAAGCGAGGGTCCTGCCCGCGAAGCGGTCCACGTATACTTTTCATGTGCGATCGTCGATCGAAGTAGGTATTTTGGGCGCCACGGGCGTCGTCGGACAGCAATTCGTCGCGCGATTAGCGCGTCATCCCTGGTTTCGACCAACCTGGCTCGCGGGCAGCGAACGCTCCGAGGGTAAGGCCTACGGGTCAGTGGCCCCTTGGCGTCTCGCCGCACCGATTCCAGACGATGCCGCCGGCAAGATCGTCGAGCCCTGCACGCCGGGTCGCGGCCCGCGCGTCGTGTTTTCCGCTCTCGATGCCTCGGTTGCCGGGGAGATCGAGCACGTCTTCGCCGCGGCCGGCCACATCGTCGTCAGCAACGCGCGCAACTATCGGATGGATCCGCTGGTCCCGCTGCTGATTCCCGAGGTGAACGCCGACCATCTCGCGCTTCTTGCGGAGCAGCGCACGCACAAGGGCTGGAACGGCGCCATCGTCACCAATCCCAACTGCTCGACCGTGGTCCTGGCGATGGCCCTCGCACCGTTGCGTGTCTTCGATCTCAAAGCGGTGCTGGTGTCGACGATGCAGGCAGTGTCGGGCGCGGGATATCCGGGCGTGCCGTCGCTCGACATTCTCGGCAACGTCGTGCCGTTCATTGGCGGCGAAGAAGAGAAAATCGAAACCGAGACGCAGAAGATTTTTGGCAGCCATGGCGGACGCACGCCGCATCCAGTGGTAATTAGCGCCCACACCAATCGCGTCGCCGTCGTCGACGGCCACATCATGACCGTGTCCGTGGCGTTCGGCGCCAAGCCCTCGATCGACGATGTGATTGCGGCGCTCAAAGAATTTCGCGGCAAGCCGCAAGAGCTCGGTCTGCCAAGCGCACCGTCCCCGGCGATCGTCGTGGCGATGGAACCGAATCGCCCGCAACCTCGACTGGACGCCGACCGCGGCGACGGGATGGCGATCACCGTCGGCCGCGTTCGGCCATGCAAGGCGACCCATACCAAGTTCGTCGCGCTCGGTCACAATACCGTTCGCGGCGCCGCCGGCGCCGCCATTCTCAACGCCGAACTGATGATGGCCGAAGGAATGCTTGATTGATCCCTGATCGCTGATCCCTGATCCCTGATCCCTATGGTAGTCATGAAATTCGGCGGCACCTCGGTGGCCGATCAGCATGCGATCGAACGGCTGATCGCGATTGTTCGTGCCCAACGGCAAGCCGACGCGCAGGAAGAAGGCGGCGACGCGCGCGGCCCGATCGTTGTTGTCTCCGCCCTGTCCAAAGTCACCGACCGGCTGTTGGGGATTGCCGCCAATGCCGGGGCCGGCGATCTCGAAGGCGCACACCACAATCTGACCGAACTGCGGCAGCGCCACATCACGGTGTCCGAGGTGATCCAGGACCCTGCGCTGCAGCGCGAGGTCGTGGAGTTTCTCGATCGTGAGTTCGATGAACTCGGACGTATCGTCCAGGCGCTGGCGGTGCTCCACGAAGTCTCACCGCGCTGGCTCGATTCGCTCGCCGCGATGGGTGAAGTACTGAGCAGCCGCATCGTTGCTGCTGCGCTAACTTCCCACGGATTGCGCGCCGCCTGGATCGATGCCCGCCGTGCGGTGATCACCGACGGCGAACACACCGCCGCGGCGCCGCTGTTTCCCGAGACGACGGCGTCGTTGATGCTGAACGTCGATCCGGCGTTAGCCGCGGGCCGCATTGCCGTAATCGGTGGGTTTGTTGGCGCCACGAGTAACGGCGTGACGACGACGCTCGGGCGGGGCGGGTCGGATTACTCGGCGGCGATCATTGGCGCCTGCCTGGGCGCCGGTGAGATCCAGATCTGGACCGACGTTGACGGCATGCTCACGGCGGATCCGCGGATCGTGCCAGACCCCTATGTCGTGCCGCATCTGTCATTCGCCGAAGCGTCCGAGCTCGCCTACTTCGGCGCCAAGGTGTTGCACCCGGCAACCATTCAGCCGGCGGTCGCACGCAACATTCCCGTGCGGATCCTCAATTCACATCGGCCGCACGCGCGCGGCACGTTAATCACCGGCGAACGACCCCCGGCGGGCCGGCCGTTGACGGCGATTGCGTCGAAGAAGGAGGTCACGGTCGTCAGCATCACCTCGACCCGCATGCTGATGGCGCACGGCTTCCTGCGCCGGCTGTTCGAAGTGTTCGAGAAGTGGAAGACGCCGGTCGACGTCATCACCACGTCCGAAGTCACGGTGTCGGTCACCGTTGATGATCGACGCCGATTGCCGTCAATCATCGAAGCGCTCTCTGAGTTCGCTGAAGTCGAAGCCGAACACGACATGGCGATTGTGTGCGTGGTCGGGGAAGGCTTGCAGAGCGACCCGACGCTGATCGGTCAGGTATTACAAGGCGTCGGCGGCGTGCAGATCCGCCTGGTGTCGCAGGCCGCATCACGACACAACGTCACTTTCGTGATCCGCGAGGCAGACCTGCCGCGCGCGCTGGCGCAACTGCATGGCCAGTTCTTTGCCCCTGAGCCCGCACCGGCAGGACTCGCCTGATGCGACTCCTGCTGCTTGGCCATGGGCGCATGGGCCAGCTGGTTGAGGCGTTGGCGGCGGAATACAACGCGACGATCGTCGAGGTCTTGACCCACGATGCGGCCAGCCGCTTGGCCGAGGCCGACTTCACGAACGTCGATGTGGCAATCGACTTCACCCTGGCCGCGGCAGTGCCACAGCACCTGCCGCTGCTGGCCGAACGGAAGATCAATGTGGTGATCGGGACGACCGGCTGGGCGGCGAGCGAAGCGGCGATGCGGGAGGTCGTTGCGCGCAGCGGCATCGGGGTGATGGCCGCGGCCAATTTCTCGCTCGGGATGAACCTGTTTCAGCTGGCGGTCGAAGATGCGGCGCGGCGCTTCGCATCGCAACCGTCGTTTGGCGCGTGGATTCACGAATTGCACCATGCCGCCAAGAAGGACGCGCCGTCGGGAACGGCAGTGCAACTACAGGCGGCCATGCAGCGGGCTGGTTATACCCACACGATCGATGTGTCGTCGACGCGCGCCGGTGCGATCCCCGGCACCCACACCGTCGGCTTTGATGGTCCGGCCGATACGGTGACCTTGACCCACACCGTTCGCGATCGTGCCGTGTTCGCGCGCGGCGCACTCGAAGCGGCACGGTGGCTCAACGGCAGGCGCGGCTGGTTTACGATGCGCGATATGCTGGACGAACAGGCATCAGGCGTCAGGCCTCAGGGATCAGGCCCCAGGTTAACTACATGCGAACCAGATTTACCGGACTCGGGACCGCGTTAATCACTCCTTTCACACGCAGCGGTGCGGTCGATGAAGCCGGCGTGAAGCGCCTCGCCCGTCGTCAGATCGATGCCGGCGTCCACTTCCTCGTACCCTGCGGCACGACTGGCGAGACGCCGACGCTCAGCGAAGACGAGCGCCGTCGAGTGGTCGAACTGGTCGCCGAGGAAGCGCGCGGCAAAGTGCCGGTCCTGGCTGGCGCCGGTGGCTACGACACCAAGGAAGTGGTGCACGCCGCGCGGGTGATGGCGAAGGCCGGCGCTGACGGACTGCTGTCGGTGACGCCGTATTACAACAAGCCGACGCCGGAAGGGTTGTTTCAGCACTTCAGTGCGGTCGCCGATGCCACGCCGCTGCCAATCGTGCTGTACAACGTGCCGGGACGCACCGGCTGCAACATCGACGCCGCCACCTGCGCACGTCTGGCGACGATACCGACGGTCGTGGCGGTCAAAGAAGCGTCAGGCAACATTCAGCAGATGGTTGAAATCTGCCGCGCCGTGCCCGACGACTTTCTGGTCTTGTCGGGAGACGATGCGTTGACGCTGCCGTTGATGGCGGTCGGTGGCCGCGGACTGATCTCGGTCGCGTCGAATGAGATTCCAGCGGAGCTCGCCGCGATGGTCGAGGCCGCCGAGCGCGGCGACTTCGCCAGTGCGCGCAAGATTCACACGCGCATGCTGCCGCTGCTGCTCGGCAACTTCATCGAATCCAATCCCGGTCCGGTGAAATTTGCCATGGCGGCCATGGGTTTGTGCGAAGAGGTGTTGAGGTTGCCGATGGTCTCGCCCCAACCCGCCGCGCAGGCGAAGATTCTCGCCATCCTTCATGAAGTCGGTATTGCGACAGCGACCTCAGTGACGACCTAAGACAAAATGCTGTTGACCTTGAGATGAATCTCCAGGAAACAATCGTCGAACTGTTTACCGCCGGCGCAAAGGCCGACAAGGCCGCCGCCCGCACTGCGTTTCACGAACTGCGCGATGCCTTGAGCGCGGGGCAGGTGCGTGCCGCGGAACCTGACCCCACGTCGCCCACCGGTTGGCGGGTCAACAGCTGGGTCAAGCAAGGCATCCTGCTCGGCTTCCGCTTCGGCGACAACGTCGAGATGACTGCCGGCTTGCCGTTCTACGACAAAGACACCATGCCGGTCCGGACGCTTGGCGCTGCGGCCGGCGTGCGGGTGGTCCCGGGCGGCTCGGCGATTCGCCAAGGCGCGTTCATCGCGACCGGCGTGATCTGCATGCCGCCGATGTACATCAACATCGGCGCCTATGTTGGCGAAGGCACGCTGGTCGATTCACACGCACTGGTCGGATCGTGCGCGCAAATCGGCGCGCGGGTGCACATCAGCGCCGCGGCGCAGATCGGCGGCGTCATCGAACCGGTCGGGGCGATGCCGGTGATTGTTGAAGATGACGTGTTGATTGGTGGCAACACTGGCGTCTACGAGGGTGCGGTGATCAAGTCGCGCGCGGTGCTCGCGGCGGGCACCGTGTTGACCGGGTCGACCCCGGTCTACGATTTGCCGCGCGGAGTGATTATCAAACCGGAGCCGGGCCAGCCGCTGGTCATCCCGGCAGGCGCGGTGGTCGTGCCCGGGTCACGTGCCGTGACCGTCGGCGCCGGCAAGGACTGGGGTGTGTCACTAGCGACCCCGGTGATCGTCAAGTATCGTGACGGCAAGACCGACACGCGCACGGAGCTCGAAGCGTGGATCCGGTAGATCCGGTTGGCCTCGCGCGACTCTTGATCGACATCGATTCCACGACCGGCCGCGAAGGCGCCGTCGCCGCCGAGCTCGCACGCTATTTGCGCGGCCGCGGCTACTCGGTCCTCGAGCAGCCACTCGACAACGGGCGCACCAATGTCATCGCGGCGATCGGCGAGCCGGATCTGGTGTTCTCGACCCACTTCGATTGCGTCCCGCCATTTTTCCCAAGCCGCATCGAAGGCGATCTGCTGTACGGACGCGGGGCGTGCGACGCCAAGGGGATCCTCGCGGCGCAGGTTGCTGCTGTCGAGCGGCTGCGCGCGGCGGGTGAGTCGCGGGTGGGTTTGGTGTTGGTCGCTGGGGAAGAGCGGGGGAGTGACGGTGCCATGGCGGCGAACCACATCGCCTCTCGCTCGCGGCATCTGATCAACGGCGAGCCAACCGATAATCGCCTCGGTGCTGCCACTCGCGGTGTCTATCGCGTCAAGCTCACCGCCGCAGGTCGCGCCGCGCATTCCGGCTATCCGGAACTGGGTGAATCGGCGATCGAGGCGCTGCTCGACGTGCTGCTCACGTTACGGTCAGCCCCGTGGCCGAGTGACGAACTGCTCGGCACGACGCATTACACCGTTGGCGTGATCAGTGGCGGCGTCGCACCGAACGTCGTGCCCGCACACGCCGAGGCTGAACTGTTGTTCCGCAGCGTCGGTGATCACGACGCGATTCGCACCGTGCTGCGAGACAGTGTCGGCTCGCGCGTGCAAGTCACCGATGTCCTCGAGGTCCCGCCGGTGCGCCTGCGCACCGTCGCCGGTTTCGACACCAGTGTCTTCGCCTACACCACCGACATCCCGTTTCTCGACAAGTGGGGCACGCCGCTCCTGATCGGCCCCGGATCGATCTTCGTCGCCCACACCGACCACGAACACGTCAAGATCCCCGAGCTGCATGAGGCCGTCGACTTGTACGCGAAACTCGCTATTCAGCTCTTAGCTGATCCCTGATCCCTGATCCCTGATCCCCGAGCCCTGATCCCCGATTAAACGCCGACGAACGCGCCGCTGCCAATCGTTCCCGGTTCAAACGACAGCAAGGCATCGACCACCTGCGCATCGAACTGCGTGCCGCGATGGAGTTTCAGCTCGGTGAGGCCCTCCGTCAGCGACCGCGCTGCGCGGTAGGGCCGGTCGTTGGTCAACGCGTCATATGCGTCGGCGACGGCGACGATCCGGCCGGGCAGGGGAATGTCGTTGCCCGCCAGCTGGCGCGGATAGCCGGTCCCGTCCCAGCGCTCGTGATGCGAGATCGCGATTGTTTCCGCCAGTTGCAGCATTGGGGTCTGACTGCCGCCGAGAATGTGTGCACCGATCGTGGTGTGGGTCCGCATCATGTCCATTTCGTGCTCGGTCAGCCTGCTCGGTTTCAGCAGAAGCGCATCCGGGATGCCGATCTTGCCGACGTCGTGCAGCGCTGCCGCCCGCCGCATCAGTCGGGCCTCGTCGGCGCCCAGGCCAATCGCCGATGCCAGCTGGCTCGCAAGGTTACCGACCCGTTCGGTATGACGGTGCGTGTTGTCGTCGCGATATTCGGCGGCGATCGCGAGGCGCTCGATCATTTCAATGCGCGTGTCCTCGAGCTCGCGCGTGCGTCCGTGAATCGCGTCGATCAGCGCGCGGTTCTGGCGGCGCACGTCCTGGTAGAGGAGTCGCGTCTCGAACTGATTGCGCACGCGCAGCGTCATCTCGAGCAGGTCGAACGGCTTGGTCAGGAAGTCACGTGCACCGAGAGACAGCGCGCGGTGGCGCGCGTCGCTCGACAGGTCGCCGCTCACTACCAGGATCGGCAAATGTTCGGCGACGATCCACGGCTGCAGAGCGCGGATGACGTCGTAGCCGTCTCGTTGAGGCATGTGCAGATCGAGGATCACCAGGTCCGGCTGAGTGACCTCGAGCCGTTGTTCCAACTCACGCGCATCGGTCAGCGTGGTCACGAACCGGTGGCCGGCGTGGTGCAGCATCTGCGTGATCAGGCGCAGATTCAATTCCTCGTCGTCGATCACCAGAATATGCGCGGCCGCGCGCAACTGGGTCAGTCGCTCGGTGGTGCCAAAATTGGGTTCGGGCTGCGTCACCATAGCGCGTCCCTGATATCGGTCAATTTTGGTCGTGCCAGCAGGCCACCAAAGATCACTGACCAGCGTGATAAACTGGCAGTTCGTTCTGCATCCCGGGAACCTTACCGTGCCCGGGCGGGCCGTACCGCGGCTCGGAACTTGTGCAATCTCCATGGGCCGCGAACCGCGTCAGGGCCGGAAGGCAGCAGCGCTAAGGGGCACCTGAGTTGTGTGCAAGCACTCCGGGTCGCGGTAGAGCCCGACCAGCGGAGAACAGTTCTGAGTTCTTCGTTATTCGTTACTAGTTCCCTTTCATGTCCTACCAAGTTCTTGCCCGCAAATGGCGGCCTCAGACGTTCGACGACGTGCTCGGTCAGCAGGCCGTCACCCGCACGCTCAAGAACGCCCTCAAAAGTAAGCGACTCGCCCAGGCCTTCGTCTTTGCCGGTCCGCGCGGCTGCGGCAAGACGACGACCGCCCGGGTCCTGGCGCGCGCGCTGAACTGCGTCAACGGTCCGACGCCTGAGCCGTGTGGCGTCTGTGACGCGTGCGTCGAAATCGCCGCGGGCCGTGATATCGATGTCCTCGAGATCGACGCGGCCACCCACACCGGCGTCGACAACGTCCGCGAGGTGATCATCGAAGGCCTGTCGATCGTTCCCGTCCGCAATCGCTACAAGGTGTTCCTGATCGACGAAGTACACATGCTGTCGTCGTCATCCTTCAACGCCTTACTCAAGTCGATCGAGGAGCCGCCGCCGCACGTCGTCTTCATGATGGCGACGACCGAGATTGGCAAGATTCCCGACACCGTGCTGTCGCGGTCGCAGGTCTACGAATTCCGCACCATCTCTGCCAAGACCGTTTCTGAGCGGTTGCGATTCATCGCCGGCGAAGAATCCATTCAGATTCCCGACGCCGGTCTGTTGCTGTTGGCCCGCGCCGGCGAAGGCAGCATGCGCGACTCGCTGAGCGCCTTCGACCAGGTGCGTGCCTTTGCCGGTGAAGTGATCGCCACCGAGGACGTCGTCACCGTGCTCGGCTTGATCGGGCGCGACCTGGTGATGGACATGCTCGACGCGGTTGTCGCCGAAGACGCGCCGGCAGCGTTCGTCCTGGTCGAACGGGCGATCGAGCGCGGCTACGACCTGCGCCTGCTGTGCCGGGAACTGGCGCGAGCGACCCGCGACCTGCTGATCATCTCGGTCGACTCAGCGCGCGCCAACGACGGGGAGATTGCTGCCGAGGGTGATCGCGATCGCATGAAGCACCTGGTGACGATGTCTTCGCGCGAAGATTTGCTGCGGGCGTTCGATGTCTTGACCAAGGCAGAGCAGGAGCTGCGCGTCTCGGATCAGCCGCGCTACAACATGGAAATGGCGTTGCTGCGGTTGATGCACATGCGCAAGCTGGTGCCGCTGACCGAGCTCCTCAGCGGCAGCGCCGCAAGTGGTCCACCGCGAGCCACGCCGCAGCTCTCTGCGTCGCGCCCCTCGGCGCCGCCGCTGCGCAGCGGGACCGCGACGCCGGCGCGCGTACCGGCTCCACCAGTGCGCAGCCCGGGTGACAGCGCCATGGGGACCGGTGCTCACGCGGGTCCCGGGGCCGGCGCGGTGAAGGGTGATTTGAAGGACGCCTTCCTGGCGCAGGTCAAAGCGGCGAAAGTGTTCTTCTACAACACCGTCGTCGCCCAGGCCTATCGCGTCGAGGTCACGCCGTCCAAGGTCACGTTTACGTTTCAGGCGAACCAGCGCGTGCCGAAGCAGCAATGCGACGATGCCCGTGGGTGGCTCGAGGGCATCGCCGAGAAAGTTCTTGGCACGCACGTGCCGGTGGTGGTGACGGTTGCCGATGCCGGCACGGTGGCCGCTCCCGGTCCCGCTCCCGCTCCCGCCCCCGTCGCGCTGTCGCGCGCGGCGGCGCCGGTGGCCGACCCACCGCGTGGCACCAGCGATGAAGAGCTGCGCAAAGAAGCGTTAGCTGACCCGACGGTGCAAGCGCTCCTCGAAATTTTCCCGGTTGAGAAGACCAAGATCGAAGAAATCTAGTGCGACCTGGGGCCTGAGCCCCGGGCTCTGGACCCTGATATGAATCCACTACAAATGATGAAGCAGGCGCAGCAACTCCAGGAGCGGCTGCAGCAAGAAATGTCGACCATTTCCGTGGAAGGCGGCGCCGGCGGCGGCATGGTCAGCGTGGTGGTCAACGGACATAAGCATGTCCAGAAGATCACCATCGACCCGGAAGCGGTGTCGAAAGACGATGTCGAAATGCTGCAGGACCTGGTCTCAGCGGCGGTCAACGACGCGATGCGTAAGGTCGACGAAGCGTTGAAAAGCAAGATGGGCGGCATGATGGGCGGCCTCGGGTTGCCCGGCCTGTAATGTCGCTTCCCGGTTCGCTGCAGAACCTGATCGATCAGTTCAAGAAGCTGCCGGGCGTCGGCGCCAAAAGCGCGCAGCGTCTGGCGTTTCACGTCCTCAAGACGCCGCGCGAGGATTCGGAGCGGCTGATTGACGCGATCCGTGACGTCAAAGACCGCGTCACCTACTGCTCGACGTGCAATAACATCACCGACGTCGACCCTTGTCAGTTCTGTGCCGACTCCGCCCGCGACCATCGTCTGATCTGCGTCGTCGAAGAACCGCAGAACGTCAATGCGGTGGAAAAAACCGGCGGCTTCCGTGGCGTGTATCACGTCCTGCTGGGCGCGCTGTCACCGCTCCAGGGCATTGGTCCCGACGATCTGAAGATCAAGGGTTTGCTGGCACGGGTCAGCGAGGGTGCGGTCGACGAGATCATCCTGGCGACGAATCCCAACGTCGAAGGCGAAGCGACGGCGATTTATCTGGCGCGCCTGTTCAAGCCGCTCGGCGTCAGGGTGACGCGCATCGCGACCGGCATCCCGGTCGGCAGCGACCTCGATTATGCCGATGAATTGACGATGGGCAAGGCGATGGACGGGCGGCGGGAACTGTAAGCCGCCCAAGTCGAAAGACGAAAGCCGAAAGACGAAACCGAAAGAACAGAGAAAGACGAAAGACTAAAGTCGAAAGCCGGGGTAGAATCGGCGCGCGGAATCCCAAGGTTTTCGTTTTTTGCCTTTTGGCTTTCGTCTTTCCACATGTTACCTGCCGCTTATCAGCTCCCGGCCGCGGCCCTCCTGATCGTCGGAGGGCTGGTCTCCTGTTTCTTCGGCTACCGACTGTTCAAGATCGTTCTCGCGATTTTCGGGTTTATCCTCGGCGCGTTTGCGGCGAGCTCGATCTGGGGGTCGAGTGATACGACCTACATGGTCGTCGCAGCGATCGTCGGCGGCATCGCTGGCGGCCTGTTGCTGCTGGCGGCCTACTTCGTCGGCGTCGCGCTGGTCGGCGCCGGCCTGGGCGCGCTCGCGGCGAACCTGCTGTGGACGCAAATTGAAGGCGACCCGCACGCGTTTGTGGTCGTCCTGTTCTCGGTTGCCGGCGCGCTGCTGGCGACCTGGCTGCAGCGCTACGTGATCATTCTCGCCACGGCCTTCGCGGGCGCCTGGACGATGATCGTCGGTGGGCTCGCGGTGATGGGCGACAAGACGGCGCTCAATGCCGCCGCGTCGGGGGATGTCTGGGTGGCCTATCCAATGAACCCAGCGCCCGGTCAGACGTGGGTCCCCTACGCGTGGATCGCGCTCAGCCTGGTCGGGACGCTGGTCCAGATGTTCGTGACCGGCGGGCAGAGCGGGCGGGTGGTCAAGCCGAATAAGAAGAAGAAGCCGCAAGAGGAGTAGGGTCGGTGGTCGGTGGTCGGTCGTCAGTCGTCAGTCGTCGGGAGCCGGTCGTCGGTCGTCAGTCACGGGTTGCTCGAAGCGTCGGTTCTGTTCTACGATCACTGTCTGCCGTCCACGCGCGAAAGCGGGCAGTGGATTACTACCCCCTCATTCCTCGGTAGCTCAATGGCAGAGCATCCGGCTGTTAACCGGAGGGTTGCTGGTTCGAGTCCAGCCCGAGGAGCCA
>DATLXN010000012.1:0-435298 GCA_035575715.1 Vicinamibacterales bacterium | reverse complement strand
CCACTGCCGAGGTGCGCTCACGATCATCGTCGCCCATCTGGCTTGCGGCAGCGCTGGTGGTGTCAGTCGCCGTTCCGGCGTCGATCGCCCTGCTGATGCCGAATCAGCCGCGCGGCGTCGAGGCGCGCGACGCCGATGTGATGCCGCGAAAGGTCGCGACCGCCACACCGATTTATGCGGCGCGGGACGCCTACGAACGCGGACGGCTCGCCCTCGCGCGCCGCAGTCAGGAAAGTTTGAAGGTCAGCGTCGGCCATTTTGAACGCGCGCTGAGTCTCAGTCCCCGCTTCGCCGAGGCCTACGTTGGACTCGCCGACAGCTGGAGCCTGATGTCGAGCTACGGTTTGGTCGATCCCCGCGAAGGCATGCCGCGCGCCCGCGATGCCGCCAATCGCGCGTTGACCCTCGATCCGTTGCTCGCGCGTGCTCATGCATCGTTAGGGCGGACGGCCATGATCTTCGATTGGGATTGGACCGCCGCTGGCGCTCATTTCGATCGCGCGATCAAGCTGGACGCAGGACAGGCGACCACCCACCAGTGGTTTGCCTATTTCCTCAGCGCCTCAGCACGACACCCCGAGGCCGTCGAAGCCGCACGGCGCGGGATCGCGTCAGAGCCTTTGTCGATGAATACCAACACCGCATTGGGCTACGTGCTCTATGCCGCGCGTCGCTACGATGAAGCGTCGGCACACCTGGAGCGAACGCTGGAAATTGATCCGGATTTCGCGCAGGCGCGACGTAACCTGGCGTTGGTGCGCCTCCAACAGCATCGTCCCGCTGACGCGCTCAGGGCCTTGAAACGAGTCGCCGCGCTGAACGAAGGATCGCCGGTTGCGCTTGCCGAAGTCGCCTGGATGCACGCGGTCAACGGCGAAACCGATGTCGCACGCCGCTTGTTGGCATCGCTCGATCGGATGCGCACCACCGCGTATGTGCCGCCCGACAGCATGGCCTTGGTCTACATGGCGCTCGGCTCGCCGGATGAAGCGGTCAGCTGGTTAAAGCGAGCTGTGACGATGCGCGTCGGCACGGTCACGCATTTGCCGGTTGACCCGAAATGGGACCCACTGCGCAACGACCCCCGCGTCATCGAGATGACGCGGGCGATTCGTCCGTAATTCTCGTCAGTCGGCGGGGTTAATTACGCCAAACAGGATGAATCGCGCCGCTTCGCGAAGCCCGCGTGCAGTGAACGGCTTCTCGAGGAACGCCGACTTGTCCTCGAGTTCCCGCCGGTCTTCGAACAACATGTCGCTGAAGCCGGTCTGATAGAGGACGTGAATGCCGGGATACCGCTCGCGCATCCTCTCCGCAAGCTCACGGCCCTTCATATCCGGCATCGCGTAATCGGTGATCAGCAGGTCGACCGGTTGCGCACCCGCCTTGTGCAGCGCGTCGGGGCCGCCGGTGGCAGTGACCAGCTCGTAATTTTCGCGCTGAAGAATCCGCACCAGCACTTCCAGCATCATCGGGTCGTCATCCACGACCATCACCGTGCGCCGTGCCGGCAACGGTTTGAGATCAGGCAGCGTGGCCGTGGCGCGCGGCTCTTTGTCGCGCGCGCCGAAGGGACGGTCGGTCAGCTTGATGTCGGGAATCGGCATGGGCTCGGTCTTCGACGAGGGCCTCGATGTCGTATTCGGGGAAGCTGCCCCCGGAACGGGAGCTGGCGGCTGTGGCGGCCGCGGCGGCATCTCCAGATCGAACGCATGCGGCGACCGGCCCTGCGCGGCAACCGTCCAGAGACGGTTCAACAGCAGTTGAGGAAAACCCAACTCCACCGCCGCAACGTAGACCTCCGCGCACAAGGTTTCAAGTTCTTTGATCCGGGCCTTCAGTGCGTCGGGATCGGTCGCATTCGCGTTCACGTCGCGAGTCTCCGGTAACCTGCCATCAGGCAGAGTGGGCGCTGGAGCCGTGGCTCGCTTGACCATATATAACCTATCAAACGTTTCTGATTCTGCCCGAGTGGTGTGCGCGACAAACCCGATGCGCCTGTGCCACCGTTTTCCTTAAGACATAGACCGCTTCCTTAAGACATAGACGGCCACGACCAACGCAATTCCCGGCACGGCCCGGCGCAAGTGCCCTGAGCATGGTGACAACGAATTCGAAATCGCATCCTGTCAGGCGGGCACGACGAGACGATGCACGTTCCAAGCCAAGACCGGCAGCGATATCGTGGACTAGGACCGAAGCCCCATGACGATGACCGACGAGCAATTAATGGAAGGGTTTCTCAACGCGTCACTACCCACTGACGCCTTTCATCACGAGCAACATCTGCGCGTCGCGTGGCTGTTTGTCACCCGGGACGGCATGCCGGCCGCACTCGGCACCTTCTTGGAAGCGTTACGGCACTTCGCGACCGTCAAAGGCGCCACAACGCTCTATCACGCCACAATCACCTGGGCCTTCCTGTTGCTGATTCACGAGCGTCAGATGCGCGATGCGGCACCCGACTGGGCGACCTTCAGCGCCGGGAATGCCGACCTGTTCGCGTGGACGCCGTCGATCCTCGATCGTCTCTATCGACCAGAGACGCTCGCCTCGGCCTTCGCCAAGCACACGTTCGTGCTGCCCGACCGCACGTCAGCGTAGCGCGGCGTCAACCGCGGTCAGGGTCTCGGTCACGGCGCTGCGGACCTGCGAGGTCGGCGCCACGTCGCTCTGTTCAACAATCCCAAACAGTTGACTGAGCGATCCCTGCAACCGCGTCAGGGTGTCTCGCGTCCCGGCACCGGCGTGCAGGGCGGCCGCGACACGGCGCAGCGCCTGGTCAAGCGCGCGCGAGAGGTCGTATTGGATCTGCAGGTCGGCGGCCGTTGTCGTCACGCGCGGATCCATGCGCACCACTAACGATTGCGTCTGTTGCTTGCCGTCAACAGTCAACCGCACCGTATAGACGCCGGGCAGCACCCAGGAGCCGTGTGGCACACGTGGCGTGTTGCGATGGATTGCAGCGATCGGATAGCTGAAGGCCGTAACCGCCGGACGTTGATGCCGCACATCCCACACGAAGCGATGGAACCCGGCCGCTGCGGACAACGCCTGGTGCGGACGCAGCCAATAGTCTGGTGTGTTGCGGCCTTCGATGAACGCCTCGGCGGGGTCGTCGCTCGAATAGCGTCGGACGGTCGCACCAGTGCGATCAAGCACGTCGAGCGTCACCGGCCCTGCGGCGCGTCGCGGCAACCAGTAATTGATGATTGCGCCATCCGGTGGGTTCTGCCCGGCCGGTTCATCCGGCGGTAAGGGCGTGTCGGTGTTCTTGTTCCACCGGAACCGCCACGCCTGTTGCGGTTGGAACAAATGGGCATCCGCGAAGACCTCGGCGCGCGCCTGACGGAGTGGCGTAATGTCATCGAGGATCCAGAACGATCGGCCATGCGTGCCGATCACCAGGTCGTCACCCTTGACCACCAGATCACGGATCGACGTCGCCGGCATGTTCAATCGCAGCGATTGCCAATGATCGCCATCGTCGAACGATACATAGACCGCTTGTTCGGAACCGGCGAAGAGCAGGCCGCGACGCTCGGGATCTTCACGAACGACGTTAATCGGACCGCCGTCGGGAATGCCAGTGGTGATGTGTTGCCAGCTCTTACCGCCGTCTCGGGTGCGGTAGATGTGCGGCCGCAGATCGTCCAGACGGAAGGTGTTGATCGCGGCGTAGGCCGTTGACGCGTCGAAGTGTGACGCGTCGATGATCGACACTTTGGCCCACGGCGTCAGTGCCGGGGGGGTGACCTCAGTCCACGTTGTGCCGCCGTCTCGCGTCAGATGGATCAATCCATCATCGGTTCCCACCCAGATCGTCTGCTCCTCACGATACGACGGCGCAATGGTGTAGATCACCCCACGCTGAGTGGGACGCGCGGCATCAGTCCCGACGTACTTGCCGACGTTCGCCGGCACCTCCCACGTCTTGCGCGTCAGGTCCGGACTGATCTGATCCCAGCTCTGACCACCGCTGGTCGTCTGCCACAACACGTTGGAGGCGAAATACAGCTTGCGCGGATTGACCGGTGAGAACAGCACCGGCATCGTGCGCACGACACGGTAGTCGGCACTGCGCAGCGGCTGCGGTGTGATGTTCTGGACCTGGCCAGTGCGGCGATCGTAGCGCGATACTTTACCGCCGTAGACGACGTCCGGATCGAGCGGGTCGGGTGCGACGTAGCCATATTCTTCGACCCCGACCGGAGCCCAGTCGCGAAACGTGATCTGTCCGTGGTCGCTGCGGCTGGCGATGCACACCGAGCCGCTTTCCTGTTGTCCGCTGCAGACGCGGTAGGGAAAGGCGTTGTCGGTGGTGACGTGATAGAACTGCGCCGTCGGCTGGTTGTACCAACTGCTCCACGTCTCACCGTTATTCAGCGTGACGACGGCACCCTGGTCGGAGGTCATGATCATCACGTCGGGCATCGTTGGATTGATCCAGATCTTCTGATAGTCATCGCCACCGGGGGCGCCGCGAAACGCGGTGAAGGTGCGGCCGCCGTCGCTCGATCGCCACGCGACGACCGTGGGCACGTAGACGATGTCGGCATTGTGCGGGTGGACGCGGATATCAGACGCATCATAGGGGCGCGCGAGCACACGCGGATCGCTGTTGACGCGCATCCAGCTTTCGCCGCGGTCATCGGATCGATAGATGCCGCCGGTGGTCCGTGCTTCGACCACCGCAAACAATCGATTGGGCGCACTCGGCGCCACCGTGATGCCGATGCGGCCGAGACGGTCGCCCTCCCACGTCGGCAGCCCGGTGGTCAGTGGCCGCCACGTGGTGCCGCCATCGATCGACTTGAACAACCCGCTGCCCGGTCCGCGGAAGTCGCCGTTCTCCCACGGCCCCTGCCGCGCCTCCCACAACACCGCGTACACGATGTTGGGATTGCGCGGATCGAACGCGAGGTCGGCGCCACCGGTGTTCTCGTCCTTATAGAGCACCTTCGCAAAGGTCTGGCCGCCATCGACTGAACGGAAAATCCCGCGCTCCTGATTGGGGCCGTAGGGATGTCCTAACGCGGCGACGAAAAGGCGATCAGGATTCTGTGGGTCGACGACGATCTGCGCGATCTGCTGGCTGTCGCGGAGGCCCAGGTGGGTCCAGCTGCGGCCGCCGTCGATGGTCTTGTAAATGCCGTTGCCAGTGGCGAGGTCCGGACGCTGCTGCCCTTCGCCGGTGCCGACGTAGATCACCTCTGGCTGTGAAGGCGCCACCGCGATCGCGCCGACCGACCCTGTTGAGGCACTATCGAAGATCGGCAGCCAGGTCCGGCCGGCGTCGGTGGTTCGCCACACGCCGCCGTTGACCACGCCGATATAGAAGGTGTGCGGCGAGCCCGGGATCCCGTCGACCGCTTTGGTGCGGCTGGCGCGATGCGGGCCGATCAGGCGCCACTGCATTTCGCGCAATGCGTCGGTGGCAATCGGCGCAGGCGCCTGTGCGGACAGGGACGGCCACGTAGCCAGCAGGCCCGCGGCAACAACCAGGAACGTCAGGTGGCGGAACACACTGCGCACTTTACACGGGAAGGCCGACGGGCTCCGGCGATCTGTGACATTACCCTTGAGACTGCGCGTAAATCTAGAATTGTCAGGTCTATGAGCTACGCCTACGGCGACCGCATGGCGCATATGGGCTCCTCGCCGGAGGTGCTCGCCCGTCATCTGGCGTGGGTGCGCCAGGACCTTGATACCCTGCTCGAGCCCGCGCTCAGCGCGAAGGGTGTCAAACGCCGGCCGAAACGGAGGCGTCGATGACCGGGGCGGAAGTATGCGCCGCCGTGGCTCTGAGCGCCTTGGCGTCGCTGGTCACCCTCCCGTACCTTGCCGATCTGTGCGGATTCGGATTGGCGCCTGCCGCAAGCGTCGTGGGTTCGGGTCTGGTCACTACAGCTGTCGCCATTGCGTTTGGCAGAGACGCGCGCTGGACGCGCCTCGATCTCGGGTTGTGGACGTTGATCGTCACCGCGATCTTCGTCGCCCTGCTGTCACTGTCGTGGCCATCCCTGTTGCCGCTTGGTGGAGGACCCGACCTGACCCATCATCTGGCGCTCGTCGATTATCTCGAGCGCGAGGGACATCTCGTCGAAGGCCCGGAGGCCGGCGGACAGCTTGGCGAGATGGCCGACTACACGCCTGGTCTCCATGTCATGGCGGTGGTCGTCGGTCGCGTCATCGGCCGCGACGGCTTCCATGCGCTCTACCCGGTAGTGGCGCTGTCGGTGGCGCTCAAAGTGGGGTTCGTCTTCCTGATCCTGATGCGGCTGCTTCGCGGTGTGCCGCAACAGGCGCCACTCGCCGTCGGCGGCGTGCTGATGATTGTGGCGACCTCCGCCTACAGCCTGACGTCGTTCACCCACGACTCGTTTCTGGCGCAGGTCGTTGCCGAATTTTTTGCGGTGGCGGCGTGGTGGGCCATTGTCTGGTGGGACCGGCAGCCGACCCGCGGCGCCATGGCGTTGTTCGCCTCAGCGACCATCGGCGTATTTCTGACCTGGCCGGTGTGGCTGGGTCCGCTGGTGCTGACACTGTGTGCGTTGGCCTTGATTCGGCGTGATATCAGTCAGCGGCGTCAGATCGAACACCTATCCATCGCGCTCGCTCCCGTTTTCATGATCGCGTTGATCCACATGGCTGGCCGCATCGGCGCCATGGGCATTGTCGGCACCAGCGGCGCCGTGCTGCAGCCGACGCCGGAGGTGCTCGGCCTGGCCGTGCCGGTCCTTGCGGTGCTGGGGGTGCTGTTCGCGGTCAGCGACTGGCGCTATCGCTCGCTGGCGATCTTTGCGGCCGCCTTGGCCCTCCAGGCGATCGCGCTGTGGGTGGTCGCCACACTGCGCGGTGCGGCCACGCCGTATATGGCAATCAAAATGACCTATCTCGCGATCTATCCCGGTGCGGTGGCCGCCATTGTCGCGATCGCCACGGCATGGGAAGGCATCGCGCGCGTGATCCTGCGGCGTGATGGCGACGATGTCCGTCGCATGCAGCGACTCGCGTGGGTGGCAACCGCCGTTCTCACGGTCGTCGTCGTGCGTGACGTGATCCGTACACCACAGCCGCCACCTATCGTGTCAGAGGATCTGTGGGCGGCCGGGCGCTGGCTGCGCGCCACCACGGCTCCAGAGTGCGTCGACTACCTCGTCGACAACGGCTACACCGCGTACTGGCTGCACATTGCGGTGATGGGGAACGCCCGTGCGGCTGCGCGGAGCATTGATGAGGAGACGTATCGAAGTCAGGCGGCGTTCGGGCGCTGGCTGGTACGGGAGGGCCCGCCGTACGCGATCACCAATCTTGACGTCTTACCGGCGGAGATTTTGCGCGAGGTCGACATTGTTCGCCAGTTTGGCCGCGTCGCGGTGATCAAGCGACGCAGTCACCAGGCGGGCTGCGGCTGATGATGTCGGCGACGCGTCTCCTCGGACAGCACGGTCTTGACCGCGCCGGGATCGACCTCCGCAGCGAGACGCGCGCGATCGGCACCAGGACCGGTGCCCGGACGCGGCAACAGCATGCGGTCGGCCGCCGCATTCAGTCGAGCGAAGGAATTGGGGGCGACGGCCGCGGCCAGATGGGCGGCGCGGGCCTGCCATCCGGGAGTGATTGCCGCCCGCCCGTCGCGGCACGCTTGCACGATTTGAGCGGCCGCCCGGCGCGTTTGCATCGACGTCAACGGTGTTGCGCTTAAGGCAGTGAACCAGCGCAGTTCGTCCTGATGCTCCCCACGCAAGCGGACGTTGACGTATGAGCCGGTGCGCATCAGTCCAGGTGTCACCGTCGTCACCGCGATGCCGGACTTAGCTAATTCCGCGTGGAGGGTTTCTGAGAGGCCGGTCAACGCGAACTTGCCGGCGGCGTAAGCGGCCAGGTGCGGCACGGCGATCCTGCCACCGATCGACGAGATGTTCACGATCCGGCCGGCGCCCTGGCGCCGCATGTGGGGCAGGCAGCCGCGAATCAAGCGGAGCGGCCCCCAGAAATGCGTCGCCAACGAATCCTCGAAGTCCTTGGTCGTCGCATGCTCGAAGGGACTGACTTCGATCATCCCGGCGTTGTTGATCAGGACATCCACGCCGTCGCCAGGCAGACAGGCGTCGATGATCCGCTCGACATCTTCCGGGTGACGGATATCGGCGGCAATCGTGTCAACCACCGCACCCATCGCGCGCAATTCTTCGGCGGCGGCCGCGAGTGGCGCGGCGGATCGCGCGACCAACCACAGACGGGCACCCTCAGCGGCGAGTTGCCGCGCGAGCTCGAGGCCGAGGCCGCGCGACGCGCCGGTGATCAGGACAGAACGGCCGCGGAATGAATATCGCGAGGCACGATGAACAAAGCGGCTGGCCATGACCGCGCCAATCGCCAGCGCCCCGAGGCCGAGGGCCCTCACGCGCGCACCCATTTAGCGACCAACGCGGCGGTGATCCCCATGACCACCAATGGCATGACGCGCGACGCCCCGGACATCGTCGCGCGGGTGTAGGCGCTCGATCGGCGCACCCCGTGCTGTGTGCCGCGTTGCATGTGCGGCCCGGTGGCATCAAAGAGGTTCCCTTCGCGCGGCCCCTCTTCCTCACCCTGCTGTCCCTCGAACATGGTTTTTTCCATCAGATAATCGGTCAGTCGGGGCGCGAAGGCCGCCGTCAGGGTCATGAGCTTGCCGGCGCCACCAACGGTCACGTCGCGAAGGGGACGTTCCGCACAGTGCAGAATGGCCCGCGCCACTTCTTCGGGTGGATAGACCGGCGGCGGGGCGATCGGGCGGTGGTCCATGTAGCTGCGCGCGTGATCGAAGAAGGGCGTGTCAATGGCCGCTGGTTTGATCAAGGACACCGCGACCGGCCACCCTTCGCGTTCGATCTCCATCCGCAGACCGTCGGTGAAGCCTTTGACCGCGTGCTTCGATGCTGAGTAGGTGGTTTGGAGCGGAAACGCGCGATCCGAGACGACACTGCCAATGTTGATGATCACACCGCCTCGCTCGGCAAGATGACGCACGGCGGCGGTGCTGCCGTAGACCACGCCCCAGTAATTGATGTCGAAGAGCTGGCGCTGATCTTTGAACGGGACGTCGATGACCGGGCCGTAAATCGACACGCCGGCATTGTTGACCCAAGTGTCAAAGGTGCCGAATGTTTCCAGCGCGAATTCAACGACCCGAGCGACCTGGTCCGGGTCGGAGACGTCTGCCTCAACAGCGCCGACACGGCCGCCTTTGCGCGTCAGCTCGGCATGGGTCCGCGTCAGTCCTTCGCCTTCACGGGCCGCCAGGACCACGGCCGCACCTTCCGCAACCGCCATCCGTGCGGTGGCTAACCCGATGCCACTGGTGGCTCCCGTAATAACAATGACTTGCTGATTGACTGGCTTGAAACGCATAAGACCGGCTCCCCCTCACGAGTAAGCCAGACGAGTGCAAGCAGCGGTCCAGCCTTTATTCGCGCGTGAACGCGTAACGTCCACGCGCGTGGGCGGCATGAGCTTCGGCGATCGCGAGAAACGCCGTGGCGGCGTGGGACACCGGCGCGTTGTTGCGATAGACCAGCCGCACCGGCCGTTCGAAGGCGAGCTCAGGCACACGCACGCGGACCAGTTCGCCGCGCTCGAGCTCGCTTTCCACAGCAATCGCGGGCAGCAAGGCCACCCCGTGGCCGGCCGCCACAAATTTCTTGATCGCGTCAATGGTCGGCATCTCGACCGGCATCTGTAAGGTGATTCGTCGTTTACGAAAGGTCTCGACCACCTTGGCACGGTACGGGGATGAGACGTGGTGCGCCACAAACGACTCGCCCGCCAGATCCTTGATGCGAACTTCGCGGCGTCGCGTGAATCGATGACCGCGAGGCACCACGAACGCCAGTTGATCCCGATACACCACCACCGATTGGAGGTCGGCCTCTGGCGGTTGATAGGTGACGACCCCGAGGTCCGCCGCATAGTCACGCACGTCGGCCGGGATCCGACTGGCCAGCCCGCGACGCACCGATAACCGGACCTCCGGGAACTGGCGCCGGTACTCGTGCAGTAAGGGCAACAGGTACAGACAAGTTAATTCGTTGGTGGCAATCACTAACTGACCGCCGCGCACGTGGCGCACGTCCTCGAGAGCGGCCAACGCCTGGCCTTTGAAATTCAACAGCCGCTCGGCGTGGGTCAGGAGCACGTGCCCCGCGTCGGTGAGTACGCCGCGCCGGCTCGATCGGTCGAACAGTGGCTGGCCGATCTCCACTTCGAGCCGCTTGATGATCTGGCTGATTGCCGGCTGGGTCCGGAACATCGTTGCCGCGGCCTTCGAGAAACTGCCTTCCCGGACGACCGCGACAAATGCTTCCAGTGCAAACAGATCCATTGATAATAATAATGAATTTAAATAGAAGAAATATCAATTTGATTTATGTCTGGCAACAGCGCACACTCGCCGGCATGGGGGAGGTTCGAGTCCGCATCTTTGACACGTCACTGAGGGACGGGGAGCAGGCGCCCGGTTTCAGCATGACCGCGGCGGAAAAACTTCTCGTCGCGCGACAGCTGGACAGGCTTGGCGTGGACATCATCGAGGCCGGCTTCCCGATCGCGTCTGATGGGGATTTTGAGGCGGTTCGAACGATCGCCGGCGCGCTGCGCCGACCAATCATCGCCGCCCTGGCCCGGGCCTGTCGATCGGACGTCGAACGTGCCGCGGCGGCCCTCGACGCGGCTCGTCGTCCGCGCATTCACGTGTTCCTGGCGACCTCGGACCTGCATTTGCGCGACAAGCTGCGCATCGACCGCGATCAATGTCTGCGTCAGGCGACCGATGCGGTGCGCCTCGCACGCCAATATGTGGACGACGTCGAATTTTCCGCTGAAGACGCGACGCGTAGCGACATCGACTTTCTCTGTGAGATTTCGGAGGCCGTGGTCAGCGCGGGTGCCCACACCCTGAACCTGCCCGATACCGTCGGCTATGCCTTGCCGGAAGACATCACCGACATGTTCGCGCGGGTGCGCCGGCGGGTCGGCCTCGACGTCACGCTGTCGGCGCACTGCCATGACGACCTGGGCATGGCAGTGGCCAATTCGTTGGCGGCAGTGCAAGCCGGCGCGCGCCAGGTGGAATGCACGATCAACGGGATCGGGGAGCGTGCCGGCAACGCGTCGCTGGAAGAGGTGGTGATGGCGCTCCAGGTACGGCGCGACCGGCTCCCTTTTCATACGTCGATCCGGACCGCGGAGTTGTGCGTCACGAGCCGCTTGCTCAGCCAGACCGTTGGCGTACCGGTTGCCCCGAATAAAGCCATCGTCGGCGCCAACGCGTTTGCGCACGAGGCCGGCATCCATCAGGACGGGGTTCTGAAAAATCCACTGACCTACGAGATTCTTCGCCCCGAATCCGTGGGTGCGCCAGGGACCCGCCTGGTCGTCGGCAAACACTCAGGGACCCGGGGCGTCGATGCGCGGTGCCGCGCGTTGGGCTTCTATCTGCGTCCCGACGCGCTGGCGCGAGTGTACGCGCGACTGGTGGCGACGGCTGACCGGGTCAAGGCGATCGAAGACTTTCACATTGTCGATGCCGTCGCCGCCGACCAATCGCCCGCACCGGAGCTGCGACCATGCGTTTAACCGTAGCGGTGTTGCCGGGTGACGGGATCGGGCCGGAAGTCATCGCGCAGGCGACACGCGTATTGCACCTGATCACCGACGCGTGCGGCCACCACGTCGAGACCACCCACTACCCCATTGGCGGCGCCGCCTTGCGCCGTCACGGGGTCGCGCTGCCCGCCTCAACGGCCGCGGGGTGTGCGGCCAGCGATGCCGTGTTGCTGGGGGCGGTCGGCGATCCGTCGTTCGACCATCTCAGCCCCGAACACCGACCCGAGGCGGCGCTGTTGTCACTGCGCGGGACGCTCGGCGGATTCGCCAATCTACGCCCTGCGCGCACCGACCCCGCACTGATCGACGCGACCCCCTATCGCCGTGAGCGCGTCGCCGGCGCCGACCTGCTGCTGGTGCGAGAACTTCTCGGTGGACTGTATTACGGCTCTCCGCGCGGCGGCAATGCCGACGAAGCCTACAACACGCTGCGCTACACGCGTGACGAGCTTGCCCGGGTTGCACGGGTCGCCTTCGAACAGGCGCGACAGCGACGACGGTTGGTTACGTCGATCGACAAGGCCAACGTGCTCGAAACCTCACGCCTGTGGCGCAGCACGGTGAATGACGTTGCCGTGAACTGCCACACCGCGCGGCTCCCCCGTGAAGCCGCGCTGGTCGAACGTGCAATGCACCATGTCCTCGACAGCGGGGTACGCCCTGCCGATCTCGCGATGCCTGGACAACGCGCGTCAACCACCAGCGAAGTCGGCGATGCCGTGTGCCACGCACTCGCCGAGGTGATCGATCATCAGCACGCCTACCATGCTGTCTAACCAGGGATCAGTGATCAGGGACCAGGGATCAAAAAACAGCGATCAGGGATCCGCACACACGCTGCTCGATAAGCTGTGGAACGCGCACGTGGTGCGTCAACTGGATGACCAGCAGTCGCTTCTCTATGTCGATCTACATCTGGTCCACGAAGTGACCTCGCCGCAGGCATTCAGCGGGCTCAACGCGGCGGGCCGTCGCGTGCGCCGTCCGGACCGGACCTTCGCAACAATCGACCACAACGTCCCCACGACCAGTCGACGACTGCCGATCACCGACCTGCTGGCGCAGTCGATGGTCGAGGCGCTGCGGCGCAACTGCGCCGAACACGGCGTCCCGCTCTACGACGTCGAATCAGGCGACCAGGGCATCGTCCACGTGATTGGCCCGGAACTCGGCCTCACCCGACCGGGGATGACAATTGTCTGCGGCGACAGCCACACCACCACGCACGGCGCCTTTGGCGCACTGGCCTTCGGCATCGGGACCAGTGACGTGGAGCAAGTGCTTGCGACACAGTGTTTGATCCGACGCAAGCCGAAGGCGATGCGGATCGAGCTCAACGGCCAACTCGCCGCCGGTGTCTCGGCGAAAGATGCCGCGCTCGCCGTGGTCAGTCACCTCGGGATGTCCGGCGGCACCGGGCATGTCATCGAATTTGGTGGAACGCTGATCCCGCACTTGTCGATGGAGCAGCGCATGACGCTGTGCAACATGAGCATTGAGGCCGGGGCGACGGCGGCGATGGTTCCGCCCGACGACATTACCTTTGCCTATCTGGCGGGTCGACGGTTTGCACCAGGTGAGATGCATTGGCCAACGGCGCTGTCTGGGTGGCGCCGCCTTGCCAGCGACCGCGATGCCACCTTCGATCAGACGCTGGTAATCGACCTGCACGCCCTTTCGCCGCTGGTGACGTGGGGGACGCGACCGGACATGGTCGTCTCAATTACTGAAGCAGTGCCCGATCCGAGCAGTGCCAGTAACGCGCATGAACGTGACGCCATGAGCCGGGCGCTGGAATACATGGCACTGACGCCCGGCACGCCAATGCAGCAGGTCGCGGTGAATCGCGTCTTCATCGGCTCATGCACCAACGCGCGGATCGAAGACCTGCGCATTGCGGCGCGCGTCGCGCGTGGGCATCATGTCAGCGATCACGTGCACGCGATGGTCGTGCCGGGGTCGGAACGGGTCAAGGCCGCTGCCGAACGGGAGGGCCTCGACCAGGTGTTTCTGGAAGCTGGCTTCGAGTGGCGAGAGCCGGGCTGCTCCATGTGCCTGGGGATGAATCCCGACACCCTTCTACCCGGTGAGCGGGCGGCATCGACAAGTAACCGGAATTTCGAGGGCCGGCAAGGGCGCGGCGGGCGCACCCACCTGGTCAGTCCAGCAATGGCGGCGGCGGCAGCCGTCCACGGCCATTTTGCCGATGTCCGCGCCTGGGAGTATCGCTGATGCAGCCGTTTCGCACGCATCGCGGTCAGGTCGCGCCGCTCCTGCGCCGCGATATCGATACCGATCAACTGATTCCGAAGCAGTTTCTCAAATCGATCGCCCGCACAGGATTCGGTCAACACCTGTTTCACGATTGGCGCCTCAATAGCCGCGGACAGGTCGACACCAGCTTTGTGCTCAATCAGCCGCGCTTCCAATCGGCGACAATTCTGCTGACCGGCGCGAACTTCGGTTGCGGGTCGTCGCGCGAACATGCCGCCTGGGCGCTGACCGACTTCGGGTTTCGCGCCATCATTGCACCGTCGTTTGCCGACATTTTTGCTGCGAATGCGGTGACCAATGGTTTGTTGCCGGTGGTGCTTGCCGAAGCCGACGTCGCGACGCTGGCGTCACGCGGCGAGCGCGACAGCGGTTACACCATCGCGATCGATCTGGAACTCTGCGCAGTCACTGACTCGGCTGGATTTGCCGCCACGTTCGCGATTGATAACGCCGCCCGTCATCGCCTGCTCAACGGCTTAGACGACATCGACCTCCTGTTGCAGTACAGCGCCGACATCAGCGCCTTCGAGAAGGGGCGCCCCGCCGTTTAGGGCGCCGGCCCGGCCACGCTGCGCACCAGCGTCAACAACAACTCCACTGCTACGGCGTTGTGGCCGCCTTGTGGCAAGATCACGTCGGCGTAGCGCTTGCTCGGTTCGACAAACTCCAGGTGCATCGGTTTCACGGTCGATTCGTACTGATCGATCACCGAATCCATCGTCCGGCCGCGCTCGGCGACATCCCGCCGAAGCCGTCGAATGAAACGCGAGTCGTCGTCGGTATCAACAAATACCTTGATGTCCATCAAGGCGCGCACGGCGGCATCGACAAACACCAGAATGCCTTCGACGATAACCGCCCGCCGAGCCACCGTCGTGTCAGTGTTGGTAAGCCGCTGGTAGCGCGCGAAGTCATACCTCGGCACCTCGACATCGCGGCCCGCCTTGAGTTCGTGCAGGTGACGCACCATCAGTTCGGTTTCGAGCGAGTCCGGGTGGTCGTAATTGAGAGCCGCCCGCTCTTCCAGCCGAAGGTCGTTGCGATCGCGATAATAGCGATCGTGATCGAGCACGGTGACGCGCTCGGGACCGAGGCTGTCGACGATTCTCCGGACGACGGTGGTCTTGCCCGAACCCGAGCCGCCGGCAACACCAATCACGAACGGATGCATTCGGCTAGCTTACAAGCGCTAGGAGACGGCCTACTTAGCCGCGAAGCAATAAAACAAGCCGTTGCCACCGGTGGCGACCAGGTTGGCCTGGCTGCATCCCTTCGACGCGTGCGCGTTATTCCACGATGTGGGATTGGCTCCGCCGCCTTGCCGATCGTGATGGCCGACCTGCGCGCTGCCTGTGCTGTTGCTCATCCAGTTGTTGCAGGTGTGATCGGCGCCATCGGTGAACGCGGTGCCATCGAGATTGGATCCGGTCAGGATGTCATGCGTGTTCGGCGTATCTCCGCGGCCATTGACCACAGCACCTTTTTCGGTGAGCTGGGTGTCCTTGGTGAGCTTGTTCGGGTCGCCGTGCAGGTCGGCGACGTTCTGCGCGACGAGCACGCCCTTGGCGTTGGACCAGGGGCCGCTGCCAATCCGGTCCTTCGCATTAACCGGTTTGGCGTTTTCCACCCCACTCAGATATGCCCGCCATGTCCGGGTACCGGCGCCAACAGCCTTCGCGAGATTCTGGCAGTGCGCGTCCGCACCGCTCAGACCGCCGAGGTTGGCCCCGTCGCCGCTCCCGACGCTGGTGATAAAAAACCCCAGCGGTTGATTCTGCGCCGTCACTGTTCGGCTGTAGACGCCAAGCACGACCACTGCCGCTAAGAGAAATACTGTTCGCATCACGAACTCCTTTGCGGCGCCATCTTACCAACGGCCGCTAAACCAGCCAAGCGGTGCGAGTCTTGCAGTCTTGGGCAACATGGATAACGACCTCGCCATGGATAACGGCCTCGACGTGGGCGCTGAGCTTCGACTCGCGCGAGAGTCGCGCGGCTTATCACTTGAACAAGTCGCTCACACCACAAAAATCCCGGTCACCCGGCTTGCGGCGATTGAAGAGAACGCTGTCGACCAATTGCCGCCGCTGACCTATGTCAAAGGGTATCTACGGACGATAGCTGCCGAGGTGGGACTCGATCCGGACGTGACCGTCGATCGGTATTTGCAGCAGTCTGTTCTGCTCGAGACGCCGTCGCCCCGGCCGCAGCCTGCGGGCCGCGAACTCGCGGCGGCTCACATACCACCAGTCGAAGAGTTCGAACCGCTCGAGGCTCATGAGTGGGCTGAAGACGAACCGACGCCAAACCATCCCCATCGTTTACTGCCCGGAGACAGCGGCCGACGTCCTGTCGGGACACGCTACGCAGCACTCGCCGTGATGGCCGTGCTTGGGCTTGGCACCTACATGTGGTTCAACAGCGATGACTCGGGTCACGATGAATACCTGTCGGCCCAAGAAATGCCTCCGGCGATCTCCGACGAGTCAGGCCAGGCGGCTGACGCTCAGCGGGCCACACAGATGTCGGACGCTCCGTTGACGACAGAGCCCGAATCTCCGGCCATCGTCGACGCGCCGGTGGAGCGGGCGTGGCCGACGCCTGAAGCGGTACCTCCCAGCCGGGGACCTGTGTGGCCGACGCGAGAAGCCGTGGCGCCGACGCGCGAGGTTGCCCCGAAACGAGACGCTGCCACGAGCCGAGAAGCCGTTGCGCCGCGCGAGGTTGCCCCAAAGCGAGAAGTCGCCACGAGCCGAGAAGTGCTGTCAGCGCGAGACACGGCGGCGCGTGAAGCGGCGTCAACCCGAGCAGCGGATGGGAACCGCGAAACGGCGCTGCCCGCCTCGCCCACTAGCCACGACCTGACGGGGATGTGGCAGCTCACGACGGAAGTCGAATCGGCCAGCCAGAGCGCCTTTAACGGCATGCACCTCAGTTACCGAATCGAATTGGCTCAGGACGGCGATAGCGTCACCGGCCGTGGCTTCAAGATCCTTGAAAATGGCCGCCCGCTCGGCGCGTCGGCACGCACACCGATGACATTGACTGGTTCGGTTGATGAAAAAGGTCGTGTCGAACTTCGGTTTACTGAACAGGGTCTGCGTCGGCAGAGCAACGGCACCTTCGTGATGGTCACGCGCGACGATGGGTCGCTGCGCGGCTCATTCGCAAGCGACGCGGCTCAGTCGGCCGGCCGGTCGGTGCTCCACCGGGTGAGGTAAACGGTAAGCCTTTTGCAGCTCCAGGTGATATGGAGACTTGCCCTAATGTCGGCTTCGAACTTTGGCAGACGCGCAAAGCACGTGGCCTCTCGCGCGCGGAATTGTCGAGCCTGACCAAGTTGCGGATCGGCCAAATCGAGGCCTTCGAAAGCAACGATTTACAGGCGTTACCACCGACTTTCTTTGTGCGGCGGCATCTCCACTTGTATGCCAGCGAGCTTGGCTTGAACGGCGACCAGATAGTCCGCCGCTATCTATCGCAGTTTAATCTGGAAAATGACGTCAGTGGCGTGACGGAGCCCAGATCAACGCCCTTCATTCACACACCCACACGCAGCATGCGGGTTCCACTTGCCCGCGCGGCCATGTTGGCGATTATCGTCTTGGTTGGCCTGCTGTTCGTGAACGCGCCGGCGGCATTGTTGGGGCGGGCGCCAGCCAGCTATGATGGACCCGCAGCCGTCCCCTCAGTGAGCGTTCCCCTCAAGAACCCCGGCTACGCAACCGTCGTGGCACGCTCGCGGAGCATCGCGACATCAGCGCGGCTGTCCCAATAATAGATTGTTCCGGGTGCCGTCGGGCTGGGTTGGTGCGGAAGAAAGGACTCGAACCTTCACACCCTTGCGGGTACAAGCTCCTGAGGCTTGCGCGTCTGCCAATTCCGCCACTTCCGCACGAAGCGCCTGAGATCGAAGCAGGAACCTCTGAGTATAGAGGACCGCCGCGCGTTGGTAAAGCGCGGCGGCCGCACGAAGACATCGGCTACTCGGATGTAGGCGAGCTCGTGGCTGGCGTCCACGACGGAGGATCGCTCGCCGGGAACGACTGATCGATTTCATCGTCCACCCGCGGCTCCTGGGCCTGGAAGGCACGTCGTTGTCGAATCGCGCCAAGCGCCGGCCCTGGCGCCGGAGCGTACAGTAGGCCGGCGATCGCACCCATTGCGCAACCCACCAATAGACCTGTCATGAACGTAGTCGAATCAAAGCGGCTCATCTGTGAAATCTCCCACCGAGGCACTTGCAACGCAGTTGCCACGCTCCTCGTTATTGGTCAAAGCGCCGCCCGTTAAAACGACACGCCAAGACTGATGGCCGCGGCTCGGCGGGGCCTCCCTCTACCACTTCATGCCGTCCCGACCTAGTCGACCGAATCGGCCTGCTTTTAGAAATGAGCGTTTTTTCTTGCAATTCGGCACCTGGCGGAGTGGCCCGTGTCTTGCGATGTAGCCGGCCGTGGAGCACGTTATGAAACGCCATTATGCGCATAATCATTCAACGAACGTCGCCGCAATTATTTCCGTCGTCGCCATGGTCGGGCTCGTCAGCACATTGGATGTCAATGTCGCCGCTGAGGGCGAAGAGTCAGCCGATGGTTTGATTCAACGCGTCGTCGAACAGACGACTCGCTCCGGTGTTGCCGTCCGCGCCACACGCGACATGCGTGCGGGTACGGTGAGCGGTAAGCACCAGGGTTGGATGGAAGTTGAAACAGTGGTGACGCCGGCTGGTGGCTTCACTTTCAAAGTGCTCGGCGAGGGCGGCTCGGAACGCACCCGTGAGAAGGTGTTCAAGTCGCTGCTGGAAGCGGAGGGGCCCACATGGCGCGCTGGCGCGCGTGACGCCGCCGCTCTGACGCCCGACAATTACGAGTTCGAACCGCTCCCCTCGTCGCGTTCTGGCCAGGTGCAGATTCGGCTCAAACCACGCCGAGAGGACTCGAAGTTAATCGACGGCATCCTGACTGTGAGTTCGGACGGCTATCCGCTCCTCCTCGAGGGCAAAATGGCTAAAGCGCCGTCTTTCTGGGTGAAGTCGGTGACGGTGGTCAAACGGTACGGTCGCTTCGCTGGCGTCGCGTTGCCGACGACGATTGAATCGCTTGCTGACGTGAAGATGATTGGTAAGTCGAGCTTCACCATGAACTACCGCTACAGCGAAGTGAACGGCCGCCCGATCGCGAATTCGGTGGCCTCGGCCGCCCCGTCTTTCGAACCGTCCGCCGAGATTCTCGCGCTCTTCGCTCGCCACTAACAACGATTTCGGTCGGCTCTTCAAGCGGCGGCAGGGTCAAACCCTCCGCCGCTTTTCATTTTCTAACAGTTCTGAAATGACAGAAAAGTAAGGACTTAGCCCCTAACTCAGCAGATGCTCTTAGGAAGGCATTGGGCTACACAGGGAGTGTCCTGCGATGGACAGACTCGACCTGGATCGCGCGACAGTTACCGCCTGAGAAACGGTACGGTCCGTGCAATGTCGAGGGTAGGAGCGAGAAGAGACCGATATGAGCACGATCTCAATCAGAATTTCAGAACCGGCCACGTTAACCACCAGCAACGCCGCCATCCAGACGATGCCAGCGTGGACCCGACTGACCAGCTGGTTTCAACAGACGTGGTGCTTTATTAGCGGCGGCCATCATAAGGTGCTGCATACCGCGCCAGACAAGATGGCTTTATTGTGTGTATCTTGCGGCCACCAGTCGTCGGGATGGGACGTCGGCACCCCCCGACTGGCGCGCACGACGGTGAATGCCAAAAAGCCTGTCCAGCGCCCGACAGTACAGACGCGGCGCCCGATCGCCGCGTAATCGCCTCGTTTCTTCCCGGCCGTGAGTGGGGACTCCCCCCGCCGCTCACTGGTCGGCGACTAGCCGATACTTTTTCAGAATCTCCACCACACGCTCTACGGGTATGGCTTCAGCGGTAGTCGACCCGCCGGTGACCGTTGTTGCTTTCAACAGCGAGTTGTAGACGGCTTCCTCTGTAGCCTCGAGCGCCCCTTGAAAGAGCGGCGACACTCCATCAGACGGTAGGAGGCGTCGCTGCTGGACCGCATCGTCGTTAAAACGCGTGCGCAGTTCGGGTGCTGTTGAGAACGCGATCGCGAAATCCCCGCTGCCGTGACTGAACGACGATCCGGTCCGCGCCAGCCCGAACACCGCGCGAGCGGCGAGACGCTTGAGATCCCGCGCGTCGATCGGTGCATCGGTTGCCACAACGATCATGCAGGACCCGTCACCCGGACCTCGGTCTGGTCCGTTCGGTGCGTAGGAGTAGCGGCGCATTTCCTTCCCGACCGGGGCGCCACCGATCGTCAACACACCGCCGAAATTCGACTGGACCAACACTCCGACCGTGTAACCGCCGTAGCGTGCGTCGAGCCGGCGTGACGAAGTGCCGATGCCGCCCTTCCATCCAAAGGCGCGCGTCCCCGTCCCGGCGCCCACGCTGCCTTCTTCAACGGCACCCTCGCGCGCATTGGCCAGCGCCGACAGGACGTGCTCAGGGCGCACGTGCAGACCACGAATGTCATTGAGACCGGCATCGTTGGTTTCGCCGACCAGCGCATTGACCGAGCGCACTTCCTGGTTGCCGGCTTGCGCTAACGTCCAGCGCACCAGTCCTTCGACCGCTGCGCCGACGCTCAGCGTATTGGTCAACGCGATTGGGGTCTCGATCGTGCCGAGCTCGTCAACCTGTGTGGACCCCGCCAACTTACCGAACGCGTTCCCGACAAACACCGCCCCCGGTACCTTGTCCTGAAACAAATTACCGCTGTGCGGCATTACCACCGTCACGCCGGTCCGGACACGCTCGCCGACAATCAGCGTCGTGTGGCCCACGCGGACACCGGCGACATCGGTGATGGCGTTGAGCGGACCGGGCGTGAACACACCAGGCGCGAGCCCAATGTCCCGCGCGCGCGGACGCGCCGTCTGCGCGACGCCCACGGCGGTTGCCGCGCATACCACGATTGCTGTCACCAGGCGTCGAGTCATGGCGTGCATGATACGATCGACCGCCGCATGCGTGAGATTCCGCTGAAGGCGATCACCGACGCGTCGGCCACTATCTACGAAGCTGCAGTGCGAACGCCGTTGGTGCGGTTGCATCTCCCCTTTGCGGCAGCGGACGGTTCACCCGCTCCAGAGATTTACCTCAAACTCGAAGCCCTTCAACCGATCGGGTCGTTTAAAATCCGTGGCGCGTGGAACGCCATCCGTGCCCTGACCCCGGAGACGCTGGCGCAAGGGGTCTGGACGGTGAGCGCAGGCAACGCGGCGCAGGGCGTGGCTTTCGCGGCGCGTCGTGCCGGAGCCCGGTGCTCGGTGATGGTGATGGACACGGCGCCGCAGACCAAACTCGATTCGATCGCGCGGCTCGGCGCCACCATCACACAAGTTCCATACGATGAGTGCTGGCGGACGGTTGAGCAGCATCGCTCCGACCGCATGCAGGGCCACTTTGTGCATCCCTTCGACGACGATTTGTTCATCGCCGGCAACGGCACAGCGGCGTTGGAAATCCTCGACGATCTGCCCGACGTCGACACAATCATTGCGCCGCTTGGCGGCGGCGGCCTGCTGGCTGGTGTCGGTGCGGCGATTCGCGCGCTCAAGCCGGCGGTAAAAATATTTGCCGCGGAGCCTGAAACCGCAGCGCCGCTCTCCACCTCGCTGGCGCGTGGCGAAGCGAGTTACTTCGACAATTGGACGTCGTCGTTCGTCGACGGCGCCGGTGGGCGGTCGGTGTTGCCGACGATGTGGCCGCTCTTGCGAGAGCTGGTTGACGGATCGTTGGTGGTCTCGCTTGACGAAGCGCGCGCCGCGATGAAGTTAACGGCCGAGCGTGTCCATGTGATCGCGGAGGGCGCGGCCGCGTGTGCGGTCGCGGCAGCGGTCAGCGGGCGGGCGGGCGGGGGGAAAATTGTCGCCATCGTGTCGGGCGGCAACATCGACCTCGTTCGTTTCGCGCAACTCGTAGGCGCCTGCCCATCGAGCTAGTCAACAGAACGAACTCGTTTTTTTGTTCTGCAATGCTGGGTTTGCGTTTACTCTGACTTTCAACTCTAGATGGAACGATTCGCGACGGCCGCTGCCCTTCCCAGCCGAATTCACCGTTTACACGAACTGGCGCTTGACCTGTGGTGGAGCTGGACACCGGTCGCGCGTCAAGTGTTTCGCCGGCTCGACTACCCGCTCTGGAAATTTTCCGGCCACAACCCGGTGCGGATGTTGATCAGCATCGACGCGGCTCGCTTGCAGGCCGCGGTGGAGGACCCGCGATTTCTGACCCTTTACGATGCCGCACTCGCCGGGCTCGATGAAGCGCGCGCCGCGAAGGGCACCTGGTGGGCCGAGAACGGTCCGGCGCTGAACGGGAAAGCGGTCGCCTACTTCTCCGCCGAGTTCGCGCTGCACTCGTCGTTGCCAATCTATGCCGGCGGCCTCGGTGTGCTGGCTGGCGACCACTGTAAAGAGGCCAGCGATCTCGGCGTGCCGCTGATCGGCGTCGGCTTCATGTATCCGCAGGGCTACTTTCACCAGCGCGTGTCGAACGAGGGCTGGCAGCAAGAGCATTACGAGAAACTGGTCTGGACCAATACTCCGATCGATGCAGCGATCACCCGCGACGGTAAACCTGCGCTGACTGCGGTCCCCCTGGGGGATCGGACCGTGCTGGTCGCCGTGTGGCGCGTCCGCGTCGGCCGCGTGCGACTGTTCTTACTCGACACCGACCTCGAGGAAAACGCCCCGTGGGATCGCGAGCTATCGGCGCGGCTCTACGGCGGCGACCGCGAAACACGTATTCAGCAAGAGATCATTCTCGGCATCGGCGGGGTGCGGGTGCTGCGAGCCCTCGGGATTGAGCCGGCCGTCTGGCACTTGAACGAGGGGCACGCGGCGTTTGTCGCCCTGCAACGCATCCGTGAACTGGTCGAACGCGGGTCGTCCTTCGATGCCGCGCTCGACGAGGTCAAGCGCACCACCGTCTTCACCACCCACACGCCGGTCGCCGCCGGGCACGATGCATTCCCGTTCCAGCTGGTTGAAAAACACCTGGCCGGGTCGTGGAGTGAAATCGGTGAGTACCGGCAGCGCTTCCTGGCGCTCGGTGAATACGACAACGGCTTCGGTTCACAGTTCAACATGACCGCGCTGGCCCTCCGCACCGCGGCCCACGTCAACGGCGTCAGTGCGTTGCACGGCGAAGTGACGCGGGCGATGTGGCAACCGGTGTGGCCGGAACTGGCGGCCGAGAAGGTGCCTGTCAAATCGATCACCAACGGCGTCCATGTGCCGACCTGGATTGCCAACCCGATTCTCGACCTGTTCAATCGGCACCTCGGTGACGATTGGCTGTCGAAACACGATGACCCCAACTTCTGGGATCGCCTCGACGAGATTCCTGACGAAGACTTGTGGAACGCACGGCAGGTCCTCCGCGCCGAACTGTTCATTTTTATCCGTGAGCGTTTGCGGCTGCGATGGGCCAACGAGCGTGTCGCGCCGGTGCGCGTGGTCTCGGCCGGGGCGATGCTGGATCCGCACGCGTTGACGATCGGCTTTGCCCGCCGGTTCGCCACTTACAAGCGTCCGGAGCTGGTGTTCCATGACCCGGAGCGACTGGCACGCATCCTCACCGCGGCCAACCGCCCGGTGCAGATCGTCTTTGCTGGCAAGGCTCATCCCGCCGACGATCCGGCGAAGCACCACTTGCAGCAGGTCTTCAGGCGCACACTCGACCCGATGTTTGCCGGCCGCGTCGGATTCATTGATGACTACGACCTGCACGTCGCGCATTGCCTGGTCGGCGGGTGCGATGTCTGGATGAACAATCCGCGCAAACCGATGGAGGCCAGCGGCACCAGCGGGATGAAAGCGTCGCTCAACGGCGTGCCGCACCTGAGCATTGGTGACGGCTGGTGGGCGGAAGGCTTCAACGGGAAGAACGGCTGGCTCATTGAGAGTCACGGCAATCAAGACGACCACGCCGCAACCGACGCCGCCGATGCCGACTCGCTGTACCGGATTCTCGAAGAGCAGGTGGTGCCGGCGTTCTACGACCGCGACGAACGGATGATTCCGCGACGCTGGGTCCAGGTGGTACGGGAAGCCATGCGATCGAACCTGCCGCGCTTCTCGGCGCGCCGGATGGTCAAGCAGTACATCACGGAGCAGTATGCGCCGGCCGCCGCGGGCGCAGCAGTCACGAAACGTTAAGACGAGACAAAAGACAAAAGACAAAACGTTTCTTTCTAGCGCGCGATCAGCGAGATGCTCTGGCGGGCCTCGGCGTACCATTTCCTCCACGCTTCGACGATTTCGGCCGACGCGTGATTGCGCGCTTCTGTCGCTGCGCGTGCGCGCTCTGCTTGGTCGATCAATTGCCGGAGCGGCGCCGCATCGGCCGCCTCCGCTGCCGCGACAAACATCGCCGTCGTCGCCACCGTAATCCCGACGTGCTGCATCGTCGCGGCGCTGGTCTTGTCCCGCGTGTCGAGATTGGTGTGGTAATAGCGATCGGTGAAGTGCCAGTTCAGGAGTGCCGGCACCCCGGCTTCAGTGAAGATCGTGTGGTCACTCCCGCCTTCGTAGGGATTGGTGCGCACCACCCACCCGGTATCGCGCGCGCGGCGGAGGGCGATGGCCAGGTGAAGGTCGTTCAGCAGGTGCCCTTTGACGATCGCGGGGTCGACCTTGCCGGCGCCCCATTCCGAATGCGGGTCTGAAGGACGCTCCCACAGTGCTGAGGGGTCCGGCATCTTTTCGATCAGGAACGTGCCGCCGGTCTGGCGGGTGTCCTGTCCGGTCATGTCGAGCGACATCATGGCGACCACCCCGGCCGCGCGCGCCTTGTCTTCGCTGAGCCATTGCCGGCTGCCGGCCATCTCGTCGAGCCACAACATCGTGATCGTGCGCTGCGGCGGTGGCAGCGCGCCCTGGGCAATCGCCGCCTGCATCGCCAGGGCGGCAGCCAGCAGCGTGCCCGCACCGCTCGCGTTATCGTTCGCGCCCGGCTCCTGCACATGGGCGACGAGGACGACTCGCTCTGGCGAAGTGCCGCGACCGGGAATCTCCGCGATGACGGTGCGGTTCGCACCGCGATGAAACACTGATTCGATATCGACGTGCACGCGCGCCGTGCGTATCGCGGCCTCACGCAATCGACGCGCCGCCCGCGGCGACGCTTTGAAGGCGAACGAGCGTCTCGCCTCGTCATACGGGATACTGCCCCACTGCAAGACGTCTGGCGTGTCGGCCGGTCGCGTGTAGGACGCCAGGTCGGTCGAGATCACGCCCGCGGCGCCACCGTCGCGCACCGCGCGGGTCCACAGCGCGCCAACCGGCGCCTGCCCGATCACGACCGCTCCTATGACGCTCTTCCCCGTAAAATCGCTGGCCGCGCCGGCGCCGACATCAATCAGTGGCAGCGTGACGCCGCCTGGCGGCGTCGAGAACGAATTGATGCACAACGCGACACGATCCTGTTCGCGCGACAGCACCGGGCCGGCGGCGTCGCCCTCGATCGAGAGCGTGCCCCGGCGATGGGCCCATCCGTAGCCGCGATTGTCGTAGCTGGCGACGCGGTGGGTGACACCGCCTGTGGCCAGGCGCGCGGCGATGAAGTCGAGCGACGCGTTGTAATCGGGATTACCGGCCAGCCGCCAGAGCGGTGCCATGAATTGCACCGCCGCCATTGCCACGCTGGCGTCGACTCGCGTGGCCATCGCGCCGTAGATCGCCTCGGCACGCGGCGGGAGGTGCCGATCGAGCGGCGGCAGATGCCACGGTCCCGGATCCTGGGCCGCCACGGCAACACTGAGTAGCGCGAACACGAGCAGGCGGTGCATCAAACACAGATTACACGACCACAGATTTCACGGATGACACCGAAGGAAGGGCGGCCTGAGACTACGAGTAAGATGGAATTTCATGTCTCGTAAGTCCATCGCAAAGAAGCCAGGCTGTGCGTTGTGCGGCGCCAAAGAGCTGTCTGAGCCGCGCGGCGAGGAGCGCTACTGCAGCGCCTGTTGGGACAAGAAAATCGCCGTCGAGGAAATCGTCGCCCGTGAGTTCGCCCTCAAGCGCTACATCCGCGCCCACAGTGCCGAGAAATACCTGATTTACCACTCGACGCAAAAACGGCCGTGCGGCCAGCTGATTGTCGTCGACGACGGCTATGACCTGTTCTTGACAATGGTGATCTACCCGAGTTTTCAGTGGGACGAGCCGGCCTATCACCTCGAAGGCGATCCGGAAGGCCGCACCTTCGCCGAGTTGCTCGTCGACGTCGTCGCGACTGAAGTGATCGAACCGTGGGGGGGCGGCAAGTGGCACCTCGAAGTCTTTCGCGCCACCGCTGCCGAACCGGAGGATTGGAACGGCGAGATGTAACTGTTTGTGGCCTGCGGCGCGGCGCCGCGCCGGCCCTGCTATAATCCCGGTCTCGGAGGGATGTGAATGATGCGCTCCAGTTTTGTAGTGACTCGGTTGATGTCGGTGGCGATCGCCCTGGGTATGGGTCTGGCGGCGACCCCGATCAGTGCCGAGCAAGCAGCGGCGCGGAAACTTGTCGCCCCGGTCCGCGGCGAAGCGGCGATTGAAATCACCACCCCCGACACCAAAGTGGTCGGCAACGAAGTGGTCAGCACGATCCGCGTGAAGAATGTCTCGGCTGGCCCGATTGCCGGCTTCAAGGTGGAAGAGAACTGGTACAAGGGCAACAACGCTGTGGGCGGCGACTCGTACCGGCACCCGCGTCCGCTTCCGGTGAACGAAGTGATCGTGGTGCAATTGAAGTCCCCGCGCGCGTCGATTGTCGGGGCCCGCAACCAGTTCCAGTTCACGCACGCCAACGGCAACGTCAAGCCCAAGAACGTGAAGTCGCTGGACATGCCCAAGCCCGCCGCCGCCGTCAAGAAGTAGCGCGGCCCAGGTAGCGCGGCCCTTTAGGCCGCGGATCAGCGGTCGGCAATTCGATCAGCGAGATCTGACGCAATCGGCACGCGCCAGGTCTCGCCTTGATATGTGCGCAGCATCACCAGCAGCCACAACCCGACCGTCGCCATCCATACCAGATAGACCAGCAGTCGCGCCGCCTGAAACGCGGCGGCCGACACCATCAGCATGGCAATGCTCAGGCCGGACAGCAATCCGATCACCAGCGACAGGCCGCCAAAGACGACCAGCGACTGCGCCGCATGAAAGCGCACCGCGCGATGCTGGTGTTCGATGATCAGAAAGACGATCCCCGACACCCACCACGCGGTGTAACACAGCAGCGCCGAGAGACGAGGGTCAACGCCGGTGCTGGTCGCGCCGGCAAATGACGAAGTGTCGGGGTCGCTCACGCCGCCTACGGCTCCACCTTCTCGAATCGGAGGTCACCGACATGACGCGGCACCGTCGCGATGTGCGACGGCGAGGTCATCACCTGCGCCGCCATCATCCCCGGTTCAGGCTTGCGTTCGGCCCACTGCACGACCAGGGTATTGCCGTCCTTGCGGACGCCGGTAATCTGCACCGCGTAGCCGCTGGATGATCGGCTGCCAAGAAACACCGCGACCACCATCTGCTTGGTGAAGTCGACGACCGGCGCCGGACGGCCCAGGACGTGCTGGCTCCACAGCGTCTGCCATTCGGCGGCGGTGCGCGCCACGCTCTGTTGTGGGCGGGTGATGCCGCTCATCATGTCGCTGTTGATCGTGGTCATAGCAATCGGTCCGGGCGCTGCAACGGGTGCACGTGGTGCGGCGGGTACGGGTGGCGGAGGCGCCTGGGGTGGACCAGCGACGGTGCTGGGCGGGAGCGGGATCACGCCGCCGGCCGCCGTGGCACCGGGCCGCGCAGCCTGGGGCGTCGCGATCACATGAACAACCGTTTCTCGACTCACCATCTTGCGATCGGCAATCCGCGACTGCGCCTCGACGCGCAACACATACAGGCCCGGCGCCACGCCCTTGAGCGGAATGCGGGCGTTGAAGCCGTAGCCGCCGCTGCTGCCTTGCAGCTCGGAACTGTCGCGCTCTTCGCGCGTCTGGAACACCGTCTGGCCGCCTTCGGCTTTCAGCGTGGCGGCGATTTCCACTTTGTGCGCCGGACCGCCACCGGTTTCGTAGACCTCGGCAAACAACGCGAGTTCGTCGGCCTGCGAAAAGTCGCGGTAGCTGGTGAGCGGAGCCGGCAGGATCTTGAGGAGCGGATCTTTCGGGCGGGCGGTGGGAGCAAAGCCGCTCGCCGCCGATGTCAATGCGATGTGGCTCATCGAGATCGGATCCTTGGCGAAGTCCGGAACTTCGAGATCGTAGAGGACCGAGCCGGAGCGACGGGTGTTGGCTTCACGTACCGCGATGCGCAACTGATAACGGCCGGGCGGCAGGTCCATCGACGAGATCACGCGGAACCCCGCCGCGCGGACGCGCGCCAGCGTGTCCGGCTTGAAATTCATGTTCAGCGTGTTGCGGTCACCGGCGAACGATTTGCCCTTCGAATCGACCGCAACGAACGCGATTTCGACGTCGTTGCGGAAGGTGCCGTCCTTCTCGATCAAGGACAGGTCACGCCCGCCGATCAACGTCGAAATGACCACCGAACCATTCTTATCCGGCCCCTTGAAGACGCTTGCCGTCGTGGCCAGCGGCAAACCGCCCAGTGGGACCGGACTGCTCATCGCTTCACGTAATTCGGCGCTCGCCGCATTCGGCCCGGCGAGTTTCGTGTCCTGCACCCGGCCGCGCGGCGCGACGTAGCCGCGGCGGGCCCGCACCTGCAGGCCCGGCTGGTTGACCCGCACTTCGAGCTTGCGGAAACGGCCGTCGCGGCGTTCGTTCGCCGGGTAGTAGCCGAGCACGTAGTAGGCGCTGTTCTCATCGACCAGTCGGTGAAACGCGCCGCCAATGTCGTTGGTGTTGACCGCGGCAAAGCCACCGGTTTGATCGGCCAGGACGCGGAGGCTGTCCTGCCCCATTCGCACTTCGCGGGACTGTGCGCTGGAGTCGAGACCGAGCGTGGGGTCCTGTGGAAACGACTGAACCTCCATCGCGTCGTCGGCGCCGGCGCCGAGACCGCGCACGTCGATTCCATAGATCGCAACATTGGCACGCGTCGCGGCGGCAATCGCGTCGCGGCTGGCGTCCATCACGGTGGTGGCATCCGTGTTCGTGAACGGATCGGTGATGTCGTAGTCCACGCCTTCGCTGAAATAGACCAACGCCTTCCGCCGGCCGCGGACGCCGGCCATCAGGTCGGCAAACCCTTTGATCGAGTCGAACGTATTGCGGGCGTGGTGACCGCGTTCGGCAGCATCGGGATCGTCGATGCGATCGCCCGGTTGGCGGGTGTCACGGCTCCGTTGCTCTTGATCGAGACGACCGAGCAGGGCCGAGCGCAGTTTACGGCCCATGAACTTGTCGACCGCGTGCAGCAGCAGGCGCGGGTTGCCGGTGAATTCCTGCGCCCCGTCGGTGCGGCCGCTGGTATGCACGACGGCCGCGACGTCATTGACGCTGAGATAGCGCTCGATGAACTGCCGCGCCGCCTGCTTGACCCGCGCGCCGCGCAGTGGATGGGTGTGGAGGTCGTCAAGGACGATCAGATAGACGCGCCCGTTGATCCCCGAGATATTGGTCTGGACGTCCGGCTCGATCGGCTTGCTCGCGAACAGCGGGCGCGCCGCGCGTTCGACCGGCAGGTTGACGAGCGAAAAGACGCTGATCGGCTGCGGCTTGCCATCCTCGAGAATCTGGAAGTCGCCCTGTTGCAGGCCGGAAACAAAGTTGCCCTGCGCGTCAACGACGCGCGCGTCGACCTCGACGTAATTGACCTCAGCACGGAACGTCACCCCAGGCTGGCCCGGATCGGGGGCGGGCTGTGGCGGGGCCTGCTGCGCGAGACCGACGGTAGCGGTCAGAAGTGAGGTGAGCGCAAGTGAAACAATGTTCGTTCGCATAGGGTTACAGACGTGACAACAGGCTGGTTAGACGATCTTACCCTCTCGCCGTTGGTTGTCGCTGGACCGCCGCGGGTCGCACCGTACCACCTCAACCGCCGGAAGGTCTGCGCGTTTTCCGCCCCGGTTTTGCGAATCCTTAACAACCGCGGCAAAACCTGGGACCCAGACGCGGCGTCGAACTAAATAGAGGCCGTGGAACCGCCCCGGCGGCCGGCACCAGGCTCCGGCCCCCCTTATACTGAACGATTATGTCGCTCGATATTGCAGCCGTTCAAAAGGCACTCCGCACGCAAGGCCTCGACGGCTGGCTGTGGTACGACTTCCAGGGCGCTAACCCGATTGCTCAGCGGATGGCTGGCCTTGGCGGCGGTGGCCATATGGCGTCACGGCGGTGGTTCTACATGATTCCTGCGACCGGCGAACCGCACGGTCTGGTGCACGCGATCGAACGGCACAATCTGGACCGCGTGCCCGGCGCCAAAACGGCCTACGCCGGACGCGAGCAACTCGAGTCGGGACTGAAGGCGCTACTCGCAGGCAAGCGGAAAGTGGCGATGGAGTATTCGCCTAACGGCGCCATTCCCTACGTCTCGCGGGTCGACGCAGGCACCATCGAGATGGTGCGCTCGCAAGGCGTTGATGTGGTGTCGTCCGGCGACCTGATCCAGGAGTTCGAAGCGCACTGGAGTGCCGACGCGATTGCGTCACATCGGACCGCGGCGGACAAGCTCTATCGGATCAAGGACCAGGCGTTCGCCGCCGTGACCGCACGGCTGAAAGACGGCGTGGCGATCACCGAATACGACCTGCAGCAACTGATGTGGCAGTGGTTCAGCGACGAGGGGTTGATTAGCGATTCGGCACCGAATGTGTCGGCCCAGGAAAACGCCGGCAATCCTCATTACCTGCCGAGCGCCAAGCGCCATCGGACGATTCGCCCGAACGAATTGTTGTTGCTCGATCTGTGGGGCAAGCTGCCAACACCGGGCGCGGTATTTGCTGATATTACGTGGGTCGGCTTCACCGGCGCGCAGGTGCCCGACGTCATGTCCCACGCGTTTGCGGCGGTGCGTGATGCGCGTGACGCCGCCGTCACGGTCATTGAAGAGGGCGCGAAGGCGGGACGCGAGGTGCGCGGTTACGAACTCGATCGCGCCTCCCGCGCAGTGATTCAGCAGGCCGGCCTGGGCGATCGCATCCTGCACCGCACCGGTCACAGCCTGGGAGAAACGGTGCACGGCAACGGCGCGCATCTCGACGATTACGAAACGCACGATGAACGCCGGCTGTTGCCCGGTACCGGTTTCACGATCGAGCCGGGGGTCTACTTCGATCACTTCGGCGTGCGGACCGAAATCAACGTAGTCTGGGGTCCGTCCGGGCCCGAGGTTACCGGTCCGCGGCAGCACGCCATTTTAGCGTTGGTTTAGCGCACTGGTTCAGTGGAGGACGTCAATGTCTAGTCGTAAAACGACGGTGTTCTATGGGTTGCTGATCGGCGTGGCGTCGCTCGCTGTCGGCATGGTGATCGCCTCACGTCTTGATCTGTCGGCGCCGTCCATGGCGCAACAGGCCATCTCGTTGCCCGCTACCAACAGCGCGCCGCTCACCGGCGCGCTCGATGCGGCCACGTTTCGGAACATCGCCAAGGTCGTCAGCCCTTCGGTGGTCAACATCCGCACCGAAACCAAACAGCGGTCGCAGGACATGACCGAATTTTTCGGCGGCGGCGGCGGTGATGACCTCTTGGAGCGCTTCTTTGGCGGCGGCCAGCCGCCGCGCGGCGGACAGGGTGGGCAGCCGCAACGTCCGCGCGATCAGATTGCCGTGGCGGCCGGTACCGGGTTCATCATCAGCAAAGACGGCTACATCCTGACCAACAACCATGTTGTCGAAGGCGCGACCAAGATCGAGGTCAACCTGTTCGGCGATGACACCGACGTCACCTACCCGGCGCGGATTATCGGTCGGGATCCGCTGACCGACAGCGCGCTGCTTGAGTTGACGCAGAAACCCGCACGTGATCTCGCCGAAGTGAAATTTGGCGACTCGGCGCAGATGCAGCCCGGCGACTGGGTGATGGCCATCGGCAATCCGTTCAGCCTCTCCCATACCGTGAGCGTCGGCGTCGTCAGCGCGGCGCGCCCCGGCGGCCTGCCGGTCGCGGATGGCCGCTCGGCTGACGTCATTCAAACGGATGCCGCCATCAACCCCGGTAACTCCGGTGGTCCGCTGCTCAACGTGCGGGGTGAAGTGATCGGGATCAACACCGCGATCTACGCGGACTCGCGGTCCCAGGGCAACGTGGGCATCGGGTTCGCCATCCCGATCAACACGGTGCGCGACCTGCTGCCGCAACTGCGTGGCGGCAAGATCACCCGCGGCGTGATCGGCGTCAGCGTGCAAGACGTGCCGCTCAACGCGTTAGCGGAATTCGGCCTCAAGGAACGGCGCGGTGCGCTGGTCGGTAGCGTCAACTCGGGCGGTCCGGCGGCGCGTGCCGGTATCGAACCGGGCGACATCATCGTCGAGTTCAACGGCAAGCCGGTGCAGCGGCGCGATCAACTGGTCGCGATGGTGGTCACCACCAAGCCGGGCACGGCGGTGCCGATTAAGGTTCTTCGCGACAAGCAGGAGCGGTCGTTGACGGTGACGATCGACGAACTGAATCTCGAGAACGAATCGACCCGTACGGCGCGCAGCGAGCCCGACAATCCCGACGTCCAGGAGACCAGCGGGTTCGGCATCACCATTGGCGTCCTGACCTCTGACATGGCGCGCCGCTTGCGCGTGCCGCCGGGGACCGAGGGCGTGATGGTCACCGAGGTCGAAGTCGGCAGCTCCGCACAGCGCGCCGGGGTCGGCCGCGGCGACGTCATCCTGCAAGTCAACCGCCGCGCCGTAACGACGCCGCAGGAAGCCAGCCGCGCCCTGGGCCAGGTGCCCTCCGGCGGCACGGCGTTTCTCCTGGTGCTGCGCAACGGACAACAGAACTTTGTGACGGTGCGCAAGGACTAATCAGGGGCTGGTAGTGCAGTAAGATTCGTGTCCCAATGGCGCTGGAACGCGAGATCAAGCTTCAGTTTGACAGTGCAGAGGATGCGCGCGAGCGCATCCTCTCAATCGGCGCCACTCCGCTCCGCGGACGGCGGTTGCAGGAGGATACGCTCCTTGACGCCGAAGATGATCGCCTCTATCAGCGACGCTGCGTCCTGCGCGTGCGCTCCGAAAACCAGCGGAGCGTACTGACTTTCAAAGGCCCGATCCAACCCGGCGCAATGAAGGTGCGCGAAGAACACGAGACGGTTGCCTCCGATGGCGACACGCTGCTGCTGATCCTGCAAGAGCTGGGCTTCCGCGACTGGTTCCGCTACGAAAAATATCGCGAAGAGTTTGCCGCGGAAGATGTGGTGATCGCGATCGACGAAACGCCGGTCGGCATCTTCGTCGAGATTGAAGGCGGCGAGGATCACATCCACCAGACCGCTGCTGCGCTCGGCAAGACCGAGGATGATTACGTCACCGATTCCTACCGCACCCTCTTTGTCGAGTACGCCCGCACGCACGGCCTGAGTGCGCGCGATATGACGTTCACCGCCCTAAGCGCTGCTGCGTCTGTCGCCCCCGTCGCCGAATGATCGATCTGTCCGAGTGGCCGGCGCTGGTCCTCACTGCGGGTCTGGCAACGCGACTGCGTCCTGTCTCGGACGTCCGGGCCAAGGCGGCGATGCCTGTTGCTGGGACACCGATCATCGGGCGCATCCTGTCGTGGCTGCGCGAGGCCGGCGTCCGCCGCGTCGTGCTCAACCTGCATCATCGTCCCGAGACGATCACGCGGATCGTCGGCGACGGTGCGGAGTGGGATCTGCAGGTGCGCTATTCGTGGGAGAAACAGATCCTGGGATCAGCGGGCGGTCCCCGACGGGCCGTCGCACTGCTCGAAGCCACGCGTTTCCTCATCGTTAATGGCGACACGCTGACCGACTGCGACGTGCAGGCCGTCGCCGCGCATCACCTCGAGACGCGTGCGCGCGTAACCATGGCCGTCGTGCCGGGGGATGTGGCGCGCTACGGCGGCGTGTTGATCCGGCCCGACGGATTCGTGCAAGGGTTCGGCAAGCCGACCGCCGACACACACGCGTTGCACTTCATCGGCGTGCAAGCAGTCGACGCATCGGTGTTCGACGACGTGCCCGACGATCAGCCGAGCGAGACGGTGCGCACGTTATATCCGCGGCTGATCGGCGAACGCGCCGACGCGATCGCGGCGTATGAAAGCGCCGCCGAATTCCTCGACGTTGGAACCGCCGCTGACTATCTATCTACGGTGGCGACGGTCGCCGCGCGCGAGCGGCGTAGGTTCGACATCGGCGTCGATTGCGACATTGCGCCTGACGCGGTGCTGAAAAACACCGTGCTGTGGGACTGCGTGACCGTGGGGGCAGGCGCCGAGCTCATCAATTGTGTCGTGACCGACGACGTCGAAGTCCCGGCTGACGCACGCTTCGCGGGGTCAGCGCTGGTCGCCACTCCGGACGGGATGACCGCGCGCCCGTTCTAGCCGGCCCTCGGCCCCAAGGCCGGGGCCGGAAACCAAAAGACGAAAGACGAAAGACGAAAGGCGAAAGGCGAAAGGCGAAAGACGAAAGACGAAAGACGAAAGACGAAAGACGAAAGACGAAAGACGAAAGACGAAAGACGAAAGACGAAAGACTTCGTTTTTTAGTTTCGTTTTTCGGTTTGTCACGCTTTTCCACCACCTAGAATCAAGCTGTGGCCGATACCGCGCACGCGCGCATCAACCAGTACCTCGACGACCAGCAGCTGACCCACCTGGTCACCAAAGTACTCCCCCTGACCGGCGACGCGGGCGACCGCCGCTACTTTCGGGTGTGGCTCCGCGACGGCGATTCGATCGTGCTGGCGTTGCACGCCGGGCCCATCGATTTTGCGCAGATGACATTTGTGGCGGTGGCGCGGCTGATGACCGAAGTGCCGCTGCCGGTGCCGCAGATTCTGCACCACTCCAATCCGCTCGGCATCATCGGCTTGCAGGATCTCGGCGATGTGACGCTGCAAGCGCACCTCGGTGCGGCCACACCGGACCAGCATGCGGCGCTGTATCGGCAAGCGGTCCATTTCATCGCAGTGCTCCAGGAACGCGGCGCCGAACTCGAATCGCCGGCCTACCCGCCCTACAGCGTCGCCTTCGACACCAATAAGCTCGCCTGGGAAATGGAGTTCTTCTACAAATATTTTCTCAAGCAGTACCGCGGGGTCTCGCCGCCGGTCGAGGTGCAACGCGCGTTGTCTGAAGAATGGTCAGCGATGGTGACTGAACTCGCGGCTGAACCGCGCGTGCTGTGTCATCGCGATTATCACAGCCGCAATCTGATGTTGCGGGACGGCGCGCTGTTTATCATCGATTTTCAGGACGCACGGATGGGGCCGGACACCTACGATCTGGTGTCACTGTTGCGCGATTCCTATGTCGATCTCACCACCCGCCAGGTCGACGAGCTGATCGCCTACTTTCTGGCCTTGAAGAGCCGGGCGGCCGGCGTGACCCCGGCGCAGGCCGAAGAGTTCCGGCGCCGCTTCGACGTGATGGCGCTGCAGCGGAACTTCAAGGCCTTGGGCACCTTTGGCTATCAAACGGTGACCCGCGGCAACCCGGTGTATATCCAATATATTCCCCGCACCCTCAATTACGTGCGCAGCAACCTGGCGAAGTATCCTCGATTCGGTCGCCTCCAGGAGCTGCTGGCCGAACTGATCGAAGAACTCCGGTAGGATCCAAGGAGCAGCCCCGTGAGCAGCCCGCGATTCGGTGTATCGACCCATCTGTACCACGACCTTCGACTCGACCGCGACCATCTGGTCGAGATCGCCGCGCACGGCTTCGACACGATCGAGGTGTTCGCGACGCGCAGCCACTTCGATTATCACGACGGCGTCGCAGTGCGCTCGCTCGCCGAGTGGCTCGAGGACACCCGCATGACGCTCAACTCGGTGCATGCCCCGATTGCGGCGAGCCTGGCTGGCGGCGTGTGGGGCGAGACCTACTCGTTCGCGGCCACTGATGCCGAGCGGCGGCGCCAGGCGCTGGCCGAAGCCGAGGCGGCGCTGGCGGTCGCTCAGACGATTCCGTTCACGCACCTGGTCGTCCACCTTGGAGTCCCGGACGGGCAGGCCTCGCCACCAGCCGACAACAATCGCGACGCGGCCAGGCGGGCAGTCGAAGCCCTGCTCGAAATGGCAGAACGCGCCGGCGTGCGGCTGGCGCTCGAAGTGATCCCGAATAAGTTGTCGTCCGCCGAAGCGTTGGTCTCGCTGATCGAGAACGACCTCGAAGGCGCCAACGCCGGGATCTGTATGGACGTCGGGCACGCGTTCCTGCTCGGCGATGTGGGTGACGCCATCGAAACCTGTGCGGAGCATCTGATCACCACTCACCTGCACGACAACCGCAAGAGAACCGACGACCATCTCACGCCGGGCGAGGGCAAGATTGACTGGCCGTTGACGCTGATGTCACTGCAGAAAATCGGCTACGACGGCGCCTGGATGTTCGAGCTCGCCAACACCTCGACGCCAAAGGCGGTCCTCGAGAAGGCCGACCGGGCGCGCCGGCGTTTCGAGCAGTTGCTCGATATCAGTTTTGAGAATCCCGCGAGTATCGAATGAGCCAGGTCTACATCGAGAACATCGGCGCCCACGTCGGACAACAGGTCACGGTCAAGGGATGGCTGCACAACCGCCGATCGAGCGGCAAAATTCATTTCCTGGTGATCCGCGACGGCACCGGCTTCTTGCAGGTGGTGATGGGCAAGAACGACGTCCCCGAAGACACCTTCAAGGCGGCCGATCATCTGTCGCAGGAAAGTTCGGTGATCGTGACCGGCACGGTGCGCGAAGACAAGCGGGCTAAAGGCGGCTACGAACTCACCGGCAACGCGCTCGAGGTCGTCGGCGTGTCGCACGACTATCCGATCACACCCAAAGAACACGGCGTCGATTACCTGATGGATCGCCGTCATCTGTGGATTCGAGCCGAACGGCAAACGGCGATCCTGCGCGTCCGCCACGAAGTGATCAATGCGGTACGGGACTTCTTCAACAGCAACGGGTTCATCCTCGCCGACACACCGATCTTTACGCCGGCCGCGTGCGAAGGCACGACGACCTTGTTCCCAGTGCAGTACTTCGATGATGAAACCGCCTACCTCACCCAGAGCGGGCAGCTGTACAACGAGGCGAACGCGATGGCGCTCGGCAAGGTCTACGCGTTTGGTCCGACCTTTCGCGCCGAGAAGAGCAAGACCCGTCGCCACCTGACCGAGTTCTGGATGGTCGAACCGGAGGTGGCGTATGCCGACCTCAATGATGTGATCGCGCTCGCGGAGGGCCTGGTCTCGGCAGTCGTCGCCCGGGTCCTCGATCGCCGGCAAACCGAGCTCAAAGTTCTCGAGCGAGATACCAGCAAGCTGCAAAACGTCACAGCGCCGTTTCCGCGGCTGCACTATGACGAGGCCGCGAAGATCCTGCTCGACAAGGGAATTGCGTTCCAGGTCGGCGGCGACCTTGGCGGCACCGATGAAACCGTGCTGTCCGAACAGTTCGACCGACCGGTCTGTGTGACGCATTACCCGGCGGCGATCAAAGCGTTCTATATGAAGCCCGATCCGGCACAGCCCGATCGCGCGCTGTGTGTCGACGTCCTCGCGCCCGAGGGCTACGGCGAGATCATCGGTGGCGGTCAACGGCTCGACGATCTCGACCTGTTGCTCCAGCGCATCAAGGATCACCAGCTGCCGCAGGAAGCGTTCGAGTGGTACCTTGATTTGCGGCGCTACGGCAGCGTGCCCCACGGCGGATTCGGGATGGGCATCGAGCGTTGTGTGTCGTGGATTTGCGGTCTCGAACACGTGCGCGAAACGATTCCGTATCCACGGATGCTCTACCGGTTGTATCCGTAACCGCGTGCGCTGACCGCCCGTCGACCCGGTCATCGTCCGCGAGGTGTTGGTGCGGCGACCGCGCCAGCCAGCGAAGCGCTTAGGTCGAGGTTTCCCCGTGATATGGTGTCCCGGACGGTGGCCATCACCGAACTATTGACAGTCGGCGAAGCGTTCGAAGATCTGATCTTCCTCGACCTTCCACGCCTGCCGCGTGCGGGCGAGGAAGTGAAGACCAACGGCTTTGTCGCTACCTTTGGGGGCGGCGCCCTGATCAGCGCCGTCGCCGCTCGCAGGCTTGGCGTCCGCTGCCGTGTGGTGAGCGGGTTGAGCGATCGAGCGGTCGGTTATCTCCGCGCGCAAGGCGTCGGCGTCCGCAATTTGCGCCGGTCCGGCGAGCCGCACGCAATCACCGCGGCACTGTCGACGGCGACCAACCGCAGCTTTGTGACCTTCAACGGGGTTAACGACAGGCTCGAGGATCGGTTGTTGCGCGCGCTGGCGGAGGAGCGGGCTCGCCACGTGCACTTTGCGTTTTTCCCACGGTCGTGCCGGCACTGGGAACCCGTGGTGCATCGCCTCCGCGAGGCCGGCATTACGACGTCATGGGACTTCGGTTGGAACGAGGCGCTGCTCGACGATCGACGGTTTCAGCATCTGCTGCGTGCCCTCAACTATGCGTTCTTCAACGCCCAGGAAGCGGTCCTCTATTCCGGCCGGCGCACCCTTGACGCGGCCGTGACCCAGTGGCGCCGCAGCCCCATGCCCGTCGTCATCAAACTGGGCGCGAGCGGCAGCCGGTGGGTTGGGGGTCCGACCGACCTGCGGGCGGCCACACGTCGCGCCCGCGTCGTCGACACGACTGGCGCCGGCGATGCCTTCAACGGCGCCTTTCTCGCCGCGAGGTTACGCGGTCTTGATCCGCGAATGAGCCTGCGACTGGGCAACCATGTCGGCACCGCGTCGACCCGGTGCGCGGGCGGACTCGACGGTCTGCCCTCGCTTGACGAGCTGCCGGCGGTTTTCGCACCGCTCAGCGCACCGGCCATGCCGACCCCACGACCGGCGCGAGGCCTCCGCAGGCGCACGTCCGCTCTCACCTCATGAAGATCACGATTATCGGAGGGGCCGGCGTGCGCGTCCCGTTACTGGTCAACGGTCTGGTGCAGTCCGATCTGCCCATTGCCGAGATTGCGCTCTTCGACGTGGATGCCGAGCGGCAGCGTGTCATCGGCGACCTGGCTTCACGATTCGCCGGGGCCGCGCGGCTGCGCGCCTCGACCGACCTTGGCGACGCGCTCGAAGGGGCCGACTTCGTGTTCATCAGCATCCGGGTCGGAGGCATACACGGCCGTTCGCGCGACGAAGCCATTGCGATCGAGCATGGACTGATTGGCCAGGAAACGATCGGACCCGGCGGTTTTGCGATGGCCGTGCGGACGATCCCCGTAGCGGTGGCCTACGCCAGAGCGATCGCCGACCGCGCGCCGAACGCGTGGATCATCAATTTCACAAACCCTGTCGGCATCGTCACACAGGCGGTGCGCCAGGCCACCGGCGCTCGGGTCATCGGCATCTGCGACACGCCGACCGAACTCTTCGAAGAAGTGGCGCACGCGCTCGAGGTGCCGTCGGCGGAGTGCCACTTCGATTACGTCGGCCTCAACCATCTGGGGTGGGTGCGCGAGGTTTATCATCGCGGCGTGCCGCAGCTGGCGCGACTCTGGGATCGGCCCGATCTCTTGCAGCAGGTCTACCGCGCCCCTCTGTTCGAAGTCGAGCGGCTCCAAGCGCTGCGGCTATTACCGACCGAGTACGTCTACTACTACTATCGTGCGGATCATGCGTTCCACAACCTCGTTCGGGCCGGCGAGAGCCGCGGCATGGTCATCGATCGCCTCAACGTGAAACTGTTTCAGGAACTGCAGGACCCGACCCGCGATCCAGTGGCGACCTACGAGCACTATCTCGCGACGCGCAACGCTGGCTATATGCAGATCGAATCAGGGGCGCCGGCGCCGCTCGCACGCTCGCCGTGGGCGGAGCTCACCGGATACGACAAAATCGCCCTGCAGACAGTCCGGGGCATCCACTTCAATCTCGGTACCATCGTCCCGCTCAACGTCGAGAACCGAGGCAATCTACCGGAATTGGAGCTGGCTGACATTATCGAGGCGCCCTGTGTGGTTAACGCCAACGGCGCGCTGGCGCTTCATGTGGGACCGGCGCCCGAAGCGGTCCGCGACCTGATCGTCCGAGTGAAGGACTACGAGCGACGGACCGTCAGGGCTGGACTGACGCAGGTTCGCGCGGACGCGGTGGACGCACTCGCCCACAACCCGCTGATCGCGTCCACCACACAGGCGGCTGGGCTCGTCGCCGCTCTGACGTCTGTATGAACACCACGCCGTCGTCGCCGACATCGGGCGCGCTCGTCCGCCGAATGGGCCTGCTCGAGGCCACCGCCACCAACATCATCAGCATGGTTGGCGTCGGACCGTTCCTGACGATCCCTTTCATGATCGCCGCGATGAACGGCCCCCACATCATTTATGCATGGGTCGTCGGTGCCGTCCTGTCGCTGGCTGATGGACTGGTCTACGCACACCTCGGTGCCGCCCTGCCCGGCAGCGGCGGGTCATATCTATACCTGCGCGAAGCGTACAAGCCATTCGGCCTCGGCCGCCTGATGGCCTTTATCTTCATCTTTCAAACCATCCTGGTCGCGCCGCTCTCGATTGCCGGCGGCGCCGTGGGCTTCGCCGACTATCTGCAGTTCTTCGCAACCATGCCCGCGTGGCAGCATCACCTGTTGGCGGCCGGCGTGTGCGTCGGAATGACGGCGCTCTTGTACCGCGACATCGAATCGATCGGTCGCCTCACGGTGATCATGCTCGTCGTGGTGCTCTTGACAGTCGGTTGGGTCATCGTTGCGGGTCTGTTCACGTCGTCGCTGGCACAGGCGTTCGACTTTCCGCCAGAAGCCTACCGGTTCGACGGCGCCTTTGTCACCGGGCTCGGCGCCGCATCGGTGCTCGCGATGTATAGCTACGGCGGTTACAACCAAGTGTGCAACATCGGCGACGAGATCCGGGATCCGACGCGCACCATCCCGCGATCGATCGTCCTGTCGATCGCCGTCGTCGCGGTCCTGTACATGTTGATGACGACGGCCATTCTCGGCATGATGCCGTGGCAGGAGGCCGCGCAGTCGAGAACCGTCGCCTCCAATTTCATTGTCCGCACGTTCGCCGATCCCGCGCAGGCTAGCCTGGCCGGTAACGTGATGACGGGACTGATCCTGTTCGTCGCCGCCTCATCACTCTACGCGGTCATTCTCGGTTACTCGCGGGTGCCGTTTGCGGCGGCACGTGACGGCGATTTCTTCCGCATCTTCGCGAAGGTCCACCCGACCAAGCGCTTCCCGCACGTCTCGTTGCTGGCGATCGGCCTGATCTCGCTGCCGTTCTGTTTCTTCACGCTCGGTCAGCTCGTGAGCTGGCTGATGCAGGTGCAGATTCTGCTGCGATTCGTGTGGCAGGCGGCGGCGGTCATCCTGCTCTACGAATATCGTAAGGACATCGCGCAGCCATTCAAGATGTGGCTCTACCCGGCCCCCGCCATCGTGTCGATGCTGCTCTGGCTCTATTTATTCTTCACTGGCCCATTCGAGGGGATCGTGTTTGCGTTCGGTTTTCTGGCGGTGTCGGTCGCGGCCTACTTCCTGTTCCGTCGGCTGCACCCCGCGACCTCTGGGCAGTCGTGACGAACCCACCCCACCCGTTGGGCAGCGGAACCGCCGGCTGACCAACCCTGTCAGCGTCCTGGTGGCGGTGTTTTGCCCAGAGCGAGAACATTAGCGAGGAGACGATAGGCGCCGGGGACGCCGTAAGGCAACTGCCGGTGGAAGGCATACGCAAAGTAGGTGTAGGTGCCCTTGCCGTAGCTCGCCTGTAACCAGCCTCCGCGTTGCGGCGCCTGGCCTTGATCGGCCGTCTCGATCATCGCGGTATACGCCGGATCCCAGGCTGCCCAGAATTTCGAGCCGCGCTGCTCAACCCAGCCCTCGAAGTCCGACGCGGTGATGCGGTTGGGCCAGGTCAGCGCCTGCGCCGCCGGTGCGAGGATTCGCACGGCGGCATCTTCCTCCGACACTTCCTCAGCTCGCGGGCCGTGCTCGGCTGGAAACGGCGCGAAGCGCGCGGGGATCAGCTCCTGCGTGTTGTAGAGCACGACCAGGTTGCCTCCCTGCCGCACATAGTCGAGCAGGCGCCGATGATAGGTCCGCAGATCGTCCCGCACCGCATACGCCCGCGTACCCGTCAAAATGGTGTCAAAGCGCTCCAGGGTCCCAGTGGCCAGATCGCTCTCGCCGAGCAGCGTGACCGGATACCCCAGTTGCGCGATGCCGGCTGGCACCTGATCGCCCACCCCCATCACATAACCGACGTTCAGGCGCGGCACGACGGTGACGTCCAGGCCGCGCACCTGCACCGTGGACGGGCGATACAGATAGCGGACCTCGAGATCGCGCTGATCGATGAGCTCGTAGCCCTCGGCATAGCGCACGCCGTTGGCCGTCGCGACTGCCGTGATCGTATAGGCCCGAGTCTCGAGGGCCGGCAGGGTGACGGTGAAGGGAAAGGTACGGCGTTCGCCTGGCCGCTCGAACGCGAACGGCTGCGTCGCCGGCTCGGCGCGCCATGCGGGCGGGAGCGTCAGCGCAAGCTGGCCGCTGATCGCCCCCTGGTGGTTGTTGAGCAGATCCACCGTGAGGGCGACCTGCTTGGTCGCGACCTGCAGGGGCAGGACGGCATGCTCGGGCGCGACGCGGACCGACAGCGCCGGCACGACGCGCAGCTCGCGCAGGACATCGCCGTAGGGCAGCTTCGATTCTCGCCGGCGGACCACCGGGCGCTTTTCCACCGCCACCCCGGCGACGGTGTAGCGCACCACCGCCGTGGCCGGCGGCGTCGCGGCTGCCCGGCCGAACTGAGTCGGATCGGACAACGTGTAGCGCGCGTCCTGAATCGACGCGCGGCAGAAATACGGGCGCGAGCTCAGGGGCACATCGCCCGCCAGGGTCACCGTGAACCGCTGTACCACCGACGCATTGGGGGTGAGTTGCGCCATGGTCGTTGCTTCCTTCCTGACGCCCCACCCCGGGTCAGTCACCAGCCCGATGTCGGACGGTGTGATCGGCAGGTTGCCGCGATTGGTGACACGCGTGCGAATCTCGAAGGTCTGCCCAGGCACGGGGGCGGCCATGGTCGGGGGCGGCGCAAACTGCGCGAAGGGGCCCGTGGGGTCCTGCACGCCGCTCGGTTGCGCCAGGGCCGTGAGGTCCACCGCCAACGCTATGTTGATCGCCTCCTGAAACTGGCGCTCCTTCACCTCCAGTACAAAGCGCACATCCGGGTCTCGGTCGCCTAGTGCCGCCAGGGCTGCGCGCGTCGCCGTCAGACCCTCAGCCAAAGCCGGCACCGTCGTCGAGCTATCCTTGATTGTGAAGGCCGCGACCGCCTTCTTGACGGCGCTGTCGATCGCGGTCAGGAGCGGTGCCGCTCCCGACGGCTCTGGCTTGCCGAGAGTCTTGAACAGGCCGGGAAGCGAGGTATCGATTCCGTCGAAGAAGCCCGCTTCCTTCGTATTCGCCGTCACGCTCGGCGCCAGCCGCGTGTAATAGCCTGGCGCGGGACCGGGCTGAGAATTGAACCGCCCACCCGTCTGCGATCGCTGAAAGCTCAGTCCCAGCCGTGCAAAGTTCGAGTACGAATCGCCGATCCACGGGCTGAACTCGCCCGGATCCACCCGCAGAGACCAACCCTCGTCCTCGCGCACGCCGCCGATATACAGCTTGAGCGGCTGCCAGGGCCGCAAGCCCTCACGCATCTGTTCGGGGAACATGCTGGGATCGCCCGCGGCCTTGAACGCTAACTGCGAGATGAGACCAGCCGTCTGGTGGTTGCCATGCCCGTCGCGCTCATTGCCCTGGAAGCGCGAGATCAGGACGTACGGCCGGTTCATGCGAATGATCCGCACGACGTCGCGCAGCACCTGCTCGCGTCCCCACTTCTCGAACGCTTCTTCGAGACGCTTTGAGAAGCCGTAATCGATCACCGTCGTAAAATACTGATCATCGACGCCGTAGAACTGGTTCGAGATGAGGAGCTCCTCAGTACGGATCAGTCCAAGGCCGTCGAACAATTGCGGACCAATGGCGTTGTCGCCTGACTCGCCGCGATTGAGCGTGAGCAGCGCCAGCCGAGCGCCGTCGCGCCGACTGAGCATGGCCAACACACCACCATGTTCGTCATCGGGATGCGCGGTGGTGTGCATGGCGCTTGCCGTCGTCTGCAGTTTGAGCAGCATCTGCCACGTGCCTGCCGCACCCTCGTCCTGCGACGGAGGCGCCGATCGGAGAGGTGCGCCTGCGGCGAGCACCGCAGCGGCGCCGACGAGTAACAGCCACAAACGGCGCGTGATAGTAAGGCGTATCAGCATGGACATCCTGTCTTGTGTGCGTTTCTCATGGTCCGGTCCCGACCTCATGGCTCGACGCTCTTGCGGCCCGGCGGAGGCCCTCGCGAATCTGTTCGGGAAACATGGTCGGGTCGGCGGCGGCGGTGAAAGCGTCCCGCATGACGAGGGTCGATGCGCGACGATCCCATCGATCGAACGCTTCGTCAGACCGCTTGGTGAAGCCGAAATCCGCAGCGGTCGTAAAGTACTGCTCATCGACGCCGTAGTAGTGATTCGACACCAGCAGCCTCGGTGCGCAGTAGACCCGGCGCGTCAAACGCCTGCGATCCGACTGCGTTGTCGCCGGCTTCGCCGCGCGTCAGCGTGAGCGCGGCAACGCGTGCACCGTCGCGCCGACTAAGCACCGTCATTACGCCACCGGCCTCCTCATCAGGATGCGCGGCGATAAGGCTCGCGGGCGAGCAACACGTTCGCGCCCAAGGCGACCAGGACAGTGAATACGCCCAGCACCGAGTGCGGTCGAAACGTCATCCTCATGTCGACGGATCTCGGGAGCGGCCTTATTCGAAGGTGGCTGAGGCGGGTCCCCATCGACCCGCCTCGCCGGGTGTACTTAGAAGTAGAACTTCACCGCGAGTTGCATTTCACGCGGATCGCCGAGCGAGCTGGTAATCCGACCAAAGGTGTTCGGATTGGACACGTTTGCGGCGGGGAACCCGTAGTTCACCCAGTTGAACAGATTGAACATCTCGAGGCGGAATTCCAGACGCCGCTGGTTCCCGAGAGGCACGCCGCGGAACAGCGAGGCGTTCATCGACTTGAACGCGGGCCCGCGCACGGTGTTGTAACCGCAATTGCCGTGCGTGAAATTGGCGGGCTGCGCAAAGGCCGATGTATCGAACCAGCGCTCAAGCGTTCGATCGAAGCCCTTGGGTACTGCCTCACCGATGCAGTTGGCGCGCACGTTGCGCCCGCCTCCGACGAAGGCTCGATCGCTCGACCCGATCGAGAACGGCCGCCCGTCGCTCAGCGTGAGGATGCCGTTGACCGACCAGTCGCCGAGGATCGCTCCCAGCGGCCCAGACGGGTTGAACCTGCGGCCGGTTCCGAACGGCAGCTCGTAGATAAAGCTGGTCACGAGCCGCTGTGGCACGTCGAAGGGCAGCGGCCCGTAGTCTTGATCCATTGCGTAGGTGGTATTCGGAAAGTTGCCCGACGCGCCGCCACCGGCTGTGAGGTGATCGATGAAGTCGCCCTTGGCGCTGCTGTAGGTGTACGCCACTGTGAACGCGAGGCCGTCGCTGAGGCGGCGCTGCACACGCGCTTGTAAGGCGTTGTAGTCGGCGCGACCGACGGTCACGATCTGTTCGAGGAACGCATTGCCGAACCCGAACTGCGCGTACGGGAACACCACCGGGCCGACGCCCGGCGTCTGGATGATGCCTTCGTTCAGGTTGCGCAGGCGGCGCCCGTTGCGGATGCGGTTGCCCACGTACTCAACTGCGGCCACCATGTTCGTCCCGAGCTGGAATTCGGGACCAATGCTGAACTGATGGACAATCGGCGTCTTCTGGTCGGGATCCTGGATGCGCCACTGGACGCGCGCCCGATCGACGTTGTTCGGGTTCAGCGGAACGAAGCCCTCGCTGAATCTGAATGCGGGCGGATCCGCTGCCGAGTTCGCATTGATGTCGGAGTCGACCAGCTGTGGCAGGTTCAGACCGAGCTGACTCTCCGAGCCGTAGCGATCGGTCTGCTGGTAAAAGGTGCCGTAGCCGGCCCGCATCACGACGCGCGGGGTAATGCTCCACGCCGTGCCGACGCGCGGCGCGAAATCGTTGCGATCCGGATTGATCAGCGAGCGCTCGCGGACGCTGCCCGACGCTTTCGCCGTGACGACCTGTCCCGTGGCCGGGTCGATGTTGGTCAGCTGGTTGTTGCGGTCGAAGAGCGGCGTGAAGTACTCGTAACGCAGTCCGGCGTTCACCGTCAGATTCTCGCGGACCCGCCACGAGTCCTGCGCATACCCCTGCCAGCCATCGGTGTAGAGGTCCGGTTGGTGGAACAGAGTGAGCCGCTGATTGCTGGCGATCCCGAGCAGAAAGTCTGCGAACCCGAATCCGGTGTAGCGTCCATCCGGGAAGTTCAACTCTCCGTTGAGCGACCGCAGGTCAATGTAGGTCACCAGGTCGCGCCGCTTCTCGAACCCGAACTTGAACGTGTGCCGGCTCTTGGTCCACGTCAGGTTCTCGGAGAATTGGAATACCTGCGAGGTCTGGAACTGCGGGCGGAAAAATGGGCCACCGATGAAGTTCACTCGGCCGATGAAGATGATCGGGAGCCCGCCAGAGTAACGCGAATCATTGGGGACGCCGCGGATCCCGACGCCAGTGTTGACGTCAGTACCGAACGCCGGATGCACCGTGTCGCCGCGCACCCGGTTGTAGCCAAAGCGGAACTCGCTGAACACCGCGCTCCCGAACACCCGCGACCACCCGCCCACCACGTTCTGTCCGCGAATGAAGTGCGTACTGTTGAAGCCGCCACCGGCCAAGGGGTCTTCCAGATTGGGCGGCTCGATCCGGTCGGTTTCCTGATAACTATAGCGGCCGAAGAGTCGGTCGTTGCCGGAAAGCGAGTGATCGACGCGCACATCGAACTGGTCGATGTCGCTGTCGAGGACGCCGTTGGTGATGAAGTTGTTCCCGAAGAAACCCGTCCCGGGAACGTTGGGCTGCGGATACAGCGCCGCTATACGCGCAGCGACCGGATCGATGCACGCCGGGCTGATCTGCTTGGTCTCGGCGTTCACGCACCCGGCCGGAACAAACGGATTGGTCGCATTCAACGTGCCGGCCAGCTCGCTCAGGTCACCCCGACGCATCTGCAGCGTGGGCACCGTGGCCGTGAGGGAGAGCGCCCGCTCCGTGCGCGTCGCCTGGTAATCACCGAAAAAGAAGGTCTTGTTTCGCAGGAGTGGGCCGCCGAGAGTGAAGCCGGCGATGTGCTGATTGAATTTGCCTTTCGGGCGGCTCGCACGGTTGTTGTCCCAGGTGTTGGCATTGAAGGCCTCGTCGCGGAAGAACTCGAATCCGCTGCCGCGAAACTGGTTAGTGCCTTGCTTGATCGAGGCATTGATCACCGCGCCAGCAGCCTTGCCGAACTCGGATGAATACGTTCTCGTCTGCACCTTGAATTCCTCGAGCGCATCCACCGGCGGCTGGACCACTTGAGGACTCCGCTCCTGCAGGTTCGTCGAGAAGGAGTTGTTGTCAGCGCCATCAAGCGTGTAGTTGTTCCACGTTGCGAAATTGCCGTTGGCGTTGAAGAACGTGTCCTCACCACGACTGGTGAGACCCGCGGGTGCCTGGACCACGCCGGGCACCAAAAACGCCAGCTCAGAATACCGGCGCCCAAGCAGCGGCAGATCGCGCACCTGCCGCGCGTCGACGACGCTGCCGATGTCGGCCGATTGGGTCTGGAGCACAGCGGCCCGACCGCTCACGGTCACTTCCTCACTGATCGCACCGACGTCGAGAGAAAAATTCACCTCAGCGCGATCTTGCACACGCAGCTGGACGTCGAGCTGGGTGGCTCGCTTGAATCCTTGCAACTCGGCGGCGACCAGATAGCGCCCGATGCGGAGCGAAGGAAAGACATACTCCCCGGAGCTATTGGTCATCGTTGTCGACACCACCCCTGTCCCGTCGAGCGTCGCGGTGACGCTCACGCCGGGCAAGACGCCGCCCGAGCCGTCCCGGACGGTCCCGACCATTGCGGCGGTATCGATCTGCGCGGCCGCGTGCGCCGGGATGGCCAGAAGCAGGCCCATCATCAGACAACCGACCAACCGAATCACTCGTCTAGCTGTCATACGGTGTCTCCTCTTCACTGTGGGGACGCGTGCTGCAAAGCGCTACGCGCTCATGCGAGCCATCGCAGTCGTCGCACGCCGCGAGTCGAGATCACGCGGCGAAGCGCTTCGCACGGCCGGCCGACCACCCCGACCCTGCGAATGCCCCCGGGCGCGCTGGGCCGGGGCAGCCCCGAAACACGAAGCTGTGCCGTGAAGCCGCCAGTATTGAGAGATTGCGGCAACGTGTCAATGACGAACTCAGCTTCGGTCGACGTTGCGCACGTCTGGTCGTCGTGGCCGAATCCGCGTACTCCAGCCGGGTAAGCGAAGCGCTTTGCTCGACCACGACGCAGGTGCTAGACTCGGCCGGCCTCGCGGCCCGCCGAGCGTCCGGGCAGCGGCCGAGCTCAGATGAGATGGCGAATATCTACGACGTCGCCCGCTTGGCAAAGGTGTCGGTAGCCACGGTCTCTGCTGTGGTCAACGACAACGCCTACGTCAGCCCGCGCCTCAAGGCGCGGGTCGATGCCGCCATTCACAAGTTGGGGTACCGGCCGAATCTGCTGGCCCGAAGCCTCGCCCGCCAGCAGTCGCACACCATTGGGATGATCGTCCCCGACATCGCCAATCCGTTCTGGCCGGAGGTCGTGCGCGGCGCGGAAGATCGCGCGCATCGGGCGGGCTTCGCGTTGCTGCTCGCCAACACCGACGACGACGCGCAAAAGGAGGCGATCTATCTCGAGTTGTTTCTCGCCAAAAGAGTCGATGGCATTCTCTTCACGAAGTCCCCCGCCACGCTCTCGCCTGAGGTGATGGCTCGCATCGACAAGGCCGGCGTGCCGATCACGCAAGTGACCCGTTTGGTGGCCGGACTGGCCGGCGATGCCGTCCTCCTGGATGACTGCGCGGCAGCATATGAAGGAACTTCGCATCTTCTGCGGCTGGGATATCGACGCGTGGGGATGATCGGCGGGTTGGGCGACGTGACGCCGTCTGAACGCCGTATCCAGGGCTACAAGAGGGCGCTGCGCGAATGGAAGCGCCCATTCGATCGCGGACTCTTCTTTCAAGGAGACTATCGGGTCGCCTCCGGTTACCAAGCCGGCGTAGCACTGCTCAAGAAGAAAATGGACGCCGTCTTCATCTCCAACTACACCATGGCGGTCGGTTTCATGAAGGCGCTCAGACAATACCAGCTGCGTTGCCCTCAGGACGTTGCGATTGTGACCTGTGACGATCATGCGTGGATGGACTCGTTCTCGCCACGGTTGACGACCGTGAATTTCCCAAAGTACAACTTGGGTTGCGAAGCCGCCCGCGTGCTGCTCGAGCGGATGCTCGATCGCGATCGCCCTCTGCAGACAGTCGAACTCAAGAGCGCATTGACGATTCGCGATTCTTGCGGATATCACCTGCGTGCTGTCGAGGGCACGCCGTAGTCGAGGAACGCCGTAAGAGGGCTGGGACTCGAATCCAGCCCATGCGCGTTGGAGCGGTTACACTCGGTCACAATGCTCGCTACTTGTCGTACACTGTCCGATTGGCAGGATTGGCGAGGTCGTCAATCGACCAGCAGTAGCGCCGCACCCTATGAAGATTGGTTTTGTCTCTCTTGGCTGTCCCAAGAACCTGGTGGACGCCGAGGTCATGCTGGGCCTAGCCGAGAGCGCCGGTCACGAGATCACCGCCGACCCCAATGGGGCCGACGTGCTCGTCGTCAATACCTGCGCCTTTATCGACCGCGCCAAGCAGGAGTCGATCGACACCATCCTCGAGATGGCCGAACTCAAAAAGCAGGTCCCCGGACGTCGACTCGTGGTCACCGGCTGCATGGCCGAGCGCTATCGCGACGAGTTGAAGAAGGAAATCCCGGAGATTGACGCGGTGTTGGGCACCGGCGAAGTGCCGGCGATCCTCCAGGCGATACAGCCGGCGGTCGGGAGTCGGAATTCGGGAATCGTGGGGGCGACACCCCTCAGTTTCTATCGCCGCGACCCGGCCACCGACGACCGACGACCGACGACTGGCCACCGGCCACCGACTGCCGACCCCCGACCGCTGAGTCCCGACAGCCCGCAATTCGGCATCGACCTGCCTGACTATCTGTACGACGCCGACACGCCGCGCCGCCTCGCCACGCCTGGTCATTACGCCTATCTGAAGATCGCCGAGGGCTGCGACTACAAATGCGCCTTCTGCATCATCCCGAAGATGCGCGGCCACTATCGCAGCCGCACCTCGGAGTCGATCGTCAAGGAAGCGCACGCCCTGGTTGCGCGCGGCGTCAAAGAACTGCTGCTGATTTCGCAGGACACCACCTTCTACGGTATCGATCGCAAGGAGCGTGGCGCGCTGCCGCGGCTGCTGCGCGAACTGGATGCGGTCGACGGTCTCGAATGGATCCGACTGCTATACCTCTATCCGACGACGATCTCAGACGACGTGATTGCGGCGATCGCCGAGTGCGACAAGGTCGTCAAGTACATCGACCTGCCGTTGCAACACGCCTCGGACGCAGTGCTGCAGCGCATGAAGCGCCCCGGCACTCGTGCCGGATACGAGAAGCTGCTCGCGAAGATTCGCGCCCGCATTCCGGGCGTTACTCTGCGCACGACGTTCATCGTCGGCTTCCCCGGCGAAACCGACCAGGATTTCGACGAGCTGATGGCATTTATCGAGACCGTCGGGTTTGACCACCTAGGCGTCTTCACCTATTCCCATGAAGAAGGGACCTCGGCCTTCGGTCTGGTGGACGATGTGCCCGCAGCGGTCAAGAAGCGGCGCCAGTCGCGCTTGATGGCTCGGCAGAAGCAGATCGTGAAGAAGCGGCAGAAAGGCCGTGTCGGCGAACGCGCCCGGCTGATCGTCGACGGCCCGTCGCCAGAACACGAACTGGTCCTCCGCGGCCGTCTTGGGGGCCAGGCGCCGGATATCGATCCTCTCGTGTATCTCACCGAGTGCGACGTCTCAGCGCTCGCGGCCGGCGATATTGTTGATGTCGAGATCGTCGGTGCACACGGATACGACCTGGTGGCGAGACCGGTCGATGCGGACCGGCCTTCGGCCGGTGGGACCGTCGCTTCACTCCGGTAGGACCGGTGGCGCTTCGCGCTCCTTCGGGCGGCACGACTCCTCGCTCCGCTTGGAGCCGGACCCGGCGAGAGGCTCGCCGTTCGGCTCGCCTTCACCAGCGATTCAATTCCACCCAACTGTCGCCTCGCCGCACGGCGAGGCTCCTGCCGGCAAGCGAAGCGACGCCGGTCCTGCTCCGGAGGGAGTCCTGCCGCCCGGAGGCGGTCCATCTAACTCGCCCAACCGGCGAGCAAAGCGACGCCGGTCCCCCCGCGCCGCGGTCCCACCGGCCGAAGGCCGGTCTACGTGTTAATATGTAGAGTCCGGTCGAAGTCTGGGAGACCAGGTGGGCCTTTTGCCCACTTTTTGTGTTTATAGGGGGCGCTTGACCCCGCTCGAGCGCATTCGCGAAATTGCGAGCCGCGTAGCGGCCACCTTCGGGTTGACGATCGACGACGTGCTGATGCGTCGTGAAGGCGCGCAGAACGTCCTGCGCGTCGTACTTGATCGACCCGGACCGGCGGCAACGGCGGAAGAGAGCGTCAGTATCGCGGACTGCGCGAACGTCAGCCACGAGCTCGGCACGATCCTCGACGTCGAGGAACTCCTGCCCGCAAGCTACACGCTGGAAGTTTCATCGCCGGGTCTCGACCGTCCGCTGCGGGTGGCCGAAGACTATCGGCGGTTTGCCGGGCGGGCCGCGAAGATCGTGACGCGCCAGCCGGTGGACCGGCAAACCGCGTTTGCCGGGCGTCTCCGCGGGTTGGAGGGAGACGACGTGTTATTCGAGTCCGAAGGCGGCAAGCTGATACGGCTGCCCCTCGCACTCATCAGCCGCGCGCGGTTAGACGTGGAGTTCTGAGGGACATGACGAGCAGTAATCCGTTACAGCAGACGATCGAAGCGCTCGCGAAAGAAAAAGGCATCGAACCGGACGTCGTCATTCAGGCGATGGAAGAAGCGGTCCTGACGGCGTCGCGCAAGTATTACAAGAGCACCGAAGATCTGCGCGCCAAGTTCAATCCGGAAAACGGCCAGATCGAATTGTTCGCGGTCAAGACGATCGTTGACGAGGTCACCAACTCCGCGACCGAGATTTCGATCGCCGAAGCCAAAGAGATGTACGGCGACGACGCCGAAGTCGAGGTCGGCTACCAGATCGAATTCCCGAAGCGGACTGACGTGCTGGGGCGGATCGCCGCGCAGACCGCCAAGCAGGTGATCTTTCAAAAGGTCCGCGAAGCGGAACGGGAAATCATATACGCCGAATATAACCAGCGCGTTGGCGAAGTGATGAACGGCATCGTCAAGCGGTTCGAGCAGGGCGACATCATCATCGAAGTGGGTCGCGTCGAAGCGATCCTGCCGCGCAAAGAACAGTCCCGCGCCGAAAGCTACACCCAGGGCGACCGCTTGCGCGCCGTGATCAAGAACGTCGGCAAGAGCGCCAAAGGCCCGCAGATTGTGCTGTCGCGGACCGATCCGGCGCTGTTGATCAAGCTGTTCGAACAGGAAGTGCCGGAGATTTACGACGGCACGGTGGTCATTCGCGGCGCCGTGCGCGAAGCCGGCGATCGCGCCAAGGTTGCGGTCTACTCGCGCGAGCGTGATGTCGACCCGGTCGGTGCGTGCGTCGGCATGAAGGGCACCCGCGTCCAGGCGATCATTCGCGAACTGCGGGGCGAAAAAATCGACATCGTCGAATGGTCGGACGATCCGGTCGAACTGGTGACCAATGCGCTGTCGCCGGCCAAGGTGCAGCGCGTCACCATCGTCGACGATCAGGACAAGGTCATGGAAGTTGTCGTCGAAGACAAACAATTGTCACTGGCGATTGGTAAAAAGGGTCAGAACGTCCGGTTGGCGGCCAAGCTGACCGGCTGGCGCATTGATATCAAGAGCGAAGAAGAAAAACGCAAGGAAGTCGAAGCCGTCCTCGGGACGTTTGAAATTGGTGCGGAGGCCGCGGACGGTGCGGAAGCCGCGGACGGTACCGAAGCCGCGCACAGTGCCGACGGCGCAGCGGGTGAAGTCGCTGGCGACGCGGTTGACCCCGTCGACGCCGCCGCGGGAACCGAAACTTCCGAATCCGGCAGCGCCACGCCGGACGAGGCCGCCGACACCGGCGACACGCCGGCTGTAGACGAATCGCGTTAGTCGGTCGGGTAATTACGTACGTAGAGCGAGACTGGCGTCTCGCCGATCAGAGGACACACGTTGGCAACAGTCCGGATTTATAAAGTCGCTGAACTGCTGAATACGACCAGCCAGGAAGTCCTGGCCCTGCTCAAGCAGAACCACGGCATCGAGCTGAAAAGCGCATCGAGCACGCTCGAAGAGATCGTGGCGCGGCAATTTGTCGATCGTCTCGCACGTCAGCGCGGTATCGAGCTGCCCAAGGGCGACATCTTTTCAGAAACTGCGGCAAAGCCGACCGTCAAGAAGGGTGGCGCTCCCGCCGGCAAGAAGGCCGGCGCACCGGAGCCGGCCAAGCCCGCGGCCCCCGCGCTGCCGCCGCCGCGGTTGATCCGCACGGTCAAGCCGCCGACCGCCCCGACGCCGGCCGAAGACGAACAGTTAGACCACGGCGAACCGGAACCGCAGTACGAAGAGCCGCAACCGGTGGCCGCCGCTGCCCCGGTGCTCGAGGAGCCGGCGCCGGAAGTGCATGTCGTGGCGGAACCGCCACCGCCACCACCGGTGGTTGACGAGCCCGCACCTGCCGCGATGCCGCTCGCCGCTGCGCCCGAGGTTGAAGCGCCGCTCGCTGCGGCCCAGGTGGCGCAGGAGACGGTTGCGGTCAGGGCGCCGGCACCTGCCGGCCGCTTTGTCCCGCCCAGCATCCGGCTGCGAGTCGAAGAACCCGGTAAGGCGCCGCCGACGGCGCCCCCGTTGGTGCCGCGCCGCACCGTCGTCCCACAGCAACAGCGGCCGGTTGCGCCGCCTCGTCCGGCAACGCCGCCACCCGGATCGCGGCCTGGCGCTCCCGGATCGCGTCCGCCCTATCCGTCTGCCGCACGGCCCGCGTCAGGCACGACGCCCGCGATGATGGGCGGACCGCGTCCGCTGCCCGCGCAGCCCGTGCGTCCCACCAACCTGCCGCCACGTCCCGGTGCCTATCCGCAGCGCCCGGGGATGCCGCAGCGCCCGGGCGGCATGTATCAACGTCCCGGTGGACAGCAGTTCCGTCCATCCGGTCCGCGTCCGTCCGGTCCGCGTCGCGAAACCCCGTCGAGCCGTCCGGCACCGCCACCGGTTGAATTGCCGCCGGTTTCGCGCACCATCACACTCGCCGAGGGCATGACGGTAAAAGACCTCGCCGATAAGCTCGATGTGCGCGTCAAGGACGTGCTCAAGTCACTCCTCGATCGGCGCTTGATGATGACCATCAATTCGACGATCGACATCGATACCGCGCGCGAAGTGTCGCGCCAGTTTGGCGCCGACGTCGAGACGCGCAGCTTCGAGCAGGAATTGATCCAGGTTGAATCGGAAGCGGTCGACGCGGCCGACCTCGTGGCCCGGGCCCCGGTCGTCACGGTCATGGGTCACGTCGACCACGGCAAGACCACCCTCCTCGACTCGATCCGCACGACGCGGGTCGCCGAGCGAGAAGCCGGCGGCATCACCCAGCACATTGGCGCCTATCTGGTGCCGGTCGGCGAAAAGGGCGACAAGCACATTGTCTTCCTCGACACGCCGGGTCATGAAGCCTTTACCTTGATGCGTGCGCGCGGCTCGCGCGTCACCGACGTGGTGATTTTGGTCGTCGCGGCAGACGATGGCGTGATGCCGCAGACCAGAGAAGCGGTCGATCACGCACGCGCCGCCAATGTGCCGATCATTGTGGCGGTCAATAAGATCGACAAGCCCGGCGCGAATCCTGAAACGGTCAAACGCCAACTGGCCGATCTCAACCTCATTCCTGAAGAATGGGGCGGCACCACGGTGTTTGTCGAAGTCTCGGCCAAGAAGAAAGAGGGCCTGGACCTGCTGCTCGAAATGATCCTGCTGGTTACCGAAATCGGCGAGCACAAAGCGAACCCCAAGCGCGCGGCGCTCGGGACGGTGCTCGAAACCAAGCTCGATCGCGGTCGCGGTCCGGTTGCCACGGTGTTGGTCCAGGACGGCTCGCTGCGCGTCGGCGACAACATCATTGCCGGCCCGGTGGTCGGTCGCGTGCGCGCGTTGATTGACGACCGTGGGCGGGCGCTCAAAGTCGCCGGGCCGTCGACACCAGTCGAAGTGCTCGGTCTCGAAAACCTCCCGTCGCCTGGCGACTCGTTCCAGTCGGTGGCCGACCCGGCCAAGGCACGGCAGATTGCCACGTTCCGCCAGATGCAGGTGAAGGATCGCGCGCTTGGCGCGAAGGGCGGCCGCCTCACGCTGGAATCGCTCCAGGCGCAACTTGCCGATTCAGACGTCAAGGAGCTGCCGATCATCATCAAGGCCGATGTGCAGGGGTCAGCTGAAGTACTGGCCAACACGCTCGGCAAGCTAACCGACGAGAAGACGAAGATCAAGATTCTTCACTCTGCCGTCGGCGCCATCAACGAGTCAGATGTCTTGTTGGCGGCTGCCTCCAACGCCATCGTCATCGGCTTCAACGTGCGGCCGGATCGCAACGCTGCCGATGTCGCCGACCGCGAGAAGGTCGACATCCGCCACTACTCGGTCATTTACAACGTGACCGACGAGATTAAGAAGGCGATGACCGGCCTGCTCGATCCGACCTTCAAGGAACAGCGCGTCGGTAGTGCTGTCGTGCGGGAGACCTTCAAGGTGCCGAAGATCGGCACGATTGCCGGCTGCATGGTGCTCGACGGCCGCATCACGCGCAGCGGCGAGGCGCAGGCGCGCCTGCTCCGCGACAGCGTCATGTTGTGGGAGGGCAAGCTCGCCTCCTTGCGCCGATTCAAGGACGATGTGTCGGAGGTCAAGACCGGGTTCGAGTGCGGTATCGGACTGCAGGGCTACAACGACCTGAAGATTGGCGACGTTATCGAAGTCTTCCAGATGGAGCGCGTCGCCGCTACGGCATAAAAGTCGCATCAGTCCAGGTATGCCCTTATCTCATCGGGTCGAGCGGGTCAGCGAGCAGATTCGCGAGGAGGTCAGCCAGATTCTCGCGACTGAGGTGGCCGACCCCGGGGTCGGCCTCGTGACGGTCACGCGTGTCAAAGTCACCGCCGATCTGTCACTGGCGCGGGTCTACTGGACCATCCTCGGCGACCCCACGCAACGGAAGCAGACTGAAAAAGCGCTGACCCGCGCCGCCGCCTATGTCCGGCATTTGCTCAGCCAACGCATGTCGCTGCGCCGCTCGCCGGAAGTCACCTTCACCTTCGATCAGGCGGCGGCGGATCAGACGCGGGTCGAAGAGATCCTGTTCGAGTTGAAGAAGGAAGAAGAAGCGCGCGCGATCGAGCCGATCGACGGCGCCGCGCCGACGTCGGACGGCGCCACTGCGGCCGAACCGGCTGAATCTCCCGCACCCGAAAAGCCCGAGAGTGTCTGAACTCGCGCGGCTGGTCTCGCAGATCAGATCCGGCCAGTCCTTTTTTCTCGCCTCGCATCAGCGGCCTGACGGCGACGCGATTGGTTCGTCGGTCGGCCTGGCGCTGGCGCTGGAGGCGATCGACAAACGTGCCGACGTTGTCACCGATGCGCCAGTGCCACACTTCCTGCAACCGTTCCCAGCGGTGGATCGGATTCGCATCGCCAGCGCCGTCACCGAACAACGCGACGGCTCGATCATTATGGAGTGCAGTTCAGTCGAGCGCACCGGCGTCGCCGGACTCGAGCGATCGCCGCTGTTCAATATCGACCACCACATCGGCAACACGCACTACGGGGCGATCAATTGGGTCGATGAGGGCGCCGCGTCCTGCACCGAGTTGGTGTTCACGCTGATCGAGGCGCTCGGCGTCGGGCTGACGGCGGATATCGCGACGCACATCTACCTGGGCCTGCTGACCGATACCGGGTCGTTTCATTTTTCCCATCTCACGCCGCGCAGCTTTGAGATTGCGCGCCGCTGTGTTGAAGCCGGCGCCAACCCGCAGTGGATCGCGCGGACGCATTACGACAGCAGCACATTGGGTCGGGTCAAGATCTTCGGCTCGGTGTTGAACAATATGCAGCTCGACGACTCGGGCCGTGTCGCGGTGCTGACGATCACCAAGGACATTGCCGCCGCGGCTGGCGGCTCCTACGACGACACCGATGGCATTATCAACTTCCCGCTCAGCGTGAAAGACATCGAAGCCGTGGTGTTCTTCAAGGAAGCGGATGCTGACGACTGGCGCATCAGCATGCGCTCGAAGGGTGACATCGACGTCGGCGCGATCGCGCGAGCGCACGGCGGCGGTGGTCACAAGAATGCTGCGGGCTGTTCAGCGACCGGCGAACTGGCGCTGCTGCAGAAAGTTTTTTTAACGCTCATCACCAGCGCCGTAGAAACCAACACGAAGCACACGAAGGACACGAAGATTTAATGGCTTCGTGCTCTTCGTGAACTTCGTGTTGCATTTGATTTGACCGTGCACCAGGAAGAACTCCACGGCGTCCTCGTCGTCCACAAGCCGGTCGGCCCAACCTCACATGACGTGGTGGCCTGTGCGCGGCGATCGCTTGGCATCAGCCGGATCGGCCACACCGGCACGCTCGATCCGCAGGCGTCTGGCGTGCTGCCGCTGGTGCTCGGCCAGGCGACGCGGCTGGCGCAGCACCTCACCGGATCGGACAAGGAATATCTCGCGACGATTCTTTTTGGCGTCGTCACCGACACCTACGATGCGGCGGGCACGGTCCTGAGCGAAAGCGACCACGTGCCGACCCGCGACGCGGTGGAATGGGCACTGCGGCAATCCACTGGCACCCACCAACAGGCGCCACCGCTCTACTCCGCGAAGATGGTCGACGGCGAGCGTTCGTACACGCGGGCGCGTGAAGGCAAACCGATTCAACCTGCGTCGGTCAGCGTCACCGCACACGCCCTTGAACTGGTGAGCTTCGAGGCGCCGCGCGCGACCGTGCGGATCCGCTGCTCCGCCGGTTTTTACGTCCGCGCGCTGGCCCACGACATCGGCCAGGCGCTGGGCCCCGGCGCCATCCTCGACGGCCTGGTTCGCACCGAAGCCGCAGGTTTCCGGCTGGGGGACGCGGTGCTCTTCGAAGCGCTGGTCACGGCCCCTCGTGCCGAGTTGCGCGCGCAGATTCAGCCGGTCGAGACCTTGCTCCACGACATTCCCGAGGCGACCTTAACCTCGGAGGGGGTGCGCTGGGCGATAAATGGGCGTGAACTGGGTCCACGGGAGCTGCGTTCGCCGCTTGCGGTGATCCCTCCGCTCACCCGGCTCCTTGGGCCCGACGGAAAGATGGTTGGCCTCGCCGAACCATCAAAAATGCCCGGTTTTTTGCACCCGTCGGTGATCTTCAGCTACAATTAAAGATTCTCGGCGACTCAAAACTCGCCGTATACGGCGGCTTGGTCACTTCAGACTGGGCCGTGCGTGGAGGACATCGTGGCACTGACCAAAGACAGAAAATACTCGCTGATCGGCGATTACCGGACGCACGACAAGGACACCGGCTCACCCGAAGTTCAAGTCGCGATTCTCAGCGAACGCATCAATTACCTGACCGAACACTTCAAGACCCACGCAAAAGATCACCATTCGCGCCGCGGGCTGCTCAAGCTTGTCGGGCAGCGCCGCCGTTTGCTCGATTACCTCAAGAGCAAGAGCACCGATCGTTACGCAGAGCTGATTAAGCGGCTCGGCATCCGTAAGTAAGGCAGTGACCAGTCGTCGGTGGTCAGTCGTCAGTCTGACCGTCGACTCGTCCGCGCGGTGTTGAACCGGCCACTGACGACTGACCACTGACGACTGACCACTGATTACCATCCAATCCGCACCCGGGGAACGTGACCCCATTCGAGGCTTTATGCACAAGCGAGAGATTCAAGTCGGCCAGCACACCCTGTCACTAGAGACCGGCAAACTGGCCAAGCAGGCCGACGGTTCCGTCATCGTCCGTCAGGGCGACACGATGGTGCTGGTGACGGCCTGTCATTCCAGCAGCCCCCGCGAGGGCATCGATTTCCTACCGTTGACCGTTGATTACCGCGAATACACCTATGCCTCGGGGCGAATCCCGGGCGGGTTCTTCAAGCGCGAAGGCAAGGCGACGGAAAAGGAAGTGCTGACCAGCCGCTGCATTGATCGGCCGGTGCGTCCGCTGTTCCCCGCCGGCTGGCATTACGAAACGCAAATCATCGCGTTCGTGATCTCGGCTGACACCGAAAATGACGGCGATGTGCTGGCGATCACCGGCGCGTCCGCGGCACTCGCACTGTCGGAGATGCCCTTCGAGAAAACGCTCGCCGGTGTGCGCGTCGGCCTCGTCGACGGCGAATACATCATCAACCCGACGTTTGCCCAGCGCAAGCTGAGCCGGCTCGATCTGGTGGTCGCCGGGACCATGGACGGCATCGTGATGGTCGAGGCCGGGGCCAAGGAAGTCACGGAAGAAGAAGCCATCCAGGCGCTCGAGGCCGCGCACGTCGCGATCAAGCAGCTGTGTGAAGGCATCGACGCGCTCGCCAAAGAAGCTGGCCGCAAGAAGCTGAGCAAGCCGGAAGTGAAGTCCGACGCAGACTTCGAGAAGTTCATCGAGGGCAAGGCGCTCGCGCCTCTGACCGAAGCGATGCGCATCAAGGACAAGCTCGAAAACTACGGCACCGTCGACGAGGTGATGGCCAGCGTGCTGTCGTCGTTGCCGGACGATCAGCTGAGCCGCAAGGGCGAAGCCAAGGGAATCTTCAAGGCGCTGCAGGAGAAAGTCCTGCGCGGCGAAATTCTCGACCGCAATGTGCGCCTCGACGGTCGCAAGTTCGACGAAATCCGCCCGATCTGGATCGAGCTCGGCGTGCTGCCGCGGGTCCACGGGTCGGCGGTCTTCACCCGCGGCGAAACCCAGGCGCTGGTCACCGCCACCCTCGGCACCGCCGACGATCAGCAGAAAATTGAATCCGTCGACGGCGAAGTGTGGAAGCGCTTCATGCTCCACTACAACTTCCCGCCCTTCTCGGTCGGTGAAGTTCAGTTCATGCGCGGCCCCGGCCGTCGCGAAATTGGTCACGGCGCCCTCGCCGAGCGCGCGCTCGCGCCGATGATGCCGACCGAAGAAGAGTTCCCCTATACCGTCCGCATCGTCTCTGACATCCTCGAATCCAACGGCAGCTCGTCGATGGCCTCTGTCTGCGGCGGCTCGCTGGCGATGATGGATGCCGGTGTGCCGATCAAGGCGCCGGTCGCCGGTGTGGCGATGGGCCTGATCCTCGATGAGAAAACCGGCAAGTATGCCGTCCTCAGCGACATTGCCGGCGCCGAAGACCACTACGGTGACATGGATTTCAAGGTCACCGGCACCGCGCAGGGCATCACCGCGCTGCAGATGGACATCAAGGTCACCGGTATCTCGGCTGAGATCATGCGCGCCGCGCTGACCCAGGCCCGGACCGGCCGCCTGCACATTCTCGACAAGATGCTCGAGATGCTGCCTAACACCCGCACCAACATGTCGGCCTACGCCCCGCGCATCGTCAGCATCAAGATCCCGGTCGACAAGATCCGCGACGTCATCGGACCAGGCGGCAAGATGATCCGCAGCATCATCGAAAAGACCGGCGTCAAGATCGATGTCGAAGACGATGGCCGGGTCAATGTCGCGTCGTCGGACGAAGCGGCCGCGGCCAAGGCGATCGGCATGATTCAAGAGCTGACCGCCACAGCGGAACTCAACAAGACCTATCTCGGCAAGGTTCAACGGATCACCGACTTCGGTGCGTTCGTCGAGATCATGCAGGGCACCGACGGCTTGCTCCACGTTTCCGAGATCGCGAATTACCGCGTCAAGGATGTGCGCGACGAGCTGAAGGAAGGCCAGCAGGTGCTGGTCAAGGTCATTGCGATCGACCCGACCGGCAAGATTCGTCTGTCGCGCAAGGCGTTGCTCTCTCCTGACGAAGGCACCGCGCCGCCGGAAAAAGCGGAAGGCGAAGCGGGTGACGCTGCCGGCCAGGAAGCCGGCGCGGCCGCCGGTGGCCGTGAAGGCGGTGGCGGTCGTGACGGTGGCGGGCGCGACCGAGGTCGGGGTCGCGGGCCGCGACGGGAATAAAGTGCTGGGTGCTACGTGCTGAGTGCTTAGTGCTTAGTGCGATGAGGTTGCTGATCTTGGCGGCGCTGGCGTCGACGCTGGCCGCCGCCCAGGATCAGACGCCCAATCGGCGCGAGATCACCATTACCGCGCGCGACCATCAGTTCATCCCCAACCGCATCGAAGTCGCCCAGGACGATCTGGTGCGCCTCTCACTGACCAGCGAAGACCGGACGTATAGCTTTGCGATTGATGCCTACCGGATCATCCGGCGCATTGGCAGCAAGAAGACCAGCGTCTTCGAATTCCGCGCCGGCCAGGCGGGGACCTTCACCTTTTATTGCAACCTCACGCGCGATCCACTGTGTCGGGAGATGAAGGGCACGTTGGTGGTGCATCCACGATAGTTGTCAGTTCAAAGGAACTCGTCTCCGCTCTATCGTCTCGGGAACTGATCAGGGTTGTCGGTGAAGACTCCGTCGACGCCCAGCGTGTAGAGAAAGTGTTCCATCTCCGCTTTCACGTTCGGGAACTTGCCGGTTCCCGACGAGCGGAAGGTGTACGGCACCACCGTCATCCCTTCGGCATGGGCCCACTTGACCAGGTCGGGATTGGCTTCAATGATGCCTTTGGCCGGTCCGATTCCCTGCACGAACGGCTTCCATTCCTTGACCCTGGCCGCGGTCTCCCAGCCCTTGCCGTTGTTCAACAACAGCACCACCGGCACGCCGATCTTCATCGCCGCCAGTTTCCTGGCACTCGATTCACTGAAGGTCTGCAGAATGATCGGCGTCTTCGGATCGGCCTTGGCTCCGCGCAGCTGATGTTTGTCGAGTGCGGCGGCCACGACGGCTTCGAAGTCGACGCGTCCTTGATACACCTCGGGCGTTTTCAACTCCGGGAACATCCCCGCGTTGCCTTTGATCAACGTCACGGCTTCGTCGAAGGTCGGGATGCGCTCACCAGCGAACTTCTTGTCGAACCAGGAACCGGCGTCGAGCTTCTTGATTTCGGCGAGGGTGAAATCATTGGCCAGCCATGATCTGACGGTCTTGCCCTCCCAAGTCACTGTGGTCGAGCGATCCGGGTAGATGTCTTCGACATTGGTTGTGCGATCGAGGGTCGGGTCATGCAGACAGATGAGCACGCCGTCCTTGGTGACCGCGAGATCTTGCTCGACGAAGTCAGCGCCCTGTGCCAGGGCCAGGCGATAGGACGACAACGTGTGTTCCGGTGCATAGGCGGATGCGCCGCGATGGGCGACGTTAGTTTTTCGCGGCGTTTGCGCGTGCATCGCGCCGAGAGTCATGAGCACCACTGCGCACAAGGCGAATCTCATATCAGTCATCTTTGGTTGCCTGTATCTGCGTCATCTGTTTAATCTGCGGTCTGCGTGATCTGCGTAATCTGCGGATGACGACCAGCCGCGCGCTGCATCAATGCGTTCACGAATGGGCGGGTGCGAATAAAAGAGCCACTGCACCAGCCGTGATGGATGGTCTTCGGCAAGGTTTTGCTGCGACAAGCGCTTCATCGCTGAGATGAATGCGGCCGGTTGCTGCGTCGTGTCCAGTGCGTAGCGGTCGGCTCGCCGTTCGTGGGATCGCGACGCGGCATTCGCCAACGGCGCCAACAGAAACGACGACACGCCGCCAACCAGGAGCAACAGCGGCATGCCTGCCGGATCCTCGAAGCCGCGCAGTTCCAGCGGATCGGCCCACCGCCGCAGCGCCAGGTGCGCCGCCAGGAAGCTGACGAACATCAGTACGGTCTGGAGCGCCATGCCGCGCCATAAATCATGGTGCACGTGATGCGACAACTCATGCGCCAGCACTACTTCAATCTCGTCGTCTGAATAGTCAGCCAGCAGCGTGTCTGAGAGCAGGATCCGTCGGGTCCGTCCCATACCTGCCAACGCCGCGTTCGCTTTCTTAGTGTGGGCACTGAGCGCCCATTCATAAACGCCGCCGACGCGTGTGCGCGCTCGTGCGGCGAGCTTCATCAGTCGCTCGACCAATGTCGGCCGATCAAGTGGCTTGAAGGTATAGAACAACGGCAGCAGGAGAACCGGCGCAAGCTGGACCAGCCCGACCAGCGCCACGGCAAAGATGCCAGCGCAGATCGCCCACCACCAGTTGGGAGCATTGCGGAGCGCCGCGTAGACAATCGAACCGGCCACCGCGGCCAGCACCAGCGACAACAGCGCACCCTTCAGGTAGTCGCGGATCCATTGGCCAAGTGTCTGATTCGACAGACCGTAGTGATGTTCGAGGCGATAGCCCTGATAGAAGGCAAAGGGCAGATCGATCAGTTGCAGGAGAACAACGAGGACGATGGAGAGTCCGACCACGGTCGCGTACTCTTCGAATCCGTTGCCAATCGGTTCGCCGATGAATGACCCGATTTCCCGAAGGTAGAGGCCGGAACCGGAGACAAGCAGGAAGATCAGGAAGGCAGCAGCGCTGACCGTGCCGAGCAGGTCGGCGCGGCGGCGCAGGCGGTGGTATCGGGAGGCTTTGTCTTCGTTCAATCAGACATCAGGGCCCAGGGATCAGGGCCCAGAGGAGCCAGATTAGCACGCACCGGCGGCTCGAGGGTCAACCCTAGGTCGTTCCGCCCGAGCGGCCGAACTTGACGCCGCCGTTGGTCGTCTCGAGTGAGACGCGCGCGCCACCGCCATTGAGCTTGGCGTCCATGCGGCGGCGGGTCTCCTCGCCGATTTTCTCAACCTCGAGACCGGTGACCGAGACCCCGCCGTTAACGCAGCGGCCTGACAAGTCAGCCTGGCTGTCGGCCGGCATATTGAACGTCACCCCGCCATTGACCGCTTCGATGTCGAACGTCCCCGAGGTAATGGCCTTGGCCAAATCGATCTCGACACCGCCGTTGGTGACGGCCGCATCAATCCCGGTGGCAATGAGGCCGGTGCCGGTGATGCCGCCATTGGTGCTGCGCGCGCGGATTTCACCCTCGAGCCCGTCCATCTTGACACCGCCGTTGACGGTCCGCAGGTCGACCGCTACTCCGCGCGGGACTTTGATGGTCCACTTGATTTCATGTCTTGACGGGCCGTTGATCCGCGGCGCCCGCACCTCGACGCGCACACGGCCCTCGCCGATTTCTTCGCGCATCTCGATCCGGGCGAGGAGTTCCTTGGCGCCGTCATCGGTCGCGCCCTTGGCGCTGCGCTCGGCGCGAATCTCAATTGAACCGGTGTCGCTGGGCACAGCGGTGATCTTGCCGTTGACGTTGATAATCTCCAGCCGGCCGCTGGCCGGCACCCGATAGCTGCGGGTCCATTCGTCCTGGGCCTTGCCGGCCGAGACGTCGAAATGGAGGCCACCGTCACCGTTAACGGCAATGTCGCAGCCGGCCAGGCTGACGGCGACCAGAGCGACGACGGCGAACCGAGCAATCTGACGGCTTGCGTACATGAAAACCCCCATCTCTGACTATACGGTGGCGGTGGCGCGGCTGTTCCCCTGTGGACTCGCGGCCGTTGGCCGCGAGCAGGACCGGCGGGCGCCAGCGCGCCGCCGGCAGGACGACGCGCTCACGCGCGGCGCGGGACGGCCGCCGTTCGGCGGCCGCTTTAGTTGAGCTGAATGGAAATCAGCTTCGACACCCCCGGCTCTTCCATGGTGACTCCATAGAGCCGGTTGGCAATCTCCATCGTCTTGCGATTGTGCGTGATGACGATGAACTGGGTGTGTTCGAGCATGCTGCGCAGCATCTCGACAAATCGCCCGATGTTCGCGTCGTCGAGTGGCGCATCAATTTCGTCGAGCAAACAGAACGGGCTCGGCTTGTACTTGAAGATCGCGAACATCAGCGCGATGGCGGTAAGCGCCTTCTCGCCGCCGGAAAGCAACATCACGCTCTGCAGACGCTTGCCGGGCGGCGACGCGACGATGTCGATGCCGCTTTCGAGCGGATCGCTGTCGTCGAGCAAGGTGATCCCGGCCTTGCCGCCGCCAAACAGCGTCGCGAAGGTGCCCTGGAAGTTGGTGTTGATCGCGGTGAATGCCTCGCGGAAGCGCGCGTGCGTTGTTTCGTCTATGCGCTTGATCGCCTCATTGGTCTGGGCGATCGAATCGACGAGGTCGGTGCGTTGAGTCGTCAGAAAGGTATGGCGCGTATCCAGTTCAGCGAACTGTTCGATCGCCATCATGTTCACCGGGCCGAGCTTGTCAATCTTGCCGCGGAGTTCCGTGATCGCCTCTTCGGCGGTCATCTTCACGGGTGCGCCACTGGACTCTTCGCTGACCGCCTCGGTCATGCCACCGTCTTCGTCAGCCTCGTCCGGGTCTGGCGCTTCAGCGGCACGGATGGCGTTGACGTCGGGTTCGATATCACCGGCGGCCTCCATCTGTTCGACTTCACTGGTAACGTCGTCGAGCGGCAGGTTGACCGCGTCGAGGCACTGCTGTGCGAGGTGGCCCAGGTCGGCCTCGGCCTTGGCCCGAGTGATCTCGAGCTCAGCAGCCAGGGACCGCACCGCATCGAGCGCGCGCCGGGCATCGCGGATGATTTCTTCCTGCTGCTCGGTCGACGACTTCAAAGTCATCGCCTTTTCGTCGGCGTCGCGCATGTTGTCGCGCAGCCCATTGAGCAGCTTGATGTCGTCGTCGACCAGACGGTGACCTTCGGCGACCGCGGCGAGGAGCCGCTCGCGCTGGTCGCGCATCAGCGTCAAGTCGGTAGCGCAGGTTTCAACGCGTTTCTCGAGCTCGCGCGCGGCCTCTTCCATGCGCCGCACATCGGCGGCGATGGCCGAACTCCGCTCGATCAGCGCGGCGTGATTGGCGCGCGCCTCGGCTGCATTCTGGGCGAGTGTCTCGGATGTCTCGCGAGCGGTGAACAGGACGCGCTGTGCGTCACTGAGCATCGTCTCGGCGCCGCGGCGCTGTTCATCGAGCCGCGCGATCGACTCGCGCGCTTCGGTTTGCCGCCCATCGAGTGCCGCAATCTCATCGCGGGCGCGACCGGTTTCGGCGGCCACCAGCTCGCTGCGCTGGCCGAGGCGCGCCTCATCTTCGGTGGCCCGTTGGACCTGAGCCTCGACTGAGACGATCGCTTTCTCCTGACGATGGAGTTCGGCCGCCAGGGCGTTGACCGCCCCTGTCGCATGCGCGATGGTCTGCTCGAACTGTGCGGTTTCGCTGGCGAGACGCTCGAGCGCGTCGCGTTCGAGGCTGACCCGTTCGCGCAGTTCCTTGATCTCGCGCTTGGTCGCCAGAATCCCGCGCGATTCGACCTTGCCACCGCCGGCGACCAGATGGGTGCCGCGCAGCACATCGCCGTCAAGCGTGGCGACTGGTAGCGGCAGGGTCGCGGCCAGTTCTCGCGCCAGGTCGAAGGAGTCTACGATGACCGCTTCGCCAATCGCGGCACGCAGCGCGGCCTCGCGCTGGCTGTCGACACGAATCACGCTCGACAGCATCACGGCGCCGGACGGTATGTCGATGCCAGCACCAAGCGCACCCATCGCATCGCCCACGCCGTCACCGGTCACGACGAACCCACACCGTCCCGCATCCTGCTCGCGGACCAGCGCCAGACCGGCGGCGGCGTGTTCATGCCGCTCGACCAGCACATGCTGGAGCAATTCGCCGAGGCACGACTCCACCGCACGTTCGTAGCGCGGTTCCACTTCGATGACGTCCGCCACGGCGCCCATCTGCCCGACGCGACCGTTGGCCTGGACCAGCACCATGCGGGCGGCGTCACTGAACCCGGCCCGATGGGCGTCGAGTTCTTCGAGCGATCGCAGGCGCGCGGTCAACGACGCGAGTTCGTGTTCGCGCGAGCGCACCTCGCGGGCGCGCCACTCATGTTCGATGCGCGCACTGGCCAGCTCCGATTCACGAGCGCCGCGCGCGATCTTGGTCGCGTCGAGGGCATCGTGCCCTTGGGTCAAGGCCGCCGCTGCGGTCGACCGCGCCGCGGCCGCGCGCTCATGCTCGGTGCGCAGGTCGGAGGCCTCCATCTCGAGCCGCCCGAGCGCTTCGGCAGACCGTTCTCGTTGTGCGGTGGCCGCTTCCAGCGCCGCGGTCAGCGCGGTGAGTGTATTCATCACCGCGTACACTTCACTGCGCGCCTGATCGACGTCCTGCTCAGCGGCCTCAATCGCCTGCTGGGCGCGGGCATGTTCGGCGGCCGCCGTGGCGACCACTGCCGCCGATTCTTCGCGTGCACGTTCGGCATCGAGCGCGGCCGCGCGTCGATTGGCCAAGGCGATCCGCTCCGGCTCGCGCCGCCCATCGAGGGTGACCCGCTCGATCTCGAGTTCGCTGCTTCGCGCTTGCAGCATGTCCGATTGCTGCGCGTCGAGGGCGATCTGCTGTTCGCGGCGATTGATCTCGAGTTCGCGAGCGTGCGCTGCTTCGCGGACCCGCGCCGCGGCCGATTCGGCCTCGGCCAGTTCGATCCGCAGGCGCGCTAATTCATTCTCCACTTCAGCGAGTCGGCCGGCTGCGCCGGCCTCCTGCTCGCGCGTCTCCGCCAGCCGCGCCCGCGCCGATTCGATGACCTCACCCAACAGGCGATAACGGCGGGCGAACAGCACTTTCTCCCAGCGCCGCATTTCGTCGCGGAGCCGCGTATAGCGCCGCGCCTTGGCCGCCTGCCGTTTCAGCGAGCCGCGCTGCTTTTCGACTTCAAAGACGATGTCGTCAATGCGGGTGAGATTTTGCTGGGCGGCCTCGAGCTTGAGTTCGGCGGCGCGACGGCGCGATTTGTATTTGGTAATGCCGGCCGCTTCTTCGATCAGTTGCCGCCGATCGGTCGGCCGGGAACTGAGGATCAACCCGATCTTGCCTTGCTCAATGATCGCGTAGGCCTTGGCGCCCAGCCCGGTGTCCATCAAGAGTTCGTGGACATCCTTCAGGCGGCAGGAGTGCCCGTCGATCAGGTACTCGCTCTCCCCCGAGCGATAGAGACGGCGCGTGACTTCGACCTCTCGGACCGCGTCCAGAATGTCCGCGACATGCGCATCGCTTGGCATCGAGCCGCCGCTGTCCAAGTCGCCAGTCGCACCTGGGAAGACCGAATCGGCCATCGCCACGCCGCTAAAGCGCAGCCGGACTTCAGCCGCACCGGTCGGCTTGCGCGCGTCGGAGCCGCTGAAGATGACGTCTTCCATCTTCTCGCCGCGCAGACTCTTGGCGCTTTGCTCGCCCATGACCCAGGTCAGGGCGTCGGCGACATTGCTCTTGCCGCACCCATTCGGGCCAACAATCGCGGTCACGCCGCGGTCGAAAGCAAGCTCGGAGCGGTCAGAAAAGGACTTAAAACCTGAAATTTCGAGACGTTCAAGACGCATGCAGCCTATACCCGGGACAGGTGACGTACCGGGGACAAGTCTGCCAGACCTGTCCCCTTGGGGTTGGAGAACGCGGCAAGTCTAGCAAGCCCAGCCCGTTGTGGCAAGGCGTATCGGCACCGCTATATTTAGGGGTCTTGCCCGGAGAAGGTAGGGGTAGGAGGCCAGAAGGGGACAGGTCCTTAGGACCTGTCCCCTACCTTACAGTCGCCTTCCTGGGGAGGGTCAAAAGCTTCTCCGCTTCGGGGAAGAGCGTCAAGGCGTACTGGGCCTGTGGGTCGTTGACGATCAACCGCTGGCGTGCGTGCGCGGCACTGAACAGCGCCAGGTCGATTTCGTAGCGAAGCATCGCGCGAATGAATTCGACATCCTTGGTGAACGCGGCCTCGTCGATGGCCATCTTGCGGCCAATGGCGAACTGCTTGAAGTCCTGCACCCTCTCATCGTCGACCACAAAGTCTTTGCGAACGGCGCGGCGATTCTTGCCTTGCGCGCCGGCCCGGGTGTCGCCCTCGGCAGTGAATTGTTCAGCGTAGCTCGCGAACAGTTGTCGGGTAAACAACGACCGACCAAACGTCGTCGGGGTGAATCCTTCAACCGGACCATCGAAGCGGCGGTCCGGCTCAATGCCGCCGCCGCTATACACCTTGCGACCGGCGCTGGTGAACTTCAACTGCTCGGCGGTATGCGGACGTTCGGCCTGATCTTTGAAGGTGTAGGTCAGGTACTCGTCAAACGAACCATCCCACGGACGCTGAATCATGCGGCCGCTCGGCGTGAAGTAGCGGGCGGTCGTCAACGCCAGCCCGGCGCCCTGGGTGACGCGATAGACAGACTGCACCAGCGCCTTACCAAACGTGGTTTCGCCGACTACCAACGCGCGGTCGTAATCCTGCAGGGCGCCTGCGACAATCTCCGACGCACTCGCGCTGTTGCGGTTCACCATCACGACCATCGGCTGAGTCAGGAACTCGCCGGTCTCGGTGGCACGGTAGTCCTGATCCGAATTGGCCACCCGGCCACGGGTGTAGACGATCATCTCACCGCGCCGGATGAAGAGGTTGACCATCCGAATGGCCTGATCGAGCTGCCCGCCTGGATTGCCGCGCAGGTCGAGGACGATCCGCTTCATCCCCTTCCCTTGCATTTCTTCGAGCGCCTCGCTCAGTTCTTCTTCAGTGTGCTCGGCGAAGTCATCGATCCGGACATAGCCAGTCTGCGCGTCGATCATGAAATGCGCAGTGACCGCCGGAATGGTGATCTCATCGCGCACGACGGTCATCGGGATGAGGTCATCCATCCCCTTGCGGCGGACGCCGATCGACACGAAGGTGCCTTTCGGTCCTTTCAGGCGCTTGACTGCCTGGTCGCTGGTCCAGCCCTTCGCATCGTCGGCCTCGATCTTCGCAATCACGTCGCCGCGGCGGATGCCCTGCTTGTAGGCGGGCGAACCCTCGAAGACGCGCGTGACAGTGATGTCGCCATCGACGGCAACGATGGTCAGGCCCAGTCCGTAGTAACGGCCCTCCTGGCGTTCGCGCATCTGGCCGTAGGTGCGTGGATCCATGAAGCTCGAATGCGGATCGAGCGTCTGCAACATCCCGTTGATCGCGCCGTAAACCAGGCGATCGGCTTCAATGGGTTCCGCGTAGTTCGCTTCGATCGCGCTGAGCGCAGCACTGAAAATGCGGTACTGGTCGGAGACGCGGTCTTCCGTAGCCAGCGCGCGCGGACCCAACACTCCACCGGCCAGCGCCGAGAGAAGGATGGCGAGGGCCGCCGCGGTGAGCGAACGAGAGTTGCGCATGATCCGACTGTAACAGAATAAAGCCAACACGAGCAACGATTTCCAGCGATTTCAGCGGGGTGAGTTGCTTGACCGCCGGCCGCGACGGTTGACATACTCAGGGAAGGGGTGCGGGGTGCTAAGTGCTAAGTGCTAAGTGCTAAGTGCTAAGTGCTAAGTGCTAAGTGCTAAGTGCTAAGTGCTAAGTGCTAAGTGCCGGTCGCCGACCACCATTGACGGCCGACGCCCGGTTACGAAGGACTGTTAAAGGAGCAATATGTTTGGTTCCATCGGGATGCCCGAGCTGATCATCATTTTGGTGATCGCACTGATTATTTTTGGTCCCCGCAAACTGCCGGAGTTGGGCAAATCGCTGGGCCGCAGCTTGAACGAGTTCAAGCGCGCCTCGACCGAACTGCAGAATACGCTCGAGCAGGAAATCAAGCTCGAAGAACAGAAGGAACGCCAGGTCAAGGATCGTGCGCCGGAGCGCGACCCATTTGCTGCCCCGCCGCAGGATCTCTCCGCCGACGCCGCGGATACGGGAACGCCCGTCGCGCGCGGCGTTGACGGCCGCCAGATTTAGCCGACTGCCGTGTCTCTGGCCCCCCTGCCCGGCCCGTTTCCCGTCGACCCGGGCGAGGTCGACGTCACGCCGTACACGGTCAACAGCCCGCCGCCGGAGACGACCTCGCCGTTTGTCGGCGGTGCCGCCCCAGATGACGATGAACCGCCCGAAGGGCGGATGACGTTCCTGGAACATCTCGACGAGCTGCGCAAACGGATCACGCATGCCGTGGTCGCTCTGCTGGGCGGGTTCCTGATCGCCTTTGCGTTCATCGAGAAAATCTGGATTTTTGTCTATGCGCGGCTGACCGCCAACATTCCCGGCGGCAAACTAATCTACACCGAGCCGGGCGAAGCATTTTTTCTCTACCTGAAGATGGCGGCGGTTGCCGGCCTGCTGATCGCATCACCGTATGTGATGTACCAGCTGTGGCTGTTCATTGCCCCCGGCTTGTACGCGAACGAGAAGAAGCTGGCGGTCCCGTTCGTGTTTTTCGCCACGCTGTTGTTCATCAGCGGCGCGGCCTTTTCGCACTACATCCTGTTCCCGTTCGCGTGGGATTTTTTCGGGAGCTTCTCGAATGACTTCCTCGCCTTCACGCCGCGGGTCGAGCCGGTCTGGGGGCTCTACGTCAAGCTGCTGCTGGCGATGGGGCTGATCTTCCAGTTGCCGATGTTGATGTTCGTGCTGGCGCGCTTCGGGATGGTGACCGCGGGCTTTCTGATCAAGAACTTCAAATACGCCGTGCTGATCATCTTCGTCATCGCCGCCATCGTCACTCCCGACGCGAGCGTCGTCCCACAGGTGATCATGGCCGGCTCGATGGTGACGCTCTACATCCTCAGCATCGCGGTGGTCTGGATGTTTGCCAAGAAGCGGCCCGAAGAAGAGCCGCTGGCGCCTTAATAGGCCTTCGCGAACCACGCCGACACGGTCGCCGGCTTGCCGCACTTCAAGCAGGGGCCTTCGGGCGCGGCTTGGCCAAACGGCATGTTGCGGATCGTCGCCTGCGTCTCGGTCTTGATCGCCGTTTCGCACTCGGCTGATTCGCACCACGGGGCAATCACGAAGCCGGGGCGGCCTTCCATGATCTGCTTGAACTCGTCATAGCTGGTGGTCCGGCTGGTGTGCTCCTCGCGGAACTTCAGGGCTCGCGCCAGTAACGACGATTGGATCTCGGCCAGCAATGTCGTGATGCGATCGGCCAGGCCCTCCATCGGCAACGACTGCTTCTCGCGCGTGTCGCGGCGCGCGGCAAACACCGCACTCTTCTCGATATCCTTCGGCCCGATCTCGAGGCGCAGCGGCACGCCGCGCATCTCGTACTCCGCGAACTTCCAGCCGGGGGTCTGGCTTTCGTCGCTGTCCAATCGCACGCGGATGCCGGCCGCCACGAGCTGGCTCCGAATCTCTTCGCACTTGGGCAACACCGTTTCTTTCCAGTTGCCGCGCGGAATGGGGACGATCACCACCTGCCACGGCGCGATCATCGGCGGCAGGATCAGGCCGCTGTCATCACCGTGGGTCATGATCACGCCACCGATCAGGCGGGTCGACACGCCCCACGATGTCGTCCAGCAGTACTGCATCGTCTTATCGCGACCCTGAAACTGGATCTCGAAGGCCTTGGCGAAGTTCTGCCCGAGGTTATGCGAGGTACCGGCCTGCAGCGCGCGGCCGTCGCCCATCAGTCCTTCGATTGAATAGGTCCGCGAGGCCCCGGCAAATTTTTCGCTCTCGCTCTTCTGGCCCTTGACCACCGGCATGGCCAGCACGTTCTCGGCAAACTCGGTGTAGAGATCGAGAATCTTCAGGGTTTCTTCCTGGCCCTCTTCCGCTGTCTCGTGAGCGGTGTGCCCCTCCTGCCACAGGAACTCCGTGGTGCGGAGGAACGGGCGGGTGACTTTTTCCCAGCGCACGACGTTCGCCCACTGGTTGATCAGCAAGGGGAGGTCACGCCACGACTGGATCCATTTCTGGTACATCACGCCGAAGATCGTCTCGGAGGTGGGCCGGATCACCAGTTTTTCTTCGAGATCCTCGGTCCCCCCGCGCGTGACCCATGCCACTTGCGGCGCAAAGCCCTCGACATGCTCGGCCTCACGCATCAGCAGGCTTTCGGGAATCAGCAGCGGGAAGTAGGCGTTGACGTGTCCGGTCGCCTTGAAGCGGTCGTCCAGTTGACGCTGAATCAGTTCCCAGATGGCGTAGCCGTAGGGCCGGATCACCATGAAGCCTTTGACCGGCGAATAGTCCGCTAATTCGGCCTTGCGGACGACGTCGAGATACCAACGGGAGAAGTCTTGCGATTGAGGGGTGATCTCGGTGACGAACGCCTCGTGTTTCTTATCAGCCATGTGTCCTACAACCGTTCAGCGCGATTCGGCGACGTGAACTTGCCAGTTTAGATCGTCCCTGCCCGGGAAGTCCGTGCGGAAGTGTCCGCCGCGCGACTCTTCGCGCCGCAGCGCTGCCTTGGCAATCAACCACCCGACCGTGGCGATGCTCGACGCGCGGGCCAGGGCGTCGTCGGCGGGCGCCGCCACGCTGCGCGGCTCGAGTGCCCGCTGCCACGCTTGCAGGCGGTCCACCGCAGGCGCCAGCCCCGCGTGGTCGCGTAACAATCCCACTGATTGCCACATCAACCCACGAATTGCTGACTCGGTCGGCAGATCCTGCGTCTCAAAAAGGGCGTGCCCCTTTTTACGTGTACCGTAAAAATGGGCAGGCCCTTTTTCGAGGCGGGCGTTGTTCATCGCGCCGGCCCGCGGCGGTTCGACCATGGCTTCCACCGCGCGCGCACCGAAGACCAGCCCCTCGAGCAACGAGTTGCTCGCCAGACGATTCGCTCCGTGAACGCCGGTACACGCCACTTCACCGGCCGCGCACAACCCCGGCAGGGTCGTACGGCCGCAGCGATCGGTTTCGACACCGCCCATCACGTAATGCGCCGCGGGTCCCACCGGAATCAGATCGCGGGCAAGGTCCAGTCCCGCTGACAAACAGGCGGCTGCAATCGTCGGAAAGCGCTCATGCACCCAGTTGGGATCGAGATGCTGCATCGACAAAAAGACGCTGCTCGCGGTCCGTGCCGCTTCACTCACGATTGCGCGTGAGACCAGATCGCGTGAGGCCAGCTCGCCCGCACGCTCGTAACGCGACATGAACCGCTCACCCTCGGCATTGACCAGGTAGGCGCCTTCGCCACGCAGCGCCTCCGACAACAGAAAGCGCGGCGCACCGGCCACCGCTAACGCCGTGGGATGGAACTGCACGAATTCGAGGTCGGCCACGCGCGCGCCGGCGCGCCACGCGAGCGCGATGCCGTCGCCGGTGGCGATCGGAGGATTCGTGGTATCGCTGAACACCTGCCCGGCACCGCCGGTTGCCAACAGCACCGCCGTCGCGTTGATCGTCGTCGTCGACGCGCGGTCGGTGTAAGAAGCGCCGACACATTGCCCGTGCTCCACCATCAACGACGTGGCCCGCGCATGCTTGATCACGCGCACCCGCGGGTTTTCGCTCACTCTCGACCACAGGAGCCGGCCGATCTCGCGTCCGGTCGCATCGCGGGCATGGAGTACGCGCCGCACCCGGTGCGCGCCCTCGCGACCTAACGCCGGGGCACCAGTCGCATCGCGGTCGAACGCAGCCCCCCACTCCAACAGCTCGCGTACGTAGACGACGCCGTCTTCGACCAGAACGCGCACGGCCTGTTCATCGCAGAGGCCGTCGCCGGCGGCCATGGTGTCGGCGAAATGCTCCTCGGGCGAATCTTCCGGACCCACGGCCGCGGCAATGCCCCCTTGCGCGTAGCCGGTATTGCTCTCAGTGGGATCGGCCTTGGTCAGCACCGTGACCGTACCGTGCGCCGCGAGGTCGGCCGCAGCGCGGAGTCCGGCGATCCCGCTGCCGATGATGAGGAAATCCGTACCGCCGCGCACCGGCTGTTATGCTACCACCTGCTTCATGCCACCGACGCGTATCGAAGTCGCGGCCAGCGCCGGCTCCTACCCCATCGTCATTGGCTCGGCCACGCTTGCGACATTGCCGCAGTTACTCGATGACGCCGGCCTCGGACCCCGCCGGGTGATCGTGTCCAGTCCCACGGTGTGGGAGTTCCATGGTGACGCAGTCAAGGGTGCGGCGTCCGAGGCGGAACCGATCCTCGTGCCGGACGGCGAGCGTCACAAGAACATCACGACCGTCGGGCGCGTCTACGACGCACTGATCCAGATTGGCGCCGATCGCTCGGTGGTGATCATCGCCGTTGGCGGTGGCGTGATCGGCGATCTCGTTGGATTCGCAGCGGCGACCTATCTCCGTGGCGTGCGAGTGGTACATGTGCCCACGACGTTGATGGCGCAGGTTGACAGCGCCGTCGGCGGCAAGACGGGCGTCAATCACGCACTGGGGAAAAACCTGATTGGCGCGTTTCATCCGCCACGACTGGTCGTCGCCGACCCTGCGGTCCTGGCGACCTTGCCGCGCCGGGAATTTCGCGCCGGCTTGTATGAGGTGGTGAAATACGGCGTGATCGCGAGCCCATCGTTGCTCGATCGGGTCGAGGCGTCGCTGCCGCAACTCTTCAAGCGCGATCCGGACGCCACCGCCGCGGTCGTCGCCGAATCCTGCCGGATCAAAGCGCGGGTGGTCTCGGCCGACGAACATGAATCCGGCCTGCGCCGCACGCTCAACTTCGGACACACCATCGGTCACGCGATCGAGGCAGTCACCAAATACAAACGCTTCCGTCATGGCGAAGCGGTCGGCTACGGGATGCTGGCGGCGATGGCACTTGGTGAGGAGTACGGCGTGACGCCCGCCGTCGCGCGCCAACGCCTCGCCGCAGTGATCGCCAAACTCGGGCCTCTGCCACCGGTGGTCGACCTGTCCGCATCGGAGGTGCTCGCCGCTATCGGACGCGACAAGAAAATCGTCGCCGGCACATTGCATTTTGTCGCCGCAACAGCGATCGGCGCGACGACGACGGTAAGTGATGTGACCGAGCAGCACCTGCGCAGGGCGCTGAAGGCGATCGGGATTAGCTAGAGATCAGTGGTCAGTGGTCAGGATCAGTTGCCGGGAAAACCCAAAGACTTCATTTTGGTTAAGAGCACCTTGTAGCCGACTTGCAATTGATCAGCGGCGCGCGCCGGATCATTACTCGACTGCTCGAGCGCCTTGCGGATCGCCTGGCGCTCCACTTCGGCCATCGCGCGATTGGTGATCTCGGCCAGGCTGCCGGTGAGATCGAGATGGGACAGCGCGTTGGGCGGCGGCGAAAAGTCTTCCATCGTCAGGTTCAGATGCTTCGGGTAAATAATGTCGCCGTCGACCAGAATCGCGGCGCGCTCGAGGCAGTTCTGCAACTCGCGGACGTTCCCCGGCCACGGGTAGTCGAGCAGCGCTTCGAGCGCGTCCGGCGCCAGCGCGAGCCGCTTCTTACCCAGTTCCCGCGATTCGTGTTCGATGAAATGACGCGCCAGAATCGCAATGTCTTCGCGCCGTTCGCGCAGCGGCGGCACGGTGATCGGGAAGACCGACAAACGGAAATACAAATCCTCCCGAAACTGTCGCGCCGCCACCGCCTGTTTGAGCTGACGATTGGTCGCCGCCACGACGCGCACGTCCACTTTGACGCTCGACGTGCTGCCCAGCCGATCGAAGGTGCGTTCTTCTAACGCCCGAAGAATTTTGCCCTGCAACGGCATCGGCAACTCGCCGATTTCGTCGAGGAACAAGGTGCCGCGGTTGGCCATCTCGAACTTGCCGAGTTTGCGTTGATTGGCCCCGGTGAACGCCCCCTTCTCGTACCCGAACAGCTCCGCCTCAAGCAAGGTGTCGGGGATGGCGGCGCAGTTGATGGCGACAAACGGCCCATTCGATCGTGGGCTGAGCGCATGAACCGCACGCGCAAAGAGCTCTTTCCCGGTGCCGCTCTCGCCTTCGATCAGCACCGTCGTCTCGGTGGCAGCCGCGCGCTGGATGGCTTGCGACACCTGCTTCATACACGCCGCTTCGCCGATGATCGTCGGCCCGCCGCGCCGCGAGGCAAGTTCCTCTTTGAGCAGGGTGTACTCGCTGATCAATCGACGTTGCGCGAGTGCGCGTTCGACGAGGAGCAGCAGATGATCGGGGTCGACCGGCTTCGCGAGAAAGTCCATCGCGCCAGCCTTCATCGCCTGCACAGCGTCCTGAATGCCGCCAAAGGCCGTCATGACGATGACCGGCAGTTCCGGATCGGCTTCTTTCGCGGCTTTGAGGACACCAAAGCCGTCACCTGTCGGCAGACGCAGATCGGACAGGACCGCCGACGGCGTGCTCTCGCGCAGACGCTCAGCCGCTTCGGGTTGATCTTTTGCCTCGATGACGACATGCCCCTGCGCCTCGAGTGCGAGGCGGAGCATGGTGCGAAGGGAGTCTTTATCTTCGACGAGGAGAATGGTCGCCGCAGCGCTCACCGCAGCCAGCCCGGAGGCACTCCGGCTTTGCGCGCTTCGTCCTCGATGTCGCTGATCGCCGTGGTCTGCGTGACGATTTCCCTTTTCACTCGATCCAGTTCGCCGGTGGCGCGCTGACGTTCCAGTTCCAACTGCGAGCGCTGCGCCGGATCGGCGCGATTGACGATGTCGGTAGCCAGCGAGTTGAGACGACTTTGCAGCGCCTCGGCAAAAATGCGGCTGCGCTCCAGTAATGACCGTGCGCTCGCCATCCGCTCACGCCACTGAGCTTCGTCTTTTTGCGGCGAGGACGGTTCCTTGCCACCGGGCAGGTTGACCGAGGGGACCTGCGTGCTGGGCTCCGGTGCCGGGGCCGTGCTGGGCGTCGACGGCGTCGCCGGCGCCGGGCTCTTGGTGATATCGCCCTTGAGCGTGTCGTTGGTATAGACCTTCGCCGGGGTCTTGACCGCCTTGCGGCGCGCTTCTTCCTTTTTCGCGAGATCGGCGAGGCTCTGCCCGGCGACGATCCACGGCGCCGCGATCAGCGAAAGAACGACAACAAGCAGGACTTTCTTCATAGCTCTTCGATCGTACGACCCTGTTCGGTGCAGGTCAAGGAACCGGCCCAATGACCACATGCCACGACTGCACACGAATGCCCGGCAGGCATGCCTGGCCGGTGCCCGGCGCCGGACACACCCGGGCAAACTCCGCCTCCACCGCCCGACGCGCCCCGGCGCTGCCAAACGATTCGGCACGGGCCCTCACTACATATCGGCCTTTCTCACCTGGTGCTCCACCGTCGATGCGGGGATCGTCATCGGTCTCGCGCGGGTCGTCGCCAAGCCAGACGATGGAATAGGGCCTGCGCGGGTGTCGCGGGTCGGTGACCGCGGCCAGCCTGCCGCGCAGAAAGACCTGCCACCGGGGGTTATTTCGGCCCCATGGACGGTCGGCGCTGCTGGCGTGAACGCGGGCATCGGAACACGCGTCATCACGCTCACAGGTCAGTTGATTGGTCAGGCGATCCACATTGATCGCGGCCGGCGGCGGCTCGACCAGCGACGACCTGACGGTCCCGTCGAGAGCCGCCGACCAATCTGCGACGTCATTTAAGTCGCGCGCGGCCAATTCGATCGCCGACTCGATCGCGTTCAGCATCTCGGTGGCGTCCTCATGATTGGCGTCCGCCATCCGGCCGGTTGAGGCTGCCAGAGCCAACCCCAGGCCCAGTGCTGAGAGCAAACTGATCGCCAGCAAGGTCATCACCAGCGCCACCCCGCGTGTCTCGGTGATCCTCACCGTGTATTGCGTAGCGCGATGGTCGCGCGCAGGCCGAGATCCGGGATCCACTGACTGGCACGACCCTGGCTGCCCGGGCGAATGAACAACCCGCCAGCGCCGCGAAACGCCGCCGACGCGGCTTCGATGCGGAGGACGATGTCCAGCGCGCGGTCAAGACGGGTCACCCTGAACGCCGCGACATTCGACACGAGCGGCTGCTCTGCACCTCCTGCCGACAGTCGAACCAGTCGCGCGCTGCCGTCGGCGTTGCGCCGCAGACCATAGATCAGCCGTGACACCGCAGCGACCGCCGCTTGCGCCGCAAAGGCGCCGGCCAGCGGTGCCTGCAACCGAATCGCGCCGCCGCTGACCGACGTGACGGTGTGCAGCTCGGCCCGTGCCGAATCCACAATCGCGACTAACATCCCGCCTCGCAACCCGCAGGCTGCGCCGAGCTGCGTGCACTGCAGTGAGCCGGTGTCCACGGTGATGACGGAGTCGCCCGCTGCGGCAGGAGCCGTCGTGACACCTTGCGGGGCGAGCCGCTCAACAGTCAGCAATCGCACACCCTCTCCCGGGTTCGCCGGCATCGCGGTCTCGAGATCGGCAATCGGCTGTGCCACGTTCATCACTGCAGCAAAAGATGCCGCGATTATGGTGGGTCCGCTTCCCGCTTCGCGTGCCTCCAATGTCAAGCGATCGAGTGCGGTTCGGGCTGCGCCCGCCAGATCGGCGCTGGCCAAAGTCCGCTCGAACGCCGTCTTGCTCGGGAGTGACATTGCAACAACGGCTGCGCTCAGCGCGCTCAAGATCAGGCAGGCGACGAGCAATTCGACCAGCGTGAAGCCTCGATCGTTCACGGCTGCCTCGTTCGAATCGTCGCGACACACGCCACCGGACGTGACGAGGCGAGCGTCCGACCCGCGCGGGCGAAGACGCACACCTGGAACACCAGCGTATCGTCATCCCCCGCCTCGAGCCGCGCGATCGCCCACCGGCGCACGAAGTCGTCGACCTCATCGACATACCGACCGCGTCTTGGGTGAGCGCGCCGCTCGGCGACAGCGTCAGTTCTGCGCTGCTGACGCGAGTGCCATCAGCAGCGTAGGTCCACGGCAAGTGCCGTAGATGTTCGAGTTTGCTTTGCGCGATGGTGTTGGCGCTCACCACCCGTCGGCCAACGACGACCTGCTCGGCCGCTATCGCCACCAGGTGGGCGAGGCTCACGATGGTCGCCGCCACCAGCACCGCGGCGATCAACGTTTCGACGAGTGAGAATCCAGCACACGACCGCGAGCTGCGACGCATGCCACGGATCAGTGCAAGAGGCTAACCGCGTGGTCTCGAGCGCGCTGCTGCAGCAGAAACACGTCAATGTCGGGTAGCCGGAGTTGGCACGCGTCTGGTGAACCGCAGGAACTGCTCGCGTCTAGGCCGGCGACCGCGCAGGATCTGCGTTACTTCGACGGAGCGGCCGCCAAGGCTTCGAGCAGCGCCTTCACTCGTGGTGCTTCGGCATCGTTCGGCGCGCGGCTGAGGAACTGCTCGAAGGCGACACGCGCGCGATCGGGCTGGCCGGCGCCGATGTGCGCGGTTCCAAGCTGGATCAGGAAGCCGTGCTCTTCGGGCGCTGCGGCGACGGCTTTTTCTAACCACCCGACTGCGTCGCTATAACGGCGCAGCCGAATCAGTGCCAACCCGAGGTTGTAGTGCGTGGCGAAATCGTCCGGAAACAACCGCGTCGCCACTTCGTATTCCACTGCCGCGTCGGCCCAGCGTTCGAGTTGGCTGTAGGCGCGCGCGCGATTGAAGCGGTAGCTCCACTTGTCTGGGGCAATCTTGACGGCGACGTCGTAGTGCGGCATCGCCTGGGCAGTTTTACCCTGCCGGACTAACACCTGCGCCAAATTGTTGCGCGCCTCGGCGTCGTCTGGCGCCGCGATGACGGCCGCCTCGAATTGGGTCTGCGCGCTGATCAGATCGCCGGTGGCGTAGGCAGCCCCGCCGGATCGAATCGCATCGACGGCGGCGTGTTTGGCGGTTTCAGCCGGGTCCGGCTGGCGCACCTCACCTTGAATGCGCGGCGACTCGCCGGTGATCACCGTGGGGTCGGCTTTCGGAACAGGCGTCGGCGAGGGACCCCGGGTGACGATGAACAAGCCGATAGCGACGACTGCGACGCCAGCCACCGCCGCCCATACCCACCGGGGCGTGGCGGCCGCCGTAGCACCTTTCTCCGTTGCCTCGCCCGACGCGTCTGATCGCTGCTCGGAAAGAAGCGCGCGACAGCGCGGACACCGTGTCCAGCCTGCGCGTAATTTCTGTCCGCACTGAATGCACTCGTCGAGCATCAGACCACTTTAATCACTTCACGGCGCGCCACGACAGGATCCGCACGCCGGCCTGCCCGACACCGTTGTTGAAGTCGTTGGGATCACCGAACATCTGGATCTTTCCACCCGCCGAGAAGACTAGATGCTGGTCGACGATGAACGGCGCGGTGGCTCGCACGTTGGCCGTTGAAAACACCTTGGTGCTGTCAGGCGGCGCAGCTCCGCTGGTGCCACCCTTCTTCCCGCCGGTCGATCCGGTCGTGCCGGTACTCAACCGACCATCGTTATTGGTGTCGTAGGCGGGCCCGCCAATAAAGGTGAATGCGTAGAGGTTTGCCGTATACGGCGTGCACGGCGTCGTGCTGTTGTAGGTCGTCGTGGTGAAAAACACGATGTCCCCCGCGACCGCGGGGAACGCCGTCACCTTCTCGTCGCCTGCTGCGGCCGGCCAATCAGTCCGTTCGAGCAGGATCTCCGCCGTCTTGGTCGCGCTCGCGCCGTTATCGAGGAGTACCAGCAGGCTGTACTGCTGGTTGACACCGTTCGAGGGCAGCAGGTCGCTGCCGGTGCCGAGGAAGATGTACGGCGAGGTGCCGACGTTGACTTGCGCCATCGAGCCAAACAGCGGGAAATCGGCGCCCGCGTTATACAACTGCGTCGGCACCGACACCGTGACGTTGGTGCTGCTGGCCTTGGCCAGGGCGAAGCGCCAGACTTTGCCATCGAGGTCTCCGACATACACCTTGCTGATGAATCGTGAATTGGCGGCACCGGTGGCGACCGGGTCCATCTGCAACGCATTTTTCATGCGACGACAATCGTTGACCACCCGGCAATCGTCGATGGTTTCGGCATTGGTATCGGCGCCGACGTCGCGGGGCGTGCCCAGCACATCGCCATTCGCCACATTCAGGACGTAGAACGTCGTGCCCGATCGAGTGGCGCCGCTGCGATAGGCGTTCTGCGTCGAGTACTTGAGGAAGCCGGATCCGGTGACCATCACGTACGGACCGGCAGCATCGCCAACCTGGCCAATCGCGGGGTCGGACCAGGTTTCACCGACCGTCTTCTCGGTCGCACTGGCTGTGGTTGCGTGGAGTTCACCATAGGGAGCCAGGGTGTGATCGAAGCTGGTGAGACGCGGGAAGCTCCACTTCCAGCCAATGCGAGTGCTCGTCGAAAAGTAGTTGAGCAGCGCCGAGTCGTCGGTCGACGTCTCGGTCACTGAGGCGTCCATGCCCTCGAGGGTCACGTCGAGAGTGTTGTAGAACGTCCCGCCGCTTCCCTGGCCGAAGAAGAGATAGGTGCGCCACACGCCGGCGACTTTGACGTCGGAGATTTTCGGCGAACTGTCGACGAAGTAATTGAAGACATCGATGCCCTGGCCGTAGCGCATGGCGCGCAGTTTCGGTAAGAGATTAAACGGAATAAACGCCCACACCTCGATGCCGGTGCGGGCATCGAGCGCGTGCAGCATCCCGTCGTTGGCACCGACAAAGATCAGCGCCCGCCGGCCCTTGTTGTCCTCAACGAATCCCGGGTAGTCGGCGTCTGGAGGCGGATCCAGTGACGGGGCGTCAAGAAACGCTGGCGTTGAGCCAAGCACAGCGCCCATCGGCAACCCGCGAATGTATTCGATCAGAGCCGACGGATCGCTCACGCCAAGATAGTCGTCGATGGTGGCCACGTTGGCGCTGTCGAACGGCACCATATTGGTGCTGCCGGGTAATACGGTGTAGACGTTGCGCGACCCGGCTGCGGGCGTCGAGCTCACCCACAACCGCGAACCATCCTGGGTAAATCGGTATCCCGACGGCTTGCTGGTGTCGGCCACAGGGCGATAGGTGCGGAACGCTCGCAGCCGTGCCTCAAAGCCAGGCAACTCGAAACCGGTCGTGACCAGCACGTTCGACCGCTGCGGGATCTCAGCGGAGCCGTTGAAGATATAGGTTTCACTGTCGGGCAACACCTCGGTCACACCGGACGCATTAATCTTCGAGGCATAGCGCAGGTTGACGGAGCCGACAATCGGACTGGTCACCTGAAAATCGGCGGGCGTGCCATAGGGCAAGGCCGTCGTCGGCGCGATGTTAAACGTCGTCGACGGCGCAAAGGCATGTTGCACGGCGGTGTTGACCGCGCGCGTGACTTCCGGGACTGCCGAGCCGGCGGCCACCGCGTCGACCATGGCCTTCGTGATTTCGAAATACTGGCCGCCGCTATTGGCCGCGATCGCTTGCAGGCCGGCCACTTCCGCCGCAGCCGGAAATAATGCGACGACGTAAATCGGCACGCGGCGACCGTTGACCGCGAGGAATGTCGATGCTTTGGTCGAGAGGTCTTGCGGGCTAATGGTCCCTTCGCCGCCGCCGACGATTAGCACCACGATGGTGTTCCGGCAGCCGCCAGCCGCGGCGTCCGCCGTGATCAAGGTATTGGCGTGGGTCCGGGCATCGTCCAGCAGCAAGCCAACGGGGGCGTCAACGGTGTTTCGGGCGTCGCTGCCGCCAGGCAGCAGCGTTCCCGCCGTCGGCAGGTTCAACGCAAGCTTCGCGATAATCGAAGCATTGGCGCCCGCCGCGTCAGCGGCAGTGATGAGACCGGTCGATCCCTGGGTACTGTTACTGCCGGTGACGGTAGTTCGCGTGACCTTCCACTTGCTGCCGCCATGGTCGGTGTTGACCTGCTGCGCCACGTCGTCTACAAGAACGGGGTGTTCATTGCCGGCCGAGGGCAGAGCGATGCTGCCGTGACGCGTTTGCATCAGGCCGAAACGTGCGTTGGCCAGATTCGCCGTGATCGCCTGGATGATCCCTCGACGAGCGACCGCAAGGCGAGTGGGCTCGTAGAACGTCGAATAGGTGGCGGCATTGTCACCAACGGCGACAATCCGGCTCGCACGAAATTTATCTCCGGCGTTTTCATTGGGATTCAGATGCGACAGGTCGAAATACTTGCGGCGGTAATTCGTCGTCGCCCCCGACGAGGCCAACCCCAGGGTTGCTTCATGCACAGCGCCGGTCTCAGTGTAAGTTCCCGGATCGTAGTAGGTATTGTCGGCATCGCGCTGCATGCGGTTTGCCGTATCGATCGCCAGGATCACGTTGGGCTGGGTCGTCTTCAGAAACAGCAACGGATCCAGCTGAGCGCGTGCCACCATCGGCGTCGCAACGGCGGCCACCAATCCGGCTGCGCAAACGAATCGTTGAAAGGTATTGGTCATGATCATTGCCTCAGCGAACGACGAAGCCGCCGGCCGTGGCGTCCATATCTGAACGGCCCAAAGTCTTACCAGGCGACTGCACGGCCTTTTTGCGCGCGCGGCGATTCTGCTCGTCCTGGCCGCGCTGTCCGGTATAACCACGCTCGAGTTCCGAGGTGTCGGTGCGACCCACGGTGACTTCGATGACGCTATGCGCCCCGCCCGGCCCGAAGGCCTCGGCACGGAGGAGCAACACGCCGTTCCCTGCGGCCGCACCATCGGTAGTCGGGTCGCCATCGGTTTCAGCCTGGTCGTCGGCAATCCACACGGCCACGTACATCGGTGACAGCACGGTGCCGGTTTCGATGATGTCGGCAAGCGGCGAATGCGCGAACAGCTTCCAGCGCGGGTTGTTGGCGTTGAACGGACGCTCGACAGTCCAGGCGTTCATCTCCGCCACGCTGCACGCCGCCGTCTTATTGCAATTGAGCATGTTGGTCGCCGCACCGAGGTCGAGCGTGGTCCCGTCCGGAAGAGTGCGCGTGCCGCTCGGCGCGCCATCAATGAACGACGACTGCACATTGCCTTGCAGAATGCTGTTCCAATCGGGAACGGTCAGCAGATCCTGCATCACCCGTTCGATACCGGCGTCCGCGGCGTACATCGCCTCGCCACTGTCGCGGTAATTGGTGGTGATCATCGTCTCGGTGATAGTCGTCATGACCAACGCCGCGCCGAGCGCCGTCAGCAGCAACGTGCTCATCAACGCGATGATCAGCGCCATGCCGCGTTCGTTAGCGACCGACGGCATCCGATGCGACGAAGCCGAATCAGAAGGCATGGTCATCGTCCCAGGTTGAAGTTGCGGGGGGTAATTTCGAAGCGAATCTCTTGGTCGGCGACGCGTGAGCGGCCGCTGGTGCTGGATCCAGGGTTGCGGAACAACGCTCCGGCAGGGCCGCGCAATTCTTCCGGGCCGACCTGGACCCGCATCATCACGCGATCTTGCGGAGCCGGAGCAAGTCGGCATCAAACCGGTTCGGCGACAGCGTATCGGGGCACCACGGGCCATCGGTAAGCATCGCCTCGGGCATCGGCACGAGCCCTTCAGCGTTCGGCGACAGATCGGCCATGCGCGACGCGTGCACGCCGGTGCCGGGATCGACCAGAAATGCGCAGTTCTCGCCGGCCGGCCAGCCTGACGTCACCGCGCCAAGCCCTGGCGGCTTCGGGCCGTAGTTGGTCCATGGCCCTGCCGGCTCGGTGACCTCCTTCAGCAGGATTGGCGGGCGCGGATCGCCGAAGTAGGTGAACCGCAAATCAACAACGTTGTCGACCACCGCTTCATCCCGTTGATCGCCGTCGTAATACATCAGCTGATTGGTGGTGGCATTGCGGTAGTAGGTCCGCTGCATCACTTGCGCGACCTGCGCCCCGACCCCGTACTTCTTCGATAAGTCGTTACCAGGGACGCTCTTGTTGTGCTGGAGGTGCAGTGATGCCGTCTGGACCTGAGTGAGGGTCATGTCGTCGTACGAGCCGGTGTCGTCGAAAATCAGAATGCGCTGGCCTTCTTTGAAGCCACATAGCTGGTTGCCCGCAGGACAATTCGGTTGCGCGGTCACTTTCAGCTCCGAGGAGGTCTGCGGCATCGGATCGCTCAAGCTGGTTTGCGGCGCATTGGGCGGGATGTACATCAGCGTGATCGTGTCGGGCCGATAGAACACGCCGGCGTCCACGTCTGAGTTGATCTGCCCGAGACGATTCGGTTGCACGGGGGCAAAGAAATTCATCAGCGAGCCCATCAACGTCCCGCCCGCCGGCGAGCCCGCACCCGCCATCATCAAGTCGCTCGCCATGAAGCTGGTTCCGACACGGAGCCGCTGCTGCAGGTCGGACACCTCCGGCTGCGTGCGATAGGTGCCGCGCGCCGGATCGACCAGCGAGAAGATCACGCCAGTGACGCCGAGCATGATCGTCATCGAGATCAGCAATTCGATAATCGTGAACCCGCGCTCGTCCTTGGTCACGCCGTTCGTCTTCATCGCGATTTCCTCGTCTTCACACTCACCAGGCGCGCTTCGTCTCGGACCCGATCGAGCACGACCCCTTCGCCGTCATCGACGCGGTCGCCGGTCGAGTACACCATCACCTGGAGGATCAAGGTGTTATTGGGATTGGTCGGCAGCGGCTCAATTGACCAGCGGCGCACAAATGACGCGCCGTTGGGAACTGTCGGCCCGGTGCCAATAATCCGCCCATCGCGATCCAGATAGTCGACGTAGTTGGTGGTGTTGGCCGCGAGCGAATCCCCGGGGGACGGCGACAGCCCGACACCGTCATTGGTCGGCGGATCGACGGTGAGGTTGGTCGTGTAGTCGTTGATCGGCAGACCGAGCTCGTCGAAGCCCCACGCCAGCCCGCGAAGCGTTTCGATCTTGTCCTGCGCCAACGTCGTCGCAAACGTCGAACGCTGCGCGGCGATGTTGCCGCGCGTGGCGATCACCATCAGCTGCGCCGTGCCGGCGACGGCCGTCGCCAGCAGCATCGTCGCAATCATGGTTTCGATCAGCGAGAAGCCGGATTCGCCGTCGCGTCGACGCACACTACTGAAGTTTGATTTTGCCAAGACCGTTGACCGTAATCGAGGAATTCTTCCCATTTCGCGTCAGCTCGATATTGATGCCGGCCACCGGGATGAGCGGCCATGGGTTGCCCGCACCCGTATCACGTCGAGCGGTGCCGTCCGGCCAGAATTCAACCGTCTCAGATGCCGCAATCGTGACGCTGCTATCGATCCGGCGTAACGCACCATCGAGATTCGGTCGGGTAACCGGATCGTTATCGCCAGCCGGATAGGGATAGGTCACATCGCTACAGCGGCCGGCGCCAGTGTCAGCGGCCGCCGGCGCCGCCGGAGACCCAATCAGTTCAACGAATCGATACTGGCCGGCGACCGGACAGTTGAAGCGCATCCGAATCGGGCGCCCTTTGCCCACCGCGCGACTCTTCGCCATCTGCATCTCGCGTTCGAGTTCGCGCGCCGATTGACCCAGGCGCATCTGGTCGATCGCATTCATCATCGAGGGGATGGAGATCGCGCCGACAATGCCGATGATCGCGACGACGACGAGCATGTCGATCATGCTGAAGCCACGCTCCACGCTCAAGCGACCAGATAACCTGCCCATTGTTCGACCGGCATTGTGCAAGCGCAACGCCAACCGTGGGCGCGCCGCGCACCAGCCATTTCTTGGGCCTTTCGAAAATCACTGCTCTGAAATGACACAGTGCAAATGGTTTAAGACGGAACAGCCGATTACAGATTTGCCGCGCGACCTGAGCCCAGGGTGGGCAGCGTCACCGTAAAGACCGCGCCGCCGTCCTCGGCATTGGCCGCACTGATTCGTCCGTTGTGGCCGACGACGATCTTTTGCACAATGGCCAATCCGAGGCCGGTGCCGCCAGGCCTGGTCGTGAAGAACGGCTGAAAGATGCGTGAAACAACGTCGGGCGCAATGCCGGGGCCGTTATCCCGGACAGTGAGGGTGACGGTCCCGCGGCCTTGATCGACTTCGCCGCTGACGTCAATCTGCGGCGAGGTCCCGGCAGCGGTGCACGCCTCGACACTGTTGCGAAAGAGGTTACTGACCGCTTGTCGCAGCAGCACATCGTCGGCATCCACCGGCGCGAAATCGCCAGTGAGGCGCAGCTGCGCGGTCGGCGCGTCTGCAGTGGCCTGTTCAACCAGCTGACGCAAGTCGGTCGCGGCCAGGGTCAGCGGCTCAGGCTTGGCGAAATTGAGAAAGTTCGTCACGATCTCGCCAAGCGATTTCGTTTCGGCGCGAATCCCTTCGACGTAAGGCCGTTGCGGTGCGGGCAGGATGTTGGGATCGAGCAGACGAGCATAGCCATGAATCGTCGCCAGGCCATTGCGGAATTCATGGGCGACGCCGGCGGTCAGCTCACCGACCCGCGCCAGCGCCTCCTTGAGCCGCAGTTGTTCCTCGAGATCGACGATGTCGGTCAGATCGGTGAACAGGCAGATCGCGCCGCTATCACCGGGATCGCCGGTCAACGGCGACACCGCGACGCCCAGGTGCATCACCTCCCCGGCGCGTTCGAGGGTCACCGTGCGACGCAAGACCGCGGCATGCGTGCGCAGCGATTCATCGATGACATCACGGAGAGCGGCGATGTGTTCGAGAACGGCCGGCACCGGGTCGACGTCGGAGAGCCGAAGAATGCGCCGCGCGGCAGGATTCATGATCTGCACCTGTCGCTGGCCGTCGACGACGATCAGCCCCGAGGTCAGGCTCGCGACGATCTGGCTACTGAGACGTTCGGACGCTTCGGCCCGCGCCGCGGTGGCGCGTTCTTGCGCCCGCAGGCGACCGATGGCTTCTTCGAGCGCCGAGGCCAGCAGGGCCGATTCCATGCGGCTGTCGCCGGTGTTGCGGCGGGTGTCTCGCGCCGCCGCCGAAAACCTCAGCAGCGCGAACATCAGGACCCCGACCAGCATCGCGACAATCGCGGTCAGGCCGAGAAACGCGAAACCGGTGGCGTTCACTCGCCCTTGTATCGGCTCGAGCCGGGGTAGCGATTAGCCAGAGTGATCGGCGGGATTAAAGCGGCGGATACAAACTGAAATACCAATCGAGCAGCGGCTCGCCGACGAGCATCGCGACCAGCGCGGCGATGGCGAGAAAGGTGCCGAACGGCAGCGCATAGCGCAGCCCGCCCCGCTGAGACGCCATCATCGCGACGCCAACGACCGCGCCGGTGAACGACGACAAAATCAGCGTCAGGAACACCGCGCGCCACCCGAGAAAGGCGCCGATCATCGCCAGCATCTTGACGTCGCCCATCCCCATGCCCTCCTCTTTGCGAAGCAGGTAGTAGCCCGCGGCAATCGCATAGAGGATGCCGCCACCCAGGATGATGCCCAACACCGAATCGATCGGTCCCGGCGGCGCTGCCAGACTGAATACGAAGCCGATGACAGTGCCCGGCAGGGTGATGACGTTGGGCAGGAGCTGGTGTTCGAGGTCGATCACGAACAACACGATCAGCGCGGCAGTGAAGACCAGCCGCGCAGCGAGCAGCACACTGAGCGGGGTCATCGCGGCGACCAGCACGAACAGGATCGCCGTCGCGGCTTCGACGATCGGATACTGCCAGGAAATCGGCTCGCGGCATTGCCGACACCGCCCGCGGAGGATCAACCAACTGACGAGGGGAACGTTGTCGAACCAACTGAGACTGCGATGACAACGCGGGCAGCGCGAGGCTGGATACGCGATCGATCGTTGCCGCGGTAACCGGTAAATGCAGACGTTCAGGAAGCTACCCAGGCAGAGTCCGAGCACACCGGCACCGACCATCACCATCGCCGGTGTGATCACGATGGCGGCTTGACCGGCTGGGTCTCGAGACCTGTCGGCAGCGGAAAAAGTGGTGACTTCTCAGACAGCCGTACGTCTTCGTTAAAGGTATCGAAGACAAACGGCACGCCGGCCGGGTCCGTGGGCACCCGGCGAAGGACGCCGTACTGAATCAGCTCGTTCCAGCCGCGCGCCGGTCGGCCCATTCGCGCCTCGAAACGCCACACCGCTTCGTTCAACGCATCGATGGCGTCCATCGCATCGAACTGCGACACGCGCGACCGGGCCAGGGCGGTCAACGACGCGTTATCGGCACTCTCCGCGAGCTGCACCCAGAGGATGCGCGCCGCTTGACGGTCGCCGGCTTCCTGCCGCATCAATGCCGCAGTTGATCTCAACCATAACGGTGCATGTGGCACAGCGGCCGCCTTCTCGAGCCATTCGCCGGCCGCGGCGGTGTCGCGGTAGCTCCAGTAGTAGGTGAAACCCACAGAGTGGTAATACTCCCAGCGCTCCGGCGACGCGGCGATACCGCGCTGCAGCAGTGCCACCGCCTGATCGGGGCGTCCGGGACCATCCGGAAGACTTTCGGAGAGAAACACCGCGCCAAAGCGATAGGCGACGGTAAAACGCGGATCGAGCGTGGTCACCAGTTCGAGCAACGGGTAGAGCAGATCGTAATTCTTGTCAGCGACCTTCGAGAGACGCTGCTGACCGAAATAGATCACGGTCCGCATCCAGTAAATGTCGGCCAGCAACGGGTCGAAGCCAAGCGACATTTTCTTGATCGCCGGACCGGCGCGCAGCCACATCACCGGGGTCGCCGGCTCGTAGGCGGTCCAGCCGCGGTCACGCCACACCTGCACGGCAATCGCCGCTGCCAGCAACGCCGCGATTGCAGCCGCGCGGATCACTTGAAGTCTCGTCGGCGGAAGATCGCCATCGCCGCAACCAGCAGCATCGCGACATACACCAGCGCATAGACCAGTGTCAGACCGACGTGTGAAGCCGAGACCGCGACGCCGTGCACGACTTCCGCTTTGACGTTAAAAGGTGCCAGATTCGGCAGGACGTAATACAACACGCGCGCCACGTAAATGGCGGCCGGCGAGTCGGCGACCTCTTGAAAATTACGCAGGTCGGCATTGAAGTGCCCCGCGACCCACAGCGCAAGCGTCAACAGTATCGAGGTGACTGGGCCAGCAAACGTCGAGAAGAACACTGCCACTGCGGTCATCACCATCAACTCGCCGAAGATCAACACCACGGCAATCATCAGCCGCGGATCGGTCGCCGGCGCGGCCCACGAGGCCTGCACATTCGACGGAACCGTCAGTTGCTGGTAGAACAGCACCGCGTAGAAGGCGGCGCACATTGCCAGCATATTCACGGCGAGCGTCATTACCAGACCGCAGTACTTGCCAATCAGCAATTGCTCGCGGGTGACCGGCTTGCTCAACAGGCTGTAAATGCTGCGACGCTCGACTTCCTTGGCGACCAGACCGATGCCGATAAAGACCGCGATGAACAGTCCGAGGATCGACAGCGCCGCCAAGCCGATGTCCTTGATGATCTTGAGGTCCTGGCCGGCGGTCATCTGGCTAATCAAATACGAGGCGGCAACCAGCACGATCCCGAACCCGACAATCGCCATCGGCACGCGGTCGCGGGCCGACTCGCGAAAGACGGCAAGCGCCACCAGACCTATCGCTCTCATCCCGCGAGCCCCTCGGCGTCGCGCGCTTGCGCGCTCTTCACCGTCGAGACGAAATAATCTTCGAGCGTGGTCCGAATCGCGTTGAGCGAGACGACAAGCGCCCCGCTTTGCGCGACCTCGTGAATGAATTTCTCCGGGGGCTCGCTCGGCGCCAATTCGATGGTGTAGCGATTATTGGAAAGCGGGGTTATGGCGACGACTCGCGTTTCCAGATCCCGGCGCAGCGCCTCCGGAAGGTCAGCAACGACGAGTTCCCAGCCGCGAATCTCGAAGGCGACAATGTCGGTGAGACGGCCCTGTGCGACCAGCCGCCCTTGCGCGACGATGCCGACCCGACTGCACAGCGCCTCGGCGTCCGACAAAATGTGCGAGCTGAAAAATACCGTGCAGCCGCGATCGCGCAGGCGCAGCATCAGTTGACGCAAATCCCGACGACCGAGCGGATCGAGACCCGACATCGGTTCGTCGAAAAAGACGACGTCTGGTGCCGCGACGAGGGCCTGCGCGACACCGACGCGCTGGATCATCCCCTTCGAGTACGACCGCAAGCGCATGCGGCGTTCGGCGCCGATCTCGACGTCATCGAGCGCGGCGGCGACACGCTTGGCCCGATCCGGCCCACGCAGCCCTGACAGCCCCGCGAAATACGTCAGTAGTTCCTCAGCGGTGAGGTAATCGTAAAAGTACGGGTTCTCAGGGAGGAATCCAATACGGCGGCGCATCGACAGGTCGCCGATCGGCTTGCCGAGAATACGCGCAACGCCGCTGGTGGGGGAAATCAGTCCCATCAGCAGCTTCAACGTCGTGCTCTTGCCGGCGCCATTCGGACCGAGAAAGCCAAATACCTCGCCTTCCTCAACCGAAAAAGTCAGGTCGTGGAGCGCGCGGTACGGCTTCGGACGCCAGAAGCCGACGTAGTAATCCTTTGACAGATTCTCGGTTTCAATCGCGGCCATGCGCGTCTACTTGGCGGCGGCGGCGACCTTGCGGAGTTCCCAATTGACGGCCGCCTCGAAGAACTCACCTCGCAAATTCGGCAGGCGGATGCCGTTGAGGAAAAATGTCGGCGTGCCGCGCACCGACAGTTGCAGGCCCTGCTTGACGTCGCCTTTGACAAACTCCAATGTCTTCGGGTAACGCGCATCAAAATCGGTGACGCCGCCGACCGTCGCCACACCCTGTCGGACCGTCGTCGGCGTCAATGTCGCCTGGTTGGTGAACAGCCAGTCTTCCATCGCGTCACCCTTGCCTTTTTCCCGCGCGAGCCGAACGGCGACCGCTGCCTCGCACGCGGCGGCGTGCGACCCACCGAGGGAGTTGCATTCGGGATCGAGCGGAAAATCGCGCGTCAAATAGGCAATCTTGCCGGGATGGAGCTTCTGTAATTTGGCAATGATCGGTTTGTATTCCCGGAAGGTCTGACCACACGGGGGGCACAGGTAATCGTTGAACTTGATGATGATTACCGTGGCGCCGCTGCCGCCGGCGGCAACGATCGGCACGCGCGTCTGCGCTTCGAGATATTGCTCGAGCTGCTGAATCCCACTCTGCGACACCGGCGGCCCTGCAACCGGGGCCGGCGCGGCTGTCGATCCGGCAACGGCCGCAGTCGCGTCGGTGGACGCAGACACGTTATGTGCGGGAAACAGCATCACTGCGACGACGGCGGCAGCGGCGAAGGCCAGCGCCGCGCCCAAGGCTGCGGGAGTGCGAACTAATCGGCGCATGTCGCTCGAGGCGCGGTTGGGAAGCGTGCTCATAGGGTACCTGGCAGCTGCGCCCGAAATCAGGAACAGCGCAATGATCGCGGCGTAGGTGCCAACGCACAGCAAGCACACCGCTTGAAGAACAAAGAACGACGCATATGCGAGATAGAGGACGCCGGCGAGACCGACCGTGGAAATCGCGAACACATATCCAGGCAGGTTATTGCGTGCGACTGTGGAGCGCTGGCACAGCGCGATGACCAGCAGAATGAACGAGAAAAACAACACGCCGATCAGCGCCACCGGCACGCCGCCGACCACGCCGTAACGGCTGGTGTAGGCCTCCGTGCAGCTGAACGTTGCATTGACATCGCAAATGCTCGAATAGAGCGGGTCGTTCAGAATCCGGTAATGGACCCAGGCGGAGGCCGCGGCAAAGCCAAGACCGGCCACTGCCGCGACGACAAGAGGAAGCATCGGTGAATTCTACCCCCCCGGTGGCCGCAAAAGCCGCGGCAACCGGAAGCCAAAAGGCCAAATACGAAAGGCAAAAGAAAAAAGGTCACGGAATGACGAGGCTGTCTCGGTCTCGGAGCGGCGTCGCCAGGCCCCCCGGCGGGAAGTCACGTTCCTGTGGCGCGACGCCGTCGAAGAATACGAAGGCATCACCCGTCGCCCGCCGGGCATAGGCCCGCTGCGCGAGGCCCCCACCTGCGCCCGGGGTCAACGCGGCGTAGTAGTCCGACGTGGTGGCGCGTCCACGGCAGTCGACAGCCCGCGACTGGGCATCGGTCGTCGGTCGAAGAACAATCTCGTAGCCGTGCTTCCGCACCGTCGCGACCAGGTCGCGATCGAGCCAGTGATCCCACCCTTCGCACGGCTCTGTGAGGCTGGTGAGTTCCGCCGCGAAGGCCTGATATGCCTGCTGAAAACGATCCTGCGACTCTGACAGGCGCTGGATAAAATCGGCGGCCGTGGCTTCCGCCGTTCGCTTGTGCGTGTGCTGCCACAACGGCCAAGCCACGGCAGTCACGATTCCGACAGCGGCCACTGTTGATTGCCACACATCAATCATCGTACAAGCGAACGCCGCTCCGTTTCCCGCGCGTCTAAGATCGACGCACGGTCGTCCTACTGAAGCGGGCTGATCGAGCCACCCGGCGTGAACGGCTGTGGAGGCGCGATCCCAGCCGTATCCTGCCACACCGCCGAACCAACGTCCGCTGCGAACGCACGGTTGCCGCTTAAACCGACTCCTGTCGGAACGGCGGTGACGTAAAAACCTGTCTTGGTCGGCGTGCCACACACGTCAAGTGGTCCCACGCTGCCGCCAACGCCTTCCACGATGGTGAAGGCATACCCGTTCTTCTCCACCGGCGCTGCACCGGTGAGGTCGCTTGAAAGAAAAGGCGCGAGTAGCGTCCCACACGTGGCGCCGAGGGCGGCCAGCGTGTCGGCGTAACCACGGTTTAAACCCCAGTAGCCCACTTCGGCCGAGAGGATAGCGCGAGTCGAACCGATGGCGGACGCCTCGTTACCTGAGATGCGGGCGCGGACAAGACTAGGGACTGCGATAGCCGCCAGGATACCGATGATGGCGACGACAATGAGCAATTCGATGAGCGTGAAACCTTTTGTGTCGCCCCTCATGAACTCTCTCGTAATCCGAATCCGCGATGACAGGAGGCGACTCGAATACGGCGAAAACCGCGTGTTTCAAGCCGTGCCGCTGGCCATGTACGAGTCTAACGCCGCACGGCGAAGCCATGCGGCGTTAGTGATGAGAAATCGTCGATTAGCGGCCCAGCGGTGTGGCGGGGGCGGTGAAGGGCAGGCCGGGCGCCGCGCCAGTGCCGTCGGTGTTCTGCCAAATGGCATTGGCGGCATCAACCGCGAACCCACGGATGCCGGTCGTTCCCGCAGTCACGGGTATCGCGGTCGCGTAGTACCCGGCTGAGGTCGGGGTGGCGTTGCAGTCGGCTGGACCAGCAGCGCCATCCCCGATCATCAAGAAGTTATAGCCGCTCTTCTCTACTGCCGCTGCACCGGACAGATCCGCCGCAATAAACGGCACGGTCATGCCGGGGCACAATGCCCCAAGAACGTCGAGGCCGGTTGCGTTGCCGCGGTTCAACCCGAAGTAGTCAGCCTGCGCGGACGAGACTGAGCGCAGGGAGCCGATCGCCGAAGCTTCGTTGCCCGAAATACGGGCGCGGAGCAGACCGGGGACGGCAATCGCGGCGATGATGCCGATGATCGCGACGACGATAAGCAGTTCGATCAGCGTGAAGCCTTTGTTGTCTCGAATACGCATTGTGAATTCTCCTCGTGTTAGTTAGCCAGTGATAGGTTGGTCGGGTGACGACGCCGCCACCCTTAGGCGGCGCCGGTCGAGCCCTCCTATAGCAACTTGGCTGCCAATTCTTAAAAATTAGGCTAAATCTATTTGTTTCAATAACTTAGCTTCTTGATACGGATGGAATTGGCGTATCTTTTACGTTAATGCACGAGGGGAAATGACATTTTTTGTCAGCTCCCTGTCAAAGCGTGTCAGTTGAGCTTTTGATGCCGTGTTTTTTCATCAGATAACGAAACTGGCGAAAGCTGAGACCCAGGAGTTCGGCCGCGCGCACCTGCACGCTGCCCGCCTGCTTCAGTGCTTTCTCGATGTGCGACCGCTCGATATCCTGCAGATGGTGTTCGAGATTGGAGCCCGCCGACGGCAATCGGGCGTCCCCTCCGGCGCCCTTTCTGGTCGCTGGACGGCCGTCGCGTAGGTGGTCACCGAGCGTGTCCGCCTGGATACGGTCTGACGCTTCGAGCGCAACGGCGCGCTCGACGACATTCTCCAACTCGCGCACGTTACCGGGCCACGGGTAGGTCTTGAGCAGGTCGAGCGCGTCCTGGGTAAACCCGCCGAGCGGTTTGATCATCTCTTTGGTGTACTTGGCCAAGAAGAACTCCGCGATCAACGGCACATCATCGGTGCGCTCACGCAGCGCCGGCAAGCGGATCGGAATAACGTTAAGGCGATAGAACAGGTCTTCGCGAAAACCGCCTTCGCCGACCATCATCGCGAGATCCCGGTTGGTCGCCGCCACGACACGGATATTGGCGCTGATTTCTTCGGTGCCGCCGACGCGCCGGTACTTGCGCTCCTGCAGCACCCGCAACAGCTTGACCTGCATCGTCTGGCTCATCTCGCCGATTTCGTCGAGGAAGATGGTGCCCTTGTCGGCGACTTCGATCAGCCCTTTCTTATTGCTGTCGGCGCCGGTAAAAGCGCCGCGCAGGTGCCCGAAGAGTTCGGATTCGAGCAGCGTCTCGGTCAGCGCGCCGCAGTTCACCGCGACAAACGGTGCGTCCTTGCGCAGCGATAACGTGTGTAACGCGCGCGCCACCAGCTCTTTGCCGGTACCGGATTCCCCTGAGATCAGAATCGTGCTGTTGGTGCGGCAGACCGTCTCGACGAGGCGAAAGACGTCGAGCATCGGCTGGCTGCGGCCGATGATGCCGGCGAACCCCCGTTGGGTGATCGCCTGGCGCAGGACGTCGCGTTCGTGCCGCACGCGGCGCGCGTCGATCAGCTGACGGACCTGCAGGGTGACCAGATTGATGTCGCGAAACGGTTTCTCCAGCAAGGCTGACGCACCGGCATCGCGAGCGCGGCGCCATTCGTCCGAGTCGCGCGTAAAGTGCGCCGTCATCATGATCACGACGGCATCCGGCGCGATGTCGCGAATTGCTTTCAGCAATTCGAGGCCGTCCATGCGCGGCATCCGGATGTCGGTCAGGACGACATCGACGTATTCGCGGCCGACCAGATCGCGGGCCGCCATTCCGTCCTCGGCGACCAGGACTTCGAAGCCGTCGCGCTGAAACAGGATGCGCATCCACTCGCGCATCGATTGCTCGTCGTCGACGATCAGGATGCGAGGGGCTTCGCTGCCGTCACGCGGCGCGGTATCGCGGTGGGCTGGCGGAGAAGCAGGCGCGCTCATGAGGTGAGCTGCGCCGGTGTGCGCGGCTCGCCGCCTGGTTTCGGGGCGCGGATGGGCGGAAACGTCACCCGGAAGGTCGTCCCGTGGCCGGGCTGCGACTGCACGTCGACCCGCGCGTTGTAGTCACTGATGATGCGATGCACGATCGCCAGACCCAAACCGGTACCCTTGCTGAATGAGCCGCGGAACGGTTGAAACATCCCTTCAATTTCCTCGGCCGCCATCCCCACGCCATGGTCGGTCACGGTCAAGACACTGCCGTGGGCAGCGTCGCTGTCTTCGCGCGCGGCGCTGAGGATAAGGGTCCCACCCTGGGGCATCGCGCGCAAGCCGTTGGTGGCGAGATTCCAGACGATCTGGCGAATTTGATTCTCGTCCGCTTCGACGATCACCTCCTCGTCGGGCAAGCGCACGTCGATGGTATGTCGATCGCCGCGTTCGTGGCTGTTGCGCAGGAGCGTCGCGGTGTCAACGAGCACACCCCGCAGATCGAGATGCTCCATCTCGAACCGTTGCGGCCGGGCGTAGGCGAGAAACGCGCGGATGGTGCCGTTCAAGCGCTCCGACTCCCGCATGACGATGTCCATCAGTTGCGCCTGCTCGCTGGTCAGCGCCAGTTCCTGCCGCAGCATCTGCATCGACCCGGACATCGAGGCCAGCGGGTTGCGAATCTCGTGCGCGATGCCGGCGGCCATTTCACCGACCGCGGCAAGCCGGGTCTGCATCTGCGAGCCGCGTTCAAGCCGCTTGAGGTCGGTGACGTCCTGGAAGGTGTAGAGATAGCCGCGACGGCCGTCGGGGAGCGGCAACTGCGCGACGCTGAGACCCAGGTCGATAACCCGATTGTCGCCGCGGTGGTATTGAAAGTCGGTGCGTTTGCTGCGCGCGCGCATCAGGTCATCGTCCAGCGACGCATTGAACGCGCTCGGCAACTGCAGGACATCGACCGCCGACTTTCCCATCACGCTGGCGAGCCCATGCCCGGTGATCAATACCGCCGAGCGATTGAAGGTCAGCAGCCGGTTCTCGGAATCGGCGGTGGCCAGACCGCTGACCAGATTGTCGATCACGTATTCATTGAAGAACTGAAGGTCCGCGAGTTCTTCGGACGCCTGCTCCAATTGCACGTCGGCACGGCGCACGCGCTCAGCCAGCGACCCCGACAGGAAGGCCACCGCGAAGAGCCCGAAGACGTTGAGGCCCACCGTATATTGCGCAACATTGGCGCGCGGGAGCTGATCGACTTGACCGATGCCCAAAATCGGGTCGATCAGGCCGCTGGTTTCGGCGTACTGGGCAAGCACGATCCCGGCATACATCAGCGAGCCAAACGCCGCGACCTGCAACGCGCCGCGTCGAAACTGCAAGGTACTCGCCGCGACGATGGGCAGGACGTAGAGAGAGGTGAACAGGCTGATAATCCCGCCGGTCAGAGACACCGCGGCGGACACCATCAAGACATCCATGGCGAAATGGACGTCGGTCAGCCAGGGCCAGCGATCGACAAATCGCAGCGACGCAATGAACGCCAGGCTGACCGCGTAGACCGCTGCGATCAGGATGAAGAACGGATTAACCGCGTAGACGCCGGGCGCGCGCACTTGCACGATGAGCGCCGCCCCCAGTAACACCGTCGCCGCGACCAGGCGCAGCGCGATGTGGGTGAGCAGGCGGCGACCAAGCGCGTTCACACCGCGAGTTCCGAAATCAGCCCGAAGATCGGCAGGTACATCGCGATGACGATGCCGCCGACGACCAGACCGAGAAACGCGATCATTACCGGTTCGAGCAGCGTGAGCAGGCCGGCTACCGCGGTGTCGACTTCGTCTTCGTAAAAATCCGCGATCTTGGACAGCATCGTATCCATCGCGCCGGTCGCTTCACCGACCGCGATCATCTGGACCACCATGCTCGGGAACACGCCGGTTTGCTTCAACGGTGCCGAGATCGTCTCGCCGCGTTCGATGCTCTTGCGTGTCGCTTGCACCGCATCTTCGACGACCGCGTTGCCGGCGGTCCGCGCGGTAATGTCGAGTCCGTCGAGAATCGGCACGCCCGAAGCAATCAGTGTCGACAGCGTGCGGCAGAAACGCGCCACGGCGATCTTGCGTAATACCGGCCCCATGATCGGCAACTTCAGCGACAGTGAGTCGATCACCCGTCGCCCTTTCTCAGTGGAGTAATAGCGCTTGAAGCCGTAACTGGCGCCCATCATCCCAACAATGATGTACGGCATGAACTGAACCGTCAGGTTGCTGGCGGCAATCACGATGCGCGTCGGCAGAGGCAAGGTGGCGCCAAGGCCGGCGAACAGGCTGGCAAAGGTCGGGATGACTTTCCACAGGATGACGGTGACGACGCCCCCGGCGATCACGATCACGGCGATCGGATAGATCATTGCCGACTTGACCTGCGCTTTGAGCTTGACCGCCTTTTCGATATAGGTCGCGAGCCGCTTGAGAATCGCGTCGAGGATGCCGCCCGCCTCGCCCGCCGCAATCATGTTCGAGTAGAGGGCATCGAACGTTTTTGGGTGCTTCTTCATCGCATCGGCCAGTGACGCGCCGCCTTCGACGTCGGCGCGGGTCGCCAGAATCACCGCTGAGAAGTTCTTGTCCTCTTCCTGGGTACCGAGAATCTCGAGGCACTGCACCAGCGGCAGGCCGGCATCGATCATCACCGAGAACTGCCGGGTGAACACGGCGAGGTTCTTGGCCGGTGCCGCTTTGCCCTTCATCTTCTTCGGGGTCGCGACCTTGGCGGCCTGCTGCGGCGTGATCCGCGTGACCAGGATCTGCTCGCGGCGCAGCGCCGACACGACGGCGTCCATCGTGTCACCGGCGCGCTCGCCGGTGATCGTTTCGCCACCGCGGTTCCGTCCCGAAAATGCAAACGTCGGCATGTGGTTCCTTTATCGTTGCAGCGTGGGGCGGGCGCCGGGCGGCCCGCCGGGTCGCGACAGGCCTGCGCCGGCGACGACGCCCACACCGCGATTGATCATCTCCTGCAGTTCCTCGCGATGCGACGACTGTCCCATCGCCGTCTCCAGCGAGATCTTCTTCTGGAAATACAGGGTGGCGAGCGACTGGTTCATCGTCTGCATGCCGGCCTTCTCCTGGCCGGTCTGCATCGCTGAATAGATCTGATGGACCTTGTCTTCGCGGATCAGGTTTCGGATCCCCGGTGTCGGCACCATGATCTCGAGAGCGACGACACGGCCCTGGCCGTTGGGTTTGGGGAGCAGCGCCTGACAAATGATCCCTTCGAGCACCAACGACAACTGGGTGCGGATCTGCGACTGCTGGTGCGCGGGAAACACGTCGATGATGCGGTTGATCGTCTGCGAGGCCGAATTGGTGTGCAGCGTGCCGAACGTCAAGTGCCCGGTTTCGGCAATGCGCAGCGCTGATTCGACCGTCTCGAGGTCGCGCATTTCGCCGATCAGGACGATGTCGGGATCTTCACGAAGTGCGGCGCGCAAGGCGGCGGTGAAGCTCTGGGTGTCGCTGTGGACTTCCCGTTGATTGACCAGGCAGTTCTTGTGCTGATGGAGATATTCGATTGGGTCTTCGATGGTCAGAATGTGGCCATGACGTTCCCCGTTGATCTTGTCGATCATCGCGGCCAGGGTGGTCGACTTCCCGCTACCGGTGGGTCCGGTGACCAGCACCAGGCCGCGCGGCCGCTCCGACAACTTGGCAATGACCGCCGGCAGGCCCAGTTCGTCGAACGCCCGCACCTTTTCCGGAATCTGGCGGTAGACCGCGCCGACCGCGCCTTTCTGATTGAACACATTGCAGCGGAACCGCGCAATGTCGCGAATACCAAAACGAGAAATCGAGTTCGAGGGTCTCTTCGAACCGTTTCTTTTGTGCATCGGTCAGCACGCTATACGCCAGCGCCTTGGTATCGGCCGGAGACAGCGCCGGAAAGTCGAGTCGGCGCAACTCGCCGTGGACGCGCACCTGCGGCGGCGTCGCGATCGACAGATGGAGGTCGGACCCGTCCATCTCGACGGTCATTTTGAGCAATTCTGGCAATGTCGGCATAATTTCGGCTTTCAGCGCGCACGGCTGGCGCTCAGGTCTCTGGTATCGGCTAACGGACCGTTTCGCGTAAGACCTCTTCCAACGTCGTGACGCCTTCCTTGATCTTGCGCAGGCCGCTGCCGCGCAGCGTGATCATGCCCTCTTCAACGGCCTTCCGCCGCAGTTCGAGCGACGAGGCGCCGACCAGAATCAGCTCGCGCAATTCGTCGGTGATCTCCATCACTTCGTAGAGGCCGACCCGGCCCTTGTAGCCGGTCTTGTTGCACTTCTCGCAGCCGGTGCCCTTCATCGCCTTCACCGAGCGGGCATCGTCGCCATTGAAGCCGATATGTTCGAGTGCCTGCTGCGGCACCGAATCTTCGATCTTGCAGTTGGCACAGACGCGGCGGACCAGGCGCTGCGCGCAGACCAGATTGAGCGAGCTGGCGACCAGAAACGGCTCGATGCCCATGTTCATCAAGCGATTGATGGTGCTGGGCGCGTCGTTGGTGTGCAACGTTGACAGCACCAAGTGGCCGGTCAGCGCGGCCTTGACCGCGATTTCGGCGGTTTCAAAGTCGCGGATTTCGCCGACCAGAATGATGTTCGGATCCTGGCGCAAGAAACTGCGCAGCGCCGCAGCGAAATTCAGCCCGATGTTTTCGCGGACCTGGACCTGGTTGACGCCGACCAGGTTGAATTCGACCGGGTCTTCGGCGGTCATGATGTTGGTTTCGGGCGTGTTGATGCGCGAGATCGAGGAATAGAGCGTGTTGGTCTTGCCGCTGCCGGTCGGACCGGTGACCAGCACCATGCCCCACGGCTTATTGATCGCGGTCTCCAGCTTGGTGAGCGATTCCTGCTCGAACCCCAGCTTGGTCATGTCGAGCATCAGCTTGGTCTTGTCAAGCAGACGCATCACGATCTTTTCGCCGAACAACGTCGGCAGGCACGAGACGCGAAAGTCCATGTCGCGCGCTTCGCCTTTATCGGAGAAGCGGATCTTGATGCGACCGTCCTGCGGCAGACGCTTTTCGGCGATATCCAGCTTGGCCATGATCTTGATGCGCGAGGTGATCGCGTCACGCATCTTCAGCGGCGGCGACATGATGTTGTAGAGCACGCCGTCGACGCGATAGCGAATCCGATATTCCTTTTCGTACGGCTCGATGTGAATATCGCTGGCCCCCTTGGACACCGCCGACATCAGGACGACGTTGACCAGTTTGATGACTGGTGCTTCTTCCCCCTGTCGCTCGAGCAGTTCGGCGCTGATCTCTTCGAGGTCGCTGATGACCTCCACGTCAGCATCGGCGCCGAGCGCCTGCAGTTCGCCGAGGCCGCGGGTCGCGACCTCGAGCGCGCTCTCGCCACCGATCGTCGGCGACGCAGCCGTCGTCGGTCCGGCCTTGACCGCGACCGGGGCGCCGACGCCGTAATACTTGTCGATCGAGTCAAGGAGCGCCGTTTCCGAAGCCACCACCGGCTCGACGTTGTAGCCGGTCATGAACTTGACGTCGTCCATCGCGAACACGTTGGTCGGATCGGTCATCGCGATCGTCAGCGTCGCGCCGGCGCGGCTGAGCGGGACGATCTGGTACTTGCGGGCGGTCTCGGCGGGAACCAGCTTGATGATGGCGGGATCGATTTCGAACTGATTGAGGGCGATCGAGGGCACGCCGTACTGCTTGGACAGCAGTGCGGTGATCTCCTCGTCCTTCACATACCCAAGGGTGACGAGGTTGGCGCCAAGCTTGCCCCCGTGCGATCGCTGATAGTTCAGCGCTTCCTGGAGTTGTTCAGGCGTAATGCGCTTCTCTTTGAGAAGCAACTCGCCGATGCGAACAGGCATAGGGTGATTCTGATCGAACTAAGAATGAAGAACGAAGAACGGAACGACGCAGAACGGAACGACGAACAAACGACCGACGACCCGACCACCGACCACCGACGACCCCTAATACGCGACGCGTCCGGCGATGCCAAACGCCCGATGCTTATTTGCGCCGCCAGCCACATATCCGTCGACATACATGCCCGCTCGCACCGCGTAGGACGCGCCGCCACTGACGACCGGCCGCGCGTCGCCGACCGTGCTGCTCCGAACGCCGGCGCGCACGCCGACTTGTTGCGCGCGCAGCCACCGTTCAACGCCGAGCGCGACATCGCGCCGGTCACCCCCCGGATGCGGGACTCGTGTCAGGTCGGCATCAAGCGCCACAATCGTCCGCGGCAAACCAGGCCACCGTTCGCCCCAGGCCACACCGGCACGGGCGTGTCGATTGAGCGACATCCTGGCCGCATCGCTGCCAAACGAGGGCGTCGTCAAATTGCGCGCAACCAGTCCCGCGCGCAGCTTGCCGGCGGAGACGATGACCCCCGCATCGACATCGGCCGTGGTCTGCCCGCCGGCCCCTCCGACACTCCCCCGCACCACTTTCAGCGTCGAACCCACAGTTATATAGTCGCCAAGCGACTGCAGCACCGTCACGCCGACGTGGTGCGTCACCAAAGTGCGCACTTCGGCTTGCCTATCTTGTCGGCCGGCGCTGCCCTGATCATCAGGGCTGGTGGCGAGGCCCGACGCCGACAGCCGGTAATACGACAGACCCAAGGGTGGGACCCCGAAGGCGACAAGGGTGCTACCAACGCGCCCCGCCTGTGCGGAACCGGTATTGCGCCCATTCACGGCGCTGGTCGAACGACCTAAGTCCAATGAGGCATTGAAGATAGGTCCAAAGACCAAGCCTGCCGGATTCCACGCCACCGCAGCGGCGTCGTCCGCAACCGCCACAAAGGCCGATAAGGCAGACGCGCGATTTCCGAGTGTTTCCAGCCCCTGAGCGCGCGCGACGACCGGCGCAGCGACGGTACATAGCAAGGTGAGGACCGTCCAACTGGATTTTCTGAACATAAATTTCGATTTTGAGTAAGGTAAACCGTCGACGATCACACGGGGGGACGGAAAAGTCCATCGTAGCCAGCAGGTTGAAGCAGGTCAAGGAACTCTGCGGCTATTCAGGGACGTATTGTCTAGTTAGGGGGACGGATTGATTTCGCGTATCGCGGGCCTGGTCATTCGCCCGCGCGCCACGCTGGCTGATCTAGTTCGGCAACCGCGTTGGCTGGCCACTTGGCTCTCCATTCTCATTATTTGGGCGGTGTGCGCGGGCTGGCTGCTCGGCACCGACATCGGCCGCCAGGCGGTGGTCGACGAGCGCGTCCGCGTGCTCGAAACCTTTGGCCGCACGGTGAGCGACGCCGAGTATGCCGCGCTGCAAGCCGCTCCACCCTGGTGGGTGTATTTCACGAGCGGCGGACGCGTCCTGCTGACGCCGCCGGTGACGCTGGTGGTCGGATGGCTTCTCTGGGTGATCGCCCGCGCTGACCGCCAGGCGACGACGGTCGCCGCGATCACCCTGTCACAAACGTTGACCGTCGTCGTATACGCGAGCGTCGCACTGTTGATTGGTCAGCTCGTGGCGACGCCGATTCATTACATTCGCGAGTCGCTGACCAGTCCGCTCAACCTGGCGGCGGTACTACCGCTGATGGAAGAAGGGACGCTGCCGGCGCGCTTCTTCGGGACACTTGACGTGTTTGCGCTGTGGTGGGCCACTCTCCTTGCGGTGGGTCTGTCGGTTCTCACGGGACGGCCAGTCACGCGGTATGTGTGGCCAGTGCTCGGCGTGTTTTTCGGGTTTGCAGCAGTCGTCGCGGCGGTGATCGCGGCGACAGGAGGGGCGTAATCGTGTTTCGCAGGAAATGGGTGCTGGTTGTTCTCGCACTGGTGGTTATCGCGGGCGTCGGCGGCTACGTGGCGATGCGGTCGCGCGGCGATCAGGGGACGCGGGTCACGACCGAAGCGATCCAGAAGCGTGATCTCGAGGCCATCGTTTCCGCCTCCGGCAAGATCGACCCGAAGAAGACCGTTAACATCAGTGCACAGTCGATGGGGCGGGTCACGCAGTTGATGGTGCGTGAAGGCGACCGCGTCAAAGCGGGCCAGTTCCTGCTGCAGATTGATCCGGTCAATGCCCAGAGCGCCGTTCGCCGGGACGAAGCGGCGGTCGGCGCCGCGCGCACCGGCCTCGAGCAGTCCCGCGTCACGGTTCAGAGCGCCCAGGCCAACCTCGATCTCGCGCGGGCGGCGTTGAAGCGGCAGCAGGAACTGTGGGCTGCCGGTCTGACCCCGCGCGAAACACTCGAACGCGCACAGGCCGAGGTTGACGTCCGGGACAGCGACGTCCGCGCCCGCGAGCAGGAAATCCGCACGCGCCAGGAACAGGTTCGGCAGCAGCAGGCCGGGTTGGTCAGCAGCCAGCACTCCCTCAGCCAATCGCGGTTTGAATCGCCCTTCGATGGCATCGTGACCCGACGCAACGTCGAAGTCGGCGAGAACGTGATGGTCGGGACCATGAACAACGCCGGCACCGTGTTGTTGACGATTGCCGACATGTCGGTCATCGAGGCGGAAGTCGAAGTCGATGAAACCGACATCCCCTTCGTGCGACTCGGCCAGCGCGCCACGGTCACCATCGATGCGATTCAGGATCAGACCTTCACCGGCACGGTGACCGAGATCGGCAACAGCCCGATTCAGGCAGCCGGCGGCGCCGGCGCGCAGCGCACCGCGACGAACTTCAAGGTCACGGTCACGATTGAAGGTCAGGTGCCGGAAGTGCGTCCCGGGTTTACCTGCACCGCGGAAATCACCACCGCCCAAAAACCTCAAGTGCTCGCCGTCCCGATTCAAGCGCTGACCGTCCGCGAGCTGCTGATGGACGAGAAGGGCAACATCATTGACGAGCCACGGCCGCCCAAGCCCGGTGGCTTCCAGTTTGGTCCGCAGGCTGCAACCCCGGTCGCCGCTGCATCACAGACCGAACTGAAACCGGGGCAGAAGCGCGAGGAAGCGGAAGGTGTGTTTGTGGCGCGGGACGGCAAAGCCGCGTTTCTGCCGGTCAAGCTCGGCATCTCGGGCGAGCGCTACCTCGAAGTCACGTCGGGACTGAAAGAAGGCGATCGCGTGATCACCGGGCCGTTCGAATCGGTGCGTGGGCTCTATCCCGGCGACGTCGTCACGACCGGCGCGCCCGGCGCGCGGCCAGGGGCGTAGTTGTCTCAACTCTACGAGTCGGTTCGTTTAGCGCTGTCCTCGATCTGGGCGAACAAGCTCAGGTCGATGTTGACGCTGCTCGGCAATATCGTTGCGGTGTCGTCGATCATCGCGGTCGTGGCGCTGATTACCGGCGTCAACGCCGCCGTGACCGACGCGATCGTCTCGAACCTGGGTGCGGACTCATTCACGGTTCAGCGCAGGGGCATCAGCCAGAACGAGGACGACTTCGAGCGGATGCGCAATAACCCGCTGGTGACCATGGACGATGCGATGGCGATCAAGCGATTCAGCGAATCGGCCGGCGCGGTGATGGCACAAGGCAATCAAGGCGCCTCGATCGCCTACCGCGCCGAACAGCTCGATTCGATCCAGATCCAGGGCGTGAGTGAGGAGTATCTCGAATTCGCCACCTTCGATGCCGAACGCGGCCGGGTGATTAGTCCTGTTGAAATCCAACGCAAGCGGCTGGTCGTGCTGCTCGGTCACCAAGTCGCCGAGCGCCTCTTTGGATCGGCCGACCCACTGGACAAACAGGTCCGCATCGCCGGCATCACCTTCCGCGTTGTCGGCGTGAGCAAGAAGAAGGGGGCGGCGTTCGGCCAGTCGCTCGATGAGTTCGCGGTGATCCCGCTTGGTGCGTTTCAGAAATTGTTCGGGACCCGGCGATCGCTCGCGCTGATGGTCAAGCCACGGGACCCGTCGTTAGCGGAGCTGGCGAAGGATGAAGCGCGCATCGCGTTACGCGTCGAACGCGGTTTGAAACCAGGCCAGCCGGATAACTTCGGCATCGTCGCGTCGGACTCGGTGCTGGGTATTTTTCAGCAGGCCACCGCAGGTATCGCCGTCGTGCTGGTCGGCATCGTTGGGATGTCGCTACTGGTCGGGGGGATCGTGATCATGAACATCATGTTGATGGTGGTCAGCGAGCGGACGCGCGAGATCGGCCTGCGCAAGGCGCTCGGCGCCAAACGCCGCGATGTCATGTCGCAAGTATTGACTGAATCGATCACGCTGTCGTTAATCGGCGGCGTGATGGGCATTGCGCTCGGCGCCCTGATCTCCAGTATCATCTCGACTTTCACCCCGGTGCCGTCGTCGGTCGAGGCGTGGTCGGTCGCGCTCGGCGTAGTGATCACCGCCCTGGTCGGCTTGTTCTTCGGCTATTACCCGGCGCGTCGAGCCGCGATGCTCGATCCCATCGAAGCGTTGCGGCGCGAATAGCTGTGCCGCGATTCACCCGACAGTTTTCGCTGCTGATCGAGACCGCCGTGATGGCGCTCGACACCCTGCGCGCCAACAAGATGCGCTCGGCGTTGACCGTGCTGGGCGTGGTCATCGGCGTGACCTCTATCGTCGGCATGACCTCCCTGATCCGTGGGTTCGACAGCTCCTTACGCGACTCGATCAACTCACTCGGGCCCAGAACGATCTTCGTGCAACGTTTCGGCGCGATCAGTTTTTCGTCGGGTGCTTCGTTTGCGGACATGATCCGCCGCCCGGTGCTGACTGTCGACGACGGCGAAGCGATCAAACGCCTGTCGACGACGATCGCGATGGTCGACACGTGGCTTGGCGCCGCGCCGCCCCAGCCGACTACGGAGCGGGTGTTCTACGGCAGCCAGCGGACGAGACCAGCGCAGATCATCGGCACCAGCGAGCAGTTTCTCGAAGTGAACTTCGGCAACATGTTTGCCGGACGGATGTTCAGTGTCCAGGAAGTCGAGCGGCGGCGGCGCGTCACCGTAATCGGGTACGGCCCCTACAAAGCACTATTCGAGCCGCGGCGCATCGATCCGATCGGCAAACAGGTGCGGCTTGGTGCGATCGCCTACACCATCGTCGGGGTCATCGGCCCGCGGCCGTCGGTCGGCGGCTTCACCACCCAACAGGACGACTTTGCCATCGTTCCCTACACGGCGTATCGCAAACAGTTCGGGTCGGAGAAGATCCGCAGTGGCCCGTTCGGCGGCGTCGGCGGCATGATCGCGGTCGTACCGCACGAGTCGGTGACGCGCGAAGAGGCGATGCGTGAGGTCGAAGCGATCATGCGCATTCGGCATGGACTGACGCTCGACAAGCCGAATGACTTCGACCTGGTCACCTCGGACGCGATCCTGGCGGTGTGGGATCAGATCTCCGCGGCTATCCTGTTGGCGCTGGTCGTCATCTCGTCAATCGCGCTGATGGTCGGCGGTATTGGCGTGATGGCAATCATGACGATCTCGGTGACCGAACGGACCCGCGAGATCGGCGTCCGCAAGGCGATCGGCGCACGGCGGCGCGAGATCCTCGTGCAGTTTTTGATTGAAGCCGTGGTCCTCACCAGCATCGGCGGCATCCTCGGCGTGGTCATGGGCAGCGCGATCGGTCTGGGCGTCAACCTCATCTCCGGCTTCCCCGTCTCGTTGCCGTGGTGGTCCTTCGCCCTGGGCCTCGGCTTCTCCGCTTCCGTGGGTATCTTTTTCGGCGTGTTACCCGCCTGGCGCGCATCCCGGCTCGATCCAATCGAAGCTCTGCGTTACGAGTAGGACCGCGCGCTCCGCTGGGCGGTGGGACCACTCGCAAGCTCGTGGTGGGACCGCTGCGCGGTAGGACTCCTCGCTCCGCTTGGAGCAGGACCCGTTCGCTTCGCTCGCGGGCTGGACCTCGCCCGTTCGGGCTCGGTGTTTGGCTTAGTCCCCGCCCAATAGCTGAATTTCACCGGTAAGTGGCGAGCCGAACGGCGAGCTCCTGCCGGCGAGCGTAGCGACGCCGGTCCTGCGCCGATGCGAAGCGAGGCGTCGCGCCGCGCGAAGGGCGGTCTGCGCAGTGAAGCCGCGAGCGGCTTTACGCACCGCGAGCGGCACCTTGTGTATGATGCGCCGTATCACGCCTTTGTAAACGCTCGCGGAAGTCCGGGAGGGTATCGCTATGAAGGTTTACGACGCAGCCAGCATCCGCAACGTCGCCGTCGTGGGTCATGGAGGATGCGGCAAAACGCAGCTCGTCTCCGCCCTCCTCTTCGCGGCCGGGATGGTCAACCGTCTCGGCAAAGTTGACGACGGCACCACCGTTACTGATTACGACGACGAAGAGATCGCCCGCAAGCACACCCTCTCGGCTTCACTCGCCTACGCCGAGTGGAACAACACCAAAATCAATCTGATCGACACGCCAGGCTTCGGCAACTTCTTCAGCGACGCGCGCGCGGCCATGCGCGTGGCGGACGGCGCCTTGGTGGTGGTCGACGCGGTCGCCGGCGTCGAAGTGCAAACCGAAAAGGCGTGGAGCGTCGCCGACGAACTCGGCTTACCCCGCATCGTCGTCCTGTGCCGGTTCGACCGTGATCGCGCGTCGCTGGAACGGTCGCTCGAGTCGCTCCGCCAGACGTGCGGCCGCGCGATCGTGCCGATCCAATTGCCGATTGGCGAGGAAAAGGACTTTAGCGGTGTCGTTGACCTGGTCGCGATGAAGGCTTACTCGTTTGCCGCTGACAGCTCGGGCAAAGCATCTGAAATCCCGGTCCCGTCCGAGTTGATCGCCGCGGCAACAGCGGCGCGTGAAACGTTGATTGAAATGGTCGCCGAGGCGGATGAACGCCTGATGGAGAAGTTTTTCGACGCCGGCACGTTAACGCAGGACGAACTGGTTGCCGGCCTACACGACGCGACCAAGAACGGCAAAGTGTTTCCACTGGTCTGCGCGTCCGGCTCGATGAACATCGGCGTCCAGCCGCTCCTCGATTCAATGGTCCGTTTCCTGCCGTCGCCGGCCGAGCGGCCGTTCAAAGCGCTCGACTCGTCCGGCAATGAGAGCGAGAAGGTTGCCGACGACAAAGCGCCGTACGCGGCGTTCGTCTGGAAGACGGTGGCCGACCAATTTGCCGGTCGAATCACCATGTTCCGCGTCTACCAAGGTTGCCTCAAGGCCGATACCACGGTGCACAACGCGTCGCAGGGGTCGCAGGAACGGCTGGGGCATTTAATCGAGATGCAGGGCAAGACGCAAACCAATGTGCCCGAGATCAGGGCGGGTGACATCGGCGCCGTGGCCAAGCTGAAAGACACGCGCACCAACGACACCATCGCCGACAAGGCGGCGGGCGTGACATTCGCGCCGTTATCGTTTCCGGAAGCGGTGCTGTCGTATGCGATTGAGCCGAAGAGCCGCGGCGACGAGGACAAGATCAACCAGTCGATGCATCGGCTCGAAGAAGAAGATCCGACCATCCGTTATGCGCGCGATCCGCAAACCCACGAGCTGTTGCTGGCGGGCCAGGGGCAATTGCATATCGAGGTCACGGTCGCCAAGCTGAGACGGCGATTTGGCGTCGAAGTGAATTTGAAGCCGCCGCGCATTCCGTATCGCGAGACGATCACCACCAAGGCCGACGCGCATGGCCGTCACAAGAAACAGACCGGCGGGCACGGCCAGTTTGGCGACTGCAAGATCAGAATGGAACCACTGCCGCGCGGCAGCGAGTTCGAGTTCGTCGATGAAATTTTTGGCGGCTCGATTCCGCGACAGTTCATTCCGGCCGTCGAGAAGGGCATCCAGGAGTCGCGCCTCCGAGGCTATCTCGCGGGCTTCCCGGTCGTCGATTTTCGCGTCGTGCTGGTCGATGGCCAGTATCACGACGTCGATTCCAACGAACTGTCATTCAAGACAGCCGGCTGGCTCGCCTTCAAGGACGGCATGGCCAAGGCGCACCCGACGTTGCTCGAACCGGTGATGAACGTCGAGGTCTACGCGCCGAATGACTACGCCGGTGATCTAATGGGCGACCTCAATAGTCGACGCGGCCGGATCGGCGGCATGGAGCCGCGCGGCCAGACGACGGTGATCAAGGCGCAGGTGCCGCTGGCGGAGATGTTGTCCTACGAGCAGCACCTCACGTCCGTCACCGGCGGACGCGGCTCGTATCACATGGAGATGTCGCACTACGACGAAGTGCCGACGCATCAGCAGCAGAAGATCATCGCGGCGCACAAGAGCGCAGGTGGTCATGCGATGGCTGAAGAGTCGTAGCCGAAATCAGGAAGACTTCTTCGGATCAGTCAGCACTTTGTCATGCGGCAAAAACGCCGAACCCGCCTCATCGGCGGCATTGGCCAGTTCGTTGTCCTTGCTCGCTGGTTGTACGCCGTCACGGCGCTCCCCTTCAGCCTTGCCCGGCGTGCGTGGCGCAACCTTGCCTTCGCCGCGGTCGCTGGGTGCTTCCTGGCTATTCTTATTGGTCATAGCGGGGTGTTTGCAACCGGCGTGCCCTTTCGCATCACCCACGTCGTCATCGCCCGCTGCTGCTGGACGACCGTCGTCTTCAATGGATCGAGGAGGTCACCGCCCAGCCGGCCGGTCAGCTCCATCAGGAACGCTTCGTCGACCAGGTAGCGCTGGGAGCCGTCGGGCAAAGCCGACCAGCGGCCGCCAAGGGTCTGCACCGAATCTTCGATCCCAATCGTCGATGCGAGGCGGCAAAAAAATAGCCCGCCCGGACGCAGCACCCGCCAGCTCCCCTGCAACATCGCCAGGAACTGCTGATCGTCTTTGGCGAAATGCAGCACGGCGCTACTCAACACCGCGTCAGCAGAGGCGTCCGGGAATGACAACTGCTCGAGTGATTCAACGCGAAAGCGATCCTCGTGGAGGTGTGGGGCGACCTGTGTGGCCAACGCGCGGACGTTGGCGATGGCCTGCGGATTGGGATCGACGGCGAAGACGTCGTAGCCTTCCCGCATCAGGAACTTGAGGTTGCGGCCATCACCGCAACCGGCGTCGAACACGCGCATTCCCGGGCGGATGCGCCCGCGCAGGAGCTGGTCGAACAGGTAGATATCGACGCTGCCGAACAGCTCCTGAAGATCGATCACGGCGCCGGACGATCATACAGCGCCGCCGGACCTGCCTTCTCGATCAACGCGACGATCTCGTCCCGGCGCTGCAGCATCGCGCGCATTTCGGAGCCGGTCAGGTAGTCCTCGACCGTCGCCTTGAGCGTCGGGAGGTCGAGCGCCTTGAGTCGTTCGAAGACGACGCGCTCGCACTTGGTGAGATTGCCTGGCGCTTTGACCTTGTCGTTGAGCCGGAACGCGCGCGAGTGGTCGATCATCCACACCGTCCACGCTTTATCGATCAGCAGATTGCCGAGATTGCGGTCGACATTCGCGATCAATTGATCAAACAAGCGGACCTGCCACATTTGGCGATTCCAGGCGTCCACATCGGGCGTCGGCGTCTTCTCTTTAAGCCGCGCCGCTTCATCCATCAAGACGTCATCGACCCACCACGTGAACGCGCCGGCCTTGCCGTTGTAATTGCGTTCCACGCTCGGCGGCGTCATGTTGATCTGCAGCACTCGATCGATTCGGTAGGCAGCCACGTTATAGCGCCACGAGTCGCGGAAGTTCAGCTCCGTCCCGCGATTGCTGCGGAACTCACGGATGTATTCGTCGACGGTCTGGATACTGGCATCGTGCGTGACCGTGCCGTCGGACAACGTGGCGCGCAGCGTGCCGGTGACCCCCTTGCCGGCGCCACGGGTGCGGACAATCTTGGCCTTCTTGAGAAACGCTTCTTTCTCTTCGAGGGTCAGCGCCGGCGTTGCGGGCGCGGCCACGGCCGGCTGGCGCGCGGCCACCCTGACGGTCGAGAATTCGGCAGACGCGAAGAGGCCGAGAAGCGCAACGCACGCGACGACAAACCGGAGCGGAACCGCGAAACTGCGGGCTGCCATAAGCACCCTTTCTGGTTGATGTCTCGTTATGGGTAACGACGTCGGTCGCCGTTTAGAAGTTCAGATCCTACAGCACCGCGACGGTTCGAGCGCGGATCAACATCAAAGCAAAAAGCCCGGCGACCAAGTCACCGGGCTTTTATTTTTGTGTCGTCTTTCGTCTTGCTTACGACCCGCCCGCCTTCCGCGGAGTCGTAGTCTTCTTCGCCGCACCCTTGGCCGGCTTGCCGACCTTGGCACGCGGCGCATCGCCCTTTGCTTCCTTCTTGCCGGTGCTGCGCAGGTTCTGACCCGCCGAGCGCAGGCGCTCGCCGAGGCTCTTCTGCTGCTTCGGCTCGTCGCCGGCCGCTTCTTTCGCGGCCTTCTCGGCTTCGGCCTTCTTCGGGTCGAATTCGCTGCCGATCAGTTCGATCTGCGCAATTTCGCCGCCGTCACCACGACGATGACCAAGGCGCATGATCCGGGTGTAGCCACCCGGCCGCTCCATGAAGCGCGGCGCGAGGTGGTCGAACAACTTGGCGACGACGTCTTCGTTGACGACGTCGCGCATCACCAGGCGGCGGGCGGCCAGCGTGCGACCCTTCGGATCACCCGCCTTGACGCCGCGCTTGGCGACCGTGATCAGCCGTTCGACAAACGGCCGCAGTTCTTTGGCCTTGGGCACAGTCGTCACGATGTGCTCATGCCGCAACAAGGCTTCGGCCAGGTTGCGGAGGAGCGCCATGCGATGCTGCGTGTCACGGCCGAGTTTTCGTAATCCTAATCGGTGACGCATGATCTTTTAGTCCTGTGTCGCCCCGGCGGGTTGATCCAGCTTCATACCGAGGCTGAGACCCATCGAGGTCAGGATTTCCTTAATTTCGTTGAGCGACTTCCGCCCAAAATTCTTGGTCTTCAACATTTCCGGTTCAGTCTTACCGACCAGCTCGCGAATGGTCCGGATGTTGGCGTTCTTGAGGCAGTTGTACGACCGCACCGAAAGTTCGAGCTCTTCGACACTCTTCTCGAGATGCTCGTTGCCCGCGCCTAAACGCGCCGGCTCGCTCGAGCCTTCGATCAGCGGCTCATCGTCATCCTCGAGGTTGATGAAGATGTTGAGATGGTCCTTGACCAGCTTGGCCGCCAGGGAAACCGCGTCGTTCGGGGTGACCGAACCGTTGGTCCACACGTCGAGGGTCAGCTTGTCGTAGTCGGTGGTCTGTCCGAGACGCGCGGCTTCAACGAGGTAGTTGACCTTCTTGACCGGCGAATGAACCGAGTCGATCGGAATCCAGCCGATGCCGAGGTCCTCGTCGAAATTCTTGTCGGCCGAGATGTAGCCGCGGCCGCGCTTGATGCGCAATTCCATGTGCAGCTTGCCGCCCTCGGAGACCGTCGCGATGTGGGCATCCGGTTCGAGGATTTCGATGTCGGCGTCGCCTTCAATATCCTTGGCGCGCACTTCACCGGCCTTATCGACCTTGAGGTAGAGCGTCTTGGTGTGATCGACGTGGCAAGTCAGCGGGATCTGCTTGAGATTGAGAATGATGTCGGTCGCGTCTTCCACGACGCCCTGAATCGGCGAGAACTCGTGGAGCACGCCGTCGATCTTGACCGCCGTGATTGCCGCACCTTCGATCGACGACAGCAGCACGCGACGCAGCGCATTGCCGATGGTCGTGCCGAAACCGCGCTCGAACGGCTGCGCGTAGAAACGGCCGAACCGATCGCTAATCGTCTCTTTCTCGAAGTCGAGACGCTTGGGGCGTTGAAAACCTTTCCAGAGCATGTGTTCTTTCCTGGACCGCCAGCGCGGCCTCCAGACCTGCAGGTTGACCTCTCACCGCCCGCCGCAGGTCTGAAGGGCTGCTGGGTGAGAGGAAAGGCGGGTGGGCGGGGTGGGCGGGTAGGCAGGTGTTTTACCTGCTTGCCTGCTCACCTGCCGACCTGCGTTACTTGCTATAAAGTTCGACGATCAGCTGTTCCTGAACCGGCAGGTTAATCTGCTCGCGGGTCGGCACCGACACGACGCGGCCTTCCATCTCGCCGCCGAGTGACAACCACTCCGGCACGCCGCGGCCCTTGACTTCTTCAACCGCATGCAGAATCGAGGCGTTCTCCCGGCTCGAGGTGCGGACGGCCACCACGTCGCCGGCCTTGACTGAATACGACGGGATGTCGACCTTCTTGCCATTGACCAGGAAGTGTCCGTGTCGCACCAGCTGACGCGCCTGCGGACGTGAGGTCGCAAAGCCAAGCCGGTAGACGGCGTTGTCCAGGCGGCGTTCCAGCAACTGCAACAGCGTCTCGCCGGTGATCCCGCGGGTCCGTTCGGCCTGCTGAAAATACAGACGGAACTGATCTTCGAGCACACCGTAGATGCGCTTGACCTTCTGCTTTTCGCGCAGCTGGATGCCGTAGCCGACCATCTTCTGCTTGCGCGAGCGGCCGTGCTGTCCGGGCGGCACGTTGCGCTTTTCGATCGCGCACTTGTCGGTGTAGCAGCGCTCGCCCTTGAGAAACAGCTTCATGCCTTCGCGGCGGCAGAGGCGGCAAACCGGACCGTTGTATCGAGCCATTCTTTACTAATCCTTGTTAACTAGTTATCAGTTCACAGTTGCCAGTTCAAAATCTTTGAACTGGAAACTGGCCACTGGAAACTGATTAGACCCGTCTCCGTTTCGGAGGCCGGCAACCGTTGTGCGGAATCGGGGTAACGTCGCGGATCGACTTCACTTCGAGGCCCGCGGTCTGCAACGCACGGATCGCCGATTCGCGGCCCGACCCGGGTCCTTTGACCAGCACCTCGCAGGAGCGCATGCCAAACGTCTTGGCCGCGTTGGTCGCATTCATCGCCGCTTGCGTCGCGGCGAACGGCGTGCCCTTACGCGAGCCCTTGAATCCGATGGCGCCCGCACTCGACCACGACACCACCGCGCCCTCGGCGTCGGTAATGGTGATCAGGGTGTTGTTGAACGACGCCTGGATGTGAACGAAGCCGTGATGCACGATGCGCTTTTCGCCGCGCTTCTTGAACGTCTTCTTCTTTTTGGTCGGCTTATCGGCGCCGCCCGCGCCTTGTGCTTCAGCTTTAGCCATGACTTATACCGTCTTCTTCTTGGCAACCGCGCCCTTGCGCGGACCCTTACGCGTGCGCGCGTTGGTGCGCGTGCGCTGCCCACGGACCGGCAGATTGCGCCGATGCCGTGCGCCGCGATAGCTGCCGATCTCGATCAGCCGCTTGATGTTCATCGAGATCTCCTTGCGGAGATCACCCTCGACGCCACCCTGCTCCTCGAGCACTCGGCTGATCTTGCGGACATCGTCTTCCGACAGGTCCTTGACCCGGATGTTCGGGCTGACGCCCGCCGCGGTCAAAACCACATTCGAGCGGTGACGCCCGATGCCGTAGATATAGGTCAACCCGATCTCGACCCGCTTGGTCCGCGGAAGATCAACACCTGAAATGCGTGCCATTCTTTGCCTCTTAAAGGCCTCAGCCGTCAGGGGTCAGTGTGCACTGATACCTGATGCCTGATGCCTGTTTACCCTTGTCGCTGTTTGTGCTTTTGATTCGTGCAGATCACGCGCACCACACCGGCGCGGCGCACAATCTTGCACTTGTCACAAATTCGCTTCACTGACGCTCGTACCTTCATCGCTCGGCTCCTTCGCCCACTCGCGAAGTTTTCAGTTTCCAGCTGTCAGTTCAAAGACAACTGGCAACTTTCTTCACAGTTTCCCGACGATCCGACCCCTCGTCTTATCCGCCGGCATCAGCGCGACCCTGACGCGGTCGCCCACTAATACGCGGATGTAATTCCGCTGCACCGGGTGGCCCAAATGGACCGTCACCTGGTGCGTGCCGTCGAGACTGACCTTCGCCAACTGGCTCGGCATCAGCTCGATGACCACTCCGTCGGCCATCCCGTCACTCGGGTTGGTACCGGACTCGTGGTCGTTCGCGTCCACCGCGTTACCGCGCGGCGCCGACCGCCGCGGCGGCGACCGGCTGCGTCAAAATCCGCGCGCCATCGCTCGTCACCACCACGGTGTGCTCAAAGTGCGCGGAGAGGCTGCCGTCTTTCGTGACTGCCGTCCATCCATCGCCCAACACCTTCACCGCCGCTTTGCCGAAGTTGACCATCGGCTCGATCGCCAGAACCATCCCCTCCGACAAGCGCGGCCCGCGACCCGCGACTCCGTAATTCGGAATCTGGGGTTCTTCGTGCAGCTTGGTGCCGATCCCGTGACCGACAAACTCGCGCACCACCGAAAACCCGTGCGCCTCGACGTGCGCCTGAACCGCGGCACCGATATCCGAAACCCGCGCGCCCGGTTTGACCGCCTCGATCGCCTTGTAGAGCGCCGCTTCGGTCACCTTCAGTAATCGCGCCGCATCGGCATCCACTTCGCCGACCGGCACCGTCACCGCCGAGTCGCCGTAAAACCCTTCCAGCTTGGCGCCCATGTCGACCGAGACAATGTCGCCGTCGGCCAACGGCCGCGTCGACGGAATCCCGTGAACCACTTGCTCATTCACCGACGCGCAAATCGTCGCCGGGTAGCCGTGGTAGCCCTTGAACGCCGGCTCGGCACCCGCTTCACGCAATCGCTGCTCGGCCAACGCGTCGAGGTCGGCCGTGGTGACTCCCGGGCGAACCGCGGCCTTCAATTCCGCGAGCACACGCGCGACCAACTCGTTGACCCGCGCCAGACGCTCGAGCTCAGCTGCAGACCGGCAGACAATCACGCGTTGGTCCCTCGGCTTGGCAGCGAGATGCCTTTCAGCTCCGCTGCTGGTTTCCCGAGCGCCGAAGCGACCGCTGCAATCAGCGCCTCGCGCACCCGTTCGGGCGGCAATGCCCCGTTTACCGAGCGATACGTCGGACGCGCGTGATAAAACGCGATCATCGGCTGCGTCTCGCGCCAGTACACTTTCAACCGATCCCGGACCACCGCCTCGCCATCGTCGGGGCGCGCGACCAGGGAGCCGCCACAGCTCGAGCACTTGGTCGGCTGATCGCCGTCGCCGGCAAACGCGGAGACCGTGCGACCGCAGGTCGAACAGACCCGGCGGGTGCGCACGCGGCGCACCAGTTCTTCGTCCGGCACTTGAATCTCGACGACGATCACCGGCCCCCGGCTGGCCAGCATCTCGTCCAGCGCATTGGCCTGTGGCACCGTGCGCGGAAACCCGTCGAGCACGAACCCCGGTGCCGCGTCAGGGCGCGACAGCCGGTCTCGGACAATTCCAATCATCAAGTCGTCGCCGACCAGATGGCCGCGGTCAATCAGCGCCTTGACTTGCGACCCGAGCGCCGTCTCTGCCGACACCGCCTCGCGGAGGATGTCGCCGGTGGAAATTTTGGGGATCCCGTGCTCGCGCGCAAAGCGCTCGGCCTGAGTCCCCTTCCCCGCTCCGGGCGGGCCCATGACGACGAGGTTTAGCGCCACGTCACCCGCGCCGGCCACGAATCCGTGTCTTCTTCATGAAGCCGTCGTAGTGCCGCATGATCAATTGCGACTCCACCTGATTCACCGTGTCCATCGCCACACCCACCACAATCAGGAGCGAGGTGCCGCCGAAGACGAACGGCACGCCGAGACCCTGTGTAAACCAGCGCGGCAGGTTGGCATCCAGCGATTCCCCGACAACCGGGATCGGCGCGACGTTGAAGCCGCCAATCAAGAACTGCGGCAGCAGTGCCACCATCGCCAGGTAGACCGCGCCGACCAGCGTGATGCGCGACAGGATCGCGTCAATGTGTTCGGCAGTTTTCTTGCCCGGGCGAATGCCGGGAATGAAGCCGCCATATTTGCGCATGTTCTCGGCCACGTCATCGGGATTGAAGATGATCGCGGTGTAGAAGTAGGCGAAGAACAGAATCAACGCGACGTAGAACAGGTTGTAGAGCGGCATGTTGAAGTTCAACTGCCGCACCACTGCATCGCCCCACCCCCCGGCCGCAAACATCGGCGCAAAGGTCGCCGGGAACGCCAGAATCGAGGAGGCGAAGATCACCGGGATCACCCCGCCGGTGTTGACCTTGAGCGGAATGTGCGTGCTCGTTCCGCCGTATTGCCGACGGCCGACGACGCGCTTGGCGTACTGGACGCTGATCCGCCGGTGGCCCCGCTCGACATAGATAATCGCCGCGACCACTCCGACCATCAGGACCGCGAGGATCAGCAAGCGGAGCAGCGTGAGCTGACCGGTCTCCATCAAGTCGAAGGTCTGCAGCACCGCGCGCGGGAAGCCGACGACGATGCCCGCGAAGATGATCAGCGACATGCCGTTGCCGATGCCGCGCTCGGTGATCTGCTCACCAAGCCACATGATGAACATGCTGCCAGTGGTCAACGTCAACACGCAGAGCAGACGGAAGCCCCAGCCCGGTTCGTAGACCAGCGGCAAGCCGTTAGCGATCTCGGTGTTGCGTTCGAGCCAGATCGCGATGCCCATCGACTGGACCACCGCCAGGACCAGCGTCAGGTAACGCGTGTACTGGGTGATCTTGCGGCGGCCCAGTTCGCCTTCCTTCGACAGGCGCTCGAGATACGGCCACACCACCGTCAACAGCTGCAGGATGATCGACGCGCTGATATAGGGCATCACGCCCAGCGCGAAGATCGTGACCTGCGACAGTTGGCCGCCGGTGAACATATCGTACAGACCGAACATCGAGTTCTGCATCTGCCGCGACAATTCAGCCAGCGCCGCCCGGTTGATCCCGGGCGTCGGGATGAAGCTGCCGGCGCGATACACCGCGAGCATGCCGAGCGTAAACAACACTCGATTGCGCAGGTCAGCGATGGCGAACAGATTTCTGAGCGCTTCCACGTCGTGTGCCTCGCTTTACGCGGTGCCAGTTTCCCCGGTGCGCGCGGTCGCGCTCTGGGTAGTCATTGCTTGGGTGCTGCCGCCGGCGGCAGCAAGTTTCTCGGCGGCCTTGCCACTAAATTTGTGCGCGTGTACGGTCAGGGCCTTGGTCACGTCGCCGCGGCCGAGGACTTTGATCGGCAAACGCTTGCCGTGGATCAGGCCAGCTGCGCGCAGCGAATCGGGATTGACTGTCGCCCCTTTTTCGAACGCCTTGTCCAGCTGATCGAGGTTGACCACCGCGTATTCGGTGCGGAAAATGTTGTTGAAGCCGCGCTTCGGCAAGCGGCGGTGCAACGGCATCTGGCCGCCTTCAAAGCCGCGCTTGAACGAGTAGCCGGAACGCGACTGCGCACCCTTGTGGCCACGGCCGGCGGTCTTGCCGTTGCCCGAGCCGGGACCGCGTCCGACGCGCTTCTTGTTCTGTTTCGAGCCGTGTGCCGGCTTGAGATCGCTTAAATCCATATGTCTATTCGCTCACTTCCACCAAGTGACGCACTTTGAGAATCATCCCGCGCGTCTCAGGCGTGTCGAGCAGTTCCACAGAGCTGCGAATCTTGCGCAGGCCCATGCTTTGCACGACCAAGCCCTGGCTCTTGTTGAACCCGGTCGGGCTCACCTTGAGCGTGATCTTCAACTTCTTCTTGTCGCCGTGGTCGGCGGACTTCTTTTGCGCTGCCATGGTTCTGCCTCGTTACGCGGTCGGGGCCGGTTCGGTCGGCCGCACCCGACGCTCACGCGCCGCGGGGAAAATGTCCGACGGTTCTTTACCGCGCAGGCGCGCGACGCGATCCGGGTCGCGCAACATCGACAGCGCGGTGAATGCCGCGCGGACGACGTTGTGGGCGTTGGCGCTGCCCAGCGATTTGGTCAGCACGTTCATCACCCCGCACGATTCGACGACCGCACGCACGGCGCCGCCGGCGATGATCCCGGTGCCTTCCGGCGCCGGCTTGAGCATCACTTTGCCCGCGCCGAAGTCGCCGACGACCGGATGCGGAATCGAGGTGCCCTTGAGCGGCACCCGAATCAGGTTCTTCTTCGCTGCCTCGATGCCCTTTTTGATCGCCGAGGGGACTTCTTTCGCCTTGCCGACGCCGTAGCCGACCACTCCGTGACCATCGCCGACGACGACCAGCGCACTGAAGCTCAGGTTCTTGCCGCCTTTGACGACCTTGGTGACGCGGTTAATCGACACCACGGTGTCCTTGATGTCGAGTTGCGAAGCGTCGATCTTTTCGCGGGTGCGAATCATTCTTAAAACTCCAGGCCGGCGGACCGCGCCGCTTCGGCCACGGCGCGCACGCGCCCGTGATAGAGGAAGCCGTTTCGATCGAAGACCACTCGGGTGATCCCCTTTTCTTTCAAGCGTTCGGCGATCGTCGTGCCGACCAGTTCGGCCCCCTTGCGATTGCCACCGCGCGTCTCCTTGTCCATCTGGCCCTTGACCGTCGACTCGACACTGGATGCCGACGCCACCGTGGCACCGGCGAGGTCGTCGATGACCTGGACATAGATGTGCGACACGCTGCGGAAGATCGACAGGCGCGGACGCTCGGAGGTGCCGACCATCTTCTTGCGGATGCGGAACTTGATCCGCTGGCGACGGTCTTCTTTGGTCTTGATCTGCATGTTAGGCTCCCGTCTTTCCGGCCTTCTTCTTCAAGACCTCTCCGGTGAAACGCACGCCCTTCTGCTGATACGGATCGGGCTTACGGAGCCGGCGCAAATTGGCGGCGACCTGGCCGACCAGCTGGCGATCGACGCCGGTCACGGTCAGGTGCGTCTGCTTCTCGATGGCGATGTCGATCCCGGTCGGGATGTCGAACACCACCGGGTGCGAGTAGCCGAGCGCGAGCACCACCTGCTTGCCCTTGAGCTCGGCACGGTAGCCGACGCCGACGATATCAAGCTCGCGCTTCCAGCCGTCGGTCACACCGGTCACGGCGTTATTGACCAGGCTGCGCGCCAGACCGTGAAACTTGTCGAGCGAGCGTTCGTCACCGTTCTTCTTGGTCAGCAGTTGACCGTCTTCGACGACCGCGTTGACGCCGGGCGGCAGCGGCTGACGGAGCTGCCCTTTCGGTCCCTTGACGTCGACAACATCGCCGTCCACTTTGACGGTGACCCCTTTCGGGATCGCGATGGGTTTCTTTCCAATTCGTGACATGGTCGGTTACCAAACGTTACAGAGAATTTCGCCGCCGACGCCGCTCTTCTGGGCGCTGCGACCGCTCATCACACCGCGCGAGGTGGTGAGGATGGTGACGCCCAATCCGCCCAGCACGGCCGGCACTTCGTCGCGGTTGACGTAGACGCGGCGGCCCGGACGGCTGACGCGCTCAATCCCGCTAATGACCTTTTCGCCACCGGGCCCGTACTTCAGGAACAAACGCACCAACTGGCGCGCAGTCTTCCCTTTGCGGTCGGCGGCTTCTTCGACCATCTTGAAACCTTGAATGTATCCCTCGTCCTGAAGGATGCGCGCAATCTCCACCTTCAGCTTCGACGCCGGCAGGTCGACGCGCGGATGGCGCGAACCCACGGCATTACGAATCCGGGTGAGCATGTCGGCAATCGGGTCTGTCATCTCAAACTCTCGTAGTTATCAGTTACCAGTGACCAGCGCCTTTGAACTGGCCACTGGCAACTGGACACTTCTGTTACCAGCTGCTCTTGGTCACACCCGCGACATCGCCCCTCAGGGCAAGCTCACGGAAACACAAACGGCAGAGGGCGAACTTGCGAAGAAAGGCTCGCGGCCGGCCGCAGCGGCGGCAACGGTTGCGATGCCGTACTTTGAACTTCAGATGCTTCTTCTCGCGCGCGACTTTGGCGGTCGTTGCCACGGTATCTCCCCTTAACTCTGTCGGAACGGCATGCCAAGCAGCTGGAGCAGCTTGCGCGCTTCTTCGTCAGTCTTGGCCGTCGTCGCGACCGAGATGTTCATCCCGCGCGCCTTATCGACCTTCAAGTAATCGATCTCGACGAAGATCAGTTGATCGCGCAGGCCCAGCGTGTAATTGCCGCGGCCGTCGAACCCCTTCGGCGACACGCCGCGGAAGTCGCGCACGCGCGGCAGGCTGACGCTGACCAACCGGTCGAGAAACTCATACATCCGCTCGCCGCGCAGCGTCACCATGGCGCCGATCGGCATGCCCTGGCGGACCTTGAACTGCGCGATCGACTTTTTGGCCCGACGCACGGCAGCCTTCTGGCCGGTAATGCGGGCCAGTTCGTCGGCGCCGGTGTCGATCACCTTGGCGTTTTGTGTCGCTTCGCCGAGACCCATATTGACCACCACCTTGGTGACCCGCGGGACGGCGTTGACGTTGGTGTAGCCGAATTCCTTCTGCAGCGCCGGCACGACATCGGTCGTGTACTTCTCGCGCAAACGGCTCTTGCCGCGCGGCGCGCCGGGGTCGGCCTTCGCTGCGCTGTCGGCGGTGTCCGCCTTGGCGGACTTCTCAGCCCTGGCGGCCTTTTCGGCCTTAGGGTCCTTCTCGGCCTTCTCTACCTTGTCTGCCATTTCACTTCCTACTTATCAACGACCGCGCCGCTCTTGCGGCCGATGCGGACGCGACGGCCATCCGACAGAGTCTTGATGCCGACGCGGGTCGGTTCGTTGGTGTCCGGATCGAGCAGCATGACGTTCGAGGCATGAATCGGCGCCTCGCGTTCGACAATGCCGCCCTTGACGTTCTTCTGCGGGTTGGGCCGGGTATGGCGCTTGATCATGTTCACGCCCTCGACCACCACGCGATTCTTGGCGGCGACGACGCGGAGGATGCGCCCGCGCTTGCCGCGATCTTTACCAGCCTGCACAACGACCATGTCGTTCTTGCGCACCGGCATCTTCAACTTAGCCACGTTAAAGCACCTCCGGCGCCAGCGAGATGATCTTCATGAACTTCTTCTCGCGCAGTTCGCGGGCGACCGGTCCGAACACACGCGTGCCAATCGGCTCGTTGTTGTCGTTGATCAGCACCACCGCATTGCGGTCGAAGCGAATGTAGCTGCCGTCTTTACGGCGCTGTTCCTTGGCTACCCGAACGACGACGGCTTTGACCACCGAGCCCTTCTTGACGTTGGACTCCGGCGCCGCTTCCTTGACGTTGGCGGTGATCGTGTCGCCGAGCCGGGCATAACGCCCGGTCGCGCCACCGAGCGGTTGAATCATCGAGACCCGGCGCGCGCCGGAGTTATCGGCGACATCGAGGATCGATCGCATTTGAATCATGGCGCTGTCCTCTAAACTTTCACGGCGCGTTCGATCACGCGCGTCACGGCCCAGCGTTTCCGGGCGCTCATCGGGCGGGTCTCGGAGATCGCCACCTTGTCGCCGACCTTCGCGTCGTTGGTCTCATCGTGCGCGACGAAGCGCGACGTGCGCTTCTGAATCTTGCCGTAGACCGCGTTCTGGACCCGGCGCTGGACCGCGACGACGCAGCTTTTCTGCATCTTGTCGCTGACGACCAGGCCTAACAGTTCTGCTTTTTCGCCCATGGTTATTTCGCTTTCTCTTTCTGCACCGTCTGGATGCGCGCCAGGTCGCGGCGCACATTGCGGATCTTGCCCGGGGCTTCGAGCTGCCCCATCGACTTCTGGATCCGCATGCGGAACAGCTGATCGTCGAGCTCTTTGGCCTTGGCCGTGAGCGCGTCGTTATCGAGATCCCTCAGCTCCATCGCCTTCATGACACCTTCTCCATGCCGAAGCGGGTCGCGAACTTGACCTGGATCGGCAGCTTCGACGACGCCAGCTGCATCGCTTTGCGTGCCTCGAGCTCGGGCACACCTTCCATTTCGAACAGGATGCGTCCCGGCTTGATCACGGCAACCCAGCCTTCCGGCGCGCCCTTACCCTTACCCATGCGCGTTTCCTGCGGCTTTTTGGTCACCGGTTTATCGGGAAACACCCGCACCCAGATCTTGCCGCCGCGCTTGATCGCACGCGTCATCGCGATACGGGCCGCTTCAATCTGTCGATCGGTCAGCCAGCACGGCTCGAGCGCCTTGAGCCCGAAGTCGCCAAAGGCGACCGAGCTGCCGCGCCACGCCTTGCCGGTCATCCGGCCGCGCTGCTGTTTCCGATACTTGACTTTCTTTGGCATCAACATAGTGATGATTCCTGCATCTTAAGATCTAAAGATCTGGTGATCTGGTGATCCGAACAGCCAATCGCCAGATCACGACCTCGCCAGATCATTTGATTCGCTATCTCATATCCGAGCGGGGTGCGCGGCGCGGGCGATCACGATCGCCGCGGTCGACACGTCCGCCGAAATCTTCTTCGCGGCCGACCTTCGGGGTCAGACGCTCGCCGCGATACAACCACACCTTGACGCCAATCTGGCCGTAAGTGGTGCTGGCTTCGGCGAAGCCGTAATCAATGTCCGCACGCAGCGTCTGCAGCGGCAGTTGGCCGTGCAGATACCACTCCGAACGGGCGATTTCCGCGCCGTTCAAACGACCGGAGACGCGCACTTTGATGCCGCGCGCGCCGAACCGCAGCGCCGATTCAACCGCCTTGCGCATCGCGCGACGGAACGCGACGCGCTTTTCCAGCTGCATCGCCACCGACTCGCCAATCAACTGGGCGTCAAGTTCCGGCTTCTGAATTTCCTGGATGTTGATGAAGACCTCGCGGTTGGTCCGCTTCTGGATCTCCTGCTTCAACTTGTCCACTTCCTGTCCCTTGCGGCCGATGATGATGCCCGGGCGCGAGGTATGGATGTCGATCTTCAGCTTGTTGGCCGCGCGTTCAATTTCGACCTTGGCCACGCCGGCGTGCTGGAAGCGCTTCTTGAGGTCCTTCTTGAGCGACAGGTCCTCGTGCAGCAGGTTTGCGTAGTCCTTATCGGCAAACCACCGCGACTTCCACGTCTTGTTGAACCCGAGCCGAAACCCGTAAGGGTGGACTTTCTGACCCACTGTATCTCCCTATTCCTAGCGTTTAGCGGTCTTGCCGCCGCGCTTCGCGGAGGTCTTTCCCGACTTGCCGCCGGACTTGCCGGCGACGGCGGACTTGCCACCCTTTGTCGACGCGCTCTTACCTTCCGACCCCTCGACGCCGCCGACGGCCTTGATCTTCTCGGCCTTCTCGGTCACTTCGACGGTCAGATGCGTGGTCCGCTTGACAACGCGAAACGCACGACCCATCGGGGCCGGACGGACGCGCTTCATCGACGGGCCGTTATCGGCGTGGCACTTGCTGACGAACAACCGCTCGACGTCGCCGCTGAAGCCATCCTTCTGCTGCGCGTTGGCGACGGCCGACCGCAGCACCTTGGCGACGTCGCGGGCAACCGACTTCTTGGTGAACTGCAGCGCCGACAGGGCGTGATTGATCGCCTTGCCGCGAATCAGGTCGAGCACCAGGCCGGCCTTCTGAGCCGAGGTGCGCACGTATTTCGCAGTGGCTTGCGCGCGAACCATCGCCTTAACCCTTTCCTGCCGGTGCCGACGGCGCCGACGAGGCCGCCTTGTCCGACTTGGCCGCGTGGCCCTTGAACTGGCGGGTCGGTGAGAACTCGCCCAGCTTGTGGCCAACCATGTTTTCGGTGACGTAGACCGGCACGAACTTGCGGCCGTTGTGCACCGCGAGCGTGTGTCCCACAAATTCGGGAATCACGGTCGAGCGGCGCGACCACGTCTTGATAACTTTCTTGTCGCCCGCGCGATTCATCCCCTCGACTTTTTCGAGCAGGTGGGTATCGACGAACGGACCCTTTTTCAGTGAACGGCTCATATGCTGATTCTCGAATCTTCTGATCTCGCGATCTTGCGATCTCGTGATCTCCCCTCAGTGCCAGTGGCCATCGCTAGAGCACCAGATCGCCAGCTCACCAGATTCATTTGTTCGGCCTTCGCTGAACGATAAACTTGTCGCTCGGCTTGCGATTGCGCGTCTTGTAACCCTTGGTCGGCACGCCCCACGGCGTCACCGGGTGACGACCACCCGAGGTCTTACCCTCACCACCACCCAGCGGGTGATCGATCGGGTTCATCGCCACGCCCCGGACATGCGGCTTGCGGCCCAGGTGACGCGTCCGGCCGGCCTTCCCGAGCGACACGTTCTCGTGGTCGATGTTGCCGACCTGGCCAATCGTCGCGAAGCATTCGCGATGAATCCGGCGAATTTCGCCCGACGGCATCTTGACCGAGACGTATTCGCCTTCCTTGGCGACGACCTGCACACCCGCACCGGCGCTGCGCGCCATCTGGCCGCCGCGGCCCGGCTTGAGCTCGACGTTGTGCACCATCGTGCCCTGCGGAATGTTCTTCAGCGGCAGGCAGTTGCCCGGGAGAATGTCGACCGACTCACCGGAGACGATGGTGTCGCCGACCTTCATGCCGAGCGGCTGCAGGATGTAGCGCTTCTCACCATCGGCATAGGCGACCAGCGCAATCCGCGCCGAACGGTTCGGGTCGTACTCGATCGTCGTCACCGTGGCGGTGATGTCTTTCTTGTCGCGCTTGAAATCGATGATTCGATACAGGCGCTTGTGACCACCACCGCGCCACCACATGGTGATTTCGCCGGTGCTGTTGCGCCCGCCGCTCTTCTTGAGCGTTTCGGTCAGCGGCCGGTACGGATCGCTGGTCGTGATGTCGTCGAACATCTGGACCGTCATCCCGCGACGGCCCGGCGTTGTCGGCTTGTATTTACGGATAGGCACTGGTTACGCCCCTTCCAAGAAATCGGGAAGCTTCTCGCCGTCGCGGAGCCTCACATACGCCTTCTTCCAATCGGACCGGCGTCCAACGAACTTGCCCTGGCGTTTCATCTTTCCGTGCGCGTTCGCGGTGCGAACGTCCGCGACCTTGGCGCCGAGCAACTTTTCGACGGCCTGGCGGATTTCAATCTTGTTGGCCGAGCGGGCCACTTCGAAGACGACCGTCTGACCATCCTCGCGGATGACCGTGGTCTTCTCGGTGACGAGCGGCCGGCGAATGACAGAAGTCAGTTTCATGACAGCACGTCCTGGAGCTTTTCGAGCGCGGCCTGGGTCAGGACCACCTTGCGGGTGTCCATGATGTCGCGCGCGGTGACGCGATTGCTCGGCATCATCCGGATGCCGGCGAGGTTGCGCACCGACAAGCCAAAGTTGTCGTCGAATGCGACATCGACGATCAGCGCCTTGCCGCCGACGCCGAGCGTCTTGAGCAGCGTCGACGCCGCCTTGCTCTTGATCTCTTTGGCCGCCAGCGTGTCGACGACCACCACCTGACCACCCTGCAGCTTGGCGGACAGTGCGGCACGCAGCGCGCCCTTCTCAACCTTCTTGGGCAACTGATAGTCGTAGCTGCGTGGCTGCGGGCCGAGCGACACGCCGCCCTTGCGCCACAACGGATTGCGGGTTTCACCGGCGCGCGCACGCCCGGTGCCTTTCTGACGCCACGGCTTGCGGCCGCTGCCGCTGACCTGACCGCGCGTCTTGGTCGCCTGCGTGCCTTGGCGATCGGCGGCATTGGCGCGAACCACTGATTCGTGAATCAGGTCGACCTTGACCACCCCGCCGAACACGTCGTCGCTCACGTCGAGCGAGCCGACTTTCTTGTTGTCGGTGTTGACTACATCTAGTGTCATGGCAGCTACTTCTTGCCTTTCTTGGGCTTCTCTTGCAGCTGCGGCTGGGGCTCGGGCTTGGCCGCGACGGCCTTGCGAATCAGCACGTAGCCGCCGTTGGCGCCAGGCACCGCCCCGCGCACGACGATGAGATTGTTCTCGGCATCGACGCGCAACACTTTGAGGTTGCGAGTCGTGATCCGGTCGACGCCCATGTGTCCGTGCATGCGCATACCCGGCAGCACGCGTGACGGGTACGACGACGCGCCAATCGAGCCCGGCGCGCGGTGGAACATCGACCCGTGCGAGGCGTCGCCGCCACGGAAGTGGTGCCGTTTGACCACGCCCTGGAAGCCCTTGCCCTTGCTCGTGCCGATCACATCGACCCGTTCGCCGGTGGCGAACATCGAGCAGAGAATCTGTTCGCCGAGCGGCGGCGCGGTCGCGCCCTTGGCGAGGCGCACTTCACGGCGGACCCGGGTCGGCGGCACGTTGGCCTTTTTGAAGTGACCCTCGGTCGCCTTATTGCTTTTGAACGGCTTGCGTTCGACGAGGCCGATCTGCACCGCCTCGTAGCCGTCGGTCTGCGCGTTCTTACCTTGCACGACCACGCACGGCCCGGCTTCGAGCACAGTGGCCGGTGCCACGGTGCCGTCCTCCAGGAACAGCTGCGTCATGCCAACTTTTTTGCCGATGATTCCAGTCACCATCTGTGTTTCCTGTCAGTCGTCGGTTGCCGGTCGTCGGTCGTCGCGGGTGAGGCGACTGGCCACTGACGACTGGCCACTGACTTCCTACTTATGGTCTTTCCCGAAGGCCTTGATTTCGACGTCCACACCGGCCGGCAGATCGAGCTTCATCAGCGCGTCGACGGTCTGCGGGGTCGGCTCGAAAATATCGATGAGGCGCTTGTGCGTCCGGACTTCGAACTGCTCGCGCGACTTCTTGTCGACGTGCGGCGAACGAAGCACCGTCCACTTGTTGATTTCGGTCGGCAGCGGTATCGGTCCCGCCAGGCGGGCGCCGGTACGCTTGGCCGTTTCGACGATTTCACCCGTGCTCTGATCGAGCACGCGTGCGTCATAGGCCTTTAAACGAATGCGAATTTTGTCGCCTACCATGTCTCAATCCTTGTCGGGACCAGGGACCAGGGATCAGGGATCAGCACGAAGGTGCCGGCCTAACCACTAGTCTTCTTGATCCCTGATCCCTGATCCCCGATCCCTGCTTGGTCCCTACTTGGTCCCCTGGACCCGTGCGATCACTTCTTCACTGACGTTCGCCGGGGCCTGCTCGTAGCGGTCGAAATGCATCGAGTAGGTGGCGCGGCCCTGCGTGCGCGAGCGCAGCTCGGTCGCGTAGCCAAACATGTCGCTGAGCGGTACGCGCGCATTGACGATCTGGGTGCCGCCACGATCTTCCTGCGACTGAATGCGGCCGCGGCGTGACGCCAGGTCGCCCATCACTTCACCGATGTAGTCCTTCGGAACAACCACTTCGACGCGCATGATCGGTTCCATCAGCACCGGGCGCGCCTTCTTGGCCGCATCCTGGAAGGCCATCGAGCCGGCAATCTTGAACGCCATTTCCGAGGAGTCGACTTCGTGATACGAGCCGTCATACAGCTCGATGCGCACGTCGTCGATCGGGTAGCCGGCAAGAATGCCTCGGGTCAGCGCTTCCTGAATGCCCTGGTCGGTCGGCTTGACGTATTCACGCGGCACGGTGCCACCGACCGTTTCGTTCTCGAACTGGTAACCAGTGCCCGGCGGCAGCGGAATCACGCGAATGCGAACTTCGCCGAACTGACCACGGCCACCGGTCTGGCGAATGAACCGGCCATGGCCGTCGGCCGGCTGGGTCAACGTTTCCTTGTAAGCGACCTGCGGCTTACCGACACTCGCCTCGACGCCAAACTCGCGCTTGAGGCGGTCGACGATGATTTCCAGGTGCAGTTCGCCCATGCCGGCGATGACCACCTGTCCAGTCTGTTCATCGGTCTTGACCCGGAAGGTCGGGTCTTCCGCCATCAGCTTCTGCATCCCCTGGCCAAGCTTTTCCTGGTCGGCCTTGGTCTTCGGTTCGATGGCCAGCGAGATGACCGGCTCGGGGAAAGTCATCGACTCGAGCAGAATCGGTTTCTTCTCGTCGCACATCGTGTCGCCGGTGGTCAGTGACTTGAGGCCGACCGCCGCGGCGATGTCGCCGGCGAAGACTTCCTTGATCTCTTCGCGCTTGTTGGCGTGCATTTTGAGCAGGCGGCCAATGCGCTCGGTCTTGCCCTTGGTTGCGTTCAGCACGGTGGTGCCGGTCGCCAGGGTGCCGGAATAGACGCGGAAGAAGGTCAGCTGACCGACGAACGGGTCGGTCATGATCTTGAACGCCAGCGCGGCGAATGGTTCCTTGTCGTCGGGGTCGCGGGTGATCTCGACGCCCTCTTCCTTGGCGTTGACATCAATGCCGGTGACCGGCGGAATATCGAGCGGCGAGGGCAGGTAGTCGACGACCGCGTCGAGCAGCAACTGCACGCCCTTGTTCTTGAAGGCGGTGCCGCAGATCACCGGGACGAACGGCGCCTCTTCGTGGCGCACCGACGAGATGCAGCGCTTGCGTAACGCCGCCTTGATTTCGTCTTCGCTGATGGCTTCGCCGCCCAGATACTTCTCGAGCAGCTTGTCGTCAGCCTCGCTGACCTTTTCGATCAACTTCTCGCGGAAGACTTGCGCGTCGGCCAACAACTCGGCCGGAATCTCGCCGACGATGTAGTCGGCCCCCATCGTTTCGTCCTTGTAGGTGATCGCCTTCATCTTGACCAGGTCGATCACGCCAATGAACTTGTCCTCAGCACCAATCGGCAACTGAATCGCGACCGGGTTGCCCTGCAGCTTGCTTTCAATCTGCGAGAGCGTTTCCTTGAAGTCTGCGCCGATGCGGTCCATCTTGTTGATGAAGCAAATGCGCGGGACCCGATACTTGTCGGCCTGACGCCACACGGTTTCTGACTGCGGTTCGACACCGGAGACGGCATCGAACACCGCGCAGGCGCCATCCAGCACGCGCAGCGAGCGTTCGACTTCGACCGTGAAGTCGACGTGACCCGGCGTGTCGATGATGTTGACGCGGTGGTCGCGCCAGAAGCAGGTCGTCGCAGCCGACGTGATGGTGATGCCGCGTTCCTGTTCCTGTTCCATCCAGTCCATCACCGCGGTGCCTTCGTGGACTTCGCCGATCTTGTAGGTAATCCCGGTATAGAAGAGGATTCGCTCCGTGGTCGTCGTCTTGCCGGCATCAATGTGGGCCATGATGCCGATGTTCCGCGTGCGTTCGAGTGGTGCTTGTCGGACTGCCATGATTACCAGCGATAGTGGGCGAATGCTTTGTTGGCTTCAGCCATGCGATGGGTGTCTTCGCGCTTCTTGACTGCGCCACCGCGAAGATTCGCGGCGTCGAGCAGTTCATTGGCGAGCTTTTCCTGCATCGTCTTGCCGTCGCCGCGCGAGCGTGAAAAGCTCACCAGCCAACGGATGCTGAGCGACAGACGACGATTCGGATTGACCTCGATCGGCACCTGGTAGTTCGAACCGCCGACCCGGCGCGACTTCACTTCGAGGCTGGGCTTGACGTTGTCGACGGCCTTCTTGAAGACCTTCAACGGATCGTCACCGCTCCGTTCCTTGATGATGTCGAAGGCCTGATACATGATCCGCTCCGCAGTGGAGCGCTTGCCTTCTTGCATGATCGTGTTGATGAACTTGGTCACCAGCGAGCTGCCGTACAGCGCATCCGCCGGGATTTCACGTTTTGCGATTACTCGTCTGCGAGGCATAGGACTTCTCTACGACTTGGGGCGCTTGGCGCCGTATTTCGAACGACCCTGCTTGCGACCCTGGACGCCAACGGCATCGAGCGTGCCGCGGACCACGTGGTAACGCACACCGGGCAGGTCCTTGACGCGGCCGCCGCGGATGAGGACCAACGAGTGTTCCTGCAGGTTGTGGCCGACGCCCGGGATATAGGTGGTCACTTCGATCCCATTGGTCAGCCGGACGCGCGCGACTTTGCGCAGCGCTGAATTCGGCTTCTTCGGGGTCTGGGTGAAGACGCGGACGCAGACGCCACGCTTCTGCGGGCTTTCCTGCAGAGCCGGGCTCTTGGTCTTCCAGCGAACCGCTTCACGTCCTTTGCGGACAAGCTGACTAATCGTCGGCACGAGCGCTCCCAAATGCGCAACGTCTGCACTGGCTCAGGACAATCCCTGAGCAACAGGAGTCGCCGCGCGATACTCAAAAACAACCCACACACACAGTCGGTGAAGACCGCGTGGAAGGCGCTACGGGCCTAGAAGGCTGCTACGCACGGCGTAGCACTTGGCACCCGAAGCAATCGACCCTAGGTTTATGTGTCATCGGCACCGGCGGACGCGTCAACCTAGCTACATTTCGCAGTCAGGCCTGCTCGCCACGAGGGTGGCAGGAGCGTCACGATGCTTGTCTGGTTACTAGATAGGGTGTCCTAGCGCCCACGAGAACCTACGAAATATAGCACGGCACATTCGGCGGCTGCAAACGCGGACGTTAAAAATCCTGACCATTACTGTTGTGCTACTCTCCTCGACGTTCACTAACCCGTGAGGTATCAATAGGATGCGACCTTTTTACATCGCCGTGCTGTTGCTCAGCTGGACCGCCACTATTTTAGTATCGGCGCAAGCGCCGGCGCAACCAAACAAGGTGGAAAGCGCCTCGGTCACCGCGCTGACGGGGCTGACCGTGCCGCAGTTCGAGCAGGAAATGCAGCATTTCGTTCAGGCTCTTGGCGTCTCATGTGGAGGCTGCCACATGCCCAAGGGCAACTTTGTCAGCGACGAGAATCCCCGCAAGGTCAAGGCGCGCCAGATGATTGCCATGACCAAGGCGCTCAATCAGCAGTTTTTCCCGAATCACATACCGGCGGAAGGCGAATCGACGCTCGGGCGGGTGACGTGTTACACCTGCCACCAGGGTGAGGCGAAGCCGAAGGTGGCGCCGTAGGAAGGCAGGTGGGCAGGTGGGCGGGTAGGCCGGTGGGGGAAGGCAGGCAGGTTGGCGGGTAAGCAGGTAGTGGGGTGCGACTTTGCCCACCTGCCCCCCTGCCTACCCGCTTACCTGCCTGCCTACCCGCCCACCCGCCTACCTGCCCACCCGCTTACCCACTTACCTGCTTACCCGCCTGCCTGCCTTTTCGACAGGTACTGAACGAGGGCGTCGATTTGCTCTTCGCTCAAGCGTTCCCCGTAAGGCGGCATCATCGTGTCGGGGAATTCCGTTGTCGGATCCCGAATGATCCGTTTGATGCCGGCGGCATCCCGTCGCAATCCGACGTGCGAGAGGTCGGGGGCGCTCTCGCCGCCCTCACCGGCAATCTTGTGACAGCCGGCGCACATATTGGAGAAGGTGTTGGCCGCCTGACGGTCCCCTTCCTCCAACTGCGGCGGCGTCGCGCCCGCACGGATGCGACGCAGATACGCGATCACCGATTGAGACTGGAACCGGGTCATGTGCGGCGGCGGGGCCGGGTCGCCTTCACTGCGCACGCCTGGAGCAATCGCCACCGGGTCGGCCATGTGTGAGAGGAGCCACTCCTCGTCTTTGGTGATTCTGGTGATCGCCAATGCCGCCGCCGATCCGCCGCTGACATGACACGTCGCGCACTTGTTATCGGGCGCGGTGACGAGCTGATGACCGGCAATCGCACGTGGCCCCCAATCGTTCGGATCGTACTTGGCGGGCGAATCGATCAGCCCCTTCATCGTCAATGCGACGATCCCACCACCGATGATCAGCACGGCGAGCGTCACGGGCAGGCGCCCACGCGAGAAAGGCCGGCGATCCCCACCGCGATCGAGGAATGGCAGCGCCATGAAGAACCCGACGATCAGACCCGGGATCACTTGTGTCGCCAGTGGCTCGAACGGCCCGGGGAAATATTTCAGCAGCTCGAACAGCGACAGGAAGTACCAGTCGGGGCGCGGCACGTAAGACGCATCCGCCGGGTTGGCGATTTCATCGAGGTGGGCCGGCCAGATCATCGCCAGCGTCACCAGCAGCGCAAACACCGCCGCCATCACGACCGTGTCTTTGATCGCGTGCCAGGGGTAGAACGGCAGCGGCGGCCCCGGCTGCACCTTGATCGGTCCGGAGATGCCGTGCCTGCGCATCAACGCAATGTGCGCGACCACAAACAGGATCAGCGCCGCTGGCAGCAGGAACACGTGCGCGGAATACCATCGCCCCAGCGTCAACGCGCCGAGATGCGAGCCGCCGCGCATGACGTCGGCGAGATATTCACCGATGACCGGCGAACTGCGGGCGATGTTGATCGTGACGGTCGTCGCCCAGTAGGCCTTTTGATCCCAAGGCAGTAAATAGCCGCTCAGCGAGAACGCCAGAATCAACAGGAACAACACGACGCCGGTGATCCAGGTGACTTCGCGCGGCGCTTTGAAGGAGCCGAAGAAAAACACGCGCAGCATGTGAATAGCCGCAGCGAGGACGATGAACGTCGACCCCCAGTAGTGCAGTCCTCTGAGCAGCCAGCCATAGGCCAACGTATCGGTAATGTAGCGGACGCTGTCGTAGGCGAGCAGCGGCGCCGGCACGTAATACATCGTCAAGCCGATGCCGGTGACGAGCTGGATCCCCAGCAGGAACATCACCGCGCTGCCGGTGGTGAAGGCCCATCCGGTGCCCTTGGGGAGCGGCTCTTCGAGCAGGTGACGCCGCAGACTGCGATAGCCGGTGCGGTGATCGAGCCACTCGAGTAACCGCCCGGTCATATCTGCACCATCACGTCGCCATTTTCAACGCGCGTGGCCAGCGTCGCCAGCGGCGCCGGCGGCGGGCCGGAGACAACATTTCCTTGCACGTCGAAGACGCCGCCGTGGCAGGGACACAAGATCTGTTTACTCTTGCGATCGTAGGCCGTCCGGCAGCCCAGATGGGTACACGTGGAATGCATCGCGCGCACTTCCTGATCGCCGGTGCGTACCAGGTAAACGACGGTGCGATCCACGACCTGGGAGTAGCCGTCCTGGCGCGTGACGCGGAGGGTCACCGGCACCGGTTGGTTGTCGGGTAGGGCATCGAGAGCGGCGGCGCGCAGCCAGCCCGTGTCGCGGCGCGTAAAACTAGGCGCCAGGGTCGTCGCCCCGACGACAAAGGCGACTGCCGCGGCCATCGTTGCCTGAATGGCAAAAAGAGCGCGCACCATAAAACGACGACGCCCGATCGATGGATCGGGGCTGGCGGGCAAGCGTGTATCCGTCATGGCTGAAACCGCGAGAAGGCGCGAGCCTCGCTGGCGCAGGCGTGAAAACGCGCGGAACTGGCGAGGATTATAGACCCAACATTCGTCCCGCCCCGTCACCGGATGTCTCCAGGAATACGAAAAACGAAAAACGAAAGAAGAAAGAACAAAGAAGAAGGAAGAAGAACGCATTTCCTTTTTCGTCTTTTGTCTTTCGTCTTTCGTCCGTATGGTACGCTCCAAAAATGTCTGCCGCACCGCTTGACGCACGCTCTGCAGACAGAGTGCAAGCGTGGCGGGCGGACCACGCCAACGCCGTGTCCCTGCGCGCGCCCGCGCCGCAGGAATGGCCATTCCGACATCCGCTGGCGCCCTCGCTGCCGTTAACCGCTGTGCTGATCACAATCGACGATCTGCACGAAGCATTCGTCAATCATCAGACGGCAAGCACCCGCCTGGTGACGACGCACGCCACCTATCTGATGCAGACCTGGCTCGACGCTATCGGCGCACGCCAGGACGTGTTGCTGGTGGCGACCGCCGATCCGGCGTCGCTCACCGCGCACGCGCCGGAGGTGCTCGGCAAGCGCGGACCATTCAGCGATGCGCGCATTGTCGTCTCGCACCTGGCGCTCGGCACCGGCACCGGCACCGGCACCGGCACCGGCAACGACATTGCTCTGCTCGGCCAAGCGATGCGGCAACGCGACCCGGCGCGCCGTCTGGCGTTGTGCGTCGAGGCGCTCAGTCTGGGACGCACGGCGCCCGCACTGCTTGCGGCCGCGAGCACATGCATGGAGGTGAACGACCTCGACGCGGCCGGCCGCGACCTCGATGAGGCATTGTCGCTGGCACCGGAATGGGCTGCGCCACACTTCGAACGCGGGAAATTGTGGTTACGGCTGGACGACATGGAACGCGCCAGCAGCTGCTTTCGCGAGGCCGCCGAGCGCATGCCCGGCTTCGGGTCAGCGTGGGCCAACCTGGGTGCGACGCTCGGCGAGCTCGATCGGCCCGACGACGCGCTCGCCGCGTTTGAACATGCGCTCACGGCGGACCCGGACAGTCATCATGCGGTCAACAACCTTGGGGTCGTCCAGCGTGAGCTCGGCAGGCTGGCCGACTCGGAGCGCGCGTTCCAGCGCGTGATCGAGCTCGCCCCGGATCTGGCGTTTGGCCATTACAATCTCGGTCACACGCTGTTTCTCCAGGGCCGCTACCGGGCAGCACTGTCGGCTTACAGCGAAGGTCAACGGCGTGATCCGGAACGCAATCCGGTACAAGCGAGCCGGCTCGCGATGTGCCGGCTGGCGTCGGGCGATGGCCCCGGGGCTTTAGCGGAGTTGCAGCGAGCGGCGGCGGCATTGCCCGCGGACTATCGACGGCAATTACTGGCCGATACCCACGCCATCGCGTGGGCGTTACTGACGCATCGGCCCGAGTTGGCGGGGTGGGCGCAGATTAATGAGTGGCTGACGCGCGAATTAGCTTCGTGACGATACACGCAGCGCCACTGAGTTTCGTATAGCGCGGAGGAAGAGATGGATCCGCAGCAGAGCAGATCGCAATCCGCAGGCGTCTCGCGCAGCACCCGGCCCAGCGCATTCAGCCACTTGCTCTCCGATCGCGCCATTCGGTTAGGCGTCGGCCTCGCGATTGTCGTCGCCATTCCGGTGGCCGTGCTGTTTTATTTCCAGTTCCGCTCCCTCGACGATCTCGAAGAAGCGTCAGCGGTGGTGCTGCGGCAACTCAGCCAGAACACGGCGGATTCGGCGGCGCAAGACATACAGGAAGCGCTGAAGCGTCCACACATCGACATTCTGCTGCGCCCGACCCAACAGGGACGCCTGACGCCGCCCGATTTTGCCTGGCTGGACACAGTGTTTTCCGAGGGCTTGACGGCGAATCCGTTCATCCAGGAATTGTGGCTGTGGTCGGAGAACGCCGACCAGCATTCGAACAAGTTTTACGTCTACGACCGCGGCGTCAGCCTGAAGGCGCCGGCTGGTGCGCTCGACCAACGCTTCAGAGAAATGCCTGCCCGCGCCACACAGATGCTGCCGCTGGTGCGCACGATCGCCGGCGAAGCACGCTCGATTGTCGCGTTCCCGGCAGTGATCGACGGCCGCAACAAATACGTGCAGCTGCAATTGGGCTGGGATGGTCCCGAACGCCAGCGCGTCGTGCGCCTCCTCGGCTTCATGATCGACGTCGATTACCTGCGCACGGTCTACTTTCCATCACTGCTGCAGCGGCGCCTCTCGACCGTGCAACAGCTGAAGGCGTTTCCGCCGCTCGAGTTATACCTGGTCGACGGCGACGGCAAACCGGTCGCCGCGCCAGAGACGCCAGCCGTGTCCGGAGGCTTTGTCGATGAGCGCAGCTTCCCGTTGGTGTTCTTCGATCGTGAGCTGCTCGAATACGCGGCGCCGTATGAACAACGCCGCGAGACGTGGCGGCTGCGCACCGGGTACGGCGCGGCCACGATCCCCGAGATTGTCAGCGCCAGCACGCGGCCACAGGTCGCGCTGACGATCGTGCTTGCGCTGGTCATGGCCGGCGGTATTTTCTTTGTCGCCGGCGCAGCGGCGCGTGAAGTGCGCGTGGCCGAGCTGAAATCAAACTTTGTCGCCTCGGTGTCACACGATCTGAAGACACCGCTGGCGCTCATTCAACTGTTCGCGGAGACGCTCGAGCTGGGACGCGTACGTAGTGCTGACCGGGCGCAGGAGTATTACCGCATCATCAACACCGAAGCGCGCAAATTGACGCGGTTGATCGAGAACATCCTCGATTTCTCGAAGATGGAGGCCGGACTGCGCCCCTATCGCAAGGCGCCCGCCGACATCGGCGAGGTGACAACCAAAGTACTCGCGCGCATGGAAAGCCAGTTTGCCCAAACCCACTTCAACGTGACCACGCGGGTCGAGCCGGGCTTGCCCCGCGTCCTGATCGACGACGACGCGGCGGAACAGGCGATTGAAAACCTGCTCGCCAATGCCATGAAATACTCCGGCGAGTCTCGGGAGATCCAAGTCAGTGTCGGGCGTGCCAATAGTCACGTCTGCGTCAGCGTGATCGATCGCGGCATCGGGATCTCTCGACGCGAACAGAAACGCATCTTCCGGAAATTTTATCGGGTTGACAGCGGACTCGGCGGCGGCCCGCAAGGCTGCGGACTCGGCTTGGCGATTGTCGATCACACGATGCGAGGTCACGGGGGCTTCGTGCGTGTCGATAGTGAACCCGACCGCGGCAGCACATTCACGCTGCACTTTCCCATCCCTGCGGGTGGACACGTCCAGGCGCCCACGCCTGGCCCTTCGACCAACGCCGTAGAGGGAGACCGTCATGAAACGCATACTGGTGATCGAGGACGAGCCGCAGATGTTGCTCGGTCTGCGTGACAACCTCGAGCTCGAAGGCTACGAAGTACAAACCGCGGCCGACGGCGAAGAAGGACTGGCCCGGGCGGCAAGCTTCCATCCCGACCTGGTGATTCTCGACGTCATGTTGCCAAAGAAAAACGGCTTCGACGTCTGTCGAGAGCTCCGCGCCCGCTCCAACACGACGCCGGTCGTGATGCTGACGGCGCGTTCGGCCGAAACCGACAAGGTGCTGGGGCTCGAACTGGGTGCCGACGATTACGTGACCAAGCCGTTTTCGATTACCGAGTTGCTGGCGCGGGTCCGCGCCGTGTTGCGGCGCACCAGCAGCCAGAAGCCGGCGACCCCTACTGACGTCGTCCGCATCGGCGACATCGAGATCGATTTCAAGCTGCACCAGGCGCGGCGGGGCAAGGCGCGGATCGAGTTCACCGCGCGTGAGTTCGACCTGTTGCGCTACCTGGTTCACCATGTTGGCCAGGTCGTCACGCGCGAACAAATCCTCAATGAGGTATGGGGCTACGAGGAGTTTCCGACAACGCGGACGATCGACAATTTCGTCGCCAAACTGCGGCAGAAGATCGAGCGCGCGCCGCACGCGCCTGAACACATCCTGACTATCCATGGGTCGGGCTATAAGTTTGTAGGATAATCACCTATGGCTAACGACACCCTGCGGATCCTCGACCGTCGGTCTTTCCTGCGTGGCTCGGCGCTCTTCGCCGGCGCCCTAGGCCTGAGCATCGCGCCCGCCTTCGGGCAGGCCGCGCCGGTGAAGCCGAAGGAAGAGAAAGAAAAAGAGAAAGAAGAGAAGAAGCCCGCAGACCCGTTTGGCGACGGCGAGAAGCCGAACGATGGCAAGCTGGTCGACAAAGAAGGCCGCGAGTACCGCGTCTGCCCGCAGTGCGCCTACAACATGTACAAGCAAGGCCGCATGTGGGTGTGTGAGAACTGCGGGTATAGCTACGTGGAGTAGGGACCAGGGATCAGTCCCGACGGCGTCAAACGCCCGGCTCCAGCAATGGGCCGGGCATTTCATTTTTTACTGATCCCCGATCCCTGATCCCTGCCCGTTATCAAGTAATCTCTTGCACAACCTATGGACGCCAAACTCATTCTGATCGCCGCCCTGCTGGTCATTACGGTTCTTTACGCCGTGATGTGGTTCACCACTGCCAAGCGCAAGCGCACCGCGGGTGAGCATGGCAGTCACGAACCGGTGGCACCGACACCGCTGCATGCCGCGATCGGGTTCATTACCAATTTCTTCGATACGCTGGGCATCGGCTCGTTCGCCACCACCACTGCGATGTTTCGCGCATGGAAACTGGTGCCGGATGAACAGATTCCTGGCACCCTCAACGTCGGTCATGTCCTGCCCACCGTCATCCAGGCGATCATTTATACCCAGCTGGTCGAAGTCGAATTCAAAACCCTGTTCCTGATGATCGCCGCCGCTTGCGCCGGCGCGTGGCTGGGCGCTGGACTGGTGGCCGGAATGCCGCGGCGCGGCGTGCAAATGGGGATGGGCGTCGCGCTGTTCGGCGCCGCCAGCATCATGCTGCTGCAACTGCTCGGCCTGGTGCCGGGCGGCGGCACCGCCCTTGCCCTTGGTGGGACCAAGCTGGCGATCGGCCTCAGCGGCCATTTCGTCCTCGGCGCGCTGATGACGCTCGGCATCGGGCTCTACGCGCCCTCCATGATCCTGGTCAGCCTGCTCGGTATGAATCCAACCGCCGCCTTCCCCATCATGATGGGCTCATGTGCGTTCCTGATGCCGGTCGGCAGCCTGCAGTTCGTGCGCAAGAATGCTTACAACCTGCGCGCCGCGGTCGGCCTCGCGGTCGGCGGGCCGCTCGCCGTGCTGATCGCCGCCTTCATCGTCGAAAGCCTGCCGCTGCTCTATATGCGCTGGTTGGTCGTTGTAGTGGTCGTCTACACCGCGTCAACGATGCTCCGCGCTGCGGGTAGCGAGCGGAAAGCCGCGCAGGCCCGCGCGGATATGACCGACAAGCCGTAATGGGCGGGTCGGCAGGTGGGCGGGTCGGCAGGTAGGTAGGCGGGCGGGTCAGTCGGGTCGAAGGCACCCAGTCAGCGCGGATACGACAGTGTCATCCCGAGGACCGTTACCAGCACGACGACAACCGGGGTCAGCGCGAGAAACACGACCACCGTGTAGCCCATCACGTCGCGCGCACGTAATCCCAGCATCGCGAGGATCGGCAGCATCCAGAACGGCTGCAGCAGGTTGGCCAGCGCTTCACCGAGGTCATACGCCGTGACCACCCAGCCAAGGTGCACCTTGAGTTCGTGCGCAGCGGCCATCACATACGGTGCCTCAATGACCCACTTCGAACCGCCGGACGGGACGAAAATCCCGAGCACCGCGGAATAGATCGCCACCAACGCCGGAAAGCTGGCTGGCGTTGACACCCGTACGAACAAATCGGCCAGACGATCATTAAGCTGCGTCGCGGTGATGATGCCGGCGATACCAGCATAAAAGGGGAACTGCAGGATCACTCCCCAGACTGCGGGCGTGGCCTGTTGCACCGCGTGCATCAGACGTGCGGGCGTGCGGTGCAGCAAGAACCCGAGCAGCAGGAAGCCGAGGTTCACAACGTTGAGTGTGATCGCGTTCAGCGGCTCCGGCGCCGCGCGGAAATATCGCACCAGGTAGGTCACACCAAGCGCGACGACGAGGAGCGAGAGGATCGATGAATGCTCGAGCCACGCGCCCGGCGGCAACGGGCCTTTAGTGGCGACGTCAGCCGGGGTCTCGGCGATGTCGATCCCGAGGTCGGCGGCGGTGCGCGCCCGGTGACGGGGCGGCGTCGCGAACCACATCACCGCAGTCACCACCAGGATCTCGATCGCCACCGCGACCAGGCTTTGCCAGAGAAAGATCGTGTCGCGAAAAGGGATGAGGCCCCCGGGCACCACATCACCGTTGGCGACAATGGCGCGGATCGCGGGCTGCAAGGCGCCCGGAGTCGCCATCTGCAGAGCCGCTGAGCCGCTCAGGCCTTGCGCCCAGATGCTGCCGAGACCAAGGAAGCTCGCCGCCGCGACCGCACGGTAGTCGACCCCCTGCACCCGGCGCGCGACCTCGCGCGCGAGGACGGCGCTGAAGATCAGACTGAATCCCCAGTTGAACCACGAGCTGACCAACGCAAAGAACGTCACCATCGCCACCGCGCCGCGCGGTGTCGTCGGCCATCCTGCAAGGCCACGGATCAGCGCGTGCATCGGCGCCGACGTGGCGAGCACGTAGCCGGTGATGATGATCAGCGCCATCTGCAACGTAAACGGGATCAGGTCCCAGAATCCGTTGCCCCACGCATCGACAACTTGCGTCATCGTCGATGGCGTCGCGGTCAGGGCGGCAACGACCACGATCACCGTAGCCAACAGCGCAAAAATGAACGCGTCGGGCACCCAACGCTCGGTCCAGTCGGTCAGGCGCAGCGCGAGGCGGGCGATCACGACGCGAAACTTAACACGGCTCGTCGTCGGCCGACCGGCAGCGGCGGGATTCGGTGATACGCTGCCCGCCGGATGACCAATCGTTCGGCGAATTTCCTCAAGCTGGCCGGTCCCGGCCTGATCGTTGCGGCGACTGGCATCGGCTCTGGCGATGTGGTGTCAGCAACAGTCGGCGGCGCGCGCTACGGCGTCGTGCTGCTGTGGGCGGTCGCCGTCGGCGCTTTCTTCAAGTTCGTTCTGAGCGAAGGCATTGCGCGCTGGCAACTGGCGACCGGGCTGACTGCGCTCGAGGGCTGGGCCGCACACCTCCCCGCATGGGTGAAGTGGTACTTCGGGGCGTATCTGATTCTGTGGACGGTCGCGGTCAGCGCGGCGCTCACCAACGCGACCGGGCTGGGTATTTCGAACCTCACCGGCGGGGCCATCCCGCAATCATGGGGAGCGGTCGCGCACAGCCTGATCGGTTTCGTCTTCGTGTGGATCGGCGGCTATGGCTGGTTCGAAAGAGTCATGAAGCTGCTGGTCGGGGTGATGGGCTTCAGCATCCTGGTCTGCGCGCTGTTGATTGTCAGCGATTGGTCTAACGTCGTGCAGGGGCTGCTGATCCCGACGATTCCATCGGCCAGCGGCACGTATGTGTTGTCGATCATCGGCGGCATCGGCGGATCGATCACCATGCTGTCTTACAACTACTGGATGCGCGAAGAACAGATCAGCGGCGCGGACCAGCTCGGTTACGTGCGAGGCGACGTCGCCATCGCATACCTGTTCACGGCGATCTTCGGGATGTCGGTGATGTTGATCGCCAATCAGGCGTTTTATGTGACGGGCGTCACGATTACCGATGCGCAGGCGGTGCCGAAGATGGCCGAGGTGCTCGGCACCTTGCTGGGGCCGATTGGTGTCTACGCTTACTCGCTCGGCTTCTGGGCGGCGGTGTTCGCGTCGCTGCTCGGCGTCTGGCAGAGCGTGCCGTACCTCTACGCGGACTTTTACGGGATCATCAAAGGGTTGCCGGTCGACGCGCGGCGCGAGATCACCAAGGTCGCCAGCACGCCGTATCGACTTGCGCTGGCGTTCATCACCCTGGTGCCGCTGCCTTTCGCGTTCACCGGACGGCCGCTGGTGATCATCGTGACCTACACCATTGTCGGCAGCCTGTTTGTGCCATTTCTGGCTGCGACACTGCTCTATTTGAACAATCGTGTGAAGTGGACGACAGCGGTGCCGCACAACCACTGGACCACCAACGCGGTGCTGGTCGCCGTGCTGGTGTTGTTTGCGGTGGTCGGTGCGATCGAGGTAGCGAACGCGATTTTCTGACAGTTAGCGGCCGAGAAACTCGCGGACGTATTTGTTGATCAGCGCCGGCTGCTCGTGGACCACCCAGTGCGTCCCGTCCGGGATCCGGCGCACCGTCAGCGATGCGACCTGCGTATCGAGCCCATCAAGGTTGCCGGTCAACAGCGCGGTGTCTTTCTCGCCCCAAATGACCAGCGTCGGCACGTTGATCTTAGGCATCGCCGCTGGCGCCGGCGCGCCTGGCGCCGCCGGGCCGATCTGACTGGCGCGGTAGTAATTGAGCCCGCCGGTCAGCGCACCAGGCTGTGACCAGGCGGCCAGATACGCAGCCTTGTCGGCCTCGGTGAAGTGCCCCTTGTTCAGTCCCTCTCCGATCACGATATCGACCAGACGCTGGTGATTATTTGCGGATAGCGTCTTTTCCGCCTCGCGTCCGCGGAACATCAGCATATACATGCTGGCCTTCTGCTGCGCGGCACTGTCGCGCAGTTCGCGCGCAAAAATCGTCGGATGCGGCGCGTTGATGATGACCAGCTTTTCAATAGTCTGCGGATGCGATGCGGCGTAGGCCCACGCCACCACGCCGCCCCAATCGTGCCCGACCAGGATGAATTTGCGGTCGGCGCCGTAGCCGAGCGACGCGGCCAGCGCGCGGACATCTTCGACAAGCAGCGGGATGCGATATTGGTCGACGCTCTCGGGCTTCGACGACAAGTTGTAGCCGCGCATGTCGGGTGCCACCGCGAAGTGATCGCGGCCAAACTCGGTGAGCTGTGCGTTCCATGCGTAGGAGAACTCTGGAAAGCCGTGAAGGAACAGCATCAGCTGTCCACTCCCGGATTTTGCGTAGTGCAGGCGGACGCCGTTGACGTCCGCATAGGCATGTTCAATCGGCGCCGCGGTCGCCTGTGTGGTCATCGTCACCATCACGGCAAGGGTGAACGCGCCCACCAGCAACGGCAGACGGCCGGCAGCCATCACCTTACTGAATCCCTTCGCCCTTCTTCATCAGCTCCATGTGAGTCTGTGACTGCTGCAATCCACCTTCACCCGTTTCCCAGCTGACTCGGCCATCCTTATTGGCATCCACACCGGGAATCAGCGTCATCGCGATGGGTGTTGATTTGATTGATGTATCCGGCAGCCTCGCCGACATCTTTCGAGTTACGCAGCTTCTGCGCCAGGTCGACGATCTCGTCGGCGCGACGCGTCACGTTAGTGTTGGATGCGACGACATGCGCGGAATGTGTTTTGACATTCTGCGACGCGTCTTTTTCCTTGGCCGCCATTTCGATATGGTAGGTCGCAGCGGCGACCGCCTTCTTCAAACCGTAGCCGAGGCCGGGTCCTTGGTTTTCGGTCAGGGTTGGATCAATCGCGTGCATGATATGCCCGGCGTGCATTTTCATCGCCGCGAGGTCAGCGGTCGACTTGACTGCAAGCGCCGCATGCGTCGCGGCAATCTGCGCTTCACCGACAGCGGTCGGCAACAGGCCCTGCCCCTTGGGGGTGTCCTTGAACGCATCTGCGACATGACCGATGTGCGCCAGGGTCATGCCGGCCGACTGTGCGAAGCCGACACTGGCCGACAAGACACACGCCGTCACGATCAAAGCAATCTTGATATTGATCATTTCAAAGGTTACCCCCTGCCTATTATCCGACGACGGCGGCCGGTCGCAGCGCCGGCAACGCTGCTTTCCATGCAGATGACGGCCTGGCGCCTATCGTTGCAGGACGGTCATCAAGCCAAACACTGCTGCCATCTGGCCGACCCAGAACACGAAGGACCATTTCAGCAGGTCCGACCGCACATTCGCCACCTCGACCCGGAAGTCGGCGCGGAGTTCTGAGCGCAGGTCTCTCATCTCGGCCTGAAGGTCCGTGCGCAATGCCGCCATTTCGACGCGGATCTTGTTGCACTCCTCGCCGAGCCGGCGCTCGAAGCCGTTGGTCATGGCGATGGTCAAATCAGCACCCTGCTCGGTGAGCACATCGGCCAGGGCGGTCGTCGCGGCTTCGCCGAGGCGGCCGCGAAGGGCCATTGGATAGTTGCGGAGATTCACGACCCATATCCTCTTCTTGACCTCCGGACGACGATGCCATCGTCCAACGATCCAGTCAAGCCGCATCGAGGCAAAAACAAAGGGCACGAAGGATGTCCCCCTCGTGCCCTTGATGTGTCACTCGTTCTGTAGTGCGGGGCTGAGCCCCGCCCTCCAGTTGGCGGGTCTAGATCGCTTCGTCGGTCCCGCGATCCAGCGCTTCTTCCGGCTCGGCGAGATATTCCATCTCGCGATCGAGCTCCATATCTTCGTCGCTCGGCTGAATGACCGGCGGCGGCGGTGGTGGCTCGTCCGCCGGGATTGCCACGTGGCGATACCACCAGAAGCCGGTGCCGGCCGGAATCAACCGGCCCATCGTGACGTTCTCCTTCAGACCGCGCAGGTAATCGATCTTGCCGGAGATGGCCGCCTCGGTGAGCACCCGCGTCGTCTCCTGGAAGGAGGCCGCCGAGATGAACGATTCAGTCGACAGCGACGCCTTGGTGATCCCCAGCAGCAGCGGCTGCGCCGAGGCCGGCCGTCGGCCGGCCATGATCACGCGTTCGTTTTCTTCGAGGAAGCGGAACTTGTCGACCTGTTCGTCGATCAGGAATTCCGTGTCGCCGACATCTTCGATCTTCACCCATCGCATCATCTGCCGGGTAATGACTTCGATGTGCTTGTCGTTGATGTTGACACCCTGGAGGCGGTAGACCTCCTGGATTTCGTTGACCATGTACTTCTGCAGTTCTTTCTCGCCGAGCACATGGAGAATGTCGTGCGGATTGCTCGGGCCGTCCATCAACGGGTCGCCGGCGCGGACGCGCTCGCCTTCCTGCACGTTGACGTGGACACCGCGCGGAATCGAGTATTCCTTCGGCTCGGCGTTGGCGTCGTCGGCAGTGACCAGAATGCGCCGCTGCCCCTTGACCACGCCGCCGTACTTCACCGTGCCGTCGATCTCGCTGATCACGGCCGGATCCTTCGGCTTGCGCGCTTCGAACAGTTCGACGACGCGCGGCAGACCGCCGGTGATGTCCTTGGTCTTGGTCGTCTCGCGCGGGATCTTCGCCAGCACGTCGCCGGCGTTGACCGTCTCGCCGTCCTGCACCATCAAGTGGGCATTGACCGGCATGATGTAGCGGCGCAACACGTTGCCGTTGGGCCCCTTGATTTCGACCGTCGGCTGCTTCTTCTCATCCGGCGAGTCGACAATGATCAGTCGCGACAAGCCGGTGACTTCGTCGAGATCTTCGTGGACCGTCAGGCCCTCGATGATGTCCTTGAAGCGCAGCTGGCCGGACTCTTCGGTGAGAATCGAGAAGGTGTAAGGATCCCACTCGACCAGCACCGTACCGTTTTCGACTTGCGAACCTTCCTTGACCTTCAGGCGTGCGCCGTACGGAATCTGGTAGCGCTCGCGGTCGCGCTGCTTGTCGTCCTGAATGACCATATGGCCATTGCGGTTCATGACGATCAGGTCGGAGCCGCCCGAATTGTTCGGACGATCGACGACCTGGAGATTGTCGAACTTGACCGTGCCCTGATGTTTCGAATCGAGCATCGACGCATCCGAAATGCGCGACGCCGTGCCACCGATGTGGAACGTGCGCATGGTCAACTGCGTGCCGGGTTCGCCGATCGACTGCGCCGCGACGACGCCGACGGCGAGACCCATCTCAACGAGCTTACCGGTGGCCAGGTCGCGGCCATAGCAACGGGCACAGACCCCGCGGCGCGAGGCGCAGGTCAGCACCGAGCGGACCTTGACCTTCTCGATGCCGGAGTCCTGGACCGCCGCTGCGATCTCCTCGTCAATCTCCTGGTTGAACTCGAGCAGAACCGAGCCGCCAATCGGATCGACGATGCGTTCGAGCGAGACGCGACCAATGATGCGGTCGCGCAACGGTTCGATGATTTCGCCGCTCTCGACAATCGCCCGGGTCTCGAGACCGTCGAGCGTGCCGCAGTCGCGGTCCGACACGATGACGTCCTGGGCGACGTCGACCAGACGACGCGTCAGGTAGCCCGAGTCGGCGGTCTTCAACGCCGTATCGGCGAGACCCTTACGCGCGCCGTGCGTCGAAATGAAGTACTCGAGCACCGACAGGCCTTCGCGGAAGTTGGCCTTGATCGGCGTCTCGATGATTTCGCCTGACGGCTTGGCCATCAGGCCGCGCATGCCGGCCAGCTGACGAATCTGCTGCTTCGAGCCGCGAGCGCCCGAGTCAGCCATGATGTAAACCGGGTTAAAGCTGCCTTCGGTATCCCGGCTCTCCATCTCCTTGAACATCGCGTCGGCGATCTTCTCGGTGACGTCGGACCACACCGCAATGACCTTGTTGTAGCGCTCACCGTTGGTGATCGCACCCTCGAGATACTGCTGTTCGACCTTGATCACTTCGTCGCGCGCCATTGCCGATAGCTGGGCCTTGCTCTTCGGAATGATCAGGTCTTCGATACCAATCGACATGCCGGAGCGGGTCGCGTAGGTAAAGCCCATGTTCTTGAGCGCGTCGAGCATCTCGACGGTCATGTGCAACCCGGAAGTCAGGTAGCAGCGCTGGACGAGCTGCTGCAAGCCCTTCTTCTTGAGCATCCCGTTGACGTAGGGGAAGCCCTTGGGCAGCGCCGAATTGAAGATGACGCGGCCGACCGTGGTGTTGATGATCCGGTTTTCAACCCGCTGCACATCGGTGTGCAACACGTCCTGGTCATCACGAGCGGTGGTCAGGTCCTGCAGTTCGCCGGTGTAACGCAGGCGAATCGGGGTCAGCGTTTCCAACTCGCCCGCCTCGAGCGCGAGGATGACGTCGTCGAGGTTCGAGAACACCTTGCCTTCGCCCTTGGCGCCCGGCTTCGCCTTGGTCAGGTAGTAACAGCCCAGGACGATGTCCTGCGAAGGCACCGCCACTGGCGCGCCGTTGGCGGGCGACAGGATGTTCTTCGACGACATCATCAACTCAGTGGCTTCGATCTGAGCTTCTGGTGAGAGCGGGATGTGCACCGCCATCTGGTCGCCGTCGAAGTCGGCGTTGAACGCCGTGCAAACGAGCGGATGGATGCGGATCGCCTTGCCTTCGACCAGCACCGGCTCAAAGGCCTGGATGCCGAGTCGATGCAGCGTCGGTGCGCGGTTGAGCAGCACGGGATGCTCGCGAATGACTTCTTCGAGCACGTCCCACACTTCGGCAACCTGCTTCTCGACCATCTCTTTGGCTTGCTTGATGGTCGCGACCAGGCCGCGCTCTTCGAGCTTGTTGTAGATAAATGGCTTGAACAGTTCGAGTGCCATCTTCTTCGGCAGACCGCACTGATTCAGTTTCAGTTCGGGACCGACGACGATGACCGAACGGCCGGAGTAGTCGACGCGCTTGCCGAGCAGGTTCTGACGGAAGCGACCCTGCTTGCCCTTGAGCGTGTCGGACAGCGACTTGAGCGGACGATTATTCGCCCCGCGCAACACGCGGCCACGGCGGCCGTTGTCGAACAACGCGTCGACCGCCTCCTGCAGCATGCGCTTTTCATTGCGGATGATGACGTCCGGCGCCTTGAGCTCCATCAGCTTTTTCAACCGGTTGTTGCGGTTGATGACGCGGCGATAGAGGTCATTCAGGTCGGAGGTGGCAAAGCGGCCACCGTCGAGCGGCACCAAGGGGCGCAGTTCGGGCGGAATGACCGGGATGACGTCAAGGATCATCCATTCCGGCCGGTTGTTCGACCGGCGGAATGAATCAACGACCTTGAGACGCTTGGCGAACTTCAGCTTCTTCTGGGCTGAGGTCTCGGTGCGCATCTTGACGCGCAACTCTTCCGCCAGCTTGGCGACGTTCTCGCGCTTGAGCAGCTCCTTGATCGCTTCGGCGCCCATCTGGGCCTTGAAGCGGGTGTAGCCGTACTCTTCGCGCGCCTTGCGGTACTGCTCTTCCGAGAGCAGCTGCTTGAACTTCAGCTCCGTTTCGCCAGGTTCGCTGACGACGTAGGCTTCGAAATAGAGGACGCGCTCGAGATCGCGCAGCGAGATGTCGAGCAAGTGACCGATGCGGCTCGGCAACCCCTTGAAAAACCACACGTGGCTCACCGGGGTCGCCAGCTTGATGTGGCCCAGGCGTTCGCGCCGGACCTTGGCCTGCGTCACTTCGACACCGCACTTGTCGCAAATCACGCCGCGGTGCTTCATGCGCTTGTACTTGCCGCACAGGCACTCCCAGTCGGTAATCGGTCCGAAGATCTTCGCGCAGAACAACCCGTCGCGTTCAGGCTTGAACGTCCGGTAGTTGATGGTCTCTGGCTTGGTGACTTCGCCAAAGGACCATTGCTCGATTTTCTCCGGCGACGCCAGGCTGATGCGGATCGCGTCGAAGTCTGCCCTGAGAGCAGTCTTGCTGTCGGTAAAGCTTGGTCTCATTCTCAGCCCTCCAGCACCGGTTCGGCTGTTTCTTCCGCAGGTGCCTGCAATTGCGGCGGCCGCTTGGTGGAGATCAACTCCACGTCGAGACACAGCGATTGCAATTCACGGATCAGCACGTTGAACGATTCAGGCAACCCGGGAGTAAAACTCGCGTCGCCCTTCACGATCGATTCGTAGATCTTGGCCCGGCCCGTCACGTCGTCAGACTTAGCCGTCAGCAGTTCCTGCAGAATGTGCGCGGCGCCGTAGGCCTCCAAGGCCCACACTTCCATTTCGCCAAAACGCTGGCCGCCGAACTGGGCTTTGCCGCCCAATGGCTGCTGCGTAATCAACGAGTACGGTCCGATCGACCGCGCGTGGATCTTGTCGTCGACCAGGTGCGACAGCTTGAGCATGTAGATGTAGCCCACGGTGACGCTTTGTTCGAACGGCTCGCCATTGATTCCGTCGTAGAGCTTGGTCTTGCCGCTGCTTGGTAACGCCGCGCTTTCGAGCCAGCCTTTGATTTCTGCCTCACGCGCGCCGTCGAAGACCGGCGTGGCGAAGTAGAGACCGAGCGCATGGGCCGCCCAGCCCAGATGCGTTTCCAGGATCTGACCGACGTTCATACGCGACGGCACACCGAGCGGGTTGAGCACAATCTCCACCGGGGTGCCGTCCGGCAGATACGGCATGTCCTCTTCCGGGAGGATCCGGGCGATCACGCCCTTATTCCCGTGCCGGCCGGCCATCTTGTCTCCGACTGACAGCTTGCGCTTCATCGCGACGTAGGCCTTGACCAGCTTGATCACGCCCGGCGGCAGTTCGTCGCCACGGCGAATCTTTTCTTTCTTCTCTTCGAAGAGCTGCTTGATCACTTCGACCTGACGCTCCGTGCGCTCTTCGAGGGCGCGCAGATCCGGCTCGAGGCCGGTGTCTTCGGTCTGGACCTTGGCCCGCACCAGCACCGCGAACGGCACGTCCTGCATCGCCTCGGGCGTCAACGGCGCGCCCTTCTTCAGCAGGCGCTCGCGACCAAACTCGTCGAACAGGTCCGAACGGAGCTCAGCTCCACCCAGCATCTGCATGACCCGCTTCTTGGTCTCGTCGTGGAGAATGCGCACCTCGTCCTGGAGGTTCTTCTCCATCAGGTCGAGTTCTTCCTGCTCGATCGCCTTGGCCCGGTCGTCCTTCTCGATGCCCTTGCGCGAGAAGATCTTGACCCCGACGATGATCCCTTCGATACCCGGCGGGCAGATCAGCGACGCGTCACGGACGTCGCCGGCCTTCTCACCGAAGATCGCGCGGAGCAGTTTTTCTTCCGGCGTCAGCTGCGTCTCACCCTTCGGCGTCACCTTGCCGACCAGGATGTCTCCCGGCTTGACGTAGGCGCCGATGCGGATGATGCCGCTGTCGTCGAGGTCGCGCAGGTAGCCTTCCGAGACGTTCGGAATATCGCGGGTGATTTCTTCCGGTCCCAGCTTGGTGTCGCGCGCTTCGATTTCGAACTCTTCGATGTGGATCGACGTGTAGTAGTCGTCCTTGACCATCTTCTCGCTGACCAGGATGGCGTCTTCGAAGTTGTAACCACGCCACGGCATGAACGCGACGAGCACGTTGCGGCCGAGTGCGAGCTCACCCTTTTCCGTGCACGGACCGTCGGCGAGGACCTGGCCTTTCACCACGCGCTGTCCGACGCGGACCAGCGGCTTCTGATTGATACAGGTGTTCTGGTTCGACCGCTTGAACTTGGTCATGGGGTAAATGTCGGCCCCCATTTCCTTGCTCGCGGCTTCGACTTCGCTTTCGACCCGGACCACGATGCGCTGCGAGTCGACGTAGTCGACCGTGCCGGTGCGGCGCGCCACAGCGACCGCACCCGAATCGCGCGCGGTGATGTATTCCATGCCGGTGCCGACATACGGCGCCTGCGCACGGAGCAGCGGCACCGCCTGCCGTTGCATGTTCGAACCCATCAGCGCGCGGTTGGCGTCGTCGTTCTCGAGGAACGGGACCAGCGAGGCGGCGACCGAGACGAGTTGCTTGGGCGAGACGTCAATGAACTGCACCTGGTCGCGAGGCGCCAGGATGAAGTTGCCGGCCTGCCGCGCATTGACACGCTCGGCGACGAGGCGGCCCTTGTCATCGAGTTCGACGTTGGCCTGCGCGATGATGTATTGGTCTTCTTCCCACGCCGACAAGTAGAAGCAGTAGGGATCGCTTTCGACCCCCTTCTTCTTCGGTCGTCCTTCGGCGTTGACCAGTTCGTCAGCATCGACGATGTCGCCAACCTTGTATTTCGGGTTGCCGCCGGCGTTGCTGACCTGGACGAAGTCGGCGACCTGGCCGTTCTTGACCTGTCGGTATGGCGACTCGATGAAGCCGAACTCGTTGATCCGCGCGTAGCAGCTCAGCGAGCTGATCAGACCGATGTTCGGTCCTTCCGGCGTTTCAATCGGGCAGATCCGGCCGTAGTGAGTCGGGTGGACGTCGCGGACTTCGAAGCCGGCGCGCTCACGTGACAACCCGCCCGGCCCAAGGGCCGAGAGTCGGCGCTTGTGCGTCACCTCGGAGAGCGGATTGGTCTGGTCCATGAACTGCGACAGCTGCGAGGAGCCGAAGAACTCGCGAATCGCGGCCATCACCGGCTTGGCGTTGATCAGGTCGTGCGGCATCGCCGTCGCCATTTCCTGATAGACCGACATCTTTTCCTTGATCGCGCGTTCCATGCGGACCAGCCCGATGCGGAACTGGTTCTCGAGTAGTTCGCCGACCGAACGGACGCGGCGATTGCCCAAGTGATCGATGTCGTCGACATTGGCGGGATTGCGGCGCAGCTTGAGCAGGTAGCCGATCACTTCGTAGAAGTCCTGCGGATGCAGAATCTTCTCGTCGAGCGGCGTGCTCAGTCCGAGCTTGGTGTTCAACTTGAGTCGGCCGACCCGCGAGAAGTCGTACTTCTGCGGATTGAAGAACATGTTCTCGAACAGCGAGCGCGAACTGTCGAGGGTCGGCGGGTCGCCGGGACGGAGGCGGCGATAAATTTCAATCAACGCCTCTTCGTGCGTGCGGATCGCATCCTTCTTCAGCGTCTGCGACAGGATCGGTCCAACCTCATCGCGTTCGGGGAAGAAGATTTCAATTTTCTCGGCGTTCTTTTCCTGCGCCATCGAGACGACGCGCGCAGTCAGTTCTTCGTTGGCTTCGAGCAATACTTCGCCGGTGCTCGGGTCGACGATGTCCGACGCGGTGAAGGCGCCTTCGAGCGCTTCGTCCGCGATCTCGACCGATTCGACGCCCGACTTGCGCAGTCCGTCAATGTGCGCCTTGGTGATCTTGCGGCCTTCGCCGATCGAGACGTCGCTGTTCTTGACCTCGCGCTTGGCGCGTTGACCAATCAGGCTGTCGCCCACCGCCCACCGCATGGTGTTGTCCTGCAGATGGATGGTGTCGACCGGATGGAACGAGCGAATGATCTCGTCGGCGCCGCGCAGCCCAAGGGCGCGCAGGAACACGGTGGCGAGAAACTTCCGCTTGCGGTCGATGCGAACGTAGAGCAGGTTCTTCTGGTCGTATTCGAATTCGACCCACGACCCGCGGTACGGAATAATCTGCGCCACGAACAGGGTCTTGTCTTCCGAATGGAAGAACGCACCGGGTGAGCGGTGCAGCTGCGACACGATGACCCGTTCGGTACCGTTGATGATGAAGGTGCCGTTGTCGGTCATCAGCGGAATGTCGCCGAAGTAGACCTCCTGCTCCTTGATGTCGCGAATGGTCTTGACCCCGGTTTCGGGATCCTTGTTCCAGACCACTAATCGAATGGTGACCTTGAGCGGCACGGCGTAGGTCATGCCGCGCTCCTGACACTCATCGACGTCGTACTTCAGCTTGAGTTGAACCGTATGGCCGCAAATGTCACAGACATCGCCGCGGGCCTGGTTGGGGGTACCGCACTTGCCGCACAACAAGTCCTTGTCGCCGTACGGATCGGCGACCAGCGTGTGCCCACAGGTCTTACACGGCTTGCGCAGGTGATGAAGCCCTTGCAATTTGCCGCACTTACACTCCCAGTTACCGATCGAATACTCGATGAACTCGAGCGACGAATTCTCTCGGAAGTCACTGATCGGGAAGACCGACTTGAACACCGACTGCAGACCCTGGTCCTCGCGTTCGGAGGGCAGGCGGTTCATCTGCAGAAAGCGTTCATAGCTCTTCCGCTGGATCTCGATCAGGTTCGGAATCTCGACCGTGGTCCGAATCTTGGAGAAGTCTTTGCGCTCGCGGTAGACGTTCTTGGGAAGGCTGTACATCGGAGAAAATCCCTCGCGTTCGAAGAAAAGCGAAGGCGGGATCGATTGATCCCGCCCTTAAAACACGTGCGCGAGGCGACTACTTGATTTCGACCTTGGCGCCGGCGTCTTCGAACTTCTTCTTGATCGCTTCCGCCTCGTCCTTGGTGACGCCTTCCTTGATCGGCTTGGGCGCGCTCTCGACGAGATCCTTGGCCTCCTTGAGGCCGAGGCTGGTGACTTCGCGGACAACCTTGATCACATTGATCTTGTTGCCGCCGATGTCGGTCAGGTTGACCGTGAACTCAGTCTTCTCTTCGACCGGCGCCGCCGCGGCACCGCCGCCTCCGCCGCCCATCATCGGCATGCCCATCGGCATCGCCGCTGACACGCCGAGCTCGGTCTCGAGTGCCTTCACGAGGTTGCTGAGTTCGAGGACACTGATGCCCTTGATAAAGTCGACCACCTGCTGCTGATTGATATCGGCCATTGCTCTCTTCGCTCCAAAGTAGGGTTGGCGTCAACGCCCCCCGGTTCAATAATCGGCGGTTAACCCCGCCCCTACGATTCCGACGACTTACGTTTCTCTTCTGCCTGCACCAGCACGCTCATCAGGTCACGCGGCACCGCGTTCAGCACGCGAACCAGGTTGACCATCGGCGCCTGCATCACATACAGCAACTTGGCGTACAGCTCCGGCCGGCCGGGCATGTTCGCCAGCTCGGTGACCTGCGCAGGCTGCACTGGCTGGCCCTGCACCACCGCCGCCTTAATCTGCAGCGTCGGCGCGTTCTTCATGAACGTCGTCAGGGTTTTGGCCAGCAGCACCGGATCTTCGTCGGTGAAGGCGACTGCGGTTGTCCCGACGAAGTGATCGCCGAACGACTCAAAGGCGGTGCCCTTGACGGCGCGCTTGGCGAGCGTGTTCTTGATCACCTTGTAGGTGGCGTTGGCCTTGCGCAGCTGCGCACGCAACTCGGTGACCTGCGGCACGTTGATGCCCTTGTAGTCGATCAGGATCGCGGCATCGTTGCCCTGAAAGACGCCCTCGAGCATCTGGAGCTCGGATTCTTTATCGGCGCGTGTAACTGCCATTGCCCGGCTCCTAACGCTTCACCGAAACATCGACGCGGCTCTCGTCGATCAGGACGCCAGGTCCCATCGTCGATGACACGGTAATGCTCCGGAAGTATTTGCCCTTCGCGGCGGCCGGCTTGGCCTTCACGATGCTGTCGAGCAACGCCGACGCGTTGTCGATCAGATTTTGCGGCGGGAAGGAGACCTTGCCGACCGGGGCATGAACGATCCCGGTTTTGTCGACACGGAATTCGACCTTACCGGCTTTGATTTCCTTGACCGCCTGCGCGACGTTCGGCGTGACCGTGCCGGTCTTCGGGTTCGGCATCAGCCCCCGCGGGCCCAACACCTTACCGAGCTTACCGACGACCCGCATCATGTCGGGCGTGGCGACGACGGCGTCGAAGTCGACCCAGCCACCGGCGATCTTGTCGACCAGCTCTTCGCCACCAACCACGTCGGCGCCAGCTTCTTCAGCTTCGCGCTGCTTCTCAGCCGCGGCGATCACCAGCACCCGCTTCGACTTGCCGAGACCGTGCGGCAACACCACCGTGCCGCGGACCATCTGATCGGCGTGCTTGGGGTCGACGCCGAGTCGGATCGACAAAGCGACGGTTTCGTCGAACTTAGCGAACTTGATCTTCTGAACCAGCGGTAATGCTTCGTCCAGCGCATAGGGGCGGTCTTCGACCTGTTGGCGAGCCGCCGTATATTTCTTGCCGTGATTTTTCATGTGCCCCCTTGGTGGTGATGTCGGGCCCTCCGGGCCCTCCCACCGCAAACTAGAAAACGAAAGAAGAAAGAAGAAAGAAGAAATTCAGTCGTTCTTGCTTTCGTCTTTGGTTTTTCGTCTTTAACCGACGACGTCCAATCCCATCGACCGCGCTGTGCCGGCAACGGTTTTCACCGCTGCATCGAGCGACGCGCAGTTGAGGTCTGGCATCTTCAACTTGGCGATGTCTTCGACTTGCTTGTTGGTCACCGTGCCGACCTTGTTCTTGTTCGGCTCGGCCGATCCCTTGGCCAGGTTGGCAGCTTTCTTCAGCAGCACCGACGCCGGCGGCGTCTTGGTGACGAAGCTGTACGACCGATCCGAATAGACCGTGACGACCGCCGGAATAATCAGGCCTTCATCTTTAGCCGTGCGGGCATTAAACGCCTTGCAGAAGTCCATGATGTTGACGCCGTGCGGACCGAGCGCCGTGCCCACGGGGGGCGCAGGCGTCGCCTTGCCGGCGGCAATCTGGAGCTTCACCATCGCTTGAACTTTTTTCGCCATTACAGTTTCTCAACCTGCAAGAAATCTAACTCGACCGGCGTTGAACGCCCGAAGATCGTGACCATGACCTTGAGGGTGTTCTTGTCGGTATTCACTTCGTCGACCACGCCGTTGAAGCCGGCAAACGGTCCTTCGTTGATCCGGACCTGGTCGCTCTTGTCAAAGCTGTACTTCGGCTTCGGTTTTTCCGCAGCGGTCTTGACCTGTGTCAGAATCTGCTCGACTTCGTCCTTGGTCAGCGGCGTCGGCTTGGCGCCGGCGCCGACAAAGCCAGTGACCTTCGGCGTGTTCTTGACCACGTGCCACGCGTTGTCGGTCATGTTCATCTCGACCAGGATGTAGCCGGGGAAGAACCGCTTCGACGACACGACTTTCTTGCCCGCGCGCATCTCCACGACGTCTTCGGTCGGGATCAGCACTTCGCCGATTTCCTCCTGCAGCCCGTAGGCCTGCACGCGTTGCTGCAACGACTCGGAGACTTTTTTCTCAAAGCCCGAGTAGGTGTGCACGATGTACCAGCTCTTCGCACTGACCTCGGTCATGCCGCACCGAATCTGGTGAAGATCCGTTGCACCAGTGCGTTCAGCGCCAGGTCCACGCCAAACAAATACAGTCCGAAAAAGACAGAGGTCAGGATGACCACCACCGTCGTGGCATAGACCTCCCGTTGGGTCGGCCACGTCACGCGTTTCATCTCGTTGCGAACTTCGGCAAAAAATTCGCCGGTGCGCTGCCACCAGCCCAGCGGTCCGCGCAGGCTGGTGTTCCCGTCGCCGCTGTCGTGCCTCTCGATCGTCGTCGCCATTGCACTCAATTCGTTTGGTTATGCTCGCGTCCGCGCACGAGCGCCCAGCTTTCCGCCGCGTATCTGGCAGGCCAGGAGGGTCTCGAACCCCCAACCCCCGGTTTTGGAGACCGGTGCTCTACCAATTGAGCTACTGGCCTACGTCCAGGGATCAGAGGGATCGGGGATCGGTTGGTGATCCCTGATCCCTGATCCCAGATCCCTTAAACCTACTTCTGCTCTTTGTGCGGCGTGTGCTTCCGGCAGAACGGGCAGAACTTGCTCAGCTCGATCCGTTCGGTCGTCTTCTTCTTGTTCTTGGTCGTGCTGTAGTTGCGGCGTTTGCACTCACCGCACGCCATTTGAATGATGTCGCGCATGGTTTGTTCCCTGGTCGGGACCGGGGATCAGGGATCGGGGATCAGTTGTGATCCCCGATCCCTGCTCCCTGATCTCTATTCAATAATTTCAGTGACCGTGCCGGCGCCGACCGTGCGGCCGCCTTCACGAATCGCGAACCGGGCGCCCTTTTCGAGCGCGGTAGGCGAAATCAGTTCAGCGCTAATCTGGGTGTTGTCGCCGGGCATGATCATCTCGACGCCTTCGCCGAGGTGCAGTGAACCGGTAACGTCCGTCGTCCGGATGTAGAACTGGGGACGATAGCCGTTGAAGAACGGGGTGTGACGACCGCCCTCTTCCTTCGACAGCACGTAGACTTCGGCCTTGAACTTGGTGTGCGGCAGGATTGACCCCGGCTTGGCCAACACCTGGCCGCGCTCGACGTCCGCCTTTTCCACACCGCGCAGCAGCACGCCGATGTTGTCGCCTGCTTCGCCCGAGTCGAGCAGCTTGCGGAACATCTCGACGCCGGTGACGATCTTCTTGGTCGTCGGCTTGAAGCCGACGATTTCGATTTCTTCGCCCACTTTGACCCGACCACGTTCGACCCGGCCGGTGACGACCGTGCCGCGGCCCGAGATCGAGAACACGTCTTCGATCGGCATCATGAACGGCTTGTCGACTTCGCGTTCCGGCAGCGGGATGTAGCTGTCCAGCGCCTCCATCAACTTGGTGACGCTCTCGACACCGTCGGCCTCGCCCTGCAGTGCTTTGAGCGCCGACACGCGCACCACCGGGACGTCGTCGCCGGGGTACCCGTAGCTCTTGAGCAGTTCGCGGACTTCGAGTTCCACGAGGTCGACCAGTTCCGGGTCGTCCACCGCGTCAACCTTGTTCAGGGCGACGACGAGATACGGCACGTTGACCTGACGCGCGAGCAGCACGTGCTCGCGGGTCTGTGGCATCGGACCGTCGATGCAGCTGACGACGAGAATGGCGCCGTCCATCTGCGCCGCGCCGGTGATCATGTTCTTGATGTAGTCAGCGTGGCCGGGGCAATCGACGTGCGCATAGTGCCGGTTGGCCGTCGAATATTCGACGTGGCTGCTCGCAATCGTCATGACCTTGGTTTCGTCACGGCGCCCCTGCGACTCGGAGGCCTTCGCGACCTGATCGTAGGAGATGAACTTAGCCCAGCCCTTGTCGGAGGCGACTTTGGTCAGGGCCGACGTCAATGTGGTCTTGCCGTGGTCGATGTGGCCAATGGTGCCGACGTTGACGTGCGGTTTGGAACGGTCGAATTTCTCTTTCGCCATGTCGTCTCTTCTCGCTCGCGGACAGACAATCCGGCCCCGTGCCGGCGTCTTCTAACAAATGCACACCCGAACTGCGGCGGAACCGGCGTTCCGCAGATAAAAACCTGGAGCCGATGACCAGGATCGAACTGGTGACCTCGTCCTTACCAAGGACGTGCTCTGCCAACTGAGCTACATCGGCAAGCTCACTCTATGGAGCGGGAGACGGGGATCGAACCCGCGACCAACAGCTTGGAAGGCTGTGACTCTACCACTGAGTTACTCCCGCCTTCGTGCCTCGCATCCTGCGTTTTCTCGGCACTTCGGAGGGTAAACCCGCCTGTTGTGCACTCACTCCCACGGCTGGCTTGCCAACCGAAACTCGCATCGCTCCCTGGCAGACGCGAGCGTAGGTTGGTGGGCAGGGGAGGATTTGAACCTCCGTAGCCCTAGGGCGGCAGATTTACAGTCTGCTGCGATTGACCGCTCCGCCACCTGCCCAAATTTTTAGGATTGCTCCCGTGTCGCTGGCCGCGTCCCGCTCCCCAAATCCCGTGTTTTTCTGGTCTTGCTGGTCGATGGAGCTGGCGAAGGGATTTGAACCCCCGACCGGCTGATTACAAATCAGCTGCTCTACCGGGCTGAGCTACGCCAGCCAGAACAAAACGGGAATGGTAGCACGTCCCGTGCCAGCGTGGCAACCAACTGGCGCGCCACACATTGGAACGAAACGACAACGTCGAACGCTTGCCTCTCCTCCTCCGGGGTCTGCGGCATTTTTCGCGACAGCCGTCGCGAGCGGTATTGGCTCGCGGCTGACTGGTCGGAGGGGTTATTGCCCCTGCCTCCCCCGGCTTCGGCGCTGACGCACGGCCTCGAACAAAACGATGGCCGTAGCTGCCGAAACATTAAGACTACTCACGCGACCAGCCATAGGGATGGAGGCCACGAGATCGCACCGCTCACGCACCAGGCGCCGAAGACCGTAGCCTTCAGCTCCTACGACCAGCGCGGTTGGCACTGTCAGATCCAATTCATAGTATGGCGTTTTGCTGTCGGCGTCCAGCCCCACGGTCCACACCCCGTTTTCCTTGAGATCTTCCACCGCCCGCGCGATATTGACGACGTCGGCAACGGCGACGTGATGCACGGCGCCAGCCGACGCTTTCGCCGTGGCCCCGTCGAGCGGCGCCGAACGTCGAGTCTGCCTGACGACGCCACTCCCACCGGCGGCGTCGACGGTTCGAATGATCGCGCCGACGTTTTGCGGATCTTCGATCCCGTCCAGCACCACGATGAGCGGCGGGCCGTTGTCGCTGCGCGACAGATCGTCGAGCGTCGTTTCCGGCAACCCGGTGATGTCCGCCACAATCCACTGATGCACGCCGCCTTGTGCGTCACGTTCGATCACTTCGCGTGCCACCCGCACGATGCGCACGCCGCGCGAATCCGCTTCATCGAGCACCCGGCGCAAGCGGTCATCGTCACGACCGGCGGTGCGAATTTCTCGCACACGCCCGGCCCGGATCGCCTCGGTGACCGCATTCAATCCGTAAATCACCATGGTTGAAATGCAACACGAAGATCACGACCGCCACCAACCACATTCATCCACATCATGACTTCGTGCCCTTGGTGCCCTTCGTGCCTTCGTGTGGGTTTTGTAACGCCGCGGCAAAGGCCACCGCACGTTCGCGGCACCCGGTGACAGATTGCAAACCCCTCGCAGGCGCAAGTTCCGTCGCGCGATCGATCGCCGGCACCAGCAGATCGAGCTCCGGCCCTTCTGCCTCGCCGGTCAGCACGACACGAATCGGATGAAACAGTGCCTTACCCTTTTGTCCCGACTTCTCTTTGACGCGGGTGGCGGCGGCGCGAAACAGATCGCGATCGGTGAGGCGTGGCGCTGTCTGCAGATCCGCTGCCAGCGCGGCGACGACCTGGCGGGCGCCCGGCTCGGACATTTCACGACCGATTGCATCGTTGGCGAGCGTGCTGACCGGGTCATACGCAAATACCGTCCGCAGACGCTCGGGCAGCTGTGACAAACGATCGATCGACGAGGCCAGCGCCGGGACGATCGTCTGCAACCAGTCTCGCGTGACCGGCGACGGTTCGCCGACCACGATCGACGCGTTGCGAAGGAACGGCAGCGACAAATCGACCAGTGTCGCGGGCGCCGCCGCTTTCAGATAATGCCGATTGACCCACGCCAGTTTGTCTTCATCGAACACCCCGGCGCTGTGCGCCACCGTCGACAGCTCGAAGCGCCGCGCCAGTTCAGCGAGTGGCAACACTTCTTCTTCATTGCCAGGCGACCATCCGATCAGGGCCAGGTAGTTGACCAGCGCCTCGGGCAAGTAGCCCTTGGCGCGGAATTCGGCGACCGACGTCGCGCCGTGGCGTTTCGACAGCGGCGTGTGGTCGGGGCCCATCACCAGGGATAGATGCGCGAAAGTCGGCGGCTCCCAGCCGAATGCTTCATAGAGCAATACCTGCCGCGGCGTATTTGAAATGTGATCTTCACCCCGCACCACGTGCGTCACCTTCATCAGCGCATCGTCGATCACCACCGCGTAGTTGTACGCGGGCATGCCGTCGGAGCGCACCAGCACCGGGTCGCCGATGACGTCGGTATGAAAGGTCACCGGGCCGCGCACCACGTCGTCGAAGGTGACCTCGCGCGCCTGCGGGACGCGCAGCCGGAGCACCGCCTTTTCGCCGGAGGTGACGCGGGCCTCGGCGTCCGCCGGCGGGATGCTGCGACAGGTGCCCGCGTACTTGGGCGGCAAGCCGGCGTGCACCATCCGTTGGCGGTCGGCGTCGAGCTGCTCGGCAGAACAGAAGCAGTAGTAGCCATGGCCAGACTTCCGTAACTGGCGCGCATAGTCAGCGTAGAGGTCCAGGCGCTCTGACTGACGATAGGGTCCGAGCAGGCCGCCGACTTCGACGCCTTCATCCCACGTCAGCCCCATCCAGCGCAGGTCGTCCATGATCGCGAGTTCTGATTCACGCGTCGAACGTTCGACGTCGGTGTCCTCGATCCGGAGAATAAAGGTGCCTTGTCCGTGACGGGCCAGCAGAAAGTTGAATAGCGCGGTCCGGGCGTTGCCGACGTGCAAGTGGCCGGTCGGCGATGGTGCGAAGCGGACTCTCATAGGGTGATCAATGCGACAGCGTGACAGGCCATCGCGTGGCCGAGCCCGGTGGCGTCGACGCCTTCGTTGGTTTTGCCCTTGACGCTGACCATCGCGACCTCTATGTCCAGCGCGGCCGCGAGATTGGCGCGCATCGCCTCAATGTGCGGCAGCAATTTCGGCTGCTGCGCGATGACGGTGACGTCGACGTTGGCGATCCGATAACCGGCTCGACCCACCACGGCCATCGCGCTGCGCAGCAGCTTCATACTATCTGCACCCTTCCACTGCGCATCCGTGTCCGGAAATAAACGGCCGATGTCGCCCAGTGCCGCGGCGCCGAGAATCGCGTCGGTGACCGCATGACACACGATGTCCGCATCGGAATGCCCATCCAGGCCCAACTCGAACGGGATGTGCACGCCAGCCAGGATCAGCGGCCGCCCAGCGACCAGGCGATGTAAGTCGTAGCCGTTCCCAATTCTCATCGTCACCTGTCGCACGCTGCCCCGCGCCCAGGCCAGATCCTCCGGCGTGGTCACCTTGATATTGCCCGGATCGCCCATCACGATATGAACCGGAATCCCCGACCGTTCGACCAGCATCGCTTCGTCGGTCACCACGGTGTCCGCGGCGGCGGCCAGCGCCTGTTCGAAAATCTCGCGGCGAAAGGCCTGCGGTGTCTGGGCGAGAAAAATGTCATCGCGCGAAAGCGTGGCGCGAATAGCGCGCTCCCCACCAGCCGTGACCACAGTGCTCTTCACGGTATCGCGGACCGGTAAGGCGGCGATCGCCGCGCCGTGACGAGCAGCCGCGGCAATCGTCTGGTCGATTAACTTCGCCGTCACAAACGGTCGCGCCGCATCGTGCACCACGACGACATCCGCATCGCGCGAGACACGCGCAAACGCGTTGGCGACCGAATCCTGCCGGCGTGCACCACCGGTGACCACATGAACCGGGCAATCGGCGCGCCCCAGTCGCGTGACATCGTCCACGGCACCGGAAGGTAAGGCAACCACCACTTCCGAGATCGTCGAGCAGTCGACCACGGCGGCGACGCTCATCTCCACCATCGTGCGGCCTTTGCCCAAATCGAGAAATTGTTTAGGCTGCTGGCCGCCCATCCGTTCGCCCCTGCCGGCAGCGACGACGATGGCCGCTACGTGCATGACCACCGCGCAGTCTCACGCCCGCCGGCGATGTCGCCGAAGCGTGAGGCGGTGACGGCGACGACCCGACTCAGCCATGACTCATCGCTCTGGGCGGGCGCGAAGACGACGACGAGCACATCAGTGGTGGCCGTGGTTACCATTGTCCGGGCCGAGTCGGAGGTGGGGTTGCCGAATGGCCCGTGATCGTCCGCCAGCGTGATCCGGCCCTCGAGTTGGACCGCGTCTTTACGAATGCCCGCGTAGGACTCTCCCGCTCGGCCCAGTCGTGCGCGCACGGTGCCGAAGACGTGTTGACTGTCGTAAAGGCCATAGGGCAGCTGAAACTCAACCGAGCACCAGTTGATGATGTCGACGAGCGAGTTGACGCGAGGCAACGGCTGACCTTTCCGCACACGCCGCAGTAACGCCTCGTTCGAGGGTCGCGTTTTGGTGGGGTCAATGCCGACCCGCTTGTACATCGTCCGCACCGCCGCCGTCTCCTCCGGCGGGTGCATCCGCACCTGTGCTTCTGCCGCCGCAAGAAGCGGGTCAAGGCGGGAATCGCGCTCAAAAACAGTTGCGCCCTGCCACCATAAGCCTGCTGGTCGGACTATCGAGTGAAGTTCCGGCGCTAAGTGGAAGGTCTGGCCCGTCACAACCCGTCGATTCTATCTGTATCAATGAGGTACGAGATTTGCCTAATAGGAGGCATGGCCCCTAACGCTGGCAAGCGAACGCAGCTGACGTCATTGATGAGCTGTCTTGCTCTCGTGACTGCCGTCTTCCTAGCGCCTTCGTATCTTGCAGCGGATTCGCGACTGTTCCAAGTTATCGATCTCGGCAGTAATGCTCCGTCGGAGCTCAACGAGCGCGGCCAGGTGGCAATTAACCAGAACGACGGGCGTGCGATCGCAGGCCTTTGGGACCGGGGAAGCGTGCGGGTCCTGGACGAACCAAACCCGAGCTACTACAGCGGGGCACTCGGAATCAATAATCAGGGCCAGGTGGTCGGTTACGGACCGGCAGCGTCATGCTTCGCTTGTCCTCTTTCCACTCACGCGATGATCTGGCAGCCCGACGGGACACGCACGATGCTGCCCCATCTGGCGCCGTCTTCCAGTCGCGCCGAAGCCAATGGCAGCGAAGCGCAGGCAATCAACAACCGCGGTGAAATCGTCGGCTGGTCATTTCGCGGTGCAGCCGGTCGGGGCGGCTGGCAGCAAGCCGTGCTCTGGCGCAACGGCCAGGCGACCGAACTGGCGCCGGCTGACACTCCGTCGAGCGCCGCCTACGGGATCAACGACAACGGCGACGTCGTGGGCTGGATCAGTGTCGCGACGCCGGAGGGTTTCCGCAATCGCCCCTTCCTATGGTCTGGTTCGATGACAACCCTTGCACCGGTGGCTGCCGGTAACGGCTCGGCGATCGCGTATGCGATCAACAACACTCGCCAAGTGGTCGGCACCGCGGACATTGCCGACGGCGGCAAACGCGCGGTGCGCTGGGAGAACGGCTCGGTCGCCGACCTTGGCACACTCAAGGGCGACACCGATAGTGAAGCCTACGCCATCAACGCGCGTGGGGAGGTTGGCGGCAAGTCGTACAATCGCGGCTGCCCGACCTGTGCGCCCCGTGCGGTCATCTGGACCAACGGTCAGATCCGTGACCTCAACCAATTGATCGCTGCCGATTCAGGATGGCAGCTGCACGAGGTCATTGATATCGACGACGAGGGCCGAGTTGCCGGACGCGGCCTCCTCAACGGTGAGCCGCGTTATTTCCTGCTCGAGAACTAACGGTAGACTCGTCGTGAATGATTGACCTGCTGCTTCATGCCGACGAGTTACTGACCCAGTTCGTTCGCGACTACGGCACCCTGACTTACGGCATCCTGTTTGCCATTATTTTTGCGGAAACCGGGCTGGTGGTCACGCCGTTCCTGCCCGGCGATTCACTGCTGTTTGCCGCCGGCGCTCTCGCCGCGACCGGCGCGCTGTCGATTGAACTCCTCGTGCCACTCCTGATTGCCGCCGCCGTACTCGGCGACGCCGTGAACTATGCGGTCGGTCGCCGCATGGCGAAATCGTTCGTCGAGGAAGGCAACGAGACCAGCTGGATTCATCGCTTCGTCAAGCGCGAACATGTCAACCGCGCCCACGAATTTTTCGAAGAGCACGGCGGCAAAGCGATCGTGCTTGCGCGCTTCATTCCAATTGTCCGCACCTTTGTGCCGTTCGTCGCGGGCGGCGCGAAGATGACCTACGCCACCTTCGCGTTGTACAACGTGATCGGCGCCGTGTTGTGGGTCGGCGTGTGCGCCGGCGCCGGATATCTCTTCGGCAATATCCCAATCGTCAAAGCCAACTTCGAGATTGTTGTCCTGGCGATCATCGCGCTGTCGTTAATTCCGCTGGTGATCGAATTTGTCAAGGCCAGGCGCGCCAAGGCCTGAGGCTTCCGCTTCGACCGGCGGCGCGATGATCGCGCGCACCCTCTGCGCGAGGGCGCGGACTTCTCGGATGTTGGGTTCGGCCGCTGCCACTGTTTCAATCGGCTCGTGCACGACCAGTTCAACTTCTCCGGGACAGGTCATCAGCCGGCCCTTGCGCATGACGTGTCGACTGCCGGCAATGGATATCGGCACAATCGGCAACCCCGCCTGCACCGCCGGATAGAGGCTGCCGCCTTTAAAGGGACCGAGATGTCCCGTCGCACTGCGCGTGCCCTCCGGAAATACGATCAGCGACAACCCTCGCCCGGTCAGGCTGTTGGCCCAGTTGAACACCGCCCGCGGGTCAGCTTTCCGGCGATCGACCAGCAGGTGCCCGGTCCGACTGAGATGCCAGCCGAGAAACGGAAAACTGCCAAGCGAATCCTTCGCGATGATCCGCAGTTGATAGGGCAGCGACGCGAAGACCACGGGGATGTCGTAGATGCTCTGATGATTGGCGACAAAGACATAGGTCTTGCCGCGCTGAAGCTGCTCGAGACCGCGAATCTGTACCCGCACGCCGGTCGTCGCGAGAATCAGCCGCGACCACATGCGCGCACACGCATGCGCGAAGTAGCCGCGTGACGACAACAGACTCGATCCGATCGAGAGCGTGCCGAGGATGATGGTGTAGACGGTGATCGCCGGAATCAGCCAAAAGACGGTCCGCCACCAATGGAACGGTGGGACGGTCAAAGCGAACCGCGAACTACGAAACGCAGCACGGTCGCTATTTCCCAGAATTAGGCGCGGCGGCGACGATTGGCGTCACCGGTCCGTGCGGCGAGGCGGCTTGCGCCGGCGCGATCTGGCGCGGCGTTCGACGGGAGTCCTCTGCAGCCATCGATGACGATGAGTTTTGTCCCGATTGCGAGGACAGTGTCGAATCGATGTAGCGGCCGAAGATCATCTTTCCGGCGGTGGTCTGCAGGACGCTGGTGACCACGATGTCGATCGTCTTACTGATCATCTTGCGCGCGTTATCGACCACCACCATCGTGCCGTCGTCGAGATAGGCAACCCCCTGGTTGTATTCCTTGCCTTCTTTGAGAATGAAGACCTTCATGATCTCGCCGGGGAGGACGACCGGCTTGAGCGCGTTGGCGAGCTCGTTGATGTTGAGCACGTCGACCCCGCGTAGTTGGGCGACCTTGTTCAGATTGAAATCGTTGGTGACGATCTTGCCCTGGAGCGTGCGGGCCAGTTCGATCAACTTGAGATCGACTTCTCGCACTTCTGGATAGTCCATATCGGAAATGCTGACTTCGACGCCGGACATCTTCTGGATCTTCTGCAGAATGTCGAGCCCGCGCCGGCCGCGATTGCGCTTCATTGAATCGGCGGAGTCCGCAACCAGTTGCAATTCCTTCAGGACGAACTGCGGAATCACCAGCGTGCCGTCGATGAAGCCGGTGTCGCAGAGGTCGGCAATGCGGCCGTCGATGATCACCGAGGTGTCGAGGATCTTGTAGCGCCGCTGCGGGCCCGAGGCGCGGAACAAGCCCACCAGTCGCGCGGGCTCGAGCCACTCGCCTTTGCGGCCGCCAATGACGAGGCCGAGATACGGCAGCAGCAACAGCAGGAAGCCGTGCAGAAACGCGACGCGCTGATCCTGGTGGTTGGTCCAGAACAACGCCGCGCCGACGGCTACCGCCAGCGCCACACCAATCGCACCGCCCAGCAGTGCGCCGAGCAAGTTGGTCAACGCGAGATCGCGCAGCAACCACTCGAAAATGACAGCTACGCCGGCCAGCCCCAACCCGAACACGACGTTCGTGAGCGGATCAGGACCTACGGGGCGAAGTAGAAACGCCGTGTACGCGACTGCACCCGTAAATAACAGGCGAGCCAGGAGAAACCAGGCCATGAACTTCGCTCCGGTATGACACCGATATGACTGGTTGAACAGTAGACTGCCCCACCCGTCAGGTCAAGTTAGGCGAGGAGCGCGTCCAATGCTTCGCCGACGTGCTTGACGCCGACCAGTTCGGCCTTGGCAGAGTCCGGGTCGCTGGCGTGGTCGGCGCTGTCGACGTTGGCGGCGGGTAAGACGATGCGCGTAAAGCCCATCTGTTCAGCCTCGCGGATCCGGAGATTCGCCTGGGGGACGCCGCGGATCTCGCCGCCAAGGCCCACTTCGCCAAACACCGCGGTGCCGGTCTGCAGCGGACGATTCCGCACGCTGGAGGCCACGGCCGACACAATGGCCAGGTCCGCCGCTGGTTCATCAATCGTCATCCCGCCCGCGATGTTGACAAACACATCGTCTGCCACCAGGTGCAGGCCGGCGCGCTTTTCAAGAACCGCGAGCAGCAACGACAGCCGGTTCTGATCGATGCCGACGGCCATGCGCTTGGCGTTGCCGTACGACGTCGTGCTCGCGAGCGCCTGCACTTCGACAAGAATCGGCCGCGAGCCCTCGACTGAGCACAGCACCGCGGAGCCTGGCGTCGCGACCGGACGTTCCGCGAGAAAGAGTGCGGACGGATTGGCGACCGGCTTGAGGCCGCCGCCGGTCATCTCGAAGACACCGAGCTCGCTGATCGCGCCGAAACGATTCTTCACCGCGCGGACGACGCGGTGCGAGTGATGGCGCTCACCTTCGAAATAGAGCACCGTGTCGACCACATGTTCGAGCGCCTTGGGCCCGGCCAGGTTCCCGTCCTTGGTGACGTGACCGACCAGAAAGGTCGGAATGTTGTGGCCCTTGGCGGTGAAGAGAAACTGTGTCGCCGCTTCGCGCACCTGGCCGATGCTGCCGGGGGCCGATTGAAATTTCAGCGAAAACACCGTCTGGATCGAATCGACGACCAGCAAGCGCGGGCGGATGCGGCCCACTTCCTCGAGAATGCTTTCAATACAGGTTTCGGCCAGCAGAAAGAGCGGCGCATCGCCGACGCCGAGACGATCGCCGCGCGATTTGATCTGGTGCTCTGACTCTTCACCCGACGCATAGAGCACCGGTCCGACGGTCTGCGCAAAATTCGCGGCGGCTTGCAGGAGCAGAGTCGACTTGCCGATCCCGGGCTCGCCGCCGAGCAGGACCAGTGAGCCAGGCACGATGCCGCCGCCGAGGACGCGGTCGAATTCGCCGATGCCGCTCGGGATGCGCTCGGCCGACGACGCCTCGATATCCGCGTAGCGCTGTGCGCCCTGCTTGGCGATGCCCGGCAGCGCGTAGCGATGGCCGACCGGGGACGCACCGGCCTCGGCGACGCGTTCTTCAACAAGCGAGTTCCACGCGCCGCAATCGGCGCAGCGCCCTTGCCACTTCGGCGCTTGCGAGCCGCATTCCTGGCAGACGAAGACGGGTTTGGGTTGTTTCATTGCGGAAGACGAGACGGTGCACGCCCCTCGAGGCTGCTCGGGGCAGCCCTGAGCAAGGTCGAAGGACGGAAGCGCGGAAACACGGAACCTATATTTTACTTGTCCTATTTCCGCGCTTCAGGGGTTTCGTGCATCTTACGTGATCAGCGATACATGCGATGGACGCGGGCACCGAGGCGACAGAGCACTTCGTAGGGGATCGATGAAATCGCCGACGCCATCTCGCGCGCGTCGAGTGTCTGGCTGGCCGTCTCGCCTTGCGAGCCGAGGAAGACGACCTCATCCCCCGGATTGACGCCATCGATGTGGGTGACATCGGCAGTCAGCATGTCCATGCTGACCGCGCCGACAATCCGCGCGCGATGGCCGCGGATCAACACGAAGCCACGATCCTCGAGCCGGCGATCAAGCCCGTCCGCGTAACCGGCCGGAATCACCGCGAGCGTGGTCGGCACGTCCGGCTTGAAGCGGGCGCCGTAGCCGACGCTTTCGCCGCCCCGGATGCCCTTCACCGCCACCACTCGGCTGGTGAGCGACATGACGGGTTTCAGGGTCATTGTCGTGTGGAGCGGCGGCGGCACGACGCCGTGCAACAACAGGCCCGGGCGGACGAAGTCGTACCACACCCGCGAATCGCGCAGCGACGCGGCGCTATTGGCGGCGTGCCGGTATTGCGGACGCGCACCCAGCTCGGTCAAGGTCGCACACGCCTTTTCGAAATTGAGGCGTTGCTCCTCGAACAGCTCGTGCTCGGGTTCGTCGGCGGTGGCGAAATGCGTATAGACCGCCTCGAGGTCGAGATTGTCGCTCGCCAGCAGTTCGGGCATCGTCCACTTGACGTTCTCGTGACGAAAGCCGAGCCGATGCATGCCGGTGTCGATCTTGAGGTGATAGCGAATGCGCGCGTGGCGGGCGCGTGCGGCGGTTTGCAGGGCGCGGCCCGCAGCAGGACTGGCGATGGTCGGCGTCAGATCGTGCTCGAACACGCCTTCGAGATCGCTGACGCTGAGCGCGCCAAAGACCAGGATGCGCGCCCGCGTTCCCGACGCGCGCAGCTCGATGCCTTCTTCGATATCGGCAACCGCCAACCAGGTCGCGCCGGCTTCTTCAAGTGCGCGGGCCACGCGCACCGCGCCGTGTCCATAGGCATTGGCCTTCACCACCGCGATAATTCCGGGCGGTGTCGCGGGTCCTTTTGCCGCCGTTTTGTTGAGTCGGGCTTCCCTGGCCAGGTAGTCGGCAATCGCCAGGTAGTTCGAACGGGTCGCGTCGAGATCGACGTGCGCGGACGTGCAACGAATCACACCAACGATCCTAGTTGTTCCGCACCGTTACTGTTCGGCGAGGTTGGCGAAGCGCGTCTGCTGGCGCAGGAACGCCAACTTGACCTGGCCGGTCGGGCCATTCCGCTGCTTGGCGAGAATCAATTCGGCGATGCCGTCGGTCTCGGCCGGTTCGTTGCCCTGCTTATACATCTCTTCGCGGAAGATCAGAATGACGACGTCGGCGTCCTGCTCGAGGGCGCCCGATTCGCGCAGGTCGGAGAGCTGCGGGCGCTTGTCGGAACGCGCTTCGGGCGCGCGCGATAACTGCGACAGCAACACGATCGGCACGTTCAACTCTTTGGCGAGTCCTTTCAGCGATCGCGAGATTGACGCCAATTCGAGCGTCCGGTTCTCGAAGCGGCCGCGCCCGGTCATCAACTGGACGTAATCGACCGCCAGCAGGTCGAGCCCATGCTCCGATTGCAGGCGGCGGGCCTTGGCCCGCATCTCGAGCACGCCGACGCCGGCGGTGTCATCGATGTACAGCTCCGCCGCACTCAAGGTCTCGAGCGCATGGGTGATGTTGCCGTATTCCTTCTGCCCGATCTGCCCGCTCAATAGCCGGTAATTGTCGATCTTGGCCTCGGACGCGAGCATGCGCATGAACAGCTGTTCTTTCGACATTTCCAGGCTGAAGAACCCGGCGACCTGATGGTTGGTTGCAACATGCTGGGCGATGTTCAGCACCAGGCTGGTCTTGCCCATCGAGGGGCGCGCCGCCACGATGATCAAATCGCCGCGCTGGAAGCCGCGGGTCATCTTGTCGATCTCGGTAAACCCGGTGGCGATGCCGGTGATGAAGCTCTTATGCTCGAACAGCTGCTCGATCTTCGGGAAGCTCTCCTTCACCAAGTCGCGCATCGGCACAAAACCGGTCTTGATGCGATCGTCGGCGACCGCAAAGATCGCGCTTTCCGCTTCGTCGAGAATCAGGTCGGCTTCCTGATCCGCCTCATAGGCGTTCGAGAGAATCTTGTTGGCGGAAAAAATCAGGCTGCGCAGCGTCGATTTTTCTTTGACGATACGGGCGTAATACTCGACGTTGGTGGCGCGCGGGACGCCGTCAACGAGCGAGGCAATATAGGCCGGGCCGCCGACCTCGTCGAGCTCACCGGCCCGTTCGAGTTCCTCTTTGAGCGTCACCAGGTCGATCGGCTGGCTGCGCTCGGCCAGTGCAATCATCCGCTCGAAGATGCGGCGATGCGCGTCGCGAAAGAACGCCCGCGAATCGATCACCGAAGCGGCCACGTTGAACGCTTCGTTGTCGATCAGGATCGCACCGATGACCGAACGTTCGGCGTCGAGATTGTGCGGGAGGGTTCGCGCTGCGGATGCGGAGGGGGTTGCGACGTCGGGCACGTGATGATTGTAACGGCAGGTGGGCGGGTAAGCAGGTGGGCAGGAAGGCAGGTGAGCGGGTCGGCAGGCGAACAGTAGGGAGGTAAGCAGGGGGGCAGGTGGGCAGGCGAACAAGTAGGCAGGTGGGCAGGTGGGCAGAGAAAAGCTGTTCCGCCCTACCTGCCTACCTGCCTACCCGCTTACCTGCCCTACCTGCCTACCTGCCTACCCGCCTAAACGTCCTTGCCAACCGTCACCTTCACCTGCGCGGTGACGTCACGGTGCAGTTTCACCGGGATGGTGTTGTCGCCCAGGGTCTTGATCGGATCGGGCAACAAGATCTTGCGGCGATCGATTTCAAACCCCTGAGCGATCAGCAAATCGGCGATATCGGCGTTGGTCACCGACCCGTAGAGCTGATCGTTCTCACCGGTCTTGCGGTTGATCACGAGCTCGAGGGCGTTCAAGCGCTTGGCGACCGCCTCGGCGGCGCCACGCTCTTCGCTGTCGCGGGCTTCGGCTTGCTTGCGCTCGCGTTCGACCCACTTGCGGTTGGCGTCATTGGCCGGCAGCGCGAGTTTGCGCGGCAGGAGAAAGTTGCGGGCGTAGCCGTCGGCGACCTTGACGATCTCGCCGCGTTCGCCGAGGTTCTCGACGTGATCTCTGAGGATGACTTCCATGTGCTATGTCCTACTCAATCGCCCGATTAATCGGATGCGTACGGCAGCAAGGCGATCTGGCGCGCACGAACGATCGCGATGCGCAGGCCGCGTTGATGCTTGGCGCAGGTTCCCGAGATGCGGCGCGGCAACACTTTGCCGCGCTCGGGCACAAAGCCGCTCAGGAGCTTGACGTCCTTGTAATTGATGTCGTCGATTTTGTCCGCGCAGAACTTGCAGACTTTGCGTCGACGAAAGAGACCACGGCGCTGCCCCTGCTTGCCGTCTTTGTTCTTATCGTCGCCCGCGCGTCCGCCGCGTCCGCCACTCGGACTTCCCGACCTGCCGCCTCGTCCCATTGGTGCCATGATTACGCCTCCGCCTCAACGCTTTCGTAGTCGCCTGAATCATCCGAATCCTCGCCCTGCGGACCTTCGCCCGGCTGACGATCCGGCGGGAGCCCGCGCGCCACGCGGCGACGGCGGGATTCTTCGGTGCGCTTGGCGCGCGCCCGCTCAGCCTTGATCTGCGACTCGTCGACGCGGACGATCAAGTGGCGCAGTAAACCTTCGGTGTTCTTGAGGCGACGATCGAGTTCCGCGACCATCGCACCGTCACCGGCCAGCACTTCGAGGACATAAATGCCTTCTTTGTGATGCCCGATCTCGTAGGCCAGCTTGCGCCGGCCGCCGAAGGCGGTTTGCGCTTCGTTCTTGTCGATGATTTTCCCGTTCATGCGGCCGACAATCTGTTCGACCTGCGTGTGCAGATCGGCGACCTGTTGCTCGGTCGCGTCGGGTCTCATGACATAGACCAGTTCGTACGTGCGTTGCATTACTGCTCCTTGTGGATCTCGTGAGGCAGGTAGGCGGGTGGGCAGGTGAGCAGGTAGGGAAGAAACGCCCCAACCTGCCGACCCGCCCACCTGCCTACCTGCCAACGCAGAGCCACTAATGTGGCAAGGAGTACTCCGGGGCTCACCCCCGGTTACCAACCTGCTTACCTGCTTACCTGCCTACCCGCCTACCCGCCTACCTGCCTACCTGCCTACTCCGCGGCATTGAACGAGCTCATCACCCGGTCAATCCCCTCGGAGATAAACATCTCCGAGGCATCAGCGGCCCGCAGCACCGCCGCCTGAATCGTCTCCCGTTCGTCGGCATCAAACGTCGAAAGCACGTGGTCGGCGAGATCGCGGCGGGTATCGCCGCGCCCCACACCGACCCGCAGCCGGCCGAATTGGTCGGTGCCCAACTGCGCGATCAACGACTTCAACCCGTTGTGTCCGCCAGCGCTGCCTCGCGGCCGCGCCCGTAACCGCCCCAGTGGCAGCGCCACTTCGTCGGCGACCACCAGCATGTCGCTGGGTGCGACTTGAAAGAAATGTCCCAGTCGCGAGACCGCCAATCCGCTGAGATTCATGAAGGTCAGCGGCTTGACCAGAATGGCGCCGCCGGGTTGTTTCACAAACAGCGCTTCGTCTCGCTCGCGCCAACTGTCGCTGGCATTCCAGCGGCGAGCGATCTCGTCGACGACCCAGAACCCGACGTTGTGCCTGGTGTCGCGATACTGCGGCCCCGGGTTGCCGAGGCCGACGACCAGTCTCACGTCTACTTCTTGTCCTTCTTATCCTTCGGCTTGGCGTCGTCGCCTTCCTTGTCGGTCTTGCCCTTCTTAATCACTTCCGGCTCGCTGCCGGGAGCCGCCGTCGCGGTCACGGCGGCTGGGGTCGCAGCCTCTTCAACCGCCCGCGGCGTGATGACATGGACCAGCATGACGTCGCCGCCATGCGTCGGCGTCCACTTGGCGTTGGCCGCGACGTCGCGTACGTAGATGGCGTCATTCAACCCGAGGTTGCTGACGTCAACTTCGACCGAGTCCGGAATCTCGGCCGGCAGCGTTTCGATCGAGATCTCGCGATGGACGAAGTCGAGGACGCCGCCTTCGAGCTTGACGCCGCGCGCTTCGCCGCGGATCAGCACCGGCACGGTGACGGTGATCTTGCGGTCCATGTTGACCCGGAAGAAATCGGCATGCAGCAAGTGGCTGGTGACCGGATCGACCAGGAACTCCTTGACCAGCACGCGCGCATCGCCTTCGCCATCGAGCTTGAGTGTGATCAACGTGTTGACGCCCGATCCCGAGTGCAGGATGCGCATCAGCGGCTTCGGATCCACGGCGACCTCCACCGTCTGGCCGGCGTCGCCCTCTTTGGACTTCCCGTAGATGACCGCCGGGATGCGGCCGGAGGCACGCAAGCGGCGCGCCTCATTCTTGCCACGGGTCGATCGCTTCACTGCTTCTAGATTTGCTTCCATGTCCCAAAATCCTGTTGCTGGCGGGCCGCTTCAAACCTGCCCACCTGCTTACCTGCCTACCTGCCTACACAAACAACGAACTAACTGACGTTTCCTCGTGAATGCTGCGAATCGCCTGGCCTAACAGCCGCGCCACCGACAGCTCCACAATCTTTCCGCACTTCGCCCGCTCACCGGTGAGCGGGATGGTGTTGGTGATAATCAACCGCTCGAGCGGCGATTTCTCGATCCGCTCGATCGCCGGGCCGGACAACACCCCGTGGACGGCACACGCGAGCACCCGCTCGGCGCCGGCGTCGATCAGCGCTTGCGCGCCTTTTTGAATCGTCCCGGCCGTATCGATAATGTCGTCGGCGATGACGCAGGTTCGCCCGCGCACTTCGCCGATCACATGCATCACTTCCGCCGTGCCATCGTCACTGCGTCGCTTGTCGATGACCGCGAGTTCCGCACTCAACCGCTTCGCGTAGGCCCGCGCGCGTTCGGCGCCCCCGGCGTCGGGGGCGACAATGGTCAGCGTCGGAAACTCCTGCCGCGACAGGTAATCGATGATCACCGGCGCCGCAAACAAGTGGTCGACCGGAATGTCAAAGAACCCCTGAATCTGCGCCTTGTGCAGATCCATCGTCAACACGCGATGCGTCCCGGCCGCACTCAGCACGTTGGCGACCAATTTCGCCGAAATCGGCACGCGCGGCTTGTCTTTGCGGTCCTGGCGCGCGTAGCCGTAATACGGCAACACGGCCGTGATCCGTGACGCCGACGAGCGGCGAAACGCGTCGATCATGATGAGCAACTCCATCAAGTTCTCATCGACGGGCGCACAGGTCGGCTGCACGATGAACACATCTGTGCCGCGGATGTTTTCATCGATCTGAAACGACACTTCCGTATCAGGAAAGCGGCGCAAGCGGCACTGACCCAGCTTCACTCCCAAGAACTCGCAAATGTCCTTGGCGAGGTGCGGGTGAGCGCTGCCGGAAAAAACTTTCAGATCCCCGTAACCGGTCGGTCGCATAGCCGCTCGGAAGGCAGGACTCGCGCCCTGCCGATCCCTAAACTCTCTAAGAAATTGGTTGGGGCGGAAGGATTCGAACCTTCGAATACGGGATCCAAAGACCCGCGCCTTACCGCTTGGCCACGCCCCAATGCCCTACGTCTACACAGCGAGCGATGGCGCGCACCGCGCAAACCTCTAGCTTATACGAGGTTCCGCGTGCCTGCAAGCACCGGACTTAATCGCCGGCTGTACTCGAGTCGCGACAAGGTCTGTGTTAGCACCACCTGCCAGCCCGGGCGCGAGAGGTCGGCCGCGGTGCGTCGGGCGGCGTCAAGCCGGTCAAACAGGCCGAAAACCGCCGATCCCGAGCCCGACATCGCCGCGACCGCTGCGCCGGCGTCGAGCAGCGCCTGCTTGATCCTGCCGATGGTGGGATGGTGCCGGACCACTGCCGGCTCGAGGTCGTTCCGCAAATTCGCCGCCCACAGCGGCCAATTCGCGGGATGCACTCGGCGTGCCGGGTCGCGACTAAGCTTGCGCGGTTCGCTGTCATACCACCCGTAGGCTTCGACAGTCGACACGCCAAACGGCGGTTTGACCAGCACGACGTGCGTGCGCGGCAAGTCGGTGAGCGGATAAATATCGTCGCCTCGACCCAGACCAAGCGCGGTGCCGCCGACGAGAAAGAACGGAATATCTGCACCGAGCCGCGCGCCCAGCCGGCTGATCGTTGGCAGGTCGACATCGAGTTCCCACAATCGCGCCAGGCCGAGCAGGGCAATCGCGGCATTGGCGCTGCCGCCACCCAGTCCGGCTTCCATCGGAATGCGTTTGCGTAAGGCGACGACGACGTCGCGTGGGATATCGCCGCGGCGCCGTCCAACGGTGCGCCACAGGAGCGACGCCGCTTTCCAAATCAGGTTGCGGCGATCGGTCGGCAGAACCGTGTCGTCACACTCGATCACAAAGGGACCGGCGCGACGCGTGAAGGTGATGTCATCCTGCAGCGCGAGCGTTTGAAAGACCGTGCGGAGATCGTGAAAACCATCCGGCCGCACTCCGAGGATGCGCAGGTCGACGTTGATCTTGGCGAACGACGGTAGAACGAGGGAGGTCGGCGCCACGCGCTAGGGTGTCCCGCGCAGCGGCGCCACTGAGCGCAGGTGATCGAGGGTCATCGGCGCAGCCGTGCTCGGGACCGTGAGGGTGAACGCCTGATCATCGATGTCGCTGTTGATTTCGAGCTGCTCAATCGCGGCGGTCATATCGACCTCGCCGTCGACAGCGCTGCGGATGCGTACGGTCCTCGGCCAGTCGTTCAGATAATTGGCGTAGTCGACCCGCCAGTTGCCGTGATCGGCGGCGATCACGGTGGGACGTCCATCGACATCCTTCATATAGGCGGTAATTGCGTTGCCGACGGTCACCGCACGCCACCCGGTGTCCCAGCGCCGGCCGTCAACGGGAACCGCGCGTTCGATCAGGCAGCCGGTCAAAATCATGCGGAGATCGTTGGCGGCAAGTGCGAGGCCGGTGAGCCGTTGCAACACGTCCTGCACCGGCGCATCCGTGAGCACCCGGTCGTCGCGGGGCAGCAAGAGCGTCGCGCGATTATCACGGCCGGCGAGGATGAAGAACGGCTGGCCAAACGGCGCGACTGCTTCAAATCGCAATGACGCCGGGGCGGCGAGCCCGGCGTGCAGCGTGCCGCGCAACTTTTCTGTCCCGGCACGCCCGGACAGTCGTAACTCCGCGGTGAGGGTCTTTAACCCGGCACACTGCGCGGTTGCCTGCGTAAACGCCACGGTCGCAGTGGGGTCGGGTACCGACGTGCCGGCCGGACGGACGGGGACGCGCGCCGCGCATGCCGCGACGACGAGCGTCACAAGAATCGCGAGCACCAACCGCGCGTTCACTGACGGCGGCCTTTGGCGTCTTTGATTTTGCGCTCGATGCCGCTGCGATCAATGGCGTCGCCGTCGCCGGCCAGTGCGCGTTCCCACGCGACAATGGCTTCGGCATATTTGCCCCGACGCGCCAGTACGTCGCCGTAATGATCCTGAATCACTGACTGCCCAGGCACCGCGCCAGCGGCCTTGGCGAGATGCGGTTCGGCTTCGTCGGCTTTGCCCTGCTTGAACAACGCCCAGCCGAGACTATCGAGGTACGACGGATTGTCAGGATCGACTTTCAACGCGCGTTCGATCAATCGGACCGCCTCGGGTAAGCGCTGCCCCCGTTCCGCCAGCGTGTAGCCCAGCGAATTGAGCGCTTGTGCACTCATCGGGTCGGTGGCGACGGCGGCGGTCAACACCGTAATGGCTTGTTCGTGCTCGCCGAGCTCGGTGTGCGCGTGCGCCAGTTGCGCGAGCAGCAACGCGGCGTCGCTCTCGCGGCCCTTCGCCCACGTCGCGACACTTTTTGCAAACGGGCTCACCACGTCGACGACTTTGCGATATTCCTTGCGGGCGACGAGCGCGCCCGAGAGGATCCGCAAGCCCGGAACGCTCGTCGGATCAAGCGCGATCAGTTTGCGCGCGATATCTTCAGCGGCGGCGAAGTCCTGGAGCTGCAGGTTTGCGTTGGCGAGCAAAAATAACCCGCGCGCATCATCCGGGCTGGTCATCAGGAAGTCCTTGAGCGCATCGCGTGCTTTCGCGGCGCCTTGCCCGCCCGGGACATTCAACAAGGCGGCGAAATAGCGCAGCCGCAAGTCGCGGCTGACCGTCCGCGGGTTGCCGAGCGCCTGTTGATACGCCGCCACCGCTTCGGCCCAGCGCCCTTGTCGTTCATACAGCTCGGCCAACGAAGCGAAGTGACGCGGATTGAGTCCGGCCGCACTGGTCAGCGCCTCGATCGCCGCGTCGACTTGGCCGGCTGCGACCCGGGCCTCGGCCAGCAGCGTATACGGCTCAGTGGCAAATGGCGCTTGCGCGACGAGGTTCTCGAGAATCGGAACTGCGCGTTCGGCATGGCCGGCGCGGAGCTGGAGGCGGGCCAACGTCAACTGGAGATTGAGGTCGGTGGCGACCGCGGCCGTCCCGAGGATCTTGGTGAGATGCTCGATGGCCGCGTCGCGCAGTTGCTCCGGCGAGCGACCGCCGACTGCCGGCGCCGCGCCCTCGCTCCAGGCCGACAACACCAGACCCAGCATGCGATGGGCGTCGACGTTGTTGGGATCGAGCTTGAGCGCTTGCTCGGCAGCCGCCACCGCCTCGCTGCCCTTGTTCTGCCGTGCATAAAAGCCGGCGAGCTCCGACAGGATGTCCGACGATGTCGGATCGAGCGCTTGCGCGCGCTTGAGCGCTTCCAAGGCCTTGGTCGAGTCGCCGAGCGCTTCGAGGCGGCGCGACAACAAGAACTCGTAATACGCGTCGGCGGTCGGCGTCAACGACGGCGGCGCGACGGTTTGCGCGACCACCGGGTGAGCCGACGACAACACCAGCGACAGGGCCAGGGCGACGCGAAGCATAGATGAATCTTATCGTTGTATAGTGCGCGTATGCCGGTCGACCCCGAACTTCTTGAAATCCTTGCCTGCCCGGCGTGTAAGACGCCGGTTCAGCTCGTCAAGAACGAGACCGCACTCAAGTGCGGCCAATGTTACCGCGTCTATCCGATCAAAGACGAAATCCCCGTGATGTTGATCGACGAGGCAACAGTCGAACCCTGACCCTTCGACTCGTTCAGGGTCATCCCGAGAACATCGAGGGATGAAGATTCTGCTGATCCGGCTGCGGCTGATCGGCGACGTGGTCTTTACGACGCCGGCGGTCGCCGCGATCCGTCGACACTTTCCCAACGCCGACATTTCATATCTGGTCGAACCGGCGGCAGAGCCGGTCGTGCGCCACAATCCTCATCTCAATCAGGTGATCGTCGCCGAGCGGCCGCGCGGCGTGCGGCGCGGCCTCTACGACCTTGCGTTGGCGCGGCGTCTCCGCCGACAGCGGTTCGATGTGGTGATCGATTTTCACGGCGGGCCGCGCAGTGCGTGGTTAACCCGCGCCACTGGCGCGTGCCAGCGCGTTGGTTACGGGTTGCCCTGGCGCCAGTGGGCCTACACCACGCGCGTGCCGTGGACCCGCGCGCTCACCCCGCCGCGCCATTCGGTGGAGAACCAGTGGGACCTGCTGGCGCCGCTCGGCATCGCCGCAGCGACGCGTGGTCAGTCGTCGGTCGAAATGCCGGCCGACCCGGCTGCCGCGCGTTCGGTGACCGCCCGCCTTCGCCAGGCCGACGTGGCTGGCGACGCGCCCCTGGTGGTCATGCATGTCAGCGCCGGTAACCCCTTTCGGCGATGGCCGGCCAGTCATTTTGCAACGGTCGCGGCCGCCCTCGCGCGCGAGAATCGGGCGCGGCGGATTATCATCAGCTCCGGTCCGTCGGAGCGCGATGCCGCAGATGCCATCGCCGCGGCAGCGCAGCGGCTGGCGGGCGACGCCGCCACCGGCATCGTGCGGTGTGGCGAGTTCGACCTCTCGGAACTGCGCGCGCTTGTCGCGCGTGCGGCGCTGTATATCGGTGGCGATAGCGGTCCGTTGCATATCGCGGCGACGACGGCCACGCCGATCGTCGCCCTGTTCGGGCCGACGTTACCGGAGCGGTCGATGCCGTGGCGACTGGTTGAGACGCGTGCGATCGGCGTCGATGCCGGTCCGCTACCCTGTCGCCCGTGTCATCAGCGACAATGCGAACCCGGTGATTTCAGGTGCCTGGCACAGATCGCGCCAGACCGGGTGGTAAAGGCGGCGGAAGAACTCTTGGCAGACCAACACTCGGCATGACTACTGTCACGCTCTCGGCCGGCGCCACCACGCGGGACCGCATCGATCAACTCGGCCTGTGGTCGGTGATCGGACTAGTCGCGGCCGCGCAGCTCTCGATCGCAGCCTCGCAGATTCTGTTAACGCTGTCCGGACTGTGCTGGCTGGCCTCCCATCTGCTGCGACGCGAGCGCCTCGAAGCGCCTGCGTTTTTCTGGCCGCTGGTCGGCTACGCGGCGCTGACCTTGCTCGCCGCCGGGTTTTCACGCGATCCGGTGACCAGCGTCACCGATTGCAAGCAGCTGGCGTTGTTCCTGCTCATCCCGGTGGTGTTCGACTTCGCGCGCGGAGCGCGAGCGCGGACCATTCTGACGGTGATCATCACGGTTGGCGCGATCAGTGCGCTGGTCGGACTGGTCCAGTACGCCATCCTGAATTACGACGACCTCGGGCGGCGCCCGCAAGGCACGCTATCCCACTGGATGACCTATTCAGGGACCCTGATGCTGGTGATCTGCGCGGCGGTCGCCCGACTGCTGTTCGGGAGCCGCGACCGCGCGTGGGCAGCGGTGGTGATGCCGGCGCTGGTGGTGATTTTGTTGCTGACTTTCACCCGCAGCGCTATGGTCGGGGTCACCGCAGGCGTCGGTGTCTTGCTGCTGCTGCGCAACTTTCGACTGGTCGCCTTACTGCCGATCATTGCCGCGGCGGTGATTGCCGTCGCGCCCGCCGACGTCACCGCGCGCATCTACTCGATGATCGACCTCAACGATCCAACCATTCGTGACCGAATGGCCATGCTCCAAGCGGGCACTGCGATCGTCAAGGACTACCCGTTGACTGGGGTCGGGCCCGACATGGTTGGCCAGGTCTACCCGGACTACCGCGTTGCCAATGCGGTGCAGGAACACAACATGCACCTGCACAACGTGCCGATGCAGATTGCCGCGGAGCGCGGGCTGCCGGCGCTGCTCATGTGGCTGTGGTTTATCGGCAGCGCGCTGGTTGGCCTCAAGCCTCTGTTGTTGCGCACGCGTCACCGCGCCCTCGCCGCCGCGGCAATGGGCGCCATCGCCGCGATGCTGACCGCCGGCTTCTTCGAATACAACTTCGGTGACTCCGAATTTCTGATGCTTTTTTTGACGCTGATCACTTTGCCCTTCGCGGCTGAGCGCGACGGCGGGTTGCCGTAGTGGCGGACACCGGACTGCCGGCGTTATCGTCGCCCCGTGCCGTGGCGTTGATCGCGCAGCTCGCGGATGCCCGTCTGCTGGTCATCGGCGACGTGATGCTCGATCAGTTCATCATCGGGCGGGTCAGCCGTATTTCGCCGGAGGCGCCGGTGCCGGTGGTGGCTTTCGACCGTGACGAGTACCGCGCCGGTGGCGCCGCTAATGTCGCCCTCAATGCCCGTGCGTTGGCTGCACACGTCGATCTCATTGGTCTGATCGGCCAAGATGATGCCGCTGGCCGCTTGCGTGACCTGCTCAGTGCCGCCGGCGTCGCTGCGAGTGCGTTAATCACCGACGAGGCGCGCCGCACCACGACCAAAGTGCGAGTGGTCACGACGCGCAATCAACAGGTGACGCGCATTGATTATGAGTCAGACGACGCACTGACCCGGCCGGTGGAGGAGGCGCTGATTCGCCAGATTGAGGCGTACACGGGATCAGCCGGCGCGATCGTCGTGTCCGATTATCTCAAAGGCGTGGTGACGCGGCATGTCATGGCCGCCGTCGTCGCTGCCGGCGCGCAGCGTGGCATCCCGGTGCTGGTCGATCCCAAAATTCCGCACCTCGATTTCTACGCCGGCGCGACGTTGGTGACACCCAATCACCACGAGGCCGAGGCGGCGACGCACATGCGCATTCGCACTGTCGACGAGGCGCGCACCGCTGCACGTCGGCTGCGCGACGTGGCGCACTGCGACGGGGTGTTGATTACGCGCGGTGAGCACGGCATGTGGCTGGCCGCTGACGGGGTCGAAGGGCCGCTCGCCGCGGCCGCGCGCGAAGTGTCCGACGTGACTGGCGCTGGCGACACGGTCGTCGCGACGCTCGCCCTCGCCATCGCCGCCGGGGCCACGGTGGCGGAGGCGGCGCAGCTGGCCAACGAAGCCGCGGGCATCGTGGTCGGGAAGTTTGGCGCGGCGACGGTCACGCCGAGCGAGTTATTGCAACGCTTTCAACGCAGATAACTACGAAGCGCAGATAACTGTTTTTAAAAAAAATGGCCTATCTGTATCATCCGCGTTATCTGCGTTTCGTTTTCATCTGCGTGTCGTTTTCATCTGCGTGATCAGTGGCGGAAATGCCGCCGCCCGGTGAAGACCATTGCCAAGTTGTGTTCGTCGGCTGCAGCGATCACTTCCGCATCGCGTACTGACCCGCCCGGCTGGACCACCGCGGTGGCGCCCGCCGCGGCGACCGCGTCGAGCCCGTCGCGAAACGGGAAGAACGCATCAGAGGCAGCCACCGTATCGGCCAGTGGTCGTGGCCGCGAGTGGTCCCAGCCGGCGGCTTTCATCGTGGCCACCTTGACCGCATCGACCCGACTCATCTGTCCGGCACCAATCGCACGCGTCTGATGCTGGTCGGTGAAAATCACCGTGTTCGATTTCACGTGCGCCATCACCCGCCAGGCAAAACGGAGCGCCCGCCACTCCTCCGTCGTCGGTTGCCGTTGGGTGACGACCCTGAGATCGCCGCTCGGCCACGGCTGTCGGGCTTCGACGACTTCGTCGCGTTGCTGCAGCAGCAGCGCGCCGAGGATCGAGCGTAATTCCCGCGCGTGCACGCCGCCGCCGGCAAGCGCGGCCAAGTCGCTTGTGACCACGCGCATGTTGGCCTTGGTCTGCAGGATCACCGCGGCTTCGGCCGAGACCGCCGGCGCGACCACCGCTTCAATGAAGGTCGAGACGATCGCACGAGCCGTCAGCTCGTCGATCGGCCGGTTGAGCCCGATGATTCCGCCGAAGGCGGCGAGCGCATCGGCATCACGGGCGCGCGTGTAGGCCTCGACCAGATGCGTGCCGGTCGCCGCACCACACGGATTGGTGTGCTTGATCACGCACGCCGCCGGTTCATCGAACTCGAGGACGATGCGCGCGGCCGCATCGAGGTCCAGCAGATTGGTAAAGGACAACTCCTTGCCCTGTAAGATCGCCGGCGCTCCCATCGCGGCAGGCGGATCCATGCCGTACCACGCCGCTGGTTGATGCGGGTTTTCGCCGTAACGCAGATCGCGCAGCTTGTGGGCCTCGATGGTCAAGCGTGCCGGAGCGAGCATGGCGGACGCCGCCGGCTCGCGGTGAAACTGATCGTTGTCAACCCGCACGTCGTTGAGTGTCGACGCGATCGCCGTGTCATACGCACCAGTGTGCGCGAACGCGCGTCGGGCCAGATCAAAGCGAAAGGCCAGCGTGGCCCCGCCGTCACGATCGAGTTCGGTCAGGACCGCCGGATAGTCGGCTGGACTGACCACGACCAGCACATCCTGAAAATTCTTGGCGGCGGCCCGCACCAGGCTGGGGCCGCCGATATCGATCTGCTCGATCAAGTCGTCGAACGCGATGCCGGGCTTCGCGGCCGTCTCGACAAACGGGTAGAGGTTGACGCAGACCACGTCGACCAGCCCAATGCCATGTGCCCGGGCCGCCTCGAGGTCGGCGGCATGCCCGCGCCTGGCGAGAATCCCGCCGTGAATACCTGGATGGAGTGTCTTGACGCGGCCGTCCATCATCTCGGGAAACCCGGTGACCTCCGACACATTGGTGACGACAAGGCCGGCGTCGGCCAGCGTGCGGGCGGTGCCACCGGTCGACACCAATTCGAAGTCGCGGGCGGCGAGGCCGCGCGCAAATTCAACTAATCCGTTCTTATCGGAAACACTCAGAATGGCTCGGCGCATGGGGATTGAATGGAGATTGAGCTGTGAATTATGGGGATTATTGGCGCGTTGGTGCAATTGACACCTGAACAGTCGCGCCAGTATTATCCCCGTGCGGTCCAGCTTTTCGGGACCTCGGGAAGGCCGCACTGTGCGGCCTTTTTGTGTTTAAGAACTGCGGTTCATCCATCGATGGACCGCGTGAAGACGCTCCGGTGGTCTACTGCCGGCGGCCAGGAAGAAGAAACGATGCGCATTACAGGCAAGGTCAAGTGGTTTAACAACGCCAAGGGGTACGGGTTCATCGAGCGCGAGGGCGGCAGCGACGTCTTCGTGCACTACTCGGCAATCCAGGGCTCAGGCTTCCGCTCCCTCGAAGAGGGACAGAACGTCGAGTTCGAAATCGTCGACGGCCCCAAGGGTCCTCAGGCCGGCAACGTCGTCCGGATCTGACCGCTTGACTTGCCCGGCGCCGGCTTCCCCCGGCGCCGGGTCCGCTCTCCCGCACTGAACCGTCCGCACGTCGCACCCCGCACCTAGCACTTAGCACTTATTCCGTCTTCATCGTCCTCGCCGTCAGCGTCACCTTTCCGTCTTTCACCGCCACCCGGAACGCGACTTCGGCTTCTCCGCCGCCGAGTTTGTTCACCTGCGCGCGGACCACTTCTGCGAAGCGCTGATAGGGAATCTGCTGCTCGCCGGCATCGCGTCGCGCTTCGGCGAGACGCTCGTACAATTCTTTCATTCGTTCTGCTTCCTGCAGTGGATCGCGAAACGACGCAACGTGGACGACGCGGCTACGCGCCGCTTCGGCGGCATCGGCCGCTGTCGGTGGCGGTGGGGGTGGCGCTGCCGGGGGAGCCGGCGCTGGGCGTCGTCCCGGTCCGGGACGGCCTTCTTCACGAGCTTTCAGCGCACGTTCCCAGAGATCGCAGAATGCTGCGTACTTGGCTTGCAGCGTATTAAAGCGAAATCGTTCGGCGGTGTTGCGGATATTCATCCGGTCGTAACGCTTGACCAGCGCATCGACACGCGCGCGCGTCTCCCACGGCAAGCGCGGCAGACGTCCGGCGAAGAACATGTTGTATTCCGCTTCGAGGCGCTTTATTTCGGCCTCGAGATGCTTCATTTCCTGATCGAACTCGCTGCCCTTTGGCGCCATGGCAATCTATTAGCGCAGCAACAGGAACCACAGCAGCGGCAGCCAGAGCTCGCGTGCATAGGGCACGGGGCGATCGTCGATCAAAACTTCAGTGCCGCGCTCGCCGGCGGTCAGTTCGAACAGGTCGCGGAGTTGCAGCGCGTCACCGGGGAAGAACCGCGCACGATGACGAAGCGCGTCGCCGCTGCCCACTTCGCGGTACTCGGCGGAGCGCTTGGCCAACTCGACGGCCCGCATATAGTCGTCGCCTGCGAAGGGTGGAAAGACGACGGTCAGCGAGAATGGCAGGTCGCGCGGGCCAAACAGCGCCGCATGCAAGTCAGGGTCGAGCGCGGCGAGTTCTTCAGCGGTTGGCTCCTCGGAACGTTCGGCGTACGGCCAGAATCGTTCGAGCGGTTGGGTACGGCGCTCCACAGCCATGGACCGACGATCGTAACACCAACGCCACGTAGAATGTCTCGTGCCTGACTTCCGCGTCATCCCGTCGATCGATCAATTGCGACAGCGCCCCCGCGTCGTCGCGTTCGAACGGGACCACGGCGCCACGGCGACCACCTCCGCGCTGCGCGCCGCCGCCGCGGCATTGCGCGCCGCCTTGGCGGCCACCACCGCGGGCCAGGACGTGCCTGCCGACGCAGAAGCCGCCGCCGCGATGGTCGAGGCCGATGTCGAACAACGGCTGGCTGCCCAGTTTCGCGGTTCGTTACGTTCGGTGATCAATGCCACCGGAGTGATCATCCACACCAATCTTGGCCGTGCGCCGCTGTCGAGCACGGCGTTGCAGCGAATCCAGCAGGTCGCGCGCGGCTATTCCAATCTCGAATACGACCTCGCGGCTGGTGGCCGCGGTTCCCGCACGGTTCACGCAGAAACGTTGCTCACCGCCTTGACCGGCGCCGAAGCCGCGCTGGTCGTCAATAACAACGCCGCCGCCACGATGCTGATTCTGGCCGGTCTGGCGGCTGGACGCGAAGCGATCGTGTCACGCGGTGAGCTGGTCGAGATCGGCGGCGGCTTTCGAGTGCCGGATGTCATGAGCCAGTCGGGCGCGCTGTTGCGCGAAGTGGGGACGACCAACCGGACACGCATTGCCGACTACCGTGCGGCGATCGGTCCCAAGACCGCATTACTCATGCGCGTGCACCCGTCGAATTTTCGCATCGAAGGGTTTACCGAACAGCCAACGCTGGCGTCGTTGGTCGGGGCCGCACACGAGGCTGGTGTGCCGTTCGTCGAAGATCTCGGCAGCGGCTGCCTGCTCGAGTCGATGACCTGGGAACCGTCGGTGCAGGCGTCGATCGCTGCTGGCGTGGACGTCGTCTGCTTCAGTGGCGACAAGCTGCTCGGCGGTCCACAGTCGGGGATCATCGTCGGACGCCGCGCATTGCTCGAGCAGCTGGCCAGGCATCCGCTGATGCGCGCCTTCCGCGTTGACAAGCTGACGCTCGCAGCGCTCGAAGGCACGTTGATCGATTACCTGGCGGGCCGCGCGGCCGACGCCGTGCCGGTGCCACGGATGATCGCGCAAACGGTCGACGAGATCGAAGCGCGCGCCGAAGTGCTGGTCGATGGGTTACACGCGGCCGGATGGACGGTATCGCTGCAGAGTGGCGTCTCGGCGATCGGCGGTGGCAGCGCGCCTGGGGTGGAGCTGCCGACGGTCCTTGTCGCCCTTGAGCGCGAGGGTCTGTCCGCGACGGCGTTGGAGAAACAGCTTCGCGCGCTCGACCCGCCGGTGATCGCGCGCATCGAAGCGGACCGTGTCGTGCTCGATTTGCGCACGGTCGATACGTTTGATGATCTGCGCCTCACCGACGCGCTGAAGAGTCTGCGCGCATTCGGGTAACGGCGGTGGCGCGTCGGGGCTGAAACAAACGCCTACTCGGGCCGCTCTACCCTGATCCAGATGATCGTCAGACCGCCAGTGGTCGACTCAGGTTCGACCTGCGTAACCTTCACAGCGTGGAGGCCTTTAACCGCGTGCGACGGAAGTGCTTGCTCAATGCCGATGTCCCAGCAACTGGTCGTCGCGCAGGGTGGATGCGTCATCGACGAACAAATCGATGTCGGCCGTCAGTTCGTTCACCCCACCGGGCTGAGGCATGCCGGCGTCGAAGGGCTCGCGACCGTTAACGATATGCCGCGTCGGGGTTGCCCACGCGCGGTTACGGCCCGTATCCCCAAGTGCAATCCATCCGGCCAACGATTGCAGCCCTTCCGCACTCGGGTCAACACGTCGTGACTCGAGAACAGGTGGTGAATGCGGTCCGACACGCACCCAGACACCCCGCAGTCCCGTTATCGGGGACTCGACATCAACGGCTTCCACTTTCCCAGCGAGCCGACCGGCAACCGGCGCTGACGCGCGATGCCGTCGTCGCCGCGATGGCAGGCAAGGTGCCGCAAGGCAGCTTACGTCGGGCTGTTTAAGCGCCGGCAGTAGCCCGCTCAGAGACCTAATTACGACGTGCTGTGACGCATTTTCCGGCGACGGGTACGCCAGACTCCCACGATGAGGGCCGCTGTCAACAACCCGACAACGCTCACGCCTGCGATGCGGTTAGAAGACTCTGAAAGCGCTGTTCTGCGCCACGTATCGAGCGTCCAGCCAACCATGCTCGCGAGGCCCAAGCCTACCCAGTATCTCCACGCTGGGGAGGACGCGAACCACAGCACACGGGCCAAGGGATACATTGCCGCACCAAACGCAAGAAACACCACCGTCTGTCCGGTCGGGGTTTCGGGGACGAACAGGCTCATTGCAAAATTCACCAGAACGGCTCCCAGAAAGGCCAATACGAGCAATGCTCGGTTCATGAAAGACCTCCTGCCTGAATAGGTTACCCGCCACAGGCGCTACGCTCGGATTCGTCTAGCCAGCACTGCTGGAAGTGCTGCTTCGTAAAGTACAAGAAACCACCGAATATCTGGCCGTAGCAATTGAGGCCCGCACACGCGAACCAATGGGGACCGGTAAACGCGCACACACCAGCCCCGCTTGCGCAGTAGGCCCAACGCTCGTCGATAGACCGCCCGAGGTTACAAGAGGCGGCTGAAGAGCTGCCACAATATCCGCAAGCACTTCCCAACTTGCGGCAATCTGAACGGGGCTGAAGGCTCGTGCTGACAGCTTCCGTCCAATTGAGTTGGTAAGGCTGCGGGGGGAGTTGTTGCTGGTCGTTTGTTGACGTCCACTCTCCAGACGACAGTTCGCGCACGTAAAACTTTCCCTCCCACGTGGAGTTGTCGCCATCGTCCCAGGATTGGGCTCCGTCGCCGCATCGGACCCGCCGTCTCCTGTCAATGGATATTCTGGTCGTCCGCACGATCGCGGCCCTCATCGACGCACGGCTGCAAGCGTCGACCAGAGAGCTCGCCCAAGGCGTGAACCTCTGCGAACGTCGTCTGCGGCAACGGTTCAGAGCAGAGACCGGGGTCAGCATGCGTTCGATAATGTCCTGCGGCCGGCTGCATTTGGCGGCGGAGTTACTGGTGCGTTGCGCACTGCCAGTCAAGCGCGTGCAGCTGGAAGCGGGGTTCCTGGACTCCGCGAACTTTGATCACTACTTCAAACGGCACTTTGGACAGTCGCCCTCGCAGTTCCGCGCTGATTGGGGGAGCACAGATGCCGCGAACCCGGGTGAGGAGATGACCCTGTGCTGTCTTGGCTGGCTATGCCCTTGGAGGAGCGTGACATTAGACACGTGGTACAGCCAGCCCCCGCGGGAGTATCCAGCGCTCGCGAAGGAGAGGAGATGATCCCAAGAACAAAATCTCTCGCCCTACGCGAAGCGCCCTTTAGAATCGAAACAGGCGGTTCACTTTGACCACCAAGCCGCGATTCTGCAGCGAGGGCAGGCCGACCGGCTTTTGCCACACGTTCGGCCTCGGGCTCGGGCGCGGTACCTGAGTCGCTGCTCGCTGCGGTCGGACCCGCGATTCAGAACGTCTTGGTCTCTTCTTCCGCGACGAGAATCACCGGCATGCCGCCAGACGAAATGGACACGGCATGGGCCACCACCTTTTGCGCCTCGGGTGATCCTGCAGCCGCCTGCAGCGCCTGCATCGAGGAAAAATGCAGTTCCGCGATGCGCGCGAATGGTGCCGGGCTGCCGTCCGGCGTGCCGACGACGCGGGAGCCGACAAATCGGGTGATCCCCTTGAAATTCTCGGCGGTCACCATTGGCGCATGCTCCTGCGCGTAGGTCCGTTCGAACGTCGTCGCATCCGTCGGGGTGGGATATAACACAATGATTTTTGCTCCGGCCATGTCGGTTCCTCCTGTGATTACTGGGTAGTGGGTAAGGATCAGGGAAGGACGGTGACGCCCTTCCAGAAGGCCACGCGGCCAGCGATATTCTTGGCCTCGTCCTTCGGGGTTGGATAAAACCACGCGGCGGCGCTGTTGGTCTGACCGCCAACCACCACATCGTAGTAACTGGCGACGCCTTTCCATCCGCACGTGGTGTGGGTCTGGCTGGTCTTAAAGTGTTCGCGGCGGAGAGAGTCCGCCGGAAAGTAGTGATTGCCTTCGACGACCACGGTGTCGTCGCTCTCGGCGAGAACGGTGTCGAGCCAGAGTGCGCGCATTAAAAAATCGTGGCGACCGACGCCTGGGCGAGGTCGATGACTTGGGACGGCAGGATGCCGAGGTAGAGAATGCCGATCACCGACAACGCCAGTGCGGCCAGGGCAACGGTCGTCAGCGGTGCCGGCACCGGCCGGGCGTCACGGTCGGACATGTACATCATCACGACGACGCGCAGATAGAAGAAGACCGAGACGACGCTCGACAACACGCCAATGATTGCCAGCACGTAGTAGCCGGAACCGATCGCGGCGCTGAAGACATACCACTTGGCAATGAACCCGGCCGTCGGGGGGAAGCCGCCGAGTGACAGCAAAAAGATCGTCATCAAGGTCGCGAGTGTCGGATGCGAATGCCACAGGCCCGCGTAGTCGCGCAAATCGTCATTGGCGCGCTCGCGGGTGCCAAGTAAGGCGATGATCCCGAAGGCGCCGAGATTGGTCAGTGCATACGCCGCCAGGTAATAGAGAATCGCCGCCTTGCCGACGTCATTCCCCGCGACCAGGCCAACCAGGAGGTAGCCGCCGTGCGCGATGCTCGAATAGGCCAGCATCCGCTTCAGGCTGGTCTGCGCGACGCCGAGGACCGTGCCGACGATCATGGTCGCCGCCGCAATCGCCCACAGGACCGGCGCCCAGTCGGCGATCATCGGCTCGAGTGCGGAGAGAAACACCCGCGCGAACGCGGCGACGGCGGCGGCCTTGACCCCGGTCGACATGAAGCCGGTCACAATCGCCGGCGCGCCTTCATACGCGTCGGGCGACCACATGTGGAACGGCACCGCCGCGACCTTGAAGCCAAACCCAACGATCAGCAGGCCGATCGCCAGCAGGATCATCGGATTGCCGCTCATCGACTGCGCGGCGATCACCGATCCGACGCGGTCGAGACTGGTGCTGCCGGTAATCCCATAAATGAACGCAATGCCGTAGAGGAAGAACGAACTGGCGAACGCGCCGAGCAGAAAATACTTGAACGCGCCTTCGGTGCTGGCGGCCTGATCACGCCGAATGCCGGTCAGGATATACACCGCGATCGACATCGTCTCGAGCGCAAGAAACATCACCAGCAGGTCGGTCGACTGGACCATCAGCATCATGCCGACGATGGAGAACAGCATCAGGGCGTAGAACTCGCCCACCGGAATGCCGTCCCGTTCCATCGTTTGCGAGGCGAAAAAGACGGTGAGGATGCCGACCGCGACCAGGATCAGGTTCACGAACAACGCGAAGTTGTCGGCGGTGACCACCCCAAAGCTCGTGGTGTTACGGTCCCACAACAGTACCGAGGCAATGCCAGCACCGACCAGTCCGATGATCGGCAAGCCGGCAATCGGCAGCCGCTCCCCCTTCACCCGGAATGATTCAGCGAGCAGCGCGACTAATCCCGCGAGCGCGGGACAGAGCATCGGGACGATGGCGTCGTATTCGGAACTGAACATGTTAACGACCGACCCCGCCATTCTCGACTTGCCCGCCGGACGTCGACATCGCCTGATGCTGCGCGACGCGCTGGACGATTCGATTGACTGCCGGCTCCATCGGTTTCAAAAAGACATTCGGGAACACGCCCATCACGATCGCCATGGCCACCAGGGGGCCGACAATCGCCCACTCCCGGAACGACAGGTCCGGCATGTCACGGTTGTGCTCGTTGGTAATGTTGCCGTAGAACACGCGCTGAAACATCCACAGCATGTACACGGCCGATAAGATCACGCCGAGTCCGGCGACCACGACAAAGCGCGGATCGTATTTGAATGCGCCGAGCATGATCAGGAACTCGCCGATGAACCCGTTCATGCCGGGCAGGCCGATCGAGGCAAGCGTGATTAACAGCGATGCCGCGGTGAGCCGCGGGACGATCTTCTTAATCCCGCCGTATTCACTAATCAACCGGGTGTGACGGCGATCGGACAACATGCCGACCAGGCAGAACAGCCCGCCGGTGCTGATGCCGTGCGCGAGCATCTGATACGTCGCGCCCTGCACGCCCTGGAGATTCATCGCGGCAATACCGAGCACGACAAAGCCCATGTGGCTGACCGACGAATAGGCCACGAGCTTCTTCATGTCCGGCTGGACCATCGCCACCAGCGCGCCGTAGACGATCGCAATGACCGACAACGTCGCGAGCAGCGGCGCAAAATACAGGGCCGCTTCCGGAAACAGCGGGAAGGCAAAGCGGATCAGACCGTAGGCGCCCATCTTTAACATCACGCCGGCCAGAATGACCGAGCCTGGAGTGGGAGCCTCGACGTGGGCGTCCGGCAACCACGTATGAAACGGGAACAACGGCACCTTGATCGCGAACGCGATCGCAAAGGCCAGGAACATCCAGTATTGGGTCTGCTCCGGGATGTCCAGCTCGTAGAGACGCAGGGTGTCGAAGCTGTAGGTCCCGGTCGCCGCATGGTGAATCCACGACAGACCGATAATCGCCACCAGCATCAGCACGCTGCCGGCCATCGTGTAGAGAATGAACTTGACCGCCGCGTACACACGGCGCTCGTAGCCCCAGATGCCGATGAGGAAATACATCGGGATGAGGACAAAGTCCCAAAAGATGTAGAACAGGAAGATGTCGAGCGCCGCAAACACGCCGAGCATCGACGCTTCGAGCAGCAGCATGAAGATCGAAAACTCTTTGACCTTCTTGTGAATGCTCTCCCATGACGACAACAGGGCGATCGGCGTGAGGAACCCGGTCAGCACCATCAGCATCAGGCTGATGCCGTCGATGCCGAGGTAGTACTCCACGGCAAAGGCGGCAATCCACGGCGCGCGCTCGACGAATTGAAACTCCGGCCCCGCCGCCGAACTATCGAACCCCGCCCACAGCGCCATCGACGCCGCAAACGTCAGCAGCGAGATGCCCAGGGTGATGTTGCGAACCAAGCCGTCGCGCACGCCGTCCCGATTGTTGATGAACAACAACAGCAACGCCCCGACGACGGGGAGCCAGATGGTGATCGACAGCAGCGGCATTCCGGTCAAGACTGGCAAAGCTCCGCGTGAACTTGGCGCCGCCGAACGAGGTCTTCGTTGGTCACATTCATCGCTTTAGAAGAGGTCTACTTCCACAGGTAATAGGCGAGGATCAGGACCACGCCCATAAAGGTCGATGCCGCGTAGGCTTTCACCGAGCCGCTCTGCAACAACCGCATCACCGCGCTGACGCCGCCGACCACCTGGCCGGTGCCGTTCACGGCGCCGTCGACCACACGCGCGTCCATGCCGCGCCACAGACCGTCTTCAGAGACGATGCGCACCGGCTGGACAACGGTGAGGTCATAAAACTCGTCCACGTAGTACTTGTTCAGCAACATTCGATGGAGACCCGGAAAGCGCCCGGCCATCCGTTCGGGTTGATCGGGGCGCTTCAGCCAGAGCCAGTAGGCGAGGAAGATGCCGAGTAGCGCGATCGCGCTCGACACGGCCATCAAGGTGAGTTCGAGCGATTCCTTGGCGTGCTCGTCAGCAGCCTCATGGTCACTCGCCTCGGCGCCGCTCGGGGCAGGCTGAACACCCGCGTCCCGCCCCGCCGCCCCGGATTCAACAGGTGGCTGCAACGAGGCCAGGGCGATGTCGCTGCCGGGTTCGCAATCGGCAATCGCCATCCCCGCCAGTGCGCCACCAGCAGTGGTCGTATCCGGCGCACCTGGTTCGCAGTCGGACAACAACATGCCTGATAGCGACGCTGCGGTGGAGTGGCCCGGTGCTTCGAAAACCGGTTCGAGCCACGCGCCAAGTGTGTTGTGGCCACCGAGTGCGTGCGGAATGCCGATATAGCCGGCCGCCACCGATCCGATCGCGAGCACCACCAGTGCAATCGCCATCGCCGGCGGCGCGTCGTGCAAGTGCAAGGCGCCGTGGCCACCACTGTGGGCGACCGCGTGACCGGTGCCGTGCGCGAGTGTCGGGGCAGGCCGGTGTGTGGCTACCGGATGACCGTGTCCAACGTGCGTGTCATTGCCGTGCGCGTGGGTGTGTCCAGGCTCTGGCGAATCATGCGGATCAGCGGCATGCGGCCCGAGGTCAGCAGCGGTGAAGCGCTCGTCACCGTGAAAGGTGAGATTGACCAGGCGGAACATGTAGACCGCAGTCAGGAGCGAGGTCAGCACGCCGACGACCCACAGCCACTGATAGCCGCGATAGAACGTCTCGAAGAGGATTTCATCCTTCGAGAAAAAGCCGGCGAGTCCGGGCACGCCGGCAATCGCGATGGCACCAATGACAAACGTCCAGTAGGTGATCGGGAGGTGCTTCTTCAAGCCGCCCATCCGGCGAATGTCCTGCTCACCGTGTAGCGCGTGAATCACCGCACCGGAACCGAGGAATAGCAGCGCCTTGAAGAACGCGTGGGTATAGAGATGGAAGATGCCGGCGCCAAAGGCGCCAACGCCCATCGCCAGGAACATGTAGCCCAGCTGCGACACCGTCGAATAGGCGAGGACGCGCTTGATGTCGTTCTGCACCAGGCCGATGGTGCCGGCAAACAGCGCCGTCGCCGCGCCCACCACCGCGACGATGGTGAGCGTGAACGGTGCGTGTTCGAACAGCACCGCGGTGCGCCCAATCATGTAGACACCTGCGGTGACCATCGTCGCCGCGTGGATCAGGGCGGAGACCGGCGTCGGCCCTTCCATCGCGTCTGGCAACCAGACATAGAGCGGGATCTGCGCCGACTTGCCGGTCGCGCCGATGAACAGCAGCAGCGTGATCAGCGACAGCGTGCCGAAGGTCACCTCGACCGGCATCGCCGCCGCCCGCGCGGCAATCTCCTTGAAGTCGAGGGTCCCGAGCGTCACGAAGATCAGCAACGCGCCAAGAATGAAGGCGTAGTCGCCGATGCGGTTGACGATGAAGGCTTTATTCGCCGCATCCGAGGCTGACTTCTTCTGGTAGTAATAGCCGATCAGCAGATACGAGCAGAGCCCGACCCCTTCCCACCCGACGAACATCATCAGGATGTTCGAGCCGAGCACCAGGACCAGCATGAAGAAGCAGAACAGGTTCAGGTAGGAGAAGTAGCGCGCAAACTCGCTGACAGTCTCCTCATGCATGTAGGCGGTCGAATAGATGTGAATCAGCGAGCCGATGCCGGTGATGACCAGGATCATCAGCGCCGACAACGGATCGAGGCGGAACGCGACATCGACGTTGAAATCGCCGGAGGAGATCCAACTGAAGAGGCGCTGCTCGATCTCGCGACTGCCGGCGTCCATGCCGGCCAGGCTCCACACCGAGATCACCGACAGCGCAAACGACAGCAGCATCATCACGCAGGCGATGCCGCCGGAGAGGCTCTTGGGCAGCCGCTTGCCCAAGGTCGCGTTGACCAGGAAGCCGACAAACGGAAACAGCGGAATCAGCGGTAGCACGCGGTCACCACTTCAACGACGTGAAAGCTTCGGGGTTGAGCGACTCGCGGTGGCGGAACAAGCCAATCACCAGAGCAAGGCCGACCGCGGCTTCGGCGGCCGCGACGGTCATCACGAAGAACGTGATGATCTGCCCGTCAACGGTGCCGAACTGACGGCCAAACGCGACAAACGTGAGGTTGACGGCGTTCAACATGATCTCGACCGACAACAGCAGCGTGATCAGGTTGCGGCGCAGGAACACGCCGGCCGTGCCGATCGTGAAGAGCAGGCCGGACAGCAGCAGGTAATGCTCGAGCGGCACGAGACCGTTATTCATGTGTTTGCTTCCGCGTCAGGATGACTGCCCCGATCATCGCCGCGATGATCAGGATGGAGGTCACCTCGAACGCAAACATGTAGTCAGTGAACAATACCCGGCCGAGTTCGCCAACATCCGAGATGCCGGCACTCTGTGCGCCGATCGCCTCACTGATTCCGGGTGTGCGGGTCAACGCCCAGCCCAATTGCGCGACCAGCGCTAAAGCCAGCAACGCACCGATGCGCATCGGCCACGGCCGATACATCGGGTGTGCACGATCCCATTCCGCAGCGTCCTCACGCGGAATGTTGAGCAGCATGACCACGAACAGGAACAGCACCATGATCGCGCCGGCGTAAATGATGATCTGGACGATGGCGACAAACGGCGCCTCGAGCAGCACGTACAGTCCGGACAGCCCGAAGAACGCACCGATCAACGCGAGCACGCTGTAGATCGGGTTGCGCTGGCCGATGACCGCCAGGGAGCCGAGCACCGTGACCGCGGCAAACGCGTAAAACAGGAGTTGCTCAGTAGCCAAAGTAGAGCACCCCCGCAGCGGTCACGAGTAAATTGATCGTCGCCACCGGCAACAGGACTTTCCAGCCAAACGACATCAACTGGTCATAGCGCAGACGCGGCAGCGTCCAGCGCAGCCACAGATACCCGAACAACAACACGGCCATCTTGACCAGGAACCAGATCCAGCCATACTCGGGCGGCAGGAACGGACCGTGCCACCCGCCGAGGAATAAATTGGTCGCCACGGCCGAGACCGTGATCATGTTGATGTATTCGGCAAGGAAGAACATGGCGAACGCCATGCTGCTGTACTCGGTGTGGTACCCGGCCACCAGTTCCTGTTCGGCTTCCGGGAAGTCGAACGGCGCGCGGTTGGTTTCAGCGACGCCGGCGATGGCGTAAACGACAAAGCCCACCGGCTGCAGGAAGATGAACCACCTCGGAATGAAGTCGAACCAGTAACCGGCCTGCGCATCGACGATGGTGCGCAACGACATCGAATTGGCGAGCAGCACGATGGTCGCCAATGAAATGCCGTAGGACAGTTCGTAACTGATCATCTGCGCCGAGGCGCGCAGGCCGCCGAGCAGCGAGTACTTACTGTTACTCGCCCACCCGGCGAGGACGATGCCGTAGACACCCATCGAGGCGACCGCGAAGATCGCCAGGACCCCAACGTTGATGTCAGAGATCAACAGCGGCATCGGCTCATCGAGGAGGCCGAAGAAGGTCGACGCGGCGCCGAACGGCACCGGGGCAAACGCAATGTATGCGGCGGCAACCGAGATCACCGGCGCGGCAAGAAACAACGCCGTGTCGGCAGCCTTGGGCCGCAGGTCTTCCTTGAACACCAGCTTGACGATGTCGGCGATCGGCTGGAGCAGCCCTTTCGGTCCGACCAGCGTCGGGCCGAGCCGCTGCTGCATGAACGCCGCAACCTTGCGCTCGGCATAGACCATCACCGCCGCGCCGATCTGCAGGCCCATAAAGACCGTGCCGACGATGGCCGCGTAGACCATCAGTTGCGGCGTCACGAAATCAAACATCAGTGCGCCTCCACTGCCTGTTTGGCGCGATAGTCAGCCGCCGCCGGCGCCTTGCCGTCCGCGTAGGCCTCGTATTCGGGCTTGAACCATTTGAGGGTGGTCAGCACCGGCGTCGCCGCGGCATCGCCAAACGCGCACAGCGTCTTGCCGGCGATGTTGGTCGCGACGCTTTCGAGCAGGCGAATGTCCTGATGTGAGCCTTCGCCCTTGATCAAGCGGTTGAGCAACCGGAACAACCAATCGGTGCCTTCGCGACAGGGTGTGCACTTGCCGCACGACTCATGACGGTAGAAGTGCAACAGATTCTCAGCAAGCCAGACCATATCGGTCGTCTCGTCGAGGACCATGATCGCCGCCGATCCCAACATCGATCCCGCCTTGACCACATCGTCAAAGCTGGCCGGAATGTCGATTTGATCCGGCATCAGGATCGGCACCGACGATCCGCCCGGGATCACCGCCTTGAGCGTGTGACCGTCGCGCATGCCGCCGGCGTAATCGAAGATCAATTCGCGCAGCGACACTTTCATCGGCGCTTCGAACACGCCCGGACGTTTGACGTGGCCGCTGACGCAGAATAATTTCGGCCCGCCGTTTTTCTCTGGACCGAGCGACGCAAACCACTCCGCGCCGCGGGTCAAGACCAGTGGCACGTTGCACAGCGTCTCAACGTTATTCACCGCGGTCGGGCAGGCCCACAAACCGGCGACGGCCGGGAATGGCGGTTTGAAACGCGGCTGCGCCCGCTTGCCTTCGAGTGACTCGAGCAACGCGGTCTCTTCCCCGGCCTCATAAGCGCCAGCGCCGCGATGAACGTAGACTTCGCAGTCGAAGCCGGTGCCGAGGATGTTGTTGCCGACAAAGCCAGCCTTGCGCGCATCCTCGATTGCTTGCTCGAGGACCGGCTGCATGTGAAAGAACTCGCCGCGAATGTAAATGTAGGCCGCTTTCGAACCGATCGCGAAGCAGCCGATGACGCACCCCTCGATCAACAGATGCGGATTGCGCTCCATCAACAGGTGATCTTTGAACGTGCCCGGTTCGCTCTCGTCGGCGTTGCAGACGATGTATTTGGGGTTCGGCGATTTCTTATCGACGAACTGCCACTTCAGGCCGGTCGGAAACCCGGCGCCGCCGCGGCCGCGCAGCCCCGACGCCTTGACGGCATCAATGACCTGCTCGGGCGTCATCGCGACAGCCTTTTTCAGCCCTTCGTAGCCCTGTTGATTCTTGAGATAGTGATCGAGGGTGTGGCCGTTCGGGGTGAACGCGTATTTGGTGAGGACGGGTTCGTAGTCGGGCATCGCCTTCGACTTGACCGGCGTCGTCGACTTGCCTTTCCACTCGCTTTCCGGGCGGCCCTCGATGGCCAGGTGACAACCGGTGAGCGGCGTGAGCCCGTTGACCTTGATGCCGTCAACGATGGCGCCGGTCTGCTCCGGCGCCAGATGCTCGTGCCAATGGTCGTTGTTGACCATCATCACCGGCGCACGGTCACAGGCGCCCAGGCATTCCATCGCCTGGATCGTGAACATGCCGGTCGGGTCGGTCTCGCCGCGTTTGATCCCGAGCTTGGCTTCGAGTTCTTCGATGACCCGTTCCGAACCGGCTAACGCGCACGACAGGGTATTGCAGACCTGCAGCACGTATGTGCCGACCGGATTGCGGAAGAACATCACGTAATACGAGACGACATCTTCGACGTCGGCCGTCGAGATGCCAATCAGTTCTGCGACGTGGCGGGCGGCATTCGCCGAGATGTAGCCCTGCTGCTCTTGCGCCACGTAGAGCGCGTGCAGGACCGCCGCACGGCGATGTTCGGGCGGATAGTGCGCCGCAAACGCTTCGAAGCGGGCCCGGTTGTCAGCGCTGAACTGGAAGTCGGGGCCCTCGGGCAGCGTGATGCGCTGCGAGCGATGCCACTGCTCCGTCCCGTACGGCATCACCGGATGAAAGCTCATCGATCCACGTCCCCCATCACGACATCGAGCGAGCCAATCACCGCGATGACGTCTGCGATCATGCCGCCGACGATAAATTTGTGCAGCGACTGGCAGGCCATCAGCCCCGGCGATCGCATATGCACGCGCCACGGCCGATTGCTGCCGTCAGAGACGACGTAACAACCATGCTCGCCGCGCGGCCCTTCGACCGGCACGTACGATTCGCCGGCCGGCACCGTAAAGCCCTGCGAATAGATCAGGAAGTGCTGAATCAGCGCTTCCATCTCGGTGTAGACCTCATCCTTCGGCGGCGGCACGATCCGGCGATCGTTGACCGCCCACTCGCCAACCGGCGTGATCCGCTCGAGCGCCTGATGGCAAATCTTGACGCTCTCGCGCATCTCGGCGACCCGCACCAGATAACGATCGTAGACGTCGCCGTTCGAGGCACCGATGACGTCGAAATCGAACGTCTCGTAGCCGGTATAGGGGAAGGCGCGGCGGACGTCGTAATCACCGCCAGCGGCACGCGCAATGGGTCCGTAGAGACCCCACGAGTAGCAATCCTCGAGCGAAATCACGCCCACTCCGCGGGTGCGGTTCAGCCAAATCGGATTCTTGGTGATCAGCGTCTCGTATTCATCGAGCTTGCCGGGGAAGCGGTCGAGAAAGGCTTTGACCGCTTCCTTGAATCCGCGCGGAATATCTTCGCGCAGGCCGCCGACGCGAATGTAGCTCGGGAAAAACCGGAAGCCGGCGAGCAGCTCGTTGAGATTCATCAGGATCTCGCGCTCGCGGAAGGCATACAGCATCGCGGTGATCGCGCCGATTTCCATCCCGTGGGTGCCGAACCACACCAGGTGACTGCTGATCCGCTGCAGTTCGCCAATCAGCACGCGGATCCACTTGACCCGATCGGGCATCTCGACACCGAGCATTTTTTCGACCGACAGCACGAAGGCCAGGCTGTTGGACTGGGCGCCGAGGTAATCCATGCGCTCGACGAGCGGGATGACCTGCTGCCACTTCTTCTGCTCGGCGGTTTTTTCGATGCCGGTGTGGAGGTATCCAATCGTGGGCGAGACGGAGACCACGGTCTCGCCATCGAGCTCCAACACCAATCTCAACACGCCATGCGTGCTGGGGTGTTGCGGCCCCATGTTGACGGTCATCGTCTCGGTTCGAACGTCAGCCATTTAGCAACTCTTCGTCAATCAACTCACACCACACATGAAGCACCGTGGTGTGGACTTCCTGGGCCAGCGCCGTGCGCGGCTCAGGGACGTTCACATGAATCTGCGCCAGGCGTCCGGCTTTGCCGCCGTCGCGCCCGGTCAATGCGATGGTGACCAGCCCGTGTGCGTTGGCTGTCTCCAGCGCCCGCACGACGTTGACTGAATCGCCACTGGTCGTAATCGCGAGGGCGACGTCGCCGGGTCGTCCCAACGCTTCGACCTGACGAGCGAACACCTGCTCAAACCCCGAGTCATTCCCCGCCGCCGTCAAAATGCTCGTATCGGTGGTCAGCGCAATCGCCGACCGGCCCGGGCGATCGCGTTCGTACTTGACGACCAATTCTGCGACGAAATGCTGCGCGTCGGCTGCGCTGCCTCCGTTGCCAAACGCCAGAATCGACCGTCCGGCTGCCAATGCCGCTCGCATCGCCTCCCCCGCCGTCACGATCGCGACGACATCGGCGGCTGCTCGTTGGTGCGCCGCGGCCGTCAAGCGAAGCCGCTCGGCGACCCGGTGGCTCACGTCTTGGGTCGAATCTGGCGATCGCGTTCGAGGCTCGCGCGGAACTCTGCTTCTGTCACTTGCAGCGGCATGAACGTCTGCGCGTCCTTGCGTAACTGCACCGGATAATCCTTACGGAGCGGATGCCCTTCCCAATCGTCGGGCATCATCAAGCGCCGCAAATCATCGTGTCCTTCGAACACGATGCCGAACAAATCGTACACTTCGCGCTCAGGCCAACCCGCGCCACGCCAGATCGTCGAGATGGTCGGTACCGCGACGCCGAGATTGACCTGCGTCTTGACCCGTACTCGCGCGCGACGATGCGGCGAGACGAAGTGGTAGACGACGTCGTAGCGCGGCTCGCGGCGGGGATGAAAATCGGCCGCCGTCACGTCGGTGAAGGCGACAAACTCCAGGCCCGGCGTGTCGTGCAGCGCACGGCACGTGGCGACCAGCTGCTCGACGGTCACCAGGATGGTTGGATTGATCGACTCATCGAGCGGCGTCAGCGCTTCGAACGTGGCGCCTGGGACAATCGGCTGCAGGACGGCGATGATTTCAGCTGCGTTCATCGCCAGCTACATCTTCGAGGCTGCGATTTTTTTCTGCAGCTGAACGATGCCGTAGATGACCGATTCGGGGCGTGGCGGGCAGCCCGGAATATACACGTCAATCGGGACGACCTGGTCGGATCCCTGGACGATGGCGTAGTTGTCGAAGACCCCGCCGCATGAGGCGCAGGCGCCCATCGAAATCACCCACTTCGGCTCCGGCATCTGGTCGTAGATGCGGCGCAGCGAAGGCGCCATCTTGCGCGACAGTCGTCCGGCAATGATCATCAGATCCGACTGGCGCGGCGAGCCACGAAACACTTCGGCGCCAAAGCGCGCGATGTCGTAGCGGCTGCAGCTCATCGCCATCATCTCGATGGCGCAACAGGCCAACCCGAAGGTCACCGGCCAAATCGCTGAACGCCGCGCCCATTGCACCAGCTTTTCAACGCTGGTGGTCAGTACCGGAATTTCGAAGTCAGTCTCGAGTCCCATATCGATATCTCTTGACCGCCGCCGGTCCCGGCGACGGGGCGTGCACGTAATCGGGATCGCTCTCGGGACCCCAATCAAGCACGCCTTTGCGCCACACGTAAATGTAGCCGACGACGAGAATGAGGAAGAAGACGACGATCTGAACAAAGCCGGGCCATCCCAACTGGCGAATCGCCATCGCCCATGGTCCGAGGAAGGCAATTTCGATGTCGAACAGCAGGAAGATCATCGCAATCAGGTAAAACTTCACTGACTGGCGTTCGCGTGCATCGCCCACCGGCGGCGAACCGCACTCGTAGGGCGCCAATTTTTCTGGAGTTGGATTGCGCGGGCCGATCAGGCTCGAAATGACCATCGACACGGCACCGAAGCCGATGCCGAGCGCGATCATGATGACTAGACCGTCCCACCCGCCCATGCTGTCTCTACGAGGAAATAGAGGTTGCGAAGTGCTGCCACGCGGGGTCGCGCTCAGCTTGTGAAGAATTTCGCAAGTTCAACGCCACACTCTATCACACGGAGTTAAGCTGTGCCGGTGACGCGCCTCGCGTGGTTTTCGCCGTTTCCGCCCAGCACATCGGGCATCGCCGCGTATTCTGCTGAGCTCGTGCCGCTGCTGCGCGCACGCGGATTGACCCTTGACGTGTTCGCCGAAGACAACGCGCGCGACTTCGTGTGGCAACAGCGACGCACGCCGTATGCCCTGACCGTCTTTCAGCTCGGCAACGCGGCCTGCCACGACTATATGTGGGCCTACCTGTTCCGCTACCCGGGCATGGTCGTGCTGCACGACGCGCAAATTCACCAGGCGCGCGCGTCCTTCCTCACCAAACGATGGAAGCCGCGGCGCGCCGATTACCTCGCGGAATTTCGCGCCAGCCATCCGGATGCTCCCGCCGACGTGGGCGAATTGATTGTGGCGGGTCTGGGTGGCGTGCTGTATCAACATTGGCCACTCAACCGCCTGGTCGTAGAAAGCGCCCGCCTGACCGTCGTCCACAACGAGCGGCTCGCTGCGGACTTGCTTACGCAATATCCGACGGCCGCCGTGACGGCGATACACATGGGCGTCGCGGATCCGATGGCCGCGGCGACCTCCGTCCCCACGACCTCCGTCCCCCCGACCTCCGTCCCCCCGACCTCCGTCCCCGCGGACGCGATCGTCCTCGCCGCGTTTGGTGGGGTCACGCCAGAAAAACGCATCAGTCAGCTGCTGCGCGCTGTTAGTGCGGTTGCTGCTCGTCACCCACGACTACACGTCCTGCTGGTCGGCGCCACCGCCAATCACTACGACGTGATGGCAGACGCACGACGCAACGGCGTGAGCGATCGCGTGCACGTCACTGGCTACGTCGACGACGCCGACCTGCCTGGCTATCTGCACGCCGCCGACATTTGTGCATGCCTCCGCTGGCCGAGCAATCGCGAGACGTCGGCGTCGTGGCTGCGTTGTCTGGCGGCTGGTCGGCCCACGCTCATTACCGACCTTGCCGACCACGCTGACGTGCCGACGCTCGACCCCCGCGGATGGGCAGTGCTCGATTCGCAGGCACCCTCACGCGAGCCGGTCGCGGTGAGCATTGACATCCTCGATGAAGAGCACTCACTTCAGCTCGCGTTGGACACCCTCGCGACCGACCGCGCGTTGCGCGAGCGGCTGGGGCGCGCCGCTCGTCGATGGTTCGAATCGCACCATCAATTGGGCGCTATGGCTGATGCCTATCAACGCTGTATCGCTGAAGCCGTTGCCGCAGCGGCGCCGGCAGTCGATCCTCCAGCACACCTCACCAGTGACGGCGGCGATCTGGTGCAGACCCTGACCGATCGGTTTGGCGTCGAGTCGCGACTCGGCGATCTCTTCAGGCGATAGCCATGGCCGATACCGACGCGTCGACGCGTCTGCGCCTGCTGCTCGCCGTGATCCTGGCGTTGTCGCTGATCGTGCTGGTGATTCACGTGGCGATGGTCCGGCCGTTCCTGTGGCCGGCCGGCGCAGGCCTTGCCGTTTCGGGAGACACGGTCTTCACCAGCAACTCGGAGCCGCGTGCGGTGCCGCGGATTCGCCCCCCCGACCTGAAGACGTTCTGAATGGCGCCATCGTCGTCACGGCAATCTGGCCGGGCGGCGAGGCGGCGCGCGCGGGACTGTCGCCAGGTGTGGCGGTGGACGCCATCCCTGCCGATCCGGCCACTGCGCTGACGACATGGCGCGAGGCCTATCGACGTGGCCCGGCTGCGCCCACCACTTTCAACCAACGCGACACGGGCAGAAGTTTCGCGCTCACGCCAGTCCCGGTCTGGCGCACGAGCGCCGACGCGCGCGGCGCGTGGATGCGCCAACACCTTGGGCCGCTGGCGCAGATGGCCGGCTTCCTCGCCGGCGCGGTCATCCTGGTGGCGCTCGGCAGTCGCGGGATGACCGGCGCGTTGATGACCCTGGCGCTGGTCGCCACGGCGATCGCCAACGGGGGCCCGATGTATGGCGCCGAACTCAGCGTCCCGCTGATTGGTCCGCTGCTGCTAGTCGTCAGTTGGCTGGTGACCCCGTTGTCGTTCCCGGTGATTGGCCTCGCCGTTCTCCATTTTCCGACTCGTGCCGAGCTCCTCGATCGTCATCGATGGATTTACGGGGCGATGGCCGCGGCCGTCGCCCCGATGCTCGTGATCAGCCTGGTCGCGGCACTGTTCCTGCTCGGCGCCGAGGTCGCCCTTGCGCCGCTGGCGTGGCTGTCAACACATGGCTGGCTGTTCGATGCCTCGTTTGCGATTGCGCTGGCCGCCAACGTGCTGATCGTGATCGAGGGCATTGGCCGCTACCGACACAATCTCGACGCCAACGAACGTCGGCGCATTCAGATCGTGGTCTACACCGGGGTACCAGCGGTCTTTGCCTACGCGATTAAAGTCGGTGTGCCGCTGCTGTCGTCCCTGGCCGGACGTCGGATGGAGCTGCCGTGGCCGATCGAGGCATTGCTGCAAGCCATCGTGTTGCTGCCGGCGCTGGCGTTGCCATACGCCGTCGCCGTCAAACATGTCCTCAGCCCACGCACGGTGCTGCGACGCGGGCTGCAATATGCCCTGGCGCGGCGAACCCTGTCGGTGCTGGTCGCGCTGCCGATCGCGGCACTGCTCGTCGCGCTCGCCAGCGATCGCGATCGGCCGCTGGGCGCCATCATCCTGGGCCAACCATTGTTCTATCTGGTGTGCGTCGGCCTGGCTGCGGCCGGCTTCCGCTATCGCGATCAGGCGCAACGATGGCTCGACCTGCGTTTCTTCCGTGCTGAGTACGATGCCCGCGAAATTCTGGTGTCGCTGGCCAACCGCGTGCCCTATGAAAACGATCCGACGCAACTGGTCGCGCTGGTGTTGAGCCAGATCGACAACGCGATTCATCCGGAATCGCTGGCGGTGCTGGCTGGCGAAGACGAGACGCTGCACATCATCGGGGCTCTCCGATCGTTGGTCGGACCGCTGCCACGCGACAGCGGACTGGCCACAGTGCTGCGCTGGTCGGACCAGCCTCTCGAGATCTTTCTCGATGACGAGCGCGGGCACGCGGCGCGCTTACCCGGTTCCGATCGCCTGTGGCTTGCAGAAGGCGGGGTCGCGCTGCTAGTCCCAATCTTTGCCGGCAGCGGCGACGCGCGGGCGCTGGTCGGGCTGATTGCGCTGGGCCAGAAGCGCTCAGAGGAGCCCTACACTGCGGAAGATCGCAAGCTGCTCAGCGGCATCGCCGCGCAAATGAGCGTGGCGCTCGACTTGTCGCGGCTTCGTAAACAGGCTTCGACCGGCGTCCGCACCGGAACTGGGACTGGAACTGGCACCCACAGCGGCACTGGCACTCGCGCAGGCACTCCGACGCTGACACCAACGATGGTTGCGCCGACCGGCAATTTCGCAGCGCCCTCTCTCGCGATGTGCCCGGTGTGTCAGCGCTGTTTCGATTTACACGACGTCCGCGCCGCTGACGGCACCGTGGTCTGCCCGGACGACGCGACGATGCTGCAACCGGTGATTGGCATGCCGCCGGTCGTCGACGGCAAGTATCGCGTTGATGCGGTGATCGGGCGCGGCGGGATGGGCGCCGTATTCCGCGCGCGCGATCTTCGATTGGAGCGCGACGTCGCCATCAAAATTGTCCGCGCCGACCTGGTCGCCGACCCGGACTCACGCGCGCGATTCCAACGCGAAGCGCAGATCGTTGCGCGCCTCCAGCATCCGGCGATCGTCACGGTCTTCGATTACGGCAATCTGCCCGGACGGCGCGGCGTTCCTGGTGATGGAATATGTCCGCGGCGAGAATCTGCGGCACCTGCTCAAGCGCGAACGGCGGTTGAGTGCCGAACGCGCGGTGGAACTGCTGTGGGGTATCGCCGCCGGCGTTGACGCGGCACATCAGGCCGGCGTCTGGCATCGCGATCTCAAACCAGAAAATGTCCTGCTCCCTGCGAACGGCACAGGTCCCAAGGTCCTCGACTTCGGGGTGGCGAAGATGACTGACGCCAACGCCGGTAACGTCGCGGCCGGTGCGACACTCACCCACGCCGGCGCGACTATCGTCGGAACACCGGCCTATATGGCGCCGGAGCAGTTGCGCGGGGACCTGATTGACGGCCGTGCGGATGTCTACAGCCTGGCGGTGTTGACCTTCGAGGCCCTGACTGGCCGGCTGCCGTATGGCGGCGGCTCGTTCATCGATATCGGAATGCAGCAGTCCGAGGGTGCCAGCACCGTCGATGTGGCGGGACTGCCCGAAGAATTGGCGCCGACGCTGCTCGCGGCGTTGTCACTCTCGCGCGACGAACGACCGGCAGGCGCGGGCGCCCTTGCTGATGCGTTGCTGCGATCGCTGCGCCGAGCGCAGCCATAACGATTATTTCTTCTTCGCCTTCTTGGTCTCGACTTTCGGTGCCGGACCTTCAAGCCCGCTCAGTCGCTTTTCAATTTCCGCGACCGCTTGCGTGATCTGCGTGCGTCGCGCCGGATGTTCCGTGCGCGCGAGCTGCTGCTGCATTTCCGTCCGGGCCAATTTCAACGATTCTCGTTGCCGCTGTCGCTCGGGGTCCTCCTGTGGCCTGCGGTTCCGTCCCGCTTTCCGTTCCTCCTCCAGTTCATCCATGCGCTCCTGGAGTCGTGTATCTGCGTCGATTAGTCCTTCGCCAGCATCACCCATATTTGGATTATAGGCAGGTAAGCGGGGAAGCACGTAGGCAGGTAGGCTGGTGGGCTGGTGGGCGGGGGGCGAAGGGCGACGCATTTGCTAATCAGAAAGGTTTTACCTGCCTACCTGCCCACCCTGCCTACCTGCCCGAGTTCCTGCCTACCTGCCCACCTGCCCACCTGCCTAATACAATCCCCTAGTGCGCGACGCGTTAGACCTCTTCCATCAACCGGTCAGCGACTGGTTTCGCGCGTCGTTCAAGACACCGACCCGTCCGCAGCGCCTGGGGTGGCCGGTGATTGCGCGCCGCGAGTCGACGCTGATCCTGGCGCCGACGGGCACCGGCAAGACGCTCGCGGCGTTTCTGGCGTGCCTCGATCGGCTGATGTTTGCGCCGATTCCCGAGCGTGGCGACCGATGCCGGGTGCTCTACGTCTCGCCGCTCAAAGCACTGGCGGTCGACGTCGAACGCAATCTGCGCGCGCCGCTGACTGGCATCACCAATGTCGCTGCCACGCACGGGGCGCCGATCCATCAGCCGGTGATCTCCCTGCGCACCGGCGACACGCCGTCCTCCGATCGGGCGCGGTTCTTGCGCGACCCGGGCGATATCCTGATCACCACCCCGGAATCGCTCTACCTGATGCTCACCTCGAACGCGCGCGACCGGTTGCGGTCGGTGGAGACGGTGATCATCGACGAGATTCATGCGCTGGTTTCGACCAAGCGCGGCGCGCACATGGCTTTGTCGCTGGAGCGCCTGCAGATGGTGCTCGCGCACCCCCTCCAACGTATTGGCCTCTCCGCCACGCAGCGCCCGCTCGACGAAGTCGCGCGGTTTCTGGGCGGCGCCAGAACCACCACACCAACCACTGCCGCGAACGATGGCGGCGCGCCCACCGACCTCGCCGATGTCGTCGATCACGAGTTCGCGGCGCCCAAAGGGGCGGTGTCCTATCGCGACGTCACGATCATCGACGCGAGCGAACCGAAGCGGCTGGACATCAGCGTTCAGGTGCCGGTCGAGGACATGGCCAAGGTCGGCGCGAGCGTGGCGGCGGCCAGAGACAGCAAAGACAAATCGGACATTCGCAGCGGCCCCGCGGCCCAGGGCCCCGGTGCGCCGTCAATCTGGACCGCGATCCATCCCAAGTTGCTGGCGCTGATCGAGTCGCATCGCTCGACGTTAATTTTTGTCAACAGCCGACGCCTGGCAGAGCGGCTGGCCGGCGCGCTCAATGAGCTTGCCGAGAAATCGCTGGTGCGTGCGCATCATGGCTCGCTGGCCCGCGCCCAGCGCGTCGAGATCGAAGATCTGCTCAAGTCGGGGCAGTTACGCGGGCTGGTCGCGACCAGTTCGCTCGAACTGGGCATCGACATGGGCGCCATCGACCTGGTCGTGCAGATCGAGTCGCCGCCCTCGGTCGCCAGTGGCCTGCAGCGCATCGGCCGCGCCGGTCACCGGATCGAAGAGGTCAGCAAGGGGATCATCTTTCCCAAGTTCCGCGGCGACCTGATTGCCTGTGCCGCGGTCACCCGCGCGATGATCCGCGGCGAAGTCGAACCGTCTCGCTATCCTCGCAATCCACTCGATGTGCTGGCGCAACAGATCGTGGCGATGGTGGCGGTCGAGACCTGGTCGGTCGACGACCTGTTTGACGCCGTGCGCCGCGCGGCGCCGTATGCCGAACTGAGCCGCCGCGTCTTCGAAGGAGTGCTCGACATGCTCTCCGGACGCTATCCGTCGGACGAGTTTGCCGAACTGCGGCCGCGCGTGACCTGGGATCGCGTCAACGGCATGATCGCTGGTCGGCAAGGGGCCAAGCAGGTCGCCATTGCCAACGCCGGGACCATTCCCGATCGCGGACTCTACGGCGTGTTTCTCCTCGGCGCAGAGCGCGATCGGGCGCGGGTCGGCGAACTCGACGAAGAAATGGTCTTCGAAGCGAGGCCCGGCGAAACATTTCTGCTCGGCGCGTCGACCTGGCGCATTGAATCGATCACTCATGACCGGGTCATCGTGTCGCCTGCACCTGGCGAGCCCGGCAAGATGCCGTTCTGGAAAGGCGAACAGGGCGGCCGGCCGATTGAACTGGGCTTTGCCATCGGCAAACTGGTCCGCGAGCTGCGGCACATGCGGCCTGAGGCGGCGCAGGAGCGCCTGGTCAAGGAGCATGGCCTCGACGCGCTGGCCGCGACCAACCTGCTGCAGTACATCGACGATCAACAACGCGCCGCAGATGCGGTGCCCGATGATCGCACGCTGCTGATCGAACGCACCAAGGATGAACTCGGCGACTGGCGGGTCCTGGTGCTGTCGTCGCTGGGCAGCCGAGTCCACGCCCCGTGGGCGATGGCGGTCAGCGCCCGCATTCGCGAAGAGATGGGCGTCGAAGCGGAGATCATGTGGGGCGACGATGGGTTCGTGGTGCGCTTTCCGGAGACCGATGCACCGCCTGACCCGTCGATCATGATTCCTGACGCCGACGAAGTCGAAGCCCAGGTGTTGAAGCAGTTAGGATCGACCGCGCTGTTTGCGGCACGCTTCAGAGAAGCGGCCGGGCGTGCCCTCCTCCTGCCCAGACGCCGGCCCGGCGCCCGCGCGCCACTATGGCAACAGCGCAAGCGCGCCGCCGATTTGCTGTCGGTCGCGGCCCGGTATGGTTCGTTCCCCATCATTCTCGAGACCTATCGCGAAGTGCTGCGCGACGTCTTCGATCTGCCGGCGCTGATCGACGTGCTGCGCCGCGTGCGCAGCCGTTCGCTGCGCGTCGTCACCATCGAATCGCGCATTCCGTCGCCGTTTGCGTCGGCACTGCTGTTCAACTACGTCGCCAATTACATCTACGACGGGGATGCGCCGTTAGCCGAGCGGCGCGCGCAAGCCCTGTCGGTGGATCAATCGCAGTTGCGCGAGCTGATCGGCGAAGCGGAGCTGCGCGATCTGCTCGACAGCGGGTCGATCGAAACCATCGAGACCGATCTGCAGCTGCTGCCCGAACGGTTTCACGCCAAGTCCTCCGACGCCGTCCACGACCTGCTGTTGCGAATCGGCGATTTGACCCGCGACGAGATCTCGGCGCGGGCGCTGCCGGGAATCGCCGAGCAGGCCGTTCCGGCTCTCCTCGCCGCGCGCCGGGCGATCGAACTCTTCATCGCCGGCGAACCGCGCATCGTCGCGACGGAAAACGCGGCGCGTTACCGCGACGCGCTCGGGACGCCGCTGCCGGGCGGGCTGCCGGCGGCGTTTCTCGAGTCCTCGAGCGACGCGATGGGCGATCTGGTCAAGCGCTACTCGCGCACGCATGGGCCGTTCACCTCCAGCGATCTCGCGACGCGGTTTGGATTGGCGCTCGGGCCGATCGAAAACACGCTGGCGACACTGACCGCCTCGGGCCGACTCGTCGAAGGCGCCTTCCGCCCCGGCGGACGCAGTCGCGAATGGTGCGATGCGGAAGTCCTGCGCAGCATTCGTCGCCGTTCGTTGGCGCGGCTCCGGCAGGAAGTCGAGCCGGTCGAGGGCCCGGTGCTCGGCCGCTTCTTGACCTCATGGCACGGCATCGGGCGCAGCCGCGGCGGCCTCGACGCCCTACTCGACACCGTTGAGCAACTGCAGGGTGTGCCTGTGGTCGCGTCGTTACTCGAGCACGACATTCTGCCGGCCCGGGTGAGTGACTACCAACCGTCGCAACTCGACACCTTGCTCGGAGCGGGCGAAGTAGCGTGGATCGGCGTTGAGCCGCTTGGCGATCGTGATGGCCGCATCGCGTTGTATCTGACCGATCACATGGCGCGCCTGCTGCCGCTCAATCCCGAGAAGCCCGAGTTGACCGGCAAGGAGCCCGATGTGCTCGAGCGGCTGCGCGAATCGGGCGCCGCATTCTTCGCGCCGCTGCATACCGCCATCGGCGGCGGCTTTCCCAAAGAAACCGTCGACGCGTTGTGGTCCCTGGTATGGAAGGGTCTGATCACCAACGACACGCTGCATGCCTTACGCGCCTACCTGCGCCCTCCCGAACGGGCGCGGCGGCCCGGCCGGTTGACGCCGTTTCGATCGCGTCGCCTGGTGCCGCCGTCGGCCGAAGGCCGATGGGCGGCGATGCCGATCCCACAGGCTCGGTCATTGACCGAATGGGCGACGGCATTCTCGCAGCAGCTGCTGACGCGGCACGGCGTCGTCACCCGCGAGGTCACCGCCATTGAGCAGATGCCCGGGGGGTTCAGCGCGATCTACCCGGTACTGCGGCGGATGGAAGAAACTGGTCGCGTCCGGCGCGGCTACTTCGTCGCTGGGCTCGGCGCGGCGCAGTTCGCACAGCCGGGCGCTGTCGATCTGCTGCGAGCGGCGCGCGAGGATGGCGAGGCACCAGTGGCCGTCACTCTCGCCGCGACCGATCCGGCGAATCCGTACGGCGCGCTGCTGTCGTGGCCCGAGTGGTCCGGCGGCGAGGTCGTTCGGGCCAGCCGCTCGGCCGGCGCGCGGGTGGTGATCGTCGACGGACGGCTGACCGCCTGGATCGGCCGCGGCGATCGATCGATGCTGATTGCGCTGCCGACCGACGAACCCGATCGCTCCCGCGTCGGCCGCGCCCTGGCGCTCGAACTGGTGCATCTTGCCCATCGCGCGCCGGAAGGCAGCCGTGGTTGGTTGATTGAAGAGATCAACGGGGCTGCCGCGTCAACCGATCGCGCGACACCGTTTCTGCTCGCGGCCGGCTTCACGGCGACGGCGATGGGTCTGCAGCTGCGCGTCGCACGTCGTCTCAAACGCCAGCCTGCAACAGCCCAGCAAGATGAAGTTGAAGACGACGTTGAAACGCACACTTCTTAGCCACCGGGAGGTGCCTCTGTGTCTCTGTGGCTTGGTCATCGCGACGTTCGGGAGTTCTCGTGCCTGAAGGCGACACGATATATCGGGCCGCGCGTACGTTGCACCGCGCGCTGGCCGGACAGACCGTCACACGCTTCGACACCGGCCTCGCACTCCTGGCGCAGCTCGATCGCGACGAGCCGATCGCCGGGCGCACCGTCGAGAAGGTCGAAGCAGCCGGCAAGCATTGCCTGATCACCTTCTCCGGCGCGCTCGTCCTGCGCACGCATATGCGCATGAACGGCTCGTGGCACGTCTACCGGCCAGGTGAAAAGTGGCAGATGACGCCCCGCGCGATGCGGGTCTTGATCGAAACGCCTGAGTTTGTCGCGGTTGCGTTTAACGTCTACGTCGCTGAGTTCGTGCGCGCCGACCAGCTTGCGCGCCATCGTCCGATCGCCACCCTTGGGCCGGATCTGCTTGGCGACTTTGACGCCGAGCAGGCGTTGCCACGCGTCGAGGCCACAGGCGCGACGCCGATTCACGAGGTCTTGCTCAACCAACGCGTGATGGCCGGCATCGGCAACGTCTACAAGTCGGAAATCCTGTTCCTCTCGGGCATTCATCCCGACACGCCTGCCGATCGATTGCCCGGCGAACAGTGGCGCACGCTCATGGCATTGGCCCAAACACTGCTCAAGGCCAACATTGCCGACAGCAAAGGCCAGGGCATCGAAACGTATCGCGGCCTGCGCCGTACGACTGGCCGGATGAATCCTGAAGATCGTTTGTGGGTCTACAGCCGCGGCGGCCAAGCGTGCCGCAAGTGCGGCACGCGCATTTCAAGCCGCAAAGATGGAGATGATGCGCGCGTGACGTATTGGTGCTCCGTGTGCCAACCACCGCCGTGAGATTACGCAGATTGGGGTTGTCCGCAGATTACGCAGATTGCGCAGATTACTTTTGGATCGTGGGCGCCCTTAGCCTCCGGACCCGCACGTTCTGCAAGACTAAAAGGCTCGGCGCGCCACACTGCGTGACCGCACCGAGGCGTTCTGCAAGACCGAATAACCAATCTGCGTAAATCCACACCTATGTCACTCGCTGGGCGTGCGCATAAATATTGAATGTCTCCCCCCGCAGGAATCCGCACAACGTGACGTTCGCTTCCTGCGCCAGTTCGATCGCCAGGCTCGACGGAGCGGACACCGCGGCGATCAGCGGAACGCCCGCGAGCAACGCTTTTTGCACCAGTTCGAACGACGTGCGCCCGGAGACCACCAGCAAAGTCTGATCGAGTGGCAGCGCATCTTCCAGAAGCCGTCGTCCCACCACCTTGTCGACGGCGTTATGACGTCCGACATCCTCGGCGCTGACGAGCAGCGTGCCATCGAGCGCGAACAGACCGGCGGCGTGTAATCCGCCGGTGGTTTCAAACACGCGTTGCGCGTCACGTAGTTTGGCGGGCAGCCCGCGCAGAATCTCGGCACTGATGGTCCAGTGACCGGTCACCGACGGCACCCGCGCGCGCAGCGAGTCAATCGTGCGCCGGCCACACAGACCGCATGAGGCGGTCATCATCACCTGGCGGCGATCCGACAACCGCGCATCCAGCCGATCGATGGCGTCACCGATCACTGTGACGTTTAACGTGTTTTGTTCGCGCTTACTCGTTTCAGGTTCCGCCGTTCCTGATCCCGGAGCCCTGGTCCCTGATCCCTGGTCCTGCTCGCAGTACTCGATCATCGCGATCTCATCACTGCCGCGAATCACGTCCTCAGCCAGCAGGAACCCAGCGGCCAGCTCGCGGTCGGCGCCCGGCGTCCTCATGATCACGGCAAACGGCGCGCCGTTGACCCGAACTTCCATCGGCTCCTCGACCGCGACGACGTCGTGCGCGTCGGTACGTGCGGCGGCGTCAACCCGTAGCAGACGGACGTCCCGGCTGCCCGAAGGACTCATGCGTTAGAGACTAAGCGCTTTTTTGACTTCGGCGACAACCGCGTCGGGCAACGCGGGCTTCAGCACATACGAGGCGCAACCAGCGGCCTTGGCGTCACGAATCGCCAATTCGCCGGCATGCCCGGTGATGATCACGACCGGGATCTTATTGGTCGACGAATCGGCTTTCAGCTGACGAGTCGCCTCCCAGCCGTCAATGCCCGGTAGCGACAGGTCCATGAGAATGCAGGCCGGCTGTAGTTCGCGGGCTTTGGAGACGGCCTCCACGCCGGTGCGGGCCTCGGCGACGCGAAACCCTGACGCCTTCAGATACTCGGAATACATATCGCGAGCATCCTGGTAGTCGTCGACGACAAGCACGAGGGGTTCGGGAGTCGTCGACATCAGGTTGGTAGCTACTGTAGCTGCGTGGGCGCCTTATCCTCAAGCACAACCATTGCGATGTCCGGTTTACGATAGAGCCATGGCAGACACCAATTCGTTTGATATCACCTCTGAAATCGACCTCGCCGAGGTCGACAACGCCATTAATCAGGCGCGGAAAGAAGTCGGCCAGCGCTACGACTTCAAAGGCTCGAAGGCGACGATCGAGTTGGATCAAAAGGAAAAGACGCTGACGCTGGCCGCCGAGGACAATTTTAAGATCGGGGCGTTGTGGGAAGTCCTCCAGACCCGCATGGTGCGGCGGAACGTCGCGGTCAAGAACATGAAGCCGGGCGACATTGAGCCTGCGGCGGGCGGCACCGTCCGCCAGGTCATTACCCTGCAGATGGGCATCCCCACCGAAGCCGCAAAAGACATCGTCAAGGCGATCAAAGAAGCGAAGTTAAAAAAAGTTCAGGCGTCGATCCAGGCCGACCAGGTCCGGGTCACCTCGCCGTCGCGCGATGAACTGCAATCGGCGATGCAGCTCCTGCGCGACAAGGATTTCGGCGTCGCCTTGCAGTTTGGCAACTATCGCTCGTGACCGTTCCGCTCGAACGCGCCCTGTCCAAGCTTGGACTGGCGACGCGGACCGAGGCGCGAGCCCTGATCGCAGAGGGCCGCGTGCGCGTCAATAGGCGCGTCGTCCGCGATCCCGACGCATCACCATCGGCGGCCGGAAACTGGGCGCACTACCACTCGGCGTGGCGCCGGCTCAGCCGCGACGAGCTCAGACAGGCCTTTCCACACGCGCCTTGTGATTTTTAAAATTGCGACAGCCTCGTCCCGCAGCTACAGTGAACCCTATGCTTCATCACAGAACCCTTCGTTCGAAACTCCTGTTCTCGGTCGTTGCCCTCTCAGTGACTGTCGGCGGCTTGACCTTGCGTGCGGCCGCGCCGACGGCTCCATCGAACCTCACCGCCTCCGTCAACGGACTGGTGGTCTCGCTGAACTGGTCCGCGTCAGCGAATGCGCCGACGCAGTACGTGTTGCAGGCCGGCTTCTCGCCTGGCCAGACGGCGATCACCGTGGGGTTGAACGCGTCGACGACCAGCTTCACGGCATCGGCAGCCGCCGGCACCTATTACGTGCGGATCGTCGCCGTCAACGCCGATGGAACCAGTGCACCGTCGAATGAGGTGACGGTCGTCGTGTCATCAGGCTGCGCGGCGCCAAGTGCCCCGCTCAACTTACGCGCGATCATTCGCGGCACCGAGGCGTTCCTGTTCTGGCGTCGGGCGGAGGGCACGGTGTCGTCGTACACACTCCAGGCGGGCACCTCGTCCGGTTCGACCTTCACCTCGTTCAGCACGGCGAGGACGACGCTCAACGCCAACGTCGGCGGCGGTCGATTTTTCGCCCGCGTGATCGCGACCGGGCCGTGCGGTAACAGCCAGGCGTCCAACGAGATTCAACTCGACTTTCCAAGTAACACGGTGCGGGTCGCCGATCCTGACCCTGGCACGTCGCTGGGCCTGCCGGACATCCAGGGGCTGATCGAACGGATCCACGCCGAGAACCCCGGTCTGATCAACCAGTCGTGCCCCACCGGCCGCAAGTACGAGAACAACCCGTGGCAGGATCGGATCGTCGATCGGCTGCGCCAGTACGACACGCGGTTTGGCTATAACGGCAAGCCGACCCGCACCGCCGCTGACAACAATGGCTTCCCGGTCATCGCCGCCGGCGACGAGATCACCTTCTTTGCCGGTGCCGGTCAGGCCCAGGGATCGCGCAACGTCTACGCGCTCGACATCCTGTTCGGCCATTGCGGCTCGACGCCGAGTCTGACCTTCCGCAACTTCACCGGCGAAGAAGACGCCTTCTGGACCGGCGCCGGCCGCTTCAACGGCGACGAAGTCGAACAGCCGCAGCAATAGCGGCTAGACGAAGAAATCCGGCATCAGCTGATCATCGCTGATGCCGTGCTGCTGATACTGCGAGAGGTCGGTGACCCCGGCCTCTCGCAGCACGTCCTCGTCGATCAAAAACCTTCCCGTCACCTCGCGACTCGGCTGGCACAACACGATGTGTGCGGCGTCGGCCATGATCTCGACGCTGCGCGTTCGCTGCCGTGCGTCAGGGCCGGCGATCAACCGGATCGCTTCGGTGTCAATCGCCGTGCGTGGCCACAGCGCGTTCACGGCAATGCCGTCACCGCGAAACTCCTCGGCCATTCCCAACACGCACAGCGTCATGCCGTACTTCGCCATCGTGTAGGCGAGATGCGGTGCAAACCACTTCGCGTCGAGCGTGGAGTGCAACGGCGGCGCGAGATTGAGGATGTGCGGATGCGCGGACCGGCGCAGATGCGGCAGCGCTTTCTGCGAGCAGAGGTAGGTGCCGCGCACGTTGACCTGATGCATCAGGTCAAAACGCTTCATCGGCGTGTCGAGCGTGCCGGTCAGCGAGATCGCCGAGGCGTTGTTGACGAGAATATCGATCCCGCCGAACCGCTCGACCGCCTGGGCGATGGCGGCGTCGACCTGCTGTTCGTCACGAATGTCGACCGCCACCGCGAGCGCGGCGCCGCCGGCGGCTTCGATCTCCTGCGCAGCGGTGAAAATGGTGCCGGGAAGCTTGGGATGCGGCTCTGTGGTTTTGGCCGCCACGACGATGTTGGCGCCGTCGCGGGCCGCCCGAAGAGCGATCGCTTTACCAATGCCGCGACTGGCACCGGTGATGAACAGGGTCTTGCCGCGGAGGGAACTCATGACCCTCACTCAATCACTAAATCGGCAATCACCCAATCGCAAAATCACCCAATCACTAATCGCCAATCGCCAATCGCAATAGAAAAGCCCGCCTCCGAAGAAGCGGGCTTTGATGTTCCCTGTTCCCTGATCCCTACTCGACGTAGCTATACCCGCAGTTCTCACAGACCCACATGCGGCCCTGCTTGTACATGTTGTAGGCGCACTGCGGGCAGACCCGGTACTCGCGGCCTTCCTTGTCGATCAGCTTGCCGTCTTTCGGCTTTTCGGGCTCGCCAAACGGATCCTTGGGCTCGCCCTCTTCCGGTTCGGGTTTCGGTTCGGGCCTCGGCTCGGGTTTCGGCGTCGGCTGCTGCGCGAATGCCGGTACGACCGCTAAGCCAAGGGCCGCAGCGAACAGGGCGGAGCCGCGAAGGAAACTGCGACGGCCGACGCTCTTACCGGTTTCGTGTTCAAACATCGTGGGTACCTTGGCTGGGATAAAAACCGGTTGATGGGCTAAAAAAACCGGGTGAAGCGATGCGGCCCGCCGAGAGTCGCTCCACCCGGTGCTTCCCCTCTGTCGTATGGATCCAGAATAGGGGCGAACTGCCGGAAACCCTTGTAAACCTTTGTATTTCTTTGCCATGACTTTAGGACTGTGGTGACGCCCCGTCCGGCGGCCCGCGCCCATACCCTACTCGGCTGGGCGAGTGAAGTACGGACGCTGCGCCGTTTACTACCGGCGAGTGGCAACCGCTGGCTCGATCTGGGTTGCGGCCCCGGATATGTCGCCGCTGAGCTGCTGGCGTCATGGCCACAGATTCAGCTGATCGGAGTCGATGCCGACATCGACCTGTTGAGTTATGCCCGCGCTGAGACCGCGCACTGGTCGTCACGCGTCACCTTCGCCGCCGGCTCAGCTGTGGCCTGTCCGCTGGCCGGCGCGTGCATCGATCTCGTCTTCGCCAGGTATCTGTTTCAGCATCTGGCGGACCCGTTAGCTGTCGCGCAAGAGGCCTACCGCGTGCTGGTTCCGGGTGGCCGCATCGTCGTCATCGACATCGATGAGGACTTCTGGGGGATCGCAAGTCCGCGAATGCCTTCGGGGGTAGCGAGCGATCGAGCCACAGACCCCCGCGCCGGGCGGCGGGTGGGACGACGGTTATGGAAGACGCTGATCGCAGCGGGCTTCGAGGACGTTCATCTCGATGCCTTCGTCTACCACAGCGACGCGCTTGGCATGCCTGCGTTTCAGGAAGACCCACGCGCCAGCCAGGACCCCGATGGGTATGTGTTGTTGGCCGGCTTGATGGCCAGCGGGGCGCGCCCTACGACAACTCGGTGAGCACGATCTCGACGCGGCGCTCCTGTCTATCGGCGGCCTGCCACTGCACCAGAATCGGGCTCTGATAGGTGCCGCGCACCAGGCTCGACCTGCCTGCCGAATCGGCCGACGCCAGGAAGCTGACGCGGCGTGACCGCAGGAAGCGCTTGGCCGGGACCGCCATCACTTTTGCGAACAAGCGCTCGATCGACGACTGATCGAGATGCAACGCATCCATCAGCGAGTTCAACACGCGCACGGCGTCAAACTTCGCGTAGTTCAGCGTCTTGCCAGGCACGGCGAGCGGATCGTTGAACGCGTTGCGGGCCTTGAGCCGCGCGAAGCGCAGCGGGTCCTTCAGCACGTCAACGAGATCGTTCTGCATCAGCAGCGTTTCGTATTCGTTGACGGTCAGGCCGACGTTGCGTTCAGAGGGGTCGACCACCAGATCGACACGGCCGTGCGCGAGCCCGTGACGGCCGAGTAATTCGTTGACCTGGTCGATCAGGCCCAGTCGCGGATCGGCAAGGTTGACCGAATCGATCGGGTGCTTCGACACCGGGATGACGATCGAGGTGCGCTGGACGATCCGCTCTTCGTCGTAGGCCAACACCGTGGTCGAACGCGAGCGCTTCATCGCGTCGGTCATGCCATCGAGGTCGATGAAATAGACCGGGGCATCAGGACGCGCGCGGTAGGTCACGCAGTTGCGCAGGCCGGCGCCGATGAAGGTCAGGTGTGAGTCGCCGTTGCGCGGCTCGACCTCCTTCTGCTCGTCGGTCAACTCGGTCCTGAACTCCATCTGATCGTGCCGGTATTCGCCACCCTGCGGGAAGAGCGCGTGAAAGGTACGAAAGAACAGCCCGAGGCCTTCAGGGTTGTGGCGCATGCGCGCCGACAGGCTTTGATCGAGATAGCCGGCGGTGGTGTGAAACGAGCAATACAACGCACGGCGATGCCGACAGAGGACATCTCCAGCCTCTGCGGCGATTCGCGTGTTGACGTCGATCGCTTCGAAACGGCGCTGCGGCGCCAGCTTTAATTTGAGTTCGGTGGGCCCGGGGCCGCTGTTCAAACGCTCACCCTGCTTACAGGATAGCCGAGGTTGTGGCTACGGGGTCGGCGACGCTTTTCTCTTCGCAAAATAGGCAGCGCGCAGCGCCTCGATCAGCCGTGAGTCGACCAGGCCGGGCGGATCGCCCTGATAATTCAGCGACTTGTCGGCGCGGAATTTATCGACAGCGGTGATGGTTTCTTCGTCGAACTGGGCGTACTGCTTGGTGTATTCGCCGGAGACGCGGCGTGATTCGGCGACCAGCTTGTCGTATTCAGCCGGGTTGGTCTTGCGCAACTCCAGCATCGTCCGCGTGTTGATCGAAGCCGGCGGCTCGGGGAACGCGGCCAGCGTGGGACGGAAGTAGCCGAGCGCATGGAGCATGCGTTTGAGCTCGACGACGTCCTGGCCTTCGACGCGCGAGAAACTGCGGAAGCCGAGACGACGCGCGGTGGTGTAGTAGATGCGTTTCAGTTCGGCGACCGGTTCGGCGTGCTCGCCGACTTCAATCGCCAGCGCGATGTGATCGCCGCCGCGTCCGGGATCGTTGGGATCGGCGATCTTGATCGCTGCCGACTGCAGGTTGCCCCAGCGGCGATCACCGCCTTTGGCCTGCCCGGCTTCCATCGCCAGAATCATCCGCTCCGCGAGCGGCATGCCGGTACCCTCGGTGGCCTCAAAGGTCGTGGCGATCGCCTCGACGACTTCGGGGCCAACCATGATGTTGGCTTGGACCGTGTAGTGACGGCCCTGGCGACTACCCGCCCAGTTGCCGTTGTTCTTACCGGTGTGCGCCGCGGCGCGGCCCTTCATGTCGATTAACGCGAGTTGCCGCGACTCGCGCTGCACATCGTCGGCGAGCATTTGCTGAAGCGCCACCGACGGCTCGACACCCTTGGCGATCAGGTCGAGACCGCGCACGCCGTATTCGACCATCGTCGAAGCCTGGGTGCAGACTGCGCCGACACCGGCGCGGACCCACGGAACCGCTCGGCCGACAAACGGGACCCGGGTAGTGACCCCGGCGCCGGACTGGCCGGTCGCCGGGTCGATTGCGCAGAGTGAAAACGTGGAGTACTGCGGCAGCCCCTCGTCGTTGATCGCGACACCGTCGGCTGCCTGCTGTTGCGCAGCCGCCGACGCGGGCAGTCCCAGACCTGCACCGAGGACAACGATGATGAGGAGCTGACGAACCACAGCGTTCACCGGTTTCACAGATGGCAGCGAGTGGAAGTTAGGTCTTCTTGAGGTGCTTGCCGACCAACTTGGTCATCTCGAACATGTTGACGGTGGCCTTACCGCCGAACACGGTCTTGAGCGCGGCGTCGGCCTTGATCATCCGCTTGTTCTTGGGGTCCTGCAGATCGTTCTTCTTGATGTATTGCCACAGCTTCTTGGTGACTTCGGTACGCGGGATCGGCTTGGAGCCGACGACTTCTGCCAGTGCCGAACTGGGCGTGACTGGCGCCATGAACGCTGCATTCGCCTTGCGCGGAGCCTTCTTCGCGGACTTAGCGCTTTTCGCGCTCGTTGCCGATTTCGCCGTCTTCGCCTTCTTCGCACTCTTAGCCATTTCGTCTCCTGTGAACGACGCGTGTTTTGGTGACGGCGGCTAGATAGCCAACCGTTGGGTAAGACTACACCTAGATGCACTCTCCTTCACAGGGAAGTTTGCGTTTTTTCATAGGGGATCGGTGCGACAGGGCCTCACCGACGGCTTCGCTCGACGCCACGTTCAGGACGACCCGCGTACAGCCCTGGCGCCCCCATGCCCACTCTCAGGGGCGAAGATCGCGGGGTGGTCAGCAATGATTTGCGCCTGTTGCTCCGGGGTGAGCTTGACCATCGCATGCCGATTGTCGACGTGCAGCGTGGCGAAAATCTTGCCGCCCGCGCGGAAATCGGGATGGCTCATATGCGCACCTTCGACGACGCCGGCCATCCCGAGGGCGATGCGACGAAACTGATTAGCCGTCAGTTGCCAATCTCCGGCGGATCTTCGCCCAGCGCCGAGGCGAGGTCCGAGAGGTGTTCCTGTTCCTGTTTGAGGATCTCGCGAATGTGTTCGGAGATGGCGTACTCGCCGAGCGCTTCGCACTGCCGAACACGCTTGCGGTACTCGCGAATCGTCTCGGTTTCGTTGTCTAAATCAAACCGCAGCAACGTTTCCGCGTCGTCGGAGATGTTGACGGTCTTGGGCACGACCGTCGGTGTTCCCCCGAGGTAATCGATCTGTTTGGCTATCGTGAGCGCGTGTTCGAGTTCCTCCGCGGCATGGACTTCGAGTTCCTCGGCGATCGACATGTAAGCCGCGCCTTTCAAAATCTGCGAGTACGCAACATACGCAATGATCGCCTGGTATTCACGCGCCAGGTCTTCGTTCAGCAGGGCAATCAGTTGTTTCCGGTCAACGGTCGGCTCAGCCACAAATCCTCCTCGGGTCGCAAAAACTGAACAAGGGCCTGCCCCTTTTTACGGTGGACGAAAAAAGGGGCAGGCCCTTTTCTCATGAGAGAGAATTTAGCCTATGTCAGGAGAGACCACATGAAACTCACCGAACAGTTCTTGTCGGAGCCCGACCGTGAAGGCGCGCGTTCCCTTTAGCACCCATGGCTGAACGGTCGCCTGCCTTTCCAATTGCCCCGCCGGTTGAACCGATGCTGGCCAAGGTGGCGGAGTCGCTGCCAACGGGCGACACCTTCCTTTACGAACCGAAGTGGGACGGCTTTCGCGCTCTCGTGTTTCGGGGCGGTGCTGGCGAAGTGTTTATCCAAAGCCGCGACTCGCGTCCGCTCGATCGCTACTTCCCCGAAATGTCCAAGGCCTGCCTCGCCGGGCTGCCGGATCACTGCGTCATCGACGGCGAAATTGTCATCGCCACACCGCACGGGCTCAGTTTCGATCTGCTGCAGCTGCGCCTCCATCCGGCCGCATCGCGAGTGCTCAAGTTGTCGAAGGAGACGCCGGCGTCGTTGGTCGCGTTCGATCTGCTCGCAGTCGCCGACCAGAGCGTGATGGACCAACCGCAGAGCGCCCGTCGCGCCCGGCTCGAACAACTACTCGGCCACGCCACGCCGCCGATCTACCTGACGCCGATGACCCGCGACCGCGCCGTCGCCGCGCAATGGCTCGACCAGTTCGAAGGCGCAGGACTTGATGGGGTGATCGCCAAGCCTGAAGGCGGCACGTATCAGCCGAACAAGCGCGCGATGATCAAGATCAAGCACGTGCGCACCGCGGACTGTGTCGTCGCCGGATTCCGCTGGCACAAGTCCGGTGCCGACACCGTGGGATCGTTGCTGCTCGGGCTCTACGACAACAACGGCACACTGCATCACGTCGGCGTGACGTCCGCGTTCACGATGGCCAAACGCAAGGAACTCGCAACGGAGCTCGAACCGATCCGCAAGCACGCGATGACCGACCACCCGTGGCGCGCATGGGCCGAGGCGGGTGGCGGCGACACGACCCGGATGCCGGGTGGCCAGAGCCGCTGGAGCGGTGGCAAGGACTTGTCGTGGGAGCCGCTGCGCATCGAGCGCGTCGTCGAAGTGAAGTACGACCACCTGCAGGGCGATCGGTTCCGTCATGCGGCGATCTTTCTGCGCTGGCGACCGGACAAGCCCCCACGCGAGTGCCGCTACGATCAGCTCGAAGTTACGGCGCCTTACGAGCTCGCGAGGGTCTTCGGGGCTTAATCGGGATCTGCGGTTCCTGATCTGTGGTTTTGTAATCGTCGACAGGCGCATCATCCGGATCGAGCGGGCCCTGCTTTGGACGCATCTTCGCCGGGACGTGCTGCAGGTTCACACGGACCCGCGTCCATGTTGATGATCGGCCACGCATCGAGTCGACCAGGACATCCGCCGGCTCGAGATGCTCGGCGGCCTTCGGATGTTTTTCTTTCCAGCGTTCAAGACCGTCGAGCACCTCGGCCTTCCTGCGGCCGCGGCCGATCTCGATCAACGGATGCTTCGGCGTTCGACGCCGCGACGGCTGGACCCGTGGTGGCTCACCGGGCTGCTTCTTGTACTGCGGCGGCCACGGCGCGTCGCCAAGACCTTCTTCTTTCTCTTGTCGCGCCGACAACTCCAGCAACCGCTCGAGCGAGCCGGCATGCTGATCCATCACGGCGTGCCGGTGGCCGACCTTGGCGAATCGCGTCGGCATCGTGGCCAAAGTGAAGTCGGCGGGGTCACAGGTCGCGATCTCCTCCCATGTCAGAGGCGCCGAGACGCGCGCGTCGGCTTTGGGACGCACGGAATAGGCGGCCGCGACCGTCCGGTCCTTCGCATTCTGGTTGTAGTCGATGAACACCCCATGGCGTTCTTCCTTCCACCATTTGCTGGTGGCCAGCGCCGGGGCGCGGCGTTCAACCTCGCGCGCCAACGCCAGCGCCGCGCGGCGGACTTCGTCGAACGTCCACCGCTGTTCAATCCGGACATTGACGTGAATCCCGCGTGAGCCAGACGTTTTCGGCCAACCGACGAGCCCCAGTTCTTTGAGCGTGTCCTCGACCACGTGTGCGACCTCCCGCACCTGCGGCCACTCGATGCCGGGCACGGGGTCGAGATCGACGCGTAGTTCGTCGGGGTGATCGAGATTTTCGGCGCGAACCGGATGCGGATGCAGCTCGAGGCAGGCCAGGTTCGCCATCCAGGCGAGCGCCGCCGCACTGCGCGGCACAATCTCCTCGGCACTGCGCCCCGATGGAAATTTCAAAGCGACGACTTCAATCCAATCGGGGCGGGACACTGGCGCGCGCTTCTGATAGAAAAACTCGTCACCGATACCGTTGGGATAGCGCACCAACACATTGGGCCGCCCACCAGCGCCCTGCAAGGCTCCCTCTGCCACGGCCAGGTAATAGCGCACGAGCTCCAACTTGGTGTAACCCGCGTCGGGGAACAGCACTTTCTGCGGGTTCGAGATCGAGACCTCGTGGCCGTCGACGACGATGACTTCTGACGGGGCTTTCGGCATTCGGTGGTCGGTGGTCGGTGGTCGGTGGTCGGTGGTCGGTGGTCGGGAGTTACTGCTCGGCGGCAACCGTGAGGAAAATCATCACCGCAATCAGCGCGAGCACCACGAGGAAGGCGATCTTCCACGCGCTGAACGGGTACTTGCCCGCGATCCGTCCCGTGGATCCATTGACGATGACCTGAAACGCGCGCGCGCCGTAGTTGTAGGACAGCAGCCAGATCGGCACCAGCACGTGTTTAAACGTCTGGCCGGAGTAAGTGGGTGAGATTTGCAGATTGCGATGGGTGTCGCCGGGCACCTGCTGGCCGCACAGCTGCTCGAGCGCCGCGTGCATCTGCTCCTGCGATTGCTTATTGGCCTCGGTCAAGACCACCTGGTAATGCTCAACCACGTGCCCGGACAGAAATGCGGTGTCATAGGCCACCACTTCTTGCGTTGGGAACGGCTCGACTTGTCGCAACAGGTCGAGTGGCAACCCCTGGCTGCCGGGCACCAGGTCATCGTCGAACACATGGTCGATGACGCCGGAGGCCGGCTCCCAGCGGGTGCGTTGCTCTTGTCGAACGACGCGCTGGCCTTTACTGTCGCGGCCTTCGACGCTGACGTAGTAATGATGCCCGGCTTCGGCCTCCCACGGGCAATGCACGCGCGCGTCAAAGGTCCAGTAGGGAATGTAAATGCTGTGCACGGTGTCGACGAGTGCCGCTTTGCCGAGACGCCCCGGGGCGAGCCATTTACTTCGCCACCAGCGCCGGATGTCGTCTCGGACGCGCGCCTTGTCGATCTTGAATGGCAGCACGCCCTGCGGTGCGACCGCGGTCTGGAGTTGCTGATAACTCACCAGCGCCGGCGAGCCGCAGAACTCGCAGTTCTGGCCGACCCGCCCGGTGTCGAACTCCATGACCGCTTTGCAGCTTTGGCACTGCACGGTGCGCTTCGCCGCAAGCAACGCGGCCTCGTCGGTTGGCAGATCGCGCAGCGTCGTCGCCAGATCCGATTCCGCGACCTTACCCAGCTCGCGGTTGATCTGATACGGCGACTCGGTCCCGCAAAAGGCGCAGACCAATTTCTGGGTGGTCGGATTCCACTCCGCCTGCGCGCCACAAGCCGGGCAGGCGTGTTTGTCGAGCGCCGAGATCTCAGTCAATCGCGAGACTCGCGATCAGGCCGACATATAAGTGGTCAGCGCGGCCCGCGAGATGCGCCACGTCGTGCCGATTTTCTTGCCTTTGAGATCGCCGGCCTCGAGTACAGCGGTGACATCCGCTTCGGACACGCCGAGCGCCTGCGCCGCTTCCGCAACACTGATCAGTTCGGGCAACGCCGCCGCCGGCCCAGCGACCGTGGGCGTCGCCTGTCCACCGGCAAAGCCTTGTTGCATCATCTGTTGCGCAATGCCAAAGCCCACCGCCAGTTCGGCCGCGGTGCCCGCGGCGCCGGCGCCGCCGCCGGACTCGAAGCCCTTGCCCATTTGGTATTTCACGAAGTCGTTGAGATTGCCGATCGCCGTCATGCTCGACCGTTTGTCGATCGCCGCCTCGACTTCCGGCGGCACCGACACGTTCTCGACGATGAAGCTGGTGATCTCGAGGCCGTACTTGGCGATCATCGCGGGATTGATCAGCGGCAGTAACGCTTCGCCGAGTTCGGTGTAACGCGACGCCACGTCGAGCACCGGTATCTTGGCCGAGGCAATCGCGTCGGTGAAGATGCTGACAATGCGCGAGCGCATCGTGTCGGCGAATTCATCGAGGCGGAAGTTGTGATCGGAGCCGGCCACTTCGCGCAGGAAGGTCCGCGGCTCGACAATCTTGAAATCATAGGTGCCGAAGGCCCGGACGCGGACGACGCCGAAGTCGTTGTCGCGCAACATCACCGGGTTCGACGTGCCCCACTTGTTGCCGGTGAACAGGCGGGTGACGACAAAGTAGACGTCAACCTTGAACGGCGACTCGAGCCCGTACTTCCACGACTTGAGCCGGGTCAGGATCGGGATGTTGTCGGTGGTCAGCGTGTGCTTGCCCGGCTTGAACGTGTCGCCGAATTCACCAAGATAGACAAACTGCGCGACCTGCGACTCGCGGACGATCAACTGCGCCCCGTTCTTGATCGCCTTGTCGTCGTCGGGGAAGCGCCATGCGAGCGTGTCCCGGGAATCATCGGTCCACTCGATGATCTCGATCAGCTCGCCTTTGAGGAAGTCGATGATACCCATGTGTGGTGATTCTATCCGAGTCGTCGGTGGTCAGTCGTCAGTGGTCAGTGGTCAGTGGTCAGTGGTCAGTGGTCGGTCGTCGGTGGTCAGTCGGCGGTTGTATGCCGAGCGGGGATCATTGTTTCAGTTTCCGCTCGGCTTCGCGAATGCCGGCAGCCAGCCAGCCGCGCTCATTGCTGTTACTCGAGGCGGCGTCGAGCGCTTGCAGCGCCTTCAGGCGCGCCTCGAGCGCAGGACGATGAGCGGCGTTGACGGCGAGGGCCATGTCGGTCAGCCGACGTAGCCTTCATAGATACCGCGTATCGACCAGGTCAACGCGCCGTACGACTCGCCCAGGTTCATGTCAGATGGCAATGTGATCTCGCGCATCAGCGAGACCACATCTTTGCCCTCGTTCATGCCCTTGACCGTCGCGTCATGCACATAGAGGATGGCGTCGCGATACCTGGTCAGCTGCCGCCGCACTTCGGCACGCCCGCGAATCGCCGGTCCATGACTCGGCAACACCATCTCCGGTTCGAGCGCGAGCACGCGGTCGAGCGACTTCACGTAATCCATTGCCCAGCGCGGCCGCGTCCCTCGCAACGTGTAGATGTTCGGAAAGGATTCGTAGAAGTTGTCGCCGACCAAGGCCGCTCGTAACTTAGGAATCCAGACCGTCAGATGGTCCGGGGTTTCTCCAGGTGTGTGCAGGAGTTCGAATCGCGTGTCACCGACCTCAAAGTGGTGTGTCTCGTCGAACAGGACGGTGGGCTGGACACCCGGCGCTGGCGTCGTCCGCGTCCCGGCGGCAGCCAGTCCGGCCACTGATGCCCCGAACTGCGCCACGTTGGCCCTCGCAAAGTAACCCGCGAGTCGTGCGGTGTATCCAGGAACTCTGGATACTGACGCTGGGCGATGATCTGCGTGTCCGGCTGCCGCCACAGTGCAATGCCGCCGGTGTGGTCCCCGTGCGCATGCGTGAGAACGATCGCGCGCACTGGTGCGTGACTGATCGCGGTCAGCGCGTCTTTGTGACCCTTGGCCGCGGCGGCGATTGACGTGTCGACCACGACGTTGCCCCCGCTGGTGACGATCAGGAAGGTATTGCTCTGGGGCACTCGCACCGCCGTGCCGCCCATGACGCCGGTCGCTTGATACAACCCGCCGCCAAGATCGACGACGCGCGCATGTTGCGCGCGCGCATCGGTCGCGTAGACCAACAACCATCCGGCGGCAACGACTCGCATTAATGCAGACATGTGTTGCTTTCGCCTTTCTGCTTTCGGCACTCGGCCTTCAGGTCCGAGCGCACGTGCCTTCGCTCGGTGGTCGGTGGTCGGTCGTCGGTCGTCTGGCGTCGGGCGTCGGGCGTCGGGCGTCGGGCGTCGGGCGCCCGTCGTCGGCTTCCGTCTTTCGTCTTTCGTCTTTCGTCTTTCGTCTTTCGTCTTTCGTCTTTCCGTCTTCGCGGCGCAGCCGCGCTACGGCGTGCAGGCCGGCCGCGGCGGCGTCTGTGGCGGTCCGACTTCGAGAAACTGCACCAGCGGTGGTGTCGTTGGCGCCAGGGTAATGGCCACGCCAACCTGGCCACGCTCGCAGGTCATGTTCCAGGTGCCACGCAAGGCGTTTTCGACATGGACGAACGGCCCGGTCGCCGGCGAGCAGGCGCCGACTGTGTCTCGCAACGACGCGAGTTCGGCGCGACGCCGATCTTTGCTGCGATCGAGGTAGAGGTTATTGGCGGCGATCCGATCGGCCAGCGTGTCGTCCCATTGCACGATCAAGCGAGTCACCGCTTCGCGCGCGGTGAGTAATTCCGGCGATGCCTGCTGCACGCGCCGGGTGAGCCCGCCGGTTTTCTGGAGCAACTCCAACGCCGTTGAAAAGGGCCCGCCCCAGCCGGTATAGGTGCGATTTCCCATCGCGATCAGCCCGACGCCGTACTCCGGCAGCCACCGCATCTGCGAGCCAAACCCGGGCAAGCCGCCGCTATGCGCGACGACATGACCATAGCTGCAGGTCTCGGTGATGCCGAGACCGTAGCCGTAACCGCCGGCGTTGAGCAGCGCGGTACCATCTGCGCTACGACCCACCGTGCTTGGCCGCGGGCGCGCCACCTGCTGCATCTCGCGCAGCGACGATCGCTTGATCGGCGATGTTTCCGGTCCGTCGCGCGGCGGCCACGCGCCGACGAAGGTCGCAACATAGCGGGTCAGATCGTTGATCGAGGTCAGCATGCCGCCCATCGGGCCAAACGCGCCGTCGGGCAACTGCGGCTCTTCTTTCCACTGGTTGTCTTCCCAGCGGTAGCCGTGCGCGAGGCGCGCCGCCGGCACGGCGCCGGGTTCGAGCGTCGTCGAGGTGAGGCCAAGTGGTTTCAGGATGTGCGCCGCCACGTACTCGCGGTACGACATCTTCGCGACGTTGGTCACGATCCGGCCGAGAATCGCAAAGCCGTAATTCGAGTACTCATAGGCGATGCCGGGCGCGTTGGAAAACGGAATCCCGCCGCGCATCATTGCGTTCATCTCGGCGTCGGTTGCGGCAAGTTGCTGGTCGCCCCACGGGTTGTCCTCGGGGAAGCCTTCGGCGTGCGAGAGCAGGTGACGGATGGTGATCCGGGGCGAATCCGTCGTGGGATATTTCAAGCCCTGGAGTTCGGGCACGTACCGCTCGGCGGGATCGTCGAGCGAGAGCTTGCCCTCATCGCGCAGCTTGATGATCGCCATCGCGGTGAAGCTCTTGGTCATCGAGGCGATGCGAAACACCGTGTCGCCATTGATGGGCGCTTTGGTCGGCAACTCGCGATAACCGGTGACACCGACGTGCGCCAATTCGCCGTCGATGACGATGCCCCAGGCGGCACCGGGGACGTGTTCGCGTGACGCGAATTCGGTGAACGCGCGATCGATATCAGCGAACACCGCGGTCAGCTTGGTGCGGCGGTCAGGGTCGGCAAAGTACGGCGCCCCCACCTGGATGGCGCGCGCGTCGCTTTGCGCGGCAACGCGGGTGACGTGGCCCATTACAAGGATGCTGAGACAGGTGAGCGTGGCAACGGCCACGAGCGTACGGCGTCGATTCATCGCGGCGTTTGGGGCCGCGGCGGTCAGCGGCCGCGTGAGTGCGGTGATTATCGTCATGGTTGATCGGCGCACGTTCATCAGGGCCTCCGGGATTCGCGACAGCAAAGTGTATCCGCGGATTATTGGGCGAGCGTCGGCTTGTATTGCGGCGCCTTGCGCGCCTTGGTCAACTGCTCAAGCGCATAGGCGTAGCTGATCAACTCACCCTCGCTGTACGGTGCGCCCATGAACGTCAGACCAAGTGGCAAGCCGTGCGTCTCGCCGATCGGGATGGTGATGCTGGGCGTGCCGGCGACGGCGGCCATGCCGTAACCCGCACCGACGAAGTGATCACCGAGGACGTGATCGGTCGGCCACGCCGGCGACATACTCGGCACGATCACCGCGGCGAGCTTGTCACGCCTGAGCGCCACGAGCAATCCGTCCTGGCCGGCCATGCGACGTGCGGCGGATCGCGCTTTGACGTAAGCAGCATCACTCACCGCGCCCTTCGCCTGCGCACGCTCGAACAGCTCCTGCCCGAAGAACGGCATCGCCTTCTCGGCGTTCGCCTTGTTCCAGGCGATTAGCGCTTCGAGCGAGGTGTGCGGCGAGCCGCTCGATTTCAGATAGGCGTTGAGCCCATCTTTGAATTCGTAGAGCAACACCTCGAACTCGCTGTCATTCCAGTCGTTGTAGTTGGCGATCTTGATGTCGACCACCTCCCCGCCCGCGGTCTTGACCGCGGCCATCGCGGTTTCCATCGCCTTGTCAACGTCGGGGTGAAAGTCCATCGCCTGTCGGAGCACACCGAAACGCTTCCCCTTCAGCGCGCCCGCATCGAGAAACGTCGTGTAGTCCGCCGGAATCTTGCCGGCGGCCGCGGCGCCGGCCGGGTCGTTCGCATCGACGCCGGCAAGTCCGTTCATCAACATGGCGGCATCCGCCACGGTGCGCGCCATCGGTCCCGCGGTGTCTTGCGAGATCGAAATGGGAATCACGCCGGACCGGCTGATCACGCCAACCGTCGGCTTGAGGCCGACCAGACCAGCGACCGCCGCGGGGCAGATGATGCTGCCGTCTGTTTCGGTGCCGACGCCAATGGCGCCGAGGCTTGCGGCGATCGCCGTGCCCGTCCCGGCGCTTGACCCACAGGGATTGCGATCGAGCACGTAGGGATTTTTCGTCTGTCCGCCACGCGAACTCCAGCCGGAGGTCGAGCGCGTCGAGCGGAAGTTGGCCCACTCGCTCAGGTTGGTGCGCCCGAGGATCACCGCGCCCGCATCGCGCAGCCGCGCGACCAGAAACGCATCCTGCTTCGGACGGTTCTCTGCGAGCGCCAACGAGCCCGCGGAATTCACCATACCGGCGCTGTCGATGTTGTCCTTGAGTAGCACCGGGATCCCGTGCAGCGGGCCGCGCACCTTGGCGGCTTTGCGTTCTTGGTCGCGAGCGTCGGCATCGGCCAATGCCGTCGGACTGATGTCGATCACCGCGCGCAGCGTCGGCCCCGCGTCATCGACGGCAGCAATGCGATCGAGATACGCCTGCGTGAGCGCCCGGGCGGTGAGCGTTCCCGCCGCCATCCGATCACGCGCATCGGCGGCGCTGAGTTCGATGACGTCGAGCGCACTCGCGTGGGGCGATGCAGTCGCCGTCTCCGAGGGCGACGGTGAATCACTGCTCGGCGCGGCCACGCCACAAGCGGCGAGCAGCACGGACGAAACGACCACAACCGCACAACGATGCATCAGCAGTCTCCAGGATCTGTCCACACTATGGATTCAACGAAAACGACAGGCCGACACTCCATCCGTCGGCGCTGCCTAGATCGAAGTGGTAGGGCTCTCGCCCGCGTGCGCTTGGCGGCCGCATGCGCCAGGAGAGTGCGCCATGCGCCCGGCACAACGCATTCAACACCTCGCGCACCGTGACGTTCGCGAGTGACAGCGAGACCGTACGCGCCCGACTCGCTGCGCGGCGCCTGGCCTGTTCGGCGGAATCGCGACCAGGGAGCCCGCCCTCACCGTAGCCACCCCCAACACGTTTCCCGCCGATCGCCCCGACTAAAACCTCGAGTGCCGCTTCAGCTGCGAGGCCTGGCATCACTACGGATTCCAGCCGGCGATCGAGCACCGTCGGTCTACTTACGAACTCCGCTCGGGGAGCGATGGAGAACATCCCGCCGTCGTCGGTCCATTCGAATCGACTGTCGAGCGCGACCAGACGCGCGACGGCCACGGCAGGAGGAAGATCCGTCAGGTCAATCGGCGGGCCGCCGATCGGCGACGGTTCGACGTCGGGGGGTAATTCCAATCCCATCAAGACACCGGTTCGTTGGTGATACAACGAGAGCATCGTCTCGAGCGACCGCCACACGGGAATGCGCAAACGGCCGCGCATCTTCGCCGCAAGGTCGCGCATGGCGGCTGACTGGGCGGTCGCGATGGAGCCGATGGTCGACAGCGCGATCGAAGAGGCGGCTAACGAGTCATCACCGGCGTCATAATGGACCTGCCACGAGAGAAGGCCATGCGATCGCGCCATGGCCTCGAGCACGTCGAACGCCGTGGGATTGGTTAAGGCCACCGAGATCGATCGGGCCGCTGCCGGCCCTGATGCGGCGTGTCCTGTGCCGGGAATCTCGAACTGCATGCCCATCTGACCAACGGTGGGACGCGGCCGCGCCGGATCGATCGCGTGGCTGAGAATGGTGAGCGCCTCGAGCATCGACGCCCGGCTGACGGTGATTGACGGCAGTCGTGTATCGAGCGAGCGCTGTGTGCTGTGCTGACTGGGTCGCACGATGATGCGCCCGTCCACTTCGGTCCACGCGTAGCGGGGATCCTCGCGCACGATGGCATCGAGTGCATCACCCAATCGCATCCCTGCCAGCGCAACGGTTCGTTGCGGACGGCGGGCGAAGTCGACTGGCGCGGGTGGCGCCGGCGGCGGGTGCTCGATGCCAAAGGTCACACCGGCCGCGGCCAATATGAGCTGCAACGCCATTCCGGCGGCGTCATGAACCGGCACGTCGAGTGTGATCGGCATTCGGCTGTTGACCAATCGGTCGGTGACCGATTGCTGCTGAGCCGCAGGCCGCGAGATCAGCACCGGCACTGCCAGCAACGTCACGACGCCAGTCTTCAGCGTTGACGCGACGAGTCGTGTCATCGACAGATTGTATGCGCGGCCGAATCGACCGGGAACCGGGATGGCGCAGCAGACCCGTTGGCCCACCGAGATCTTGTGACTAGTGCAGTTTTTTAGCATATCTGCCAACCGTCCACCGGTTCCGATCATCTAAGGGCCATATGCAAGGCACCCTCCTCCAGGATCTGCGGTTCGCGCTGCGCTCGTTCCTCCGCGCGCCACGATTCACGATCCCCGCGGTGCTGGCATTGGCACTGGGCATTGGCGCAACCTCAGCGATCTTCACCGTCGTGCGCGGGGTCATGCTCAAGCCGCTCCCCTACCGCGATCCCGATCGCGTGGTGGTGGTGTGGGAGAGTAACGCCTCCCGCAACCGGCCGCGCAACGTCATCGGCCCAGCGAATTTCGTTGCCTGGCGTGAGCGCAATCGATCGTTTGAATATCTCGGGATGGTCGGACCGACGCGGATCAATGTGACGCTGGATGGCCAGCCCCAGGAACTCGCCGGACTATCGGCATCGGCCGATGTGTTCACTGCGCTCGGCGCGCAGCCGGCGCTCGGTCGCGCTTACACGCCAGAGGAAGACGAGGAAGGCAAGGACACGGTCATCCTGCTCAGTCACGAGTTCTGGCAATCTCGGCTGGGCGGCCGCAGCGACGTCCTGTCGATGACCATCACCGCCAACGGACGGCTGCGCACGGTTGTCGGCGTGATGCCTCCCGGCTTCACCATCGTCGGCCAGCGTGCCGATTTCATGGTGCCGTATGGCTGGACCGCCGAGCGGCTGCGCACGGCGCGGGGGCGCGGATCGTCGTTCGGCTTGGCACGGTTGCGCGACGGCGTGTCGCTGGCGCAGGCAGCTGACGAAATGAAAACCATTGCCGCGCAACTTGAAAAAGAAGCGCCGCAACGGAACACCGGGTGGTCGGTCGCCCTGGTCCCGGTGCACGCGCAGATGGTCGACGAAATCCGCCCGGCCTTACTAATCCTCTCCGCCGCAGTCGGTCTGGTGTTGTTGATCGCGTGCGTCAATGTCGCCAATTTGCTTCTCGCGCGAAGCACGGTGCGCGAACGTGAGCTCGGCCTGCGCACGGCGCTCGGCGCCGGTCGCGGTCGATTGATGCGCCAGATGCTGACCGAGAGTCTGCTGCTGTCGCTGGCTGGAGGCATCGCGGGACTGGCGCTCGCCTTCGCGTTTCAGCGCGGACTGCTCGCGCTCGTCGCGAACCGGATTCCCGTGCCGCGCCTTGACCAGATCGCCCTCGATGTCCCGGTGATTGCGTTCACGATGGCGGTGGCTCTCGGCACCGGCCTCATCTTTGGTCTTGTGCCGGCGCTGCTGGCGACGGCGACCGCGAACGACGCGCTGCGCGAAGGCGGCCGCCACGGCGCCGGGCCACGCTCACGGCGCGCGCTCGGCGCGTTGGTCATCGCCGAAGTGGCGCTCTCGATCGTCCTGTTGGCGGGTGCCGGATTACTGATTCGCAGCTTCGTACGGCTGCAGAACATCAGCCCCGGCTTCCGCGCGGAAGGACTCCTGACCGGACGCGTGCAATTGCCGGCCGCGCGCTATAACGACAACCAGCGCATTGCCGGCTTCTACACCGACGTGTTGTCGCGCGTGTCGGCGTTGCCGGGCGTGCAGAACGCCGCGGGCGTCAGTTTCCTGCCGATGGGCGGCCCTGGCATCGGCACCAGCTTCTATCGACTCGACCAGCCAGCGCCCGCTGACGGCACTGCGCCGACTACCGAAGTGCGCCCAATCACACCAGGATTTTTTCGCACGATGGGCATTCCGCAATTGGCGGGGCGCGATTTCACAGCTGCTGACGCGGGGGATGCGCCGCTGGTCGCGATCGTCAGTGAAACGCTGGCGCGCAAGCACTTGCCGGGCGAGAACCCGATCGGCAAGCGACTGCATGTCAGCATCGGTCCCGCAGACGGCATAAAAGTCGAGGTCGTGGGCGTCGTCGGCGACATCAAATTCTCGACCCTCGATTCAGAAATGCGTCCCGCGGTCTTCCTGCCGCATCCGCAACTGCCGATTTCGTTGATGACGCTGTTGGTGCGCTCGGAGACGACTCCGGCGTCGATGGTCAGTAGCGTCGCCGCGGCGGTGCACGCCGTCGACCCGGAATTGCCGCTGGCCGACGTGCGGACGATGGACGAAGTCGTGGCGGTGACACTCGCGCGGCCGCGTGCCGTATCGGCGTTGCTCGCGGCATTCGCACTGATGGCGCTGGTACTGGCCGGGGTCGGCGTTTACGGCGTGATGGCCTATTCGGTAACGCAACGCACACAGGAAATCGGCGTGCGGATGGCGCTCGGCGCCACCGCGAACTCGGTGTTTCGGCTGGTCCTTGGGCAAGCGATGAAACTGGTTCTGCTCGGCGTGGTCATCGGCCTGCTCGCGGCGGGCGGCTTGACCCGGTTGCTGAAGACGATGCTTTACGAGACCGAACCGCTCGATCTACTCACCTTCGCGGTCACGGCGCTCGTCCTGATCGCGGTCGCGACGCTGGCGTCGTACATCCCGGCGCGCCGCGGCACGCGCGTGGCGCCGATTCAGGCACTGCGCGCGGAGTAGGACTCGGCGGCTCCGCACACTCGCACGACTCGTCGGCTTCGCCGACATGCGCAGGACCCGCGCTTCGCGCGGCGCGGGACGGTCGCCGTTCGGCGACCGTTTTATCAAGCTGCATGGGTTACGGCCGCCGCACGGCGGCCGTCGTGCGACGCGCCGAAAGGCGCGGCGTCGTGCAATGTTGGCGCCGATTTCGTCACGCGCCAACGAGTCGTGCTCGCGCGAAGCGCGAGTCTTCAGCTACTGCCCGGGCTTATACGTTCGTTCGGTGTGACCTTCGAGCTGCTGGCGATAGAAATACACATCGCGCAGATTGCCGGTCGCATAGCGCTCGGCCTGATCATTAAAATGCTTCGACTTCGGATCGCCGCTTTGTCCGCCCGCTGATACCGCCTTGGCACGGACCTGGTCGCCGAACTCGACAACGGCGACGAAGCTATTGCCGGAGGTGCCGTACATCTTCTTGGTCTCGGTGTAGGTGCGCGCGCCGAACGAGGCGAGCGAGCCCCAGCGCGCCGAGGTGAAGCCGACCGGGGTGCTGGCGCCGCTGTCGTTGAACGGCTGCACGATGTCGCCGGTCAGACGTTGGAAGCGATTGACCTCGCCCCACGGCGTCTGCCACTTGCCGAAGTCCGCCGCGAGCTTGTCGGAGGCGGCGGCGAGCGCCTGGAGCAACTGCTCCGGCGTGGCGCGCTGCGCCACGAATTCATCAGCAGGGATACCGGCTTTGCGCGCTTCCTCGTTGACGCTCCGTCCGATCTCTTCGCCCCAGTAGGCGGCAACCGTCGTCGGCACCGAATCGGTGGCCCAGCGGTAGTCCCAGCCGCGCAGCATGGTGATCTGTTCAGAGACCTTGGCCTTCAAGGGATTACTCGCCGGCGTGCGGTCCCACGCCTTGAGCAAGGCCGGCAGCATCTGCTCGAACGCGGGCAAGTAGCTGTCGTAGGCCGCCGCGATCAGCGAGTCGATGGTGAAGTCTTTCTTATCTTTGAGGACGCGAATGGCGTGGATACCGCGCGGATTCTCGCCATTGCGATCGACATAGACCGGAAAGGAGGTCTTCTTGGGACTATCAGGACCGGCCGCCGACCACGGCCAGTTATTGGTGTTGTAGAGCCAACCGCTCGACGGATTCTTGACCAGCGGCGATTCGTCAATCGAATGCACCCCGTTCCATTCCGTCGCCGGGTCGCTGCCGTCGACAGGCTTGGACCAGTCGAACCTGGCGTCGCGCTTGGGAATGAAGTTGGAATGGAAGTAGGCGATCGTGCCATCAGCATCCGCATAGATCGTGTTGTTCGACGAATTGGTGTGCAGGTCCATCGACTCGCGGAAAGCTTGATAATTCTTCGCCTTGGTCCGGCTATACGACTGGGTCAGCGCCTTGAGCGGCTCCTGCATCAGCCGCACGCTGACCCACTTGCCGTCCGCTTCGCGCACCACCGGGCCGTGATGAGTGCGATAGATCGTGAACTGTTTCTGCGCCATCCCGGTCGCGCCCTTGTAGGGCACGGTGATCGTTGAAGCCATCAGCGGCCGTTCTTCAGGGCCGTACTTGTAATAGAACGCGTCGCCCTTCTTGATAATCGTTTCGAGATACTCGTCGATGTTGTCGACGCCGCTCGAGGTGTGCATCCAGCCGGCGCGGTCGTTGAAGCCCTGGTAGATGAAGAACTGGCCCCAAGTCAGCGCGCCGTAGGCGTTCAGCCCTTCGTCGCTGACCATTTGCGCTTCGGCACGGAAGAAGAACGAGGTGTGCGGATTGATCAGCAGCAGCGCTTTCTTGCCGGCGGTATTCGACGGCGCGATCGCGATGCCGTTTGACCCGCGCGGTTCCTGGTAAGGCTTCGGCAGCTCGAGCGACGCGGTCGCCTGCGGATTCTTTCCGTAGAAGGCTTCCAGTTGGCCGAGGTTGACGCGTTCGATGTCACCACCGATGCTGCCCTCGCTAAAGGTCAGCGCCATCCATGGTTCAAAACGAGTAATCACGCGCGGCTTCACGGTCGGATGCGTGTGCAGGTAGTAATTGAGCCCGTCGGCCCATGCCGTCATCAATTTCTTGAGCCAGTCGGGACTCTTCTCGTACTGCGCCTTCATGTCGGCAGGATCGATGAACAACTTCATGCGCAGATCGCGGTAGATCGCGCTCTCGCCTTCGGCTTCCGCGAGACGGCCCATCGAGTTGAGGTAGTTGGTCTCGACGCGATTGAAGTCGTCCTCGGCCTGCGCGTAAATCACCCCGAACACGGCGTCCGCATCGGTCTTGCCATAGACGTGCGGAATGCCCCAATCGTCACGAACGATGGTGATGTTCTGCGCCTGCCGTTCCCAGCCGCTGACGTCAGGTGTCGCGGTGGTCGCGCCCGCTGTCGATGGCGGGTCGACCCGGTTCTCCGACGAACAGGCCGCGACAGTTAAAACAAGGACGAAAACAAGCTTCTTCATGAAAGTCTCCCCGAAACGCTGAGCTGATGCGGCTGGATTGTGCCACACAATACAAGGACACCTTTGTCCGCCCTGCTCCACGCCACCGATCTCCAAAAAACCTACGTCACCGGCGAAGCGCGCGTGACCGCGCTCGCCGGCGTGTCGCTCACACTCGAGCCCGGCGACTTTGTCGCGTTGATGGGGCCATCGGGGTGCGGCAAATCGACGTTGCTGCATTTGTGCGGCGGCATGGATCGACCCACCTTGGGCGAGATCGTTTTTGAGGGTAAACCGCTCGCGTCACTTGGCGACGACCAACTGACGCGCGTGCGGCGCGACCGTATCGGCTTTGTCTTTCAATTCTTCAATCTGCTGCCAACGCTTACGTTGGGCGACAACATCGCGCTGCCCTGCCTGCTCGGCGGCATGCGTCCTGCCGATGCGGAGGCACGCGCCGCGCAACTCGCCGGACGGGTCGGCATCGGCCATCGCCTTCAGCATTATCCGCAACAAGTGTCTGGTGGCGAGATGCAACGCGCCGCGATCGCTCGCGCCCTCGTCCATCAACCGGGGCTGCTCGTCGCCGACGAACCCACCGGCAATCTCGACTCCGAGAACGGCGCCAGGGTCCTCGCGCTGCTGACGGAATTGAACAGCGAACTGGGCATCACCATCCTGCTCGCCACCCACTCGTCAGAAGTCGCCCGCGCTGCCCAGCGCGTCCTGCGCATGCGCGACGGAAAGTTCGACGATGTCGTGGCGGCTGTTTAAGCAGTTCATTCTGCGCCCGCTGCTGAAGGAGCGGGCTCGCACGATCACCACGACCATTGGCATCGCGCTCGGCGTCGGCGTCGTCATCGCCATTCAACTGACTAATGCCAGTTCGGTGCGCGGGTTCGAAACCGCGCTGTCGACCGTTGCCGGCAAGGCCGGCATCGAGATCGTCGGCACCGGCGGCATTAACGAATCGCTCTTGCCCGAGCTCGGCTGGCTGCGTGAATTTGGCGCGGCAAGCGCTGTCATCGAAGGCGAGATGGCCATCGTCGAAGGGACAGCCGTCCGTCCCGCGCAGCGCGTCGAAGCACTCAAGGTGCTCGGCGTCGACATCCTCCGCGACCTGACGCTGCGCGAATACGTCGTGGGCGCGGCTGCCACATCAGGAGCGCAGCCCGAGGGGCTCGGCGGCGACACGCTCACGCCGCAACGCTTCCTCGAGCTGCTGACCAGCCCGCAGAGTGTGGTGATCACCGAGAAGCTGGCGCGACGACGCGGCTATTCGCTCGGAGATGAGATTCGCCTGATGGCCGGCGATCGCGTCAATACCTATGTCATCCGCGGGCTACTCAAGGACGAAGGGCCGGCGCGGGTGATGGACGGCAGCTTCGTGCTGATGGACATAGCCGCCGCGCAACTCGCGTTCGATCGGTTGGGGCGGGTCGACCGCATCGACGTGGTACTCGCCGGCGCGTCGGACAATGCGGCGATCGATGCCGCAGTCGAAGGGATCGGCGCGCGCCTGCCGGACGGACTCACCGCGCAGCGCCCGGGCCGGCGAGGGCAACAGGTTGAACGCATGCTCGCCGCGTTTCATCTCAACTTGACTGCGCTGTCGTGGGTGTCGCTGGTCGTCGGACTGTTTCTGGTCTACAACACCGTCACGATTTCGGTGATCGCGCGACGCGATGAGATTGGCACGCTGCGCGCCCTGGGTGTGACGCGAGGGCAAGTGCTCGCCCTCTTTCTTGGCGAGGCCGCCGCCCTCGGCCTTGCCGGCACCATCGTCGGCATCGGTCTTGGGCGCTTGCTTGCCGACGTCGCCGTCGATCTGACCAGCCGCACCGTGAGCACGCTCTACATTGCGACAGCGGCCGTGCCACCGGCGCTGACGCCCGGGTTGATTGCGCTGGCATTCGCCATCGGCATCCCGCTGTCACTGGTCGCGGCGTGGCTGCCGTCGCGCGAAGCCAGCCTGGTGTCGCCGACAGCCGCCATGCGCGGTCACGATCGGCTCGAGTCACGCGTGCACCTGCGGCCGCGAGCGTTGCTGCTACCGCTGGCGGTGCTGATCCTGGCCGGCGGGCTGGCCACGCTCCCTCCGATCAACGGCCAGCCGCTGTTCGGCTACGCGTCGTCTTTTGTGACGATCATCGGCGCGTCGTTGCTGGTGCCGGCGATCATCTACGGGCTCGCCCGGGTTATGCGCGGGCCGTTGCGGCGCATGCTCGGTGTCGAGGGACTGCTCGCCCACGCCAATTTGTCGGCCGCGATTCCGCGGCTGTCGATTTCGGTCGCCGCACTGGCGGTCAGCCTGTCGATGATGGTCGCGGTCGCGGTGATGATCGGCAGCTTCCGCGACACGGTGGTCTACTGGGTCGGCCAGACGCTGCAGGCCGATTTGTTCATCGGCCCCGGGATGCGGCCGACCGCCGGCTCGGAGCAGACGCTGTCGGCGACGGTGATCGATGCGGTGCGCGCGCATCCTGACGTGGCTGCCGTCGATTCGTTTCGTAACATCGACCTGGTCTACAACAACAACCTGGTGGTGCTCGGCGCCGGCAATTTCGACATCGTCCTGTCGCACGGCTCGCTGTTGTTCAAGGAGCCAGCTGACGGTCGAGAGGCATTGCGGCGCGCGATTGGCACTGAGTCGGTCGTGGTGTCGGAAGTGTTTGCCAACAAGTACGACACCAAGCCTGGCGACACGCTGATGCTGCAGACGCCCGCCGGCCCGCGCCCATTTGCGGTGGTCGCTGTGTACTACGACTACGCCGTCGACCGCGGCGTCATCGTCATGGACCGCGCCACCTTTGTGCGCTACTTCGGGGAACTCGCGCCGTCGGGCGTCGCCGCGTATCTCAAACCCGGCGCCGAGCCGGAGCAGGTGCGATCTGAGATCCTTGCCGGCCTTGACGAAGGACACCGCGCGTTTATCTATACCAACCGCGCCTTGCGCGCCGAAGTGCTGCGGATCTTCGATAGCACGTTTGCGATCACCTACGCGCTCGAGATCATCGCGGTGGTCGTCGCAATGCTGGGCGTCGGCGCGACGTTGCTGACACTGGTGATCGAGCGGCGGCGAGAGCTGTCGATGCTACGGCTGATTGGCGCCGCACGGCGGCAGGTGCAACGGGTGGTGGTGATTGAAGCGGCGTTGATTGGTGCCGCCAGCCAGGCGATCGGACTGGTGGTCGGACTGGTCCTGTCAGTGCTATTGGTCTACGTGATCAACGTGCAGAGTTTTGGCTGGACTATTCAATTCCGGATCCCGGTTGCCTTCCTGGCGCAGGTCTCAATCGCGGTGGTGATTGCCACGGCGTTAGCGGGGATCTATCCGGCGCGGCAGGCGGCGCGATTGGTGCTGACGCAAGATGAATGAAGTGCTGAGTGCTGAGTGCTGAGTGCTGAGTGCTGCGTGCTGAGTGCTAGGTGCGGGGTGCTAAGTGTTGGGTGCGGGGTGCTAAGTGTTGGGTGCGTGGTGCTAAGTGCTGAGTGCTAACAAGGGGAGGCTGTTCGCTGTCGGGCTGTTTGTTGCTCTCAGCGCGCTGTTGTCCGCCGCACCATGGCGGGAGGCGACGGCAGGCTATCGCTTCGCGTTCCCGCGCGATCATGCCAGTCACCCCGAGTTTAAGATCGAGTGGTGGTATTACACGGGCAATCTTCAGACGACCGCCGGGCGGCGCTTTGGTTATCAGGTGACGTTCTTTCGCGTCGGCGTAGATGCCCAACCTGCCAATCCGTCGAAGTGGGCGGTGCGCGATCTGTTCATGACGCACCTCGCCGTATCCGACCCGGTCAAGGGGCGCTACCGATTCGACGAGCGCCTGAGTCGCGGCGGGCCCGGCCTCGCCGGCGCGGCGACCGACCGCTATCGGGTATGGAATGAAGACTGGACCGCGTTTTTCGACGACAACGGCCGTCATGTCATTCGCGCGACCAGTGCCACAGCCGCTGTCGATCTAATCCTCGACGAGGGCAAGGCGCCGGCAATTAACGGGATCAATGGCATCAGTCAAAAGGGCGCACTCGCGGGCAACGCGTCGCACTACTACTCGTTGACGCGCATGCCGACCCGCGGCAGCATCACCGTTGACGGCGAGCGGTTCGAGGTGACCGGCACTAGCTGGATGGACCACGAGTTCGGCACGAGCTTTCTCGAGAAGGATCAACAGGGCTGGGACTGGCTGTCGCTGCAACTGTCAGATGGCCGGGACCTGATGATTTATCAACTGCGGCGCGGCGACGGCTCCCGCGATCCGCGATCGAGCGGCACGCTGGTCGACGCCCAGGGCCGCACCACGCATCTCACCGCTGGCGATTTTTCACTGACGGCCAGCGGCTCGCTGTACCGCGCGCCATCCGGTGGGCGGTATCCGACGCGCTGGACGATCCGCGTGCCCGGGGAACAGCTGCAACTCGACGTCAGCACTCCGCTCGATAATCAGGAACTATCGACCGCAGGCGCGGGCGTTTCGTACTGGGAAGGGTTGGTCGATGTCGGCGGGACCAGCGGTGGCGCCAAGGTGACCGGTCGCGGCTATCTCGAGATGACCGGGTATCGCGGCAGCTTGGGGCGGGTGCTGTCGGGACAGTAGGGACCGGCCTTGCGGCCGGTGGGACCGCTTCGCGGTGGGGCCGGCTTTGCCGGTGAGAATACGGGCTGTAGGTGAATGTGCCGGCGCCTGAAGGTACGCCCGCGAAGCGTTACGTTTGCTGAGCCTTGCCGAGGTGCCGTAACGTCGCCCTTCCCATGTATGAACGCGCGCGAAGTAGTCGCGACCTGTCGACCGAGAGTGGTTGCAAGATCGCGATCTGCACAAGGTCTTCCAACGGCTGTCCTTGGTTTTCTGACAGAGCTCGATGAAATCAAAAGCCCGGCGCAGCGCAGAGAATTCAGCCGTGTCGATCAGTTGGTCGAGATGCGGGCGAAAGATATCCTCGAAAATTATGTAAGGCCCAGGAACGTCACTTCCCCACCATGCAAGTTCTTCTGTGTGGACCGCACGCAGCTCAGGAACCGCATCGATGAGCTTCTCAGAAACGCTCTCGTAGGTTACGGCGTCTGCTTTGGGAGCTTTCATGTTCACTTCAGAAAATCTCAACTGGCCGAGGCGACAGTCCGGTCGATCGCGTCCTAGGTCTTCTACGCTTCAATCGACTCACGAGGGAGGGGCAGCTGGTGAGGCGTCTGTGTCTTCGATGAATCGTTGGATTAGTCCAACGAGCCACAGCGCCGGAATCGTGAATCCTCCCTGGTAGCACACCAACTCCACCGCGCCTTGGGCATCGCGCTGAATTCGCGCCCGGTAGTGGTCACCCTCCGAAATTTCGACGCACAGATCATGGTTTCTTGTCGGATCAGAAAGAATATCCGCCGTCCATTCCATGCTGTACTCCTGGCCGTGCTGCGCGATGTTTTAAATTCAACACTAGTCAACTCTGATCAGTGTCTGTCGACGAATTGTCCAAGTGACGGAGCGTAATAATTACCGCCGCCACCTGCCTAGGAGCGGTTCTCGTTTACGCCTTTTGTTCTTCGGAGTGCGGGTCGAGTACTGGCACCAGCAGCTTTGGTCTTGGTCCGGCGCCGGGTGGTGTTGCCAGTGCCTTTCAACTCATGTGCGCAGTCTCCGACGCGATGAATACAGAGGCCGAGATTGGATGCGCTTCCAAACAGCGCTCTCCCTGCGCCTTTGGGCGAGAGTTGGAACCCGCAATCTTTGCTTTGAGCTTGCGCCAAGAGCAGCCGGCCAAGAAAGGCGAGAGCATCTCGATCGCCTTCGAGCAACACGAAATCTTCGTCATTTGGCTCAGCCGGCAGGAGTCGCACCGTAATCAACTTCCCCGTCGTCGCGAAAGCGGCCGCGGCTCTATCCGGAGTGACGGTTTTATTCGAAGCGGGTTTTGAGGCGTCCATCCTGCCGGACGGACCGGTCCCGTTTGCCGGCCTGCCAGTCCCTTTTGTCCTTGTAGACTTCATAGTGATCCTTGAGGAACCCGCACTACGTCGACCACCAGCGATCCATTCGATCAGCGGCGTGAGCCGAAGCGATCTGTAAAGGTCTGAAACGTACACCGGTGGCCAGTGCCCGAAGCCATCACGGTCTTCGTAAACGCAAGCCGCACACGCCTCACGCGCGCCACCTCCTTACCGCACAGACATGAACCCTGTGAAGCGCGCCAGCGCCTCGGTCACCGTCTGCTCACTTGCGGCGAAACACATTCGGATATAACCCTCGCCAGACGCGCCGAAGCCGACACCCGGCGCGAAGGCGACGCCCGTTTCCTTCACCAGCCGCGCAGTGAAGTCGGTCGAATCAACCAGTCCGTCGGTGCGCGGGAACGCGTAAAAGGCGCCTTGCGGCTCCGGCAGCGAGACACCCGGGATCGCTCCCAGCGCGGTGACGACCTGGTCGCGGCGCGCCGTGTAATGGGCGCGCAGGTCGGCGATGTACGGTTCGCCGTCGCGCAACGCCACGATGCCGGCTTGCTGCACCATCGCCGTCGCGTTCGAGGTGATGAACTCGGCCGCTTTGTACATCGCGCGAATCATCGGCTCACTGCTCTGCGCCCAGCCAAGCCGCCAGCCGGTCATGTTGTAGGTCTTGGAAAAGCTGTTCACGACGATCAGCCGATCCTTGTCCATGACCCGCGCCATCGACGCGGCGATCGGCGCATCGAACACGAGGCGCTCGTACACTTCGTCCGAGAGAATCACCAGGTCGTGGCGCTCAGCCAACTCCGCCAGGGCGCGCTGATCGTCGACGCTGATCACCCATCCGGTCGGATTGCAGGGACTATTGACGATCAACATCCGGGTGCGGCTGTCGATCGCGGCGCGAACGCGATCGACATCGAGCCGGAATCGTGCGCCGTCGCGCGCCAATGCGACAGGGCGCGGCTCGCCACCGCTCAGAATCACGCCATTGGAGAAGATCGCGTAAGTCGGCGAAATAATCACCGCGTTGTCGCCGGGACCGACACAGGTGCGGATGGCCGTGAAGATCGCCATCGACGCGCCGACCGTGCTCATCACCTCGGACCCGCGGTAGGTGACGCCGTGCAACGCGAAGACCTTAGCCGCGATCGCCTCGCGCAGTTCCCGATAGCCTGCGGTGTGGGTGTAGAAGGTGTGGCCGTTGCGCACCGCTTCGTCCGCCGCGCGGCAGATGAACTCGGGCGTCGGCATGTCCGATTCGCCGTAACACAACTTCAGCGAGCCGGGCATGCTCTCGGCTATGGTGGCGATCAGCACCATCGGCGACTCCGCCACATTGCCAACCTCAGCCCTGATCCGTGTTGTCATTGGGACCTCCGACAGCTTGCAGCAAAAAGGCCGCCGAACGGCGGCCTTTCCTGCGACGCGCCGTCAGGCGCGGCGCCTGCGACGTTGGCGCCCGTGAGATTAAGGCGCCAACGAGTCCCGCGAGGTCGGCGAAGGCAACGAGTCCTTCAGCGCGTCCCCATCCGCGGCGTCAGCCACTTTCTCGCGCGCATGACGGTCCAACTTGGCGAATTGACGCTCGGCCGCGGGGGTGAGCTCGACTCGAAAAGCGGGCGTTCGCTCACCGCGAAGTGCCCTTACGCGTGGCTCGCGCCTGCTTCTTGGCCGGTGCCGGCTTCGTCGTCCGCTTGGCCGTCGTCACCACGGCTTTGACGACCTTCTCTGGCACCAACAGGTACTCCAATCCGTGTTTGCGCAGTACCGAGTCGAGCGACGCCGTGCCTTGTCTGGCCGCCTCTTTCATCGCGAGCCGTGCATCCGCCACATCCGTTTCGTCATCCATCGCCTCGAGCCGGCGCAGGTCCTCGGTCGAGACAATGGCCGCCACCGGCTTGCCATGGCGCCGTACCAGCACCCGCTCGCGGGTGTATTCGGCCCGGCGCAGCAGCTCTGAAAACTGGCGCTTCGCTTCGGCTACCGTGACTGTGGACATAAAGACCATTATGACCCAAATGATCGCACGGACGGAGTTTCAGCGCTAAACCGTCGAAGAGCGAGTTGAGAGGCCGCCGAACGGCGGCCTTCCCCGCGACGCACCGTCAGGCGCGGCGTCCCGCGACGTTGGCGCCCCAGTGAAAGTCGGGCGTCAACGAGTCCTGCGAAGTCGGCAAAGCCGACGAGTCCCACGCAGTCGGCAAAGCCGACGAGTCCCACGCAGTCGGCAAGCCAACGAGTCCTTCAGCGCGTCCCCATCCGCGGCGTCATCCCCATGTTGTGCATGATGAACGCGTAAATATCAGCGGTCGCTTCAATCTGCTTGGTGACATTGCTGGCGCCGTGTCCAGACTTGGTCTCGATGCGGATCAACACCGGATTGTCGGTGCTCGCCTTCTTCTGCAACTCGGCGGCGTATTTGAACGAGTGCGCCGGAACCACGCGGTCGTCGTGATCGGCAGTGGTCACTAGCGTCGCCGGATACTTCTGTCCCTGCTTGATGTTGTGGAGGGGCGAGTAGGCATAGAGCGCCTTGAACTCTTCCGGGTTGTCGCTCGACCCGTAATCCGCAATCCAGTTCCAGCCAATCGTGAACTTGTGGAAGCGGAGCATGTCCATCACGCCCACCTGCGGGATCGCGACTCGGAACAGTTCGGGACGCTGATTAATTACGGCGCCGACTAACAGCCCGCCGTTCGACCCTCCCTGCGCGGCCAGCTTTGCAGGAGAGGTGTACTTGTTCGCGATCAACCATTCGGCCGCGGCGATGAAGTCGTCGAAGACGTTTTGCTTCTTGGTCTTGGTCCCGGCGTCATGCCACGACTCGCCGTACTCACTGCCGCCGCGCATGTTGACGCTGGCATAGACGAAGCCCTGTTCGAGCAGCGCAACGCGCAACGAATTGAAGCCAGGGGTGGTGGCAATGTTGAAACCGCCGTAGCCGTACATCAGCGTCGGGTTGTTGCCGTCGAGGACCAGGCCCTTTTTGTGGACCAGGAACATCGGCACTCGGGCGCCGTCCTTGCTAGTGTAGAACACCTGCTTGGTCTCGTACTGACTGTTATCGAGGCCGGGGATCTCCGGTGCGCGGAACAGCGCGCTCTTCCCCGCCCCGATTTCATAGCGGTAGATCGACGTCGGATAGGTGAACGAGGTGTAGGTGTAGAAGATGAACTTGTCGTCCATGTTGCCGCCAAAGCCAGTGGCACTGCCAAGGCCGGGCAGCTCGATCTCATTCTCGAGCGCGCCTTCGAGATTGTGGACGTAGGCCTTTGACGCGACATCCTTCATGTAGGTCGCGATGACCTTGCCGCCGGCGACCGAGACCGTGTCGATCGTCTCGGGCTTTTCGGCAATGATCGTTTTCCAGTTGGTCGGCGCGGGATTGGCCGGATCGATGCGGACGACGCGACCATTGGGCGCGTTGTTGTCGGTGAAGACCAGTAATTCGCCGCGCACGTTTTCGAGCACGTTGTATGTGTCGTCGCCGATGGTCGGAATCAGCGGAACAAACTTCGCGCCCGGCTTCGACAGATCCATGACAAAGACGGCATTTCCCTGCTTGCCGGTACCGCGATCCGAGACGTCGAGCACCGCGTAGCGCTCGTCTTCGGTCGTCTGCAACGTGTGAAAGCGTTGCGGATTCTTCGCGTCCTCGAACACCAGTTCGTCTGTCGACTGCGGCGTCCCGAGGCGGTGGTAATAGACCTGGTGGTTCTCGTTGACGGTCGAGAACTCCTTGCCCTTTTCCGGCGTCGGGTAGCGGCTGTAATAAAAGCCATTGCCTCGCCACGCGACGCTCGACACCTTGACCCACTCGACCTTGTCAGCGAGCGGCTTGCGCGTGGCCAAATCGAGGACGTTGTATTCCTGCCAGTCGGACCCGCTGCGTGAAATGCCGTAGACGGCGTAGCGCGCATCTTTTGACGGGGCGAATGCGCCAAGGCGCACCGTGCCGTCGGTCGACCACTGATTGGGGTCAATCAGGACTTCCGGCTTGCCGTCGATACCCTTCTGAATGTAGAGAACGCTCTGGTTCTGCAGGCCATCATTTTTTGAGAAGAAGTAGTAGTCACCCTTGCGTGACGGCGCCGAATACTTGGCGTAGTTGTAGAGATCCTTCAACCGTTGAGTCAGCTGCGCGCGAAACGGGATCTTGTTGAGGTAGCCAAAGGTGATCTTGTTCTGCGCGGCGACCCACTGGGCAGTTTCGGCGGAGGTGTCATCTTCGAGCCAGCGATACGGATCGGGCACTGTGGTGCCGTGATACGTGTCGACGTGCTCGACCGTTCGCGTCACCGGATATTGAAAAGTGGTCTGCGCGTGCAGCGCGGCGGATAAAAACATAGTCACCAGGCAATAGCTGATCAGGGCCTTCATGCGGGTCATTATGCACCCGGGCCGTCCGCACGTGCGCATCGCGGCTGCGTCCCTGCTATCCTGAGAGCTTGGGTGACGCAGCGACGGATCGTGCGGTGGTCGAACGGATGGCGGCGGGTGACCCCGACGCCCTCGCGTCTCTGTACGATCGGCATGCGACCGCCGTCTATTCGCTAGCACTGCGCATCGTCGGTGCGCCATCCGATGCGGAAGACGTGACGCAGGAGGTGTTTACCCAGGCGTGGCGCACCGCCGCCCGCTTCGACGGCACGCGAGGCGAAGTGGCCGCGTGGTTGTTGATGATGTCGCGATCACGCGCGTTGGATGCCCTGCGCAGCCGCCGCCGCCGCCCGGCCCCGAGTCTGGACGAAGATGCGGCCGCGGCAATCCCTGATCCGAGTCCGAGCGTAGAGTACATAGTGGCAACGCACCAACAGGTCGCCGGAGCCCAGGTCGCGCTGGACCGACTGCCTGCCGAGCAGCGCAAGGCCCTCGAGCTTGCTTACTATGAGGGCCTCACGCACGTCGAGATCGCCGAGCGCACCTCGTCACCGCTCGGCACGGTGAAAACGCGGATCCGTACGGCGTTGGCAAGCGTCCGGACGGCGCTTGCCGATTCACAGGCAGCCCGGCTCACACCGGGATCGTCAGGAGGCCGCCGATGACGCACGACGACTCGCGCGATCCGTTGATCCTGGACGTCCTGGGCCGAGTGGTGCCGCAGTTTGCCCCGGCCGACTCCTTACGGGCGCGGGTTCTCGCGGCCGCCACACCTGCGGCCATTCCCTTTGAAGGACGGCGATCGGCCCGCACACCAGCGACGGCGTGGCGGTGGCTCGCGGCAGCAGCGGCGGTGTTGCTGATGCTGACGGCCGGCGCCTGGTGGTCGGCCCGACGCGAGGTGACGCGCCTGCAGGCGACCATCGCCCAGTTCCAGGCGGGCGATCGCGACGGCATCACCGACATTCTCAGCGCCAGCGATGTTCGTGGTGTGCCGCTTCAGGGTCTACCACCGGCCGCAGCCGCCGCGGCGCGCGTTTTTGTCAGCCCGTCACGCGGGTTGATGATGGCGGCTGAAGGATTGCCGGCGTTGCCGGCCGGCCAGGTCTATCAACTGTGGGCGATCATCGGCACCACCCCGATCAGTGCCGGCGTTTTCCAACGCGACGCGAATGGTCGAGCGACGGTGCTCCACCACGCACCGATCGCCAGCCCAGCGGCGCTTGCCGTGACCGTCGAGCCGGCCGGTGGTGTCCCGGCGCCGACCGGTCCCAAATATCTGCTCGGCTCAGCCAGCAACTAGTCCCAATCCGAAAGCGCCGCCCCGGCGTAAGTCCAATGTGCGCCCACATTATCTGGCGCAAGGAGGATTGCATGCATCGTTTGATTCAAGGATTCGCAGTTGCGCTCGCATTCACGGCTACGGCAGCCGGCGTCAGCGCTCAAATGGGACAAGAGAAGACCGTCATGGTAGGCGGCGCGGCGATGTATCCGTCCAAGGACATCATCGATAACGCCGTCAACTCGAAGGACCACACCACGTTGGTGGCGGCGGTGAAAGCTGCCGGCCTGGTCGACACCCTGAAGGGCAAAGGCCCGTTCACCGTTTTCGCGCCGACCAACGCCGCGTTTGCGGCGCTGCCGGCCGGCACGGTCGACACGCTGCTCAAGCCCGAGAACAAAAAGAAGCTCGCCGAGATCCTCACCTATCACGTCGTCGCCGGACGCTACGACGCGAAGTGGTTGACGGATCAGGCGAAGCAGCACGGCGGCAAGCACGAGCTCAAGACGGTCAGCGGCGACAAGCTGTGGGTCGTGTTGAAGGGCGAGAAGCTGATGCTGCAGGACGAAAAGGGCACCTGGGCGGATATTTCCACCGCTGATGTGTTCCAGTCGAATGGCGTCATTCACGTCATTTCGGCCGTCGTCATGGCCGACTAGTCAGCCCGCGACAGGCGAAGACCACAAACACGAAGGGCACGAAGACGCGAAGCAAAACAAACTTCGTGACCTTCGTGCCCTTCGTGTTATTCCGAGCTGCCCGGCGTCAGTCTACGGCGCTAGCGAAACATCCTCAGCACGCGCGTCACCGGATCGTAGAAGCGATCGACGACGCGCTCCTTGAGCGGGATGATCGCGTTATCGGTGATCTTGATGTGCTCTGGGCAAACCACCGTGCAGCACTTGGTAATGTTGCAGTAACCGATGTTGTGCTTGTCCTTGAGATCGCCGAGGCGGTCGGCGGTGTCGAGCGGATTCATCTCGAGTTGCGCAGCGTAAAGCAAAAAGCGCGGTCCGATGAACTCCTCGTGCTTGTTGTGGTCACGCAACACGTGGCAGACGTCCTGGCACAGGAAGCACTCGATGCACTTACGGTGTTCCTGCACCCGGTCGATGTCCTTCTGCGCCATCCGCCACGTGCCATCCGGCGCGTCGGGCGTGCGTGGCTTGAACTTCTGAATCGTCTTCTTGACGCGGAAGTTCCACGAGACGTCGGTGACCAGATCTTTGATCAGCGGGAACGTCTTCATCGGCTCCACCGTCACCGGCTGGGTGAGGTCGAGCGAGTTGAGACGGGTCATGCACATCAGACGCGGCTTGCCGTTGATTTCGGCTGAACACGAGCCGCATTTACCGGCCTTACAGTTCCAGCGAACGGCGAGGTCGCCGGCCTGATCTGCCTGGATCTGGTGTACCGCGTCGAGGACGACCATGCCCTCGGACACCGTGGTGCGATAGTCCTTGAGCGCGCCGGCCCCGCCTGGCTCACTGCGCCAGAGTCGAAAGGTGGCATCCATTACTGTTTCTGCTCCTCGATCACTTGCTTCAGTTCAGCAGGGATCTCCGGAATGGGCACGCGCGAGACCTGGATGCCGCTCACGCCCTTCTTGGTCATGATGTTGAAGGTGCCAAACTCGGCGACCTTGTCCGGATAATCGTCGCGGAAATGGCCGCCCCGGCTTTCTTTTCGCTCGAGCGCGGACGCGGTGATGGCCTCGGCGACGTCGAGCAAGTTAGTGAGGTCGATCGCGGTATGCCATCCGCCGTTGTATTCCCGGTGACCGGATACGCCAGCGCGTGAGGCGCGCTCCTTGTAACCCTGCAGGCGCGAGAACGCCTCTTTCATCTCGTCTTCGAGGCGGACGATGCCGACCAGACTCTGCATCGTGTCCTGCAGCTCTTCTTGCACCTTATAAGGATTCTCGCCGCTGGCGCCGCGATCGAACGACGCCAGCGACGCCTTCATCTCGCGCTCCACCGCGCCATCGTCAACCGCGACAGCCGGATTCTTGCGCGCGAACTCCGCGGCGTATTCTCCGGCGCGCTTGCCGAACACGATCAGGTCGGACAGCGAATTGCCGCCGAGACGATTGGCGCCATTGATCCCCGAGGCGCATTCACCCGCCGCGTAGAGTCCGGGGATCGACGACATCTGCGAGTCGGCGTCGACGCGAATGCCGCCCATGATGTAGTGGGTCGTCGGACCGACTTCCATCGGCGTGGTGGTGATGTCGAGGTCGGCCAGTTCTTTGAACTGGTGATACATGCTCGGCAGCTTGCGCTTGATGTGATCCTCGCCGCCGGACAGCTTCTCTTTGATCCAGGCGATATCGAGGAACACGCCGCCGTGTGGGGAGCCGCGGCCGGCTTTGACTTCGCGGTTGATGCAGCGTGCCACGTGATCGCGGGTCAGCAATTCGGGTGGACGACGAGCGGACTTGTCGCCTTGCGTGTAGCGCCAGCCTTCTTCGGCATCGGCGGCCGTCTGCGGTTTGTAGTTGTCGGGAATGTCGTCGAACATGAAGCGCTTGCCTTCGCTGTTCTTCAGCACGCCGCCTTCACCGCGCACGCCTTCAGTGACCAGGATGCCTTTGACGCTGGGTGGCCAGACCATGCCGGTCGGATGGAACTGGATGAACTCCATGTCGATCAGCTCGGCGCCGGCGCGATACGCGAGCGCGTGGCCGTCGCCAGTGCCTTCCCAACTATTACTGGTGACCTTGTAGGCCCGACCGACGCCGCCGGTCGCGAGGATCACCGCCTTTGCCGAAAACACGTGGAAGCGACCGCGTTCGCGGTCGTAGGCGAGCACGCCGGCCGCGCGGCCACCGTCGAGCAGCAAGCTGATCACGGTGTGTTCCATGTGCACCGTGACGCCGAGATACACGGTGTGGTCCTGCAACGTGCGAATCAGCTCGAGGCCGGTGCGATCGCCGACGTGGGCAAGGCGCGGATAGCGATGGCCGCCGAAGTTGCGCTGATTGATCCGGCCATCCGGCGTGCGGTCGAACACCGCGCCCCAGCCTTCGAGTTCGCGGACGCGATCGGGTGCTTCTTTGGCATGAATCTCGGCCATGCGCCAGTTATTGACGTACTGCCCGCCGCGCATGGTGTCGGCGAAGTGCACGTGCCAACTGTCGCGATCGTCGTTGTGCGCCATCGCCGCGGCCATGCCGCCTTCGGCCATGACGGTGTGCGCTTTGCCCAGCAGCGACTTGCAGATCAAGCCAACCGTGACGCCGGCGCCAGCGGCTTCAATCGCCGCGCGCAGGCCGGCGCCGCCAGCGCCGATGACCAGGACGTCGTAGTTGTAGGTCTGATGCGTGGCCATTACAGGATTCTCCAGTCGCGGAGAATGCCCATCGAGCAGAGGCGAACGTAAACGTCGGCGAGGGCGACCGAGAACAGGCTGCACCACGCAAACAGCATGTGCCGCTGGTTGAGGCCGGTGGTGCAGTCGTAGCACGCGCTCAGCAGTCCGGACTTGGAGACTTCATCCTTGCGTCCGCCGAACAAGTGACGGCCGGAATGGCAGCCGAAGGTATACGACGCAATCAAGATGACGTTAATCAGCAGCACCAGGGTGCCGACGCCGATGCCGAATTCGGTGCCACCGGTGGCCGGATCGGTAAACCACATCGCCAGCCAGACGTCATACGCCAGCAACGCGACGAAGATCATTGCGATGTAGAACAAGTAGCGGTGCACGTTCTGCAGGATCAGTGGGAATGAATTCTCACCAAGATAGCTCTTGCGTGGTTCACCAACTGAGCAGGCCGGCGGGTCAGCCCAAAACGCCTTGTAATAGGCGCCGCGGTAGTAATAGCAGGTAAAACGGAAGAGCCCGGGAAACGGCAGGATCAGCAGCGCCGGCGAGAACGGAAGGAACCCCGGCCACCAGGCCGGTTGCGGACCGAACCAGGCGTGGGGAGAGTCACCCCACAACACCGGGGCATAGAACGGTGAGAGATAAGGTCCGAATTCGTAGTGCGCGTTCTGAAACGCCGCCCACGTGGCGTAGACGATAAACGAGGTGAAAACCACGAAGACCAGGAGCGGGGTCGCCCACCAGTTGTCGCGTCGTTGCGTCTGACCGAAGCCTTGTGGGGCGGCCGTTAACCGTATGACCTGCATGAGGGCGCCCTCTGTTTAGATAAACCAACTAACTATAACAAAGTGACGGACTTGCAAGGCAGCCACAGAGACATCGTTAGAACCCCACTCTCACCCCACCGTTCCACGTCCTCCCGTCCAACGGGCTCCATGCCTCGACGGTCCAGCGGCCGTCAGGGAGTCGCAACCGGCGAATCAGCGGCTCGTCCTGTGTTTGACGGAAGTCGGCAAGGTTTTCGACGTTGATGAACACCCTGGCGCGGCCGACCTTCCGTTCGAACAGGCCGCCGAACAGCAGATAGGAGCGGCTGGTCTCGCGATACGGATTGTCATCGAGTGACTGGCGACCGGTGAAGTACGACTCGAAGCCGACACGTCCCCACGCCTCCCCTTCCCACATCACGTTGAACGATGCGGCATGACGCGGGGTCAACGGGACGTCGCGGCGTCCGCCGCGATCGAAATCAAATTCGGTGGAGCGGGTCAGGCCGTGCGTGAACATCGTCAGAAACTCGCCGCGCCGATAGCGGGCGATTAGCTCCGTGCCCCATGTGCGGGTTGGTTCTGGCGCGTTGACCAGGCCGACCGGAAAGAACTGTGGGCCGACCACGGCAATGTGGACCAGGTCGACGAGTTGCACCGCGTGCTTCACCGTCGACCCGAATACCGTTCCGGAAATCTCGAACGGGCCGCGGGTCCAACTGAGGTCGGCGGACATGGTGCGCGCGCGCTCGGCCTCGAGCCGGCTCAGCGGCGCCAATCGCGAGAGCCCGGTTTCGTCGGTTTCTTCGGTGAACGGCGTCGGCGCAAATGATCCGCCGCCGAACGAGAGCCGTGCCGTCCACTCGCTCGCCGGCCGGAGCAACAGCGACACCCGCGGGCTGGCGAGGGTGCCGTATTCGCTGTGCACATCAACACGTGCGCTGGCCGAGACCGACGCCCGCGAGCCAAGCGTCATCTCGTCCTGGACGAACAGCGCCGGTGCGGAGTAGCGGTAGTCGAACCGTGAGAACGTCGCGGCGTCGTAGCGATCCTGCTGGAAGGCGGCGCCGACCACCCACGTGTGCCGGCTGATTGCTCCGCTCAGTGACGCTTCACCAAACCATGTCCGCCGCGTGCCTTGTTCATCGATCTCACCGAAGGTTCGCGCTTGACCGGCATGTGCGAACGATCCCCGCACCGTTGCGACCTTGTCACCAATCAACCAGCGACCGAGCGCACCGCCGTCGCCGCGACGCGTATCCAGTGACTCAGCAAACGGCAAACCGTCAGGCGCGCGCGCACCGTCGAGCGTGCCACCCTCGCGGTTCTCGGCGATGAAGCCGCCGGTGACGAATATCGATCCGCCGCGATCGTTTTGATAAAACAGGCGCGGCCGGATCGCCGCGCGCGCGTAGCCAGCCAGGTCCGTCCAGCCGTCGTCATCAAGATCGCGACGCGGTTGGCCGTGAAATCCCCCGAGCAGAGTCCATGACCAACCGGCACGTGGCTCCTGAGCGAGCCAGAAGGTCGCGTCGCCGCCGCGCTGCGACGTGATGTTGAGCAGTGATTCGCGCTCCGCTTCAGACGGCCGGCGCGAGACGAGATTGATGACGCCGCCGAGCGCGGCCGGCCCATACAACGCCGACGCCGCACCTTTAATGATCTCGACCTGCCCGAGATCGAGCGGCGGCACCTGCAGCATGCTGAACGAATCGCCGCCAGCGCCGTAGAGCGGTAATCCGTCCGCGAGCAGTTGCGCATAGCGGCCACGAAGGCCTTGGATGCGCACGTTCGCTGCACCAAGCGAGGGTGCTGTCGTCTGCACGCGCAGCCCGGTGGTTTCGCCCAGCAACATCGCCACCGAGCCAGGCGTCATCAGCGCCTTCTCTTCGATCTCTTCGCGGTCGATCACCTCGACACGCAGCGGCTCATCCTGCAAGCGACGATCGCTGCGGGTCGCCGTGACAACAACGGTTTCTTCGATTTCGACTGGAGGCGCTGGGGCCTGCGCAGATTGATTCGCAGGAACTTGCCACGCGAGTAAGAAAAGCAACGGGCCACAGAGACACAGCGTCACAGAGAAAGAATATCTCTTTTCGTCTCAATGCCTCTGTGGCGCCGTCAGCGAATGCAGTTCGACGCCCTCTGCTAATCCACCTGTTTGCGCGTCGGTTGCCCCGGCACGCGCGGATCGCTGATTGGCGCGTCGACTTCGTCGGGCCCCGCCGGCGGTTCGCGTGTGGGTGCGCCACCGGTGCCGGGCGGTTCGTCGACTGGCATCGGCGGATCGCTTGGGCGTGGCGGCTCTTCGACCGGCGCGTCAGGCAGACCCTCGCCGGGAGCCGCCGGTGGCGGGTCGGGCATGCTGGGGGGCATCTCGGGTCCGACCGGCTCTTGCATCACAATTTCTGTCGTCATCGCTTAAACCCCTGGCGACCGATTGCCCGCCGGTCGTGGCGGTGCAGGCGGCGCATTGGAAATGGTCGACCCCGGGACCACCGATATCGGCGGCGGCTCGGGTGTCTCGGGCGCGCGACCGGGCCGCGCGGTGGGCAGGATCGGGTTCTCGGTCGTTGCTGCGGGCGCCGCAGCCGGAGCAGCAGGCGGGGGGATTGCCGCGGGCGAGATCGTCATCACCGAACTGCGCGGTTGCGACGTCGGCGGCAACATGCTCGGCGGCGGCACGGTCCCGCCGCCCGTCGGTGAATAGATCACCGTCGAGGACGTGGGCGCCGGGGCCGCCGGTCGCGGCGACACATCGGCGGCGCTGTCCACCTGGGCGTAATGCATCGGGTCGCTGCCGCCATGCAGTAACGGACAGACGTCAGGCATCCGGCCAATATTGCGGATTTCCTCGTAGACGCCACCCTGCTTGACGATCTGCGCGGGCGAGGTGAGCACGTCGGGATTGTCGGGATCGTAGGGCGCCGCTTCAATGACTGACATGTGACAGCGGTCGGTTGCCAACATGCCGCTGATCCGGCACAACTTCACGGTGACCAGCGAGCCAGGCATCTCGAACCAGCTTTCCTGGCTGCCCTGCGTCGCCGCCATCATGAAGCGCGCCCACGCCGGCACTGCAACCACGCCGGCAAAACCGCGGTTCATGATCATCTGCGGTTTGTCATAGCCGAACCACACGCCGGTGACCAATTGCGGCGTGTAGCCGACAAACCACGCATCGGTGTAGTCGTTCGACGTACCGGTCTTGCCGGCCGCCTGCCGCGTGAAGCCGGCCGCGCGCACGCCTGTCGCGGTCCCGCGATTGACGACGTCGGACATCATGCTGGTCATCAGGTAGGCGGTGGCTTCAGAAATCACGGCCCGTTCGGTCTGGGGCGCGGTATAAATTTCGCGCCCGTAGCGGTCTTCCACGCGACGGATCGTCGTCGGTACCCGCCACACGCCGCGGTTGGCGAAAACGCTGTAGGCGGACGTCAATTCGAACAGCGACACCTCGCCGGTCCCGAGTGCCACTGAAGGCACATTCGGCATTGGCGAGCTGATCCCGAATCGCGTCACGAGGTCGAGCGTGCGACGCACGCCGACCTGTTGCAGCAGGTGCGCCGCGGCGCGGTTGCTCGAAAGCACTAAACCTTCGCGCAGCCGAACGGAGGCGACTTCGTGTTCTCCGCCGGGCAACCAGGGCCCTTGTTGCGTTGGAATGGGCTGGTCGAGATGATCGAGTTGCGAGCTGGGCGAGAATCCCGATTCGAGCGCCTGCGCATAGATGAACGGCTTGAAGGTAGACCCCGGCTGCCGCTTGGCGTCGATCGCGCGGTTGAACGGGCTTTCATCGAAGTCGCGGCCGCCGACAATCGCCTTGACGAAGCCGGTCGTCGGCTCGATGGCAACCAGCGCACCTTGACGGGGTTCGCCGTTCGCACGCGCCTGCGGCATGCGCTTCAAGCGATTGGCTACGCTTTCTTCGGCAATCGCCTGCAGACGTCGATCGAGGGTGGTGTAGACGCGAAGGCCACCGGTGTAGACCGCCTCGGCGCCAAATCGATGGAGCAGTTCCCGCGACACCGCCTCGCGAAAGTATTCGGCGCCACGCATCCGTCGCGGGTCCGGCGCCTTCGTTGTTCGGGCTTCACGCGCAACAGAGGTGATCACCGGTACGGCGACCCCGCGCTGGAAATCCTGGTCCGATAACATCCCTGCCGCGCGCATCTCATTCAAGACCAGGTCCCGGCGCTGACGCGCCAGTTCGGGTGCTTTGGTCGGCGAATACACCGAAGGACCCTTGATCAGGCCGGCCAGCGTGGCGGATTCTACGGCGTCCAATTGGGCGGCGGGTTTGCCGAAATAGCCAATCGCTGCCGCCTCGACGCCGTAATAACCACCCCCGAAGTAGACCCGATTCAGGTAGGACTCGAGGATCGCCTTTTTGGCATATCGCTCTTCAAGTCGACGGGCGAGAATCGCTTCTTTGATCTTGCGGGTGTAGTTTTGTTCCCGGCTTAACAGGATGGACCTGACCAGCTGTTGGGTAATCGTGCTGCCGCCCTGGACAATTTCGCCGGCGCGCTGGTTGGCCACCGCAGCCATCGCAATGCGGCGGAGGTCTAAACCGTCATGGTCGTAGAAACGACGGTCTTCGGTGACCAGCACCGCGTTGACCAGGTGAGGCGACATTTCCTCGAGCCGTACCGCGATGCGGTGCTCTTCGAACAACGCTGAGACCAGGTTGTTGTTGGCGTCGTAAATCAGGGTGGATTCGGGGCCAACGTCGAGCGTCAGCCGATCGGCGAGGCGTTCAAGACCACTGCGAAAGACCCAGAGCTTCTGGACCGCGACGCCGGTGGCGATGCCAATGACCACTAAAACCGCCCATGCCGCATAGACCAGGGTCTGTCGCGCCTTGCTCATCCTCGTCACTTGTCAGGAAACAGAGCAAGACGGGTACCGTACGGCCGGGGCAGGTCCACAGGCTAGGCGGGCAAGGCAACGGAAGAGCTGGCACTACTCAGGACTGTTGATCAGAAAAGTCGCCATGCCGTACAGGAAGTCGCGCAACACCACGGTCGCCTCCGGATCGAGGCTGGCTTGATCGACCGCGCGGTCCATCAGCGTGACCCATCGATCGCGCGCGTGTCGATCAATCGTGAACGGCATGTGCCGCATCCGCAGCCTCGGATGGCCGCGTTGCTCGATGTAGCGTGGCGGGCCACCGAAACGGTAGATCAGGAAATCTCGCAGCCGCTCTTCCGCGCCCGGGAGATCGGCAGCGGGATACATCGGCCCCAAAATGTCGTCACCGGGGACTTGCGCATAGAACGCCCGCACCAGGCGGGCAAAGCCGTCTGCGCCAATGCGCGCATAGACTTGCTCCTCAGTCAGATCCACAATTGTCAGTATGTCTGAGGAAGCGCCGAAGAGCGCCATCGAGATCGCCATGGAACGGTTGCGTCGCAAGGATGCCGACGCCGGCGTCGAAGAACGCGCGGTCAGCGCCGAACAGAAGGAAGAGATCGCGGAGGCCCGACGGGTTTATTCGGCAAAGGCCGCGGAGGTCGAAATCCTCTACAAGTCGAAGCTGATGACGGTGTTCGAACCGGAAGAGCGGGCCAAGCTCGAACAGCAACATCGCCGCGACGTCGACCGGATTAACGACGATCGCGAACGCAAGCTGGCAAAGATCCGCGGCTGACGGTCGTCGGTGGTCAGTCGTCAGTCGTCAGTCGTCAGTCGTCAGTCGTCGGTGGTTGTTCCGTTGTTCGTCCGTTTCGTTCCGTGGTTCACCGGTTCCGTCGTTCAGTTCTTCGTTCTTCGTCCTTCGTTCGTCGCATAACCCGGCCCCCGGACGACACGACCGGGTGTCGCTCCGGTGTGTTCGCCGTCGCGCAGCACCTGCGTGCCATTGACGAAGACGTGCCGCACGCCGGTCGAGTACTGATGCGGCTTGGCAAAGGTCGCATGATCCTGAATCGTGGCTGGATCAAACACGACAATGTCGGCGAACATGCCCTCGGCCAATCGGCCGCGATCCTTGAGACCGAGGTTGGCCGCCGGGAGCCCTGACAGGCGCCGAATCGCTTCCTCGAGCGGCACCAGTTTCTCGTCGCGGACATAACGCCCTAACCACCGGGCGAAATTGCCGTAAGCCCGGGGGTGTGGGTTCGAGGCCAGGAAGGGACCTTCGGGCGCGAGTGATCCGGCGTCCGAGGCGAAACTGACCCACGGCAGCCGCAGCTTCTTGCGCAGGTTGTCTTCGGACATCAGGAAGTACACCGCCTCGACTCGACTGCCGTCCTCGATGACCAGATCGATTGCCGTGTCTTCAGGCGACGTGCCGCGCGCCTGGGCGATCTCGGTGAGCGTCTTACCGGTCAGGGGTTTCAACGCCTCGCTCTTGAACCCGGACAGCAGAATGCCATCCGGACCAGCGCCGGTGAAGAAGTTTTCCCACTGGTCGGTCGGCGTCACCATCTCACGCTTGATGCGCGCGCGAATCGCCGGGTCCTTCAAGCGGGCGACCCACGCCTCATAGCCACCCTCCTGCACCCACGGCGGCATGGTCGCGTTGAGACCCGTTGCCCCGGCCGGATAGTTGTAGATGTCGGCGGTAATGCGCAGCCCCGATGCGCGTGCGGCTTCGATGCGCGCAATGGCGGCGTCGGTCTTGTCCCAGTTGTCGCGGCCAGCCGCTTTGAAGTGGTAGATCTCGGCCGGCACCTTGGCCTCGCGGGCGATTGCGATCAGCTCATCGATCCCCTCGAGCAGCCGCGCCCCCTCACTGCGCAGGTGCGAGATATACATGCCGCCGAATTCCGCGGCGGCCTTGGTCAGCTCGATCAGCTCCGGCGTCTTCGCATAGAACGCCGGTGCGTAAATCAGGGAAGAGCCGACGCCGAGCGCGCCTTCGCGCATCGCTTGGCGGACCAGCTCCTTCATTCGTGCTAGTTCTTCAGCCGTCGGCGGACGATCGGCATAGCCAATCTCGTGGATGCGCACCGTTGCGGCACCGACAAACGACGCGACGTTCGGGGAAATCCCCTTGCGCTGCAAGTGATCGAGATACTCGCCCAGCGTGGTCCACGCGATCGGATATTTCAGATCGCCCTGGCCAGTGACCTGTTCGTCTTTCATCCGGGCGTTGAGCGGGCCCATCGAAGTGCCCTCGCCAAACACCTCGAGGGTGACGCCTTGTCGAATGTCACTCTGCGAGCGGCCATCGACCAGCAATGGCTCGTCTGCCCAGCTGAGCATGTTGATGAATCCGGGCGCGACAGCCAGGCCGGTCGCATCGATGGTCGTCCGAGCGGTCGCTTTGTCCAGTGCCCCGACCGCCACCACGCGGTCGCCGCGGACCGCCACTGATGACATCACACCGGGGGTGCCGCTACCGTCAAAGACGCGCCCGTGACGAATAAGCAGGTCGTATTCGGCGTCGCGCTGTGGAGAGGTGCAGCTGGCGAACGCCAGCGTTACAAGAAAGAGAGGCAGGCGGCAGCTGGTCAGCACGCCGCCGATTATTTAACAGATCTGACGCGCTTCATCTTTCGGTAGCCTTGGGGACAGCTACCCGGTCACTTGGTTCAAGCTGGGGACGAGGATTCTGCCAGTTACCCATGCTCAGCCCGATAAGCAGACCACCAATCGCGAGTGAGAGGCCGGCGACCGCTGGCAGTGCCACGTTGCCGAGCGCCTGCTCCAGCGCGCCACTCTCGGGCCCGGTCGCCCTCGCCGGTTGCGCCTGCGGTCCGTTGGCATTGCGGGTGATCCCAATTACCGCCGTGGTGATGCCGATAACAAACAGCGCAATACCCACCACCAGCTTGAGGTTCATACTCGCAGTCTCCAAAGGCGTGGAGATTGCAAAGGGTATGCCCCGACGCGGCAGATCACATTCCGGAAGCCGAGCTGGAATAAGACTTGTAGTCACCGTCTGGGGAGTTCACACATGGTCCACTTCGCAGGACGATTCCGCTTGGTCGCAGCCCTGGTAGCGGCGCTTGGTCTGCCGTCTGCGGCGCAGGCCCAGACAACGGTGCAAACCACCAATTCGCTCGTGGGTTTCCATGGCGGCGTATCGATCGACCCGGAACAGGCGTTCGGCGGCGTGTTCTGGCAAACGCCGCAGATCGCGAACCGCTTTCACTTGCGTCCCGGCATCGACGGCGGTTTCGGCAGTGATCGTCGGCTGGCGACAATCAATATCGACTTTATCGCCAGGTTTCCGTTGGGGTCATCCGGCTGGCATTTAATTCAAGGCGGCGGTCCGGTCATCGTGCTGACCAAGTTTGATGGCATCGACGACACCGACATCGGCGCTGGCGGCAGCTACATCCTCGGTTTCAGTCATGACTCGGGGTTCTTCAGCGAATTTCGTGTCGGCGGGGGGAATGTGCCCAGTTTGAAGATGGGAGTGGGTTACGCTATCGGCTTCTGATGACGCGATGGCTTCTTGTCCTGTGCTTCGTCTCGACCGCAGAGTTCGCCGCGGCGCAGACGCACTCCGATGTCGTCACGAAATTCGTCGGCGCGTTCAACGCGCGATCGATTGACGCGATGTTGGCGCTGGCGACTGACGATGTGGAATGGGTCAACGTTGATGGAACCAAGCTGACGCTTGAGACCGCCGGCAAGACGGCACTGCGGGCGAGCATGACGTCTTACTTCAAGAATTGTCCGACCTGCCGCTCGGAAATCCAGATACTGGGGGCAACGGAGACTCGCGTCACGGCGATCGAAACGGCATCGTGGCAAGCCGCGTCAGGCGCGCGATCCCAACGCAGCGTCTCGATCTACGAGCTCCAGAACGGCGCTATCCGACGCGTCTATTACTTCCCCGTCGAGAAATAACTACTCCGGCTCGCAACTCGCTAGGTGCGCAGCGGCTCTTTGCGCATGTTGCCGGTCCAGCGTTCACCCGCTGACGTCTCGATGCCAAACTGGTCGAGGATGCGCGAGACCGAATAATTCACGATATCGTCAATCGTCGTCGGGTGGTTATAGAACGCTGGCGTCGGCGGGCAGATCGAGACGCCCATCCGGGCCAGTTTGAGCATGTTCTCGAGATGAATCTCGCTCAACGGCGCTTCGCGCACGGCAAGCACCAGCTTGCGGCGCTCCTTGAGAATAACGTCGGCTGCGCGGTGGATCAGGTTGTCGCCGAACCCATGCGCGATGGCGCCCAGCGTCCGCATACTGCACGGAACGATGACCATACCTGCGGTGACAAAAGAGCCACTGGCAATTGCCGCACCGACGTCGCCGATTGCGTAGCGTTCGGTTGCCAGCGCTTGCACCTGCGCGACGGTATAGGACGTCTCGTGCACGAGCGTGCGCGCGGCCCACTGACTGAGGACGAGGTGAGTATCGATCTCGGTCCCGCGCAACATCTCGAGCAGCCGGACACCGAAAATGATGCCGCTGGCGCCGGTAATCCCGACGATCAGTTTGGTCCGTGCCATCGTGCCTTCACTATAGCGCGATGGCTGCAGCGGCGGCTGTCGCCGAGCGCGCAAGGTCTCCCGCCTGCGCCCGACATCGGCGCACGGGTCCTTTTATCTGCCGCCGTACCAGGAGGGCAACGCCATATCCCGCATCGTGCGCAACCCGGGCCGCGCCTCGAGGATCTTCGGGATCGAGTTCACGGTGATCGACGCAGTGGCCACGTCACCATGCACGCCGCCGGAGATTTTCTGCTCGATGCGCGGCACGCCCTCGATCACAACTGAATCAAAACTCTCTGGCGCCCCGAGGTAGGCCTCCATGTGCAAAGTGATCAGCGCCTTGCCGTTCTTCCAGCCGATGCCGTCCTGCACGATGCCGCACACGTAACCAGGATCGACCGCCAGAAACTCGCTCTCTACCGTCTGCTCGGCGATCTTCGGCTTGATCTCGTCGGTGACCTTGTCCAACTTCCAACCGAACGCGTCAGCAATCATGGTCACCGACTCGGCGAGTCCGACGTGGCGCACGGTTTGTTCTTCGACTTTGCGCTGGAACTGATCGGTCGTGAGCCCTGACCCGATCTTCTGTTGAAACGGCAAGCGGCGCACGCGCGCATCCTGCACGCGATCGATTCGCACGCTGTCGACACGCTCACACACACCAGTCAGCGCAATCGGCAGAGCATCCATGACGAACCCGGGATTGACGCCGGTTCCCAGCACGGCGACCTTGGCCTTCTTCGCCATCTCGTCGATCTTCTTCGCCAAGGCACGATTACGGCCGACTGGATACGACAGTTCCTCGGTGGTGCTGACAATCGGCACGCGCGCCTTCAGCACCGTTTCTATCTGCGGCATGATGCTCTTCAGCGACGAGCTCGTGCACAACACGACGACGTCGGGCTTGTCGCGCTTGAGCGCGCCGGCCGCGTCATTGGTCACGCGGATCTTCAGTTTGCGACCGATCTTGATCACATCACCGAGGTCCTGACCGAGTTTCGCGGGATCGATGTCGATCCCGCCGGCAATCTTGAATCCTTTGCGCGAGGCCACTTGCCGCGCCACCGCGGCGCCAATCGGGCCGAGACCATAAAACATGACGCTGATAGGCATAAGCGGACGATTATATCCATTGAGTGGGGCGATAGCGCCACCGGTGTAACATTCGGCCCGCACACAGGACAACATGCGACACAAAAGACACGCGGCCATGTGGGCCGCGGTGGCGGCGATTGCAAGTGTCGCTATCCCGGCGCACAGCCGCCAAACCCCCGCTCCGCCTGCCATTGAGAGCCCCGGGAACGTTCCGCCGGGGACGCCGCGCCAGTCAGACACACCGGTGGCCGGTGGATTGTCGCCGCGCAATGCGAATTACGACCTCGATGTCGCGCTCGACCCCTCGACGCGGACGCTGACCGGCTCGGGCGTCATTCGCTGGCGCAACCTGGGCACCGGACCGGCTGATTCCCTGCGACTACACCTTTACTGGAACGCGTGGCGTGATACGTCGTCGACGTGGATGCGCGAACAGGCGCTCCCCTCCGGCAGTCCAGCGACGCTGCTTGCGGCGGATGCCGCGTCGATTGACCTGACCAGCCTTGCCATGGCCAGTGCTGACGGCAGCGCTGGCCGTGACCTGATGCCCGCGCTGTCCTTCGTGCAGCCGGACGACGGCAATCGCGCGGATCAGACGTTGGCAGCCGTGGCGCTGCCGGCGCCGGTTGGCCCAGGCGCCGAAATCACGTTGCGCGTCGGCTGGACAGCCCGCGTGCCACGAACCGTTGCGCGCACCGGAGCGATCGGCGACTACTTCTTCATCGCCCATTGGTTCCCGAAGTTCGCGGTCTTTGAAGGCGATCAGTGGGTGGCGCACCAGTTTCACGCCAACACCGAGTTCTATTCCGATTACGGCGTCTACAACGTGCGCATGACGGTTCCCGCTGGGTGGATTGTCGGCGCAACCGGCACCGAAGTGTCGCAGCGCTCGGGCAGCAGCGGGACAACCACTCATCACTACGCGCAGGCCGATGTTCACGATTTCGCCTGGACGACGAGCCCCGACTACATCGAGCATCGGCAGCGCTTTGACCATCCGGGTCTTCCCGCCGTTGACATCAGGCTCCTCATGCAACCGGAGCATGCCGGACAGGAAGATCGCCATCTGGCGGCGACTATCGCTGCGCTGCGCTACTACGGTGAGTGGTACGGCGCCTATCCGTACCCGCAAATCACGGTGATCGATCCGGCCTACCAAAGTGGGGCGGGCGGGATGGAATATCCGACGCTGTTTACCGCGGGGACGCGATGGCTGGCGCCGCGCCACAGCAACACGCCCGAGGCGGTCACGGTGCACGAAGCCGGGCACCAGTTCTGGTACGCGATGGTTGGCAACAACGAGTTCGACCACGCGTGGATGGATGAAGGCTTCAATACCTTTTCGGAAGAGCGTGTGCAATCAGTCGCGTTCCAGCCAAACTACCGCGTCGAGCGGTTTTTCGGTGGATTCGTACCGTGGCAGTATCGGGACATCGCGTTACGCCGCGACACCGATGGCAACGGCCTGAACGGCTATCGCTCTTCGGCGGAACGCGACGACCCCTCGACCTCGTCCTTTCGCTACTGGCCAGGCACGCACGCCAACATCACCTACAGCAAGACGGCGCTATGGCTGCACACGCTGGAGCGGCACCTCGGTTGGGAGGTGCTGCAGCGGATCCTGTCCACCTACTTCGAGCGGTGGAGGTTTCGCCACCCAAGTCCCGAGGATTTTTTCTCAGTGGCCAACGAAGTCAGTGGCACGGATCTGACGTGGTTTTTCGATCAGGTCCATCGCAGTTCGAATACCTTCGACTATGCAATTGAAACTGTCAGTAACCGCAGCGACCGTACGACGGTTGTCGTCCGCCGCCTCGGCGAAGCCATCTTCCCGATCGACGTCGTCACCACATTCGACGATGGACAACAGGTGCGCGAGCGGTGGGACGGCCGCGATCGCTGGCGGCAATTCACCTACACCCGCGGCGTGGGCGCCACGACGGTGCAGATTGACCCCGACCGGGTGCTGCTGCTCGATGTGAATTACACCAACAACAGCTGGACGCGCACCCCGCAGGCGGATGCCGCGGCAGACAAGTGGTCGCTGAAGTGGATGGTCTGGTGCCAGGATCTGCTCCTCACGTGGGCGTTCCTCGTATGAGGAACGCAGCCCCCCAGGGCGTCATCGCCGCATTCGCGCAGGGATGGCGTCGCGCGCTGGCCGCCCCGTCGATCATCCTCGGACTCTGGTCAGCCACCCTGCTGGTCGGCGTGCCGTTGGCGCTCACGCTGCGGGAGATGATCGCGGACCATCTTGGCGCCAGCCTCGCCGCCGCGAGTGCCACGTCGGGCGTCAACTACGACTGGTGGAACGAATTCCTGGCGCAGGCGGCGGGGCTGGGACAGACCTTCACACCGGCGATTCTCGGCTTCGCGTCCGTGCTCAGCAATCTCAGCACCGTGGCCGACGCCAGGCCGCTGCCGCTGGTGATGGCGACCGTCATCGCGATGCATATCGTGCTGTCGGTGTTCCTGCTTGGCGGCGTGCTCGACCGGCTTGCGCGTAACCGCGCCATCGCTTCCTTTGGCTTTTTCTCGGCGTGCGGCATGTACTTCTTCCGCTTCCTGCGTCTGGGCGCTATTGCGGCGGCGTTCTACTGGCTGCTCTTCGCTCGCGTTCATCCGTGGCTCTTTGACGATGTCTATACCAGCCTGACCCACGACGTATCGGTCGAGCGCACTGCCTTCCTGTATCGGCTGCTGCTCTATGGTCTGTTCGCAGCGTTGCTGCTGATCGTCAATATTCTGTTCGACTACGCCAAGATTCGCATGGTGGTCGAAGATCGCCGCAGCGCGATCGGCGCGTTGTCCGCAGCTGCGCGATTCATTGCACGTCAACCGGGCGCTGCCCTCACGCTGTATCTGCTCAACACGCTGGTCTTTTTCGCGGTCATCGGCCTCTACGCACTGATCGCGCCGGGCGCCGATGGCGGATTCACTCTGTGGATGGCGCTGTTTATTGGGCAGCTCTATATCGTTCTGCGGCTGGTCGTCAGACTGATGTTCGCGGCGTCTCAGATCGCGCTGTTCCAAAGCCGCCTGGCGCATGCGGGGTACACGGCCGCTTATGTGGCTGTCTGGCCGGAGTCGGCGGCCGCTGAAGCGGTGCGGCCGTTGTAGGACCGCCTCCGGCGGTGGGACCGCTCCGGCGGTGGGACCGCTCACGCGGTGGGACCGCTCACGCGGTGGGACCGACATCGCTTCGCTCGTCGGTGGGAGGAGTAAGGGCATCGCTTCGCTCGCCGGTGGGAGGGGGCTTGCCATCAGGCAGGAACGAAAGGAATAGACATTGCTTTATCCACGACCACGCGGAGGGAGCGGTTATGGCAGCGCCTTACAAGAATCTTGTCGCGTGGCAGCGCGCCGACGATTTGTTCATCGAGGTTCACCGCCTCACGCATGAAAAATTTCCACGCCATGAGAAGTTTGAGCTCGGTGGTCAAATCCGGCGTGCAGCGTACTCAGTTCCTGCAAACATCGTCGAAGGGAACTCGCGGCAGCACCCTGGAGAAGCCAAGCAGTTTCTGAGCATCGCCTCAGGCTCGCTGTCGGAAGTCGGGTATGGACTACACGCGGCTTTGCGGCTCGGGTATATCGGACCCGACGAGTTCGAACGTTTGGACTTGGCGGTCCGCCAGACGGCGGCGCCGTTGCATGGCCTGATTAAACGCCTGCGCGAGGGCAGCCCGCTGCTGTCCCAGTCCGGCTGACCTGCGACGAGCGAAGCAATGTCGGCCCCACCGGCAAAGCCGGTCCCACCGACGAGCGAAGCGATGTCGGTCCCACCGGCAAAGCCGGTCCCACCGACGAACGAAGCGATGTCGGTCCCACCGGCAAGCCGGTCCCACCGACGAGCGAAGCGACGTCGGTCCCACCGGGGCAGCCGGTCCCACCGGGGCAGCCGGTCCCACCGGCGCAGCCGGTCCCACCGCGCGCAGCGCGATCTACGCCCGCAGCTTGCGCGCTGCGTCGACGGCCGTCGCGCGCAATAGCGGATCCGCGTGCGTGCTCCATTCATCCAGCTGCGCGGCGAAGCGCGATAAGCGGAATTCACCAATCGCATAGGCGGCACACGACTGCAGCCACGGGTCGTGGCTGAGCATCATCACCGAGATCGCCTCCTCACGATCACCAAGGGAGGCCCCGAGTAGGCGGTTGGCCAGATGCCCACGCTGGCCGATCGACACGCCGCGGTCGAACAGCGGCACAATCAACGCACGCAGCTGCGCTGACACCACGGTCTCCAGAAATTCCATCGCATTGTCCTGCACCACCGGATCTTCAGCCTGCAGCCCGATGTACGCACTGTGCATGTCGTGCTCGGGATACAGGATCTTAAGCAGGCGGAAGATCCGCTCGGCTTCCTGTTGGATCGATTCAGTGAGGCCTTGCACGACCGGATTGTGCTGAACGTCAAGCGACGCGCCGAGACTGCCGAGCACCTGGTAGGACCGGTAGTGGCTCATGATCTCGGCGCCAAGCACCGTTTCAATCAACCGACGATCAATCCGCCGCTCCGGGTAGACCTGTCCAAGTTTGTTCAGCGCGGTGATGATGCGGTGGCGCAGCAGCGTGTCGCTATCGAGCACGCTCTCGAGCAGGACGTATTGCGCCGCCGGCGTGCCAATGGCCTGCAGTGCGGCGGGGATCTCCCGCCGGATCTCAATCGGCGTCGTCGGGTCGACCAGGTAATCGCGTAGCGTGCCGGAGATGGTGTCTCCCATGCCGGCAAACACAGCGACGGCGACATCCGTGATGCCCGGCTGCGCCAGCCGTTCGATGACGCGAGGCACCAGCGTGCGCTTACGCAACCGCCCAACCGCACGGATCGAGGCGGCGGCCACCTCCGGATCCGGATCCTGCAGCAGCACCCGGAGCTCCTTATCGAAGATATCGGGCACCGACCCCAACAACTGCGCGGCTTCGAGCCGGGTTCGCCTGCCCTCCTCGCCCGTCTCAGCGACCATCGCGACGACAATCGCGCGCGCCGCTTCGATGTTCTGGGCGCGCCCGGGACGCGCGAGGAACGCGGCCATCGCCGCACGCAACGAGAAATCGGGGAAGTCGCCAAGCTGCTCGATTCGTTCGAGTGGATCGACGTGCGCATGCTGCGTCAGGTAGAGCAGCGCCTCGGTACGCACTTCGAAGTGCGGGTCGTACAACATCCGCTCGATTGCGGTGCTCATCGACGGGTCGCCCGCCCGCGCCAGCAGCTTGACCGCCTGTGCCCGCACTTCCGTCGCCTCGTGATGGACAAGACCACGTACTGCTGGGTGCACGGCGCGCTGGTGTGACGATTCGAACAGGTGAAGCGCGTAGAGGACCTCCGCAGGAGAGCCATCGAGTTGCGACACGATCAAGTCGCTGGCTGACTTCTCGTCGAGCACCGACCCCGACGCCCGCTCCGTATCGACGCGATGCTGATGGATGCTCTCGCGCAGGTTCTCGACATACTGGAACCGCGCGATCAACGCGGCCCACAACCAGCCAAGCAGCGCCAGCAGCGCGATCCAAGACATCTGGATCGGCGACAAGCCAAGCACCACCGCAAACAACAGGATGGCCAGACCGCCGAGCGCATCACCCATCCGGTAGACGACGGTGTCGATAAACGCTTTGACCCGGAAGGTGACATTTGCAGGGACCGGGAGGTAGAGCAGTTCCACCGTCGCCTTATCAATCGAATAGCGCAGCACCTGGTCGCTGGCCTTCATCGCGCTCGCTGCAAGCAAGGAGCCCAGGATGATCACTCCCAGCGAGCTGACCGACAGCGCGACAGGCACGATGAACAGCGCAACACCGATGCCGGCCGACCGCAGCACGCGGCCGGTAAACAACACCTGCAATGCCAGCGCAATCAGCCCGGCCAGCATGTTGAACGCGCCGAAAAAGATCGCCAGTTCGTCGGTACTCGGGATGTTGGCCTTGGCAATCGCCTTGAATTGCCAGCCGGCGATCGTCGTGACAAACGCCGCCAGCCAAATGACCGACGCGATAGCGGTCAGATACGACGACCCGCGGACCATTGACAAACTCGACCACAGGCTGCCCTCTTCGCCCTCACCCGCCGCCGGCCCGTCGCCACCGGCGCGGACCGGCCGCGATCGCCAGATGCCGGCGACGATGCCGGCCGATACTGTCAGCGTGCCGGCCACCCAGAGTAGTGTGCTCTCCGTTCCGAATCGCGCGACGATCTCACGCGTCGCCAACCCGCCGACGATCCAGCCGAGAATGGCGCCGCCACCGATCAAGCCAAACGCGCGTTTGGCTTCGCGCGTCGTCATCAGATAGTTCGCCAGCGTCCAGACCTGCGTCGGCACCAACACGCTCATGGCGCCCACCCAGATGTAGATGGCAATGAACAGCGCATTCGACCCGCCGTCCGCGTCGCGCGCTGACAGCCACCAGAACAACACGGCACTCGCCGCGAACGTCAGCAGGCTGCCGACCTGCAGGTTTCGGAGATTCGTACGCGATCCGGCGCGGATGTAGACGCCCGCGACCAGGCCGACGATGAGAGCGATGGCGATGTCGACGTAGGGCAGATCCGTGGCGGCGAACCGATCGAGGAAGAGCGCGTCGCGCGCCGCTTTGCTGACGACCGACCCCGCCATCGTCAAAAACAGGTAAGCGAAGAGCGGTAGCGCTCGGGCCAGCTCGCGCGGGGTCAGGCCGAGCACACGTTGCACAAGGATGAACATCGAGCGGTGGCCCAGAGTGTAACGCGTTGCGGCAGCCAGCTCTGCTAAGCTGCTGCCACTCATGTCCTCCGAGCGCCCGCTTTCACCTGAGCGGTCTTCCGGGTCGCTGGTTGCACGCCTGCTCAGTCCGATTGCGCAGCTGCGCGAAGGCGAGGCCACGACCGCCTTGCTGATGTTCGCCTATTCCTTCCTGGCGATGACCAGTTACAACATCGTCAAGCCGATCACGCGGTCGCAATTCATCACCAGCCTCGGGCCCGACAACCTGCCGTGGGTGCAGTTCGTCGCCGGCATGTTGATTGGCGTGCTGATGCAGGGCTACTCGCGGGTGATCGCGCTGGTGCCGCGGCGCTGGACCGTGCCGGTGACCCAGGCCGGGATGATTGTGTTGTTGCTGCTGTTCTGGGTGCTGTTCACCCGCGTCGGCGCCGAGTGGGTGTCGGTCGGGTTTTACGTCCTCGGGTTGATCCTCGGCCTCCTGCTGATTAGTCAGTTCTGGACCATCGCGAACGATGTTTACGAACCGCGGCAAGCCAAGCGGCTGTTCGGCATGATTGGCGGCGGCGCCAGCCTGGGCGGTGCGATGGGCGCCGGACTCACGGCCGGATTGGTCCAGCGCCTGGGCCAGAACACGATGCTCATCGTCAGCGCTGGCATTCTGTCGCTGTGCATGGCGATCGTGGTGTGGGTGCTGCGACGTGAGAAAAGCGCCGGCCGGAGCGACGCGACCAAGACCGGCGAAACGGAAGAAGGGGTCAGCGGTGCCGAAGCGTTCCGCATGCTTCGCGATTCCAAGCACCTGCAGATCATTTCGCTGGTGATTGCGTTTGCTGCCGTCGGCGCGGCGATCGTCGAACAGCAGCTGAACATGGCCGCCGCCAGTCAGGGCAAGGGCGACGCCATTGCCGCCTACCTAGCCAAGGTCGCGGTCTATCTGTCGCTCGTCGGATTCGTGATCCAGGTCGCCCTGACCAGCCGCATCCACCGCTTTCTTGGCATTGGCTTCGCGTTATTGATCCTGCCGGTCACGCTCGGCTTCACCGGCGCGCTGATGTTGCTCAACGGCGCGGCCTGGACGGCCGCGCTCGCCCGCATCGTCGATACCTCGCTGCGTTATACCGTCGACAAAACCTCACGCGAAATTTTGTTTCTGCCGCTGCCGCTCGACCTCAAGTACCGCGCCAAGCCGTTCATCGACGTGACGATGGACCGGGTGTCGAAAGGACTCGGCGCGCTGCTTATCCTCGTGCTGATCAAGCCGTGGGGGCTGGCGCTGACCTGGCAGCAACTCAGTTACGCGAGCCTGTCGATGATCGGGCTGTGGATGTTCTTCGCGATGCGGGCGCGGCGCGAATATCTCGCCGCGTTCCGCCGCAGCATTGAACAGCAGGACGTCAAGCCGGCGGAGATTCGACTTGATACCGCCGACCTCAGCACCATCGAAACGCTGGTCATCGAACTCTCTCACCCGGAAGCACGGCGTGTGCTGTATGCCATGGACTTACTCGAGTCGCTCGACAAGCGGCACCTGGTCACACCACTTCTGCTCCGCCACGAGTCGCCCGAGGTTCGCGCGCGCGCCCTCGCCGTGGCCGAAGCGGCCGGACCACAGAAGGCGGCGCACTGGCTGCCGGCGATTGCCAAGGCGCTCAAGGACACCGACGGCAGCGTCCGTGTTGCCGCGGTGAAAGCGCTCGCCGCATTGCAGCGCGAGGAAGCGGCCGAACTGATGCGGCCGTACCTGCGTGATGCCGATCCGCAGTTGGTCATCACTGCCGCTGGAGCGCTGGCGGAAAGCCCGCTCGACACGGACCGCGCCGCGGCCGAAGACGTGCTGCGCGAGCTGGCCTCCGACACGCGTGAGCAGTCGGTCACGTCGCGACTGGAAGTCGCCCGCACACTCGGACAAGTGCAGAATCCGTCGTTTCGTCCACTGCTGGTGCCGCTGATGTACGACGCGGACCTGTCAGTGGCCCGTGAAGCGATCCTCAGCGCCGGCCAACTCGGCGCAACCGACTTTCTGTTCGTCCCACCGCTGGTCTCGCTGATGCGCAACCGGCTGTTGAAACCGGCGGCGCGCACCGTGCTGGTCGGCTACGGTGAACAGATCCTCGACACGCTGGCCTACTTCCTGCGCGACACCGACGAAGATATCTGGATCCGCCGTCACATCCCGTCGACGCTGGCGCTGATCCCCAGCCAACGCTCGATCGATATCCTGGCTGCTGCGCTCGAAGACCCCGACGGCTTCGTCCGCTACAAGGCCGGCGCCGCGATTGAACGCATCCGTCGCGATCGACCGGACCTCACGATTGCGGCCGTCGTTGTCGAGCGGCAGGTCCTGCAGGAAGCGATGCGCGCGTTCAGCGCCTTGACGCTGCATCACAACCTGTTTGTCGTCGGTGGGCTCGATGCCGATTCGGTGCTCGGGCGGGTGTTGATCGAGAAACACCAGCGCGCACGCAATCGAATTTATCGGCTGCTCGGCCTCGTGCACTCGCCGGACGATATTGCCGCGGTGCGAGCGGCGATTGACAGCGCCGACTCGCGGCTCCGGTCGGGCGCCATGGAGTATCTCGACAACCTGCTCGCCGGCGACGTCCGCCGCAAGGTCATGCTGCTGGTCGAAGAGATGCCGGCCGAGGAGCGCATCCGCCGTGGCAATGTGCTGTTCAAGACCCGCGTTCGCGACGTCGACGACACCATCGCGCAGTTGGTGCACGACGATGACCAGGTGATTGCGGCGGCGGCGATTCAACTGGTCGAGAAGCGCCAGATGTGGACGCTGGCCGACGATCTCGAGCACGTCCTCGCCAATCGTCCGGCGCGCGACTGGTACGTGTTCGAGGCGGCGTCGTGGGCGTTGGCGGCGCAGCGCATGTCGCCCGAGCGGCGACGTGCGCTGTGGCTGGAACCGTTGCCGGCCGTGGAGCTGGTCGACCGCATCCGGCGCGTGCACCTGTTCGACTTCGCGTCGGTCGATGAATTGTTCCGCCTCGCCGCGCTTGGCCGCCAGGTGCGTCACGAAGCCGGCCGGCTGATTTACGAAGCCGGCAAACCGCCCGAGACGCTGCAGTTTCTTCTCGACGGACGGATCTCCTTCGATTCGCCCGCCGACGTCAGCCGGGAAATGGAAGCCCCAGCTATTTTGGGCTTCGAAGCGGTGCTCGAGGGCAGTCCGGTGCGGGCCAACGTCCGGGCACTGGAAACAGTGATCTGTTTATCGCTCACGACGGAGCAGTTCCTGTCGCTGCTGTCGGAGAATGTCGAGATCGCGCAAGGCATCTTCCGGCTGTTGATCGATCGGCGTGGGGCGCCGGGCTGGCACACCGTCCTGCATGGTCGTATTTCGGAGACGCTGCAACAACAGGCCGACAGCGGCCTATCCGCAGTCGAACGCATCGTCTTGCTGCAGTCCAGCCCGCTGCTGACGCGCGCGACGGTGGGGCAACTGGCCGGGCTGGCCGCGATCGGCCGCCACATTGCGCTGACTCCGGGGATCGATCCGCTCGCCGGAGCTGAACCGTCGATTCTGGTCGTGTTGAGTGGCGCGGTCCGCGTCGAACGTGACGGCGCTGCCCCGGAAACCGCCGAACCAGGGGACGCCGTCGGCATCTACGAAACGCTTGGCGGGGCGACGTTCCCGGTGCGGGCCGAGGTCACCCAGCCTGGCCACGCCTTACGCTTCGTGCGATCGGATGTGTTCGACGTCCTCGCCGACAACATCGATCTGCTGCAGGGCATCTTCTCCGGGTTGCTACGGGGGCCGCAGGCAGCCGACCCGCACGTGCATCAGTAATCCATTTACGGCCGCGAAGACGGGCTGACAAGACGATCAGTGGAGGGGCTTCGATGAATTCTCGGGTGAGAAGGGCACGATTGCGCGTGGGCGTAGGGGCGGCACTCCTCGTGGCGGCGTCATCCGCGGTTGCGCAGCCGGTGCGGATCCTCGAGACCGGATCCGCGGCGTCGGTCGGCATGGACGAAGGGAAACTGCGCGAGGCGGTGGGTCTGTATCGCGGCGCGCTCGAGCAGAACCGCATTCGCGGTGCGGTGCTTCTGATTGCCCGGCACGGGAAGATCGTCGTGCACGAAGCCATCGGGTGGAAGAACTACGCGTATCGCCTGCCCATGGAGAAGGACAGCCTTTTCCAGATGGCTTCGACGACGAAACCGTTGACCGTCACGGCCATCCTGATCCTCGAAGAAGAGGGCAAGTTGAGCACCCGCGATCCCGCGGCCAATTACTTCGAGTCATTCCGGAACGAGAAAGCCAAGGCGATCACGATTGCTCACCTGGCCAGCGGCACCTCCGGGATGCGGATCGGACCGATTTTCTATCCGTTCGACAAGCAAGATACCGCGCCGACACTGCGCAAGGCCGTCGACAAGTTCGGCAAGGAGGGCGCGGCCGCCGAGGTCGGCGGGTCCTTCAGCTACAGCAACGCGGCGTTCAACACCTTGGGCGCGCTGATCGAACACGTCTCGGGGATGCCGCTCGAGGAGTTCTGGCGCACGCGGATCTACGAGCCGCTCGGCATGGTCGACACCGCGAACCATGACGACGTCAGCAAAGACCAGCGATGGGCGACGCATTACGGCGCGCAGCAGAACGCCCGCGGCGAGGTTACGTTTTCACGCGGGTTCACGCCGGGCGATCCGCCGGAGTATCCGATCGTCCGCGCCTCGGGCGGCCTGGTCTCGACCGCGCTGGACTACGCCAAGTTCCTGCAGATGTATCTCGACGGCGGCCGTTACAGCGGCGGCCGCATTATCTCCGCCGACTCGGTGACAAAGGCCACGACGCCAGTCGTCAAAGTCGCCACCTGCCCGCCGGCGTCGGCCCCGTGCAACACGCTGACGCCGTTCGGAACGACCGACGGTTCCTATGCCATGGGCTGGTTCGTGTCCGATGAGGGCGTCTTCTCGCATCTCGGGGGCAGCGCCAACAACGGCCGCTACGTGTGGGTGGATCCCGCTCGCGATCTGATCGGGATCGCGTTGACGTCTGGGGGCATCGACCCCCGCCAGGCTTTTCAGAAGCTCGTCGAACAGGCGGTGACCGGCAAGTAGCGCCTCACCCTACTCGCCCCTAGAAGTCGAACCGCACCCCGAGCTGCCCCTGGAACGGCGGCAGCGCGAAGCGCGGCTGGCCGAAGGACGACGAGCGCATGTTGCCGTCGTAGCCGCCAAGGTTCTTCGTGTTGGTGAGATTGAACATCTCCCACATAATCTCCAGGCGCCGTTCGCCGCCGAGCCGGAACGAACGGCTGGTGCGGAGATCGAGGCTGAAGTAGTTGTCGCCGCGCGCCGAGAACGGCGCGATCATCTGGCCGTTCTCGATCGGACGCTCGTTGATGTCGCGGTCGCGGTTCGAGTCGACACCGGTGATGATGTTGTAGGGCGGCGCCGACATCGCCGTCACAATCGCGCCGAACTGAATCTCGAACGGCAGCCGGTAGACGCTGCTCACCACCATGCGGTGGCGCGTATCGTTGGCCGCCGGTCCCCAGTCGGCGTCAAGGTTGGCCTTGTCGACAGCCGTTTCGAGGAACTGAAACACCTTCATGTAGGTGTACGACGTGCGGAACGAGAAGTTGTTCGACAGCCGTCGTTCGAGTTTGAGCTGCACCTGATCGCTGTGGATGCGGTTGCCGTAGTCGCCGACCGTGATCACCGTGCCCGACGGCAGCAGCGGAAACGTCCCATCCGGCCGGCGCGCGTTCGCGTTGTAGGCGCGGCGGAAGTGCAGGCCGAGGACGTGGATGTAATCGGCCGATACCGACGTACTGCCGCCGATCTGACGCTGCACGCCGATGCTCGATTGCTGCGTCGAGGGGGATTCGGCGGCGGGATTGGGCACCTGGACCGCCGTGCTGCCAGTCGCGCTCAGCAACGACACCGGGGGCAGGTTTGGAAAGAACGTGTTCGGGATGTTCGGGGCCACGCGCGAGTCGTTGGCCAGCTGTCGGGTAAACACATTCGGGTAGTTCTGCACGACGTTGCCAGTGTCGTTGGTCCAGATCTGGTCGAAGAAGACGCCGTAGCCGCCGCGCACGACCATCCGGCCGTTGTTTTGCGGATCCCACGCAAAGCCAACCCGCGGCCCGATGTTGTTGTTGTCGTTCGGATAGGCCATCCAGTTACGGCCGCTGAGGTCGCCGGCAACGAAGCGCACCCAGAACTGTTCGATCGGGACGTCGTCGGGCACCGGCTCGCCGTCGAGGTCGGCGCGAAGCCGTTGCACGTCGTAGCGGACGCCGGCCGAAAGCGTCAAGCCGCGGCCAACCCGCCAGGTGTCCTCCAGGAAGAACGCATACATATCGACGGCACGGTCCAGGGCGCCGGAACCGGTCGCCGTGCGGTACCTGGCGGGATACGTGCTGAGAACGCCGAGCTCGGGCAGGCGGTCCTCAGTAAAGAAAAACTCGCCGTTGAACACGGTGTTAATGGTTCGCGGGCCGCTGCTGACGTTCACCTCGAAGCCGCCCTTGAAGTCGTGGCTGCCGAAGCCGCCTTCGTGGTGATAGTTCATCGTGTCCATCACGATGTAATTGAGCTGCTGGCGGGTCTGCGGAAAGTTGGTCGCCTGTCCGAACGTGATGCTCGGGAAGATGATGCGGGGTCCGAGCTCGCCGGATGGCAGGCGGTCCTTGACCGCGTCGCTGTAGGCCAGGCGCAGCTGATTGGTGAAGTTGTTGGTGAACACCGACGTGAGCGCGCCGGACAGATAAACGTCGTGCGCCTTCTCGTTGAAGCCGCCGTCGCCGGCGATATTTCCGCCCAGATTCTGAGCCTGGCGATCCTGGTTGCCGTACATCGCGATGCCGGTGAGATAGTGCCGTGTCGACAAGGTCGAAGTCAGCTTGCCGAAGACGTTGTGTTGACGCATCGGCCGCGGTACCTCGGTGCGCGGGTCGGTGATGATCGGCAACACGAATGCCGGGATGTCGACCGTGACCACGTCGTCGTAAATCTGGCGCTCGTAGCTGACGAAATAGTGCATCCGGTCTTTCACGATCGGTGCGCCGAGCGTGGCGCCGAACTGCTGCTGCCGGAACGGAACCTTGCCGGTGGCGAACGCATTTGGCTTGTCGAACGCGTCGTCGCGGAGAAAGTAGTAGCCGCGGCCGCCGACCCGGTTGGTGCCGGACTTGGTGAGGATGTTGATCACGCCGCTCCCCGATCGTCCGAATTCGACCGAGTACTGATTGGCAACGATCTGGAATTCCTGGACCGACTCCTGCGAGAAGGTGTGGCGCGACGCGTTCGACAGGCCGGTGCCGCCGCCGGTGACCTCGTCGTTGATGTCGATGCCCTCGAGCCACAGCGACTTGAACTGCTCGTTGAAGCCACCAAAGGAAATTGAGTCGGTCGCACTGTTGGCCGACGCGGTGTCAACCGTCACGCCGGGCGCGAGCAGCGCCAGATCCACAAACTGGCGGCCTTTGACCGGCAGGTCGTCGACCTCCGCGGGGCTGATGTTGGTCTCGAGCGACTTCTGCGTCGTTTCGACGAGCGGCGCCTGCCCTGTCACGGTCACCGCCTCCTGCAGCGACGCGAGCTGCAGATCGATGTTGAGCGTGAGATTGCCGCCAAGCGCCAGCGCGACGCCGGGACGCTCGACCACCGCGAACGCTGGCATCTCGACTTTGACGGTGTAGCGGCCCGGCGGCAGCTCGCTCATGCGATAGGTGCCACGCTCACCGGTGACGATCGACCGCGTCAGCCCGGTGCTTTCGTTGGTCACCGTCACCGTCGCGCCAGGCAGAACCCCGCCCTGGTCGTCCTTGATCGTGCCGTCGAGCGTCGCGTTGGTTGACTGGGCAAATGCCGCGATCGGCACAAACGCCACAACGGCAAGTGAAACGACGAGCGCGCGCGCCAAGGCCGAAAGGACCGGAGCAACTGGCATGAAAGCCTCCTGCAGGGAAATTGGGCGGACGCGCGAGGGTGTCATAGACCCGATCTGCTGTCAACGAATGGCGCTTTAACGATTCGCGGTGTTGTGACCACCGGGCAGGCGTTGCATAATTCGCCGCATGACGATGTTCCGCGCGGTGGAGAGAAAGGCAACCCGCATCCGGTGGCGCGGGCTGGTCCTGACAGGCGCTTTGGCGTGGTCGTGTCTGCACACCGCTGGACTCGTCGCCCAACCCGGCGTCCAGTACGACCTGCTCATCCGCGGCGGGCAGGTCTTCGACGGCACGGGCGCTCCTTCTGTCACCGCGAACGTTGCTGTGCGCAACGGACGCATCGTGGCCATCGGGGCGCTTGCCGACGCGCGGGCAACCACGGTCATCGATGCCATTGGGCACTACGTGTCTCCCGGCTTCATCGATGTGCACTCGCATGCCGGCGAAGGCCTCAGCGAAGAACTCAATCACGGCCAGCCGGTCCTGGCGCAGGGCATCACGACGGTTGTCGTCAACCCCGACGGCGGCGGCCCGGTGGACATTGCCGCGCAGCGTGCCACTTATGAAAAGCGTGGTATCGGACCGAACGCGGCGCTCTTTGTCCCGCACGGATCGATTCGCCGCGAAGTCCTCGGCATGGCCGATCGCGCGCCGACCGCGGCGGAGCTCGATCGCATGCTGGCGATCACCCGCGCCGGCATGAAGGCCGGCGCGATTGGTCTGTCCAGCGGGCCGTACTACGCTCCGGGCAGCTACGCGAAGACCGACGAGCTCGTCGCGCTGGCTAAAATCGCCGCGGAGTTCCGCGGCGTCTACTCCAGCCACATCCGCGACGAAAGCGACTACACGATCGGCCTGGTCGCGGCGGTCGAGGAAGTGATCACGGTCGCGGAACAGGGCGGGTTGCCCGGCATCGTCACCCACATGAAGGCGCTTGGGACCGGCACCTGGGGCACGTCGGTCGAAGCGGTCAAGCGCATCGAGGCGGCACGAGCCCGCGGCGTCAGCGTCTGGGCCGATCAGTACCCCTACGAGGCGAGCGGCACCAGCATCACCGGCGCATTGGTGCCGCGCTGGGCGCAGGTGCTCGGCGACGACGCGATGATTCGGCGCGCCAAGGGCGACGAGCGCGGCCGGTTCCTCGCCGACGTCAAGATCAACATCGCCCGCCGCGGCGGACCGGCGACGCTGATGATCGCGCGCTTCCGGCCCGACCCCTCACTCGAGGGCAAGAACCTCGAGCAGATCGCCAGGATGTGGAACAAATCGCCGGAAGAAGCGGCGCTCGACCTGCTGGTGCGCGGCGGCGCGAGTCTGGTCTCGTTCAACATGACCGACAACGACATCGACCACATCATGAAGCAGCCGTGGACGATGACCAGCACCGATGGCGGGCTCGGTCCGATGGGTGTGGGCAAACCACACCCGCGAGGCTACGGCGCGTTCCCACGCAAGCTGCGCATGTATGTGCGTGAGCGTCACGTCGTCGACTGGCCGTTTGCGATCCGATCGATGACGAGCCTCCCGGCCAGCGTGTTCGGACTGAAGGACCGCGGCGTGATCCGCGAAGGCGCCTGGGCCGACATCGTCGTCATCAACCCGGCGCAGGTCGCTGACAAGGCGACCTACACCGAGCCGCACCAGTTGAGCGTCGGCATCGACACGATCGTCATCAATGGGAAGATTGCGAGGCGGGACGGCACGTTTGCGACGGCCTTGGCAGGCCGCGTGCTCACGATCGAACGTTGACGATCGCAGGACGGCGGGGCTGAAGCCCACGCCCTCCACACGCACAACACGACGCATCGGTGAGAGGAGAAGGCAATGCCAATTTACGAGTACGCATGCCGGACGTGCGGGCATGCCTTCGAGCGGCTGGTTCTACCGCCCGCGACCACAGCGGAAGTGGCGCCGTGTCCGTCCTGTCAGAGCTCGGATCTCGAGCGAGTGCCGTCGCGGCTGTCAGTCAGCTCGGATTCGACCCGGCAGCTCAATGTGCAGCGGGCGCGGAAGCTCGGCACCGGGGAAGCGCGCGAGAAGGAAGTCGCAGACATCGAAATCATCAAGCACCACACGGACTGAGGTCTTACCGTCCGGGGCTGCCGGTGCGCACGATCTTCTTCACGAAGCCCCGCACGTCAGCCATGTAGATGGCACCCTGTGCATCGAGGGTCACCCAGTGCGGGCGGCCGAGATCGCGAATCACGTCGATCGGCTTTCCGTTCCTGGCAATCGTGATGGTTCCTCCGGCCGCGTCCCCGACGTAGAGGGTGTCATCGCTTGCGATGTAGAGGCCGTATGGCTGTCCCAGCCCCGTCCACTGTTCGATGAAGTTCCCGTCCGGATCGAACACCTGCACCCTGGCGTTGGTCCGATCGCCGACCAGCAGCCGGCCCTTTGCGTCCATCACGATTGAATGCACCAGGTCGAACTCGCCGGGCCTGGTCCCTTTCACGCCGCCGATGATCTTGACGAACCGCCCGTCCTTCGTGAACTTGACGACGCGCGAGTTGCCGTAGCCATCGGCGACGAAGAAATCGCCGTTCGGCGCGACGACGACATCGGCCGGGCGATCGAAGGCGTCGCGCGAGTCGTTACCGCCGGTGACGCCTTTCTTTCCCACCTGCAGCACAACCTTGCCGTCCATCGTCATCTTGTAGATGACGTTGTAGAGCGTGTCGGTCGCCCAGAGGAAGCCGTCGCGATCGACGCGAATGGCGTGTGCTCCGGCGAGGTTGAAGAGGCCCTCGCCTCCCCATGATTTGACGAACTTGCCGTCCGTGGTGAATTGGAACAATGACGGAAACGTGCGCCGGAGCACGAGGATCGAACCCTTGCCGTCGGAGGTGACGGCGGATATCGGCCCCCACTCGGTGCCGGCAGGCAACGCCGCCCACTGGTCCGACACGCTGAACTTCGCGGGACCCTGAGCGTACGTGGCGGTCACCACGAGGGCGAGCACCACGCCTGACAGACACAACGTTGATTTCATGAACACCTTTCGCGCGACCCGGCCCGCGCGCCTACGGCGTGCAACTACTCGCGACCGTCCCACACCGAACGTACGGGCCGAGCGGCGGAAGGCGTAGGCTCCTGCGGTCGGGCGAGAAGAGCCGCACCGAGAGTCACGACGATCAGCGCCGTCGCGGCGTGAACGGTCCGCCACCTCATGGCGTCGGTTTCCTGGTGAGCTCGGTCGATGTCGACGACATGATCGACGTCGCCAACAGCACGGTCTGGCCCTGATACTTCGCGGCCACGTCGGGCGGCAGATCCAATTGGTAGTCCCTGGCCTTGCTCGCGATCGTCGCGGCGTCAAACTTCATGACCGCGCCGACGATGGTGAGGTAGTTGTTGACGGCCAGGGCCGTGTCGAGCGTCGGCGCAATCACCAGGAGTGGTTTGCCGGTTTTGACGACGGCCTTGCCGTCGACCTTGCGCTGATCGACCGTGAACGCCGTCTTCGAGAGGATCTCGTCCACGCCGCTCGACAGCGTGACCGACTGGCCGGCGTAGGCGGCCGGCTTGGCCAGCACCATCTGGGTGGTCACGGGGACGGACGGCACGCCCGGGTTGCGGCGCGGGCCCTGCGCGTCTGGGGCCGCCGTTGCCGCCGCGGTCAACATCACCACCGCCACCGCAAATCGCAGTAATTTCATTTCATCGCCTCATCCGTCAGCGCGAGCACCAGTGGTGGCGTGGAGAGACGCCGGCAATCACGACGGCGTCTCACCTGCATTTTCAGAAGCGGTAGGTGGCCGAGAGCTCGGCAAACCGAGCGGGAAGAATCGAGCTCGGCAGCAGAAAGCTCGGTCCCGACCGAAGGTTCCACGACATCGTAGTGTTGGCGTTCAACACGTTGAAGATGTTCAGCTTGACCGCCAGCGAGTGGCTGCGCGGCAGCATGAATTTCTTGTCCACGCGTACGTCCACGGTGTGGATGTGTGGCAGCTGAATGCTGCCGAACGGTTCGGCGTTGACGACCAGGCTCGGCACCTGACGGCCGCCGGTCAGCAGCACCTGCCGCGCGCCGTATTCACCGCTGCGACCAGAGTACTTGGCCGCGGTGACGATGCCATACGGGAACTGGTACACGAACGAAGCATTGGCCAACCACTCCCACTCGTGATTCGCGACATTGATCTCCGCGTTCGGAGTGTGCTGCCGGATTGCGAAATCGGCGCCGCCACTGTTGTCCGGGAATGGCGCATCGCTCTTGGTCGCCGAGAACGACGAGCTCAGCGTCCAGCGGCCGTCGAACCGGCGATCCGCCGCCAGCTCGATCGTCTTGAAGCTGTGGTCGGGCTCTCCCGGCGCCACCGCCCGCATCGCGCCGGCGTTCTGGGCGCCGCGGAACTCGGCGGGGTAATCCCAATAGGTCAAGTCGCGGCCCGGGTCGTCAGCGGTTCCGACACGGCCATCGGGGCCGGGGTCCGGTCGGGTAATTGGGATGGTGTAGATGCTGTACGGCCGCCCAATGCCGATATCCCGTGGCACGTTCGAGTAGCGGTTGTAGAGCCCGGTGATCCGGACGTTCATCTCCGGGCCGATCTGACGCTCGAAACCGACGAAGAACTGGTCCTCGAGCGGCTGCTGTTCGTTCGGATCCGGCGGATTCGAGATCGCCCCGGCGGCGAAGAAGTTGTTGCCGGAGACGTAATCAGGTCCGCTCGGGTCGAGATTCACCTCTGACGGCTGGTACAGCTTGTCGCCGTTGCGGTCGTTCCAGCGATACGTCGTCGTCCCGCCGCCGTAGGCATTGCCGCCGGTGAACGGGTTATTGAATTGCGCGGAGCCGGAGAAGCGCATCGTGTAGAACCGGCCCCAGCCGGCTTTGAGGGCGGCTTTGCCATTTCCGCTCACGTCGTAGACGCCGGAGATTCGCGGCGCGATCGAGTTCCACGTTTTGCGGTCGAGCCGATCGATGCAGGCGGCGACGGCAAATGGTCCGGCCGGTTGGCATTGCTCCGGCACCCAGCTGCGATCGTTGTCGAGGCGGGCCCCGAGATTGATGGTCAGGCGGCGGCCCATCGTCCAGTTGTCGGAGAAGTACAGACCGGTGAAGTGCGACTTGGCGTGCCCGGTTATCGGAGCGTTATTGGTCTGAATCTGGAACGGCGCGCCGTTGTTGAAGATCAGCACGTAGTTGCCGGAGGGCTGGTTGAACGAAATCGAGCGGTTGTATTCGGGGATGGTGTCGAATCCCGCCTTGAACTCGTGGTTACCCTTGAAGCTGTTGGGTTTGTACCACGTCAGCGAGGCGCTGTGGTGCAACCGGCCCTGCTCCTTGTTGTTCAACTTCTCGGTGACGCCGGTATTGCCGGTGGTGACGAGCGTCGCGATGTCCCGGGTACGGGGGCTGGTGCCGGGTTGAACCGGCGTATCCGAGGCGAAGTTATAAATCCAGGCGCCGGTCTGCATCGACAGCACCGCGTTGCCCCTGACCCACTGCGACTCGACTTTCGCCGTGTGCGCTTCGACCCAGTAGACGCGGCGGACGTCCCACGACGTGAACTGCGTCAAGGCGTCGTTGTCGATCTGCTTGTCGCCATGGCCGTAATAACCGATGAAGCGCAGCGACGGCGTCGTCTGGTAGGAGCCCTTGCCGGTCTGGAAGTTCTGCGACTGGATGTTGTCAACCGGCACGCCGTCAGGATCGGTCACGCCGAGGACTTCGGCCGCGTTGACGCGCCGCCGCAAGGCGGTGTAGAACCACAGTTTGTCGCGCACGATGCGGCCGCCCAGATCGCCGCCCGCGTCCCACTGCTTGCTCAACTTGGCGCCGCTGGTGATGCCGCGGCTGATCAGCGCATCATCGAGGTTGTTGCCTTGGAACTTGTGGTTGGTGCCCGCGGCGGTGAACGAGCCGCTCATATCGTTGCCGCCCGACTTGACGATCGCGGCGAATTGCACGCCGCGTAAGGGCGACTCGACACCCTTGCCGATGCCGGAGACCTGGGTCTCGTCGAATGTGGCGTAATCCCAATAGTTGGCTGCGCCAGACGACCCGCTCGGCGCCGCCGTCAACACGCCCTCGAGGGTGGACCACTGCTGGGCCGAGCGGCCGTAGGAACGGAAGGAAGGCACCGCGGTGAAGTTGGCCGGGATGTCGAGCGGACCGCGCAACCCCGGCGCCTGCGACATCATCGAGAGCACACCATTGCGATTCGACGGCAGCAACTCGAGTGTCTCTCTGGTAATGCGGGTGGTCGTCGCGGTCGACGTGACGTCAACGGTCGGCGACGCACCCGAGACCGTGATCGTCTCTTCGAGACCGCCAAGCTCCATCTTGACGTTGAGAGTGGCGACGAAGCCGACGCCAAGCCGGATGTTCTCTCGGCGGACGGTGTTGAAACCGGTCAGCGCGTAGGTGACGGTGTAGGTGCCGATCGGGAGCGGGGTCAAACGGTACTCGCCTCGATCATCGGTCACGGTCGTGACCTCACGCACCTGTAGCGCGGGACTGGACGCCGTTACGGTGACGCCCGGAACCGCGAGCCCGCCATCATCGGTCACCTGGCCGACGACGCCGGCCGCGCCGCCCTGGGCGAGGATCGGACCCGCGGAGAAGACCACCACGACCATCGCGATCGCGAATGACAGACACATTTTCTGCACCATACGCCCCAACTCCTTGTGTGATCGGTTCCAGGCTCATGTCACTTGCGGCTGTTGACCGTGGCACTTCTTGTATTTCCGGCCGCTCCCGCACGGACACGGCTCATTGCGACCGGTTTTCGCCGGCGTCACCTCTTCGGCGACCGGCCTGACGGGTGCGCCCGAACTCGGCACGACCGGTGGCGAGCTCGGCGCGGCGGAGGGGGCACGGCCCCCTGCGCACGGCTCGTCTGGCGGTAGTGTGGGCTGAATTGCAGCCCGAACGAGGTGGTTTGTTTCAGCGCGGCCTTCCGCTCCGTGAATTCGCCGGCGGTCACCTTGAGCGCCGCTACCTCGCTCTCGGTGCACTCGCGCAGGCTGACCTCTTCGCGCGGCACGAAGAAAGCCTGGCCAATCGGTAGCGTGTGAGCGGCCGAGATCGACTGTCCGGGCTGCAGCACGTATCTGAATTCGGATTCGTGCACGTGCCAGTCGGTCTCTACCCGGATCACCATCATCGGCACCACCGGCCGTTCGATCATGTTGAAGACGGGAGTGTAAACGGTGTCCCATCCAGGCGGGGTCTGAAAATTCCACGCTCCCCGCAGCGTCACCGCGCCTGCCGGCGTGCCAAGGTCTTCGGGGACGATGAACATGCGCGCCATCATCAGGGCATTCTCACGGCTCGCGTCAGGCACCGGGGCCAGGTATGTGACCTCTTCGCGGAACATGCCGACGCCGCCGGCAGGCAGGATGACCGCGACCGATAGCACGCCTTCCCACTCAGCGCCTGTCGGATTCACGTAATAGACAAACCGGTAGAGTCCCTCGCCTTCGTACCAGACCTTGAAGGCCTCGTGCTTCTCGAGCGGCGGATAGACCATCAAGCCGAGACTGCTGCCGGCTTCCAGGACGGGACAATGGCGCGCGTGCTGCGGCAGATGCGGCCGCTGCGCTTCGCGACGCGGCTTCAACCCGATCTGCGGCCGCCTCCAGTTGGGGAACAGTCGAACTTCCATCCGGATTTGTCCGCGCGTCCGAGCTGTCAGTTCTGTTTCGGCTTCTTGCGCTGCTCCTCGAGCAGTTTTTTCTGAACTTCCGCGGGACTTTGCGCCTCGAGTTGATCGTCGAGCACCAGTCGATCGCGCAGGGCGCCGTTGAAATTGAGATCCTTTTCGAAGACGTCGATACCGCGCGCCGTCATCAGCTCGCGCAGGAGTTTGGCGGTGTGGTGATTCATCTGCACGCGCGCGTTCAGGAAGACCCCCTCGGCGATGGTCAGAGGGCGCCAGCCACGCTTGTTGCGCACGTCAAGCTTCGCGCCGGCGTTGACCAGGAGCATCACCGACTCGTTCGACCCGCGGTAGGACGGGCCGTGCATCGCGGTGTCGCCGTTCCTGTCCACGTCGTTGACCTCGGCCCCGAGGTCGAGCAGCATCTTGACGGCCTCGGCGGCTTCCTCCGGCGTGCCCGGATTTTCCCCCTGTGAAAAGATGCCGACGCCGGCAGCGACCATCAGCGGCGTGGTTCCGTCCTCGGTGGCGAGGAATGGATCGGCGCCGAGATTCAGCATGACTTCCATCAGGGGCACGTCACAGGCTTTCGCGGCGAGAAGAAACGGCGTTGCGCCGACGCGGTTCAGGGAGTTGCGGCCCTCCTGATCCATATGCGGCTCCTTGGTCTCGCGCGCGTTGATGTCGGCGCCATGTGCGACGAGCTTCTTCGCCAGGTCGAGGCTGCCCAGATTGCCTTGCGGCTTCTGACCGGGATTGTTCTGGCCACGCTGCGGACGCCGGGACCAGACGACCTGGTGAAGCGCGGTCCAACCCTGCCCGTCGGCATCGGGGTTGGCGCCGTGCTCGAGCAGCACGCCAGCCGCCTCGTAGCTGACGCCTTGAATCGCCGTGATCAGCGCGCTCGTGCCGTCGGGGAGCGTGTCGTTCACATTGGCGCCCGCGCCCAGCAGCAGCTTGATCGCCGGAATCTGCCCTTGTCGTGCGGCGAACAGGAGCGGCGTGAACCCGAAACGCGACTTGTCGTGAAGGTTGGCGCCCGCGGCAACCAGCGCCTGCGCTGCTTCGGTGTTGCCGTCGTGCACCGCCCACATCAGAGCGGTTTGCCCTTTCCAAGCTTCCCTGGCGTTCACCTTCGCGCCATGCGCGAGCAGGAGCTTCACGGCGTCGGCTTTTCCGGTGCGCGCCGCGGTCATGAGCGTGGTCTCGCCCTCGGGGAGGGCGGTGTTGGCGTCGGCGCCCGCTTTGAGCAGGCGCTCGATCATCGCGGCATTGCCGTTGACCGCTGCTGAATAGAGCGGCGTTACGCCGTAACGGTTCGCGGCCTTGACGTTGGCCCCGGCGCGAATCAGCAACTCCGCGGTTGCCAGATCATCGCGATCGGTGGCCAGGTGCAGCGCCGTCGTGCCATCGGCCTCGGCGTCGTTCACCACGTGCGGCTGCTTCAAGAGCGCCTTCACCTGGGCGATGTCGCCCTTCCGGACGGCATCTACCAGCGGCGCCTTGCCGGCCGCACCTGCCGCCGGGGCGACCAACAGCAGCGCCGCCAATGACCATCCCGCAACCCGTTGTAGGCGCATCTCGCTTCTCCTCTTCACTATCGATGGCCGGCCCGAACCTGCTCACCCCTTGCTGGTGGGCGGTCGTGGAACATCGTCCAGGTCGAAGCGTGCCGTGCTGTCGCCGAAGCTCTCCGACTCAATCCCGGAGTGGTTCACGAGGCTGAGCAACAGGTTGGAGAACGGCGTGCCCATCGGCGCGGCAATGTGACGGTTCCCCTTGAAGCCACGTGCTCCGCCGATGAGGGCGGTCGGCATGTCGATGTGCGAGTGGATGTTGCCGTTGCTGAGGCCGGCGCCATACAGCAGCAGCGAGTGGTCGAGGAGATTCCCGTCGCCATCGGGCGTCGCGCGCATCTTGTCGAGCAGGTACGAGAACAGCTCCGATTGCCAGGTGCACAGCTTCGCGTATTTCTCGAGGTTGGCGGGATTGTCGCCGTGATGCGACATCGAGTGATGCTGTTCGGAGAGGCCGATCTCCGGGAACATCCGCGCCGACAGTTCCTTGCCGAACATGAACGAGCTCACCCGCGTCACGTCGCCCTGATAGGCGAGGCACTGCAGGTCGAACATCAGCTTCACGTGATCGTCAAAGCGCTCCGGCACACCGAGGCCCGGCCGTTCGTAGTCAGGGAGCGGAGACTGAGCGTTGTTCACTTCGGCCCGCTGGATGCGGCGTTCGACTTCGCGCAACGAGTCGAGATACTCACTGACCTTGCTGCGGTCCGACGCGCCGAGCTTGGCCTGCAGGCTGGCCAGTTCGTCGGCCGCGGAGTCGAGGATGCTGTTCTTCTTGCGCAGGTCCGCGAGCTGCTGCGAGGCGGGGCCGCCGTCGCCGAACAACTGCTCGAACACCAGGCGGGGACTGCTCTGCGTCGGGAGCGGGGTCGTCGGCGACGACCACGAGACCGTGGTGCCGTAGGCACAACTGTAGCCGGTGTCGCAGCCGCCGGTCACCGCGTTGGGCAGGATCGCCAGTTCGAGCGACGGCAACGATGTCTCCTTGCCGTACTGCTGCGCGATCACCTGATCCGCCGAGATACCCGCTCGCAGATCAGAGCCTTCGGTCCGCTTGATGTGCGCGCCCGTGAGCCACGTCCCGGTGCCGCGGGTATGGTCGCCGTTGCCGTCACCCAAGCTTTCGGCCGAGCGATGATGGAGACCGCTCACCACCGACAGCTGGTCGCGGAACGCCTCGAGCGGCTTCAGAATCCGCGAGAACTCAAAGTCCGCACCGGTCGTCGTCGGCTTCCAGAAATCCACGCCGGTGTGGTTCATCGCGACGCCGTTGGGCAGGTAGAAGAACCCGTAACGGTAAACCGGGTTGGCCGGCGTTTTCGCCATCGCGGTGAGCGCGGGAATCATGGAGTCGAGCAATGGCAACGCCAGACAGACCCCCATGCCGCGCAGGAAGGTCCGACGCGGCAATGCCATCTTGGTAATGATCATGATTCGCTTCTCCTCGTCTGGAAGGCAGCGCTCTTGACGATGCCGACAATGAAAGCCTGAAAGCGGTACTCCTGCCGCGCAGCGTCGCGCAGGATGGTGCGGACCGCCGGCGCGTCGTAGTGCTCCACGCCCCGGCCCAGGGCGTAGATCATCAACTTGTTGGTCAGGTTGATCAGGAAGCTGTCGGAATGCTTGACCAGTACCTGCCGCAGCCCCGCCACGCCGTCGATCTTCGTGCCGTCGGCGTAGACACCGTTGCTGTCGATCGGCTGGAAATCCTCGTCGTAGGTGCGGTACTTGCCGACCGCGTCGAAGTTCTCGAGCGCAAAGCCCAGCGGGTCCATGAGCTTGTGGCAGGAGGCGCACGCCGGATTCTTCCGGTGCTCCTCGACCCGTTGCCGCATCGTCAGAACCTTGGTGACCTTGTCGCCGTTCTCGGGGAGCGCTGGCACGTTGGGCGGCGGCTCGGGAGGCGGCGCACCGAGGAGATTATCGAGAATCCACTTGCCGCGGACCACCGGCGACGTGCGGTTCGGAAATGCGGTGACGCTCAGAACGCTGCCATGCCCCAGCAGGCCGCGGCGGGGATTGTCCTGTGGCAGTGTGACGCGGCGGAAATGAACGCCGCGCACGTTGGGAATGTCGTAGTGGGCCGCCAGCCGCTCGTTGATGAACGTGTAGTTGGCGGTCAACAGCTCGAGAGCGGGCCGGTTCTCGCGGAGGATCGAGTCGAAAAAGAGCTCCGTCTCGCGCTCGAACGCCAGCCTGAGCGTGTCGCCATGATCCGGGAAGAGGAATGGATCGGGGACGATGTCCGGAAGCTTTCGCAGGTAGAGCCACTGGCCGGCGAAATTCTTCACCAGCGCCTGCGACCGCTGATCCTTCAGCATCCTGCGCACTTGCTGCTCGAGGACCACTGGATTGCTCAGTTTGCGCTCGATCGCGAGATCGAGCAGCTCGTCGTCCGGGATGCTGCTCCACAGGAAAAACGACAGCCGTGACGCGAGGCTCTCGTCGCTGATCCGATAGGCCCCGGGCGGCGCGTCGGCCGACCGGCTGCTTTGCCCGGATGGTGCGGCCACGACGGGCGAGGGATCGAATTCGGTGCGGAACAGGAAAGACGGGCTGACCAGCAGGCGCTGGAGGGCGAACTCGATGCCCTGCTCGAAGCTGCCGTCGGTGCGGCCCTTCTTGTAGAAGTCGAGCAGCACGTTCACGTCGGCATCCGTGACCGAGCGGCGATACGCGCGGCGCGCCAGCGTCGAAACAATCGTTTTGGCGCACGCTGTTTCTTCGGACGGCTTGGCTGGACGACAGGTGAACACCCGGCGGTAACTGGGCGACTCGGTCGCCTCGGCCGGATTGAACGGGCCCATGATCTCGAGCGTTCGCAGCGACGCGCCCTCTCGAGTCTCTCTGGCGTCCTCGATGCCGCGGCCGATGTACGGCTTGAGGAACGGCCGGCGGAAACCTTCCGGCACCGCTGACGTCTTCCGGAGGAAGGTCGCGCGAATCTGGTGGACGCCTGCCGTCAGCGGCACCCGCACGATCCAGTCTTCATCAAGGCTGCGGCGCCCCAGCACCTTATCGCCGCGGGCGTTGGCCTGCGCGGGCTGATCGTTGACGTCAGCGCGGGCCCGCTCGCCCTGCGCCTTCGGCGCCTGATAGACCTGCCGCTCGACGTTGAGCGTCGCGTCAGGCGCGACGCCGGCCAGCGTGAACACCTTCAGCTGCTCGCCATCGACGCTGATCTCGAGGTGCTGATCGCCCAGGAACTGCGGAATGTCCTCGTCGAGTCCACGTGCCAGCCGCGACTTGATCACGTACTCGCCGTCGCGTGGAGCCAGGTAGCGAACCAGCGTGCCGCCACGCGTCCCGACCGGCATGCCCTCGAGGCGCACGTCCTGATCGAGCTGGTCCGAGATCCGAAACAGATCGCCGCCAACGGGTCCTGGCGTGCCGAGCGCCCGGCGCGCAATCTTCTGCGCGGCACTCAGATACCGCTCGGCCAGGAGCGGCGACAGCTTCAGCACGCCGGCAATATTGTCGAAGCCGTAGCTGACCTCGTCGGTCGGCAGCATCGACGACGCATCGATGTCGAGCAGCAGCAGATCGCGAACCGCGTTCTGATATTCCGTTCGATTGAGGCGATGGAAAGGCTCGGTCCGGCCAGGATTGGGACGCCCCTCCGCCGCGTGATCGAGCGCAGCCTCGAGAGACGCCCTGAAGCCGTCAATCGTTGCTTTGTCCGGACGAGGCATGCCCGCGGGCGGCATCAGGCCGGCGCGAAGCTTGAGGACGACCTTCTCCCACTCGACCGCGTGCGAGGCGACATTGGTGATGTCGAGGCCGTCAAGGGCAAGCCCACCGGTTTTGGATCGTTCGTTGTGGCAGGTGACGCAATACCGGTCGACGAAGGCCTTCGACGGCAACGCGGGCGCGGAAGTCGTTGTGGCCGGTGCCGGCCGGGGAGCGCGAGTGACCGCGCGCGCCGCTGCGACAGGCGCCGCCGGCGCTTGAGAGCTTGACGTGGTGCTGACAGCAACCGTCCCGGCCAGGATTGCCGTGGCGAGGAACAAACCTCCGGAGCTCACCTTCATCCGCCCTCCCCCAGAGACTGTTGTGTACGGCTAGAACAGCGGTCGAAATATTACCCGGTTTCAGCTAAACCGGTGTCACGGCTTGTCACAGCCGCCCCTCGCCGGACCCGCGCCAATCAAGAACGTGAGTTAACCATTTCTTCACAATTCCCGATTAAACCTCCTGCCGCAATCTCTTTCAAACCCAGAGACGGCGGTTCATTCACGTCGCGCGGTCGGTGGGTACAAACAACGGCCCGCAGCGGCAGGTTGGGTGGATCATTCGGGTTTTTGTGAGATTCGGAGGACACATGAGTAGGCGTATTTTTCTCGCTTTGGGTCTGGTCGCGGCACTTGCGGGCGGCAGCGCAGAGGCCGCCGCGCAGCAGGGGTCGCAGGGGCCCGGCATCGGTCGGCGCGGTCCCGGGGGACCGGGCGGTCCGGGTCGGCCCGGCGGTCTGCGCCGCGCCCCGGGCGGTGACCTTGGCCTGCGCGGAGTCGACCTGTCTGACGCGCAGCGCGAGCAGGTCAAGGCGATCATGAAATCGCACAAAGAGGCGTTCAGGGCCGCCCGGGTCAAGCTCGGTGAGGCGCATCGTGCGTTTGCCGGGGCAACCCGTGGCGAGATCATCGACGAAGCAGCGGTTCGCGCGCGAAGCGCGGCGGTCGCCGGCGCGATGGCCGACGAGGCGATCCTTGCCGCCAAGGTGCGGAGCGAAGTGCGTGGGATTCTGACAGCCGAACAGCTGCAGAAAATTACCACGCGCGAGGCGTCAATTCGCCAGCGTTCGACCGAGCGCCGGCAGAAGCGGCCGCAAGGCCAGTAACGCCCACGCGCGGAGCACCGGTCCGGCAGGTCGGGTTAAATCGACTTGCCGGATTTGAGACGACTTGGCGGTGTGATTTTGCTTGACACCTCCTCGTGTGGCGTCGAGACGGAGGGCGGCGGTGAATTGTTGGTTCTAATTGCGAACGGAGAACCTCATGCAATGCGGGGGCGGATTACCGTGGGCAGGTCAGGACGTCACCCAAGCTAAGCCCTGAATCATGACGGTAATTCGCCCCCTCGGGCTCACTGCAGCTGCGCACTTCGCACTCACTTCGCACTCAGCACTCAGCACTCAGCACTAAGCACTTCGCCCGGTGCGCAATAGCCGCAACGCATTGAGCGTGACGATGACCGTCGCCCCGGTATCGGCGAGAACCGCCATCCATAACGGCGCGAAACCAAACGGCGCCGAGATCAGGAACGCGACCTTGGTGGCCAGCGCGATGGCGACGTTCTGGCGGACGACGCGCAGCGCGCGCCGGGCGTGTTGCACTAGTAACTCCATCGCGCGATCGTCGGCGGCGGTGAGCACGACATCGGCGGCCGCCACCTGCTCCGTGCGATCGCGCGCCCCGACCACAGTGATGCCGAGGGCGGCAAGCGCCTCGCGCGTCGGCGCGGTGGCCGCGGCGGCCTTCTCCAGCACCGCCCCGCCCTTGACCAACACGCCGCGACGGGCCGCCGACGTCAGCGCCGCGACCATCGTCACCGGCGTCGAGATCACCAGCGCGCACGGACATGCGAGCACCAGGAACACCAGCGCGCGATAAAACCAGACCGCCCATTCTCCGTCGACAAGTGGCGGCACTGTGGCGAGCACCACTGCGGCCATCGCGACCACCGGCGTATAAATCGCCGCGAACCGCTCGATCCAACGCTCGACCGGCGCGGCATGCTGCACGCCCTTGGCAACAAGCGCCGGGCCACGGCCGACCAGCGCCGCAATCTCGGCCCGTGCGCGCTCGATGCTCCAGGCCTCAATGCGATGGGCAAAGGCGAACAGGAACGCCACCGCCGCGCCCTCCGACCATTCGCCGATCACTGCGGCGCCGATCACCGTCAGGCAGACCAGCGCGTGCATGTCGAGACGCAGATGGCGCAGTGCCGCGATCGCGCGCGGCCACATCGGCCACAGGCCGACAAACGCCGACACGCCGTAGACCGCACTGGCCCGCGCGTCGTGGGCGTGATGCACGAAGGTATCGAACCAGTGCTCGGCGGAAGCGCCCTCGATCAACCACCCGACCAGGAAGAGGACGCCGCTGATGACGGTGGAGACGGTCGATCGATCGTCGGCATGATCGTGCTCATGCAGATGCCCCGGGTGATCGCCCAGTTTGTGATCGGGATGAACGGTGTGGGCGCCAAGCCCCGTCTTGCGGACCGCCGCGACCAGCGCGGTTTCGTCAGTCGCTGCCGCGTCGTAGGTGATGTCGACGTTGCCGTGAATGAGGTCAAATTCGACGGCGCGCACGGCGTGATTGGGCGCGAGCGCCTTGCGCACCAGCGCCGCCTCGTCGGCGCAATCCATGCCGTGCACGTGCACACGTACTTCGGCCATCTGCCCGGCTCCTCGAATCTGCGGTTACCGGGCTGGCTGCAGCGTTTGGTTGCGCCGCTCGAAAGGAACCGCTGCGTGCGAACGGCGCGGCTCGGCGCCACCCTCGACACGTTGATTGGTGACATCGACAACGATCGCGGCGGCGTAGCCGTAGCGGACCTCGCCCTTGCGGCCGATCTTCTGGAAACGGTGGCCCCGGCCCTGGAGCTCCTGTAGCACGCCGCGCGGGAAGCGGTCCTCGATTTCAATGCGGGCTGCATCCTCGAGCGGGTCGGCCGGGTCGCGACCGGGGAGGAAGCGCGGCGATTCAATGGCGGCCTGCGCGCCAAGCTTACCGTCGATGACCCCGGTGATGATGTTGTAGACGGTAACCGGAATCCACGCGTTGCCGGCACAACCGACCGCGAGCTTCGGCACTTCTCCGGCGGCGGTCTTCTCGAACACCAGCGTCGGCACGCTTGCCGTGCTCGATCGCATCAGCGGCACCATGCTGCCGTAGGCGCCGGCGGTCGTGCGGTTCGAGCGCAGGTGATTGTTGTAGAGAAAGCCAAGGCCTTTCGAGACGTAGAACGTGCCGCCCCACGTGCTCAACGTCTGGGTGACCGCGATCATGTTGCCTGCGGCGTCGGCCACGGCGAATGACGTGGTCCCGGTGCCGATCCGCATCGGGGTCGGTGAGAACGGCGCGTCGTCGGGCAACTGGCGTTCGTAGCGCGAAGCTTTCCTTGGGTCGATCTTGGCGAACAGTTTCCTGGCGTGCTCCAACGTCAGGTGCTCGGCGAACTCGACCGGCCAGCGCTCGGGGTCGGCGACGCGACGGACTTGATCGCGCACCTTCCACGCTTCGAGCAGATAGTGGAAATAGTCGGCGTCGGTGGTCGCACGCGCGTTGGCGCGCGGCTGGTAATTCTCGAGAATCTGGAGCGACTCGAACATCTGAATGCCGGTCGAGATCGGCGCACCGCCGGCATATAACGCATGGCCGCGGTATTGACCGACCACCGGCTCACGTTCAATGGCGCGATACTGCGCGAGATCAGCAAAGCCGATGATCCCGCCGTGATCTTCCAGATCCGCTGCAATCTTGCGCGCGATGTCGCCGCGATAAAAGGTGTCAGCACCGTCCTTCGCAATCGCGCGCAGTGTTGTCGCGTAATCCTTGTTGAAGAAGCGCTCACCCGGCTTTGGCACGTTGCCACCGGGCAGATAGATCCGCGCCGCCTCAGGATACTTTTCGAGGTAGCGGCGACCCTCCGCAAGGCTGGTCGGCAACGACTCATCGAGAATGAAGCCGTCGTCGGCGAGCTTGATCGCCGGTTCGATCAACTCGGCCCACTTCACTTTGCCGCTGCCGTATTTCTTGTACAGATAATCCAGGCCGCCGACGACGCCGGGGATATTTGCGGCCGCGGGACCGTCTGCGACCAATCGACCGTCGGTCATGATCCTGGGATTGTCAGGCGTCGCGCGGATCGGCGTTTGATCCTTGTAGTCAATCACCGTCGGCTGCTTCATGCCCTTGAGATACAGCACCGCGGCGCCGTCGCCGCCGATCCCCGACGCTTCGGGCTCGACCACACCCAGCGCGAACGACACCGCGACCATCGCATCGACGATGTTGCCGCCGCGTTCGAACGCCAGGCGGCCGGCCTCTGACGCCAGCGGATGGCCCGACACGACAACTGCACCCGACGAGGTGACCACCGGTTTGACCAGGGGTTGCTCGGCGACCATCGCGTCGACAATGTCCTCGAACTCGGCATCCGTCCTGGCCTGGGCGACACGCGGCTGATACTTGTCGCGCACGCGCGTCCACGTGTCGGCGCTGCTGCCCGATGCGTAATACAGATCGCGCAACGTCTGCCACGCGCGATTGAACGCGGCCGCATACATCGCCGGCGCGGGCGCCAACTCCGTGGTCAACATCCCGCCGTCCTCGTGCACCGGCAGCGGCGCCGGGATCCTCCACAACTGAAACGCACGGCTGGTCGCGAACAGCGGGAGGGCTTCACTACGGTTGCGCAGAGGGTTGCCGTTGTAGACCGGTTGCGGATCCGGAAGACCGGCCACCAGTAAGGTGCGCCCGTCCGGTGACCAGGCCGGCGCGCCGCCTTGTCGCGATGCGAGCTGCGGCGGAGCACTCGGCCGCGGCCGCGGAGTGGGGTCTTCGTTTGGTTCGCGGGCGGGTGGTTCGACCGGTGCAACCCACACCGATCCGACGCCGTTGCGGACCGCGTAAAACGCGATGCGTTCGTTATCAGGTGCCCACGACGGCGATGATTCCGCACCCGCCGCACGGGTCACTCGGATCACCTTCGGTGACTGGGTCTCCGCGGATTTCGCGTCCGTGGTGGCCGGCGCAGGGGTGCCAGCGCGCGCCGCACGACCACCGAGCGGCACCGGTTTCGCGAGGCTGGCCGCGGCGACCGGCATCGCCCACAAATCGACGTCTTCGGTCGAATCACGATCGGACACGAAGACGACGCGCCGCCCGTTCGGCGACACGCGCGGGTGGGTTTCGTTGTCAGTCGTGTGGGTCAGCGGCAGCGCGGTTTGCCACGCCTCGGACCCGGCGACCGGCGCGATGATAAACAGATCCCATTGCGATCCCGGGTCGGAGGCGCGGCCCCGTGGCTGGTCGCCGCGATGCGCAAAGATCACGCGGCCATCCGGCGTCCATGATGGCCACCGTTCGTCACCGGGCATCGTCGTCACTGCAGTGGGCGCCCCGCCCTTCACTGACGCGACGTAAATATCGAACCCGTCACCCCGGTCGGAGGCAAATGCGATGCGGGCACCGTCGGGCGACCAGACCGGTTCGCGTTCGATAGCGGCCGTGTCGCCGGTGAGCGCCTTGGGCTGGCGGCCGTCCGGAGTCAGCGTGAAGATGCGATCGAGATAGGACACGGCCACGCGCTTGCCGTCGGGCGCCCAGGCCGGATCCTGCAGACCGCTGAGCGTCGACTGCGCGGTGCCGGAAATCTGCAACGCGGTAATCAACACGACGAGCGACATCCCCGCAAGTGTCGTGACCCGTCCGCGACTATTGCGCCGTGCAGGAGGCATGACCTGTCCCCAAACCTTGCGACGCGCAGGAGGCATGACCTGCCCTTACCCTTGCACGGCGGCCACGATGTGGCGCGCGGATATGCCGTACTTATCGAGAAGCTCGTCCGGCTTGCCGCTGCGCGGAATCTGGGTCACCGCCAGCCGCGTGACCGTCAGCCCGGCCGGCGCCACGGCACGCGCCACCGCGTCGCCGATGCCGCCCGCGAGATAGTGGTCCTCGACGGTAATCAGGCGGCGCGTTTCCTTCCCGGCGGTGATCAACGTCGCTGCGTCGATCGGCTGGAGCGAATACAGGTCAATCACCCGGATCGACACGCCAGACTTCTTCAATTCGTCATAGGCCTTCAGCGCTTCGTAGAGCGTGACCCCGGCGCCAATCACGGTCGCCGTGTCGGCACTGCTCGAGCGCAACACCTTGCAACCGCCGACGGTGAACTGTTCACTGTTGTCGTAGATCACCGGCAGTTTCGGACGCGACGTACGAATGTAGACGGGACCCTCGTGATAGGCCGCCGCGACGATCAACCGCTCGGCACAGACCGCGTCTGACGGATACAGCACGGCGATGTTCGGCTGCGAGGTCATCATCGACAGATCCTCGAGCGCCATCTGCGACGGACCGTCCTCGCCAATCGACACGCCGGCATGCGAACCGGCCATCTTGATATTCAGATTGCTGATTGCCGCCATGCGGACGAAGTCGGCCGCCCGTGTGAGGAACGCCGCAAACGTCGACGGGTACGGGATCGCGCCGCGTGCCGCAAGACCCATCGCCGCGCCGATCATCCCCTGCTCAGCAATGAAGCACTGATAAAACCGATCGGGGTGAACGGCTTCGAAGCGTTCACTGAAGGTCGAGTTTTTGACGTCGGCGTCGAGCGCCACGACGCGTGGATCGGCGCTGCCTAAACTGGCGAGCCCGGTGCCGTACGCTTCGCGCGTCGCAACCAGGTCGCCAAGCTTGTAGGACGGCGCTGCCGCCTCCTGCCATGTCTCTTCCTTGGGCGCGGCGGCCGGCTTGCGGATCTGTGCCGCACGCTCTTCGGGCACGAGCTGGCCTTCGAGCTCCTTGACGGCACGATCGAATTCGTCGCCCTTCTTGATCGCCTTGCCATGCCAGTTCGGCTTGCCGGACATGAACGACACGCCGTGTCCCTTCGACGTCTTGGCCAGGATCGCCGTCGGGATCCCGGTGGACTTCCGCGCACCAGCCAACGCGTCGACAATCTGCTGCATGTCATGACCGTCGATGGTCACGGTGTGCCAACCGAAGCCCTGCCAACGCGCCTCGTGCCGTGTCATGTCGTGGGCGAGCTGCGTTTCACGGCTCTGCCCGAGCGCGTTGACATCGACGATCGCGACCAGTGAGTCGAGTTTGTGAAACACCGCCATCGAGGCGGCTTCCCAGACCGATCCTTCCGCGGTCTCGCCATCGCCCATCAGCACGTAGGTGCGATAATCCGAGCCCAGCCGACGCGCATTCAGCGCGATCCCGACGCCGGCGCCAAGGCCCTGGCCCAGCGAACCGGTCGCCACATCCACAAACGGCAGACGCGGGGTCGGGTGGCCTTCCAGATCCGAAGTGAACTCACGGAGATGCGTCAGTGCTTCGTGTGGAATGAATCCCGCTTCAGCCCAGGCCGCATACAACAGCGGCGCCGCGTGACCCTTTGAGAGCACAAAGCGATCCGCCAACGGATGCTGCGGATGCTGCGGGTCAAACCGCATCTCCGAAAAAAACAGCGCTGCGACGATATCGGCAGCCGATGCGCAGGTGCTGGGGTGACCACTTCCCGACTCGGTGGTGGCTCGAATCGATTCGATTCTGAGTCGCGTGGCAATGTTCTTCAGTGCAGGCAGCACCGGGGACGTCTCGACAGGCACCTGAATTCCTCCGGAATGGTCGTGTGAGGTGGAGCGCGACGCCGCAAACCGGCTCACGCGCGCAGGCGTCAGTATAATTCTCCGGATGCGTCCCCTGCGGTACTTGTACGTACTGGCCTTAGTCCTCTGGCTGGGCGGTATGGCCGTGGCCGGCCTCGTCGTCGCGCCAATCACGTTTGGCGTCCTGCAGGCATGGGACCCTGCCACCGGCCGGATCCTGGCCGGACAAGTTTTTGGCGCCGTCCTCCAGCGCGTCTATTTGATTGGCTATATCGCCGCGGTGGTCATGTTCGTGGTGCTCACGGTGCAGCGCGTGCTCGGCCCGCGCCCCAACGCGTACGGCATTCGCGCCGGGCTGCTCGGCCTCATGTTGGGGCTGATTGTCTACAGCGGCCTGTGGCTGAGCCCGCGAATCGATCACTTACAGGCGCAGGTGACGGGCCCGATTAATCTATTGGCCGTTGAAGATCCGCGACGCGTCGAATTCGACGGATTACATAGCCTGTCCACGGCCTTGACGATGGCCGCCATCGCCGGCGGATTGGTGCTGCTGGCGTGGGAAACACGCGAATAGGAATGGATCGGGATGACTGCGACGACTTACGACGACGTCCGGGAGAGCGTGGTGACGGCCATTGACCAGGCCGGGACACATGTCGATGCCATGGAACAGACGGTGGCCCAGCTCAAGGCCCAGATGCCGGACTACTCATGGGTCGGCATTTATTTGCTCGACGGTGACGAGTTGGTGCTGGGGCCCTTCCTCGGCAAGCCCTCGCCGCACACCCGCATTCCGTTGAACCAGGGCATCTGCGGCGCCGCCGCCAGCCAGCGCGAGACGATCATCGTCGACGACGTCGACGCCGATCCACGGTATCTGGCGTGCAGTCTCGAAACACGTTCCGAGATTGTCGTCCCGATACTGCGTGGCACCGAGGTGCTCGGAGAAATCGATATCGACAGCGACAAAAAGGCGGTGTTCGGTGCGGCTGATCGCGTGCTCCTCGAGGCCGTCGCGGCCCGACTGGCGAGAAAGTTCCCGACCCGATGAAACATCGCATTACGTTGATTCCCGGCGACGGGATTGGTCCTGAGGTCACCCGGTCGGTCCTGCGCGTCCTCGACGCGGTCGGCCTCGACGCGGAGTGGGAAGAGTTCACTGCGGGCGCCGCGGCGTTGCCGGAATACGGCACCACGCTGCCGGCACCGCTCCTCGAGTCGATCAACAAAAACAAGGTCGCGCTGAAAGGCCCGATTACGACGCCGATTGGCGAAGGCTTCACCAGCGTCAACGTCGGCCTGCGCCAAGCGCTCGAGCTCTACGCCAACCTGCGGCCGGTGTGGAATCTGCCGAACGTGCCGTCGCGATTTCAGAATGTCGACCTGGTCATCGTTCGCGAAAATACCGAAGACCTGTATGCCGGCCTGGAGCACACCGTCGTACCCGGAGTCGTCGAAAGCCTGAAGATCATTACCGAAGTGGCGTCGACCAGAATCGCGCGCTTTGCCTTCGAGTATGCACGGCGTCATCAGCGCAAGCGCGTGACCGCGATCCACAAGGCCAACATCATGAAGTTGAGCGATGGCTTGTTTCTCGACTGCGCGCGGCGGATGGCGAAGAACTTTCCGGAGGTTCACTACGACGAACTGATCGTCGACGCCGCGTGCATGCACCTGGTAATGCATCCGGAGAAACTCGATGTCTTGCTGCTGCCCAATCTCTACGGCGACATCGTCTCGGACTTGTGTGCGGGGTTAGTCGGCGGCCTTGGCGTGGTGCCGGCCGCCAATCTTGGCGCTGATGGTGTCGGCGTCTTCGAAGCGGTGCACGGCAGCGCGCCGGACATTGCGGGGCAGGATAAAGCCAATCCGACCGCCCTTCTGCTGTCGGCGGTCTTGATGCTGCATCACCTCAACGAAGACGACAAGGCCGCTCGGGTGATGAAGGGCCTGTGGGCGGCGTTGGCCGATGGGTCTGCGCGCACCGCTGACCTCGGTGGGACAGCGACCACCACGCAGTTCACCGATGCGATTTGTCGCGCGTTGTAATCTGCTATATTCCTGAATGATTTGATGGATGAACTGACCGAGGCCGTGCTCGCCCGCGAGGAAGTAGCCCGGTATCTGTCGGGGAGCCATGGACTTACCGGCGATGCGGCGCGCGACAAGGTAATCACCTACCTTGGTGAGTTGCGCACGACGCAGCGCTACGAGCTGTATCGCGTCCTCGAATATCCGCTCTATCCCATTCTGCGCAAAATCGAGCGAGTCGGCGAGAACGTCCAGAACGCGATCGATGCCGCGCGCGATCATCGCATCGTGTATGCGTCGAATCACCGGAGCCATACCGACTATCTGGTCGAGCCCCTGGTACTCGACGACGCGGGGATCCGGCCGCCAATCATTGCCGCGGGCATCAATTTGTTCGGCGGACCGCTCGGCCTCATTCACAAGCACGTCACCGGCGCATTGCCGATCCGCCGCAACACCAAGGATCCGGCCTACTTCATCACGCTGAAGGCCTACGTCGGCGAGCTGCTCCGCAAGCACGATCTGTTTTTCTATCCTGAGGGCGGCCGCAGCTACAGCGGTGAGCTCAAGGCCTCGAAGGTCGGTCTGTTTAACGCCGCGCTGCACGCCGAGGTGGAGAACCTGGTGTTCCTGCCGACGGCGATTGCCTACGATCTGGTGCTCGAAGATCACATCCTGTCGCGCCAGAAGGTGAAGAAGAGCCAGCGGCCGTTCAGCCGCGAGCTGGCCGAGATGGTGCGCTTTGCCGTCGGCTACCGCAGCCGCGCCTTTGTGACCTTCGGCCAGCCGATCCCGGTCGACGCATGCGACCCGTCGTCACGCCGATCGACGCTTGATTTCTCGCACCTGGTGCGCACGGCGATAGGTCGTCTCTACAAAGTGTTGCCGACCGCGCTGGTCGCGTCGGCGATGCGGCCGTCGATCGAGCGGCGCGAACTAATCTCGCGGGTCGATGTGACGATCGACACCCTGCGCGCGTTGGGCGCGAATCTTGGCGTGCAAAGTGGCGAGGAGGCGGTCGACGCGGCCGCCGAACCGTTCGAGGCTCGCGGCATCATCGTGATTGAGGACGGGCGCTTTCGCGTCCGCGAGCGCCATGTCCTCCGCTATTACGCCCGCTCGCTGCAACATCTGCTCGCTGGCGGCGGCGTGACGCACTGATGCTCGACGCCACCGCCAAAGCGATTTTCCACTCCCTCGCCCAGGTCGCTTTTCTCCAGCGCATGGCGTCACGCTATGGCATGGCGTCAGACGCCGGATTTGCGCGCCGCTTTATCGCTGGCGAATCGGTCGACGAAGCGGTGCTGCGGGTCCAGCCGATCGCCGCGCGCGGCCTGCTGTTGACGATGGATTATCTCGGCGAGAGCGTCGCGACCGCCGACAAGGCGGATGCGGCGACCCGCGACTACATCACTATCCTCGAGACCATTGTGCGGTCGGGCATTGAGCGCAATGTGTCGTTGAAGCTGACCCAGCTCGGGCTCGACGTCGATCGCGCCACGTGCGTGGACAACCTGCGGCGGATTCTCGACCCGGCGACCGAACACGGCTTCTTCGTTCGCATCGACATGGAGAACTCGCCGTACACCGACGTCACGCTGCAGATTTTCGAAACGCTGTGGGAGCAGGGTTATCGCAACATCGGCGTGGTGTTGCAGTCGTATCTGATGCGCTCGGAGGACGACGTCAAACGCGTCAACGCCCTCGGCGCGCGCATCCGTCTGGTGAAAGGCGCCTACAAGGAGCCAAAGTCCGTCGCGTATCAGAAAAAAAGCGAAGTCGACGAGGCGTTCGTGCGGTTGGCGCAGTTGCTCCTCGATGAAGGCACGTATCCGGCGATCGCGACACATGACCCGGTGATGATCGACGCCACCAAGGAATATGCGGCGGCTCAGGGATACGCCAAGGACCGCTTCGAGTTTCAGATGCTCTACGGCATCCGCCGCGATCTGCAGACGTCGTTAGCAGCAGAGGGCTACCCGATGCGGATCTACGTGCCCTTCGGGCAACAGTGGTTCCCCTACTTCATGCGTCGTCTTGGTGAGCGGCCGGCGAATGTCGGGTTCGTCCTGAAAAGTTTAGTCCGCGAAGACTAGCTGCTATTTGCACCACGCTCGCGCCAGATTGACCAGCGCGTCCCGGCACGTCAACACCGACTGAACCTCCACCCACTCTTCGAGGCCGTGCAACCCGGCTCCTGTGGGTCCAAACAACACCGACGGAATCCCGGCGCCCCCCAGGACCGCCGCGTCGGTCCAGAAGCTCATGCCGATAGTGGGACTGGTGGCGCCGGCTTGGCCGGCAGCCTTGACCAGCGCCTCAGGCAGCTCGTGATTCGGCGCGATCTGGTAGGGGGCGCGCGAGAACATCGCGCGACTCGCGGCTTTGAAGTCCGGATCCTCGCCGCGGAGCCGAGTGAGGATCCGCTCGACCTCGCGGAGGGAGCTGCCTTCCGCTTCACCAGGGATCGTGCGGCGTTCGATTTGTAACGCGCAGCGATCGGGGTAGCTGCTCAACTCGCGGCCGCCTTCGATCAACGACGCGTGCAGCGAACCGGTCCCGACCAACGCGTGGGCGCGCCCGGCCTGGAGCTCACCATCGAGCGCTTCGAGCGCGCCAAGCACCCGGCCCATTCGCAAAATCGCGTCGCGGCCGTCGCGCGGACGACTGCCGTGCGCGGCGCGACCCTCGACCTCAATTTCGACCCATTCAAAACCTTTGTGTGCGACCGCCACCGCCAGCTCGGTCGGCTCGGTGACGACGCCGGCATCGGCGCGGAATTGGGTGACCAGCGCCTCGGCGCCGATGCTCTCGTGCTCTTCGTCAGCGACGCAGGCGATCACGATCCGACCGGCCGCGAGCCCGCCGGATTCGGCGAGGACGCGGGCCGCACCGATCATCGCGGCCACGCCGCCCTTCATGTCCTGTGAGCCGCGCCCGTAAATGCGGCCATCGCGCTCAAGCGGATCAAACGGCCGGGTCATCCCGGCGACCCCGACCGTATCGGTGTGACCGCACAACATCAGCGAACGGCCTTGCGTCCGCCCTTCGAGAATGCCGATGACGTTGGGCCGGCCAGCGCCGGCGTCCTGCACGTGGGTCGCGAATCCCAGCGACCGAAACTCCTCGGCAATCGATCGCGCAATCGCACTCTCACCGGCGGCGCCGGGCACCAGCGCCGGGTTCACCGAGTCAATCGCGACCAGTTGTTTCAGCAAGCGAATCGTCGGATCCATCGGCAAAGTCTGGCGCGAAAGTCTAACGCGTGCCGGCTGGCGGCGGATATTTCGCCGCCAGCCGTCTCACTGTATTGATATTGCGGAGGGTCGCCGGACCTTGCAGCACTTTCTCCAGCGAGTTGCCCGACACCTTCGACTCGAGCACGCGGCTACGGCACAACCAGTACAGCTCGCGGTCGGCGATGCGGAAGTCATCGGTCTCCGAGCGCAAGCCTGCGATCGCCTGCCGGATCGCCTGCGCCGGCGCGTCTTTGAGAAAGCCGACGTAGAGCGTGCCGGCCTGACCGGCGAGATCGGGGAATGGCTCGAATGCCGCTGTCGATGCCAGCGCGCGCGTTGTCCGGACAAACGTTGTCACCGTGTATCCGAGGGCCGCTGCGAGCGCCTTTTCGATCTGTCGCTCCAACTTGCTGGCGTCGGTAACGCCCGACGTGAACATGACGTTGCCACTGGCAATGAATGTTGCGACGTCACGCAGGCCGGACGACTCGAAGATTTCCTTGAGTCGCGCCATTTTGACGATGCGCCCGCCGACGTTGATGGCCCGCAGAAAAGCGACGTGCTGTTCAGGCACTGAGGTCCTCGAGCGTCCGGTGCATCACGTAGGCATCGACCAAACCAAGTTGCGGATGCTGGAACGCCTGCGGCGATGTGCCGACGATCGCGAATCCCAAGCTCTTCCACAGCGCCACCGCGCCGGTGTTGGTGCTGACGACAAAATTGAATTGCATCGCGCGGAAGCCGGCGGCGGCGGCCTCGCGCAAACAATGCTCGCCCATCAATCGGCCAACGCCGCGGCGATGCTGGGCGGGGTCCACCATGAAGGACGCGTTGGCGACATGCGACCCGCGGTCGCGGCGATTGGCAATCAGCTTGTACATCGCGACGACTTCGCCCTCGCGTTCGGCGACCCACGACGCCATTCCGGGCCCCTGCCAGTAGTCACGGGCATCCGCATCAGATGTGTCGATGCCAAACACGTAGGTGTCACCGGTGGCGATCACGGCGCGGAAGATCTGCAGCATGCGATCCGCATCGGCGGGTGTGGCCGGTCGGATCGTTACCGGCACAGGGCGCCCGGAGATCATCTCGAGTGGCCACGCGCAAGGCCGACCCAATACACCATGGCGATGAGCACGAGTTGCAGCGGCAGACGAATCAACAGCGCCGTCTGGGACAGGTTGGGAAACTGTTCGGGGTGCAACCACATATGCACATTGGCCGGGAACACGGCGATCAGCAGCGCGATCAGTCCCCACGCCGCCAATCGTCGGGTCGCCGCGAACTGGAGCAGGGCGCCCAGCGCGATCTCCGCGGCGCCACTGATGTAGACCAGCGCCAATGGAAACGGCAGATACGGCGGCACGATGCTGGTGAATGCTGCGGGTCGGATGAAGTGCAGGATGCCGATCGCGACTAACGCGCCGCCGAGCAACACCCTGATCACCGCCTTCAGGAGAGCCATGGTTGCTCGGGACCGCTGCGCAGGTCACGGCGCATTCATGAACTCGTAGTCGAATTCATAGGAATGCGTACCGTCCGCGATCGTGATCGTGAAGCTGCCGGACAAGCCGAGCAAGTCGCTGGTCCCGGAATCTGGAACTACCGTGACACTCAAACCCGGGGTGCCTCGGTTCATGGTGCCCGAATGCTGCAACACGAATGTGCCACTGCGGCCGTCGAGCGACCCGGTCACGGTTTCAAGGGCGACATAGCCCGCCGAACCCTTGACCTTGGTCATCGCCGCAAGCATCTGTCCCATGCTCGAGCCTTTGAGATCGCCGCGAAACTCTTTGTCGATCGACATTCGCCCGAGCGCCGCGGCCGCGGCGTGCTCGTCAGATTGCGGTAACACTTTCACGTCAAACGTTCCAATCGCGCGCGCCATCGTCTCCCCCCACCGGCGAGCAAAGCGAGCCGGTCCCACCGCCGGAGCGGTCCTGCCGAGAGCGAGCATATCCCGAGTCGTACAATGAGCGCGTGAGTTCCGCAGTACTCGATCAGGCGCTAACCATTGCGCGGCTGATGCACTCGCATGGCGGCCGCGCCTTGATCGTCGGCGGGTTCGTCCGCGATCGCCTGGTCGGCCAGGGTTCGAAAGACCTCGATGTCGAAGTGTTCGGCATCCAGGAAGAGCAACTGCGCAGTCTCCTGTCGCAGGTCGGCCGCGTCGAGGCGGTCGGACAGGCGTTTGCGGTCTACAAGGTCGGCAACGTCGACGTCGCACTGCCGCGCCGGGAATCGAAGACCGGTCGAGGACACAAAGGGTTTACCGTCAGCGGCGACCCGACGATGACGCCGCACGAAGCGGCCAGACGACGGGACTTCACCGTCAATGCGATTGCCTGGGATCCGTTGACTGACGAATACATCGATCCCTACAACGGACGCGCTGATCTCGAACGCCGGGTACTGCGGGTCGTGGACCCCGGAACGTTTGCCGACGATTCGCTGCGCGTCCTGCGTGCGCTGCAGTTTGCCGCTCGCTTCGAACTCACCGCCGATCAAGAGACCAAGGCGATCTGTCGCGCGATCCGGCTCGATGACCTGCCGGCCGAACGGGTTTGGGGGGAGTTCGAGAAACTCCTGCTGCAGGCGCAGCGCCCATCGATCGGTTTTGCACTGGCGCGCGAGATCGATGTGACGATTCGGCTGCTGCCCGAGATGCACGCGCTGATCGATTGCCCGCAGGAGCCGGAGTGGCATCCCGAAGGTGACGTGTGGATTCACACGTTGATGGTGATCGACCAGGCGCGCCAGCGAAACGGCGACCTCGATCGCGCCCGGCTCGCCGCGGTCATGCTGGGCGCGGTCTGTCACGACCTCGGCAAACCATCGACCACGGCGGTGGCGGACGGGCGCATCCGGTCACTCGGTCACGAAGAAGCGGGCGTCGCCCCGGCGACTGCGCTGCTCGATCGCTTGAACGTCCACTCGCTCGACGGCTTCAACGTGCGGACGCAGGTCCTCGGCCTGACCGCCCATCACCTCAAGCCGGGCGCGTTTTACAACGTCAGAGACGAGCTGACCGACGGGGCCTTCCGTCGACTCGCCCAAAAAGTCGATATGGAGTTGCTCGCGCGAGTGGCCAAGGCTGATTGCCTGGGACGCAGCGGCAATTTCGATTGCTCGGCGATGGAGTGGTTCCTCGAGCGGGCTCGTGCCTTAGGGGTCGAGCATCGGCCGCCCGCACCGATCCTGATGGGCCGCCATCTGCTCGAGCTCGGCGTGACACCCGGCCCACGGATGGGTGAGATCTTGAAAGCCGTGTACGAGTTGCAGCTCGATGGATCAGTAACCTCCCTGGAGGAGGCCACCGTTCGAGCCCGGGAGCGTCTTAGCCGCGGGTAATGTAGTCGGCGTACTGCGACGCCTCGACGTTGCCGCCGCTGATAATCGCCACCACCGGCCCGCGTGAGCGATCGACGCCACCCAGTCCCAGCATCAGTGCCGCCGTCGTGACACTGCCGCTTGGCTCGACGACCAGGCGGGCGTTGCGATACAGCCAGGCGACCGCCTTCACCATCGCCTCGTCGGACACCGTGACCACTTCGTCGACGAAAGCGCGAATATGTTCGAAGGTCAGATCGCCGGGCCGGACGGTCATCAGCCCGTCGGCGATGGTCGCCACCTTGTCGAGCGTGACCGGCCTGCCCGCTTCGAGCGACCGCGTCATCTTCGGCGACCCGTCAGGCTCGACGCCGACGACCCGAACATGCGGCGCGCGCTGCTTGATCGCGGCGGCGACGCCGGAACTCAATCCGCCGCCGCCGATTTCCACGAGCACGGTGGCCACGTCCGGGCACTGGTCCAGGATCTCGAGGGCGACCGTGCCTTGGCCGGCGATGATCATCGGATGGTCGAAGGGCGGGACCATCGCCAGGCCTCGTTCGGCGGCGATCGCTTCTGCGCGGACCTTGCGCTCCAGTGACGTGGTGCCTGCAAACACCACTTCGGCGCCATAGCTTCGGGCTCCGTCGACCTTGACCTGGGGGGCGGTCGTCGGCATCACGATGACTGCGGGAGCGCCCAATTCTCGCGCCGACAAGGCCACCGCCTGGCCGTGGTTACCCGATGAGTAGGTGATCACTCCACGGCGCAACACGTCCGCCGGCAGCTGGGCCAGCATGTTGTATGCGCCACGGATTTTGAACGCGCCCATCGGCTGAAAGTTCTCGCACTTCAAGAACAGCGAGCCCCCAGAGGCAGTTGGCCATGCGACTTCGATGACCGGTGTCCGGCGCGCGGCCGGACGGATGCGGATAGCCGCCTCCTCGATCGCAGCGAGCGTCACCAGCGACATCGTCGATGTCATCGCGACGCCGACCGCGCATTACGGAACTGGTCGCCTTCGTTGTAGCTCGGCATGTCGCTCTGCGCAGCGATGCGCCACGCCAGCTGCGCCAGGAACTTCAGGTCTTCGACCGCTCCAGCCATGTTCCAGTTGGGATCGAACTCGTCACTGGGCTGGTGATAGTGCGTCTCGTTGTAGGCCTCCTGGGTTTTTTTCAGTTCGGCGGCGTTCGCTCCGGTGAACTCGCGCGGCTCGCTGATCGACAGGGCCGGGACACCAGCCTTGGCCAGCGGGAAATGATCGGAACGGAAGAAATAGCCGCGCTCGGGATGCTGATCGGCACCGATCACGCGGCCGCGTTCGCTGGCCAGCGCTGCCGACATTGGGCCGAGCGACGAGCGGTCCGCGCCCAGCAGCACGAGATCTTTACTCGGACCAAGAATGTTGATCCCATCAACGTTGAGGTTGGCCGCAACCTGATTCATCGGGATCACCGGATGCTGCGCGAGATACTCGGCGCCCAGCAGTCCAGATTCTTCAGCGGTGGTGAACACAAAGTACATCGAACGGGCCGGCTTGGCCGAGGCCCGGGCCATCGACTGCGCAATCATCAGCAGGCCGGCAATGCCTGACGCGTTGTCGTAGGCGCCGTTAAAAATGCGATCGGTGTCGGGCTTGTCGCCGGGCTGCGCGGCACGCGTGCCGAAGTGGTCGTAGTGTGAGGTGAACATCACCGCCTGTTGCGCATTGGTGCCCCTGATCACGCCGATGACATTGGGCGACGTCTTGCGACTTGCTTGCTGGGTCAGCGTCGCCGCCGCGCGGATCTTGATCGGGACGGCCTTGAACCCACGCTTAGCAGCGGCCGCGCGCAACTGGTCGAGGTCCTGACCGCCGCGCTTGACCAGATCAACTGCGGCGTCATTGCGCATCCAACCCTTGATCCCCAGCGCCGGAGCGCCCTCGGCAGGCGGCAACGAGTACTGAGTGCCCGACCACGACGACTGCACGACCTGCCATGGATAGGTGGCCGATGCGTCGGTGTGAATAAGTAACGCCCCGGCGGCACCCTGGCGCGCCGCTTCCTCGAACTTATAGGTCCATCGGCCGTAATAGGTCAGCGCCTTGCCGCCGAACAGATTCGGCTCGTCAGCAGGGGCGGGCGGGTCGTTGACCATCACCAATACCCACTTCCCTTTCACGTCGACACCGGCGTAGTCGTCCCATTTCTGTTCCGGCGCGACGATGCCGTGGCCGACGAAGACCACGTCGCCTTGCAGCTGCACGCGCGACTGTTCAGTGCCCGAGAACGCAACGACGTCATCGAAATACTTGTAGGTGGTGCCAGGCACGCTCAGCGTGAAGCTGCGATCGACAATCGATTCGACGATCGGCACCTGCTGAAAATAGCCGCCATTGTCGCCACCGGGTTCGACGCCAAGCGTCTTGAGTTGATTAGCAAGGTACTCGGCGGCCCTGGTACCGCCCGGCGTAGACGGCGCGCGGCCTTCCATGTCGTCAGCGGAAAGCGCCTGCAGATGTGACTTGAGCGGGGCTTCCTGGATTTCCTGCTCCGCGGGGCCGGTGGCCGGCGTCACTCCCGGTGCCTGCGCGACCGGCGGCGTGGAGTTACAGCCGACGAGGCTGAGGAGAATAACGGCGACGACTGCTGTGCGCATAGGTGTCACTTCTTGCGGCGGAACTCTTCGAAGAGGCGCGGCACGTTCGCGGTAATGCTCGAGAGTGTGGGCGCCCAGCCCAGGGCTTGGGCGCGTGGGCTACGGACGCGTTGATCGAGCGCAAGCGCATCTGCATAGGTGCCAAGCTTGCGCCGCGCTTCCGGCATCGGCATATGCCGGATGTCGGGGCGCTGGGTGAGATGCTCGGCGATCGCTTCAACAATGTCGTTGACCCGTTCGTCGGTTTCGTCATTGGCGTGGAACACACCCCTGGCGTCGGGGGTCTGCAACAGGCGGACGTACAGCTCACCGAGATCGCGGTCGTAGACCGTCGGCCAGCGATTCTTGCCCGGGCCGATCACCCGCATCATGCCGTTGAGCGCGTCTTTCAGGAGATCGGAGACGATGCCGCGTGAACCGCCATAGACAATGCCGGGGCGAACAATGATGGTGCGCAACCCATTGGTCCCGGCCTCGAGCACCCGTTGTTCGTGGGCCGGGCGCCAGGCCACGTGCGCCACCGGATCAATGACGGTCTCTTCGTCAGCAGGCTTGGTGGTGTTGCCCAGGACCCAGATGCCGGAGGTATAGATAAACGCGGGGGGAGTATCAGAGGTACTGTTTTTGATTGACGACAGCAGCGTTTCGATCGCTTCGCGATCTTTCTCGATGCCGCGCGGCGAGCCCTCAAACGCCGTGTGAATCACCGCTTCGGCGCCGTCGAGCGCTGCCGCGTAACTAGAGGGTGTTCCGAGTTCGCCGACCACGGGTGTGACGCCGCGCGCCGTCATGCGCTCCGCTTTTTCGGGGTCGCGCACGATCGCCGTCACCCGATGTTCCGCTCGCAATGCCGCGTCGAGGACCGCCGATCCGATGTAACCCGTCGCGCCCGTCAGAAATACCCGCATCGTTCACCTAACAGGCTGCTGAAACGCGGCCTGAAAACACAACTCACGAAGACGAAAGACGAAAACGAAACAAGGTGCGGAGGATTCGCGTCACCAAAGCCCTTCATTGTACACACAGGTTTTGGCCGGTGACGTTCTGTCTTTCGGCTTTCGGCTTTCTTCAGATGTCCCAGACCCGACCGCCGTCGAAGAAGGTAATCATGCCGTCTTCACTGACCTTGAGCACTGGACCGTGACGGCTCGCGGCTACCGCCGCCGTGGTTCTGGCCCCTTCAGTCACGCCATCGACACTCGGGACCGCGCTTTGCGGATGCCGGAGAATTGCGCCGACCGCCAGCAGCTGTCCGTTGGGCTCGGTCACGATCGCGCCATCGAGCGTCGCCAGCGCGTCGAGCACGCTGGCATCGAGGTCGGTGACGCTGCGTCCAGCGAGGACGTGCAGAAGATGCCGGCGTGACGGCGTATCGGGATCGGAGGTCTCGCCGACCAGCTCCATGTCCAGTCGATCCTGATCGGCGACGATCTCCTGCAGCGACTCAATCGGACGGCGCAGCACGACAAACAGGGCGCCCTCTCGGGCGTCGGCGAGGTCGAGTGCGGTTTGGAACAGACGACGGGCGAGCGCTGGTCGCCCGACCGCGGCGGCCCACATCACATACTTCGCTTGCAGATCGAGCAGATGCCAATCGGCGTTGCGAAACGTGAACAGCTGCGCCCCTTCGGCAAACACTTTGATCTCGCGGCTGGGACTAAGCACGATGCAGACGTGTCGTCCGGTCCGTGTCGCCGCGGCGTGCGCCGCGTAAGCACGGGCACACGGCACATCCACTTCGCCAGGGCCGACCGACGCCCAGCCCCATCGCCCGACATCGACAATGTCGAGCAGACGCCCGTCGCGGGCCACCAGAAACACCGTGCGTAACCCATCGGCGAGTCGAAAGAAGCTTTTAATCGAGGTCAGCGCACCGGTGTAGTGCGGCCAGTCTCGCTCGGCTGCCGGATACGCCCCCACCGGGTCCGAATCGCCCTCGAGCAACAGCACACCAGTCGAAATCGGCTGGTTCTCGTAGCTGGACAGCGCGGCCACCCGCAGAATCTCGAGCACCTCCGAGACCCGCTCCGAACGCCCGCCATCGGCACGTGGCGAATACGGCGTGCCGTCGAAGAAGGCGCCGACGTAGCGATCTTCGATGGCGCCGCGAAACAGCCCAGCTCGCTCGACCATCAACTGCGGATTGAGAATGGCCCGGTAACGCGACTCGAGGACGCTGCCAATCGCGCGCGCAAACCTCACCTCGTGCGCCGTAAACGGCCGGCGTGTCGGCACCCGCAGCACGTAACGATTGCCAAACCACCGCACCGCCAGCGCCGACGGATCCTCGGTCGGATCGATCGCCAGCCGCCCGTCCGATGACGGTGACGGGATCGACTCGGTTTCCAGCGTCGCACGCTCGAAGAACCGGGCCAACCCGCGCTGAAGAAAAGTGTCGTAGTGCGCGCCGACCAAAAATGCCGGCGGGATGTTCGAAGCCAACCGCTGGATCATAATTCCAAGGAGGGTTAAGTGCTAAGTGCTGAGTGCTAAGTGCTGAGTGCTGAGTGCCGGCGCCCGGCGCCCGGCTACCGGCGCCTGGCGACTGACGACTGACGACTGACGACTGACGACCGGCGACTGACCACCGATGCGAAACACTCTCGTCGATCTGTTCCGCGATCTCGACACGCAGCGCGGCGAGTGTGTCGTCTATGACGACGGCTATCGCGTCCGGCGGCACAGTTATCGGGCCGTCACCGCTGCGGCGCGGGTCTTTGCAGCTCGGCTGGCTGCCGAGGGCATTGCACAGGGTGACAAGGTCATCCTCTGGGGCGAAAACCGTCCCGAATGGATGGTCGGGTATTGGGGCTGCGTCATCGCGGGTGTGGTCGCGGTGCCAATCGATTACCGCGCCAGTCCGACGTTTCTCCTCAAAGTGCATGCGATCGTCGAAGCGCGGCTGGTGGTCGTCGGCGACGATGTCGCCGCGGCAGCGCTCGGCGCGGAAGTCGTGACCTGGCGGTTTCACGAGGTGAGGTGGGAAGGCGACGCCCCGATGCCCGCCGTGGCAATCAGCCGCGACGATATCTCGCAGATCGTGTTCACCTCCGGCGCCACCGCCGATCCGAAGGGCGTGGTCATCCGCCACCGCAACATCCTGGCTAATGTCATTCCGGTCGAGGCGGAGGTCCGCAAGTACAAGCGCTATGCCCGGCCGTTCCTGCCCTTGCGCTTTCTCAACCTGCTGCCGTTAAGCCACTTGTTTGGCCAGTCGATGGCGATGAGCATCCCGCCAATGGTCGACGGCACCGTCGTGTTCATGCGCAGTTTCAATCCGCACGACATCGTGCGCATGGTCAAGACCTGGCGCATTTCGGTCATCGTCTGCGTGCCGAAGATTCTCGACGTGTTGAAGGAGCACGCGCTACGCGTCGAGCCAGCGGCGGCAGACAAGGCGGTCGGTCGCATGTCGATTCCGAGCCGGTGGTGGCGATACCGCGCGGTGCACCGGATGTTCGGGCTGAAGTTCTGGGCGTTCATCGTCGGCGCGGCACCGCTGCCGCCGCCGCTCGAAGAATTCTGGAAGCGCCTGGGCTTTGTCGTCATTCAAGGCTACGGACTGACCGAGACGGCGCCGATCGTCACCCTCAATCATCCGTTCAAGACAACCAGCGGGTCGGTCGGCACACCGGTCGCCGGCGTCGAGGTTCGTATTGCCGAGGACGGCGAGATCCTGGTCCGCGGTGAAAACGTCACCACCGGCTATTACGGCGCTGCGGGCGATCGCGGTGTCGATGAGGACGGCTGGCTCCATACCGGCGACATTGGCGAGATCGATGCGGCCCAACGCGTGTTCATCAAGGGACGCAAGAAAGAAATGATCGTGACTCCGGACGGACTGAATGTTTTTCCGGAAGATGTCGAACGTGCCTTGGAGGCGCTGCCGAGCGTCACGGAATCTGCCGTCATCGCCCACCTCGTCAATGGCGAGGAGCGCGTCTACGCGGTGTTGGTGATGGAGCCGGGCGCCGATCCGGAGGTGGCCGTGCGCGCGGCGAACCAGTCCCTACAGGACCATCAGCGCATCCGCGGTCACGCGGTCTGGACGGATGGCCCGCTGCCGCGGACCGACGGCACTAATAAATTGAAGCGGCAGGCGCTCCGCGCGTGGGTCGCTACCGGTATGCAGCCAACGGCCGCGGCGAGCGACGACGACCCGTTGGCTGCGCTGTTGAGGAAGTTTGCGGGTCAACGAGTGGTCGGCGCCGACACGTCGCTCGATGATCTCGGGTTGAGCTCGCTGGAGCGCGTCGAGCTGATGGTGGCAATCGAAGATCGCTTGCAGACGCGGATTGACGAGACGCAGTTTGCGACCGCAAAAACGCTTGCTGATGTGCGTGTGCTGCTGGAGCAGTCGGCGGCAACGCCGCTGGTCGCGGAGCCGGTCGATTTCCCGCGGTGGAACAGACACGGCGTCATTAACCAGATTCGCCGGCTCAGCCAGATCGCCTGGATCCTGCCGCTTGCGCGCTACTTCGCGCGCACCGAAGTACGCGGGCTCGAACATCTCGTGGGTCTGCGTGGACCGGTGGTGTTTGCAGCCAATCATCAAAGCCACTTCGATGGCCCCGTCATCCTCGGCGCCCTGCCCGATCGCGTCCGCACCACTATCGCGCCGGCGATGTCGAAAGAGTTTTTCAAGGCGCATTTCTTCCCTGAGGGCCAACCGCGGTCGCGCGTCCTGCTCAACCGCGCCTTCTATTACCTGGCGGCATTCTTCTTCAACGCCTTCCCGCTGCCGCAACGCGAGGCCGGCGCGCGGCAGACGCTGCGTTACATCGGCGAGGTGACCGCGGACGGTTACTCTGTCTTGATCTTTCCGGAGGGGGTGCGGTCGGAAACGGGCGACATCGCCCCATTCCGCGGCGGCATCGGGATGATTGCGTCACGGCTGGCGCTGCCGGTGATCCCGGTGCGACTCGAAGGGGTCGACAAGATTCTGCCGGTGAAATCGCGGCGGCCGACACGTGGGCGGGTCCGGGTGACTTTTGGGCCGCCGATCCATTTAACCGGCGACGACTATCAGCGGCTGGCGCAGCAGGTCGAGGAAGTCATTCGTAATATGGCATAATGGTTGCTTAAACGATGAGTAAGGACGACCTCATAGACATGCAAGGCACGGTTGTCGCCGTGCACAGCGGTGGACTCTACCGCGTGCAGGTGGACGCCGGCCACGAAGTGTTAGCGCAATTAAGCGGCCGCATGCGGCGATTTCGCATCAAGGTCGTGCCGGGTGACCGGGTCACCGTCGGCATCTCACCCTACGACCCGCAACGCGGGATCGTCACCTTCCGCGCCAGGTAATCACAGACTTGAGTTCACCAGCTCCGACCTCTGCACGTTCACCGCGGAGGGGACGGTCCGGGTCCCGTCAAGGGTCCTCACTTTCTCGCCGTTCTCGTCACGGTCACGGTCCGATTGCGGTCGAGACCAGTGTGGTCGCTCCCGATATTCCGTGGGAATCGTTCGACGCCGAAGGCGCGGCGATCCCGTTCTCGTCGATGACGCTCCATCCGCAGTTGATGCAGGGCCTTCGCGACCTCGGCTTCGAGGCGACGCGGCCGGTGCAGGGTGCGGTGATTCCGCGCGCGCTCGACGGTGGTGATGTGGTTGCGTGTGCGGAGACTGGCACCGGCAAGACGCTCGCCTTCGCGCTGCCGATTCTTCAGACGCTCCTGAGCGAGCAACCGCCCTTTGGCGATCCGGCGCGCGAAGCTTACACCCGCGCCCTGATCCTCGCGCCGACGCGCGAGCTGGTCGTGCAGATCGAAGACGCGTTTGTCGGATTGACCTATCACTCGCCGGTGTCGACCGTGCCGGTGTTCGGCGGCATGCCGATGGATCCACAGGAACGCGGCCTCAAGGCCGGCGCCGACATCGTCGTGGCGACGCCCGGGCGGTTAATGGATCACATGCGCCACGGCTCGACCGACTTCCTGCGCTTACAGGTGTTGGTGCTCGACGAAGCCGATCGGATGATGGATATGGGCTTCTGGCCCGACGTGCAGAGGATTGTCTCGGCGCTGCGGCCGGAACGTCAGACGCTGCTCTTTTCGGCAACCATGCCGGGCGAGATTCTCCGGCTCGCGCGCGACGTGCTGCGCATGCCGAGTTACGTGCAGGTCGGCGGTAATCGCGGCGCGGCGCGGACGATCAAGCACTCGATCGAGCAGCTCCCGCGCGGCGAAAAGCTCGATTGGCTGGCCCAGTTCGTTCGCAAGACCGCGACCGGTCCGGTGCTGGTGTTTGTGCGGACCAAGATCGGCGCCGATCGTGTCGCGCGTCAATTGCAGGCGAAGCACATTCGCGCGGCAGCGCTGCATGCCGATCGGACGCAGCAGGAACGGCTGCAGGCGGTCGAAGGGTTCCGCGCCGGCAAGCATCCGGTGCTGGTCGCGACCGACATCGCCGCGCGCGGGCTCGACATCGAAGGCATCGCGCATGTCGTGAACTTCGAAGTCCCGGATACCCCAGAGGCGTATGTGCATCGCGTCGGCCGCACCGGCCGGGCCGGTGCAGAAGGACACGCCATTACCCTCGTCTCATCGGACGAAGAACGCGCCTGGCAGGCGCTGGAGAAACGTGTTGGACTCCAGCTTCAGTAACGGCCGCGCCCCCGACGCGCCGCCAGTGGCGGTGCCGCCGGCAAACGCTGACGCACCGTCGACCGGCGAGACGACGCCGTCGACGGCCAGCAGCGATGCGGTCACGGTCCTGGGCGTCGCGGCGGTGGCTGGTGCGGCTGCGGTCGTTGCCGTCGCGGCGGTTGCGATGTCGCCGATCGCCGCAGCCCTGTCGCCGGCGACCGGTAAGTTCCACTCGTGCCGGTGGCGCAAAGCGCCAAGCGCGGAAAACACCCTGCCCGATCACTGTACGCATCGCGACGTCCTGCCGATGGCCGGCACCGCCGGCTTCTCGCCCGACTCGTGGTGTTCGGACTGCGGCTTCTACAAAGCGAAGCGGACGCCCCGAAAGCGCGAGCCAGAGCCGCAAGAGGGCGCGGAGACGTGGCGGCGGTGGTGAATCTGCAGGAGTCGCTGCACTAGCGACTCCCACGACACCGCGGCCAGCCGGCGCCTGACTGGCGCGGTGCAGGACATCGCGGCCCGCCGGCACCTGGCAGGCGCGATGCAGGACGGGCGCCGTTCGGCGCCCGGAAGAGGCCCTCAGCTTCGCTCAGTCGTCGATTTGGCGCGCGTGCAGGACGGGCGCCGTTCGGCGCTCGGAACAGACCTCAGCTTCGCTCAGTCACCAACTTGTCGCGCATCGCTTTGATCAGGCCATTGAGCGGCGCGGCGACCATTCTCGCTGAATCATCAAGGCGCCGATACGTGTCGTCATCGACGTAACCAAGGCGCTTCGCGGCATGTAGCCCGTAGGTGACTTCGCTTAACGAGCCGGACGCGATGTTGAAGAAATTGAGCTTTTCTCGCGTATGGAAGCGCGCATTTCCTTCCACGATGTTCGAAGGGACCGATAACGCCGCCCGCAGCAACTGCCGTCCCAACTCATAGCGCTCGTCTGCGGGAAACTGTTGATGGGTCAGACGATGGACGTCGATGAACAGATCGTCAGCGCGCTGCCATACCACCAGGTTCTTGTATTGAAGAGACATCGTTTCACCTCCTGATAATGCATCGGAGATGCCGCGTTCCGCGCGCCGAACGGCGCGCGTCCTGCTCGCCAGCCGAAGGCGAGGCGAGGCGAGTCCTGCGCCGCGCACGAAGTGCCGTCGCGTCCTGCGAGGCGCCGCAGGCGCCGAGTCCTCAGTCCGAGAATTCCCGCGCCAACTCCACCCACTCACCCTCCGGTGCCAGCGAGCGGTAGTCTCGCCAATGCTGCCGTGCGTCGGCCGAGCGGCCCATCTTTTCTAACGTCACGGCGAGATAGAAATGGGCGTCGGCGTACGACGAATTGAGTTGCAGCGCCTCCACGTAACACTCCTCGGCATCGTGATACCGGCCGTGATCGTGGTGAATGTTCCCAAGATTGAAATGCGCTTCGAAATACGAGGCGTCGAGCAGGATGGCGCGTTCGTAGAGCGCCTGCGCTTCGGCTAGTTCATCGCGCGCGTAGCGGATGTTGGCGAGGTTGATCAGCGCGGCGACCAGGTCCGGATCATCTTCGAGCGCGCGCCGATAGGCCTGCGCGGCCTCTTCCTGCCGCTCTGGCGTGCCGTCGTCGAGCAGCGAGCCCATCAGAAAATACTGCTCCGCCGGGGTGATCGGGAACGTCGTGGGATCGAAGTCGGCGCGATCGTGCGCCGCGAGCACACCGCCGCGCGGCGGGGATACCTCGCGAGGTTTGAGAGTAATGATGCGCGCCGGATGTGCGTCGATCCGGAAGTCGAACGCGAGTTGGCCGGACCGCGTCGCCTGGAGATCGCGCAGGACGCCGCGGAACGACACGCCCTGCTGCACTTCAGCGTGGACCTGGCGCAGCAATGTCAGGTCGCTGAAGCCAAAAAACGTATCCGCGTTGTTCTTGAACGCAGGGCGGATGAAGCCCCACTTCTGTAAGTACTGGAGATGGTCTTCACGCAGCGCGGGATACATCGCCAGGATATCGCGCTGGCCGTAATGCTTTTCGCGCAGCTCGGCGACCGGTGGCAGCCCGGCCGACCGGCAAAAATCATCCTCGCTGATAATCCGGATGCGAGGCGGCTGCTCGACGTTGACCTGGGCGGCGCGGCGTAACTTTTGACTATGGGTGCTGGTGTCGTTGGCGAGGCGCGCGGTGTCGGGAACGCCGTCTGGATAGGTTTCGCCGCCGACGACCAGCAACGTCGTCTTCAGGGTGACATCGTCCGCAGGGGTGCCACCGAGGCGTTCGACGACGCTGCGCGCTTCTTTGCGGCCGAGCGACCACAACTTTCCGGTAAAGACGACGGTCTCGCCATGCAGCGTCTGCTGCGGACCAGCTTCAACGTCGAAAGGGAGCTCGGACATCCGATCGCGTTCAAGATGGAGCAGATCGGCGCCGATGTCAATTTACAATCGTCAAGCCATGATCCTTGCAGGCGACATCGGTGGCACCAAGACACTGATCGGTTTGTTCGAATTCGCCGATCGGCGACCGATCCAGGTTGACACACAGTCGTATCCGACGACTGCCTACCCCGGCCTCCCCGCGATCATCGAGGAGTTCTGCAAAACCCGCGGAGCAAAGCCAGCCGTGACTGTGGCGGTGTTTGGCATCGCCGGGCCGATCATCAATCAACATGCCGAGATGACTAACGTCGAGTGGCACGTTGATGCCGCCGAGCTGACGCGGGTGTTCGCATTTCCCAAGGTGCGATTGCTCAACGACCTCGAAGCGATGGCTTACGGCGTGCCGGTCCTCGACGCCAGTGAGTTGACGACGCTGCAGGCCGGGCGCAGCAACCCCGACGGCAATATCGGACTGATGGCAGCAGGCACCGGTCTCGGCCAATCGCTGCTACATCGCATTGACGCACGCTACGTGCCGGTCGCGAGCGAAGGCGGCCACACCGACTTTGCGCCGCGGACCGATCGCGAGATCGAGCTCGCACGCTTTTTGCGCGACCGCTTCGGGCGAGCTGAGATCGAGCACGTCCTGTCAGGTCCTGGGCTGCTGAATCTGTCCAACTTCACGCATCAGGACGGAGCTTGCGATTCGCAGGCGCATCTCGATGACTGTCCAGACGTGCCTGCCGAGGTCTCGAAGTCCGCACTCGAAGGGAACTGTCCAGATTGCGCCGAGGCGTTGGACCTGTTCGTCTCTGCATATGGCGCGTCGGCGGGCAACCTGGCGCTGACCGGCATGACGACCGGTGGCATCTTCCTCGGCGGCGGTATTGCCCCCAAGATCCTTCCGGCGCTGCAGGACGGGCGATTCCTGCACAGCTTTGTCGACAAGGGCCCGATGCGTCCGCTGCTCGAAGCGATGCCCGTGCACGTCATCCTCAACGCGCAGTCGGGCCTGCTTGGCGCGGCGGTTTACGCGAACGGGATGCGGTAAAGCCTGATGACCACACAGGCTTACGCAGAACGACGAACCACAGATTTCACAGATTGCACAGACATAGGGATGTGATCGGCGCCATGCGCTCAAAGCACCGTCGACCATGTGACTGCTGCCGATGAGCCGTTGACCGCGCCGCCCACGGGGTCGATCTGCGGACGAGCCGCTGACCGCACGCGGCTCTCACGGCGACGGCGGTGCGCTAAAGGGCTCGAGCGGTCTCGCTACAACAGTGCCGCGGCGAACGCGTCCGCGGATGTGAATCGCTCTGCGGGATTTGGCGACAATGCACGAGCGATGGCCGCCGACGCCGACGCTGGAATCTCGTAATTGAGTGCACCGGGTTCCGCGGGCGGCGTTTGTAGCATCCGCCCAATCAGTTCCGGCAAACTCGGCGCGCGGAATGGCAAGGTCCCGGTCAGCATCTGGTAGGCGAGCACTGCCGCGGTGAACACGTCAGACGCGGGCTGCGGATCGCCGCCGATCACCACTTCCGGCGCAACATACGGCAACTCCAGCTCGCTGGCCTCATTGCCGCGCAGCTCCTGCTCCCTCATCGTCGCCAGGACGTCCTGCACGGAGGTGATGCCGGCACTCGATAACACGATGACGTCACCAGCGGCATCGCGGCGCAGGCGAATCATGTCGGGATTGACGCCGACGATGTAGCCGCCGCGTGTGTTGAGTGTCGCAGTCGCGTCGAGCATTTGCGCCAGGAAGGTCGCCACGCGCGGCCAGGCGAACTTTCCAGCGCGCGCCAGCTCCTCGCGCAGGCTCGGGCCGTCGATGAAGTCGGTCACCAGATAGACGATGCGCTGGTCCTCGCCGTAATCGCGCACGTGCAACAGATTGGGATGTGGTACCTGCAGTGTTCGTGCTTCGATCAGGAATCGATCACGTACCGCTTCCCAGTTGAGCAGCTCGTCGCGACGCAGAATGCGAATCGCAACCGGCACGCCCAGGGCGCGATGCGTGCCGCGGTAGACCAGGCTGCCGAGACGTCCGCGACCAAGCACCGAGCCGAGGTCGTAGCGCGACAGGATTGCGGCATGCGAGTCCGTATTGGTGGCGCGCGTCGCCGGCACGCCGGCGGCCTCGGCGAGCGCTGTCACGAATGCCGTGGCCGTCGGCCATCGCTCGGCGGGATCTTTGGCGAGCGCGCGCATCACCACCCGGTCGATCTCTGCCGACAGCCCCGACTGCTGGCCGCCGATCGCAGCCGGCATCATCGTCAGCGTTTGATTGATTACGGTGAGCCGATTCTCCGAGCCGAATGGCGGCCGGCCGGTGAGCAGCTCGTAGACCAGCGCGCCAAGCGCGTAGATGTCGGTGCGCGCGTCCACCGCCTCGCCGCGGAGCTGCTCTGGGGCCGCGTAGGCGAGCGTGCCGAGAAAGAGGTTCGGGTCGGTCAACCGCGTCTCGTCGGCCGCGACCTGCACCGACGCCAATCCGAAGTCGATCACCTTGTAGACGCGCTCGCCAGTTTCGTAGCGGTGGGAGACGATGTTGGCGGGCTTCAGGTCGCGATGGGTGATGCCGCAGTCGTGGGCGAGCTGCAGCGCCGTCGCGATCGGCGTCATGACTGCAACCGTGTTCGCTGCGGCCATCGCACCGTTCAGCGCAATCTCCTCACGCAGACTCGGGCCGCTCAACAGTTCCATCACCAGGTACGGCTGCCCGGTCGAATCGACGTTGTAATCGAGGATCGAGACGATGTGCGGATGGCGCAACTGAGCGCAGGCGCGGCTCTCGCGGAGGAATCGCGCACTGGCATCGGACGGACCCTCGAATGACGCATTCATCACCTTGACGGCGACTTCGTCACCCAGCAGCAGCCGGCGCGCACGATACACCTGCCCCATACCGCCGGCACCTAATGGCGCGACGATTTCGTAGCGCCCATCGAGAACAGTGCCGGTGGATAACATTGGTGGTCGGTCGTCGGTGGTCGGTGGTCAGTCGTCGGTCGTCGGTCGTCGCTGATCCCTGATCCCTGATCCCTGACTAAACGTGCGTCAATTCCGCACTGGCCCGCTCCAGCAAATGCGCGAACCAGCGATTCGACAGTTTTTCCTGGACCGAATTCTGCCGCAGCCGCGCCTGCAGATTGGCGAAGTCGACGCGGTCGAGTTCCTGATCCTGGTTGTAGCAGGAGAAAATAAACTCCTCCTTGCCAGTCACGGGATCGACGTGGCGCTGCAGGCACTGCGCGCACACTTCTTTCATCATGCATTGCATCGGCGAGTTGATGCTGCCAATGCCAATGTGCTTGGGATTCAGATACGGCGCCAGCGCCGCATGGCGCGCCAGGCGCACCGCGTTCATCATCCGATCCGAGCCAATCGCGATAATCCGCGTGACTTCGCTCAAGGCGACGCGTTGCGGCCCGAGCTTGCCTTCGGCGTAGGCAATCATCGCCTGCACGATGTTGCCACGCACGTGGACGTCCTGCGGACGGCTCGGCACGATCTCGTCGCCAAGGTCGGTCGCCCAGATCACTTGATCGGTGGCTTCTTCAATGTCTTCGCGCTTGAACAGGTCGGCGCCGTTCTTGTAGCCGGCAAAGTAAATCACTTTGTTCCCGGCGGCTTTGAGCGCCTTGGCGATCGAGAACAACACCGCGTTCCCCAACCCACCACCGGCCAGCAGCACCGCATCGTTCTCGGGAATCTCGGTCGGCGTGCCAGTTGGCCCCATCACCACCACCGGCTCGCCCGGTTTCAGATAGGCACACAGGCGACTGGACACGCCCATCTCCAGCGTGATCAGCGACAGCAGTCCCTTTTCGCGATCGACCCATGCGCCGGTCAGGGCAATGCCTTCCATCACCAGCGCCGCGCGGTGTTGGTCGCCGCCAATATGCGGACTGAGACGCTCGAAATTCTGTAACCGATAGAACTGTCCTGGATGGAAATGGCGTGCAGCGGCCGGCGCGCGGACGATCACTTCAACGATCGTCGGCGTCAGACGTTCGACCCGCTCAACCCGCGCGATCAACTGGTCATCCATCTCGGCGATCATCGCGCTCCACTTGGCATCGCGCTGCGGCTGTGTCGCGGGATCGAGCCTCGCGATCTCGTCGTCGAACAACCGGACCACGTGCGAGTAGCCGTGCTTGGCCGACGCCATCGCTTTGACCACGTTGCCGTTGTAGCGCGGATGGTTGTCACCGTAATAGCTGACCAGCCGGCCATCGCGGTTATACGAAGTGAAAAATCCGTTGGCGTCTGATTCCAGCACAAACGTGCCGTCGGCGGCCCTGACGGCGCGAAAGCCCTGGAAGAACTTCTGCCTGCCATCGAGCTGGAAGGTGCCGACGTGTTCCTTCTCGTAGGTGATGTTAGGCACGGTGCCGGCCGCGACCAGCAGCGTACGCGCCGGCAACTCCACTCGCTCGGCCGCGCCGTCGACGCCCTTGCGTAAAAAGGCGACCGCTTTCAGTCCGCCGAACTCATCGGCGATCGCTTCGGTCGGGTCGAGGTTCTCCGCGAACACGATCCCCTCCTCGAGCGCCTTGCTGACTTCTTCATGATTCAGTCGATACGCCGGCGAGTCCTGCATGCGTTTGCGATAGGCCAGCGACACGCCGCCCCACTGGCGAACCAAGGTAATAAAATCCGGCGCCTCGCCGGCCTCGACTGCCCGCACGCGCTCCGCCCGCACCGCGCTACCGTGCGACAAGAACTCGTCGAGGATCCCCTGCTCTTCCGGGTCCATCAACCCGCGCACTGATGCTTCGCCGAGTTCGCTGACCAGCACCTCGTAGCGATTGACGATTTTTTCAACCTGCAGCGGGTAATAGGCCAGCAGTTCCGTCGCGGTATCGACGCCGGTCAGGCCGCCACCAATCACCACGGCCGGCAGCCGCACCTGCAGATTTGACAAGGCGTCTTCCTTGAACGCGCCGGTCAGCTGCAGCGCCATCAGGAAATCGCTCGCCTTGCGGATGCCGCGAATCAAGTTGTTCTTGATATCGATGATCGTCGGACGGCCCGCCCCCGCAGCGATCGCGACGTGATCGATGCCGTAGGCCCACGCTTCTTCGATCGGCAGCGCGCCGCCAAAGCGGATACCGCCGTAGATGCGCAGCTTCTCGCGTCGCGCCAGGGTCAGGTGAATCAGCGTCAGGAAGTTCTTATCCCAGCGCACGGTAATGCCGTATTCAGAGACACCGCCAAATCCTTCGAGCACTCGTTGGTCAAGCGGCCGGTAGATCTCACGCCACTCGCGAATCGGTCGCGGCGGCGTCCCCGGGGCGCCGGTGAGTTCCTCGGGTAATGGCTCGATCTTCAATCCGTCGATCGCCACGACACCGAAGCCCTCGTTTACCAGGTAATGCGATAACGTGTAGCCGGCCGGGCCGAGACCGACGACCATCACGTTGCGGCCGTTGTAGGGCAAGGCATACGGACGCTGGACATTGAGCGGATTCCACCGCGTCAGCAATCCGTAAATCTCGACGCCCCACGGCATGTTCAAGACATCAGTGAGGACGCCGGTCTCGATCTGCGGGATGTTGACCGGCTCCTGCTTCTGATAAATGCAGGCCTTCATGCAGTCGTTGCAGATCCGGTGACCGGTACCGGGGCACATCGGATTGTCGATGATCACGATGGCCAGCGCGCCGAGCGCATCGCCGCGCTTGCGCAACGTATGCATCTCGGAAATTTTTTCGTCGAGCGGGCACCCAGGCAGTGGAATGCCGAGCGCGTTGGTGGTCACCGCACCGGTCTTGTCGCGGATGCCTTTCGAACAGCTGTCCTTGTCACGCTCATGGCAAAGGACGCAGTAGTGGATCTCGCTCAGAACTTCGCGCGTATTGAATCGCTGATCGGTGAGTTGAAACCCCTCGCGCCGACGCAGCTTCGCATCGGGGCCGACCATCGCCTCCGGCAAGGAGGGTTGCCGACGCACGACTGGTACCAGATTCATCGGCTCGAGCGTTTCCGGGAATCGGAAGACGACCCAGTGCCGATACCGGGCGTGATGCACGTGAGCCGCACACCAGCGCTTGAGCGCCTCGACAGCGACCGGCTCCTCGTGATCGAGCAGACTGCACCCGAACCGGGCCAACGCCAACTCGCGCGCGCCATCGTCGGGCAACCCCGCCATGATGCCCTCGACGAGTGCGTGATCCTCGGCGGTCGCCTCAACGTGTCCACCACCTTTAAGGAGCGGTAACGCGCGACGGCGGACGAAATCTATCTTGAACCTGAAAAGGTCGTCGTAGGCCCTGGTTTGCGCAGCCATCACTGCTGCGTCGGGACCAACACTGAAAAGACGCGCGATAAAGCGGCTCACGTATGGAGCCATCGCGATGATCAGATTGGAATGAGCGACGGGACCGAGCGCGGCCGGCACTTCGCAGTGCCGTTCCCATTGGGCCCAGAGCTCCGGCTCAGTGCGCCGCACATCGTCGCAATAGAGGTCATAGAGTGCGCGCAAACGGGCGGGCTGGTGCAGGTCGGCAAAGGAAAAACCGGCGATGCCCAGCGAGTCGTGCGCTGAGGGAAAAGTCATAGGAATCCGGACATATCAACGGTACACGGTGGTCGCTGGATCGTCAAACGATCGTTCAAAGATGGGACCCTTCGGGTGGTACCCGTGAGCGCACCTCGAGCTGGTCCGTACTTTGCTGAGCCTAGGGTGTCTGCTTCTAAATACCCCTTAGAAGCGTGGTTTTCCTGAAATCGCTAACCAAAAGGTAATCGCATGTTGAAAAGCCGAACTTCTCTTGTCGCCGTTGCTCTGGCAGCCATTTTCGCCACGGCCTGTTCGCAGACCCCGGCGCAGATGTCGCCAACCGGACCCTCGTCAATCGCGGTTACGTCGGGTAGTGACGTAGCAGACACCACAGCCGTTGACGGCGACCGTTCCGGCTCGCCGGTCGTTGATGGCGACGAAATCGCGTCGTGGGCTGCAAGCCGCGGCTGGGCGACAGCGGCGGACGGCCTCATGGTGTCCGGCACTGGAGTGATCTCTGCAAAGAGCGGTGTGTCCCGCCGTGGTCCTGACCATTCTTGGCGTGCCGGTCACGGTCAACGCGGCGACGACGTTTACGGCGCCAGCCACCTGTGCGAGCCTGGTGAGCGGGACCACCGTGACAGTGCACGGCTTGCTGACGGTCGGCGCGGGCGGCATGTCAGTTGTTGCGACGAACGTCGCACTTGGCGCGACGCCAGGACCGACGCCGGGGCCGACACCGGGACCCACACCGGGACCGACCGTGGTCGAGGTTGAAGGCACCGTCGCGAGCTTCACCGGTGCCTGCCCGGCGTTGACGATCACGCTGGTGGGCACTGGCGGTGTCGTCGTGACCAGCGCGGCCACCGTGTTCGACCCTGCGACGGCCTGTGCGCAGATCGCGGCGGGCAAGAAAATCGAAGCGAAAGGAAGCCGCAATGCCACCGGTCAATTGGTTGCCACCAAGGTCGAGCTCGACGATGACGACGACACCGAACGCGGCCCCGGTGGAAAGAACAAGGTCGGCGGTGAGGGCACGATTGGCGCCGTCACTGGCGCCTGTCCGACGCTGACGTTGGTCATCACCGGCCACCGGGTCCAGACGACGGCGGCGACGGTGTATACCAACGGCACTTGCGCCACGTTGCGGCCAGGCACCAAGGTCAAAGTCGACGCCGAAACGCAGCCCGATGGCAGCATCATCGCGGAGAAGATTGAAATCGAGAAGGTCCCCGGGAAATCGATTTCCGGCGACGGCACGGTCAGCAGCGTCAGTGGCACGTGCCCGGCGCTGACGATGATGGTTAAGGGATATCCGGTGCGCACGTCGGCGACGACGGTGTTCACTGGTGGCACCTGCGCCAGCATCACGTCCGGCACGAAGGTCGATGTCACCGGTGTCGCCGACGACACGGGCGTTGACGCGTCGGCGGTGGCGATTAAGAAGTAGGACCCTTCGGGTGGGACCACTGCGTGGTGGGACCACTGGGTGGTGGGACCGCTTCGCGGTGGGACCCTTCGGGTGGGGAAGAGCGGGATCCTTTCGGGGATCCCGCTCTTTTTGTGTACGGTTTGATACCCTCACAGCAGTGGTGATCACGCTGAACGGCGACCCGTATGACCTGGATGGGCCGCTGACGGTCTCGGCGTTACTCCAGCACCTGAAGATCGATCCGCGGCGAGTGGCGGTGGAATTGAACCTGTCGGTGCTGAAACGCGCGACCTTCGAGACGACGACGGTTGGCGAGGGCGACCAGGTTGAAATCGTCAATTTCGTGGGCGGTGGATAAAATTTAAGTGCTTGCTGAGTGCTGAGTGCTAAGTGTTGGATGCTGGGTGCGGGTAGAGGAGTCTGTGCAGAGTTCCGATTTGTTTGTCATTGCCGGTCGCACCTTTCAGTCCCGGCTCATCGTCGGGACCGGCAAATACCCGTCGCATGCAATCATGCGCGCGGCGCATCAGGCGTCGGGCGCTGACATGGTGACGGTCGCCGTACGGCGCGTTGACATTTCGCGGCGCAGCGAATCGCTGCTCGATTACATCGACACGTCAAAGATCTTCCTGTTGCCCAATACCGCTGCGTGTTACACGGCTGACGAAGCCATCCGCACGGCGCAACTCGGCCGCGAGGCCGGGCTGTCCAATTGGGTCAAGCTCGAAGTGATTGGTGACGAGCAGACGCTGTTTCCCGATAACGAAGAACTGCTGATCGCGACGCGCGCCCTGGTGAAGGACGGCTTCGTGGTCCTGCCCTACACCAACGACGATCCGGTGATGTGCCGCAAGCTCGAAGACGCCGGCGCTGCCGCGGTGATGCCGCTCGGCGCACCGATTGGCTCGGGACTCGGGATTCAGAATCCCAACAACATCCGGATCATCAAGGCGCAGGCGCGGGTGCCCGTGATCGTCGACGCCGGCGTCGGCACGGCGTCGGATGCGACAGTGGCGATGGAACTGGGGGTCGACGGCGTCTTGATGAATACGGCGATCGCCGGCGCTGCCGATCCGGTGCGGATGGCTGAAGCGATGCGTCTCGCCGTTCAGGCCGGACGGCTGGCCTTACAGTCGGGCCGCATCGCCCGCAAGATGTACGCGTCAGCGAGCAGTCCGCTCGAAGGTGTGGTTGGCCGCTGAATGAGTGAGCGTCTTCGATCAGTCAGCGAAGAAGACCTGGTCCGACTGAAAGCGGCCCGGGAAGAAGCGGACCGGCTCTATAACGCCGCGCTCACCGAGCTCGATCGCGCGATCCACGGGCGGCCCGACTTCCCTCACCCACCGCCGCCGCCGGACGAGGCGCAGATCACCCCACTCAATACCCGCTGGGAGATCCTCAAAGGCCGTCAGGTCGTGCCGGGTGGATGGAAGGGCAAGCTCGCCACGTTCGTGTGGGACCTGATCGAACCCGCATTGGCGCAGCAGCAGGCCTTTAATTCGGCGCTGGTCGACCATCTCAATCGCAACCTGCCCGCCCAGCGCGAAGCACCAAAGGCGATCGCCAGTTCAATGGCACTGATGCAGGAACAGGTCGAGCGTCTGATTCACTTCCAGTCGCGACTGATCGTCTACCTGCAACAGATGACGCCCTATCTCGATTCGAAGGACTACGAATTCGCCGCGCTCGGCCGCCGCGTGACCGAAGACGCGCAGCAGGATATCGACCGCCTTGATCGCACGGTGCGCGGCCTGGCCGGCGGCCTCAGCGGTGTGTCTGACGAAATGATGAAGCGCTGGGAGTCGCTGCTGGCCCGCGACCAACGCTATTCGGGCCGCATCGACGAGATTCGGTCGAGCCTTGCCGTCGCACAGCAGCAAGTCAGTGCGCTGAAGCGTGAGTTCGAGAGAGTGGCGGCCGGTGACCAGTCGTCAGTGGTCGGTGGCCAGTCGTCGGTGGTCAGTGCTCAGTCGTCGGTGGTCAGTGGTCAGTCGTCAGTGGTCGGTGGTCAGGCGGCGGACACCACCGAGTCGTGGAAATACGTCGGCTTCGAAGATCTCTTCCGCGGTTCGCGCGATGAGATCCGAGGCCGCCTCGAAACTTATGTGCCGCTGTTCATCGGCGCCGCGGATGTCCTCGACGTCGGGTGCGGGCGCGGCGAGTTTCTCGATCTCCTCACAGCGCATGGGATCGGTGCGCGCGGCATCGACCAGAATCATGAGATGGTCGAAGGCTGCCGGGCGCGCGGTTTTCACGCGGACGAAGCCGACGCGCTGACCTACCTCCGGGCTCAGCCTGCTGAATCGCTTGGCGGCTTGATCGCGGCGCAGGTCGTCGAACATCTCGAGCCGGCCTATCTGCTGGCTTTTCTCGATCAAGCGCAGCGCGTGCTGCGTCCGGGTTCCACGATGGTGCTCGAAACGATCAACGCGGCGTGCTGGCTGGCGTTTTTCGAAAGCTACATCCGCGACATCACTCACGCGCGGCCACTGCATCCTGACACGCTCAAATACCTGGTCACCGCGAGCGGATTCGTCGACGCCGAGGTGCGTTTGGAGGCTCCGGTCGCCCCAGCGAATCAATTGCAACCGGCGCCAAAGGTGGCGCGGCAGGAGTCGAGCGCGGCGCTCATCGCGCTCGCCGACACCTTTGACGGCAACGTCGAACGACTCAACCGCCTGATGTTCACACACATGGACTATGCCGTGATCGCCCGTCGTCCGTAAGCCAGTGGAGCAATTTTCCCGGCTGATCGTGCTCGTCTCAATGCTGCTTGCGGGAGTGGCCTACGCGTTGCTGGCCGGACAAGTCGTCGCCGGGTTGCCGTGGGTTGCGGCCGCGGCGCTGCTCACGTCGTATGGTCTCGCCAAGGTGTCGCTGCCGCTCGGGCTGACGCCGGCTCTGATCCTCGCCTACCTGTCCCCGGCACTCTTAATGGTCGGCTTCGGGGTCGCCGATTACCACCAGATCCTGGTCTGGCTGGCGTTGCTTGCCGGACCCATCGTCGCCGCCGGTGACTGGTCACGGTGGCACTTGCCGCTGACCTGGAAGGGCCCGCTCGCGGCGTGGGCAGTGATCATTGCCGTGACCTGGCCGATCATCGCCGGCCGTGAGATCGACTTCAGCCTGATCGCTGCGCGGACACTGGATACACCGAACGGTTTGCTTGGCGGCCCGCCGCCGCTCACCGCGGCGTGGATCACCAGCGTCGCCCTCGCCCAGTTACTGGCCATTCTCTGGCTCGATTTGTTGTGGGCGCGGTTTGGTCCTGAACGGCTGCGGCGTGCGGAGCGCGCGATCCTGGTGCCGCTCGCGATCAGCGCGTCACTCGGAGCGGTCGCGGGACTCTATCAGCGCTACGGGGACATCAACTGGTTGAACGTCGGCGACTGGCCCAGCCTGGGCCGCGCCGGCGGGTTGATGCTCGACGCCAACTCGTTCGGCACGGCGGCCGCCATTTGGGCGCCGCTGTCCATTGCCCTGGTGTGGCGGCTGGGGCGTCCATTCGTCCTCGGTGCCCTGTTTGCCGCGGTGCTCGTCGCCGGCATGTGGGCATCAGGCTCCCGCACGGCGCTACTGGCCGCGGTCGTCGGCTTCATCGCGGTCGCCATCGCTCTCAGCCATCGCGCGCGCGCCTGGCAGGCGCGCTTTGCGCCAGTCGTCTTGCTACTGGTTGCTGCGGTGCTGGTCCTGGTGGTTGCGACGCAAAGCGACGATCGATCGAACCCACTCACGCGGGTCCTCGACATCCTGCCGCGCGCCGAGACCGGCGGGTTGACACGGCTCGGCGATGAACTGTGGAACCGCAACGGCTATGGCATCGCCGCGACAGCCGCGATCGCCGATCATCCGGCGACCGGGTTGGGAATCGGCGCGTTCAACCAGTTGTCAACTGACTACTTCTTTCTGTCGAGCGGCGCGGTGATCCCCCCCGACAATGCGCAAAACTGGTGGCGGCAACAAATCGTCGAGCTCGGATTCGTGGGCGCCCTTCCGAGCCTGGTGTTTTCGGTCATCGTGCTGTTCCTGATTGGGCGGGGCTACGCCACCGGAACCCATCGCGATCCGGCGACCGTGATCCGCGGCGTCATCGTCGGTCTCGGCCTCGCCAGCCTGTTCGGGTTAGCAACCCAACACCCGGCTCTGTTGATCACCTTTGTGACGCTGCTGTATTGGCTCGGTGCGCTTGTCGAGGGCGGCCCTGCCTCGCCATTGCCGTCGGTCGCTTCGCGGCTCGCGTGGGTGGTGGTGTTGGTCATCGCGGCGGTCGTCGCCGCAGGGCAATGGCAAAGCGCACACGGCAACCTGCGCGTTCCGGTTCGCGCCCTGCGTGTGGGGTTTCCATATGCCTACGGTTTTTCAGCAGCGGAAAACGACGCCGCGCTTGGCCCCGTGCGGTTTACCGGCAGCTATGCGGTCGGCGTGCTGCGCGCCGAGCATGCGTATTTCGATCTCACCGCCTGGCCCTCGGCCGACGCCGCCAGCGCTCCAGTGCAGGTGCGGATGTGGCGAGGTGATCAGTTGATTGCCGACGCCGAGTCGACCGGCACGCCGGTTCGTCGAATCATAGCGGTGCCCACGGGGCAGCGGTTTCTGATGGTGGCCATGGAGGCCTCGCGCACGTCCTCAGAGGGACGGGGACTGAAAATATCCGGGCGATGGATCCGCGAGCTGCCCGGCGACGCCACGCCGGACATCGTCGTGCCTTGACGACGCTGCGGACTCGGCGGCTTCCGCCGCCTCGCACGACTCGCGCCTCCGGCGCTCGCAGGACACGCGGCCGCTTCGCGGCGCGTGCAGGACCGAGGCCGTTCGGCCTCGGCTCGGTGCGTTGACTCGGACACGGAGCCAGCATTGGTGCAAAATGCGAGCGAGGCCGAACGGCCGAGCTCCTGCGCGCGCCGCGAAGCGGCCGCGCGTCCTGGCGAGCGAAGCGACTCCTGCGAGGCGCGAGGCGCCGAGTCCTGCTACCGGGCCGATCGCTTGTCCACGTAGACGACGCCGCCCTTCATCACCCAACGGACGCCGTTGATCGCGGTGTCGATGTCCTTTGTCGGATCGCCCTCGATCGCCACCACGTCTGCGAGACAGCCTGGCTGCAGGCACCCGAGGCGTCCCTTCATGCCGACGAGGTCGGCCGCGTTGGTCGTCGCGGTCATCAACGCCTGTTCCGGGGTCAACCCGGCCTTGACCATCCACGCCAGCTCGCGGGTGTTCTGGCCGAACATCGAGAACACCGCGTCCGAGCCCATGCCCAGCTTCACGCCGGCCTTGACGGCTCGCTGCATTGCCGCAAAGTTCTTGGCGATGTAGTCCTGGATCGGCGCAATCGCCTCGGGCCGGAAACGGAACTCGTCCTTCGCGTCGATGTAGTAGCGGTTGTGATCAACGGTCGGCACCCACACCGTGCCGCGCTTCGCCATCTCGGCAAACGTCTCGTCGTCGATCTCGATGCCGTGCTCGAGCGAGTCGGCGCCGGCGCGGACCGCATCCTTTGCGCCAGACGCGTTGTAGGAGTGGATCGCCACTTTCTTGCCCGCGGCGTGCGACGCGTCCACGATCGTCTTCAGCTCGTCGAAGTTGAGTGTCTGCGTCGTGACGACGGTGTCGAAGCCGCCCGTCCCGCTGTAGACCTTGATCACGTCGACGCCCTTCTCGACGTGCTCGGCGACGTTCTTCTTCAGGCCGTCGAGATCGACCGGCGCGCCCGCCCGCTTCGAGAAGCCGGTGCCTGAGACGAACAGGCGCGGGCCGACCATCGCGTTGGCGTTGATCAGATCGCGCATCGCGAGATCCATGTCGGCCTGCGCCCCCAGGTCGCGCGCGGTCGTCACGCCGGTTTCGATCGTCCGTTTGGCGTTGTCCTGGGCCAGGTAGACCGTGACCGCGGGCAGCCGGCGCGGTCCTGCCGCGGCGCCGCGCGGGCTGGTGCCCGGCGCACGGTCCCAGTAGTAGGTCATGTGGGTGTGCAGGTCGATCATCCCGGGAATGCCGCTGTAGCGGCGCAGGTCGACCACTTCTGCGCCCTTCGGTACTGCGGCATGGCCGCTTCCGACACTCGCGATCGTCTCGCCATCGACGACGACCACGGCGTCGGTGATCGTTTTTGCCCCGTCCCAGAGACGCGCAAAACGAATCGCCTTGGCCGCCTGGGCACGCGGCAGCGCTGACGCGGCCAGAACCAGAACCAGGACCACCGCCAGCGCGAACGAAGATCTGAGAAACATCATTGAAGTCTGCGGCGCGGGTCCTACAGCCGGAAGATCTTCGCGCTCGCCACGCCCTTGAGCGCGTTGCGGGTATCGACAATCAGCGGAAACGCCTCGACGATGCGGTGGTAGTCGAAGACCTTGTGATCGGTGACGATTAAGGCGCAGTCGCTGTTGCTGGCGGCTCGATCCTCCGCCACCGAGGTGAGATTGAGCGTCGCGTGGTGGAACTGCGGCACATACGGATCGGTGTAGCTGATCTGCGCACCGCGCCGCGCCAGGATCTCCATGATGTCCAGCGCCGGCGATTCCCGCATGTCGTTGACATCGCGCTTGTAAGCGACCCCGAAAATGTGGATGCGCGAGCCGTTGATGGCCCTTTTGTTCGAATTGAGCGCCTCTGAAACACGTTCGACGACGTACTCCGGCATCGCGCCGTTGACATTGCCGGCCAACTCGATGAAGCGCGCTTCGAAGCCGCTTTGTCGCGCCTTCCACGACAGGTAAAACGGATCGATCGGAATGCAGTGACCGCCGAGACCGGGCCCGGGATAGAACGGCATGAAGCCAAACGGTTTGGTCTTGGCCGCATCGATCACTTCCCAGACATCGATGTTCATGCGGTGGCACATCAGCGCGAGTTCGTTGACCAGGCCGATGTTGACGGCGCGGAAGGTGTTCTCGAGCAGCTTGACCATTTCCGCAACGCGCGTTGAGGACACCGGCACCACCGTGTTCATCATCTGGCTGTAGAACGCGACGGCCGCCTCAGTGCTGGCTTGGTTGATCCCGCCGACGACTTTGGGAATGTTCTTGGTCGTGTAGGTCGGGTTGCCGGGGTCGACACGCTCGGGCGAGAAGGCGAGATAGAAATCGTCGCCGGCCTTGAGGCCGCCCGCTTCGAGCGCAGGCTGCACGACTTCGTCGGTCGTTCCTGGATAGGTAGTCGACTCGAGAATGATCAACTGCCCTTTGCGCAACACCGACGCAATGGTCTGCACGGCTTGCACGACATAAGAGAGATCAGGATCGCGGGTCTTGCGCAACGGCGTCGGCACGCAGATGTCGATGATGTCGACGTCGGCCAATGCTTCCGGATCAGTGCTGGCGCGGAACCGTCCGTCGTTGACCACCTCGGCGAGATGTGCGGATGACACGTCCGGGATGTAACTCTTGCCGGCGTTGAGTTCGGCGACCCGGTCGGCGGCGACGTCATAGCCGACGACTGCAAACCCGGCGCGGGCAAATTCGACCGCCAGCGGCAATCCGACGTAGCCCAGGCCGATGACGCCGAGACGGGCTTTTTTCGATTCGATGCGACTTAACAAATTCATGCTTTATCCGCGATAAAAATGCGCGACGGCGTCGACGACTTCCGCTTGCTGACTGTCGGTGAGCTCGCCGTAAATCGGCAATGCCAGTGATTCCCGGGCGGCGGCTTCGGCGTGTGGAAAGGTGCCTTGCGGGTAACCGAGATTCGCGAAGCACTTCTGCAGATGAAAAGGCACCGGATAGTAAATCTCCGTGCCAATACCGGCGGCGTCGAGCGCCCCTTTCAGTTGATCCCGGCGCGGCGCACGGATCACGAACTGGTTGTAAATATGCGTGCGATTCGGCGCTTCGACTGGCAGCGTGATGTCGCTGACGCCCGCCGCGGCGAACATCGCCCGATAGCGTGCGGCGTTGCGCTGACGCGCCGCGGTCCACGCATCGAGGTGTGGCAGCTTGACGCGCAGAATCGCGGCTTGAATGGCGTCGATGCGGAAGTTGCCGCCCAGCAGGTGGTGGTAGTACTTCGGCTCCATGCCGTGGTTTCGCAGCAACCGGGCGCGATGGCCCAGCGCCGCGCTGGTCGTGGTCAACAAACCGGCATCGCCGAACGCGCCAAGATTCTTGCTGGGGAAAAACGAAAAACAGCCAATCGCGCCGAAGCTGCCGACCTGGTGACCGTCGTAGGTCGCACCGATCGCCTGCGCCGCGTCCTCAACAACCGGAATGGCGGCGGGGATCGCCGCATTCAGGATTGGATGAAGGTCCGCGGCCTGCCCGAACAGGTGCACCGGGATGATCGCTTTGGTGCGCCGGGTGATGGCCGCCGCCACTGCGGCCGGATCCAGGTTGAACGTCTCGGGTTGGATGTCGACCAGCACCGGCCGAGCGCCTAGTCTCGCTACGGCACCGGCCGTGGCAAAAAATGAATAGGTGCTGGTGATGACTTCGTCACCGTAGGACACGCCCAGCGTCATCAGCGCCGCCAACAAGGCATCGGTGCCGGATGACATCCCGACAGCCACCGGGACGCCAATGTAATCCGCGAGCTCACGCTCGAGGCCCTCCACTTCAGGACCCATGATGAAGCGCTGGCTGTCGAGGACGCGGGTCAACGCGGCCAATAAATCGGCCCGCAACGGCGCCTGCTGCGCCCCTAAATCGAGTAATGGAACGGCCACAAACCTGACATGGTATCCCGCCGACAGGTAATATTCCAACCGGATGGATCTCGATGTAGCAGTGATCGGCGGCGGCGTTGTTGGCCTGTCGTGTGCCCTCGCTCTTGCCCAACGCGGCGCCAGCGTGTGTGTCTTGGAACGCGAAACACGCACGGGTCACAGCACCAGTACCCGCAATAGCGGCGTCATCCACGCCGGGATCTACTATCCCGAGGGATCGCTGAAAGGCCGCTTGTGCGTCGAAGGCCGTGATCGCCTCTACGACTTTTGCGAACGCCACCATGTCCCCTACCGCCGCAGCGGCAAGTTCATCGTCATCAACCAAGAACATGAGCGCGCGGCGCTGGAGGCGCTCTGCCAGCGCGGCATCGCGAATGGCGTCGAGCTGGAGGTCGTCGACCGCGCGTTTATCCGTCAGCGCGAGCCGCACATCCGTGCGCTGGCCGGGATCTGGTCGCCGACGACCGGCATGGTCGAAACCGAAGCGCTGGTCCGGGCGTTAACCCACGCGTGCCGTGCACAAGATGTCGCCCTCGTGGTCGCCAGCCCACTGACCGCTGCAGTGACGATCGGCGACGGGGTGGAGTTGACGACCCCGCACGAACAGTTTTCAGCACGACAGGTGGTCAATGCCGCAGGCCTGTACGCCGATCACGTCTCGGCGCTGCTGGCCGGGCGCGCATTTACCATCCACCCGTGTCGCGGCGAGTACGCAGAGCTCGCGCGCTCTCGACAGCACTGGGTGAATGGGTTGGTGTATCCGCTGCCGGCGCACTCGTCACTGGGGGTGCACCTGACGAAAACGACGTGGGGCAGCGTGCGGTTAGGACCGACGGCGAAATTTCAGGACAGCAAGGACGACTACGAGAGTGACCGGCTGCCGCTCGAGGCGTTTGTCGAAGCGGCGCGGCCGCTGCTGCCGGATATCAAGCTCGCCGACCTGCAACCGGGCGCGACCGGGATTCGGCCCAAGCTGCATGGGCCCGATCAGCGTTTCGCCGATTTCATTATCGAACGCGATGCGGTCAACCCGCATGTGATCCAGGCGGCCGGTATCGAATCGCCGGGCCTCACCTCGTGCCTGGCGATCGGCGAGATGGTCGCCGGCATCTGGCAGCATCACGACTGAGCCGTCGCGCGGAACGCCAGGTAACGCTCAATCGCATCCTGCCAGGTGGGCATGACGAACCCGGCGCTCGCTAACTTGTCCGGTGACAGCGCCGCAAACTGCGGGCGCGACGCCTTCAGCGCCAGACCGCTGGCGTCAATCGGATCGAGCAACTCCCGCCCCCCGATGTGCCCGGCGATCTCCAGGCCCAATTCGTACCACGTGCAGTGGCCGCGGTTGACGACATGGTAAAGACTCGATTCTGCGTTGGTCTGGATCAAATGCTTGACCGCCTCGGCGACGTCGATCAAATAACTCGGCGAGACCACGCGATCGCGAAAGACCTTGGTCGGCCGGCTCTCTTCGAGCGCCGCGATGATCCGATCGACGCTGCCGACCCGCGACGACCCCGGCGAATGCCGCACGCCAAACAGACTCTCGACCCGCAGCACCAGCCAGCGCTCGGTGTCTTGCGCCAGCCACTCGCCAATGAGCTTGGACGCCGCGTAGACGCTTTGCGGCGACGGCTGGTCGGCTTCCGTATAGGGCACCACGGCGCTGCCGTTGAAGACAAAGTCGCTGCTGAAGTGAACCAGCAACGCGCCGTGCCGGCGTGCGGCTCGAGCCAGCGAGCGAACGGCGATCGCATTGATCTCGAGCGCGATCTCGGCCTGTTCCTCGGCGCGATCGACATCGTTAAAGGCGGCGCAGTTGACAATCACCGCAGGCCGCACACGGCCGATGACGTCGGCAATCTGCTCCGGATGACCGAGATCAAGCGCGCGACGGTCGCACGGCAGGACGTTGCCGAGCGACGCGAGGCTGGTCGACAAGATGCGTCCGAGCTGGCCCTCGGCGCCGGTGATCAGAATGGTCATGATCGCGCGACTGCCTTGACCGCCGCTCTCACCGTCAGCAACGCCCACGCCACGGCGCGGCCCGGATGCCACGGCTGCGGCACGACATGGGTGACGTAGTAGCGATACGCGCTGCGATGAAACTCACGATTCGCAAGACCCGGCGCTGAACGGCTGGACTGACCGACCTGGTGACGGACGACGGCTGCGGGCACGTAGCGCGTCTCCCAGCCGGCCGTGCGCAGACGTCGGCACAAGTCGGCGTCCTCCCAGTAGAGAAAATATCGCTCGTCGAAACCCTGGACCACGTCGAGCGCTGTGCGCTTCGCCAGCATGCACGCACCGGAGACCCATTCCACGACAATACTCGACGCGCCGGAATCGATCGCGTCTTGCGACGACAGGTTCTTGCGAACGATTCGCGTACCCGGCAGCAGTCGCGACAGCAGTCCGGTGCGTCCGAAGATACCAGTCAACAAGTTGGGGTCGCCGCGGGCGCTCTCTTGCAACTGACCGTCAGGGTCGAGGATACGCGGTCCGACGATCGCGCATCGCGGCCACCGGTGGAGTTGCTCACGAAGCGTTCGCACCGCACCGGTGTCCACGCTGCAATCGGGATTGAGGATCAGCACGTCAGGCGCCGTGGTCGCGGCCAGGCCGGCATTGACGCCAGCGGCAAAACCACCGTTACGTGGCTGGCGGAGTAACCGCACGCGTGGCCCTGCCATTTCAGCGCGCCGCTCGCTGCCGTCGCTCGACGCGTTATCGACCACGACCGCTTCCCAGTCAAGGCCCGATAGCCCGCCTTCGAGCGAGCCAAGGGTGGCCTCCAGCGCGGCACCGGCGTTGAAATTGACGACGACGACACTCAGCTCGGGCATTTTAGCGACCTGCGATCCGCATCTCGAATTGCTTTTCGCGAATTTTGAGCCCGATCCAACCGGGTTCGAGCATGTCCCAGATCGCTGCTGCGGTCGCCGTGCGGCTGGCCTGAATCGCGCGACGCTTGCGCCACATCATTGGCAACCCGCGCAGCGCGGCCCACTTGGCCGAGAGAAACGCCGGCAGGCGTCCCGCCCAGGTGAAATAGGCCAGCGCCGCGACCAGGTAAATCACATGGACCGGCAGCGAGCGTAGCAGCAACGAAGTCGGCGTGTTCTTCACGTAGACCCATTCCATGTTGCGTTGCCCGTAATACACCGACGTCGCACTGGTTCGACCCATCGTCGCGCTGCCGGCGTGCTGCACGACGGCGTCCGGCACGTAGACGCATGCGTAACCTTTGAGGCGAACGCGGTACGACAGGTCGACATCCTCATGGGACAGAAAAAAATCTTCGTCGAACCCGCCGACCTCATCAAACACCGCTCGCACGATGAGAAAGGCCGCGCCACACGCGCCGAACACTTCTTGGCCACGCAGATGCCGGGACGCCGGCGCGCCGTGTCCACGTTTGAACGCGCCGCCAGCCCGGGTCACCCCGTCGCCGGCGCTATCGAGCACCGACGGATCGTGCATGTAGACGATTCGCGAGGTGGTGACGGCGGTCGCCGGCGACCAATCGAGGCCACCGCGCAACGCCTGCAGCCACCCCGCTTCGACCTTGGTATCGTTGTTGAGAAACACCAGTAACCGGCCACGCGCGACCGCGGCGCCGCGGTTGTTGCCGCCGGTGAAGCCGTAGTTCCGGTCGAGCGCGACGACGCGCACGTCGGCGAACGACTGCAGTAACTCGAGCGACCCGTCGCCTGAGGCGTTGTCGACGACAATAATCTCGAACGGCGGGCCTTGTTGCGCGCGCAACGCGTCGAGACAGGTGTGAAGATGATGCGCGCCGTTGTAGTTGACGATGACCACTGACAGGTCGGGCTGTTCATTCATCGCCCGGCCGCCTCGACATACACCTCGTAGGTGGCCGCCGCCGTGTGATGCCAGCTGTAGAGGCGCGCGCGCGTCAAGCCGCGGGCGCGAAGGGCCGCGGCGCGCTCAGGCGACGTCAACACGCCAGCCATGGCCTCGGCCCACGCCCCACTGTCATCCTCCGGCAGCAGCAGCGCCGCGTCACCGGTCACTTCGCCGGAGGTGCCGGCACGCGCCGCTAACACCGGCGTGCCGGATGCCATCGCTTCGACCAGCGGCAGGCCGAATCCTTCATAACGCGAGGGGTAGACCAGTGCCGAGGCCGATTGGTACAGCCGGACCAGTGTCGCTTCGTCCACGTGCCCACGAAAGTTGACGGCCTCCGGATCTCCGGCAGCTGTCGCCCGCGCCTCGAGGAGCGGCACCAGCCCCCGGTCGAGGCCGGCAAGCACCAATGACAGGTGGCTGAACGCGCCCGGTTGCCGCCGTAAGTGAAGCACGCCGTCGAGCGCGACTTCGAGGTTGCGTCGCGTGTGAAGGTCCCCGACGTGCAACACAAATGGCGACGAGACTCCTTGAGGCGGCGGCGCGTCATCGAGCGGCGCAAACGCGTCGCCGACCCCCAGCGGGATGACGCGAATGTGCTCAGGCCGGATTCCGTACGCCGCCTCGATTTCGCGACGAGAGAATTCTGAATCGGTGATCACCAGATCGGCGGCGTTCGCGCTGCGACGATAGAACAACCGCCGGATGCTGTCGCGACGGTGGGGGTACCATTCGGGGCGCCGCTCATAGCTGACATCGTGCAGGGTAATGACCATGCGCCGGATGCCCAGCGGCGGGGCCACATAGGCTGGCGCGTGATACAGATCGAGCGCCGCGTTCCGCGCCGCACGCAACACGCCGAACGTGCTCCAGCCGAAATTGGTCGGCGGATGCCACGGCTCAGGCACCTGCTCGATCGGGAACGGCACGGGCTGGCCGCCGAGAGCGATCACTGACAGCGGTTCACCAAGCGCGAGCAGGCTGCGGGTCAGTTCGCGCACATACCGGCGCACGCCCGCGGCGGGCGAGTCAAACGCCCGGCCGTCGATGCCGACGCGTAGACGCGTGCTCACCTGATCGCGAGGAAGAGGCGCCGCACGCGCTTACCTGCGGCCTCGCCGGCGGCGCGGATCTGGGCCTCGCGTTCCTCCGAGATCGCCGCCGCACTGATCACGATCTCGTCGATGTCGTGCTTGCTGAGAATATGGGGCAGGTCATCGAGACTGCCCTGCACCAGCACCCCCATCACGTAGCGGCTTCGTTTGATCGGGTCATCGTCGAGAAACCCGATCGGCCGCATGTTCCATGCTTGGTTAGCGCGCATCTCGCGGATCAGCATCTGGCCGCTCGCGCCGGCCCCGTAGACCAGGACCCGGCGGGTCTGTTTTCGGCGCACGTGCGCGAGGTCGCCCATGGCCCGAAATGACGCGCGGGTCCCGACCACGGCGCCAAACAGCAGCATCGCGTCGATGATGAAGACGGCGCGCGAAAATCCTTCGAAGCGATACACGTAAGCGGCGATCAAGATTGAGACGATGGAGCCAAACGCCACGCCACGAAGCACCGCCATCAAATCGACCAGGCCAAAAGTTTCCCACGACCGCGAATACAGCCCGGATAGATAGAGCGCCCCCAGCTTGCTGCCGATCACAATCGGCAGGGACGCGGCAAAGAACGGGAAGAAGTTGGCGAACGCCTCACCCTCGAAGCGGATCCGCCATGCGCCGTAATAGCACGCCGTAATCAACACCAGGTCGAGCAGCACCTGGCCGGCATGCCAGCGAAACGTCAGGTCTTTGAGAAACGGTGCGAATGACGATTTCTGCAGCGCCAGGAAATCTTCGGCATCGTAGGCACGCACGCGCGCGAGATAAATGCCGACCAATACCAGGGCGACTGCAAACATCACCGCCACCGGCAACATGGGCTGCAGCCCCTCGCGCTGGATCAGGAACGCCACCGCGCCGCCGATCAACCCAATCAAATACAGAATGCGGACCGAGCTGCGTTCGGAGAATCCGAGCGACACCAGCCGATGCGACAAATGGTCGGTGCCGCCGCGCGTCGCTCGCCGCCCGGCGAGTCGTCGCAGCACCAGCACGAAGGTCGTGTCAAACAGCGGCACCGACAGCACCAGGCCGACGACCACCGCCGTCTGCATGAAGCTGTCGCTCGGCGCGGTCAGCGGCACCAGGGACGCCGCCGCCAGGGAGCCGCCGAGAAAGAGGCTGCCCGAATCGCCCATGAACAGCCGCGCCCGATGACGGTTCCAGTAGAGGAAACCGATCAGGCTGCCGGCCACTGCGCCAAGGAACAACACCACTGCATCGCCCAACACCGGCGCATAGAGATAGGCCATCAATGCGGCCGCGCACATGGCGATGCCGCCGGCCAGGCCGTCCATGTTGTCGAGCAAATTGAGCGCATGGACGACCCCGCCGAACCACAGCACCGCGGTGAGAGTGATCGGCCACGGCAGCGTGACCCCCTGCCCCGTCGCGATCACGAACACGACCAGCGCACCAACGACCAGCGAGGCGACGAGTTTGGCGACTGGTGACAGCTGCAGGCGGTCGTCGAGAAGGCCGATGACAAACATCGCGATTGCCGCGATCGGAATGGCCACTTCGTGCGGCTGGTCCAGGTTGGCGCCGGGCAGCAACTGTGCGCCGAGGACGACCACCGCCGCGGCCAGTGCGAAGCCGACGCCGCCCATCGTGGGGGTGGGATTGGTGTGCCAACGGTCGGCCCGGGGAGGGACGAGGGCGCCGCCGCGGGTCGCGGCGTAGCGGACCAGCCCGCAGAGCGTCAGGGACAGCACCGCGGCAATCAGCGCCGAGACCAACACCGCGGTGAGCACAGAGGGACTTTACACCGAAGCGCGGCCGCCGGTGCTGGCTGCCGCGGGCTCCGCTACCACCGCCGACGCGCGCCGGTCGCGCCGGTCGTCGATGTGAAACGGTTTGCCGTGCAGCACACCGTCGCAGATCAGATCCAGGCCCGGCGTCGCCCCGGGCCGCAGTGCGTCGAACGAATCGAGATGCAGCTGGTAGATCGGATAGCCGGCCTTGGGCTCGATGAACGGCAGCGGGATCATCCGGTTGAAAAAGAAGTGGTAGGCGTAGCGGCGCGCCCGGGTCTGCTGTTGGTTCGACAGCCGGCCCGCAAACGGCAGCTGATCGAGCAGCGTGAAATAGTCACGCGGCGTCGAGGCGTCGTGGGTGATGCCCTTGTTGCGAATCCACGCTTCGCCGGCGACGATAATCGGCAAGCCGACGCTCGAGAGTTCGACGCCCATCTTGGTGCCATAGATGATCGCGGCGTTACACAACGACATCAACGCATAACTGCTCAAGCCGCTTTCCGGCGGGACGACGATCACATTGGTCGGCAGGTCTGGAATGTGTTTCTTCAGCTCGCCGAGGATTGGTTGCCGCGATACCGGAAAGCCGCTGATCTCGGCGGGATGAATCCGGATCAATAACTGCAGATCTGGACGCGCTGCGAAGTAGCGCACTGTCTGGACCAGCCAGTCGAGCATGTTCGGGAACGCGTTCGCCGGATAGTGGAGTTGCGCGTCCCAGCTGACATTGGTCAGGCAGCCGATCACCGGCTTCGACAGATCGACGCCGACCTTGGCGGCGATCTCCTGCGGGTCCTGGCGGGTCGGCCGATGAAAGACGATCCAGTCGAACAGTCCCTCTCGCCGGCTCGCGAGATAGGTCATCAACTCGCGTTCCTGCTGCGGCTTGAGTTCGAGGTCTTGCCAGTGCTCGACCGGTTCGTTCATCAGCGTGTGGTGATAGGTATCGTCGTGACTGAAGATGAACCGGCGCTTTCGATAGGCGACGTTCCAGGTCACGACGCGGACGCCCTCGCGGCGCGCGACCGTGCTGACGATGCCCCACGGCACATAGATGCCATGCGTCACCATCACCGACTCGAACTCGATCTGCCGCATCAGCCTGGTGGTCGCACGTGCGGTCAGCAGCGCGGCTTCGAGGTAGCGACGCAGCACGGCTTCGCCATGGGCTTCCTGGTCGAGTGAGCCGGTGGCAAAAAAGCGCAGCGCCCCTGCCACGGCGTGCTCGCCAACGGCGAGACCATCGACGACAAGATCGCGAATCGCCGCCGTTGGCTGTGCCGCCGCAATCGCCCGCGCCGTCTGGCGGTCGTCGTCGGTGATCCAATCGCTGTAACGATGAATCGTGATGCCGAGGTCGCGATAGATCCGTTCGGCTGGCCAGTAGCAATCGCGGCACAGGTCGGGCTGCGGGCCGCGCTCGACAAACGTTTCAATGTTCGGATAAAACGACGCTTCGCATTCCGCGCACGCCGGGAGCGAGGCGTCGCAGAGCATGACGTGGACTTCGGAGCCGCGCAGCGTCAGGGCCACCGTCAGCGCGCTCTCGAGTGACACCGCATGCGCATAGGCGCCAATGCCGGTCGCCATCAGGACTCGCGGGCCGCCGGCGGCGGCTTGTCGCGCGTTGTCCCAGTTGCGACCCTCGCTCAATAGCGCGCGCGACCAATCGGGATACGCGTCGACCCGCGCGTGATACCAGCGTCGCGCCAGGCGCGTCGTGCGCCACAGCAACGGGAACTGGCGAATTCGATGTTTCATCGCTGCAACAACAGACTGCGCTGACAAGACCGACGTTGTACAGAACCACAGAAGCACGAAACCTTGAGTTTCAAAAACTTCCTCTGTGGTTCCGTGATTCCGTGCATCGTACGGCTACACCCGCACATCGGCAGGCGTATCAATGAGCGCTTCGAACTGCGGCGGGGTGGGCAACGATTCCAAGACGCGCCATGCGCCATGCAGCTGCAGGTCCGGAACCTTATAGACGCCGCTGGCGACCGCAATGGTGCGCGCACCGATGGCGCGGGCACATTCGATGTCATGCGGCGTGTCGCCGACGACGAAGACCTGATCGGCGTCGATTTGCTGGTCTGGAAATAACTCGCGGATGGCAGCAAATGCGCGCGAGGCGATGCCGGCACGCGGCCCCTGATCGAGCGAGAACGCGCCATCCTCGAAGAATTCCTGGAGTTGATAATGCGTCAACTTGGCGCGGGCACCCGCCGCGGTGTTGCCGGTCAGCAGCATCGAGTGCACGTCCGGCCGCTTCGCTCGCAGGTGCTCGAGGATCTCGCGCACGCCAGTCAGCACCGAGCCTTTGCGCAGGTGCAGGCGATCCGGCAGCCGGCTTTCATAGAACGCGACCATCCGGCGCAAGGATTCGTCAGTCGGCTGGACACCGGCCTGTTCGAAGATCTTCAGCGCCACCTGATGGTCGGTCAGCCCGTCAGTCTTGAGCGATTGAAAGTCGAGGGCGTGGCCGGTGACCTCGAGGCCCGCGTCTTCCCACGCAAAGATGCCGGCGCGGCCGGTCGACAGCAGCGTCCCGTCAATGTCCCAGAAGATCGCAATCATCTAGGACACCGGCGCGCGAAGCGTCGACCGCATCGTCTCGAACAGGCCATCCACGTCGAGCTTGTGATACTGCAACACCTCGTCGTTGGTGCCGCATTGCGGCAGTTCAGCGACACCGAGCCGGGTGACCCGCGCAGCCGGTGACAAGCCGAGCTCGGCGATGCGCGCCGCGATCATGTCGCCCTGGCCGCCGTGCACGTAATGATTGTCGAGCGTGACGATCTGGCGGGCCGAACCGATGACATCGCGCAGCCACGCCGAATCGAGGCGGTTGAGCCACGGCAGATTCACCAGCTTGACGCGGACGCCGCTGGCGTTGAGCCGCTCCGCAGCTTCCCATGCATTCGCCAGCAACCACGGACCATAGCCGAAAACGACGGCGTCGGTGCCTTCGCGGACCACGACGCCGCGCCCCAGCTCGGCGCGATAGTTGTTCGGCAAGGTGAACGGCACAGGCCATCCGAGCGAGACCAGTCTCAGGTACGAACTCTCCTCCGTGCCGTTGACCATGAAGTCCACGAGTGCGTCGACTTCCTGCTCGGTGCAGGGCTCGGCGAGGATCAACTTCGGGACCGAGCCCAGCGCCGAAATGTCGCGCACTGATTGATGCGAATGGCCGGGGCCGCCGGGCAACAAACCCGCCAGCGACCCGACGTAAATGACCTTCGACGACTCACTGCATTGGTTATAAATCTGCTCGTTTGGACGCGCCGCCAGGAAGCACGCAAACGAGTGCGCGATCGGCAGGGCGCCGCGGTGGGCCATGCCGCAGGCCATCGACACCATGTCCTGTTCGGCAATGCCGCACTCGACGAAGCGGTCAGGGAAGCGTGCGCGGAAGTCGACCAGGCCGCAGTCTTTAACCAGGTCGGCATCGAGGGCGATGATCTGGGGGTGCCGCTCGGCCTGCTTCAGGAGCGCCTGGGTATACGCGAACACCAGCCGCTCAACTTTGAGGACCGGCTTTCGCGCCGGTCGCCGGGCGGTCTCCAGCTTCAACTTACCGAGGCCGTGCGCACGGAATCGTTCCTCGAGATGCGCGATCAGCTCGTTCGAACCCTTGGCGTATTCCTCTTCGTTCGGCGCGCCCGAGTGGTAGTTGTAAAGTTCGCCGTCCTTCATCGCCGGACCCTCCATGAAGGACACGCCCTTGCCCTTCACCGTGTCGGCGATGACGATCTTCGGCTTGTCGGTGACCGCGTCGAGCGTGCGGAAGACCCGCTGGAGAGCGTCGAGGTCGTGGCCGTCAACCCGTTCGACATGCCACCCAAACGCGCGCAGCTTGGCTTCGAGGCTGCCGAGATCGCTGACTTCTTCTACCCACGTGTCCGACTGGATCTTGTTGTGGTCGATGATCGCGGTGATCTCATGCAGTCCGAGGTTGACCGCCGATTGCAGTGACTCCCAGAACTGGCCTTCCTGCAATTCACCGTCGCCGGTCAGTACAAAAATCTTCTGCGGCACGCCGAGCAGCCGGTTGGCGAGCACCATCCCCTTGGCTTTGGAGATACCCATGCCGAGCGAACCGGTGTTGGCCTGAATGTACGGGGTCTCGACGTGTGGGTGGCCCGGCAGGCCGTGCAGCCGGCGCAAATGATGGATCTTGTCCGCGTCCATCAAGCCAAGCGCGATCAGCACGTTGTACAGCGCGGGCGCGTCGTGGCCCTTCGACGAGAAGAACACGTCGCAAGCCTGCGGGCCCTTGTCGAGATTGCGCATCTCGCGCAGGAACAACCAGCTGATGATCTCGAGCGAGCTGAAACTGGTGCCAATGTGACCCGACCAGGCCCGCGCAATCATGTAGAGCGTGTTGAGCCGGGCCAGGGCCGCAAACGTGCGCGCTTCCTCGACGACATCGAGCTGTTTTGCGCGCAACCGCGCGAACTCGGAGACTGGCGCGTAATAAAGGTCGTCGGCGGTGACGACGTCGAGCTGCTGTTCACCCATGAATACTGCTTTCGGCTATCGGCGATCGGCTATCGGCTATCGGGGCGCTCAGGACGGCAGGCGGGCAACGTCGCCTCACCGCTGGCGATCAGGTGCTCGGCGAGCAACCAATCGTAACGGTTGTTGATATCGAAGCCTTCCAGGTCGTCGGTAAAAAACGGAATGATTGATTCGCCGGCGATGGTGCGGCCATCGAAGACGATCCGCGACCAGGCGATTTCCAGGCTGGCGTTCTGCACGTAGACCAACGGTAACGATTGATACTGGCTGCTGTGCCACGGCTGTTCGGCCTCGGCATCGCTGCCCGGCGGCCTGGTCGCGGCCAGGCCGAACGGCAGGAGCGGTAACAAGCGATTACCGCGCGCGACCCACATCTTGCCGGGATGTTGGGTGCACTTCTCCACCGCGCGCAACGAATCGGCACGCGGGTCAGCCGCGAATGCCTCCCAGGCGCGACGAATCGTGTCCGGTGAGCGAAACGGGCTGGTCGGGCGCAACACACTGAAGGCCTCGAATGGCCGGCCGTGCTCAGCGAGCGTCTTCAGTGTGTATTCGACCCATTCGATATCCGGCGAAGTGTCGCCGGCAAACGCCGCCGGCCGCATGAACGGCACTTGGGCACCGTAGCTGCGCGCGATGTCGGCGATCTCTTCCGAGTCGGTCGACACGATCACCGCGTCAAACACGCCGCTCTCGATCGCCGGGGCGATGGTGTAGGCAATCAGCGGATGCCCGCCAAGTGGACGCACGTTCTTGCCCGGGACGCGCTTGGAACCGACCCGCGCCGGAATCATGGCGACAATGCTCGGGTTACTCACGGATGCATCTCCCGTCGCACTCAGCACTCAGCACTTTCCCGGGTCATGATTGATGTAGACGGTCTTCCAATCCGAATACACATCCAACGCCTCGGTTCCCGCTTCGCGCCAGCCGTTGCCGGACTGGCGGAGACCGCCGAACGGCAGATGAGGTTCACTGCCATACGTGCCGCCGTTGATGCAGGCGACGCCGGCGCGAATGCGATTGATGAAGGTCATCGCCCGGTGAATGTTGCGCGTATGAATCGCTGCCGTGAGCCCGAATGACGACTGGTCGGCAAATGCCATCGCATCTTCAAAGCTCTTGACGCGATACAGACAGGTGATCGGCCCAAATAATTCGGCCTGAGAGATCTCGGCATCGCGATCGACGTTCTCGAGAATCGTCGGTGCAAGGAAGAACCCGTCTTTGACGCTGCTGTCGGTCAGCCGCGCCCCACCAGTCAAGACCGTGGCGCCGGCGGTCTTCGCCCGCTCGATGGCGCTGACCATGCCGCCGAGTTGCGCTTGGTTGATCACCGGGCCATAAAAGTCGGTGTCCCCGGCGCCGACGCTTAACTGCTGCGCCGCGGCAACCAAGCGCGCCTTGAACTCGTCGTAGACCGCATCGAACACCAGCAGCCGGCTGCCTGACGCACACCGTTGGCCGGCATTGCTGAATGCTGACCCAAGCGCCCACTGCACCGCGACGTCCAGGTCGGCATCGTCACAGACGATGAACGGGTTCTTGCCGCCGAGTTCGACACAGACCTTGGCCATGCGGCGGCCGCAGGTCGCGGCAATCCATCGTCCGACATCACAGGAGCCGGTAAAGCTGACCACCGCGACATCCTTGTGCTCGACCAGCGGCGCGCCGGCTTCTTCGCCGAAGCCGTGCACGGTGTTGTAGATACCGTCGGGCACGCCGGCTTCTTTGGCCAGGACGGCGAACGCCCAGGCGGTGATCGGCGTGTCTTCCGACGCTTTCATGATCGCGGCATTGCCGCAGAGCAGCGCCGGAAATGCTTTCCACGCGACGTTGGCGATCGGCGTATTCGCCGCAATGATCAACCCCGCGATACCGAGCGGCTGCCGCATCGTCATCGCCGTCTTGTTCGGCACCGCACTGGTCGTGGTGCGGCCATAAAAGCGTCGCCCTTCGCCGGCCACGAAGTAGCCCATCTCGATCGCTGCGTCGGTTTCGCCGCCCGCATCCTTCAGCGACTTCCCCGTCTCGCGCGCGACGATGCCCGCCAGTTCGCTGCGGTGCTCCTGCATCAACTGCGCAATCCGCCGCAACGTGTCGCCACGCTTGACGACGGTCGTCTCGGCCCAACGCGGCTGCGCGTGACGCGCTGCGGCAATGGCCGCTTCGACATCCGCCGCACGCGATCGTGCGACCTGGCAAATCTCCTTGCCGGTGGCCGGTTCGACCTTGGCGAACGATTCTCCGGCAGCCGCCGGCGCATCGGCACCGTTGATCTGATTCGGCAGCAACGCCGGTATCTTCAAATTACCCATCTATCAACGCTCGCCTGATCCCTGGTCGCCGCAGCGCGGACCGATCCCTTGGACTGAACTGATCCCTGATCCCTGATCCCTGATCCCTGCCAGTTACCACGCCGTGAAGCCGCCATCGACCCGGAGCTCGTGGCCGGTCACGTATGACGAGGCGTTGGAGGCAAGAAAGACGAGCGGACCCTTGAGATCGGCGGCGTCGGCCATGCGACCGAGTGGCACGCGTTCACCGTACTTTCGTTTGAAGTCCGCGTCCTGACCACCGAGCACGCCGCCAGGTGAGAGGGTGTTGACGCGCACGCCGTCGCGCCCCCACGCCGTCGCGAAATACTTGGTCATGTTGACGACCCCGGCTTTCGACGCGCCATACGCGGGCACCTTCAAAAACGGCGGCTCACCAGGGAAGTGATCGTAAAAACGCTGATCAGGCGACACCGATGCGTAGAGGGATCCGATGTTGATGATCGAGCCCCCGCCCTTGCCTGCCATCAGCGCGCCGAACACCTGGGTCACTTGGAACGTGCCAACCAGGTTGACCTCGACCATGCGCCGGAAGACCTCGACCGGCAGATCCTCGACGCGGAAGCGTCCAGTCCCGGAGTCGGGCGGTTGGTCAATACCGGCGTTGTTGACCAGCACTTTGGGCACACCCATCTCGGCAACGATCCGGTCTCGCGCAGCGACGATCGCGTTGCGATCGGTAATGTCGCAGTCATAGATCTTCAGCCGCGACCCATCGACCCTCTGGCTGACCGCGGTGAAGACCGACGACGGGGCGCTGCCCGGCCGGTCGAGGCCGGCGACGTTGGCCCCGGCTTCTAACAGGCCCTCAATCCAAATCGGGCCCAGGCGGCCGAGCGCGCCAGTGACGATGGCGAGCTCGCCCGCGAGCGAAAACGACGGGGTCACTTACGCGCCAGCTCCGGCGTCTGCTTGAAGATTTGAAACGTGATCTCGTCGTCTTCCTTGACGCCCTGCGCCAGCGTCTGGCCGATGACCCGCTCCATTTCGAATGGCTGCAAGCCGTCGCCCGGAGACTTGAGCGCGAGATCGGCGCGGGTCAGGACCTGACCGGCAGCCAGATCACGCGCGGCGACAATCTTCTTGCCCATCTTCATGATCGGGCTGGCCTCGGTGGGATACACCTTCTTGGCACCATCGCCCAACGCCACGCGCGTGCGATCGAGGTCGCGGACCATTTTGCGCATGCCGACCGGTTCGAGCGAGAACGCATGGTCGGTGCCCTTCCAGGCGCGGTTGATCGTGAAATGTTTTTCGACGATGCGCGCACCGAGCACGTAGGCCGCGACCGGCATCGAAATGCCGTTGTCGTGCCCCGAGTAACCGATCACGGTGTCCGGGAACATGTTGCGGAAGGTGGCGATGACGCGGAGGTCGAGCATCTCGTGGTCGCAGGGGTAGCCGGCGGTGCACTGCAGAATCGCCAGCTGCGGGTTGTGCTCGCGCACCGTGTCATGGGCCCGCCGGACATCGTCGGCGGTGCCGCCGCCGGTGCTGATGATCATCGGTTTGCCGAACTTGGCGACGTGCTGCAGGAGCGGGGTGTTACGCAGATCGCCAGACGCGATCTTGTAAGCCGGCATCTCGATCTTCTCGAGAAAGTCGGCGCTGTTGAAGTCGAATGCCGTCGCGAAGAAGTCGACTTTGAGTTCCCTGCAGTATTGCTGCAGCTCGCGGTATTCCACCTCGCCGAATTCAAGCGCCTCGCGATGTTCGCCGTAGGTGGCGCCGTAACTGTTCTCGTTGTCGTACGGCTTGTCGTACATCGCCTTGGTGTAGAGCGTGCGATTGTCCCGCTTCTGCAGTTTGACCGCGTGGACCCCGGCTTCTTTGGCCGTCTTGAATAGGTCCATGCAGGTTTGCAGTTTGCCTTGATGGTTGTGTCCGACCTCGGCAATGACGTAGCACGGCGTGTCGTCGCCGATCGGGTGCGGTCCAATGTTCAGGGTTCTTGCCACAATGTGCTCCTCAGCGGGCGGGTCGCCCACTGTCGTATTTAGGGTCTGGCCAGGGCGGCTGGCTTGAGTTGCGCGACCAGTCGGTCCCACCCGTAGCGGGTGTGCGCGACATCGCGCGCGGCCCGGCCGATCTGCGCCAGCGTATCGACTGGGGGCAGCTCGTCGCAGCGATTAATGTCAAGGACGGTGGTCAGATGTTCGTAGCCGAGCGGCGAATGGGCATCGAGGTTGGTCAGCACCGCGCAGCCGAGTTCCATCGCCGCGTTGACCGTCGTGTTGTTCGCGCGCAGGCCCTTTTCGAAAAATGCCGCGAGAAAGGTCGCGTCGAGCAAATGGTTATACACCGCGGTGTCCGACAGGTAACCCATGAAGAAGACGCGACCGTTGAAAATCTCCTGAAGCTCCTCAAAACGCACGATGAACGATTCGTCGAAACTGGTGCCTTCGTGGAGCGCCGTCGAGACGAAGATTTTGTAGCTCTGATGCGAGGCGTCGAGCAGATCGCGCAACTTGCGGTAATACGGCACGCGAATCTTGTGTGCCATACCGAAGGTAAAGACGTTGAGATCGGTCGTTTGCACGCGCTGCGGCGACAAGATCGTTCCCGGACAAAAGGATTCGATGATGTCCGGCCTCAGCCCGGTCAGATCCGCATGTAATTCGCGATTGCCGCAAAACACCTTCGCCGCGTTGCGGATCAACCGGTGCTCGATCTCGGTTCCCTCAACGGCATGCAGGAAGACCTCATACTGTCCAACCCGCTTCGACGCCCACTCGTCGAGCAAATGGACATGCTCGGGCAGAAACTCCGAGAGTTTCAACGACAGCAGTGGTGTGCGGCGCGAAATTTCGGGGAAGTCCAGAATGCCGACCACCGGCAACTCGAGCTGACGGCCAAGGATCTGGTTGAATTTCGCGATGCCACAGGTCCACGGATTGAGGTGATAGCCCGCGATGCAATCGATCATCGAGGTGTGTATTGTAGCCGAGCCGGGATCGGTCACAGGCTGACGGCGACCTTCTCCATCACCAGTACCCGCCCCTTGTTGCCCCAGTCCATCTGGGCCTCGAGGTCGGGACGCGACTTGCAGCCTGCGAGCACGAACATCAACCGCAGCAGATCCTTATTGAGCAGGGTGATGTGCGTCGGGTCGACGTCGAACTGCGTCGTGAAATCGACCAGGCTCTGCGGCTCGGGATGAAAGCGGGTGGTGCAGTAGACATAGCGCGACGTCATCCGCACCATATTCTCGACCGCCTGCTTGACCTGAAACACCGTGAGGTGTTCGAGCACCTCGCGAGAAATCACCAGGTCGTAGGCGTTGGCCGGCTTGAGATGGTCGGTGGTGTTGCCGATGGTGATGCGATCACACACGGCGGGCGTCGCGAGCTGTTTGCTGCTCTCAGCGAAGTCGATGCCTTCGACGTCGACGCCCAGTTCCCACAGCAGATGCATCAATGCGCCCGGTCCACACCCGAGGTCGAGCACCCGCTGGGGCTGAAACACGTTCTTGATCAATTGCGGATTCTTCGCCTCGATCTGGCGACGCGTGTCCAGGTTGTAGCTGTTGCCCTCGGCCCGCCACTCACCGGTGAAGTACTCGGAATCATAGTGGTCGGACGTCGTCGGCTTCTGCGCGAGGATGGCGGCTTCGAATTCAGCGATGGTCATGCAGCTCCGTTTTGCGACTGTTGGGCGAATCGTTGCAGCAAGCGGCTGGACGAGTCGCGGATGGTGTCGAGATAGACGATGCCAATGCCGAGGCGCCCGCAGATCTCGACCTGCCGCGGCGGCAAGCGGCCTTCCCAGTCCTTGCCTTTGACGTAATAGCGTGGCCTGAGATGCTCGAGGACGGTCTCAGTGTCGAATCGATTGATATGCGTGTAGGCAATAAACCGGATCGCATCGACCACCGCCGCGCGTTGCGCCTCGGGCAGAAGAGGAGGGTGCTTGGTCGCGACGTATTGGTCCGAGGCCAGGTTGCACAGCAGCGGCAGGTCGAGTGCGGCGGCCGCCTTGAAGTACTCGATGTGCCCGGCGTGCAGGGGATCGAAGGCGCCGTCGACCATCGCCACGCGACCGGCGTAGTCGGGAAGCTGTTCGTAACTGAGGACCATCAGATCAGTGCAGTTCCTTGTTACCCGCGGCGGTGACGATGGGAATTTCGCGCATCCACAGCTGCTTCTGCCAAGCCTCTCTGTTCTCGCGGTACCAGGCGATGCTTTTCAGGAGACCGGCCTCGAGCGTCACCTGCGGGCGCCAGCCGAGCACCCGTTCAGCCTTGGCCGGATCGCACGTGTGACGGAAGACCTGACCGGGCCGATCCCCGACGTAGGTGATCAGCGACTCGTCTGCATCCATCAACTTGACGATGCGCCGCGCCAGTTCCCCGATCGTGACGCTGTGATTCTGGCCGACGTTGAACACTTCCCCGGCGACCTGCGCACTGTCACACATCGCCGCACGTTCGACGGCATCACAGGTGTCTTCGACAAACGTCCAGTCGCGCATCGCCGAACCGTCGCCATGGACCCGCAACGGTTCACCCATCAAACAGCTGGTGATGAATCGGGGCACCGCCTTCTCCAGGTGTTGACGCGGTCCATAGTTATTGAACGGCCGAATAATCGTTGCCGGTAACTTGTAGGTTGCCCAATATGAGTAGACCAGCCGATCAGCACCACACTTGGCGCTCGCGTACGGACTCATTGGCATCAAGGGATGCTGTTCGTCCATCGATGTCTCGAGTGCCGTCCCGTAAACCTCGGAAGTCGAAATGTGGATAAACCGTCCCACCCGACTGGCACGCCGCAGGATGGCGTTGGCCAGCACCTGGGTCCCCAGGACGTCGGTCTCGAAGAAGTGATAATTGTCGTAAATCGAACGGGTGACGTGGGTCTCCGCGGCGAAATGCACGACGATGTCCGATTGCGCCACCAGGCTGTCGACCAGCGAGGCATTGCGCACATCGCCGTAATGAAATTGCAGTCGGCCGTCGTTATGCTGAAAGCCGACCGGCAAGTTGTCGACGCTTCCGGCATAGGTCAAGAGATCAAGAACCAGGACCTGGTCTTGCGGATACTTGTTGTAAATCCAGTGCACGAAGTTACTGCCGATGAAGCCGGCGCCGCCGGTGATCAACCACGTTTTTGCCAATGCCTACTCCTCAGCCTGTCTGCTACGCCTGAGAACCGCGGCACTGTCGCCACCGCAGTTCAGAACTAAGTCGATCACCGATAGGTGCGAAATGAACGCGCCGTGCTGTTGCAGATACATCGGGTGCTCATACTGTTGCCATTCGACGGTAATGCCACGGCTGGCAAAGGCGGCGACGTCGAGATAATCCTTGGCCGCATCGCCCGAGAGATAACGCGTTGCACCGACGTGCCGGCATAGTTCGAGCAACCGCTCAGACTTCTCGCCGGCCACGGGAATGGCCGACGACCGCAGGATGGCCGTCGTGATCCCCAGCCAACCGGCCAGCAGCATCATCACCGCGTCATTGAGATCGATGAGCCGCGTCCACGGCTGCATCAGGATGGCCTCTAACGCCGGGAGATACTCGGCGGTAAACGGCGCACGCGCATAGTACTGCTTCAACGAGGCGACGTGTTTACGCGCCCACGGCGCACCGGCTTCGATCTCGACCTGATTGATCCGCGGCCAGTCGAGGCCACTGTGCCGCACCGGCACCGTCAACCACAGTGGCCCCGACGGTGTCTTGATGCGATTCCGGTTCCGCCAGCCGTGCTTGTCGTACTGCACATCGTCGTAAAGGATGAACACATCCGCCCGACGCATCTGGTCGAAGAATCCGAGCCAGGGCAGATAACCCGACTGCAAGACCGCAAGTGTCTTGTCCATCAGGTCTGCGCTGCCTCCGGGTGCACCGGCCGCACCGAACCCGGGCCGGTCGCGGGACCACGTAACCAAAGTAGCGCGCCGATCGCGCTGATCAGCAGCAGGTGCCCGAACAGCAGCAGCGAAATCCCGGCCGCCGCTTCCCGGCTCAGTGCGAAGCCGGCGAGGAGTGCCAGATGGAGCTGTTCGCGCAGGCCGAGGCCGTTCACCGCGATCGGCACGTTGCTCAGCGTGGCAATTGCGGTCACCGCGGCGGTGACCGCAAGCAAGCCCGGCACGATGCCGGTGGTGAGCGCGATGAACTGTTGATACACGACACCCAGCATCATGAAGTAGATGACGACGGCGGCACTGGAGCCGGCAATGACGCGCGGTTGTCGGGCCACATCCGTGATGTGGTCGGCGAGGCGGCGGAGCGAATCGATCTGGCGCTCGATGCGCCGCCACTTGGTCAACCGCTGCTGGAGCCACAGGCCGACCGGGAGCAGCAGGACCATCGCGAAGCCGGCCGCCAGGAGGAGCCAAATGCCGGTCAGCATCGACCGCGCCGCGATCAGGTTGTCATCGGTCACCGGTCTGGTCCAGAAGAGCACCACCGCCATGCTCGACAGCAGAAAGATGCCAAGCAGGCGATCGACAAGCACCGAGGCGCCGACCCGCACGTAGCCTTCGGTCCGACCCAGGTAGTAGACCTTCGCCCAGTCTCCACCCATCGTCGACGGCAGAAAATTATTAAAGAAGATTCCGACCACGTACTGTTCGACCACCGTGCGGTACGGAATACCGAGACCCAAGGCCTCCAGCATCAAGCGCCAGCGATAGGCGTAGAGCAATTGGCCGGCAAGCATGACCCCGAATGACAGGAGGTAAAACCAACCCGGCATGGCCCGCAGGATTCGCCAGAAAGACGTCCACTCGAAATCGCGAAACAGCAACCACAACAGAATCGCCGTTACACTCGCCTGCAGGATCAGCGCGAGGGGTTTCTTCATCGAGACACCCTCAGCCAAGGTAGAGGTCGTGCCATTCCTGAAACGTCAACAGGACCAGTAGCTTGTTGACCTGGGTGTAATCACCGCGCTCGCGGTAGGTGCGATCGATCAAGCGTTCGATCGCCTGGGCGTCAAACAACCCGTGCCGCGCGAGCCGAGAGGGGCTCAACGTGTCACGGACATAGGGTTCGAGGCCGGCGAGGAGCCAATCGGTAACCGGCATGATGAACCCCTCCTTCGGGCGATCGACCATGGCCGCCGGAAAAAATCGCCGTGCCACTTGCTTGAGCAATCGCTTCGTTTCGCCGCCCGCGATCTTGCGCCGCCCATGCAGCCCCGCCACGAACGAGACAACGTCGGTGTCGAGAAACGCGCTGCGCACTTCGAGCGAGTGGGCCATCGATAATCGATCGACAAAGGTCAGCACTTGATCGGGCAGCAGGCCGTTGAACTCCGCTTCGAGGATGCGATTCAAGGGATCGGTGGCAGTCAACGCAGCGAAGCTGTCGCGGAGGTGGCTCGTCGTGGGCCACTGCGCCATCCGCGGCGCGACATCGGGCGCATAGAGAGTGGCTTTCTCTGCGTCACTCAGGACAAAGAGTTTGGCTTTCCAAGCCCAGTCTTGTGGCTCGTACAACTCCTCGAGCTGATCGGCGTGCGCCTCGAACGGCGCGATCAGCGAACCATCGCCGGTGGCTCGATAGCGCGGCAGCGCCGCGAGCGGTTGCGCCAGGCGATGCGTTCGATAACTGCCGAACAGTTCGTCGGCCCCATCGCCAGCGAGGGCCACTTTGACGTGTTGCGCAATCAGCCTCGCGAGAAAGTAAGTCGACACCGTGCCGGCGAACGGTTCGTCAAAGGCTCGCAGAATCGGCTTGATTGTTTCGGGGTAGCTGCCGAAGTCGACGACCTCTTCGTGGTGGTCGGTGCCGTAGTGGTCGGCCACCCACCGCGCCCACTGACGGTCGGCGTCTTTGCCGGCGGTGGTGGATTGACGCCCGTAGGTCAGGGTGAATGTCTTGATCCGGCCACCGGCCTCTTCGGCAGCCAGGGCCGTCGACAGGCTCGAGTCGATGCCGCCACTCAGGAAAAAACCGATCGGCACGTCAGACATCAGGCGGCGGCGGACGCCCTGCCGCAATAACCGCAACAGCTCCTCGCTGACTTCGTCGTCGGACAGCGCTGCCGTGTCCGGGCGCTCTGCGAAGTCAGCACGCCAGTAACGTGCGATGCGGATGCCGCGACTGGCCTCGTAGGTCAACGAGTGTGCCGGCGGCAGCATGTGAATGCCGTCGAAGATCGACAGCGGATGCGGCACGTGCTTATAGCTGAGGAAGTGATGAACGGCTTCGAGGTTGACCGTACGTTGTAGGCCGGGAACGCGCAGCAGCGCTTTGATCTCCGAGGCGAAATACAGCGCTCCATCGAGCAGCGTGTAATACAGCGGCTTCTTGCCCATCCGGTCGCGGGCGAGCAGCCCGCTGTGTGCGCGGGCATCCCAGATCGCGACCGCGTACATGCCGTGGATGTGCTCAGGAAGGCGGCTCCCATACTCCTCGTACAAATGCGGCAGCAACTCGGTGTCGCAGTGAGTCCGGAAGACATGGCCCTGCGCCTGAAGGCACGGCTGCAACTCGGGAAAGTTATAGAGCTCGCCATTCTGGCAGCCCCAGACCGTGCCGTCTTCGTTGCTGAGCGGTTGCCGCCCCTGCGCGACGTCGACGATCGCCAATCGGCGGACGCCGAGAGAGAAACGTTCCCCGTCGACCTGATAACCATCGTCGGGACCACGATGAATGATCGCGTCAAGCATCGCGGCGACCGTCTCTCGATCTTGGCGTCCGAACACTCCAGCAATGCCACACATAATCGGGTCAGCGGGCCGGTGCGTAACTGCCCGGACGCGCGCCTTCATGGACCGGCGAGGTTGGCGCCGCCGCGTGCACGTCAAACCCGGATTCGCGGATCGCTTCGCGAATCGTCTGGGAGGCGGGATCGACGATGTATTCGGCGACCGGGACGTGCGCCCAGGCACTCGCCATTTTGCGCACGCTGACATACTCGAACACGATGCGGTCGCCAGGCCGGGCATCGAGTGTCTTGACGTAGCGCAACAGGCGGCGGTCAAACAGCGCCTGGTTGCTGGCGTGATATTTCAACGTCGTGAATAGCGTGGTGATGACGATGCACTCCGCAACGTGGCAGTAGCGCAGCGCGCCAGGCGCGCCGTAACGAGAGATCAGCGTCCGCACACCATCCGGACTCTCACGCAGGACGCGGATGAAAAAATTGAGATGGTCGACGGAAAACACCCGCCAGATAATCAGGCCGAAAACATTCGTGTAGGTCTCGAGAGCCGTTTGACAGACGCCGCCCAGACGCCGGCGCGCGTAAAAGTTGTAGAACAGCCCGGCGTGCGCGACCGGAATCAGCACAAGGTAGGCCCATAGGACCACCGCTACCGCACCATTGAGTAACTGCGGACCCGCGCTGACGACCGGTGTCGCCGCCGGAAACACCGCGCCGATGGCCCGATCGACGAGATGTCCCGGTGGCACCAGCAACAACCCGCACAGCATGACTATTTCGGTCAGCCAGGCCAGGCGAATCTGCGAACCAATGAACAAAAAACTCAGCGTCATCAGAAGGCCGCCTGTCGCGCGTGTGCCGGGATGCGGCACCAGCATCAGAACGGCGGCCACGACTTCGGTGACCCACGCCATGTGGTTCAAGAAACGATAGAGCAGGTGTCCCGGCGGCACGCGCAAGAACAGGCGCCACCAGTAGCCCCACATCGGGTTGACCATCCCGAAGTCCATCCCATCACCGTGCGCGTACCCGGCTGACCACTTGTAAATGCCGGCCGACAGCATGATCCAGGCGAAATCGACTTGCGCCACCAACAGTGCAAGCGGCTGCAGCTGCGGGGCGTGACGGCTGGTGTATTCGAGCAGCAGAACCATGACGCCCAGCCAGTAGGCCATGAATCCGGGAGCGCCCATGCCGCGCAGCAGACCCTGCCAGCGCATGTGGACGAAGTAGTAGCGGCACAGGACAACATTGACCAGCGCCGCGGCGACGACCATTTGGCCGATTGTCAACGCCACCCCGCACGCCATCCAGATCGCGAGCGCAAGCGGCGCCGCGACCGGGTTGTGCCAACGGTCGATAGCGCGCCGCGACTCCGCGTAGCCCCCCCACCGTTCGCTCAGAAAGAAGCGGCGATAGTGCGGCAGCGCAAAGAGCAGCGTCAGCGCCATCAACAGACCGTAGGCGGCCCTGACAAAGCTAAGCAGCGATGGGGAGATTTCAGGCAATCACGAATCGACGCTGAGAGACTGGCCTAGAGCTCTTCGGGATTCGGCTCGAAGATCTCGACTTCGACCCCGACGTCCTGACGCATCACTTCCTTGAGGTGGTCGCCGGATTTCTTCAGTACTTTCAGCCAGCCGTGATGCCAATCGCGCACGCCGGCCAGCCACGCCGAGCAGTTGCGGCACGGCCAGGCTTCCGCGCCGCGCCCGTCGAGGTGCATCTGGCGGTACCAGTTGAACCGTTCGCCTTGCCAGATTTCTTTGATCGAGACGTCGTTGGCGTTGGGAAACAGATTCGACGTGCGAAACGAGATGTCCTGTCCGCACAACGCGATGCGCCCCAACGTATCGACGTTGAGCCGTTCGAAGGGCCACACGCAGGGCTCTTTCTTCTCGGCCGGCAACAGGCTGTAGAGATGGGGGTCGAGCGCTTTGCCATGATCGATGTGGGTGTTGTCGTCCCAAGTCAGAAACTTGCGCGTAATGACCTCATCGACGCCAACGTCCTTGATCCAGAAATCGAGAGCCGCGTCGAGCTTGCCCTCGATCTGCTGTTGCCGGATGATCGACACGACGATGCGCGTCGGCGCCTTGTATTGCTTGCGCAGTTCCAACGCGGTGCGAATGCTGTCGACGACGTTGTTAAACCACTTTTGCGGGTCGCGAGGTGGCCCGCCGCGGTGCGGCGGCCGGACAATCGCATACGTCTCGGCGTCGCCGGCATCCATTGAAAATTCAATCAAATCAATGCCGGCGCGGAGGACCCGGCGTAACTTGTCGCGCAACGCCTCCGTGGGTCCGAACATGCTGCCGTTGGTGTTGAGCCAGACCCGCGCGCCCTGAGCCTTGGCGAACTCGATCATGTCGACCATCTTGGGGTGGAGCATCGGTTCGCCGCCACCCGTGCACCGTAACCAGGCGCCGTAGGGGCCGGCTTCGCGGGCAATCTTTTCCCACAGCGGCACCGGAAACAGATCGCCCTTGCTCTCACGATAAAAGCGGCGAATCTCGGAGTTGTGATCAGTGTAGGGGCAATTGGGGCAGCCGTAATTGCACGGGTAGATGATCGACAACACGAGCATCATCGGAAACTCTTCGGCGCCGCGCCGGAGGCCGAAGCCCTTGACGTCGGTCGCTGGACGCGTTTCCGCGTGCGTCACCGTCAGCATGGTCGGGGTCTTAATCACTTGCGATACCGTGCAATCACTTTCCTCATCACCGTGACGACATCGTTTGCATCCTGCGCTGTCATCCTTGGGAAAAACGGCAATGACAGGGTCCGATCCGAGTAGTGCTCGGCATGCGGAAACATGCCCCGCTCGAGCCCGAAGGTATCGCGGTAGAACGGATGAAGGTGGACGGCGCGGTAGTGGACTCCCACACCGATGTTTTCTTTCTGGACCGCTGTCATGATTGTGTCACGATCGGCGGTCAGCCGCTCAACATCGAGGACGACCGGGAAGAGGTGGTAGGCGTGCTTGGCATAGCTGCGGTCGGCCAGTGGGCGGATCTCCGGCAGATCGGCGAATCCGGCCTTGAGCTGCGCGGTGAGCGCCTGCCGGCGCTCCCAGAACAGCTCGATTTTTTTAAACTGCGTCTGTAACAGGGCTGCCTGCAGGTCGAACATGTTGTACTTGTAGCCGGCACCGATGATATCCCAGTGCCGGTAGCCCTCGGCCGTGAATCGCTTCCAGGCATCGCGGCTGATGCCGTGCAGACTCATGATCTGCGCCCGTTCGGCCCACGCCTCATTGTTGGTGGTCAGCGCCCCGCCCTCGCCAGAGGTAATGTTCTTTGTCGCGTAAAACGAGAAGGCGGTCAGGTCGGCCAGGCCGCCGACTCGGCGGCCCCGGTATTCGGCGCCGATCGAGTGGGCCGCATCTTCGATGACGGGCAGTCCGTGGCGGCGCCCGATCGCCATCACCCCGTCCATGTCCGGCGGTAAGCCGGCGAAGTCAACCACGACAATCGCTTTGGTGCGTGGCGTGATCGCCCGTTCGATCCCGGCCACGGCGATATTGAGCGTATCCGGTTCGACATCGACGAACACCGGGATCGCGGAGCGATGACAGATGACATTGGCGGTGGCCGCGAATGTCATCGGCGTCGTGATCACTTCGTCGCCGGCGCCGACTCCGACCGCTTCCAACGCCAGATGCAAGGCCGCGGTGCAGGAGTTGACGGCGACACAGTGCGTCGCACCGACATAGGTCGCGAGATCTTTCTCGAACTGCTTGGTCTTGGGTCCGGTCGTCAGCCAGCCCGATCGCAACGTCTCGACGACACTCTGTTCATCACGGTCATCTATCCACGGCCGATGAAAGGGCAGAAAACTGTCACGCACCGGACGTCCGCCTTCGACGGCCAACCTCTGATCATTATCGATCGTCAAATCGGTCGTCTCCTAGTCATTGGCGGCGGCGCTGCGGTCGTCGCATAGGCGGCCGAGCAGGTGGACATCGACCCAGCGGTCGCCCGACCAGCGATCGGCGCGCAACAGGCCTTCGGTGGTGAACCCTGCCTTCTCGAACGCGCGCCGGGCCCGCGGATTGATGGCGAGCACGTAAGCGTACACCTTGTGCAGTTCAAGCGAGTCAAAGGCAAACCGTGCGATCGAATCGAGCGCCGCGCTGCCGTAGCCCCGATCGGTGGCGACGGCGTCGCCGATCACGATGCGCACCTCGGCGCGGCGATGCCGTGCGTCGATGTTCCACAACCAGACATTGCCGATGTGCCGATCGTCGATGGTTTCAATCGCGAAATACGCGCATTGGTTATTCACCGTGACCCGCGCGAACCACGCCGCATGCTCTTCGGCCGTCACCGGCTGCGCGCGGTTGAGCAGGATCATGAGTTCCGGATCGTTGGCCCACGCCAACGTCCGTTCCAGGTGCGGCAGGGCGAGCGGACACAGACGGACTCTCGGATCGGACACTAGTTGTTCTTGTGGGCCGCGAGCAAACCGCGCGAGGTCAGTTCTTTGAGCGCCTGATCGAAGAGATCAACGGGCCGTTCCGGGGACGACATGGCCCACTCAATCAGCTCACCCATGCCGGCCGCGAAACTGATCTTCGGCTTGTAGCCGAGCGTCTCTCGCGCCCGGTCGATGCTGGCCACGCAGTGCCGGATATCGAACTTGCGACCGGTCCCGAGCACCTCGGGCGCGATCGCTTTATTGGTCAGCGTCGCCAGCGTCGTGGCGATCTCGCCAATCGTGATCCGCGTGCCTGATCCGATATTCACCGGCAGAAAGTCTGCGCCGCTCTTCTCCAGCATCAGCACCAGACACGACACGACATCGTGAATCGAAACGAAATCGCGCAGCTGGCCGCCATCCTCGAAAATCACTGGCGCCTTGTCATTCAGGAGCCGGCTCAGAAAGATCGCCGCGACGCCCGCATACGGGTTGCTCAGACTCTGACGGGTTCCATACACGTTGAAGAATCGCGGCGCCACCGCCGGGATCCCGTAGGTCTTGCCGATCAGGAGCACCATTTCTTCCTGGTGGTATTTCGACATCGCATAAATGTTGTCGCGGTAGAGCGGTTTGTCTTCACCGGTCATGTCGGCGGCGGCATGTTGACCGCAGATCGGGCAGCGTTGCTCCCAGTCACGCGCTTCGAGTTGCGCTTCGTGGCGAATGCCCGGGAACACCGGGCCATGGGTGCTGCAGCGATATGCGCCTTCGCCGTAAACCCCGACCGACGAGGCGACAATGACCTTCTGGACGTTGTGCTTGTCGTTGACCAGGACATCAAGCAGCAGTCCGGTCGCGCCGGTGTTGACGCCGACATAGCGATCGATTTGATACATGCTCTGACCGACGCTGACCGCGGCGGCAAAATGCACGACGGCGTCGGCGGCCACGATCAGCGGGGCCAATGTGGCGCGGTCGCGGACATCGCCGCGCACGTAGGTGGCCTTGGCGTTGGCGTACACCGGCCACGTCCCGGAGCGGTGCACCTGCGGTTCGAGGTTGTCGAGGACGGTCACCGCATAATCACGGCTGACCAGCGCGTCGACCAGGTGCGATCCGATATAGCCGGCGCCGCCGGTCACGAGCACGTTACGAATTGCCACTCTCGATCCTTCCTGTTGTCAATTGCCGGGGCGGGCGGCGTCGGCGATGCGCGATCCGACGTCAATGCCCAATGTCTTGAATCCGCTGACATCGACCGTGGCGAAGCTGGCGCCACCGTGCTCGAGATAGACCTTGCGGGCGAGATAGAGATGTTGGTGCAGCCACCGCGTCTCACTCATCAGCGCCACCGTCGGCACACCCAGCATCGGAGCCAGCCAGGTCAGGCTGCCGCAGGTGCCGATAAACGCCCGCGCACCGCCGATCACCGCCGTCTGCAACTCGAGATTATTGGCCGGGGTCATCAGTCTTCCCAAGTTGTAGACCCGTGGGTGCCCGGCGAGACGGTAATCCTGGTGGTCATCGATGGCCAGACCGGTATCGAGTGTCACGACGTTGCCGCGTTCGGACAGTTGTTCGACCACGCCTGCCAGGATGCGGCGATTATCGGCGGTGTCTGGCAGCGACGCCGCGGTGTAGGCCTTGACTGCGACGTAGTCACGCGGCAACCAACTGAGATCGAACGTCGTCGACGGCACGGTTGCGGCAAAGCGGGTGCGGTCCTCGATGTAACTCAGGCCGCGGTGCCCGAGCCAGTAATTCTTGAACAAGTGGTACATGTCCGAGGGATGAATGACCGTCGCATCGGCAAAGCCGGGGACCGCGCGGGCGCGGTCGATGATTTCCTGGTCGAGCGCGGACATCGCCAGCTGCTTGTGACTGCCGTCAGGCCCACCGCGCCGTTGTTCATTGCGCCGGGCAAACGTCACGGGATCAATGATGTCGAACAGTTCGAGGTAATGGCCGGCCACGTCGCGATACCACGAGCGGACACCGCCGCGCGAAACAGCCAGTGCCCGGGACGGGTCCCAGTTGTGTTCGGCGCGCAACCACCGTAAGAAGGGGACCCAATAAAGCGCCTCGAAGCCGACCTCAGAAAACCATGGGCCCAGGATCAAGGGTTGGTCGCGCGATACCCGACCCCTGACGTCGCGCTCCAATCGATGTTCGACGGTGTGAGCGGCGCGCTGCTGCCGCGCGCGTTCGTTGCGCCGCCAGAAGCGGATGGCCGGTTTGTGCACCGTCCGCAAACGACGCCAGGCATAGCGACCGAGATTGACCGCCGTCAACCCGGCGTTCTTGGTCTTCTCAGCAGCGATCCGCCCGGCGCGACGACCCCGCATCTGGCGATGGCGCGCATCCTTGACGAACAGGTTCAAGCCACGGCTGGCGGCCCGCCCGCCCTTGTAGGTCACCAGTCGCACGGCCGATTGCGCCTTGCGACGCAGCCAGGCAAGGCCGGTGTCACGCTGTGGCGGCTCAGTCATTGCAGCTGAGCAACGCGAAGGGCGATCGACTCGGGAGGCGTGCTGCCAATGTCGCACAAGTCAAAGGCGGCCGCGCCGACGCGCGCAAACGCGTGCTCCGCGACAACGAGATGCGACCGATCGAATCCGAAGGAGCGACTGTAGACGCTGACCGTCGGCACACCGTGTAACGGGGCGAGATAGGAAAACCCACCATAGGTTCCGACAAATGCGGCGGCGTTGGCCAGAACGGCGGTCTGCACTGACAGATTGGTCGCCGCAGTCAGCAACGATGCGACGGTGTGCTTCGCATCGGTGGCTCCGTCTGCCGCGGCGTGATCATCAAGCGACAATCCGGTGTCGAGCGATACCACCGGCAGGTGGGTCGCCAAAGCGGCCAGCGTCTGCCGCGCGTAGTGGCGCGTGCGCTCATCCTCGACCAGACAGTCATTCCAGTACAACTTCACCGCGACATATCGGCCGGGCGCTACGCCCAATTCGGCTGGCAGTGCCGGCCGCGACAGCAACGCGGGAACGGTATGTTTCGCGACCCATGAGTGGCTGGCGTGCTTCCACCAGAACGGTTGCATCAGGCGATACATCAGTGCCGGGTGCAAATGCTCGGCGTTGGCGAGGTCGGCAGTGTCGCGGACACGCCCGGTGATCTCGCGATCGAACGCGCTGTCACGCACCTGTTTCTGCTCGCCGACTTCACGACGGCGCTGCTCATTTCCGGCGCGATACGCGTCAACACTCAGGAACTCAAATACGTCCACGTAGCGGCCGGCGCAGCCGGTATACCAGGACTGCGGACCGCCCCGGGAAATGGCGATGACGCGGGTCGGGTCGATGGCAAATTCCGCCACGACCCAACGAAGAAAGGGCACCCAGTAGAGCACCTCGAAGCCGACCTCGCCGAGCCACGGTCCGGCGAGAATCGGGCGCCCGGTGCGGGCGATGCGCCGCAACTCGGCGACGATCTCGGTACGGACCATCTCGGCGCGCACGCGGCCGCCGATCCGGCGTACAGGATCCGGAATCAACGACAACGTCATCGTTACTGGCCAGCACGCAAAGCAAGGCGCCGTTCCGCCTCGGACCAGTCGTCGGGCGTATCAATCGTCAACGATTCTTCGGCAGCGATCAGCAGGGGGCGGCAATCGGCGCCGTACAGGTTGCCGTGCCGCGTCAGCGTCTCGCGGCGGAAACAGTACACCGTGCCGTCGCGGACATAGGCGGGGCGGGCATCCTGCCGGCGCATGACGCGGGCGCCATGATCGAGAAAATTGGTCAGCCGGCCGCCGTCGATTCGCATCACGTAATCAGGCGACAGGTGCAGCGGCAGGGCCACGACACTGACCACCGAGTCGGCGCCGGTTTCCTGCAACGTGCGGACCGCATCAGCGAGATGCTGTCCGCGTCTGAGCGGTGAGGTCGGCTGCAGCAACAGCACGATCCCGGGGTGCCAACCAGCGGCTTCGACTTGCGCGACGGCATGCTCCACGACCGGGAGCATCGGTGCGTCATCGCCGGCGAGATGCGGCGGGCGGACAAACGGCACCTCGGCGCCCGCGGCACGCCCGGCCTCGGCAATGTCAACTGCGTCGGTGGTCAAGACGATCCGGTCAACGACACCAGACTCGCGCGCCGCCTCAACGGCATAACGGATCAGGCCGCGCCCGCCGAGCGGGCGAACATTTTTTCCAGGGACGCCCTTCGACCCGCCTCGCGCCGGAATCAACGCGAGGACTTGGACCGCGCTCATCGCGATGCGGCAGTATTCTGCACGTAACGGATCTCGCGCATCATCCGCGACACCACTCCCGGGTCCGGCAAGGCCATCGGTTCCGGCGCCGCCGGGCGGCACACGTAACTGACGTGCAAGTGATCCGCGGCGTAATCGGTGCGCACCGCCGCGAACCCGGCACGGCGCAGGAACATCGTCATCGTCGATTCCGTGAAGTAGTAGGGATGATCGATCTTGACGGCCGCTTCAACCGACCAGTTGCGCAAATAGGCGGCGCGAAAATCGACGATGTCGACGAAGAAGATCCCGTCAGGTACGAGCAGGTGACGGACCGCGGTCAGCGTCTTCATGACGTCGAGCAGGTGATCGACCGTTTGGCACATCGCAATGACGTCGAATTGCTGCTGGCCACCGTCCCATTCCTCAACAAAACCGGTCACCGTCTCGAGGCCAAGCGCCTGGGCTTCGCTGATCTCCAGCGGTGAGGGGTCGATCACCACACCCTTGAGATTAAACTCGCGGCACCAGGCGTGTGACACCACGCCGGTCGAACCACCGATATCGAGCAACCGGCCATTGGCGCGGCCCCGCAAATACTGGCGCAGCAGTTCAGCGCGCTCGCGCGCGTAGTCGCGTTGCTCTGCCTGGATCGTCCGCGCATCGATCAGGCGGCCGTGAAATGCGCTGACCAGCGGGCGGTAGACATCAACATAAAACTGCTGATACGCCGCTGACGCCATGACCGGGTTCAGGAACACCAGTCCGCAGGTGTCGCACAGGTGTGCCGCGGCCGGATAGCCGTAGCGATCGACATGCGCAACGACGGTGAACTGCGCGCCGTCGCATAAGTTGCACCGCTCAATGTCGACCTTCGGCTGGGACGCATAGTCGTAGCCGACCGCGGCAATTCGTGACGAACGCTCAGCGGCCATCAATAGGTCAACCGCTTTTCAATCGGCAGCGGTTCAGTGGCCAGGAGGTGCGCGATCCGCTCACCGGCTTTGCCATCGCCATACAGCGTGTCAGTCGGTGGCCGCTCCTGGCGCAGATGCTGCTCAATCGCCGCGCGAATTTCCGTCCGATCGTAACTGACGTCGATGACATTCTTGCCGCGCTCGCGGCCCTGCTGCCGGGTACCGATATTGACTGCCGGGACGCGCAGGTACGAACACTCGCGGATGGCCACACTCGAGTTGCCGATGATGCACGACGAATTGACCAGCAGGCGGAGGAAGTCTTCCGGCAACATGTTTCGAAACAGGTGCAGCTGCGAGTCGCGATGCGCCTCGCGGAAAATGCGAATCCCTTTCGACGTGCCATCCGAACCGGCATCGACGTTCGGCCAGAACCACAGCGTCGGCAACTTCAAGCCGTGGACCGCATGCAGCGTCTCATCGACCTGGTGCCGGGCATTGTCATGCTCGGTCGTCACCGGATGCTGCATCACCACCAGAAAACCACCCGACAGGTCGACCTTTTCTCCAACCCCGCCGTACTTCTCGAAAGGGTCGAAATCGAGCGCCGGCGCGCGCACGACCTCCGCAGCGAGATCGATCGACGGGCAGCCGGTCATGTAGACCTGGTCGCTGTTCTCACCCAGCTTGATCACCCGCTCACGGGCCAATGGCGTCGACACGAAATGCAGATCGGCAAGCTTGGTCACGGCGTGTCTGACCTTCTCGTCAATCGACCCGGTCACCTCGCCGCCTTGCACATGGGCGACCGGAATATTCATATACGACGCGGCCACGGCCGTGGCTAACGTCTCGTAGCGGTCGGCGACGGTGACGACGACGTCGGGTTTGTGGTTGTCGAAGACGGTGGCGAGTTCCACCAGCCCCAAGCCAGTGGACTTGGCGGAAGTCACCAGATTCTCGCCTTCGAGGACCATGTAGACCCGCGCGTCGGGTTTGAACCCGTCGTGCTCGATACTCCGGATGGCATGGCCGTAGCGTTCGAGCAGCGCCGAGGCCGCCACCACCAGCACCAATTCGAGGTCGGGGTGGTCTTTGATCGCCTGGAGAGCCGACTTGATTCGCGCGTAGCTCGGTCTTGCCGTCACCAGCACACACACTTTTCGCTTCGACGTCACGCGGATTCCGCTCCTTCGAGATCTTCTTCAGCTAGTAAGGCATCGGCCGCGACACGCCGCTTGATGCGGCGCCCCACCAGCTCCGGCAACCGCGCCGCCGCGAGGCCAGTGCCTGGCTTCTTCACCGTCAAATGTTCAGCGCCCAACACTGTACCCGGTTCCAAGGCGACCCGCGCCACGATGCTCTTATTGAAAATCGCGCGCAAGCCAGCCATGTCGTGCGCGATCAGGTCCTTGTCGACGGGATTGGCTTTCATCCGTTCGATGAACCGGATGCCGTCAACCATCTGGCGCAGTTCGGTGGTGGTCAATGACGCGACCACATCGGGGCCAAACATTTCACGGCTCAGTGTGACGTGGACTTCGACCACGTCCGCACCGAGGGCGGCCGCGGCCAGACTGGGATAAATCGTCGCCGAGTGGTCAGATAACCCGGTCAGGCAGTCGTAACGCTGACGAAAGACGTCAAGCAGGTTCAGGCCGATTTTTTCCGGCGGGCACGGATAGGCGGTGGTGCATTGCAGGACGCCGAGCTCGACGTCACGCCGCTTTAGCCGCGCGATGACGCGATCCAGTTCGGCCATGGCGCTCATGCCCGACGACAGCAAGATCGGTTTGCCGATGTCCGCAATCCGATCGAGCATCGGGTCGTTCGAGACTTCGCCCGAACCAATCTTCCACAGTGCCATGTCCAACCGCTCGAGGAGCTCCACCGCTTCGACCGAAAATGGCGAACTCATGAACACCATGCCGGCGCGCTGCGCGTGCGTCGCGAGCTCCTGCCACTGCGGTTCAGTAAATTCCATGCGCTGCCAGTACTGATAGCGGGTGGCGTCCTGGGTGCTGAACTTGACCCGGAACGGCTCGGACGGGGTGCTCTCTGCCGCAGCAATGTGCGTCTGAAATTTCACGGCGTCGGCGCCCGCTGCAGCGATCGCGTCGATGAAGGCATGCGCCAGGCCGAGGCTGCCGTCGTGCGACAACGCGACTTCGCCGATGACGAAGGTGCGTCCAGCTTGGCCGAAGTGTCCGCTCATGACGGGGTCCCCGTGGTCAGTTCAGCAGGTTCGACCGCGCCGCCCAATCCGAGCCGCACCACGTCCAGATCGCGCAGCGCCAGTGGTACAAAGGCACCGGCGTTCAACTCGTTGAACACCCGCTTGGACAGCTCGAGATGATCCATGCGAAAGCTGGTCGGGTCGTTGTAAAAGGCCACGGTGTCGATGCCGCACAGCGGCGCGAGATAACTGAAGCCGCCGTAGGTCCCGACAAAGGCCTCCGACGCACCGATCACCCGCGTCTGCACGTCGAGATTGTTCCGCGGGGTCATCAGATGGTCCAGCGTGTGGACCCGTGCGGCATGCTCGGGCCTGAAGTCATCGTGATCGTCGAACCTGACGCCGGTGTTGAGCAGGACCACGTGATGCCGCGCGGTGAGTTGCGCGAGATAGCGGGCGATGAACTGACGCGTCGGCGCGGTATCCGGCATTGAATTGCTAGCGTAGAACTTCACTGCGAGGAATCGTTCGGGCAGATGGCGCGCCAGTTCCCCGAGTTCGGGCGCCTCGATCCGCCGGTGATGCGTGAACCCCTGGACCAGGCCGATTGATGCCTCGAGGCGCCAGAAGATCCGGAACAACTTGTACATCAACGAGGGGTGGAGCACGCTCGGATTGGTCAACCCCGCTGCGTGCGCAGCCCGGTCGAGAATCTCGTGATCGAAATCGGCGACCTCGTTGTGTTTGAGGGCGCCACCCTGCTGCAGAATGCGTTGATCGTTGCGGCTTCTGAATTCGTCGGGTGAGTAGAAATCAAACACGTCCTGATAGCCGCTGGTGAGATGACGATACCAGGACTGGCAGCCGCCGCGCGAAATCACGACGAGACGGTCGTCACGCAGATTGGCGTAGGCTTTGGCCCAATTGAGGAACGGAATCCAATACAGCAGCTCGAAACCGGTTTCGCTGAGCCACGGGCCGACCAGAATCGGCTTGCCACTTCGCGATAACGCGGTGAGCGCCTCCTTGGTCTCCTCCACTTCCTCGACGTGCGCAAACATGTTCTGGGCGCGGGCCCGCTGGCGCTCGGGTTTGGCCAGCACCACCGACGGCGCGTCTTCTCTGAGACGCTTGAGCACGATCGACTTGACCGCCTGCTTCAGGCTGCGGCGGCTTCCCTGCCACCAGCGTTTGAAATCGCGCTTCCAGACTTTCCGTTTTCGCAGCCACGCGCCGCGCCCGTGGCGCAACAGGATGATCGGATACAGCAGCGGCCGCAGCGCGGTGGTCGCCGATGCGCCGGCGCGCGCCGGCGCTGGCCCGCCGGCCATCGCTTCGATACCGGCCACAAGTGCCGGCGTGGCCGGCACCGACAAGCCGTGTGGCCGGACAAACTCGGCGACGAAGGGGCGCGTGTCGGGCGGCGCCTCGGCGTCAAGGATCGCCGCCAGCTGGTCGATGTGCGGCCCAAGGCCGTGCGCGATCTGCAACAGTCCACCGCCGACGGTGCTGAGGTAACGCCAATGCAGCGTTCCCTCCTGATTGCGGGAATAGCGCTGGTCCACGATCGACAGCACCGGACGCCCGATGATGCCGGCCTCGATTAGCGAACTGGTGTTGAGGCCGACGACCACCGCCGAGTGATACAACGCGTCGAAATAGCTGGCTTTCGATGCCGCGTCGACGGGGTAGCCGCCCTTGATCGCGACGTGGCCAAACGCCGAGAGGTCGGCGCGGCGCCACTCGTCGATGCGTTGGGGGTGCGGCCGAATCAGAATCCCCGCCTCGCGGAGCCGGAGATTCTCGCTGGTGCGTAGCGCTTTGACCCACTCCTCGACCAGCTCGGATTCCGGGCGTCCGCCGCGAAACAACGACGAGCAGGTCCACAGCAGGACGGGCCGGTCGGCGGCAAAACCATGCGCGCGGCAGAATTCGTCGCGGGTCGTGGACGGCTGCCGCTCGAACCATTCGTCGTAGCACTGCGCCCCGGTCACCACGATCCGGTCCGCATCGAGCCGGTGCAGGTCGATCGCCTCGCGTTTTTGTATCTCGTTCCAGACAAAGACGCGGTCGGGCGCGTCGCGAACGACTGATTTACTCGACAGATGATCCCAGCTGCCAACGCACAGCGCTGTGCGCGTGCCGGCCCGCCGCGCCCCGCGCAGCAGATCGGTCTGCGGTGAGCCAAGTTCCACCAGCGGCGTGATCAGCACCAGATCGGCGGCTTGCTCGGTGAAGAAGCCGTCAATGGCGTCGCCCGGTGGGATCGAGCGTTCCAGGGCATTGAGCGAACCCTGCATGACCGCACGAATCGGCGCCCACTTGAAGCCCATGACCTTCAGGGCGCCCAGGACGATCGTCGGAATCCGCTCTTGTGCGCGCTGGCGCAGTTGCGGCGCCGAGTCGTAACGCGGATGCTGATAGCGGAGAAAGTCCTGCGCCAGACGCAGGCGGCTGGCAAGCCAGAACCAATCGTCCGACTCGCGGTCCGGCGTCCACCCCATCGTCAATCCAGGCCACTCGCGCGACCAGCGCTCGACCATCTGGCGTGCACCGAGGGCTTCTTCACGGTCGGCGGCGACGTGGACCTGGTGACCGTGCTGCAGCAACCCGCGAAGGGTCGCCTCGTAGTTGCGCAGATAGCCGAAATGCCGCGCCAGGAAGAGTACCTTCATCGGATCAGGTCGCGGACGCGCTGCAGCTTGAATTGCACCTGGGCGATCAGTTTCTTGCGGCGGTGGGTGCGCCATTTACTGCGGCGCTGCTGGCGATGTTGGTCAACGCGACCGTCGCGGCTCCGCCGTTCGCCCAGCTCGCGCGAATCGAGCATCACCGAGGCGAGAAATCCCGTATCGCTGGCCTTGATGAACTGCCGTGTCAATCCCGCGGGCACGGGCGCAGTGGCGACGCGCGGGCCTTGCGCGTCAAGTGGCAGTCGCTCGACGGCGTCGACAAACGCCGCGGTGGCGGGCACCTCGAGGCCACCGGGCCTGACAAACGCGCGCAGGAAGCGCGACTGCCGTTCGCGGTATTCGATTTGCCCAGCCAGAATGCCGCCGAGATGGGCGACATGGTCATCCAGCGTACGGCTGGCCAGCAGCAGCCCATCCTCTACTTCGAGGAGATAACGGAAATGCAGCATGCCTTCCTGATGTGACGCGAACTGCTTGGGCATCACGGTCAATACGGGCCGCCCGGCAATCGCTGCTTCGAGAAACGCACTGGTCACCAGACCGATCACCGCGTCGGCGTGCAGCAGGGCATCGAAATAATCTGCCTTGGCAGTATCGGTGACCGGATTCTGTCCAGCAATCACCAGCGGGGCGTAGGCCGACCATTCCTGGGCATCCCACTCGGCGCGACGTTCGGGATGCGGTCGAATCAGGACCGCCGCGGTGCGCAGCTTGGGATCTGGCGCCGATCGCAACGCGCCGAGCCATTCGCGAACAAACGACGACTCATGCGGATCCGGCGTCATCGCGGAACAGACATACAGCAACAGCGGCACGTCGCCTGGCAAGCCGATGGCCTCGACAAACTGTTCGCGCGACCGGGTCGCCGATCGGGAAAACCACTGGTCGTAGACCTGCGCGCCAGTAACGGTGACGCGCGCTGCCGGCACCTGGTGCAGCGTGACGGCTTCGTGCTTCTGCACCTCGTTCCAGACCAGCACGCGATCGGGGACGATACGAATCAACGTCTTGCTGGAGAGGTGATCCCAGCTGTAGATGCAGACGCCGGTGGGGATCCCGAGCTTGCGCGCAGCCCGCAGGTGGTCGAACTGCGGCGCGCGCGGATTGGTCACCGACGCGAACAGCGCCACGTCCGGTCGAAGCTCCTGGAGAAAGCCTTCCATCGCGGTGTGCGACGGCATCGACCGATCGAGCAAGTCCAGCCAGCCACGCACCACCCGTCTGCCGCCGCGGGTGTTCAGCCCTGGCGTGTGCATCAACGCATCAATCGCACGCGGTGCACGTTCGCGGGCGCGCTCGCGGAGTTTCGGAAACGGGGTGTACTGAGGTTCGAGGAAGCGGAGATAGTCGAGACCATGGCGGAGCTTGCGGGCGACTCGGAACCACGGTTCCTGTTCGCACGATGGGGTCCACACCACACGCACCGTTGCGTGTCGCGCGGCGAGTCGCTCAACCAGACCGAGCCCACCGAGGCCCTCTGGTTCGTCAGCCGACAGAATGACCTCGTGCCCGCGTTCGGCCAACCGCTCGACCACCGACTCGAAATTTCGAAAGAACCCGAAATGCAACGCCGAGAACAGGATCCTCACGCGCTGCGGTCCGTGAACGTTCGCCGCAACAACCAATCGGCCAGTTCCAGGTCGAAGGCCGTATCGATGTCGATCGACTCGCGCTCGTGCATCGCCATCGGACGCGAGTCGGCGCCGTACAGGCTGCCCGCGCGCAACACCGCCGCGCGAACGGCAAGCACAGCGGGGCCGTTTCGTGCCCACAGCGCGGGCTTGTCCTGGCGCCGTGTCGCACTCGCCGTTCCGTCGTAGGGACGCAGCTGTCCATTCTCTTCCCGCATCACCGAGGTCGGCGTGAACTGGTGCGGAACAGCGACCACACTGACGATCGAGTCGGCGCCGGTCGCAATCAACTTGGCAACCGCCTCGTCGATGTGCGTCGCGCGCCGCAGCGGTGAGGTGGGCTGCAGCAACACCACCACCTCGGTCTCAAATCCCTGCTCGGCGGCGAGGCGGTCGACGACATCGACCAGTACGGGCAGCATCGCGGTGTCATCCGCGGAGAGGCCTTCGGGTCGCAGGAACGGGACTTCCACCCCCATCATGCGACCCTGCTCGGCGATCTCATGGTCTTCGGTGCTGAGGACGAGCCGTGACAGTGACCGTGCCGCTGTCGCGGCGTCGATGGTCCACGCCAACAACGAACGCCCGGCGACCGGCGCGAGATTCTTGCGCGGGATGCCCTTCGAACCGCCGCGCGCCGGAATGATGCCGAGAACCTTCACGGCTAGTAGGTGATCTGCTTTTGAATCTTGAGCTGCGTGGTCGCGAGGATGGCGGCGATGCGGTCCCCGGCGCTGCCGTCACCGTAGGTCGTCGCCGACGCGAAGCGTCCATGCGCGACCTGACGCCGCACCGCGGCGGCGATCTCTTCACGGTGGTATCCGGCATCGACGACATTGCCGCCACGCTCACGGCCGGCCTGGCGGCTGCCGATATTGACCGCCGGCGCGCCGAGATACGCGCCCTCGCGGATCGGCGCACTGGAGTTGCCAACCAGACACGCCGCACGCATCATCAGCCGCACAAAGGTGTCGACGCTGAAGTTCTTGTAAAAGCGCATGTGCTCGGGACGACGATTTTCACGGAACTTCCGCATCCCTCGGGACACGTCCTCGGATCCGGCATCAACGTTTGGCCACAGCATGATGGTCGGGATTTTCAGGAGCGCCACCGCTTCGAGCGTTTCCGTAATCTGCCGCTCGCCGTCGCCGTACTCGGTGGTCACCGGATGTTGGCTGACCAGCAGGAACGGTTCGTCGATATTGACGTGACCGCCGACCCCCTCGCGATCGAACCATTCCGCCTCCAGGCCGTTGGCGCCAAGCGCCGCGATCTCCGAGACCAGGTCGATGCGGGGGCAGCCGACCGTATGGACCGTCGCGGGATCTTCGCCCATGCGGATAATCCGCTCGGCGGCGTGCGCATTCGCCGGAAAATGCAGATGCGCGAGTTTGGTCACCGCGTGGCGGATGCTCTCGTCGATGGTGCCGGTCACCTCGCCGCCCATGGTGTGGGCCACCGGGATGTTCATGTAGGCCGCGGCGATCGCCGTGGCCATGGTTTCGAAGCGATCGCCGACGCTGATCACCGCATCCGGTTTGAGCATGGCAAACAACGTCGGCAGCTCGAGCAACCCAAGCCCGGTCGACTTGGCCATCGTCAGCGGCGTTTCGCCCTCGATGATGATGTTGACGCGCGCATCGGCGGCATAGCCGTCGCGCTCCATCACATCGACGACCGAACCAAAGCGATCGAGGACCGCCGACGCCCCGGCGATCACCTGCAGCTGCAGGTCGGGATGCGCCTTGATCGCGCGCATCGCCGACTTGATGCTGCTGTAGTTGGCTCGCGAGCCAATGACGACACAAATTTTACGCATCTGCTGGTGTGGCGTGGAACGGCGGCAAGTCACGGGTATCGAGACGGGGAATCTCGAACGGCGGATCACACGCCGGATCAGCGACGCGCCGAGTGGTCGTAAAGGCCGCGCAATACCCGGCGCGCCGCAACACCTCGATGGTCGTCGCGTTGTAGGTATGCGCGTGGCCGTAGGGATAACAGAATGGCACCAGTTTCTGGCCGGTGAGTTCGGTGATGCGCGCCACGCCGCGCCCCAGTTCGTCGCCTTGCTGTGACTCAGTCAGACGGGCCAGCACGCGATGCTGCTCAGTATGAAACCCGAAGGTCATGCCGGCGGCGCTCATCTCGCAAATCGCGGCGCTCGACAGATAGAAACGGCGCGCATCGTCAACCTCGTCGCCGACATGTGCCGCGTAGAGATCGGCCAGCACCCGATCGGCGGTGGCCGGCGGCAATTGGTAGTTCAACAGGTGCTTGATCTCGGCCTGTGAGGCGCCGTCGTCGTAGCGATAGACATCCGGCGAGCGGGTCGGACCGTTGGCGACAGCCACGAGGTCGCGGGCGATGGCTTCGCGGACGGCGGCGGCGAATGGGTCGGCGCCCAGTTGCGCGATCAACAAATGGGTCTTGTGCACGTTCAATAATCGCGGCGTTCGATCATGAGCCGCACCGGCGAGAAAAAACACGCCGGAGGCGCGCCGCTGGCGCAAACGCGGGAAGACGTACTCGTAATGATCGGCCAGGCCATCGTCGAAGGTCAGCAACGCAGTGGCATGCAGTGGCTGCCGTGCCTGCAGCGCCGCCGCAAAGTGCGGAAAGTCGACAAGCTGTCGCCTCGGCTCGAGCCAGGACAGTTGCGCTTCGAAGTCCGCGGTCGCCAACGCGTTGAGACGAGCGCCGCTGGCCACAGGGTCACGCACGTAGTGATACATCGCGACCAGGCAGCCGTTGACCGTCACGACTCGTGCCCCAGAGCGATCAGCGGCACCTGCGCATCGCGCTTGACCTGGTCGGCCAGATAGGCGGGAATCATGCCGCTCGCAAAGTGCTGCGCCAGGCTGCGGACGGCGGCAGCCGAGAAATCCTTGCGTTGGTAGAGCCGCCCGCGACTGTGTTGGGGCGTGGCTGCGATCGGACCGGCCAGGTGCGCGTAAGCAGCGCGCATCAACATCGTCGTACCGGCGACGATCGCCCTGTTGCCAATCTCGTGCGGGCCGTCGGCCGCCTCGAAGGCTGGACGCGCGTGGGCAATGATCGGCCCGGTGTCGATGCCCTCGTCGAGATAGTGAATGGTGGCGCCGACGTATTCGGGTTCGCCGTTGACCAGGGGCCAGAAATTTGTCCCCGAGCCGCGATAGAACGGCGACAGGCCGAGATGGAGATTGATGATTCGCCCGCTGAAGCGTTCGATGATCGCCGGACCAAGCAGACCGGTGCCGAAGACCAGGACCACGTCAGGTTCAAGGGCGGCCATCACCTCGATGTGCTTGGCCTCGTTGACCAGTCCCGGTGGACCGACGCGGGTTCGCGCTCCCTGCTGCAATTGCACCTGTTGGTCGTCGCCAAAGAAGCGGTCTTCGGCGCGATCGCGGGCGGTGAAATGCGCGGCAATGATCTGGTGGTCCTCGTCGGTATCGGCGTAGCGTTGAGGCTTGAACGACTTCTGTTCCTGCCACACCCCGACCAGATCAAGGTGCGCGGCGACTGTATTGACCAGATAGTGGTGACGCAGGAAGGTGCTGGTCAGCACGATCACCCGAGGCTTGCCCGGAATGGGACGACGATTCACGAATTCGATCCCGCTCGCAATAGGCGTCGCACTCGTTGCACCAGCGCATGCTTGACCTGCGCGCGTCGCTTGTGGCCGCGACTCTCGCGGTGACGCCGGTCACGTTCGCGCTTGGCCGCTTCTTTCTCGGCTTGACGGCTCTCGCGCGCTGACGCGTGGGCGAGTTTCTTCTGCTTCTTCTCGCGGTGATGCAGGTCGCGGCGCGCTTGCTGCTCGCGCTCGCGTGGTCCGAGCAGCCACAGTCGCGCTGACGGGTGCGCGAAGGCGCGCTCGAGCATACGCACCGACCACCGCGATACCGCGCCGGAAGGCCGCTGCAAGGCGGGCTGGGCGGGCGCGGCCAGGACCTGTTCAACGGCGGCCACGAATTTCTCCGTGGCGTTGACAGCGAGACCGCACGGCCGCAGGAAGTGTTCGACGAAGCCCCGGCTACGCGCCCGGGCCGCGGCGGGATGATCGAGCACGCTCACCAGATTGGTGACATGGTCGTCAATGGTGCGCGTCGCATGCAGCAGCCCGTGATCGGGATCGAGCAGGTAGCGGAAATGCAGCGTGCCTTCTTGATTCTCGGCGTACTCCGGCAGCATCACCGTCAGCACCGGCTTGTCGAGCACGGCCGCTTCGAGCATCGCACTGGTGTTGAGGCCGACCACGACTTCGCCGTAGTACAGCGAATCAAAATAGTCGTCACGCGCCTTCGCTGTGATCGGGTTGGAGCCCCAGACCACGACGTGGTCACGCGGCGTCCAGTTGTCCCATTCGCCGGTCCGCGCCGGATGAGGCCTGACCAGGATCGGAATGTCACGCAGACGCGAATCGCCGCTGGCGCGGAGGCCGTCGATCCAGTCAGACACGAAGTCGGCTTCCGGCAGGCTGCCGCGGAATAACGCCGAACAGACATACAGCAGGAACGGGCGGTCGGAAGGCAGTCCGACTTCCGCGCAGAATTGTTCGCGGGTGCGGCTCGGCTCGCGCCCAAACCAATGATCAAAACACTGCGCGCCGGTGACCAGCACCCGGTTGGCCGGCGCGTTGTGAAAGGTCGCCGCCTCGTGACGCTGAGTCTCGTTCCACACCGTGATCGCATCCGGCATGTCACGCAGGATCGATTTACTCGAGAGGTTGTCCCAGCTCCACACGCAGAAGACGGTGCGGATCCCGAGTTCGCGCGCAGTCGATAGGTAATCGACTTCCGGTGTGCCGAGACCAATCAATGGGGTGAACAGCGCGACATCCGGGCGCTGCGCCTCGAGATAGTCGACGATCGCCTGGTTCTGCGGCAGCGCGTCTTCGACCCGGCACAGGGCCGTCGCCAGGGAGCGTCTCGCCGGCGCCGTGCCCAATCCCGGCAGCCGCAGCAACGCCAGGATCGCAGATGGCGCCCGCTCCTCGGCGCGGGCCTTGAGTCGCGGCGTCGCGGCATAGGCGGGTTCGAGGTAGCGCAGGTAATCGATCCCGAGCCGCACGTGTCGCGCCAAATCACGTTCATGCTGCGTCTCGACCGATGGCGTCCAGCCGACGGTAATGCCGGGCGTTGATTGCGCAAGGCGCGTCACCAGCTCGAACCCGCCTTGCGCTTCTTCCTGCAACGCGGCGAGATGGACCTGGTGCCCACGCGCCGCCAACACCTTGAGCGCCGCCTCGAAATTACGCAGGCAGCCGAAGTGCCGGGTGATAAATAGAATGCGCATCAGCGATGTTTGGCCGAGAGGGCTTTGGCCGGCGCCGACGGGCGGGCCGCGCGCTTCGCTGCTTCACGCTCGTCGAGCATCCACTGTTGTCCGCGGGCCGTTTGCGCCGCCACGCGCAACCCGGCCAGCGCGAGACGTGCCGGCCCGCGCGTCTGCACGGTACGCGGTGCTGGTGCGGGCTCACTGACCCAGGACTCGAGCGCCTCGACAAACCGGTCAGTGGCGCGAACCTCGAGTCCGTAGGGCCGGACGAAGTCGCGAATAAATCGCTCCCGGCGCGGCGCGCTGGGATCACTCGTCAAGGCCGTGTGCAATTGCGTCAGGTGCTCGTCGCTGGTGTCAGCGACGTCGAGGAGGCCGCCATCGACCAGGTAGCGGAAGTGCAGCGTGCCGCTCTGGTTGTCGCGGAAGTCCGGATGCAGCTGCGCCAACACCGGGCGTCCGGCAATTCCCGCTTCGATGAAGGCGCTGGTGTTGAGACCGACGACCGCTGAGGAGTGGTACAGCGCGTCGAAATAGTCTGCCCGGGATGCGGCATCAATGGGATAGCCGCCGGCGAATGCGACACGCGCGAATGCCGACACGTCGACACCATCCCATTCCTGCATCCGCGATGGGTGCGGACGAATCAGGACCGGCGTCTCACGCAGCTGCGGGTGCTGGCGGACCGACTCGAGCCAGTGCCGCACGAACACCGGCTCCGGCGGCGAGCCTTTGAAGAGTGACGAGCACACATACAGGATGAACTTCTCGCCAGCCGGCAAGCCGACCGCGGCGCAGAAGTCGCGGTGCGACCGGCTTGGGGTGCGATCAAACCAGTGGTCGTAACACTGCGCCCCGGTGACCACCACCCGCGCCGAGTCGAGGCCGTGCATCGTGACCGCTTCGCGCTTTTGAGTCTCGTTCCAGACGAACACGCGATCGGGGTGTTCGCGCACCAGCGCTTTGCTCGACAGATGATCCCAACTGCCGACGCCGAGCGCCGTCCGAACACCGACGGTTCGGGCCGCCCGCACCGTTTCGGCTTGCGGCGATCCGAGGTCGACCAGCGGCGTCACGACCAGCGCGTCCGGCCGCTGGTCACGGAGGAACTGCACAAAGCGGTGATCGATCGGAGCCGCCCGCTCCAGACGTCGCAGCCCGCGCGCCAGCCACGCCCGGCCGGTCGGACCGGCGAACGCCGGTGTGCGCAACGCGGCGAGGACGGCGCGCGGCGTACGCTCGTTGGCACGCGCGCGCAAGCGGGGTGCCTGATCGTAACTGCGGTCCCAGTAGCGCAAGTTGTCGAGTGCCAGACGAACCCGCATGACCAAGGGTGACCAGCGGTCATTGTCGCGACTCGGCGTCCATCCCCATGACACGTTGGTCGCGAACCGCGCGGCCAGCCGTTCGACCATCGCCTCGCCGCCGGCAGTCTCCGGCCGGTCGGCGGCCAGATGGACCGTGTGGCCGCGCTCGGCCAGTGCCGCAATGACCGACTCGAAATTTCGCAGGTAACCAAAGTGACGCGCATGAAAGAGCACCCGCATAGCTCAGACGCGGGCAAACTCGAAATACAGCGGCCCGTGCGCCTTGTGCTCGCGATTGTGCACCGCCGCCTGCTGCAAGCCGGTCGTCGCCATCAACGCGCTGACCTCGTCGACCAGCGCCCGGTCGACTTCAATCAGTACCGACTTCAGCTCAGAACTCCGCAGCAGCTCGCGCGCACCGTTCAGGACGTGCATCTCCGCGCCGTCGACATCAAGCTTGATGTGCGTCGGCACGGGCAGACTGTAGGAACGCATCAGATCGTCGAGCGCCACCGCCAGCATCGGTTGCACGTAGCGCTCGGTTGCACGATCGCGATCGTTGTGCTTCGGACGAAACATCTCGCGATCCTTCATCGCGTGACGGCTCTGGCCGGGGTCGAGACTGCGATACTTGAATGCGGTCAGCGCCGTCGTCGACCACAACGGGTTGGCAATCGGCAAGATGCTCGCGTCGCAGCCGTTGACCACAATGTTGTCGCAGAGGCGCGCGAAGGTCGCGTAGCCCGGCTCAAAAGCGACCACCCGAAGGCGATTGGCTAAGCGCTTGGTCGCGAGAATACTGAAAGCGCCGACATTGGCTCCGATGTCATACAGCACGTTGGTTTCGGTGAGGCGCTCGAGCCACGCCACCGTCCAGGGCTCTTTCGCGCACGCACGAACGCGCCACTTGGCTTCCATCGGCGAGCTGACCATGAGCCAGACCGAACAGCCGTCGTAATCCAGCCGCGTCTTCTGCGCGGCCCCGCCAGCGTCTCCTTCGGAGGTGGGCCGCGGCAGTGGTGACGCTCGGGTGCCGGCGCGGGACTCAGCCTGCGAGCCGCTCTGCTCGAGCGCTTCGAGTTCGTCGACGAACACCACCGTCGGCGTGCGACCGTCGCTGATCGGGCGCAGGAACTCGGCAATAAACGGTGAGCGTCCCGCCGGCGTTTTCGTCTCGAGCGCGGCGGCCAGCGACGACAGATGCTCGGCCATCGTGGCGGCGCGCTCGACGTGGCCACCATGCTCTTTCAACAGGTAGTGGTAGTGCAGCGTGTTTTCCTGCCCATCAGCCACGTCGTCGCCGGCGGGCAGCGTCAGTACCGACTTGCCGAGAATCCCCGCTTCGAGTTCGGCGCTGGTGTTGAGCGCGACGACTGCATCCGCATGCGCCAGGCATTCGTAGAGGAGCTGCGCGGCGGTAAACTTTCCCTGCACCACCACCGCTTGCGGGTCGTTCAACGAACGCGAGACCAGTGCGCTGACTGTCGGCCCGCTGCCGAGTGTGATGCGCGTGGCGTCGGCCGCTTCCCACATCCGATTGACATCGGGATGCGGCTTGACGATCACATTGCAGCCAGCGAGGCTCGGCTGCGGCGATTGCCGCAACAGCGACAACCAGCGTTCGACAAAGGTCCGCTCGTTCTCGGCGACGAACTTCGACGACCCGAGATACAGCACGGTGGGCGCTGACCGGTCGAGGCCCAGGGAACCGAGAAAGGCGTCGCGTGACGCGGCAGGTGTCAGCGCGAAGAACTCGTCAAAACGCGGCGCGCCGGTGATCCGAATGCGATCCTCAGGGACACCGTGAAAGGTGATCGCCTCGTCGCGCTGGCGTTGATTCCACACCAGGATGCGATCAGGCACATCGTGCACGATGCCCTTGGTGGTGAGATTGTCCCAGCTGAACAGCGCCATCGCCGCTGGAATTCCGAGCGCGGCGGCGCCTTTGACGATGTCGGTCTGGCCGGAGCCGAGATCGATGAGCGGCGTGATCACAATCAGATCGGGGGCTTCGTCGGTAAGAAACGCTTCGATTTTTGGATCGCTCGGAATGGCGCGCTCGATGGTCGCGACCAGGTCGCGCAGCCGATCGCGTTCATCGGCAGTCAGGGCCAGCGCGGCATCGCTCATGCCGGGCGTTACGACACGCTCATGCGCCGATAACGTGCCGGCCAGCTTTTCGAAGGCCCGCGCCCGTAACTTGTTGGCGCCGACGAATGACGGCTCCAGGTAGCGGAGATAGTCACCGGCGCGGCGAACCAGGCTGGCATGTCGAACCCATTGGTCCCCCCGTTTGGCCGGCCACGCCACCGCCGACACACCGGCGATACCGGTCAGTGATTCGGGCAGTTGCGTTTCGCCGTCCTGGCACGCCAGCCGCACGATATGACCGCGCTGCGCCAGTTCGCGCACCACCGAATCGAAGTGGCGGATGTAGCCGAGTTGCTTGAGGACGAACAGGACTCTCATGCGGTGCGGGCCAGGACGCGCAGGTTTTTACCGTAGGCACCGGCGTTGGCGAGGAACTGCAACGTATCGGCCAGTGGTTCGAGCGCACTGGTGTCCTCGCCGTGCAGCTCGCGCCGATTCCAGAAGAAGTCGACGAAGTCGAGGCCTTCGGTAGTCACTGTTTCGACGGACAACCCGACCTGGCGCATCAGATCGGCCATGGTGATCGGCGTGTAGTAGTTGAGGTGATGGGTCGGCCAGATGAAATGCGCAGCCGCCCCCATCAACAGGCGCGACGCCGAGTCGTAGTTGGGAACGTAGAGAAATAAAATGCCGCCAGGACGCAGCAAACGCGCCGCTTGTTCGAGGGTTGCGCGCGGATGCAGCAGATGCTCGAGCACGTCGAACAGGGAGATCGCGTCGAAGCTGGCCGGCGCGAATGCGCCATCGCCGAGCGCCAGCGGCAGCAGATTCAAGCCGCGCGCCCGTCCGAAGGCGACCGCCGACGGATTGAGGTCCACCCCGGTTGCGTCCCAGCCCGCGTCACGTGCCGCTTCGACGACAAAGCCGGTGCTGCAACCGACATCCAGATAACGTGGCGTCGGCAACCCCGGGAGATGTCGCGCCATGATCGTGACGCGCTCAGCGCCGAACCGCTGCACCCGGTAGTCGTGACTCGATTCGCCGAGACCTTGCATGATCTTCTGGTAGGCCTCGGACGCATAGACCTGCTGGTAGTGAGCCTCGTCGAATGCCGGATTGACAAACACCAGGTCGCAGGTCTGGCAGCGGACCAGGTCCATGTGATCTTTGGCGAGCTCATGGCGCCAGTGATTGGCGTCGCAGGTCGGACAGCGCCGCTCGATCAGCAGATCGGCAGGGATTCGTCCATGTTGCGCGATCAGTCCGTCGATCGCGTGTGTGCGCTGGCGAATTAAATCGCCGTACGACCCCTTGGGACGCAGTGCCGCCACGTCGATGGGAAGGTAATCGTCGATCGATCGATACGGAATGTTCATCGCGAGTGAGGGCGCCCGCCGTCAATCAGGGCGGCGAGCCGGGCGCGCACGCGTTGAACGAATTGCTGGCGCGCTTTGCGGCGCTTGGCCACCTGCTTAGCCTGCTGCTTGCCGACCGAATGGTCGTCGCGCGCCTTGATCCGGGCGGCGCGGCGCATCTCGTTGTCGGCATGCTCGCGCGCGACGCGCTGCTCGCGGGCCAAGAGCTCTTCGGCATAGCGACGCTGCTTGTCCGCGACTCGACGGGCGACCTCGGCGTCACGTTCCTCGCGTTTGAGGTGTTGGCGGCGCTGGCGTTCGATCGACTCGGTGCCGCGCGTGCGCCGCGCCACCGGCGCAATCGCCACGCGCAGCGGAGAGACCCACCACGGGTCACCGATCGGTCGCGTGACCGGCGTGCGAGACAGCGTTTCAACCGCGTCGGCAAACTTCTCTGTCGCCGGAGTCGAGAGCCCATGTGGACGGAGAAACGCCTCGACGAAGCGGCGGCTGCGGGCGATCGCGGCGTCCGGCGTCACAACCGCCGAGGCGAGCTGATCGACCTGCTCGTCAAGCGTGCGCGACGTCCCCAGCAACCCGCCCGCCACTTCGAGCAGGTAGCGGAAGTGCAGCGTGCCGCCCTGGTTGTCGTGGAATTCCGGCAGCAGCACGGTTAACACCGGCCGGCCGGCGACGGCCGCTTCGAGCAGCGCGCTGGTGTTCAGGCCAACGACGGCAGATGCATGAAACAGCGAGTCGAAGTAGTCGTCCTTGGTGTCAGGATCGAACGGTGCCGCCGCATTCTTTGGCCACAACGCACTGTTGGCGACGGCGCCGAGGCCGCTGCCCGTCCATTGGTGGCCGCGCTTGGGATGCGGGCGGACTAAGACGCCGTACTCAGCAAGCAACGGATGGTGTCGCACGAGCGCTGCCCACCGTGCCACCAGCGCCGCTTCGCTCGGACTGCCCTCGAACAGCGCTGAGCACACCCACAACACAAACGGCTTGTCCGGCGCGAGCCCGACGTGGCGCTTGAAGGTCTCGGCGTTGCGAGTCGGCTGGCGATCAAACCACTGGTCGAAGCACTGTGCGCCGGTGACCGCGATCTGTTCAGCGGGAATGCCGTGAAGCCTGACCGCTTCATCACGCTGGGTGTCGTTCCAGACCAGCACAAGATCCGGGATGTCGCGCACCAGTGCTTTACTCGATAAGTGATCCCAGCTCCCGACCGCCAGCGCGCTACGAATGCCGCGCCGCATTGCCGTGCGCAAGATGTCGAACTGCGGCGAGCCGAGGCTGATTAACGGAGAGACCATCACCACATCCGGGCGTTCAGTCTCGAGCAGCGCGACGACGGCTTGATCATCTGGCACCGCGCGCTCGGTGGCGACCAGTGCCCGGCGCAGCAGCTGCCGCCCGCGTGGAATCCGAAACGGCCAACTGCCGGCAAGTGAGCGGGCAAACTCTGGGGTGCGCGACGCCGCCCGGGCGCGCAACATCGGCGCACCGGTGTAGACCGGGTCGAGAAACCGAAGATAGTCCCCACCGAAGCGCAACTGGCGCGTGAACGCCGCCCACTGCCCCGTCTCCTCGCGTTCGAAATAACGCCACCGAATCAGCGGCGAGGCATCGGTGAGACGCTCTGCGGCTGCCTGCCACTCGTCAGAGCCATCCGGCGACGCACGTTCATCGGCGACCAGCATGACCTGATGGCCACGAGTGGCGAGCTCGAGCACGGCGGATTCAAAAATCTTCACGTACCAGAAATTCCGCAGTGAAAACAGCACTTTCACAGACGCGGTTCCGACGGCCGCCCCGCTGCAACGGCAAGCACGCGCGCGGCAACGCGGCGGCTGACTCGCAACGGGCGAATGACCAGCAGGCGTGCGGCACGCGCGGCCATGCGCAGTCCGCCGCGATATCCGTAGACCACCGTCGCCTTGCCTTGCTTCCTGGCGGTGCGCGTGTAGTGGCGAGACGTCAGGCGGGCACGGTGTGGCCATTTGAAAGCGAGGCGCGCGACCCGCGCCGCCAGTTTTTTCGGCTCTTTCGAGAGTTTGGCCAGCGGCGCTGCCTTCTCGGCAGCCAGGCAAAACACCGCCAGCGGCGCGAGCGCGAATCGCGCCGGCGCCAAAGCGGTCGCGGCTGCGTGCCGCGCATGGGCGACTCTGGCGACCGACTCGAGCGTATCCGCGACGATCGGCACGGCGGGCTGCGTCAAGCCATGCGGCCGCAGGAATGACGCAACGAAGCTCGCCAGCTGTCGCTGCACGACCTCCGGCCGTTCCAACACCTCCTCGAGCTGCGTGACATGCTGTTCAAGCGTCGTCGCCAGCCGAAGAAAGCCGCCGTTCTCGGGCAGCAAATGATGGAAGTGCAACGTGCCTTCCTGTGTCCGGGCAAACTCGTCGGCCTGAATCGACAACACCGGCCGGCCGAGGATCGTCGCTTCGACCATCGCGCTGGTGTTGATGCCGACGACGGCGGCGCTGTAAAACAACGAGTCGAAGTAGTCCGCCCGATTGTCTTCGTCGACCGGGTTGTGGCGGCCGCGCGGCCAGACAGCGACCGTGCCGAGGCCAGACAGGTCGACATCGCGCCACTGATCCGCGTTGTAGGGATGTGGTCGCATCAGGACGACCGCGGCGCGTAACGTCGGACGTGCGCTGGTTCGCAGCGCCTGAATCCATCGTCTGACGAACGGCACTTCTGCGTCGCCACGCGAAATAAACACCGAGGAGCCCGTAAACAAGACGATCGGCCGATCGGCCGGCAAGCCAACGCGACGGCAAAACTCGTCGCGGCTGCGCGTCGGTTGGCGCCCGAACCACCGATCAAATGGCTGCGCGCCGGTGACGACAATCGATTCCGGTGCGATGCCGTGGAGCTCGATCGCTTCCCGCTTTTGCGCCTCGTTCCACAGCATCACGGCATCGGGCTGGATCCGCAGCAGCCCTTTGTTGGTCAGATTGTCCCAACTGGCAATGCCGACGACGCTTGGGACCCCGAGCGCGCGAGCGCTCTTCACCAGATCGACCTGAGCGCCGCCGGCTTCGACCAGCGGCGAAATCACGATCACGTCCGGCGACTGCTCCGCGAGGAAGGCGGTGAGGTCGCGTTGATCGGGGATCGCGCGTTCAACGGCGGTGAGGCGGTGCAACCAGCGTTGCACGGAGGCCGTCGGCACCGACGCCTGACGGTCGAGCCAATGCAGGTACCAGGGCAGCGCCTTGCGTTTCATCCGATCGCGCAACGCGCCCGCCGACGCGAACCGCGGATCGAGGTAGCGGATGAAATCCATCGTGCCGCGCACATCGTTGGCGAGCTCGCGCCACAAGCCGGTGCGCGGCGGCAGAAAACCCGCGAACGTCACGTCGCCGCTGATCAGCCCGTCCAGGCGCGCCTGTTTGGCTTCTTTCTGGCGTGCAATGGTCACCGCGACCGCGTGCCCGCGCTCGGCGAGTAACCGGATGGTCGCGTCGTAGTAGCGCAGATATTCCGGCGACGGGATCGCAAACAGGATGCGCAGTGGCGTCATTGCCCGGCGCGTGCTTCCTTGCGCGCGAGGCGCCGCTGCCGCGCCGCCGCATAGGCGGCGGTCGCCACCGGACGCAGCAGCGTGGCCCACACGGCGTCGCTGCGACGCCGACGCTGCGGGAGCGGTTTCACCGTGCGCACAATGTCTTCGATGGCGTCGGCCAGCCGCGGACCCGCCGGTTGGTCCAGTCCGTGTGGGCGGATGAACGCCTCGACGAACTTGCGCCCCGGCGGCTCCGCCGGCGGCGGCGCGTCAAGGAATGCCGCGAGCTGCTGCTCGTGCTCCGCGAGCGACCCCGACATCGTCAGCAACCCGCCGTTGACGTTCTTCAGATGCTGGAAGTGCAGCGTGCCTTCCTGCGTGCCCGCGAACTCGTCTGCCTGGACGCTGAAGACCGGTCGCCCGACAATGCCCGATTCGATCAGTGCGCTGGTGTTCACGCCGGCAACCGCCGCGCTGTAGTACATCGAGTTGAAGTAGGTCGCTCGCGACTCGGCATCGACCGGATTGGCGCCCGCTGACGGCCAGATGCTCGCCGGCCCGAGATCGGCCAGCGACACGTCACGCCACTGGTCAGCATTTTGCGGATGCGGACGAACCAGGATCGCGGCGGTGGCCAGCGTGCGCGACTGACTCGCGCGCACGGCGATCATCCAGCGCCGCACGAATCCAACTTCATGCGGAGTGATAAATGGCGACGAACACAGGTACAGCACGATCGGCCGGTCCATCGGCAGTCCGACGTGCGCGCAAAACTCGTCGCGCGGCATCGAGGGCGTGGCGACAAACCAGTGATCGTAGGCCGGTGATCCGGTCACGGTCACCCGATCGGAGGCAATGCCGTGCAGTTCGCCGGCTTCGGCGCGTTGCGCCTCGTTCCACACCGTCAGGCGATCCGGAACCTCGTGAATCAAGCCTTTCGTCGTCAGATGATCCCAGCTGCCGACGGCAAGCAAGGTCGGAATACCCAGTCGCTTGGCGGCGCGCACGTAATCGACTTGTTGCGATCCGAAATACAGGAGTGGCGTGACCACGACGATATCAGGCCGCTCTTGTTCCAGCAGCTCGGTGACTCCGGGCGCAATCGGCGCCGCACGTTCGACGCGCCTGATCATCGCGCGGTAGACGGCGAGCATCGGCCGGCTGCCAATCACCGGGATCTGCGTCAGCCGCACTGCTTCGGCAGGCACCTGGGTCGCCGCACGCTCACGCAACGCATGCGCGTTGGCGTAGCGCGGTTGCAGGTAACGCCAATAATCAAGACACAGCCGCAGGTTGACGGTGAGCGGCTGCCATAACCAGTCTTTGCGGGGCGGGCCCCAGCCCACGGTGATGTTGGGATACGCAGCGGTCAGCAGATCGACCGTCGTGCTGCCGCCCATATTCTCGCGACGGTCAGCGAGCAGGTGGATTTGGTGGCCACGCTCGGCCAGCGCGCGCAGTCCGGCTTCGAAATTCCGAAGGAATCCGAAATGACTGGTGGCGAATAAGACCTTCACGAGTCGGTGTCCTCTAGTTGTCGTCGGCTCGCCGCACTTCGATGCGGCTGAAAAACAACAGTCCCAACAGCACCACGCTGACCGATAGCGCGACGGCAAGGCCGAAGGCGAACGCGTCGAAGCGGCCGACCCCGAGGAGACTCCACTTGAACGTTTCGACAAACGCGGCGAGCGGATTCAGCAACATCCAGGGGCGGTAGTGGGCCGGCACCGCCGACATCGGATACAGAATGGGCGTCAGGAGAAACCAGACGAGCAGCACCTGGCCCATGGTGAAGCGGGCATCGCGCGCCGTTTCGCCCCACACCGCCGTGAACAAGCCAATACCGAAGGCGAGCACCGTCGTCATCAGGAGCGCGACCAGCCCCAACAGCGTCGGAGCGCCCAACGTGAGATACATCCGTCCATCGACCGCGAGGTAATACACCGCGGCCAGCGCCAGCACGCCGCTGATCAACACCAAATCGAGCAGCGCCGGCGCCATTGTCGCCAGCGGCATGATCACGCGCGGTAGGTAGACATGCTCGAGCACGTTGCGATGCAGCTCCAGCCCGCGCGTACCCCACATCAGGCCGGAGGCAAAAAAATCCCACAGCACTGACCCAACCAGGAGGAACAAAAAGTACGGGATGCCCTCGCCGGTCATGCCGATCAGACCGCCGAAGACGATCGCGCGGAGCAAGACGGGCCACAGCGGCGTAATGAACAGCCACAGCCAGCCCAGCGCCGTGCGCGCATACATCTTGCGCAGCGCGCGCACAGCCAGGAAGGACATGAACCGCCGGTGCGCCCAGACTTCGCGCGCCGTCGCGGTGACGCCCTGCTCGCGCGGTTCTATCTGCCACGGGCTCAGCGCGCTTTCGGTAGGCACTAGCGCCATGTCGTGAGGCTCACGGCCATCACATCTTGTCCGCGGTCACGGCCTCGACGCGGTTGAAATACCAGAAGCCCGAGACGATCACCGACATCGCGGTCAACCAGGTTGTCAACAGCGACAGCGGCGACAGCACGCCGATCCGGAACAGCGACCAGCGGAAACTTTCGACAATCGAGGTCAGCGGATTGAGCCACATCAGCCAGTGGTATTCCGACGGCACAATTGAGAGCGGATAAATGACCGGGGTGAAAAAGAACCAAAACCCGGTGATGTAACCGAGGACAAACCGGGTGTCACGCGCGCGTGCCTGCCAGACCGAGGTCCACAGCGCGATGCCGAACGCCAGCATCAAGGCCAGCACGATCGGCACCGGCAGCAACAGCAATCCGCTGTGCCAGGCCAGGTAACTCGTGCCGTCGACCCACGCGTAACCAACAAGCGAGAGGATCAGGAGGCCGGACAACACCATCGGATCCGACAATCCTGGCGCCATCGTCGCCATCGGTAACACGCTGCGCGGAAAGTACAGCTTGATGATGATGTGGCGGTTCAGTTCGAGGCCCCGCGTCCCCCATCCCAAGGGGCCATCGAACAACATCCAGATGATGCTGCTGCTCAGGAGGAACAGGAAGTACGGGATCCCGAACGACGGCACGGCCATGATGCCGCCGTAAATGATGGCGCCGGCGGCCAGCGGTGCCAAGGGGCGAATCAACAGCCACAGCCAGCCAAGCTGAGTCCGCGAATAGAGTGTCTTGAATGCGCGTTCGGCAAAAAACCGAATGATCGAGCGGTAGTGCCAGAACTCTCGAACGCGGCCGACGAAGTCCGGCCCTTGGTGGGCCGAGATGACCCATTGGTCAACGCGCGCGGTCTGCGTGGTCTCACTCATTCACTGTCGGCGGTCACCGCCGCCGGTTCGACGTCATCAGGAGTGTCACTGCCGCCGGGGTTGACATCCGCATCGTTGACGGCCCACTCGAGCCGCGGGTTGATCAGGCCGCCTTTGTACAACGTTTGATCATCCGAACCATAGACCATGAAGTTCAGCGCGTTGGGCATTGCCACGGTGCCCAGCTTGCCATTGCGCGTCGTGACGTTGACGTGGACGGTATACATCGTCTCGGACAGGAACTGCGCCGGGATCTTCATGTGAATGTCGAAGGTGCCTTTGCGCCCCGGCGTGAATTCTTCGGGTTGCGCCGCTTTGAACACCAGGACGTTCTTGGCATGGACGTCGAGCAGGCAGCGGATCGCCACGTCGGGCCGCGCCACCTTGACGCGGACACGAATCGACAGAGCCTCGCTGACCGGAGCGGCGCCAAGGACCCGGCCATCGCCCGACACCAATCGAACCGAGACGATCTCGGCTTGCCGGTTGACGTGGGCGCCTTGTCGTTCGAGGTCGAGCGCCGGCGCCGCCGCGCCGCGACCGAGCGCGGCATCCTGGTAATCGCCGACCACTTCGCCGGCATCGCCGAGTTTGGCGATCTCCCCGGCCTGCAGCCACAGCACCCGATCGCAGATGCGAGAGATCGCCGTCATGTCGTGCGACACGAACAGCACGGTGAGGCCGGTGCGCTGCGCTTCTTCCTGGACGCGCTGCAGACACCGTTCCTGAAAGGCGATATCACCCACGGCCAGGATTTCGTCGGCGAGCAGAATGCTCGGGTTCATATTGATGGCGACAGAAAACGCCAGACGCAAATACATGCCGCTCGAGTAGTGCCGGATCTGGCTATCGAGGAATTTTTCGACCTCCGCAAACGCGACAATCTCATCGAGCTTGCGCGCCACTTCGGCACGCGAGATGCCGTGCATCGCGGCGTTCATATAAATATTCTCGCGGGCCGAAAAGTCCTGATTGAACCCGGCGCCGAGTTCGAGCAGTGACACCACCCGGCCGTGCCCGACGACCCGGCCTTCGGTGGGTCGTGTGACTTTGGCAATCACCTTGAGGAGCGTCGACTTGCCGGCCCCGTTGGAACCGACGATGCCGAGGATTGTGCCCGGCGGAACGGCAAACGAGACGTGGCGCAGCGCCCACAACTCGCGGCCCCGTTGCAGACGCGACCACGGCGCGCGCGGGACGGCGACCTTGCGGAAGCCGAGATTGACGAACTTTTCCTCTTTGCGCTGCTCTTTGCCGATGTAGTAGCGCTTGCCGAGGCCGTCGACGGTGAGCCTATTCATTAATTTCGATTGTTAGGCAAAGCTCTGCCCTCTCAATCACATTCGTGTACGCGTGACTGTGACCGCACCCCTCAACCCAGGCAGACGGCACGCTGTCCACAGCGGGCCCTCACGGCCCGTCAAATGGCAGCTAAACGCTGTGCGGGGACACCTGACGAGTGGTGGTAAGTGCGGGCAAGGGGTGCTTCTTGAACCCGTACCCGCGCGGCCGGAAATCTCGGCCACCGGGGATCGGTGAAGTGTAGCGCGAGGGAGAGGGCGGCGCAACCCGCAACCGACAGAGGGACCGAGGGATAGCGCTATTCGGAGTCGCGGTGAGGGGTCAGTCGATGCGCACGATCACGTCCGATCCGGCCACCCCGCGCGCGCCACTTCGTGACACCGCCCGGATGCGCACGTAATAGGTCCCGCGCGGCGCGATCACGGTCTCCGTCAGTTGGGTGCCGGGCACGGTCAGCACCGCCAGGTCACTCAACCCGGCACGGCTGCCGGCCTCGATGACATACGTTGCGGCGGCACATCCGTCGGTTGGCGCATGCCAGCTCAACATCACTTCGGCCTGCGCATTGGCGGTACGCACGACCACCGTCAGACCGCCCGGCGCACCTGGTGCCGCGTCACAGCTCCCCACTCTGAACGCCACTTCGTTGGACGCATCGCCGACCCCGGACGCATTCTCTGCCTTCACGCGGACGAAATAGGCGCCGTTGCCCACCGGATCAAAGGACGCGGAGGACGACGCCAGCCCGAACTGGCCGAATTCGCTCCGGCCATAGGTCGAACCCGCTTCCAGCACGTAGCGCTGCGTCGCGTCCCCCGATTCTGGCGCAGACCACGTGAGCGTGACGCGTGAGCCGGTCACCTCCGCGCGCACACCCTGCGGCGGACCGGCCTTCCCGGTGCCGCCGCGAATGAAGCCGTACCGCGACGACCCCTCGGCGTAGCCGATCCCGCGATCGCGTCCATTGTGTCCGTCGTAAAACATCACCCACGACGAACCCACTGGGATCTGACTGGGCCAGGTCACGCGGCCGCTGTCCCACGAACCGGCCGGCCCTGCCACGTAGGTGGCCCCGCGAGGGGTCCACGTCCGGGCATCCACCGACGTCGCCAGCTTCAACTCGCGCAGGCGTGCGGTGAGTTCGAAATAGATCAGGTGATACACGCCGTTATCCACCCACGCTTCGCTGGGCACCAGATCACGGGGGTAGAACAGGTAGTCGGCGCTGGCCCTGCTCCACGGCCCGGCCGGTGCCGGAGCAGTCGCGTGCATCATGCCGAAGCGGCCCGCCCTGTCGTGACCGGTGTACCACATCAACCAGGTGTTGCCGTCTCTGATCACCACCGGCGCGTAGAGATCCTCCGCGTCACCATCACTGCCTTGGACGAGCACCTGCTGGCGATCCACCCAGGTGATGCCGTCTGTCGATGTGCCGTGGTGGATGGACACGAAGTCGGTGCCGCCAATCCTCGCGTTGCCTTCGTACCACATGTGGAATCGACTGCCGTCGTGCAGCACGGTGACCGCCGACGCATCGCCCTGATCCGACTGACCCGGTCGCCGTGCCAGCACCGGTCCATTGCCCACACGCGTCCACGTGCGCAAGTCGGCGGATCTGGCGAGGCCGGTGGCGTCGAAGTTGAGTCCGCTGACGCTGCCGCTGGCGGTGTAATAAAGGTAATAGCGGCCCTCGGCATCGCGATAGCCCGTGCCGTCGAGATTTTTGGCCAAACGTGGCGCGTACACGACTGCGTCATCCCAGGCGCCAGCGGGTCCCGGAATGATCACCGGCCCCGATGCGCGGACCCAGCCCACCGGCAACCGTTCATCCTGGGCGGCGAACGCTGCCGTTGAAAGCGAGACGGCCGCGGCACCAGCACCGACGAACCGGAAGAATCGGCGCAGTACGCTTCGTTTCAAATTTCTTCACTCCGGACAAAGGATTTCAGACGCCCGTTCCGCCGTGACGGCAAAGACGCGAGCGAAGCCGAGTCGTCGTGTTTCAGCGCAGAGGACGGTAGTGGGGATGTGTTCCGCGGACGCTGCGACGCCGACGTCCGCGTAAGGTTGATAGTCGCGGCCGATGCGTTGCGCACACGCCGCGTCAGGCAGACCGAAGAGCGCGGGTCGTTCGCTGAGCGCGGGGATGAGCACCGCGGCCCGCGTACAGTCGGGCGTGATCGTCCAGAATGCATGCTCCGCTTTATCGATATAGACCAGCGCATCGCGCGGCGCGGCAGTCGCCAGCCGCTGCAGCTCGCGGACATACGGCGTCACGCCCGACGTCGTGCTGGCACTGTCCCCCGCTGGTGAGGCGAGTCCGGCGATGGTGCGCCGAGCTTGCGCAGGGAAGAAACAGACTAGGCCGATGACACCGAGGGCCGCGACCAACAGCGTCGCCGCACCGCGCGCGTCCGGTGGCAGAATCCCGCGCGCAGTGCCGGCGGTCAGGCGCGCGGCGGTCACCGCGATCGCGAAGATGGTGGTGACGTTTGAGAAATAGGCCGCCGAGCCACCCGGAATGTCGTTCGAGAGGGGCACGAAGCCCGCGAGAATCAGCACCCCGAGCACCACCATCACATCCCGCCGCTGACTGCGATCGTCGGGGCTCTTCGCCAGCCATGTCAGGCCCAACGCGAGCCACGCGAAGAAAAAATGGTACGCGACAAACCACGCGGAGCTCCCCGGCGTGCCGATCGGCACCGTACACGCCTGACCGAAATACTTGTCGCCAAAGACGAGAAAGTCCCACGCTGCCGTGTTTCCCACCGGCATCACGACCCACGCCGCAGCCATCGTGGCTACGACCGGTGCGGCGAAGTCGATTAGTAACGCGCGCACAGACCCGGGTGCGCGGATACGCCTGGCGAGCACCACCGCGCCGTAGGCGGCGAGCGCCATAACGCCCACCGACACCTTGCTCGCGGTCATGACCGCGAGCCACGCGGCAGTGATCCAGGGAGAGGTCGGGCGGTTCGAGAACATCCATGCCATGAAGGCGAGGAAGAGCACGAGGCCGACCAGCTGCGATTCCGAGAGCAGATACGAATACCAGACGGTGCAGCTTTGAAACCAGTCGTGCCCGAGAAACCCCGCGACACAGACCAGGACCGCGAGTGCGAGGTGCCAGGGCTTCGCCTGTGACCCGCGAGGAACGAGCGCAGACGCCGCTCCGGCCAACCACGCGAACAGCAGCGGCGCGAAAATCAGCAGCGTCGCGTGGCCGTACACATCCGCGATCGGCAGCCCGATCCCGCGCGAGATGCTGCCGTAGAGCAGGTGACTGAACGCGTGGTAGGCCTGAGGGACGACGCCGTGCAGGCCCAGAGAGATGCGCCCGTATCCCACGAGCATGTTCGCCATCGCCATGTGCTGCACGCTGTCGGTATGCACACTCGCGGTCAAGAGACGGTCGCCGACCAGGAACCCCGCAAACGTGTTCGGGATCTCTGACAGGGCGGCGATACCCAGGGCGGCCGCCACGGCCCCGGCCGTAAGCGTCGTCAGCTGCGGCTGTCGCCAGCGCGATACCCAAGCCGCACCGACTACGGCTGCCAACATGCCTGTGAGCAGAGGCACTCCGGTCAGACCTACGGGGACTAGCGCGACCAGCGTGACCAGCGTGGCAGGACCTGGATGCCAACCGCGGCTTGCGAACCCGCTGATGGCTCCGCTCAGTAAAAGCAGCACTGCCCAGTGCCACCACATCGCGGCCGACGGCCACGTCATGGCCGCGGCTGAGGATGTGACCATCACCGCCGTGCCGATGGCCATTGCCAGGCCCGGCACGAATCGTGGCGATGTGTCGCTGTTCACGCGAGCGCGGCGGTGCCATGTTCAACGCCGCGGGCCTGCCCGGCGCCGGCGTCGAGCCGTCGCCGGAAACCGTTGAGGACGGCCTCGACGTTTTCCTGGTGCGGGATCGCCTCGATACGTTCACCGAACCCCAGGTCGGCGCGGAACGAGACCTCTTCGACCGCCTTCAGAAACGCGCGCACTTTCAGCGGATCCACTTCAAAGCCGCCGATGATCGCGTCGAGCGCGGCCCGGCACGCGGCGATCGTCGGGGTATAAAACACGCCGTGGCAGGGACGATACCAGGCGTAGCCAAACGCCAGGACCGGCTTGCCGCGAATCACGGCTTCAAGGCCGGTAGTACCGGTGACATTCGCGACGGCCATCGAACGGTCGATCAGCGTAAACGGCGACACCGACCAAGGCACCAGTGTGACCTTGGGAATGGCGGCCAGATCGTCATAGAAGTCCAGCGTACGGCCTCGCTCGCCGACACTGCCCGTAAAAAACTGGTAGGGGTGTTCCTTGACCAGCAGGCGCCAACCGTCCGGCAGAAGCTGCGAGAGCATCTGTACGAGCAGCAGTTGGTCCATAAAGATGCCGCCCGTCGGACATGTCGTCTGTTCTGGCTGGTAATGCAGGGCGACGAACACGTACGGCTCGTCGTAGCGGAGCTCGCCACACCGCTCGGCGTAGTAGCGGAAGAATCGACGCTTGGCCAGCGTGCCGCGCACCCGCAACCACTGGAGACGAAACGCCCCGGTGCGACCGCGGAAGGAGAGGTCAAACGGCCGATCGCGTTCCTTCAGCGGTCGGTCGACATCGCCGTGGCGTAGGGCATAGACCAGATGCCGGAACCAGCGCTTGTAAAAGGCCCACAGCGTCTTGCGTGCGCGGCGGGGCTGCTCGACAGTCTTTCGCCAGGAACGCCGTAACTGACGAGGGCGCAGGGCGTGGCGCACGGGCTCGGTGCGCTGCTCGGCGCGTTTGATCGCAAGACGCGCGGCGCGGTGGCTGTGGCGCCAGAAGTCGCGTGCCTCGACTCGTGCGACATGGACGTTGCGGCGGGCACGCTTGCGCAGGATCTTGTAGGCGCGTCGCGGCGGCCAAAGATCGATCACATATATTGGCCGCACCGGTTCCGGGGCTGGCGAGACTGACGCCGGCACTGCCGGCTCAGTCTCGATGACCGCCGCCGGATCCGCGGCGTCTTGCTGCTGCCCCGTCAGCAGACCGTTGTCGTCGTCAGCCAACGCACCGAACAGCTCTTGGCGCAGCGCGTCTGGCATCAGGCGCATCAGATACGAAGGAATCCCCTCTGCGTACGTGCCGGTGACCTTGCGCAGGTACTCGGCAACGCGCGGATGCAGCTGGTGCGGTTGCGGATCCCGCTCGAGCACGCGCGTGCGGGCCTCGAGCTCGCCGTAACCGCGGTCGATGTGATCGATCGGATAGATCCAATCGGTGAAGAGCGTCCACTGGAACATCGTGGTTTGGACGCCCATGCGTCGGCAGAGCTCGTAGATGATGTAGTCGTAGACGGTGTGCGGCTGGACCGGGAACAAGACGATGTCGGGTCTGAAGTGTTCGAGGACGCCTCGCCAGTAGCGCGCTTGCACTTCGAACAACCGCGTCCGTTCCTCGTAGCGAAATCCGTCCCCCGGATCGAGGCGGTCCATCATCTTGCCGGCCGTAATCAGCACCGAGGCATATTCCGCAAAGAACGCCGCATCGAGCGGCCGTTGCGGGAGGTCGCGGCAGGCCGCAGGCGGAATACCGCGGATGGCGTCGGTGCGCGCGTGGAACACGGCTGTCGGAAAGGTCAGGCGCACCACCGGCGCGAACACCCGTTTGCCAATCCAGTACACCGGCGTCAGATCGTGCTCCGTCTGGAGCCGCTTTGCGACATCGAGCCAGAGCTGCGACTGGCACTCGGTGAAGAAGGCGCGTCGGCTCATGAATGGGGCTGTGCTGGGGCGCCAGCCGGTGGCGTCGGCGCGCCTCCGGGTAGCAATTGGACCGGATGCAACCCGCCGATAACGTCGCCCCGGTTGAACAACGAGAACGGCGCGCGTGTCGCCGCCTGCAAGGGCGGCGCTGCCACGAGAAACAGCGATGGCGCCGGTTCGACGCGCATCCGGTCCCAATACCGCTCGAGCACGGTGACCACCCGATCGACGTTTTCAGTAAGCGTGAATCCGAGTTCGAGTTCATCCGGCGTGTTGTAGCCAAGGCTCGCACGCACACACCGCTCGGTGAGGACTTTGACGAAGAGTCGCACCTTGCGTGGATCGGGGGTGTAGCCGTCTTCAATCTGGGTCAGGGCAGCGCGCAGCGACGACTCGGTTGAGACGCTAAAGACGCCATCGCAGTAGCGGTACCACGGATTGCCGACCACCAGCGCCGGGCGGCCGCGCAACACGGCTTCCCACCCCGCCGTGCCGGTCACGGTCGCCACGGCGCGCGAGCGGTCGATCAGCTCGAAGGTGGATACCGACAGCGAGACCAGATGCACCCGCGGGATCTGCGCGAGATCACGATACAGGTCCTGATGTCGCGAGCGCTCGCCGGCAAATGGCGGATAAAACTGTGATGGGTGTTCCTTGACATAGACCTTCCACCCTTCTGGCATCGATCGCGCGATCAGGTCGACGAGTAGATACTGATCCGCAAACACGCCACCAAGCGACGAGGTCGTGCGCTCGGGTTGAAAGTGCAGAGGCACATAGACAAACGGTACGTCAAGGGAGACGATCGACGAGACCCTGGTGTAGCTCTTGAACATCGCGCGCTTCTTGCGGTTGGCTGTCGCGACTGTGCGTTGATACCGCAGCTTGCCCCATGGACCCTTGTAAGAGTGCTCATAGGTTCGACCGAACTCTTTGAGATGGATGCCGCGAACATCAGAGCGGTAGTGATACTCGATGTGATTCCGCCAACGCGCAATCGGATCGCGGACCCAAATCTTCGACGCGCGGCGGAACAGGCTTGACCCGGGCCACCGTCTTGCCGAGGCGTAGCGTTTGCGAACGCGACGCGTAAACTTCACCACCGGCCGCAAGCCGAGGACTCGTAAGAAGAACCACGCGAACAATTTCCAGAAGCGGCGAACCATCTGGCGGATGACCCGGTGCCGCCATTCCAGAAACCGCCACCAGCGCTTGCGGATGACCTTGCGGGTTTTGGCGATGACCCGGTCCCGCCATTCCAGAAATCGCCACCAGCGCTTGCGGATGACCTTGCGGGTTTTGGCGGCGCGCCGGTCGAGTTGGTTGGCCCACTTTACTGCGGCGCCGAAGCGTAACTTCTTGTAAACCAGCCACGACAGCGCCTTTCCGGCCTTCCTGTACTGCCGACGCACTGTCGCCGCGACGCGAGCCCGCTGGCGTCGTGCGATGTTTACCAACCGGAGGCGTTCGCGATACCGCCAATCGCGAAAGCGCCACCACCGTTTCCGTAACCCCTTCACGCGCTTGGCCGCGACACGCTGGCCATGGCCTAGGTTCTTGAGCACGCGACCAAAGCCCAGTGTCTTGCGGAAGAACGCCGACATCACACGCAGGACGCGGCGCACCGACCGGTAGAGTCGGCTGAACGTCCGTTCCGCGAGCGAGCGGGTCCGTTTTTGCCACAGCCGCAGCCGCTTCGCCGCCACGGGCTGCCTCTGGGCCGTCACCTTCAGCACTCGCCCCAGCCCCAGCCGCTTGCGCGTCAACACCCGCAGAACCCGGCGCAGCGGCCGGTAGAGACGGCTCAACGTCCGTTCGGCGAGCGAGCGGATCCGTTTTTGCCACAGCCGCAGCCGCTCAGCCGGCGCCATCACGAGCCGTCGCGCTTCCGCCAGAAGTGGAGAGCCTGCTTACTGTCACGCACGAGCCGCTGCCAATCCCACGTGCCGGCGGCCGCGTCTTCACCTTTGTAGAGTGTCTTGGCAATCTCCTTCGGCATCGACTTGAATTGGTCGCGCATGTACCACGGCACGGCGCCGTATTTACCCTTCAGACGATCGAGATAGGCTTCGCAGTAGTCCGGCAAGTCGATCGGCTGCTCATGGGCTCCGGCCTTGAGGAGATCCGCATAGCGATCGCTGATCTCGGTGGACCCTACCAACGGATCTTCGAGCGGCATCCATAAGGAGAAATTGAACGTCTGTTCGAACATTATGGTTCGAACCCCGTTCAGCCGACACCAGACGTAAATGATGTAGTCGTAGATAGCGTGCGCTGAGACGGTAAACATACAAACGTCGGGACGGACTTCGTTCATGACCGCGTCCCAGTATGCGAGGCGCTGATAAAAGAATCGCCGGCGCGCGTTAAAGTCGAATGCGTCGACCGAGTCCATGACGTCCATCATCTTCATCGCTACGAGCTCGGCCTCCCGATACTGCTCGAGTATGGCTGTGTCCAATGGTCGGGGGGTTACATGAGCGAGCTTTGGCGGCTGCTCCAGGTGATATGCGTGGTAACGGCTGTGCGGAATGACACCGGGGAAGCGACGCTCGAGATAATCGCTGCGGCCGGTCTCGCAGATCCAATACACAGGCTTCCAGCCGCGGCTACGACGCATGCGGGCGGCAAACTCGTACCATTCTGCGGCGTCGCAGGTGATGTAGGCGACGCGAATCTGTTCCTGGGACGGAGGGGCGCTCATGAGGCTTCCAGAGCCAACTGATGAAGGGTGCGGCGCACGGCGACATGCAACTCGGTAGCGGTCAGCTGCCGGAGCAACACACACGCCGCACCCAATTGCTCGGCCAGCGCCCTCGCGTAGCCGCGATCCGAGCGCGGGTGTTCGGCATCCACAACGATAGCGGCGACCCCGTCCTGCCGCAACGTGTTTGCCAGGCGGGCGGTTTCGAGCGCGGGGGGCTGACCCATGAACGACACGTTGCCGACACCGTCCGTGAGGAGCACGAGCATCGGTTTCAGGCTTGGATGACGACGACGTTCGCGTTCGATCACCTGGCGGGCGAGCGCCAACGCCGCAGGTAGCGGCGTCTTCCCGCCGATCTGGAGGTCGGCCAGCCGCCGTCTCGCCAGAGCCACCGACGAGGTCGGTGCCAGCAGCAGACGTGCAGCCCGGCCCTGAAAAGCCACGAGCCCGACGCGGTCGCGATGCAGATACGCATCCGTGAGCAGCGCCAGTACGGCGCCGGTCGCCGCTTCAATGCGCTCTGCCGCCACCATACTCCACGAGGCATCGACCAGGAACAGCACCAGGCTCGGTTGCTTGCGGACGCGCACCTTCTCGCGCAAGTCTGGTCGACGCAAACGGAGCGGACCGGTCGTGCGACCACGGACGCGCTGCTCTGGGGCAGCCGCACGCAACGTGGCGTCGAGCGCAAAATCGAGTGGAAACGCGCCGGCAGGACGGGCCGACACGTAACGGCCGGAAGGACGAGCGGTGGGACCGGGGCTGCGCCGGCCCACGCGCGGGGCGGCCTGACGCCCGGTGGGCGTGGGCAGTTGATTCGTCACAGGTGCCGCGTGGGCGGCGTCCATCGGCCGACTGGCCGCCGCGGTCGCTACGTCACCCTGGCCCGGCGTGCCGGCGCCGTGCGGCTTACCGGACGACTCCGGATCCTTTTTTTTTTGCCGCCTCGGCATCAACCGGGTCACCCGCCATCGCCGCTGCCGTTTGCGCGGCGACCTCGAGTTGATCATCCAGGTGATCCAGGCGACCCACCTCCGGGCGGCCCATGGCGTCTGATGGCAAGCGGTGCGCCAGCACCAGCGGCACGACCGCGAGCACGTCCGCGTGCGAGAGGCGATCGCGGCCAGCAAGGGCGGCTGAAGCACGCGCAGCGCGCAGCGTCACCAAATCCGGCCGGTGCCCTTCGGCACCAATCCCGGCGACCAACGTCGCAATCGAGACCAGATCTGCGGTGGAATAGGCGACGGACTCGGCCTTCGCGCCTGCCCGGGCGATGCGATCCGACAACGTGTTCTGCTGGCCCGACCACGCACGTGTCAACTGGTCGGGGTCCTCGTCCCAAGCCAGGCATCGCTCCATCACCGCGACGCGCTCTTCGATATCGGTCAGCCCCGACACGTCCACCGCCAGGCCAAAGCGGTCGAGCAACTGTGGTCGCAATTCGCCTTCTTCGGGGTTCATTGTGCCCACCAACACAAACCGCGCCGGATGACGGAAGCTGATGCCTTCGCGCTCGACGAAGTTCACCCCCTTCGCGGACGCGTCCAGCAACAGGTCAACCAGATGATCGTCGAGCAGGTTGACTTCATCGATATACAGCACGCCGCGGTTGACGGCGCCGAGCACACCTTCTTGAAACGCGCGCTCGCCGTGCTGGAGCGCCCGCTCGAGGTCCAGGGTGCCGACGACGCGATCTTCGGTGGCACTGACCGGGAGTTCGACCACCCGTACCCGGCGCCGCGCGACCGGCAGGGAGTCGCCACGCGAGACCCGCCTCCGGCACTCGTCACACGCCTCGTGCAGCCGCGCCGGGTCGCAACTGAACCGGCAATCGGCCACGACGTCGATCTCCGGCAGGACGGCCGCGAGCGCGCGAACCGCGGTGGTTTTTGCGGTGCCCCGCTCACCCCGGATCAGCACGCCGCCGATCCGTGGATTGACGGCGTTGAGGAGCAGGGCGGTCTTCAGTTGCCCCTGCCCGACGATCGCCGTGAACGGAAACTCCTGCATCAGTCGCGTCGCCACGTCGCGAGGTGCACGGAATCTTCGTAGCTGCCGTTGAAGTAGAACTGGCGCTTGCGCACGGCTTCCTGTTCCCAACCAGCCTTGATGAACGCCTTGGCCGATCCCTGATTGCTGGCGTAACAGCTGGCCGTCAGCTTGTGCAGGTTCAGACGATTGAGACCGTAGTCGGTGACGAGCGCAATCGCTTCGCTGCCGTAGCCCTTGCCCCAGTGCTCCTTATCCCCGAGCATCAACGCGACATCTGCAAATCGGTGCACCCAGTTGATCGGGCCGAGCTTGATGTTGCCGATATGGCGGTCGCCGTCCTTGACGATGAGGGCGAGAAACACGTTGTCGCGGTCCACGAGCTTGGCGGCCACGAACTCGCGCAGGCTCTCCATCGTCGTCGGGCGAAACCGCGTTTCGAGGTATTGATTCACCTCGGCGTCGTTGATCCACTGGTAATAGCGGTCAGTCACGTCCGACAGCTGCACCTCACGCAGATAGATCCGCTCGCCTTCGATGAAATGCCCGTACTCGACCGCCATGCCAGCTCCCTTCAGATAGCCGTCGTCCCGGTGCGCTCGGACCGGACGTCGATACCGCGAACATGCATGAACGCGCGGGCTTTAATTGGGCTCTGGTCGGTGAAGTGAAAGAGACTGCCGACCGCGACCGCGGACGCGTGGGCGTCGGCAATGACGTCGCAGAGATGCTGCAACGTCCCGGCGCCGCCCGAGGCGATAACCGGTACGTCGACGGCGTCGGCGACCCGCTTGGTGATCTCGAGGTCGTAGCCCTGCATCGTGCCGTCTCGATCGATCGACGTCAGGAGAATCTCGCCGGCGCCGCGCGCCACCGACTGCTGGGCGTGGTCGAGAACGTCGAGCTCGGTCGCCACGGTCCCGCCGTGGGTGTAAACCTTGCACGCCGGGCCGTGTCGCTTGAAATCGATCGAGACCACCATGCACTGCACACCGAATAGTGCGGCGCCTTCGCTGACCAGATCGGGCCGCTCGACGGCTTGGGTGTTGACCGAAATCTTGTCGGCGCCCGCTAGCAGCAACTGCCGCACATCATCGACGGTCCTGATGCCGCCGCCGACGCAAAACGGCATGAACACTTCAGACGCGGTCTTGGTGATCGTGTCGTAAAGGATCTTGCGGTTCGCTCCAGACGCCTCGATGTCGAGAAAAATCAGTTCGTCGGCGCCTTGCGCGTCGTAGATTCGCGCGTTGGTCACCGGCGATCCGGTATCGCGGAGTTCGGTGAACTTGACACCTTTGACGTTCCGCCCGTTTCTGAGCAGCAGCTTGGGAATGATGCGCTTCTTCAGCACCGCTACGGATTCCAGCGCAGGAAATTTTCGAGAATCTTGAGGCCGTTCTCCTGGCTCTTCTCGGGGTGAAACTGCGTCGCGAACACGTTGTCTCTGAGGATCGCCGCAGTAAAGCGCTCGCCGTAGTTGCAGAACGCCGCGTCGATGCCCGGCTCGTCGGGCACGAGGGCGTAGCTATGGGTGAAGTAGAAAGTCGGCGAACGGCGCAGGCCGTCGAAGAGGACGGCATCGACGACCGGCTCGATCTCGTTCCAACCGACATGCGGAATTTTCAGGCCGCCGGTTTCGAGTTTGCGCACCGTGGCGGGAAGCCAGCCGAGCCCTGGGTGAATACCCATCTCATGCCCTTCCCGCGACAGCAACTGGAAGCCCACGCAGATCCCGAAAATCGGCTTGCCGCGCTGGAGGACGTGTTCTTCGATCGCTTCGGTGACCCCGGAGGCGCGGAGGTTCTTCGCGCATTCGCCGAACGCGCCGACGCCTGGCAGCACCAGGCGATCAGCCTTGACAATCTCTTCGGCCCGCGACGTGACGACAACCTCGGCCCCCGCCAGTTCCAGCGCATTGCGCGCCGAGTGCAGGTTGCCGACGCCGTAATCGATGATCGCGACGCGGTTGGACACTAAATCTCGGTCAGCGGAATCGTGCGATCCCACGTGCCCATATCGTGGAGCTTTCGGCCATCCGGGATCTTTGCGACCTCAGGCTGCCAGGGGCTGACGATGTGGCTCACGGCCAGGTCGAGGAACTCCTCTTCGTCGATGCCAACGAAGTCGAGAAAGAGGTCCAGGCTGGGAGGCCGTTTGCCATCGAACTCCTGGAGCATCCGCATCGCTTCCTCTCGGGCCAGCCGGCCGTTGCGAATGTCGATGCTGGTCAGGTGGGCGGTGCGCCCGTAGCCGCGCTTGAGAAACTTGAGGTAATCGCGGACGCCCTGCATGTAGCATTCGATTTTTTCGTACTGGTATTCGGGCGGGACGCCTTCGACTTCGTTGCCCTGCCAACCGAGTTCGCGTTCGATGATTTCCGACTGCGTCTTGACGTCCCACGGGTAATAACTGCCCAGGCACACCGAGCGCACGCCGAGCTTACGCAGCTCTTTGTAAGTCGGGTAGCGGAACGGATCCAGCTCGCGTGGTTCAACGCCGTCGATCATGCCGACCATGTCGTCGGCGGTGATCCCGAGGTTGACCCAGCGATTGAATCGCTTCTCGTCGACCTCTTCTTGCTCGTCATAGCCGTAATAGCTGGTGTACTCGGCGCTGGGCTCGCCCCACACCAGGAGTGGAATCTGGAACTTCACGGCAATCTGCATCGGGTAGGAGTAGATGCCGGTGTGACAATGCCAGCAGAAGTCGCCCTTGCGCTTGAGGCTCTCTAGCATCAGCTTGCGGACGACTCGCCAGTTGGGCCGAAAGCTGAGAAAGTCGCAGCCCATCTTTTTCAGCGTCCGCACGTTGTTCTCGAGCATGCGCTGGCGGAGAAACCCGTGATCGAACTGCACGACCAACGGCTTCACCTTGTACTTCGTGATCATGTGGTACAGCGTGTAGGTGCTGTCCTTGCCGCCGCTGAACGGGATGATGCAATCGTGCGAATACTTGCCGCGAGACTGCTCGATGAGCGCGGCGAATTCCTCTTCGCGCGCGGTCCAGTCGATCGACTCCTTCTTGAACTCGTGGCCGCGGCAGACGTTGCAGACGCCCTGGTCGTCGAACACGATCGTCTCGTGCGTTTCCGGAATCGTGCAGCGGCTGCAGCGACGTAACTCGGTCATAGCCGTCATTTTCTCATGATCCTTACTGGAGGAGGTCCTTACTGGAGGAGGTCCCAACTGAGGGGCGTGCCTTTGCGGATATCACGGGCCGCGAGGCGCCCGAGCACTTCGTCAAGGTGACGGGTGTGTAAGCCCGCAGCGGGTCGAATGGAGCGCACGGTCTGCGGCGAAAACTGGTCGCCAACCTTCATGTCCTGCACGACGAACAACGAGCGGCGGAACCCGCGGCTCGCCGCTTCGCTCGCCGACACGTCATAGGACACCGAACCGGCGGCGCGTTCAGCGATGCGCACCGCATCCACCATCGCCCTGAATTCTGCCGGCTCCAGTGAAAATGCGCTGTCCGGACCGGGCTCGTCGCGCGACATGGTCAGGTGCTTTTCAATGACGCAGGCGCCCAGCGCGACCGCGGCCACCGGCACCGCAATGCCCATGGTGTGATCAGACAAGCCAACGGGAACACCGAAATGCGCCGCCATGTCGGGAATCGTTCGCAGGTGCATGTCTTCGGGCTCGGCCGGATATGAGCTCGTGCATTTCAGCAGCACCAGCGGGCCGCTGCCACCGGGGGTCGCCGCCGCGACCGCCTCGGCAATTTCGGCACGCGTCGCCATCCCCGTTGACATGATCAACGGTTGGCCGGTGCCCGCCACTTTTCGTATCAGCGGCAGGTCGACCATCTCGAACGAGGCTATCTTCCAGGCCGGGACGTTAAGCGACACGAGAAAATCCACCGACGTGGCATCGAACGGCGTCGAGAAGAACTCCAGCCCGAGGTCCAACGCCACCCGCTGCAGCGGGGCATGCCATTCCCATGGCAGGTGGGCTTCGTTGTAGAGGTCGTACAAGGTTCGCCCATCCCACACCGTGCCCTTGATGCGGAAATGTTCGTTGTCGGAATCCACCGTGACCGTGTCAGCCGTGTAGGTCTGGACCTTGATCGCGTCGGCGCCCGATTGCGCGGCCGCCTCGACGATACGCTTCGCGCGCTCGAGGCTGCATCCGTGATTGGCCGACAGCTCGGCGACGATAAAGGTGGGGTGCCCGTCACCGACCTCGCGACGCCCGATTCGAAACGAACCCGTTGCCATTACCCCTCCAGGCGCCGCGAGATCACACGACACCGTCGGCCGCGCACCTCGCGCGTGCCCGCGTCACTATAGCCTGCCTTGAACAAAGCACGCGCCGAGCCCGGGTTCTCGTCGAAGACGAGCGCTTCAACCAGCGTGACGCCCAAGGTCGTGCAGGCGGCCCGAAATGTTGAGATGAACAAGCGCGTGGCGAGCCCGCGAGACCGGTAGGCCGCGGCAATCGCCAGGCTCACCAAGGCGTGGTCTGCGTCACGATCGTAACGTATCAGCCCCGCCACCATGCCGTCGCGCTCGGCGACGAACAAACAGCGGTCTTTGTCGGCGAGTGTCCGCTCGTACCACTGTTCGTGCTGCTCGAACGGGATAGGCTCGGTCGAATGCGACATCGCTCGCACGGTCGGGTCACTGTTGATCTGCCAAATCGCCTCGACATCGGCAGGAGTGACTGGGCGGATGCTCCAATCGCGCGCGCCGGCAACGATGGCGCGCGCGACTCGCTCGCTGCCGCGTCCATCGACTCGTGCCCGGCCGCGCCGAGCCAGCCGCTCCCGCAGTGCGTCGCCCGCCGAAACGGTCGCAATTGCGTCAGCGAGAGCGTCACGTGTCGGCACACCGTCCAACACCACCGCCAAGCCTAATTGAGAGGCCAACTGCCCATTTAGTGCTTGGTTCGCAGCCGCCAACTCCGCAATTGGCGCCACGCCGCAGCAGGCCAGTTCCCAAAGTGTGCCGCCAGCGTTGGAGACGGACAAATCTGCTCCATTCATCAAGTCGGCCATTTTCCGGCCGTCTGCTGTGACGGCCTGGATCTGGTGACCGGCCAACGCCATCTGTCCAATGTGCACTCTTAGGATGTCTGCATGGGCATTCGCCGCGCCAATAACCACCGTGGTGCGCAAACGCCGGTCGCCGAGTTGCTCCAGGGCACCGAGCACCACCCCGGTGCGATTGGCCGGATCGCTGCCCCCCATCGTCACTAACAGCCGTAAACCCTCAGTCTGATGCCGAACCTTGGGGTGGGCGGCACCGCTAGACGCGGTGAACTCCGGCCGCAGTAGCGCAAAGGAGAGCCCGAGCAGGAAGCGGGTCTCGCGCGTGCCCTCATAGGGAAGATGCCACGCGCCAGGGCCCTGATTGACGACGAGGTCTTCGGTATACGGTCCTTGATCGGCCAGATCGTCGATGACCGCCACGCGCGCCTGCGAGTCGCTCAGCGCGCGACGATACGCGGCGTCGAAGTAATACCCATCCACCACGACCCAGTCGGCGTCGGACAAGAGCTCGAGCACACTCGCGAGATCACGCGGGTCGGGATGACGCGCCGGAAGTGGTAGGACTATGACACCCGGATCAAGATCGGCAGTGAGCGCCGGCAGCACCGGCGTGGTCGCCAAGGTCACGTGTGCGCCAAGCGCATGCAGCGCGGAGGCCAGCGCCGCACAGCGCACGAAGTGACCGCCGCCGATCCGATCGTCCGCATCGGCGCGGATGACGACTCGCATGGATCAGCGGACCTTGAAGACGGGCTGGATGGCAGGGCCTTCGAGAAAACGTGACGGGTCAGGGTCCGCGAGCCACACGGCGAGCGTCTTGAACACCTCCGCGTACACTTCCAGTGTGCGTTCGATCACCGCGTCGTCATGCGCGGAAGTCATGTTGTGCGTCACGAGCAGCAACAGGCCGCGCTTGACGGTTTCCTGCTGAAAGAGGCTGCGCTCGAGCATGCTGTCCACGCCGCTCGCGTCACGGAATTTCATCAGGGACCACACTGGGTAGCCGATGCATTCAAAGCGGCCGGTCAGCCCAGCGTGCTTGACGATGGCGTTGAAGCCTTCCTGGATGCGCTGGCCGTTGGTCTCCATCTGATGCAGCGCGTCGGTCCCCTCGAGAATATCGAGAACCTTCATGCACGCGGCCAGCGATGCCACTTCGCCGCCAAACGTGAAGCTGAAGAAAACCTCTTCGAAGATCTTCATCACGTCGGCGCGGCCGACGACGCAGGCAATCGGAAATCCGTTGCCCATCGCCTTGCCGAAGCAGGCCATGTCCGGGGTGACACCGAACTTTTTCTGGGCGCCGCCCAGTCCCATGTGGAAACCCGTGCAGATCTCGTCAAAGATCAGCAGCGCGCCGTGCTTATGCGCCAGCGCCTTGACACATTCGAGGTAGCCAGGCTTTGGCTCGGTGAAGTTCACGGGTTCCATGATCACCGCGGCAAACTCACCGGCGTGTGACGTGAGGAGCGTCTCGAGCGCGTTCAGATCATGGTACGGGAACGGGTGGGTCAGCGCGCGGACGGCACCGGGGACACCCTTGTGTCGAGCCGTGGTGCCGATGTACCAGTCCTGCCAGCCGTGATAGCCCGAACAGGCGATGCGCTCACGCCCGGTGAATGCGCGGGCACCGCGCACGGCGCCAGCGGTGGCGTCAGACCCGTTCTTGCCGAACCGCACCATCTCGGCGCAGGGGATGAGCCGTGTCAACCGCTCGGCCAGTTCCACTTCCAGAGGATGCGGTAACGAAAAGCTGTGGCCGCGGCCCAGCTGCTCAGCCGCAGCGGCGTTCACTTCATCGTGCGCATAACCCAGGATGTTGGGCAGCAGCCCTTGGATGAAGTCGATGTACTCGTTGCCGTCCACGTCCCACACGCGCGCGCCCTTGCCGTGCGAGAGGAAGATCGGCGACACGCCTTGGACAAACTGCGTGTAGCCCTTGCTGAAGGTCTGGGCGCAGCCGGGAATGACCTTGCTGGCGCGGGCGCCCCACTCTCGAGACTTGTCCATCGGCCGCTTCGGTGCCGCGCCCGCCGTGGCTTGGTCGAACAGCGTCTTGTAATACCCTTCGTTGCGGATCGCTCCGCTCTGTCGTGCCGCGAGCGCGGGGGACTTCTCGAGCAACATCACTACCTCCTCGAATCCGAATTCTGGCTGACTGGCCAGCCGGCCATAGACGTCGCGCACGAACTCCAGGTCGACAGGATCGTCGACCGTCCAGCGGTAATTTCGTGACGACAGATCGATCTCGTTTTCGACACTTCGCGTCCGAAAGCTGCCTGAGGTCCGCAGATACGACGTGACGTGCTCACGCTCAGATGGTTTAGTGGCATCCCGCCACGCGCGTTCGAGCGCGTGGAATCCAAACACTTCGGTATCGAGCCCATCAGGCCAGGTGTAACGGAAGACGTTGGCGACGTAATCGTCGTCCGCGGGTCGATACGCAGCAACGACCCGATCAATCACCGCCGGGTCAATGAGCGGGCAATCACCCGTGATGCGCACCACGATGTCGGCGTGGTGCGCGCGGGCCGCCTGGTAATAGCGGTCGAGGACGTCTTCTTCACTGCCGCGAAAGCAGGGGATGTCATTGGCCGTGCAGAACGTCTCGACCTCATCATCGGCCGGCGACGAGGTGGTGGCGACGACTACCTGGTCGAGCGTTCGGGCGCGGCGTACCCGCTCCACGACGCGCAAGAGCAGGGGTTTACCGGCGAGGTCGACCAGAATCTTGCCGGGAAGACGCGTCGACGCCATGCGCGCCTGGATGATGGCGACGGCTTTCATGAGGCGGCCGATGGCTGCGCAGCGTGTCTGGCGGCAAGGGCGAGGGCCAGCGCGCGCTGCCCTGCTTCGATGGGGCACATAGTCTCGCGCCCTGCCTGCACCGCGTCGAGGAAGTGCGACATTTCGTCGAGATACATCTGGTTGACTGCCCAGTCGAGTGGCAATGATTCACGCGTCGTTTCGCCGCCCCGGACCAGGCGAATGACAGGCTCGGCAAAGTCCCAGTAGATCGTCCCGTCCTCGCAGGCGATCTGGCACCCGCGGCGGTAATCACGCTGCACAAAGCTGAGATGCACGCTGCTGAGGGTGTTCTGCTGATGCGCGATCAGGAGCTCGGCGAAGCCTTCGACGTCGAGGCCAATCGAGGTGGCGCTTCTCATGGCGGCCGCCTCGAGACGGCCCTCACCGAAGTACCACAACGCGAGGTCGATCTCGTGGATGCAGTCCAGGATGGCCCCACCACCACATTCGTTCGACGCGCTGTAGCTGGCGCGATAGTCCGACGTCGGGCGCCAGTCGGGCAGGAACGAGCTGGTCTGAATGCGCGCCGAAAACGGCCGACCGAGGCGCTGGCTGTCAAGAATACGTTTCACGCCGGCGGGACCCGGATGGAACCGCATGTTGCAACCGACCATCGTCACGAGCCCTGCGGCGCGCGCGGCCGATGCGAGTTCGGGGACACCGGCCATCGTGTGACTGACCGGCTTTTCAACGAACAGGTGCGCTCCCCCGGCCAGCGCGGCACGGGCCTGCGACAGGTGCAGGTGCGACGGAGAGGCCACCACGACGGCGTCGGGGCGCCAGGCCCACACGTCCTCGAGCGAGGTGACCGTTGCAACGCCGATCTCGGCGGTGAGACCTTCGGCAGCCGCCGGCTGCGGGTCGAATGCGAGCAGCGCGCCGGAGCCGAGCGCATGAAGGTTGCGGAGATGTCGGCGGCCAATCGAGCCGCATCCCAGCACGGCGATCTTCAGGTTACCGGCGGAAATGCCCGACCACCTTGTCGACCGCGGTCACCACATCCGCGACGTCCCCATCCGACATCGCGGGAAACAGCGGCAAGGTGATGATGCGGTCGTAGACATGTTCCGCCACCGGGCAATCGCCGGGGCCGGTGGCGAAATTGCGACGGTAGAACGGATGCAGGTGCACCGGAATGTAATGCACGTTGACGCCGATGTTTTCCGCCCGCAGCGCGGCAAACACTTCATTGCGCGACGCGGTCAATTGCTCGAGGTCGAGTTGGATCACGTACAGGTGATACGAGTTGCGGCGATCCGATGCTTGCACCAGCGGCGTGACCGCCGTCATGCCGGCAAAGGCGCGGTCGTACTCGGCGGCAATCTGCCGGCGCCGGGCCACGAAGCCATCGAGACGGGCCAGCTGGGACAGCCCCAGGGCGCACTGAAAATCCGTGAGGCGATAGTTGAAGCCGAGGTCGACCATCTCGTAAAAAAAAACGCCTTGCGCTTCGCGCTGGCGATGGTCCGTCGTAATTCCGTGCGTGCGGAAGACGCGGGCACGAGCGGCGAGTATGTCGTCGTCGGTCGTGACCATGCCGCCCTCGCCCGTCGTGATCTGCTTGACCGGATGAAACGAGAATGTCGTCATGTCAGTCAGCGACCCGACGCGTCGACCCTGGTAGTCGGCGCCGAGTGCGTGGGCCGCATCGCCAATCATCACCAGGCCGCGACGCGCGCCGATCTCCCACAACGCGTCGTAATCGCACGGCTGTCCGGCGTAGTCGACCGCGACGATGGCCTTGGTGCGGGCCGTGATCCGTTCCACCACCGATTTCGGATCCAGCAGCAATGTCTCGGGGTGGACGTCGGCAAACACCGGCTTGGCGCCCTGATACACGACACAATTCGCACTGGCGGCAAACGTGATCGCCGGCACGATCACTTCATCGCCTGGGCCGATGCGCAGCGCATCGGCGGCGACGTGCAGGGCGGCCGTGCCGTTGCTGACGGCCACGGCGTGCTTGGCACCCACGACCGCGGCAAACGCCTTCTCGAACTCCTCGACACTGGGACCTGTGGTCAGCCAGGGCGATCGCAGCACGTCGACGACGGCCTGGATATCGTCGTCGCTGATCGACTGGCGACCGTAGGCGAGCAACGACGAGCGCACCGGGGTGCCGCCGGACACCGCGAGCGTCCCGACCGCGGGCGGGGTCATCCCCGCGCTCCCTCGACCGGTTCGGTCTCGACCATCGCGCGCAACTCTTCGATCGTGAGCCACTGGGTGTTGGCGTCGCTGCTATACGCGAAGTCTTCGCTGCACATCTCGCCGCCTTTCAATTTCTTGTAGGCGTCGGCATTCCAGTCGTGGAACGGATGCATGATGACAAAGCGATCCGGGTACTCAATGGTCGACCGACCATCGCCGTAGGACACCATCACTTCGTGGAGTTTCTCGCCGGCGCGGATGCCGACGACCTCGGTACGGCAGTCAGGCGCGAGCGCCTTGGCCACATCCATGATGTTCATGCTGGGAATTTTCGGGACAAACAGCTCGCCGCCTTCCATGCGCTCGAGCGAGGTGAGCACGAAGTCCACGCCCTGCTGCAAGGTAATCCAGAACCGGGTCATGCGCGGGTCGGTGATCGGAATGACACCGGTCTGACGCATCTTCAAGAAGAACGGGACGACGCTGCCGCGGCTGCCGACGACATTGCCGTAACGGACCACCGCGAACCGTGTCTTGTGACCACCCGAGTAGCTATTGGCCGCGACGAACAACTTGTCGGAACAGAGCTTGGTTGCGCCGTAGAGATTGACCGGATTCGCTGCTTTGTCGGTGCTCAGCGCAATGACGCTTTTGACATTGCGATCGATCGCCGCGTCGATCAGGTTGGCCGCGCCGAGGACATTGGTCTTTACCGCTTCGAGCGGGTTGTATTCCGCCGTCGGCACCTGCTTGAGCGCCGCGGCATGAACGACGACATCGACGCCGTCCATCGCGCGATACAACCGTTCGCGATCGCGCACGTCACCGATGAAATAGCGGATGTTCGGATACTTCGTGTCGCCGAAGGTCTGCTGCATCTCATACTGCTTCAGCTCGTCGCGGCTGAAGATGATGAGCTTCTTTGGCTTGTACCGGGTCAGGACAGTCTCCGTGAATTTCTTTCCGAACGAACCGGTGCCGCCAGTAATGAGAATGACTTTGTCGTTAAGCATGTCTGTAAGGGGTTAAGGGTCAGTGAGCCGAGGCGGCCCGAAACGATCCGACAGCTTGCCGGACCATGCCGAGGGCGCGGGTGTCCAAGGGAACCAATTGACCGCCGCCAACCTCGACGAGCATGCGCTGCGCGCGTTCGAGGTGCGACGCGTAAAAGTTTTTTTCCGAGTAGAGCGCGACGGCGTCGATGCCGCACAGGGGCGCGAGATACGAAAAGCCGCCGTAAGTACCGACAAACCCGGCCGCGCCGCGAATGGCCGCGGTCTGAATCGCCAGGTTGTTGGACGGGGTCATCACGGCATCCAACCGGTGTACCCGGTGCGCCGTGCCCGCCGCCCAATCGGTGTGATCGTCGATGCGAAAGCCGGGGTCGAGCACCACCACGTCGCTGTGGCTGGCAAGACTCTGCATGATCTGCTCGATGCAGGCGCGGTTGGCCGGCGTATCTGGCAGACAGTCGCTGAAGTAAAACCGCACCGCAACATAGCGCTCCGGCAACTCGAGGCCTGGCCGTGGCGCGCTTGACGGCATCGACGACGAGGCCGCAAAACGCTCGACGCGGCGGATGCTGTCGGTTTCCTTCCAGTACGGCATGTACATCCGGTACATCAGCAGCGGATGAATGACCGAGAGCCGGTCGACGCCGAGACGTTGGCGCACCGACGCGAGCAGCCGCCGTTCGAACGCCGAGACCTCGCGCTGCTTCTTCTGTTTGAGCGCGTGCTGCAGTTGGGACGGTGTCACGAAGTCGAAGACGTCGAGGTAGGCCGACGCGAAATCCTGATACCAGCTGAACGTGCCGCCACGCGACAGGATGATGATGCGCTCGGGCGGTAGCTTGAAGCGCTGGGCGACATACCTCAGGAACGGCACCCAGTAAATCAATTCGAAGCCGACTTCGCCGGTCCACGGGCCGAACACCAGGGGCCGATCGCGTTTCACTTGCCGGGAGATCCACGCCAGCACCCGTTCTTCCACGACCTTCTGCTCGCGCACCAGGCTGATATCGTGAAGCAGCTTGCCGGTCCCGACGCTCTGCCGATGCAGGGCGTTGCGAGTCTCGCGCAGTTCCTGCCGAATCAGCCGCAAGTCCTCGCGCCGCAGCAGGTCGAGCGCGCGGCGCACCTCGTCGAGCTCGCCCTTCTGGTGCTGCAGGTGCTTCTGCACTTTGGCGAGGGTCTCGTGCGACTCCCGGTGCATCACGTCGAGGCGGTCTCCGAGACCGCCGCCAAAGAGGCGCCGTGACGCACGCTGCCAGAACGAGGGGGATTGCGGAGCCACAAGATTGCGCGAAAGAGGTGCCTGCCCATCTCTGGGCAGACTCCCGTCCTCTCACTCACAGGCGCGAGCGAAAAAACGGGCAAAACAGGCAGCATTCTAACAGATCCAGCCAAGCGACCGGCCGCGATTGGACCGATCTCGTGGCGGGAGGAGTGGCTAGTGCCCTTCGATTGCCGGCACGGCGTGAGGGTTGGCTCGCAGCCGCTGGAGGTCCGCATCGACCATCATCGTCACCAGACTGCGGAAGTCCACTTCCGCCGTCCACCCGAGTTCGTTGTTGGCCTTGGTGGCATCGCCGATCAGGAGATCGACCTCGGCAGGGCGAATGTAGCGCTCATCCATCTTGACGAATTCCTGCCAATCGAGCCCGACATGGCCAAACGCGGCCTCGACCAGGTCGCGGACCGAATGCGCGTGCCCGGTCGCGATCACGTAGTCGTCCGGCTGATCCGGTTGCAACATCAGCCACATGGCGCGGACATAGTCGCCGGCAAACCCCCAATCGCGCTTGGCGTCGAGATTGCCCATTCGCAATTCGTGCGCGAGGCCCAACTTGATGCGCGCGACCCCATCGGTGACCTTGCGCGTCACAAACTCGAGACCGCGCCGTGGCGACTCATGATTGAAAAGAATGCCCGCCACCGCATACATCCCGAAACTTTCGCGGTAGTTCACGGTGATGTAGTGCCCGAACACCTTGGAGACGCCGTAGGGACTGCGCGGGTAGAACGGGGTCAGTTCCGTCTGCGGCGTCTCGCGCACTTTGCCGAACATTTCGCTCGACGACGCCTGGTACACGCGAATCTTTGGATCGACGTGACGAATGGCTTCGAGGATGCGGGTGATGCCCAGCGCGTTGTAGTCGCCAGTGAGTAATGGCTGATCCCACGACGCCGGCACATAGGACATGGCCGCGAGGTTGTAAAACTCGTGCGGACGGATGTCTTCGATCAGGCGCAACAGGGAGAACTGGTCCAGCAAGTCCCCGGGCCTGAGCGTCACTTTGTCGAGAATGTGTTCGATGCGCCACAGGTTCGGGGCGCTGGATCGCCGCACGACGCCGAAGACTTCGTATCCCTTGGACACCAGCAGTTCTGCGAGATACGACCCGTCCTGACCGGTGATCCCGGTGATGATTGCGCGTTTTGACATGCCCAAAACACACCATTATCCCGGCCTCTATTTGCTTTTGTCAACGAAACGATGGGGGAGGGAGCTGGCCTGAGCCTTGCCGTCGCCAACGCACTGTCGATAGGCACGGCCGAGGCCGCCCATCCTGCCGCATCACTCCTGAGACGGCCCGCGCATCTGGCCGAGAGCTTTGATTTCGTCTCGGAGCCGTTCTTCATGCCGCCTGCAGACGGGATGAAAGTCAACCATGTACTGCGTCAGATCGTCCGAGCGAAGTTGTACGAGCTGCGCCATATCGCGAATGAAATCTCCGGCTGTGGCGTGGCTCCAATAGTCCGCGTGGGTCACTAGCTGGACAACAGGGTACTTTTCCTGGGCGAACAGCTGGCATGGGCACGCTTCGTACCACCCCTGACTGTCCGAGACGTATTTCATATCCGAGAAATATGCGCGTTCGTAGGTGTGGCGCATGCCACTGATCGCTTGGTTGAGAATGCGATCCACAAACCGATGGGGGTTGTGAAACGAGATAATGTCGCACGGCTCCACGCCTGTTATGGATTTGAAGACCACTTTATCTTCCTGGCAACGCTCGGCGACCGTCTCCCACTCGGTGTCGGGATTCCAGGTGAGATCGAAATGCAATCCAAGTGTGTGGCCCATCCCCCGCAGGGCGTCCACGATCTGATAGGTCGTCGCCTCGCGAAGATTGTAAGTCTTGGCGCACACCTGGAAGAAAAACGTCGACCGAATACCAAGGTCGCGCTCAATCTTGCCGAAGTCGAGCGTCCGCTCCGGCAAATAGTCGACATCGTGGCGCATGATGCACACCTTTTGGTCACTCGGTATGGTGGCAGCTTCATCGAAACCGACAAATGAGTAGCCGTGAGTGAGAGCCGTCCCGATTATTTCGCGATAGTGATGCATTGAAAAGTCGCATTTCACGAAAATCTCTCCTTCAGAAAACGTCGCTATCCCCCAGGGACAAATACCATTGGCGCTCGTCCAGCACACCCGCTGTTTCTGGCACATTCGCGTTCAGAAGGCACCACCGTATGTAGTCAGGCACTGTCGAGAACCCACGCTCGTGCAGCAGACCGTCCAGCGCAGTGCCGGCAGGACTCCAGCAGCTCATCGCTTGGCAACCATGTCCCAGCGTGAAATTGATCCAGTAGTCCATCGCATTCTGAAGTATCGACGGGTTGTTGCTCGTATGAAACAACTCACACAAATGTGACCAGCGTGACCCGTCCTCGCGGTCGTAGTATTTCAGCACGAGAATCGCGCTGTCAGCGTCCTCTGTAAGCTCGACGGCGAAATATTTGCACTTCGGGTGGGAGACATACCGCCAGTTCAAATAGTCAGGGGTCCGCTCGACGGCGAATCGCACGCTGCGACGATGTCGGTGCCAAATGTCCTCGTGACGCCCTTCGAAGCGTGCGATCGAGACGGCGCTGGTGACAGCGCGCGGCGTCAACGTGGCCACGTCAGTCCGTGTCCGCAACGGCAGGCGGAACGCCGCCTGCCATCCTGTGCGAATCAACGCGTTGTGGGAGTGCTCGTTCGGAAACGCGAAGTTAACGGGGTACGCGGGCTGGAATAATGCCTCGACCGCTCGTTTTGACATCTCGTTGTATATACCGCGGCCCCGATAGTCGGGCGAAGTCAGGACATCCTGAATGCGCCAACCGGTGCCAACACGGCCGTCAGCGTAGACGCGGTGTGGGACCGCAGCATACGTCGAGACGACGCGGTCACCATCGCGCGCGACCCACACTTTGGCAATACCGGCTGGGTTTTCGAAGTATTGCCATTTGAGTGTGCGCTCGGTCCACCCCAACTGCGGATAGAGCGTCTGATAAAAGGCGAGGACGTGGGCGCTCTCACGCTCTTCCAAGAGAGTGAACTGAAGCTCTTGGCTCATACGCCACCTGGGATCGCTGCGGGGCCGATGTTGGTGCGGCCCGGAAGAGCCGTTGAGTGACGTGAGCGCTGATTCATAATGAAAACACGAGATCATGACCGGACCAATCCGCCCTGTCAACGCGCTGCTTCAACCCGAGCTTCGTTACGGAGTTGGAAGCGCGCACCTCGCCGGTTGGGCATGCAGCGCCGCATCTGCACCACCAGAGCCATTGGCGTCGTAGAGAAGCGACGTCGTGAGACCGCCGTGCGCATCCCTGGCAAACTGTGGATCGGGTCCTGCGCGGTTGGCTGCCACTGCGCGAGATTGCCTAGACACCCGACGTCGATGGCGCAGTGATGGGGCCTTATCAACCAGCGACGCCCGGCACGCCGGCTGTTGCTATCCTTGAAGACGATGGCCCCGCTGAGCGAACGCGATCGCGCAAAAATCGAGACGTTAAAGGCGCGGCTGGAGCAATGTCGCGAGGAGCGTACGCTGCAGGCGGAGCGCCACCACCACGCGATCGCCGCGCACAAGCAGCAACAGGAGGCCGCCAAGACCCGCGCGCGCGTCCTCGCGCATCGCATTCCAAGTGAAACCGCGCTGCGGTTGGTGTTACCGCATCGCGCCGCCGCGCTCCGCGCCAGTGCGCCACCAGTACCCGCCGCCGCCGCGACCGACCGCTTCGAGCCGGTGGCCAACTCAGGTCTCACGTTTTTCGTGCCGCGCGAAATCCGTGTCCCCGGCAAGCTCGCCGACCGCATCCACAACGGCTGGCTCCCGCTGCGCGAAATCGCCGAGGCGCGCGATGTCGCCGTCGGCGGAGTCATGCTTGACATCGGGGCCAACGTCGGCACCACAGTCATCCCGCGCATTGCCCTGGGCGACTTCATGTGGGCCTTCGCCGCCGAGGCCGAACCGGGCAACGCCCAGTGCCTGCAGCTTGCGGTGCTTGCCAACGGCATGCATGACCGAATCGTCGTGGACCACACGGCGATCGCCGATCACGACGGCGCCATCGAGCTCGCCGTATCTAGCCAGATCGGCACGCACCGGGTGTTGCTCAACAACGACAGCGCTCGCCGCACCGTCTCGGTGCCGTGCCGCCGTCTCGACACTTGGGCACGCGAGCGCAATATCGATTTAGGACTGACGACGTTCATCAAGTGCGATGTGGAGGGCGCCGAGATGGCGGTGTTGCGCGGGGCAGGTGAGGTGCTCGCACGCCGTCACATCGCGTGGCAGATTGAATTCAGCCCGGCTGCGCTATGCGCACAGCGTGTCGATCCGGCCGACTTCCTCACATTACTGACAACGCAGTTCGGCTATTTCATTGACCTGCACGGCGACGGCACGCGCGACAGGTGCCGACCGTCAAACGCACTCGCCGATGCGGTCGGCTATGTCGGCGGTGACGACACCAGCTACACCAACCTGGTCCTGTTCAATGGCTCGCCGGGGGATGCCATTCCGTAAGCGCCGTCACCACTCGTCGCTGCTGTGCCTCCGACAGTTGGTAATACAGAGGCAAGCGCTTATGGCGCGCTTCGCGTTGTAACCCGAGCCTGGGACGTGTCCGTTTTGCACGATCTGCAGCCACGGTCGCGTACCTTGACAGCGATTCATGACCTCCCATGTTCGATCCGTGCTGCCGTCGTCAATGAGAATGACTTTGAAGTTGTCGGAGAGCACCGAGAGGAACGCCTCGGCGCGAGTGACGTAGCGTTCGATGCCTTGCTCTTCGTTGAGCGCCCACCCCAACATCGACAAACTTGGACGGTCACCCACAGGCCAACGGCTCTCACGGGCCGCGCGTTGTGTCATGGAATGTTCGACACCTCGTACACGGCCCACTCCGCTTCGTCGTAGAGGCGCCGGTATTGCGCGGGGCGGGCGGCCAGCACCGTCGTCATCATCGCGTGGACGCGCGGATTGAGCAGCACGTGGGTCACGCCGAGCGCGCGGAGATACAGCTCTCGCTCCTGGTCTGTTTCGACCGTATTGAAGAAGGGTTGCTGCCGGTACTTTCTGAAGCTCTTGTAATACTGCTCGTAGTAAGCGCCAAACAGGCGGTCTTCGTCACGAAACGCGACACTCGGCCCTGTCCACACTACCATCTGTTGCGGCAAGAACACGGACGCGGGATATTCGAAAAACTTGTCTACCGCCAAAACCGCATCGGCTGGAATCCCGCGAGCAGCGAATTGCACAAGTGATAAGGGGGGCGGGCACGACAGCAATTCGCCGACCATGTGCTTTTCGGCGGCGAGTTCCGGCGGTTTGAAGAGGACTTCGACGTCATGCCGCCCAACGCACGGCTGCCCAGTAAGCATCGCGGCCGGCGACGCGAAACTGGCGGTCGCCTTCAGCGGCGACGCCACCGTGGCCGTCAACGGCAGCACTGGCAGGAGCACCGCGACAAACGCCAAGCGCCAGCGGCGAGTCGGCAGCAACGGACCGAGGTTGACGCGCTGCTGGCGATACGACCTCAGCACGAGAATGGCCAGCACCAAGTACACCGGAATTAGTGTCAGATAAAGAAAATCGGGGTGCGTCGCGAGCCACGGACCGCCGTATCTCACGGCGCCTCCGAGCAGCATTCCACCAACCAACGCCACTCCGTACGCCGCAACGCCTGGAACCCGCAGGGCCGAGACGGCAATCAGATACACCAGCGCGCCCGCCATTACATGAATGAAAAAGATCATGTTGCGAACTGGTGTGTACAAGATCTCGAAATAAGTCACGTAGATGTACGGGATCGCAAACAGTGGAAACCGGATGATCAACAAATAGACGAGAATACTGGCCGCAATCATCAGTACCAGCGGCTCCCGACGGAAGTGCCAGATGACCCACGGTCCGGCGAAGAGGATCACTGGATTCCACAAGTAGAACATCGGCTCAAACGCCGTCGCGAATCCGGCGAGCAGCGGCAGCAGCGGACTTACCCAGTCGCTCCAGCTGGCGTTCGCTGCCACTTTCACCAGCGACTGTTTGGACTCGTCAACAATGCCGCTCACGTGGCCGACCACGGCCGCGTGCCACCGCCCGTAAAGCAACATCAGCGCGACCGAGGTAGCGGTCAGCCCCGCGACGCGGCGCCACAGGCGACTGTGACCACCGACCAGCAACAGCGCGATCGCGAAGGCCCCCATATAAACGAGAAACTGAACCACCTCACGAATGTGGACAATCGCGAGCATCACCACGAGGCCGATGGCGCCGACGAAGAACAGGACAGATTCGGATCGAGTCGTGGCCCGAAAATATTCAAACGCCAGCAGAAGTAGGGCCGGGAGCATGACGCCCATCGCGATATCGGACGCGTGGCTGTAAGGCGCCATCTGCCCCCAGAAAAACCCGGTGACATTGGCGAACGCGCCGTTGGCGACCAACGCGAGTGCGGTGACGGCGGACGCCAGTGCGACTGCGGGGTTGCCAAAGAACCGGCGCGCCAGGACGCACAGTAACAACAGCGCCCAAGGTCCCCACATCACCCGCAATTTGCTGTACGCAAACATCGCGTCGGCATCCGCCACGCGGGTGATGAGGGTCATCAAGTAATGCGTGCCCGGATACGGATAGGTGTAGATGATATTGGGTGAGAAGTAGACGTTGTGAATCGAAGGATTTCCAAGGGATGCCAGCCGCCGAACGATGCTGATGTGAATGTGGTCTTCAGTAGAGTTGACCGGTGACCCTTGGACGTAGAGAAAGCCCGCGATCACGGCGATTCCGAGACCCAATCCCAGCTCGTCGCCGCGAAGCGCCAGTTGAGCAGGTGATCGGCGCGCCACTGCGACCACGGCCGCAAGCACGCAGCCGAGCAGCAGGATCTGTTGGCCGACCATTGCCGAGGTGTGCACCGTCATCACGAAAATGGTGATGAGCTGAACAAGGACGAGGCTGAGGCCTAAACCCAGGGCGAGCCACTCGAACACGGTCAACAATGGCCGCGGGCGCCAGGCGGCCAGCAACAACGTACCCGGCGCAACTGCCACGGCCGTCGCGGCAAGGACAAGTTGCATCGCCCACGCTATCGGAGTATCGAGCGCCAGCGTCGGCATGACCCAGGCGAGTAGCACCAGGCCGAGCATGACTATCGCACCGGTACGCATCCCGATGACCGCCAGGATGCCCTCCTCCTCCGCCACGATGGAGCTATGGTCACTGCGAGTCACGCGTTCTTCCGCTCGCCACACCAGGCTGTCGCCAGGTTCGCGAAGATACCAATCATCATCGAGAGATCCTCTAAGTAGTAGTGTTCGTCGGGGCGATGAGGGTTAAAGCCTCGGCCGGGACCGTACAGCAAAGCCGGAATTCCAGCGTCGGCGAAATGCCGCAAATCCGACGTGCCGGTTGACGGCGACCACGTCCGCGAAGCCTTCAGCGGCGTTACAACCCAGGTGAGACACGCTGACAGATGCCGAACGCCCCCGGTTGACGATGGTGAATTGTAGTTGACCGGCGTGCGACACCATGGCCCGATCGAGCCACGTGCCGTCGATGATCACTGCGGCGTCGGCGCGATGCCCGGCATTGAGGCAGAGCAGCGTTCCATTCCCGGTCGTCTCGTCTTCCAGAACAAACTGAAACACGACGTGGCCCGGAAACACGGCGGCACCTTCCCTAATGAATCTGGACCAGAGCCACGGCGATGACCACACCAGCGTGCCGCTAGCGTGATCGCCCTCCGCCCCAAATGGATCACGCGTCCAGGCGCGGCGGTCGCCGTCGGGCACAATGTCGAGGTGCGTGTTGAACACGAGGGAGCGCCCGTTGCCGGTCCCCGGCAAGCGCACCACCAGGCTGTGCCGACCAGCAACACGACTGAACGGAGCCACCGCGATCGGGCAACTGCTCGAAGAACCTCGCGGCTGTGCTGAACACGGTCGAATGTGATGCCATGAATCCGTGAACCACTGCTCAAGGACGGCCGGCTCACCGTGCTCCTGTTCGAAGACGCTTCCCTGCTTCAGAAGGACGGGCCTGAGCGTCACCTTGTCGAGAATGTGTTCGATGCGCCACAGATTGGGGGCGCTGGATCGCCGCACGACGCCGAAGACTTCGTATCCCTTGGACACCAGCAGTTCGGCGAGAGACGACCCGTCCTGACCGGTGATCCCCGTGATGATTGGCGCATTTTGCGCATGCCCGAAACACAGCATTATCCCGGCCCCGATTTACTTTTGTCAACGAACGTCAGGCGAAGCTAGGATCTGCCGCAATGGCTCATCGCAGCCGTCGCACCCTTTTACCTGCCTTTCTAGCCGCGGCAGTCGTTTGCGCCCCCGTCCCGGCGGCAGCCGCGACTTTCATCGTCAGCAACCTCAATGACAGCGGTGCGGGCAGCCTGCGCCAAGCGGTACTCGCTCACGTTTCAATCGGGCCTCAGCGGGACCATCGCCTTGGTTTCCGGCTCACCGTATATCCAGATTGGTGACGCGCTCAACATTCAGGGGCCCGGTGCGGCGACGCTGACCATCCGAGGCGGTGGCCATGCGTCGGTGCTGCTGGTGTCAAAGCCGTCTTCATCCACCCCGATTAACGTGCGCATCGCGGGGCTGACCATCACCAATGGCCGACAGAGTAGTGGATTCCTCGGTGCCGGCATTTTTGTCGAAGGCGAAAATGTCACGCTCGAAGACATGGTGTTATCCGGCAACTCCGGGGCGGCGGGCGGATTGGAAGCCAGCGTCAGTGGCGGAGTGGAGCCTCCGTTCAGCGCCAACACCATTACCATTCGCCGCTCCACTTTCGACTCGAATTCGGCCAGCGTTGAAGGCGCGGGCGCGAGCGTGTATGCCGTGCCGGTCCTGATCGAGGACAGCCGTTTTCTCAATAACACGACACAGAGGCACGGTGGCGGGGCACGATTGATCGCCACGAACGTCACCGTAACGCGCTCGACGTTTTCAGGCAATACCGCGTTGCAAGACGGTGGCGGGCTGATGGTGACGCTGAATTCGTTCAGCAGCGTTGGCCATGTGTCGCGCTCGACCTTCTCCGGCAACTCCGCGCGCAACGGCGGCGGTCTCGCCACATTCATGGGGCTCGAACCGGGACCGCAGTTGACGCTCGAAAACAGCACCGTCTCCAACAACACGGCCACTCTGCAGGGCGGCGGGTTATATCTCGACAGCATCGGTCAGTCGGCGAACAACATCGTCCGATTTGCTACCGTGTCCCATAACACCGCCGCTGGCCCCGGCGGCGGCGTGTCCGGCGACGCCGGACGGGTGCGGTTCGAAAATTCCATCGTCTCCGATAACACATCGTCGAGCGGAGATCTTGGCGGCACACCGACCTTCGAGACGCGGTACTCACTCATCGGGAGCACGACCGCGCCGACGACCAACGCCGGTGGGAGCCTTTTCAATGTCGATCCGGCCCTCGGGTCGCTGCAAAACAACGGTGGGTCGACCCTGACACGCCTGATTGGAGACGCCAGCCCCGCGCGGGATTCGGCCGATTTCGGGTACGCCGGCACGCCCGCCACCGATCAGCGCGGGCTGGCACGACTCGAGAACAGCCGCGTCGATATGGGCGCGGTCGAACTGCCGGCGCCCACAGCCCCACCGCCGCCACCGCCACCACCCACGCCCACGCCCACGCCCACGCCGTCATCGCAGCCGCCGACGATTACCTCGGTGTCGTCACAAACCATCGCCGAGGACAGCGCGGTCACCGTTTCGTTCACGGTCGCCGATCCCGACACGCCGGTAGCCAATCTGGTGGTGACGGCCACGGCGACGGATACGGGGCTGGTCCCCAGCGCCGGCCTCACACACGCAGGCAGCAGCGCGTCACGAACGCTCACCGTGACCCCGGCGGCCAACCGTAGCGGCGCGACGACGGTCACCGTCACTGTCAGCGACGGCAGCCTCACCGCGCAAACCAGTTTCACGTTGACCGTGACCGCCGTCAACGACGCGCCGACGATCACCGCCATCTCGAATCAGTCGATCGTCGCCGGAACAACCCTGGGTCCGATTGCCTTTTCCGTGACCGACGTCGAGACCGATCCCGGTGCGTTGACGGTCACCGCATCAGCTGCGGATGCCACGCTCGTCGCGTCTTCGGGGCTGACACTCGGCGGCTCTGGCGGCTCGCGCACGCTGACCATCACGCCGGCGGCGGGCCGCGGGGGCATGACCAACGTCACCGTGATCGTCAGCGACGGCTCGACAACCGCCTCCACGATTTTTGAACTGGTCATCTCTGCCCAGCCACTCCCCGCGGCGCCCACTGCGCTGACGGCATCGACCAGCGGACCCGTGGTGACGCTGCGTTGGACAGGCCCAGTCAGCGGACCTGCCGTCAACGGCTACGTGCTTGAAATCGACACGGCCAGCACGACGACGCGTCAAACCAGCGCCCTGGGTCACGTGCTGACCACGCAAGTCACTCTGCCTCCGGGCAGCTATGTCATTCGCGTGCGTAGCGTCGCGGCAAGTGGCACGGGGCCGGCCTCGACCGAAGTGACGGTCACGATCACGGATCAAACCGGCGCAGGAGGGCCGTTTGGCCTCACGGCGATCGTCACCGGCACGGGCGTCACGTTGGACTGGCGCGCGCCGGTCTCTGGTCCCCCCTAGACTACGTCGTCGAAGTCGGCCGCGCAGCCGGCACATCGGATGTCGGGGCCTTCGCCGTCGACGGCACGACGGCGTCAGGCATCATCGCCGCCGGCACCTTCTTCGCGCGCGTGCGGGCGCGCACGCCAGGTGGTCTGAGTCCGGCGTCGAACGAAGTGTCGTTCCAAGTGATGGCCACGCCACCGGGATGCGCGAGGACCCCAGGGCCGCCCGTGCTGCTGCCGGCGACCGTGCAAGGCGACATGGTGACGCTCGCGTGGCTACCTCCATTACCGTCTGACGGCATCACCTCGTTCCATTTGATTGTGACGTCGGTGGACGGCGCGTTGCTCGCCGAACTTGATACCGCCGGCGCCTCGACATCGCAAGTGTTTGACGGCGTCCGTCCCGGCATTTACCTGGTGCGGGTGGCCGCCCGGACTTCATGCGAACTGGGTCGGTGTCCAATGAGATCACACTGAACGTCCCGGATACGGCGGGCGGGCCAGGCCCTCCGCTCAATCTGCGAGGTACCTTTCTAAACGGCACCCTCACGCTCGCGTGGGACGCGCCGGCGACCGGCACCCCGGCCGGTTACCTTGCGACCGCCAGTGTCAGCACTGCTGGAGGCCCCGAACAGACGGTGTCATCAGGCGTGTTGCCGCCGAATACGGCCCTGAGCGTCAGCGGGTTGCCCGCGGGGACATACCGGATCACGCTGCGGGCCGTGCGCGCCGACGGCACCGCCGGAGCCTCGTCAAACTTGGTCACGATCGTCGTGCCCTAGCCCCCGTCACCGGGTGATCGCCAACAAGGCGAAACCACCTGAATCGTAAACAGCCGCACTCTTCCAGCCACGGCTGACGGCCGCGCGCCTGACGAGTTGTGGGGTGTAGTCGTGGAATCGCGGCGTGACCAGAACGTAATCCACGTTGAACGTTTCCATCATGCCCGCCGCCAGCCGTGTTGCCTCATAATCGAGTGACCGGTCTGCTCGAAACAACGGATCGAGCGCCTGGTAGGCGGCCGGGCCAGCCTCCGTCGGCGTGTAATAGGTCGCAAAGTATCGCTCCACGAAATCAAACGGCACGCCGGAGTGGACCACGTATTGGTTGGTCATGAGCGGAATGGCTCGAATCACATCCGGATCGGCATCGAACGTGGAACCTTCCGGGATGCTGGCGCGAATGAACATCAATGCAGCAAACAGTTCGCGCGGAAAGCGGGTTTGGCGCTCGTGCAGGCCGATCAGGTTTTCGGTGTAGGCGCCGTACTCATCGTTCCCCTCCGGCGTGGAGAGTTTGTCCAGACCCGCCTGGATGACACTGGTGCCGGGCCCGTCTGTGGCGACGAGCAGGGTCGAGAGCAGAGCCGCCGTAATCGCCGTGGCGACGGCCGAGGGTGACGACAGGTTGGCGACGGAGCGAATGCGCTCGCGCAACAGGACGCCGCCGACCAGGGCGGTTATTGCCCAGGCAAAAAAGATCGCGAGCGCCTCGTCGCGGTGCCCGCGCGTCCACTGGGCCACCGGGTCGGCCGCGACGCCGCCCCACCACGCGAACAGGCACGCGGCCGCCACCGCCACGATCGCAAGGCAGCTGCGCAACCGTTGTGACGCAACTCGGTTAATCGCGGCCCCGGCCATCCCGCCGACAGCTATCGCGACCAGGATGAGCGCGACAAACGCCTGGATGAGCAGGTGGTAGTAGGCGTTTGTGAACAGGGAGGCGTTGACGAAGACCACCGCGAGCAGCAGGAATGGCACGCGGGCGATGACCGGGATCACTACGAGCGTGGCGGCCAGGGCGGTCCGGCCCCGATCGGCGCTGATTAACCACAACGCCGGAGCCGCGAGCATCGCGACGGTCGCGATCGGTGTCAACCGCCGTACAAACAATGAATCGATGTGCGCGAACGACGTGCCACGAACATTGAAATACTCGTAGAAGGTGGCTGGTGGCGGTAAGTCCAGTAGCGCGGCACGCCACCCGTTGAATAAGCCAGTGAAGGCCTGGCCGATCTCGGCGCGCGCGCGCACGGCGCCCGCTTCTCCTCCGGGCATGAACGCGTCGAATGCGAGTTTGTAGGCAACCACGCCCGCCACGCTCAGCAGCAGTAGTAGCCAGGCGGCACGCACGTCCGGCCGCCGCCACCCGGCGGAGCCGCCTCGTAGCGCCACGGTCAGGGCCGGAGCGGCAATCAACGCCAGGACGATCAGGTCGTACGCGGCATTCACCCCGTGGGTGAACATCGCCGCAAAGAAGAGCACCGCGGCGGCCGCCGTGAAGACCGCTCGTCGGTCCTGCGTCTCCGCGCACGCGCGCAGCGCGGCAGCCAACCACACGACGTAAACCAGTTGAATGACCGCGACGCCGCGAAAAAACAATGGCGTCTCCGCCACGGTAAAAAGGAAAGGCGGTTTCGTGGTGGCCAGAGACCCGAATAACACCCAACCGGCAGTCGCGAGAAGCGCCGCTCGCGCCATCCCGCGATCCGCACCGAGGGTCACCAGCAGGCCATAGAGGCCTGATAGAACGATGAGTGGGCCGACAAATGCGAGCCGGTAATGCGCGAGCACCGGGTCGACGCCGCTCACCGCGGAGATTAGCGCCCGCATCAGTTGCAGCGGCACGAGCAGATAGGTCGCCGGCAACCCTTTGAGATAGTTGATCTGATTGAAGATGAGCGCATCGCTTTCGAGCAACTTGCGCGTGATGATCAGCTCCACCTCTTCTTCTCCGCCCAGCAGCGCCCCCTTAGCTGCAAGCGCCACGCTGAGCCCTGCGAGCGCCACCAGGCAGGTCACCAGCAACCACCCGTGCCACGGCGGCGAGGGCGGCTCCGCGGTGGTTGCATCCGGCGTGCCGACGCGCCACGCGACGAGGGCAAGCGCCACGGCGAGGGCTGCCCAGAACCAAACGAGCGCTGTCAGGTTGAGGCCAAACACGAACAGCGGCACGTTGAGGATGGTGAGGAGGGCAAAGCTGGCGGCAAATGCCGCGGCGATCAGTTCGAGCGCATCCAAGCGGATGCGCGCGACGCGCACCAGGAGTAGACCCGGCAGATAGAAGAATGCAACGGCGCCCCCTATCCGCGCGAGCGCCTCCAGCAGGCTCACGACTCGTACTCAGAAATGGGGGTGACCCGACCGCGTCCGCGGTGCTCGCGACGGCCCAGGACGACCCAGACGAACCACCAATACAGAATGTCTGTGATGGCACGGGCGATCGCGAGCGGTCGCGTGCCTTTCCCGATCCCGGTATCGCGTTTGATGAACGGCACCGGTATCTCCTTGAAACTTGCGCCCTGCCACCACGTCTTGAGCAGACATTCGGGATTGGTGAACGAACTTTCCGACTCGAGGGTCGCGCGTTGGATGAGCGCTCGGGGGTAGACGGTGACGTTCTGATAATCGCTGATCGGTACCTGGAACAGCAGGCGGATCAGCGAGTAATTCACCCACGACACCAGGCCTTTGTAAGGGTTGTCGGACCGCGCGCTAAACACCTGTCGCAGGGCCAAGGCGTTTCGGCGTACTCCCTGCAGGACGTCGTATTGGCCCAGGAGGTGCGCGTTGTCTGCGAGCGCTGTGATGTCGTAGGCCCAGTCGACCGTTTGCCAGAACAGATACTCTTTGGTGGCTAGTGAAATTGCCCGCTTGGTATTGAAGCCAGAGCCGCGGTTGACTTCGTTGCGGTATGGACGGAGCCATGGTCGCGAGACGCGCATAGCCGACAAAATCTCCCACGTGCGATCCGTGCTGCCATCATCGATGATGATCAGCTCGTAGTCGTCGGCGATCTCAACAAGCAGGGCCGCCGCGCGCTCCACGTAGCGTTCGACCGACTGCTCTTCGTTCAGCGCCCACCCCAGCATCGAAATACTGGCCCGGAAAGGAGGCGCGCCGGCAGCGCCTACTCGAGCGCTGAGACTTGATAGATCGCCCATTCCTGCTGGTCGTACAAGACGCGATACTGACCGGGATGCGCATCCAGCACGCCTTTCATGGCAGCGTACACGCGCGGGTTCAGCAGAATATGTGTCACACCAAGGTCTGACAAATAGCTGCTGCGCTCCTGGTCGGTCTCGACGGTGTTGAAAAACGGCTGCGCCCGGTACTTGCGGAAGCTCCGGTAGTAGTGGTCGTAATACTTGGGGAACAACAGGTGCTCATCGCGGAAAATCGTCACCGGGCTCGACCACACCGTCACCTGCTGCGGCATGAACATCGGCGCCGGGTACTCGAAGTACTTATCGACCCCGAACACCGCCGAGGCCGGAATGTGGCTTTCAGCAAATGCCATCAGCGGCGGCGGCGGCGGGCATGACAGCAGTTCGCCAATCATCACTTTGTCGCCAGACATCTCGGGCGGTTTAATCGTGTTTTCGACGTCGTGCCGGCCGATGCACGGCACACCTTTGTCAAACAATACGGCCGGCGTGGGGTACGACTGCGCTGGCTTCAACGGCGTCTGGTGCGCCGGCGCGGCAAAAGCCAGGACGACCAGGGCGACCGCCAGCATCAAGGCCCACCGGGGAGGTGGCGGACTGGCCGGTTCGGCCTCCGCGCGCCGCCACACGATGTAGGCCGCCGCCAGCACATACGCGACGATCAGCGGCAGATAAAAATGGTCGGGATGTCGCTCAAAGTACGGCCCCACATAGCGAACCGCAGTCGCGAGGGCACCGGCGCCGACGGCAGAAGCGAGCAGACCAGCCAGCAGCGGTAACCTGGCGGCAAACACGGCGAGCACGAACACGATCACACCGGTCAGGATGTGAATGAACTGGATCATGTTGCGCACCGGCGTATACAAGATCTCAAAGTAGGTCGCGTAGACATACGGAATCGCGAACAACGGAAACCGGATGATCAGCAAGTAGACCAGCGTGCTGGCGCCGATCAACAGCACCAGCGGCTGCCGTCGGAACCACACCAGCACCAGCGGGCTCAAGAGAAGCACGACCGGATTCCACATGTAAAACATCGGTCCGACGGCCGTCACGTAACCGTTCAGCAGCGGCAGTGGCGGGCCCAACAATTGCCCCCACGTCGACGTTGCCGCCACGGTGACGAGCCCTTGCTTCATGTCAACGACCAGCCGATCGATCGACGACACGTGCGACGAGTGCCAGGTGCCATAGGCGAGCATCATGGCCACCGACACCGCCACCAGCACGAGCGCGCGATTACGCATCACCGGATGGCGGCGGACGACGATCAAGGCCGCGGAGAATGAGCCGAAATAGACCAGAAACTGCACCGTCTCCCGGATATGGACGATGTCGAGCATGAACTCGAGCGCGAGGACGCAGACAAAAAAGATCACAGTGGCGCGCCGCGTATCGGCAAGGAGGTACTCGAAGGCCAGCCAGATCAGCGCCGGCAGCATGACACCCATGGCGACGTCCGACGCGTGACTGTACGGCACCACCTGGGCCCAGAAGAAATTTTTGACGTTGGCAAAACCGCCGTTCAGGACCAGCACCAACGCCGTCGCCGCGGACGCGAACGCGATCGGTCGACTACAGAAGATCCGCCATGCGAGTCCATAGATCAGGATCAGCGCCCACGGTCCCCACAAGACCCGCAGCTTGTGATACACGAAGAGCGCGTCGAGACCGGACAGCCGGGCCATCAGCGCCATCACGTAATGCGTGCCCGGATAGGGATAGGTGTAGACGACGTCGGGCACGGAGTAGATGTTGTTAATGGCCGGCGCCTGGAGGAAGGCCAAGCGCCGGACAATGCCAACGTGCACGTTGTCTTCAACCCCATTGTACGGGGCGCCTTCGGCGTAAAGAAACACGGAAAGGATCGCGAAACCCAGCCCGAGCGCGAGCTCCTCGCGCGGGACCTCCACCCGCACCTCGCGCCCGCGCACCAGGATTACCGTCGTACAGGCGACGGTGAGCAGCGCCACGATCCACAGCGACGTCACCGCTGAAAACTGGAAGACCATGGCCGCTATCGTCAGCAACTGCATGCTCGCGAAGCTGACACCGGCACCGAGCCCAACGACCTGAAACAGCGTGAGCACGGGTCGCACGCGCAGCGCGAGCAGGACTAGCGCACCGGGCACCATGCCAATCGCCATCGCGGCGGTGACAGTCCGTAGTCCATAGAACCCGTCGGGCGCTAGCCGCGCTGCGAGTGACAGTCCGGAGATCGACAACAAACCGACGGCACACCAGACAGCGCTGACGGCACCTGTCGCGCGCTCTGGGCTGACTAGCGAGGTCTCGGAGATGGCAGGATTGCGGGGACCATTGATGGACACAGAGCGGTGCGCGATTGTAGTCGTCTTCGCGGCGCCCTTTCAACAGATGCGATAAGGTGACCAGATGCGCGTTGCCGTCGCGGCGCTGATCGGGACCATTACACTTGTCCTTCGCTACCTGACACTCCGCGGGTTTCCCAACGATCACTACGTCCATCTGGCGCGCGTGCAGCAGGTCTTGCTCGGCGCCTGGCCAGTCCGCGATTACACCGAGGAAGGTGTCCCGCTGACCACGTTGGCGTCGACGGTGGCGCAGTGGGTCCTTGGCGCCGGACTCTGGCCTGAAGCGGTGGTAACCCTCGCGTCGCTGGCGATGGCCGCCGCGGTCACCACCTATGTCACTTCGACCATCACCGGTTCGGTGGTGGCGGGCGCCTGGGCCGGCGGCTTGCAGCTCCTGGCCTTCCCGCGCTCGTATTCACACCCCAAGATGCTGGTCTACGCTGTCGCAATTGCGGCCGTCTGGGCGTACGCCGCCAAACCGGGACGGCTCAAGCTGCTCATGTTGGCCGTCGTGGCAGGCCTCGCCTTCCTCGTTCGCCATGACCACGGCCTCTATACGGGTGCGGCGCTCGCGGTGGTCGTGTTCGCGGTTGACGCTCGCACCTCGATCGCCGCGGCGGCACGGGCGGTGGCCTGGTTCACGGTCGCAGCGCTCGTCGTGGCGTCGCCGTGGCTGGTCTACGTCGCCACGGTCGATAACCTGGTGTCGTACTTCGAGCGAGGGATTCAAATCTCGAGGACCGAGGCGGTGCGAACCCGCCTCTCATGGCCGCGGTTCAAGCCCGACGCGGAGGCCGCAGCGGAGATCGTCAACGTGCGTTGGCGCGAACATGTGACCGAGGCGGGCCGCCACGAAACCGAGCTCGCCTTGAAGCTGGAGGACGGCACCGCCATTGGCGGCCGGACGTGGCGTTACCGTCTCCGCGATCGCTCGGCGGCCGGCGCCCATGCCATCGTCACGTCACCGGCCGTCGAAGACACCATGTACATCGACCGGTCAGCGCAGCCCGGCGGAAGTTCCTTCGCCACGCCCGGCAATGCCGCCGTGCTGGTGTATTACGCGGCTATCGCGGCCCCGGCGCTGCTATTGATCATCGCCACGGTCGCGTGGATTCGTCGCCGGCCGGTGGCCCGCGCGCCGGCGAGCCTCGCCCTCGGCATCGCGGCACTCGGGCTCATCGTCAGCGTCGGCTTTCTCCGCGAAGTGCTGGTGGAGCGCCTCGCCGACGTCTTTGGGGTCTTGCCGGTCGCCTGTGCGCTTCTCGGAGCCGCGGTCTGGAACATGGGCGCTCCGGCCATTCGTGCGGTGGCTCGAGTAACGGTCGTACTGCTGCTGGCGACCTTCAGCGCCGCGACGATCCGGGCCCGTAACGTGGCGGACGAGATCGACTCGTCACACCTGCTCGGCAGCGGCGTGGGGGACCGGGCGCAGGCAGTCAAGGCCGGTCTCACCGTCTGGCCATGGCCGTCGCAGTGGCCGGCTGGCGACGGCTGGCGACTCGCGGAGTACGCCAATGCCTGCACCCGCCCGACCGATCGGTTGGTGGCGACATGGAACGTCCCCGAGCTGTATTTCTTCGCCCGCCGCGGCTTCGCCGGCGGCGAAGCGTTTCTCATCCCCGCGCTGCGTCGGCCCGACGCGATTGAACAGGACTTCCTGCGACGGGTGGCCAACGAGCCGGTGCCGCTGATCTTTATCGATCGTGACGGTTGGTCGGATGTGGCTCGCCTCTACCCGGCGATCGCACGATGGACAGCGCTCAACTACCAGGAGCGCGGCACGTTTACGCTGGACAACGGGATGGTGATCCGGGTGATGGCACGAGCGGATTCGCCGTGTCCGCCGCCGGCGTAAGTCCTTGACGCCAACCGCGGCGCAAGTGCCTTGGCTGGCCGATGCCCGCATACGCCAGCAACCGACGAATTCAATTGCTCGTCATCTTCGTCCTGGGCGCTGTGGTGCTGGTCGCCCTGCTCCTCGGAGCAGACCGCGGAGACGACCTTTTCCTACGACCTGCTCGACACCAGCGGCGGCAACGTCGAAACCCTGGTGCGCCATCCGGAGGTCGACGGCACCACGGCATCAACCGCGGGACCTACGACGTGCAAAGCGACGCCGCAGTCGACGAGAGGACGATGGGCCGGTAGCAACTCCCCGGTCATCAGAACGCAGGAACGTTTTATCGGACTCGTTTGCGTGCTGAGTCTGGTGGCCGCATTGAGTGGCTACTTGACTTTCCGCAAGACGGTCGTTGAGCGAGACTGATCACCCTCTCTGCCAAAACTCACGCAGACCACTGATTACCCGTCCTTGCTCGTCCTCGGTCAGTCCAAAGTAGAGCGGTAACCGGACCAAGCGGTCGGCGATCGATTCGGCGACCGGCATCGGGGTAATGCTATGTGTCAGCTTCTGCGCCATCTCCGATCGGTTGAGCGGCTGATAATGAAAGACCAGCGCAACGAGCCGTTCGCGCATATGCGCAATCAGCGCCGTTCGCTCTTCGAGCGACGGCAGCAGCAGATAAAACATGTGCGCCGGATGCTCGCTGCCCTGCGGCACGGTCGGTAACTGCACGCCGTGGTCAGCGGCAACGCCGGCCAACTCCTCCTGATAGCGATTCCAGATCGCCAACCGGCGTGCCTGAATGTCGTCCACGGCTTCGAGTTGTGCGGTCAGATACGCGGCGAGCATGTCCGAGGGTAGATAGCTTGAACCGAGATCGACCCAGGAATACCTGTCGATCTCGCCACGGAAGAACCGGCTGCGGTTGGTGCCCTTCTCGCGGATGATCTCCGCTCGC